>NZ_JBKQGY010000003.1:0-719842 GCF_050487225.1 Paenalcaligenes sp. Me131
TGGTAGTGGTAGTGGTAGTGGTAGTGGTAGTGGTAGTGGTAGTGGTAGTGGTAGTGGTAGTGGTAGTGGTAGTGGTAGTGGTAGTGGTAGTGGTAGTGGTAGTGGTAGTGGTAGTGGTAGTGGTAGTCGAACGCTAGACCAACAAAAACCACCAACGTACTTATGCGTCTACAAATCTGTCGCTAGCAAAACACCAACCTACTATATATAGAGCCTATGTGTATGTAATGGAAACCTTCGCCATACTCACCTGTGACTGAAGGAGCTTTTCAGCACTGTTCTCTATATAGATAGAACAATGATGCGTCATTGTCCTCCGAGCATATGGACACGCGCCGTCCCCAGCGCCCTTTCTCTGAAATCAAGACTGAAACTTCACGCCTTACCCTATCTATATAAAAAGGGCTCTATATATAGAGCTCTTTTTAAACACTGCAGCTGTTTGTACATACTGACTGCGTGCATCACGAAGATATCAGCGGTACTACACATATACACTTGTTAGCACTAGGCCTTTTTCAATCGCCCGCGGAACTGCTCTCGAAACTTTCGCAACTTAGGCTCGATGATGACCCGGCAGTAGCCTTGTTGTGGGTTACGTTCGTAATATTCGTGGTGCACCATTTCCGCTGACCAAAAACGGCTAGCAGGACGCAATTGCGTGACCACAGGTTTAGATAATAGCTGTGTCACCTTCTGAATCATTGCTTCAGCCTGATGACGCTGCTGCTGGGATTGGTAAAAAATTACCGATGCATATTGCGCCCCCACATCATTACCCTGCCTATCTAAGGTAGTGGGATCGTGTATGGCGAAAAATACCGCCAACAACTCCTCAAAATCTATACGTAGTGGGTCAAAGCGGATTTGCACCACCTCAATATGACCGGTATGCCCAGCGCAGACCTCTTCATAACTAGGATTTTCCAGTTTGCCTCCGGCGTATCCTGGTAACACTTGCTCCACACCATCCAATTGCGCGAATGCCGGCTCCAGACACCAAAAGCACCCGCCACCCAAAAGAGCGGTCTCTATTTGTCTGTCTTCATGCTTGTCCATAACTCGTCTCCTGTACTAATCATCACCCTATACACGTGAGCCACGCACAGATAATAGAGCTTACCGATAAAGCCAAAGCATCAGCTTCCCTCTTATGATACCTAATCTGCCGAGGCATTAAAGCCCAGCTAGCTCTATCAGACTACATTCTTGCCAGTACCATGACAAATAACAAGGTGATGAAATTACACAGAGCCTACACCTCTACTTTTCAGTCACTTATAGAACCACCGCATAACATTATTTTTTAGACTCGCCTTCCTATTACCTATATCTACAAAAGCACCGCACCAATCACAACCTATAAAACTTATTATATTTATTAGCAGATATACTTTTTATAATATTAATCACCCTTGGCCCTATATCATTTTCTATTTTATCTTTACTTAATACAAAATCTGCAGCACTACAGTCTACAACCATGTAATTCCCATCAGCATCAAAAAATGGAACGGCCACACCATTAATTCCTTTTTTCCATTCTCCTAAAGACACGCAAAAACCCCGTAGCCTATAGTCGTACAAGGCTTGAGTAATTCCTGCCTCTGTTTTTGCCCAGGCATGTAAATCCACATCACGTAATTGCTCTAGCAACACATGACGCTGGGCTTCTGGCAAACCCGCCACATACGCCCTACCCATAGACGTACTTGCCAACGGCAACCGCACTCCAATATCACTACTACGCGTATCCAAGACAGAACTACCTCGTATGCTATCTATGCATACTATGCTCTGCCTATCTCCCATTCCTAGAGATACGGTGATTTGCGCATACTCAGCCAAACGCTGCAACAAGGGCCTCAGCTTATCGCGCACGGATAAGCTAGACAAAAACACATGCCCCAAAGACACCACGCCTATACCTAATGAGTACTTGGAGAGTTTTGGTGAGAAGTCCAAGTACCCCAGCTTGACCAACGTACCAGCCAATCTCGCTACCGAAGGCTTGGGAATGCCTGATCGTCTGGAGAGCTCTGCCACCCCCACGAAACGCTCATCTGCACCAAAGCACCTTAGTAACTCAAAGCCTCGCCCTAAGGCATATACGAAACTACGCTCTTTGGGACTATCAGCCAGCCTAATGAAATCGTTATTTTTATAGCCCCTCTTCATATGGATGATCCTTTAATTATTATCAACTCATTCTTTCACCCAAATAAATTTGCAGTCAATAAAAACTCCATTCTGTTTCGCCTGTCAAAACAAATACATATAAAGTATCGCCAGACGAAACACTACGATTTCATACCTTAAACCCCATCAACATATATCCAAGAATATATTTTCTTATTTTCTTTTTTATTTCCATAAGTTTTATAAAAACAAAATCAGAACCTGCATCAATTAGGCAATAGATATTTCTCGTATCCCTATCAGATAACTCTGACAGATACCTCCACTCCCGCCCTTCACACCGCCTCATCATCCCGCTTTTTCTACAGATTTCGCGCTCACTGAACCCTTGAAAACCATAAGCAACATTACCCATAGAACTTTTGATCCATACACCATCGTTCTGGCCATTGCAGAAAGCCACTACGCGCTATAGCAGGGAACGAGTGCAATCAACATCTGTCATAATGGTTACCGCCTCTCTGAACAGCCATCTCAAACATGGCTTTTGCATGACACTGACCTACATAACTATGCTTGTACACCCACAGTTCAACCCCATTGCCCTACAACTTGGCCCCATTGCCATTCATTGGTATGGTTTGATGTACTTAATTGGCTTTGCATTGGTATGGATGCTGGGCACAGCGCGAATACGCAAAGGTTTAGCCCCCGTCAACCGCCAAGGCTTAGAAGACCTGATTTTCTATTGCGTAGCAGGCGTGATTTTGGGTGGGCGTTTAGGCTATGTGTTGTTCTATAAACCCGCCTATTACTTACAGCACCCACTAGAGGTCTTCTACATTTGGCAAGGCGGCATGGCCTTTCACGGTGGTCTGTTAGGCGTACTAGCAGCTATGGCACTATTTGCCTATAAGCGAAAAATCAGCTTTTTCACAGTAAGTGATTTTCTTGCCCCCTTGGTTCCGCTAGGTTTAGCCGCTGGTCGATTAGGAAATTTTATCAACGGCGAACTATGGGGAAGAGCTAGCTCTATGCCATGGGCAATGGTATTTCCACAAGCACAAGACGGTATTGCACGACATCCATCTCAGCTATACCAAATGGCGCTGGAAGGCATATTGCTGTTTATTATTCTTTGGCTATACAGCAGCAAGCCACGCGCGACGGGCAAAACTAGCGGCCTATTTTTAATGGGATATGGTTTTTTCCGCTTTATTGTTGAGTACACCCGCGAACCAGATAGTTTCTTGGGCTTACTCACAGCTGGCCTTTCTATGGGCCAGCTGTTGTCGTTACCTATGGTACTGGTAGGCCTGTTTATTTTCCTCCGAGCAGGTAAACAGAACCATTCACCGACACACTAACTTGCTCTGTACCACTTTCTAGCGGCATGCTCTCTGAGCCCATTGCTTTGAATGAGCCAGCGTCTGCCGCCATTGCACGCATCACAGGTGGACGGAAATAACCACCTGAACCACCTACATTCACCTCATTCAAACGAAAATCCGTATACCCCATGCTGGATGCAATTTGCTTGGCACGGCTTTGGAAACGTTTGATTGCGTCTTCTGTTAGGGTTTCTTCATGTTTGGCACGTGTTTCTGGGGAGACCGAGAAACTCAGGCCAGCAATGGGCATATCTTTAGACAGTTTAGCCGCTAGCTCACTTGCTGCTGGTACGTTGGTGGACTCCAACTGCACCTCTGCACGGCCTCTCCATCCGGTAATAACGCCCTTTCTATCGCTATTTGGATAAACACGGTAGTTACCGCTACTCACCTTCACCACATCTTGCTTACGCCCCTCGGCCAATACGGCCTCTAGCGCTTCACGTAATTTTTTATCTACGTTTGCTTGCTGAGCATCATCGAACTCTGCCGCTAGATAAATCGTCACTGTATCTTGCTCTACCTCAGCAAACGCTTCGGACTGCAGACTAATGACGGGCGGACGCTGTAGCGCTTTAGAGGTTTCCTCTTCGTTTGCCATTGCACTTAATGGCAGGGCCAACATCCCATATGCAGCGAGGATTGCTGCTGCCGCTTTTTTGGGAGAAAGGGTTCGTTTAGTCCGCATAGAAACTCCTTAACAAAAAAAGCCCGTTGCAAAATGCAACGAGCTTTGAAAATTGCCCCACCTGTGCCGTCAAGGCTGGCATCCTGGGAACCGAGGGTCCAAAGATTGGCCGCCATCATATAAGTTTCGGGTTCGCTATCTTGTAGCGATCGCTCCTGCTTATAAATCCAGCGACCTGAATGCCATAAGCATTGGTTCAAGGAATATATAGCCACGTCACGAACACGGCAGGGACTTACTGGGTGATCCATCGCCATAAGCATGGATCGAATCTTTAACGAGCTACAGCCTCTGGACCAACAACTTGATCAATCAACTGATGCATGTCTTCTATTTTACGCTTGAAATCGCCTAATGCAAGGTTACTCAGTGGGCCATCCGGAGCGCGCAATGTCAGGAATTCTAAAGCCAACTGTATAGCAACCATGGTAGCGATGCGTTCGTTACCCACTATTTTACCGCTATCTTGCACGCGCTTCATACGTTTTTCTACGTGCGCTACCGCAGACAGCAAATCGGCCTTCTCAGAAGGTGCGCACGCCAAGGTGTATTCGCGCCCTAACAGAGTGATATTAATACGTTCCATGTCTTATTCCTGCTCGATATGGCCTGGCAAACGCTGCAATACAGCGGTGACTTGATCACGCGCTTGTTCAGCAACCTGACGCAACTCGTGATTATGACCTAAGCTAAGTTCCAGCTGGTCTCTAAGCTTTTGGGCTTCATCTTGGTGCTGAACCAGCTCTACAAACAGAGCCTCCTGCACCTGTTCGGCCTGTTTGCGTGCAGCATCAACGTCTGCTTGGTGTCGCACCGATATTTCCGCCATGGACGCATAGTCGGCTTGCTGCTTGTCTAACTGTTCTCGTAATGACGCGCACTCCCCTTCTAGGGTTTTGATGCGTGACAATAGAGCGGACCGCTCAGACTTGAGTTGGGTGGCGTACGCGGCCAACGCACTAAGTCTATCGGCTAGATGGTTAAGATCCTGGAGCATAGTTATGTAGTAGACGAGTAGTCAGAACCATTCAAAACATGTGCACATCATAACCCTGAACAGCCTAGCTAATGGTAAAAAAGACAGTACAGCGCAAAAATCGCCCTGATGCCACACCTTACAATTATTCTAAACTGGACAGGAATGCCTTCACACAGGCATGATCGTAACCCTTAACCTTTTCACTCGTAAATCCCTAGCATCGCAGCTTCACTAGGAGAACTCCATGCCTTCTATACAGAAAAAAATGTATGCCCCGCTAACCTCCGCAAAAGTAGCCTTTATAGGTTTAGGGGTAATGGGGTTCCCGATGGCTGGCCACCTTGCACAAGCGGGCCACCATGTCACCGTGTACAACCGCACGCACAGCAAAGCGCTGGCATGGCAAGCTGAGTTCGGCAATCATGTCGCTACTACGCCAGCCGAAGCAGCACGTGATGCTGATTTTGTGATGTTCTGTGTGGGTAATGACGATGACCTGCGCGAGGTTATTCAAGGCGAAAATGGTGCTTTGCTACACGCCAAAGCCGGTAGCTTATTTATTGATCACACCACTGCCTCTGCTAATGTGGCCCGTGAAATGGCCAGCGTCTGCGCAGAAAAGTCAGTAGGTTTTATGGATGCGCCTATCTCGGGAGGCCAAAGCGGTGCCGAAGCCGGTAAGCTCAGCATTATGTGCGGCGGCTCTGAGAGTAACTTCAAAAAAGCCCTGCCTTATCTGGAGCACTACGGCACTATCATCGAACTGTTGGGTGACACTGGTTCTGGTCAGCTATGCAAAATGGTGAACCAAATTTGCGTAGTCAGCGTGATTCAAGGCTTGGCCGAAGCCTTAGCATTTGGTGAAAACGCCGGTTTGGATATGCAGCGCGTCGTTAAAGTGATTGGTGGTGGTGCAGCCTCTAGCTGGCAAATGCACAACCGCAGCCAAACCATGCTAGATCGTGAGTTTGATTTTGGATTCGCCGTTGACTGGGTACGCAAAGACTTGGGCTTGATACTTAACGAAGCCCGCAACAATGGTGCCCGCCTGCCCATCACAGCGCTAATTGATCAACTGTACGCACAAGTGCAAGAGCAAGGCGGTGGTCGACTAGATAGCTCTAGTCTGATTACCCTGCTCGGGAAATCACAACCACTGCAATCCTAAATAAAAAAAAGCGACACACCACGAGGTGTGTCGCCATGCTTTGTCATTCAGACGGTAAAATTAGACTTTTAGCTGCTGTCTTTACCTTACCGCTGGGATGTAGACGTTGCCTCAAATAACGGGATTCTTGCCTGTGTTTGAACAACAGACTTGATAGCTCGTTAAGTGCCTGCAGGTACACCTCACGTTTGAAGTCGATGACGGCATCCATAGGAACCCAATACTGGCTCCAACGCCATGCATCGAATTCAGGTGTAGAGGAGGTACGCAAGCTAACATCGCTATCACGTCCCACCATACGCAGCAAAAACCAAATTTGTTTTTGCCCTTTATAGTGGCCGCGTGATTCACGACGTATATAGTGATTGGGAACGTTATACCGTAACCAATCGCGGGTCCGCCCCAAAATACGCACGTGTTCGGGAAGCAAACCAACTTCCTCGTAAAGCTCCCGGTACATAGCTTGCACCGGACTTTCACCGTAGTTGATGCCTCCTTGAGGAAACTGCCAGGCATGTTCCCGGATTCGTTTCCCCCAGAACACTTCATTCTTGCGATTTGCCAGAATGATGCCAACATTGGGACGGTAGCCTTCACGGTCTAACATGGGCCACCTCTATGCAAAATTCAATACAATTACTTTAATTATACGTATCACTTGAGTTCACTACCATGCATGCAAGCCAGTATCACATTAATACCTTAAAAGAAGCCCCTACAGAAGCCGAAGTTGCTAGCCATCAGCTAATGACTCGAGCAGGTATGATTCGCCGCGCTGCTGGCGGCGTCTACTCCTACATGCCATTGGGCCTGAAAGTATTGCGCAAGATTGAGAAAATTGTGCGCGAAGAAATGGACCGCGCCGGCGCACTGGAATTGCTCATGCCTGTAGTACAGCCCGCCGAGCTGTGGCAAGAGTCTGGCCGTTGGGATAAATATGGCGCCGAACTGTTGAGAATCAAGGATAGACACAATCGTGACTTCATCCTGCAGCCCACCTCTGAAGAGCTGGTGACTGATATTGCCCGCAATGAAATTCACAGCTGGCGTCAGTTGCCTGTGAATTTTTATCACATCCAAACAAAATTCCGTGATGAGCGCCGCCCTCGCTTTGGTTTGATGCGTGGCCGTGAGTTCACCATGAAAGATGCCTACTCTTTTGACCGTGATGTTGAGTCAGCACAAGCGAGCTACGACAACATGTTCAATGCCTACATGCAAATCTTTTCTCGCCTAGGCTTGGAGTTCCGCGCTGTTGCTGCCGACACCGGTTCTATTGGTGGTTCACGTAGTCACGAATTCCAAGTGATTGCAGATACTGGCGAAGACGCTCTGGTCTACAACCCAGAAACTGACTACGCCGCCAACATGGAACTGGCCGAAGCTGCATGTTTGATTGCTGAGCGTGCTGCGCCTAGCCGTGAGCTGACTAAAGTCGCCACCCCTGCCGCCGCCAAATGCGAAGCTGTTGCTGAGTTGTTGGGCCGCCCATTGACCGACACTGTGAAATCAGTGGTTTTGGCTACAGACATCCTTGATGAAAAAACCAAAGCCACCACAACAAAAATCTGGCTGCTGTTGATCCGTGGCGATCACGAACTGAACGAAGTCAAAGTTTCCAAACTACCAGGCTTTGAACAAGGCCACCGTTTAGCTTCTGAAGCAGAAATCATTGAAGCTTTTGGCTGCAAGCCTGGCTTCTTGGGCCCAATCAATACAAAACAACCAGTAGGCTTGGTCGTAGATAGTACCGTTGCCAACATGCACGACTTCATCTGCGGCGCAAACGAAGAAGACTTCCACTACGATGGCGTGAACTGGGGCCGTGATCTGCCTGAGCCTACCGTTGCTGACTTGCGTAATGTCGTGCATGGCGACCCAGACCCTCGTGGCGGCACCTTGGCTATTCAACGCGGTATTGAAGTAGGTCACGTGTTCTTCTTGGGCGATACCTACTCCAAAAAACTGAACGCTACGTTCTTAGATAAAGACGGCAAACCTAGCATCATGCAAATGGGTTGCTACGGCATTGGTGTGAGCCGTATTGCTGCTGCAGCAATTGAGCAAAACCACGACGAAAAAGGTATGATCTGGCCACGCGCCATTGCACCTTTTGAGGTAGTGGTTTGTGGCTTGGGTCTCAACAAGAGCGAAATCGCTCGTGCCGAGGCCGAAAAAATCTACCAAGCCCTTAAAGCCAAAGGCGTGGATGTGATTTTTGACGATAGAGATATTCGTCCCGGTGTGATGTTTGCCGATTGGGAACTTATTGGCGTACCTGTACGCATCACCGTAGGCGAGCGTGGTCTGCAAGAAAACATTGTAGAACTGCAAGCAAGACGTGACGGCGTAGTACAAAAAGTAGCACCTGACACCGTGGTAGAAGAGGCTCTGCGCCTACTGGAAACACTATGATACAGATTCGCGTATATTACGAAGACACGGATGCGGGAGGCATTGTATTCTATGCCAACTATCTGAAGTTCTTTGAACGTGCGCGCACTGAATGGTTACGAGGACTGGGCATCAACCAGTCCTCCATGGCAGCAACTACTGGGCAAATATTTGTTGTCAAGAATGTTGAAATACAATATCGCAAACCAGCTGGTTTAGACGATCTGCTAACCATTCAAAGCACCATCCAACACCTTGGCTCTGCCTCTATAACTTTTCAGCAAAGCGCTTGGCGTGATACTGAACTGTTATGCGAAAGTAGTGTCCAAGTGGTTTGCGTGGACGCTCAAAATCTGCGACCAGCTAAGTTCAACCCCGAATTACGTTCTACTCTGGAAAAGGCATTAGACTAACCATGCAACCCACAGGCGATCTGTCGCTACTGACTCTACTACTCGATGCCAGCATCCCCGTTCAGCTCGTTATGCTGATTTTGCTCGGTATCTCGATTTTGTCTTGGGCGTATATTTTCAGTAAGCGTGCTACGCTGAAACGCGCCACAGAGCAAACCCGAGACTTTGAAGACGATTTCTGGGCAGGTGGTGATCTAAGCGCCCTGCAACAATCTATTGGCTCGCGCCGTGATGAACATGGTGCATTAGCACGTATTTTTGAAGCAGGTATGGCTGAGTTCTTAAAAGCCCGCCGCACATCCCAACGTGGTGAAGCATTGCTGGACGGCCCTCGCCGCGCCATGCGTGCAGCGTATCAACGTGAACTAGATAGCCTAGAAACCAACTTAAGTTTCTTGGCTTCCGCTGGTTCCGTTAGTCCCTACATTGGTTTGCTTGGTACTGTCTGGGGGATTATGCATGCGTTTATCGGTTTATCCGGTGCACAGTCCGCTACGCTGGCTTCTGTTGCCCCTGGTATTGCTGAGGCACTGATTGCCACCGCTATTGGTCTGTTTGCCGCGATTCCTGCTGTAGTAGCGTACAACCGTTACACCACAGAGATCGATAGACTGTCTATTCGCTTTGACGGCTTCATCGACGAATTCCTGAATATTCTGCAACGCCAGGTGCAATAAGCATGCCATCCATACGTAACAGTACAGGACGCGGTCGCCGCCGGCTGAAAAATGACATTAATGTGGTCCCCTACATTGATGTCATGTTGGTACTGCTGGTGATTTTCATGGTGACAGCGCCCATGATCACGCCCGGAATTATCGATTTACCTACAGTAGGTCAGGCATCTGAAGTGCCAGCAGTGCCTATTGAGGTACAGATAGACAAAGAAGGACAAGTGTCTTTGCGTTTACGTGAAGGTGGCTCTGAGTTCCAAGACGTGGACAAAGCTAACCTGATCACTGAAATTCAAGCGCTGATGCAAAATGAAAACCCCATCGTGATTGCTGCGGATGGCAAAGTCCCTTATGAAACCGTTATGGAGCTTATGGACCAACTGCGCAGTCAGGGCTTTACCCGCTTGGGTCTGCTAGTCAATAAAGACGAGTAGGTATGAAAGTATTCAAGCACGCATTACGTCAGAACAATTCACGCACACCAGAAGCCCAAGACCAGCGTCGTGGGCTGATGTATGCGTTGATTCTGCACGGTCTGCTGTTGCTTGCTTTGGTCATCAGTCTCTTTGCCACACCTCGCTCTCCTAACCCTGTACAGATAGAACTGTGGGCCGAGGGCGATGTGGCGATTGCCGAAAACCAAGACGAGCCCATCGCAGAACCCGACGAGCCAGAACCACAACCTGAACCAGATCCTACTCCCGTGGCACCTAAACCACCGGAAGTAACACCCGAACCTACGCCAACCCCTGCTCAAAGCGCACCGCCTGAAGTTGACCCTGACATTGCTTTGGCCGAAGCCAAACGCAAGAAAGACGAGGAAGACCGCAGAAAAGCAGAGGCAGACCGTAAGGCTCGAGAAGAAGCAGATCGTAAAGCCCGCGAGGAAGCCGACCGTAAAGCACGGGCTGATGCAGAGCAACGCGCACGAACCGAAGCTGACCGTAAAGCGCGCGAAGAAGCAGAGCAACGTGCTAAAGCCGAAGCGGATCGCAAAGCTCGTGAAGAAGCGGATCAACGCGCTAAAGCTGAAGCTGACCGTAAGGCCCGAGAAGAAGCCGAGCAACGTGCCAAAGCAGAGGCAGATCGCAAAGCCCGTGAGGAAGCAGAGCGTAAAACGCGTGCTGAAGCCGAACAACGAGTTCGTGCTGAAACACAACGCCGTGCTCGCGAAGAAGCTGAACGCAAAGCCAGAGAAGACGCCTTCCGTGCCGCTATGTTGGGCGACGGACAGCAGATTGCTGGTGCTGCAGGTGGTACATCTAACCGCAACCAAGTAGGTGGTGGCGGTGGTAATGACGGTTACGGCGCTCAGGTTCGTGCCTGCGTTCGTCCTAAGGTCATTTACAATACACCTGCACGCAGTGGAGGTAACAACCCAACACTCAGTTATCGTGCCGATCTGAATAGTGATGGTACGGTACGTAGTGTACGAATACTGAGATCATCGGGTATTGCCCTGTTCGATGATGCAGTACAAAAAGGGATAGCCAAGTGCTCGCCCTTCCCCAAACCGCCTAATGGCCGCTATCCTTCGTATATTGATGGCGAATATCGTATGTACGAGTAATCAGGAGAATACCGAACATGACCGCAGCATACTCCGCTAACATCCAGGGCCGCCGCCGTTGGCGCTCCATGTTCGCCGGGCTTGTCGCTCTGGCGGCAGGACTGTTGAGCACCAGCCCGGCCCAAGCTCAGCTTAGGGTGGATATTTCCGGTGTAGGGGCTACACAGTACCCCATCGCCGTGGCTGACTTTGCCAACAACCAGGCAGCCCAGTCCGTGGCCGAAATCATACGTGCCGACCTTAGCCGTTCTGGTCAGTTTCAACTGATCAACACCAATGGCAGCACCTTGGACGTAAACAGCACCGTAGAGCCTAACGATTGGCGCAATCGTGGCGCCGATTATTTGGCATATGGTTCTGTTACCCAAGACGGTGGCCAGTACACCGTGCAATACCGTCTGATCGACACCGTTAATAAAAATGAAATGGATGCGATCGCTTTTGCAGGCTCTGAAAAAGAGTTAAGACGTGTTTCGCACCAAATTGCAGACCGTATTTACGAAAAAATCACGGGTGTTCGTGGCGTGTTTTCCACACGCATTGCCTATGTGTTACAGAATGGCAACAACTACGAACTGCAAATTGCAGACGCCGATGGCCAAAACCCACAGGTCATGCTGCGCTCCCAGCAACCCATCATCTCGCCAGCTTGGTCGCCAGATGGTAGCAAAATTGCCTACGTAAGCTTTGAGACTGAAAAGCCTGTGGTTTACGTGCAAACTTTAGCTACGGGTAAACGCGAACCTGTTGCTAACTTCAAAGGCAATAACAGCGCCCCTGCTTGGGCTCCTGATGGCCAGCAATTGGCGGTAGTTTTGTCCCGCGATGGTATCTCTCAAATTTATACCATTAACGCAGATGGTTCCGGATTACGCCGTATCATGCGTTCTCCATTGATTGATACTGAACCTACTTTCTCGCCTGATGGCAGCTCGTTAGTGTTCACAAGTGACCGTGGTGGTAACCCACAAATTTACGAAGTCCCCGTAAATGGTGGTGATGCTCGTCGCATTACCTACAATGGGAGCTACAATATATCGCCTGAGGTTTCTCCCGACGGCAATAACCTTGTTTATATTACACGCAGGAATGGTGCATACCGCGTTGCTATTCAAGACATGGCAACAGGCTCTGAACAACTACTGACAAATGGTTCTGACGACCAGTCTCCAAGTTTTGCGCCTAATGGCATGCAAGTGCTTTACAGCTCGAATCAAGGCGGACGTAGCGTACTGGCTGTAACATCTGTTGACGGACGCGTGCGGCAAACCCTGTCATCATTGAACGGAAAAGTACGTGAACCAACCTGGGGTCCATTTACTAATTAACTCGTTTTCTGTGTGACTCTTTTTTAAAGGAACTCAAATGAGCTCGCGCATTTTTAAAGGTTTTTTATTAGCTTCAATGTCCATGGTATTAGCAGCATGTAGTTCTGTTGCTTTGGACGACAATGGCAGTGGTACAGGCGGCGGTTCTACCGGCGGCCCATCCTCTGGCCAAATTATGGATCCGTTCAACCCACAAAGCCCTCTGGCACAACAGCGCTCTGTCTACTTCGAATTTGACAGCTACGTTGTTCCTGAGCAGTACCGTGGTCTGGTAGAGATGCACTCCACCTACCTGACTAGCCACCCACAGCAACACATCCGTATCGAAGGTAACGCAGATGAGCGTGGTGGTTCCGAGTACAACTTGGCTCTGGGTCAACGCCGTTCCGACGCAGTTGCTCGCATGATGAGCCTGCTGGGTGTAAACGCCAACCAAATCGAAGCCATCAGCTTCGGTAAAGAGCGTCCTCGTGCTCACGGTAACACCGAAGCCGACTACGCTGAAAACCGTCGTGCAGACATCGTTTACCAGCGTTAATTTTTAAAAGCTGGTTTACACTAAACGCCGTGGTGGCAAGTTTGCCCATCACGGCGTTTTTATTGACTCGAGACACTGACATGAAGAACTTGCCTTTACGCCGACTGTTATTGCCCTCCCTCGCCTCGCTGTTTCTGTTTACAGCAGTGCCTGCCCAAGCTTTTGCCGATGACGAAGCGAGACGCGCTATTCTTGAGCTTCGCCAGCAAATTCGTCAAATGAATGAGCAAAACCAACAAGCCCGCCTACGTTTGGCAGACGAAGTGGATATGCTGCGCCAAGAGGTTGCTACACTACGCGGTAAAGTAGAGCAACTCAGCTGGCAGAATTCACAAGCTCAAGGTGGTGACAACGCTGATCAGACCCTATTTGATGACCCTCAAGAGCAAGCTGCTTACGAAGGCGCCATGGACTTATACCGTAGTGGACAATATCCACAAGCGGCCAGCGGATTCTCTGCTTTCATTGATGCCTATCCAAATAGCCCTCAACTAGACGAAGTACGTTTCTACGAAGGTAGCGCCTTGTATGCCTCACGTAACTTCCGAGCTGCTATCCAAAAGCTGCAAGCACTGGTTAAAGACCACCCAGGTAGCTCACGTGCTGCCGATGCCCTGATGGTGGTGGCATCTAGCGAAGTAGAACAAAACGACCTCGCTTCTGCACAAAAAACCCTACAACGCATCGTCAAAGACTACCCAGGTACAGCAGCGGCCGACACCGCAAAAAGCCGACTGGAACTGCTGCGTTAATCGTGTTAAGCCTCCAAGCGCTCCACCCTCGTGGAGCGCTTTTTCTCATCTGTAGTAGTTCATCATGCTGGAACCTACCGCCTCTTCCCCTCTTTACCTAGATCAGGGCTCAGGCTCACCAGTCGTACTCGTACACGGCTCGTTATGTGATTACCGGTATTGGCGCTGGCAATCCAGTGATCTCTCACGTACGCATCGCGTTATTGCGCCTAGCTTAACGGGTTACTGGCCTACGCTAGAACTTTCCAAATTTGATGCTCGCCTACAAGCAGAACAACTGTTACAGCAATTGGATACGTTGTTAGGCACAGAGAGCATGTTCCATATTGTTGGCCACTCACGCGGTGCTGTCGTCACCCTACTGCTTGCCGAACTGGCCCCGCAGCGGTTGCTCTCCCTCACCTTAGCCGACCCAGGCTTAGTACAAGCCGAAGACGCCCCTGCTGCCTCGTATTTGCGCGATGCCTGTAGCTTAATAGAACAAGGCCAAACCGACGCAGGGCTTGCTCTCTTTGTGGATGCCGTCAATGGCGAAGGAACGTGGCGTCAAATGGTACGTTGGTTCAGAGAAATGGTGCACGACAATGCCCCCACGTTACTGCCGCAATCTACTGAACAACGTTATCTGGTAGATTTGCCTATGCTGACCAAAGCGCTGCGCTGCCCCGTATTGTTTATGGGCGGGCAACATAGCCCCACACGCTATGCTGAATGCATACAGCAGCTCTTGCTGTTCTTTCCTCATGCATATGAAGTCACCATTGCCCATGCGGCCCATGGTATGAACTTAGCGAACCCCAAAGCATTCAATCAAAGCTTATTGCGCTTTCTGCAGGCTGTGGATAACCAAACAGCCAGAACAGCAATCGCTGAATAAGAAACAGGGCCTTCAAAGGCCCTGTTTTCATTGGCACACTATATTACTTGCTTAGTGAGCGTGCTCGTTTCTGGCACCGGCTGCACGTACTTCACATTGTGCAGTAGCTACTTGCTGATTGCTAAATAAGAAACGCATCGTCACGTGCTCACCCACCTGCACTGGGCTGGTGGGTTTCTCTAGCATTGCATGGTAGCCACCCGGTACGAAATCCAGTTGATCACCTGCTGCAATCTCAATTTTGTCAGCCATACGCATTTTGGCTAGACCATCTTCAGTCACTGTTTGGTGCAGCATAATGTCACCATAACGATCTGATTCAGCTGCCAACAATTGCACCGCCTCGGTGCCTTTGTTCAGCACTTCAAAATACCCTGCAGATGGGGCTGGTGTAGGAATGTTACGGATCCAGCAATGCTGCACTTCCACAGAGGTAGCGGCATGTGCTTGTTGCCAAGCAGAACCATGATCCATCATGGCATGACCGCCGTGGCCTTGTGCTTGTACACTCATTGCCACACCCAATGCGCCCAGCGCGCTCAAAATAGTTACTGTTTTTTTCATGAGATTTCCTGTTTGATCTAGAGAGATGTGCTCGTTTCAATCGAGCATGAAGCATTCATCGCACATGGTGCGGTGGTAACACATCAGCAAACAGGTGGAGCCCTTGCCCCTAAAGGCGGCCCAAATCGCCGTGAGCACAGCTGTCTTCGTGGTTGTGGCGGCATTAACGCCAACCCCAACAACAAAACACTGGCTATCAGAGGCAGTATCAGGGAAGGAAGATATTCTTTGCCATGCCCGGCCCCAAACACACAATCGTGAACAGGGTGACTGTCATCGTCCATGGGGGACGATTGCGCCAAGTGCAAGAAAGCTATATTCTGGTTTGACAGGCCATTGACACAGAATGTCAGGGCAGACATGGCCTCTGCACCCAAGGGTGCAGGCATAAATCCCACCGGAATAACACCACGCACCAACACCGCTATCAGCAAGCATGCTGTTAGCGAGATTGACATTAAACGCGAGTAAGCTCTATTCCAGTGACGCATAAGTGCAAGTGTACTATGGCAGCCCCCTGCCAAATGTAATTCTGGGGGGGGGGTTTTATCTTCTCTTGTAACCGGTATGACAACGAACGCAACGCAAACTAGTTGGCTGCAGGAACTCCAAGCCTCCGTACGATTAGGATCCCCGCTGATTCTAACTAACTTGGCGCAAATCGCATTGCTGACTACCAATGTGATTTACATCGGCCACTTAGGTAAGGAACAACTGGCCTCGGCGACCTTGGCGGGGGGTATGTACCAAGCGTGCATGATTTTCAGCTTGGGATTACTGTCTGCCATCATTCCCATGCTGGCCACAACCTTAGGGAAAGATAGGCAAAACAAACACGCTATACGCACCATCATCCACCACGGGTTTTATACCGCCATGCTGGTGTGTTTGCCATTTTGGATACTGCTGTGGAATAGCGAAAGCATACTGTTAATGTTGGGCCAAACGCCCGAAGCCGCCGCATTGGCAGGGCATTACATGCATAGCCTGCAATGGGCGCTGCTACCCTACTTATTCTATCTAGTGCTACGTTCACTGCTGGCTGCCTATGAGCGTCCACTGTGGACACTACTCATCGCAACGTTAGCAATTTTGCTCAATGCTGTTTTGGGCTGGCTATTAATCTTCGGGAACTTTGGGCTACCTGCATTGGGCATCGCTGGCGCAGGGATTTCCAGTGTGCTGTCTAGCGTCTTCATGTTTGTGGGCATGTTAGTCGTTGCACATAAACACCCTGAATTTTCATTTTTACAGTTACGCGCACACCGTTGGACCTTCCAACCCGCTTTACAGTGGGAAATTCTGAAGCTGGGTTTTCCTATTGCCATCACCTTCACGCTGGAAACCATGGTGTTTTATGCTGCCGTGATCATGATGGGGTTAATAGGCTCTACTTCGTTGGCAGCACATGCCATCACCATGCAAATCTGCACTATCACCTATATGTTCCCACTGGGGTTTGGGCAGGTAGCTACGATACGAGTGGGCTTAGCTAACGGTAGAGCTGACCCTAGAGCAGCGGTACGCGCAGGTTGGGCGGCCTATGCCTTAGGGGTAAGCTGCATGGCAATTGCCGCGATACTGATGTGGGGCATGCCTGAACAGCTTATTCGCTTCTTCATCAATATTCATGCCCCCGAAAACCGCGCTGTGATTATCACGGCTACGCACTTTATTTTCTTTGCTGCCCTCTTCCAATTAACCGATGGCGCACAAGCGGTAGCAGCAGGGATGCTACGGGGTTTGTACGACACACGTACCCCCATGTTCTTGGCATTAATTGGCTATTGGTTAATTGGTGTGCCTATTGGCGCTTGGCTGGCCTTCGGTCTAGATATGGAAGGCGTGGGTATATGGATTGGATTGGTATGCGGTCTAACTGTTGTCGCGATCCTGATGACGATGCGCTGGTACCGATACAGCCTACGCTTGCTAGAGCGCGAACACGTGCAATAACCCATAAAGAAAACCTGGCAGAAAAATCTGCCAGGTTCGGGTGCTGCCTAATACAAGCCCGTTTCCGAGCGAGGCGGCAGGTATCATAGAAGTTCCTTACGCAATTGCGCAGCAGATTTGGGTGACAACAAGCCTGGAGCCACATCAAATACTGTTTTCGCACCTGCATCACCAGCTTGAGCCAAACGATGTGCCGCACGAGCATAGGCGACCAATACGCTAGAGGTGAACTCTGGATTGCTACCCAAGGTCAGCGAGTACTCTACGATTTGCGATGTACCAGCACCTGACACACCACTACGAATAACAAAACCACCGTGTGGCATCGCTGAATGGTTAGCTTTCAACTCTGCTTCAGTGATGAAGTTAACAGTCGTGTCGTAATCAGCAAAGTAATCAGGCATGGTCACGATTTCGTTACGCACGCGAGCTTCATCTGCACCATTTTCCAACACAACAAAACACTCACGACGGTGTTTTTCACGTGTGCTCAATTCTGGGTTTTCACCGCTACGTACGCGATTTACAGCGTCTTCGATTGGCAAGGTGTACTGTACGCCAGCTTTTACGCCATCTACACGACGAATCGCATCAGAGTGACCTTGGCTTAAGCCTTTGCCCCAGAATGTGTAGGTGTTGCCTTCTGGCAGAACAACTTCACCAGCCAAACGGTTCAACGAGAACAGACCTGGATCCCAACCTACGGAAATGATGGATACTTTTTTGGTACGGCTAGCTACAGCATCCACAGCAGCAAAGTACTCAGGAATCTTGGCGTGGGTATCAAAACTATCAATAGTGTTGAACCACTCAGCCAATTGTGGGCCTTGCTGTGGCAGGTCGTTTTTGGAGCCACCGCACAGAATCATGACATCCACGTTGTCTTTGTGCTGCTCGGCATCATCCAAGCTGTATACCGACACACCCGCTGTCAGCGGTTTCACATCCGCAGGATTACGACGTGTAAACACCGCTACCAGTTGCATGTCAGGGTTCTGTCGTAGGGCTAGTTCTACACCACGCCCCAGATTGCCATAACCGGCAATCCCTACTCGAACAGGAGAACTCATCATTTTTCCTTTATCAATAAACACATTAACGGGCGAGTGCCATACGCACTGCAAAGCCAATAAACAACAGCCCTACAGCCGCACTCGCACCGCTAGCCAAACGGCGGCGACGCCTGAACGCGCTGGCCAAACGCGCTCCACCAAAGATCAGTGCGGACAAATACACCATACTGAATACTTGTAAAAACACCCCCAGCACTAAAAATGCGAGCCAAGGATGCCCTTTGCTGGGATCGACAAACTGAACAAAAAAGGAAACCAAGAACAAAATGGCTTTAGGGTTTAACAGACTGAGCGTAAGCGCTTTGAAGAACCGGCTTTCGCCATGCCCTTTTTCAGTACTGATAGTACGCACCTCAACAGTGGGTTGAGGGTGCAGTAAAGACCATAGAATGCGGATGCCTAAATAGGCGAGATACACCGCTCCGACTAGGCGAATGGTGTAGAACAAGGCAGGTAAAGTTTGCAGCAAAGAGGCTGCGCCTGCGGCGGTCAGAAACAGCAAAATACTATCGCCGACAAAAATGCCTACAGCCGCTTTATACCCATCACGTACACCATGTGTGGCAGCTGTGGCCAAGACGTACAGTGAGTTGGGACCAGGCAAAAGAATAATCAGGAGCGCACCTGCTAGATAGGTTCCTAAATTGATTACCCCTATACTCTCGAACACCTGCGTCACCTAACTGGAGTTTTTAAAAAACCATATTACTCTAACCTGCGGCAACGCATAATACGCGGCAAAAAAAAACCGGCTCTACGCCGGTAAAAACCCACAAGTATGGTTTTTTCAAAACACGTTACACAGCAACATCTGCTGTTTCACGCATAGACCCTGTTTGCTCGTAACGCAAATGCCAGGACAATGCCTCTTCTAAGAGGTGGGGTGTGTGACCGCCACGCTGACAGGCGCGCTCAAAGTAAGAAGCCATTGTTTCGCGAAAATCGGGGTGTACACAATTTTCAATAATTTTGACGGCACGTTCACGTGGTGCCAAACCGCGTAGGTCAGCCAAACCACACTCCGTGACCAATACATCCACATCATGCTCACAATGATCCACGTGCGAGACCATAGGCACTACGCGGCTAATGTCACTGCCTTTAGCCAGAGACTTCGTCACAAAGATAGACAGATGAGCATTACGGGCAAAGTCACCCGAGCCACCAATACCGTTCATCATGTGTGTGCCACTGACGTGTGTGGAGTTCACGTTCCCGTAAATATCAAATTCCAATGCAGCATTAATAGCAATAATGCCTAATCTACGCACAAGCTCAGGGTGGTTACTGATTTCTTGTGGGCGCAGCACGACCTGATGACGGTAACGCTCTAGGTTATCCATGAACTTGTTCATGACTGGCGCAGTCAATGTCACCGATGATGCTGATGCAAAGCGCAAATGACCAGAATCCAGCAATGCCACAGCGCTATCTTGCAGCACCTCGGAGTACATCGTCATGTTTTTGAAAGACGACTCAGCCAAACCGTAGGTCACCGCATTGGCAATAGAGCCAATACCTACCTGCAATGGCAACAATTCCTCTGTCAATCGACCAGCTTCTACTTCGCCTTGCAGGAACTGCACAACGTGTGCCGCAATTGCATTGGTTTCAGCATCAGGAGGGGTTGCTGTAGACGGGCTATCCGGTGCATCGGTAATCACGATAGCGGCGATACGCTCTGGATCTACCTTAATAGTAGTGTGACCGATGCGCTCAGAGACTTCAGTAATAGGGATAGGCTGACGATTAGGTCTGTCTTCTGGGATATAGATATCGTGCAAGCCTTCCAGTGCTACAGGCATGCTCAAATTGATTTCCACAATCACTTGCTTCGCTTGGGCCACAAAGTTAGCGGAATTACCTACCGAGGTGGTGGGCACAATGCCACCATCTTCGGTAATGGCTACTGCTTCAATCACGGCGATATCTACAGGACGACCGCCTTGAGCACGCAACTGCTCAGCAGGCTGCGACAGGTGATAGTCACAGAACAACACTTCACCAGCATTGATTTTCTTACGCAGTGTGGAATCCACTTGGAAAGGCGAGCGCTTGGCCAACAACCCTGCTTCGGCCATCAAACCATCGCTGCCATTACCCAGTGAAGCACCAGTCAGCAAATTAATACGCAAAGTTTCCTGTTTAGCACGTTCTGCCAGAGCTACTGGCATCGCTTTACAGTCGCCCGCACGGGTAAAACCACTCATACCCACTGTCATACCATCGCTGAATAAGCGTGCCGCCTGCCCAGCAGTCATAACCTTTTGCTCTAGCGATGCTAATCGTATGCGGTCTTTGAACATTCTAATCTCCTGATTCTAGTGATTGTGGAGGCAGAATATCATTGATATTATGAATAAAATGATTGGCTAACATTCCTTTTATCCATGCCAAATTTATGAACGTTAGAGCCCTGCAATATTTCATTGAAACCGTGCGCCAGCGCAGCTTTACCGTTGCAGCGCAGCATATGGGAGTCACCCAATCCACGGTGAGCAAAATGGTGCGGCAACTGGAAGATGACTTTGGCGATACGCTTATCATCCGGGAGGCCAAGCAGTTCTTATTAAGTGATAGTGGCCGTATTGTGTGGGAACGTGGCCAAGAGGTATTAGCGGCTATACAGCGGCTAGAAACAGATGTCAGACAGACTCAAGCGTTGCAACAAGGCAGATTAGCGTTGGGCATTCCGCCCATGATCAACCTGCTGTTTACCGATGTGCTGACCACCTTCGCCAAGCGCTACCCTGAGATACAACTGCACATCAAAGAATTGCCCGGCCCCGCTATAGAGCAACAAGTGGCCTCGCAAGACTTAGAGCTGGGCTTTAGTATTTTGCCGGTGGCTTCGGATTTAGCACTGCAAAGTCAGGCTGTGGTCTCCCACCACGTCTGGGCCTTAGGCAATACCGCCTTTTTTTCGTCTAAAAGTAAGACCTTGCAGATTCAAGACCTAGAGAATATCCCCCAAATATGGATGGGCAATGAGTTCGGTCTTACACGGCTATTACGACAGGCATTCGCCAAGGAGGGACTACGCCCCCATATCGTGGCGCAAAGCAGCCAATGGGACTGGGTGGCATCACTTGCGAACTCTGGCCTTGGTGTAGCCATACTGCCCGAACCTTTTTTAGCCCGTTTTCCGCACACTCACCTTAAAGCCCTACCCTTAGCTCCCGAGCAATTGCGCTGGGAAGTAGCATCGGTATGGAATGGGCACTATTTATCATTAGCGGCCCGCGCATGGCTGCAATGCTGTGAAGAAATACTGGGCGGACAATGGGTCCCCGATAACCTACAAGACAGCGAATAAAAAATGCCCGTCTGATCGTAACCAGACGGGCATGTACTACATAGCGATCGCTACGTTTTATTCTACCGATGTACGGATCAGGTGATCAAAGGCTGACAGCGCAGCAGTAGCACCTTGACCTGCAGCAATAATGATTTGTTTGTACGGAACCGTAGTAGCATCACCAGCGGCAAACACACCAGGTACGGATGTTTGACCACGGCTATCGACTTCGATCTCACCGTGTTTGGACAGCTCTACAGCACCTTTCAACCACTCGGTGTTAGGTACCAAACCAATCTGTACAAACACGCCATCCAATGTCACTTGATGGCTTTCACCTGTAGCACGGTTGGTGTACTGCAAGCCCGTTACTTTGGCACCATCGCCATGCACTTCTGTAGTTTGTGCTTGGGTCAAGATCGTAACGTTAGGCAAGCTACGCAATTTACGTTGCAATACCTCATCAGCACGCAGGCTTTCACCAAACTCAAGCAACGTGACATGTTTAACCAAACCAGCCAAGTCAATTGCTGCTTCTACACCTGAGTTACCACCACCAACTACGGCTACATCTTTGCCTTTAAACAATGGGCCATCGCAGTGCGGGCAGTAGGCTACGCCTTTGTTACGGTACTCTTCTTCACCAGGCACTCCCAACTGACGCCATCTAGCGCCTGTGGACAAGATTACGGTTTTAGCTTGTAGCACACCACCGTTTTCCAGTTTCACCTGAATCTCTTTGCCAGGGATCAATTGTTCAGCACGTTGCATGTTCATGATATCTACACCGTAGACTTTCACATGCTCTTCCATGGCGGCTGCCAACTTAGGCCCTTCTGTTTCCAGCACAGAAATGTAGTTCTCGATGGACATGGTATCCATCACCTGACCACCAAAGCGCTCAGCCACTACCCCTGTACGAATACCTTTACGTGCAGCGTATACCGCAGCGGCTGCACCTGCAGGGCCACCACCCACCACCAACACATCAAAGGTTTCACGTTTGTTAATCGCTTCAGCTTGCGCTTCGCTATCATTACCACCCATTTTGGCCAACAGCTCTTCAGCGCTAGCACGACCATGGTGGAATACCTCACCGTTTAAGAACACGGTAGGTACGGACATAATCTGACGTTTTTCGACTTCTGCCTGATTAATCGCACCATCAATAGCGACTGGGCGGATGCGGGGGTTAATCACCGCCATTGCATTCAACGCCTGCACTACATCAGGGCAGTTCTGGCAGCTCAATGAGTAGTACACCTCAAAATTGAAGTCACCCTCTAAATTACGGATTCGTTCCGCAACATCATCTTCCAAACGAACAGTGTGCCCACCCACTTGCAAGAGCGCCAACACCAAGGAGGCGAACTCGTGACCCAGAGGGATACCGGCGAAGGCGACACTAATGTCAGAGCCTACACGGTTAATTTTGAAGGATGGTTTACGCTCGGCGCTGTCGGCATCTTCACGGTACGTGATTTTGTCGGACAGACCGGCAATTTGTTCCAGTAACTGACGCAGTTCCAGAGATTTGGCCCCGTCGTCCAGTGACGCAACCAGCTCAATTGGTTGCGTGATTTTTTCTAAGTACGCGTTAAGTTGAGTGACTAAGTTGGCATCCAGCATGAAGGGCTCCTCTGAAATATTTAGTTACAATAGTAATCGGACTAGTGTCCTATTATCCGGCCCACCAGGGCCGGATAACCGATTTATCGAGTAGCAATCTACCCAATAAACCTAGGCATCAATCCTTAGATTTTGCCAACCAGATCCAGGGAAGGAGTCAGTGTTTTAGCACCTTCTTCCCATTTAGCTGGGCATACTTCACCTGGGTTTTTAGCGATGTACTGAGCGGCTTTAACTTTACGCAGCAATTCTTTAGCGTCACGGCCGATACCGTTGTCGTGCACTTCCATGGCTTTGATCACGCCATCTGGGTTCACAACGAATGTACCGCGCAATGCCATGCCTTCTTCTTCGATCAGCACTTGGAAGTTGCGAGCCAATTGCTGTGTAGGGTCAGCTAGCATTGGGTACTGAACTTTACCGATAGCTTCGGAAGTGTCGTGCCATGCTTTGTGTGTGAAATGAGTGTCTGTGGAAACGGAGAACACTTCCACGCCCATTTTCTTGAACTCATCGTAGTGGTTAGCCAGATCTTCCAACTCTGTTGGGCACACGAAAGTGAAGTCAGCTGGGTAGAAAACGAATACAGCCCATTTACCGGCGATGCTTTCGTTTGTGTACTCTTTGAACTCACCGTTCACATAAGCCTGAGACTTGAAAGGAAGAATCTGTGTGTTGATTAAAGACATGCTAGGTATCTCCATTCAGTGATTAGCAATTAGTTAGTGATTCCATTATAGGAAGCACTATTTGATTTGTGAAATTGATTAATACAATACTGTTGATTGATTTTACCTATCACCATATCGAAGTAGTAATAATCTCACTAACTCCATGGTAACAGGCCTATCCCACTTACGCAAAGTACTGCCAACGCTACCCGCTTGCTGCTCCATATAGACAACCGCCATAAGAAACCTACTTTTAGTTCGTTCCTTTCATTGCCCCACACACTGACAATGGCCTATTGACATACCCATTGCCAGGCTCTCCAAACCTGACGCCATCTTCTGTTCCAAACTGACTATAGCGCCATGACTTCTTCTGCTGTACAACAAATATCAACAGTCACCCAGACTCTCTGGACTCAATTACTGGATCAGCTACAACTGATTTCACAACAACATCCAGATGCTGTCTTTGCCAACTCCTTGGCGGCTGAAGATATGGTGATAGAACACGCCATACGTCAGCAACAGCTACCTATTACTAGCTTCATGTTAGATACCGGCCGTTTGCCTACGCAAACCTTAGAGTTAGCCAAGCGGGTAGAAGCACATTACCAAAGCGCTATTACAGTTTTACAGCCCGATGCCAATGCCGTGGCCGCCCATGTGTCTGAGCACGGTGCCTACGCCTTTTACGAAAGCTTGGCCTTACGCCAAGCCTGTTGCCAGCTACGTAAAGTGCAGCCCTTGCAGCGCTATCTACAAGGCAAATCAGCCTGGATTACTGGGCAGCGTCGCGAGCAATCACAAACGCGTACCGAGCTACAAGCGCACGAGTATGACGCGCAATTTGGTCTACAAAAATTTAACCCTTTGCGTGACTGGAACACCGATCAGGTATGGGAAATTATTCGTGCTTTAGCGATTCCCTATAACCCCATGCACGACCAAGGCTACCCCTCTATAGGCTGCGATCCCTGTACCCGCGCCATACGCCCAGGCGAAGACCTGCGCGCAGGCCGCTGGTGGTGGGAGCAACGCCATAGCGTGGAGTGCGGTTTACACGCCTCCCCCTTGTCTCAATCTTCTACTACACAGGAGCTGTCATGAGTGCCCTTCCCTCGTCTCGTACCCATCTGGACTGGCTAGAAGCCGAAGCCATTTACGTGTTGCGGGAGGTCGCTGCCGAATGTGAACGCCCTGCACTGCTGTTTTCTGGCGGTAAGGATTCTGCCGTATTGCTGAAACTGGCTGAAAAAGCCTTTAGACCCGGCAAACTGCCTTTCCCCTTACTGCATATAGATACTGGCCATAACTATCCCGAAGTCATTGCCTTTAGGGATCAACGTGCCGCCGAGCTTGGCGAAACCTTAATTGTGCGTTCCGTTGAAGACTCTATTGCTCGCGGCACAGTGGTGTTGCGTCACGCAAATTCGTCACGCAATGGCGCGCAAGCCGTCACTTTGCTAGAAGCTATCGCCGAATTCGGCTTTGATGCCTGCATAGGCGGTGCCAGACGTGACGAAGAAAAAGCCCGTGCCAAAGAACGCTTTGTGTCGTTTAGAGATGAGTTTGGTCAATGGGATCCTAAAAACCAGCGCCCCGAACTTTGGCATCTGTTTAACACCCATATACACCCCGGTGAAAACCTGCGCGCCTTCCCTATTTCAAACTGGACTGAACTGGATGTGTGGCAATACATCTTGCGTGAAGACATTGCCTTGCCCCCCATTTATTACGCTCATGAACGTGAGGTAGTGCGTCGTAATGGTTTATTGATCCCCAATACCGACCTTACACCGCCTCAAGAGGGCGAAACCATAGAGCGCGTACAAGTACGTTTTCGAACCGTCGGTGACATTTCTTGCACCTGCCCTGTGGAGTCTAGCGCCGCCTCACCCGAAGACATTATTCGTGAGACTGCCTTAGCCACTCTGACTGAACGCGGGGCTACGCGTATGGACGACCAAAGTTCTGAAGCCTCTATGGAACATCGCAAACGACAAGGATACTTCTAATGAATACTGTCAATGAATCTTGGGTGAACGCCAACACCACCGACGTACTACGTTTCATCACTGCTGGCTCGGTAGACGATGGGAAATCCACATTAATTGGCCGTCTACTGTTAGACACCCGAGGCGTCTTTGCCGATCAGCTGACCGCCATCAATAAATCCAAGTATCGTCGTACCACGGCTAGCGAACCGGATTTAGCGTTGTTAACGGATGGCTTAGAAGCAGAGCGCGAACAAGGCATCACCATAGATATTGCCTATAGATACTTTGCCACACCCAAACGCAAATTTATTGTGGCTGACGCGCCGGGACATGAGCAGTACACACGCAACATGATTACCGGTGCTTCCACCGCACAAGCCGCCATCATTTTGATTGATGCTAGCAAAGCGCGTGACGGCCAACTGCTGACTCAAACTCGTCGCCACTCTACTATTGCCCATCTGTTGAATATTCCGCACATTATCGTGGCGATCAACAAAATGGATTTGGTGGATTGGGATGAAAACATCTTCAATACCATCAAAGCGTCGTATGCCAAACTTGCTGCTCAAGTAGGCATCAAGAGCTTTCATGCAATTCCAGTATCGGCATTGCAAGGCGACAACATCAGCCAACGCTCTGAGCACACCCCGTGGTTTACAGACCTGCCGCTACTGCAACGATTAGAGCAGTTGCCCACCGAAGCCCCTGCGCCGCAGTCGGAGGCCCGCCTATTCGTACAGTGGGTAATACGCCATGACGGACATAGCGCACAGGCATTTCGTGGTTATGCTGGGCAGTTGCAACGTGGCACCTTAAGCATAGGTGACAGCGTACGCGTGTGGCCCAGCCAAACCACGGCCCGCATCACATCGCTATTACGCTCAGGCCAAGCCGTTAATAGCGTGCAAGCTGGCGACGCCGTGACACTTACGCTAGATAAAGAGTTGGATATTTCTCGTGGTGATTTACTCAGCCTCGCCACCGAGGCGCTTCCGCTCTCGCGCACCTTAGAAGCAGACCTATGCTGGCTGGACACCACCGCATTAAACCCTGCTCGCCACTACTTGCTTAAACAAGGTACACGCCTCACACAAGCCAAATTAACCGCCATTCATCATGTGCGAGACATTGAAACCTTAGAGCCTATTTCTGGCTCGCAAAGTTTGCACATGAATGATCTGGCTGCTATTAGTCTGACAGTACGTGACCCCTTGGTGAATGAGGCCTATCAAACGCAACCCGCTACAGGCGCGTTTATTTTGATTGATCCGGCCACTCACCAAACGGCAGCGGCCGGCATGTTGCGCTAGTACTATTGCTCTTTATAGTGGCGCAAGGTTTCGCGAGCGATGACCAGCTCTTCGTTCGTAGGTATCACACGGATTTCCACCTTGCTATGCGGGGTGGAAATCAGCGGCTGATTGGTAGCATTTGCTTCCGCATCCAACTCTAGCCCCAACCAGCCCAAATGCGCCACGATACGAGCACGTATCTCTGGGCTGTGCTCACCCACACCCGCTGTGAACACTAAAGCATCCACACCTTGGGCTGAGACACACAGGCCAGCCAAACTTTCTGCCACTCGATAGGCGTAATAATCTACCGCTAACTTTGCGGACGGCGCATCACTCGCCAGCAGTTCACGCATATCCCCACTGATACCTGACATACCTTTAAGGCCTGACTCGTTATACAACAGGTTTTGAATCTGGGCGGCAGTCATATCTTGCTGCTGCATCCACCACAGCACCACACCGGCATCCAAACGCCCAGGACGCGTGGCCATAGGTAAGCCATCTAACGCCGTAAAGCCCATCGTGCTTTCACGACTTAGCCCGTTTACCACCATCGTTGCCGAAGCACCTGAGCCTAAGTGCGCAACCAGCACCCGCCCTTGATGCAGTCTAGGCATATTTTCAGCCAAGTACTCACTAATATATTGGTACGACAAGCCATGAAAACCGTACCGACGTACACCTTGCTCGTAATATTTTTCAGGCAATGCGTAGTGGTTCACCATGGTGCTTTGGCAGCAATGAAACGCCGTATCCACGCACGCCACTTGCAGCATTTCTGGCCAACGCTCTTTAATCACAGACACGGGTGCCAAGTTATTGTGCTGATGCAAAGGCGCCAATGGTGCCAGGCTATCCAAGTACCACAATACGTCTTCATCAATGACTCGGCTGCCTGTCATTTTGACGCCGCCGTGCACGATACGGTGACCTACCGCCACAGGCGCTTTGTCTAATTGGGTGGCTAACCAGGTCGCCAACAAATCCTGTGCTTGGCGCAAATTACTGGCGTCTTCTTCGCTGAGCTTCTGATTGATCAGCTCTTTGCCATCAGAGTCTTTGACCTTCAGCACTGCGCGTGACGTACCAATACCGGATACCTGACCACCAAACCAAAAACGAAGCCCTTCTGCTTGCTCTTGATCTAGTGCATACACGTGAAACTTCAAGCTGGAACTACCCGCGTTCACCACCAACAAGGTATCAATGCTCATACTATGACTCCTGCTGAGCCAACAATGCGGCAGCACGCTGTGCTTGTTGATAAGCCGCGTAAACCGACGCTACCGCGCACGATGCTAAACGGGTTTCACCGCTATCTGCCCTACTGGTCAAGATAATAGGCACACGCCCACCCAACACAATACCGGCCGCTTTCGCACCCGACATAAAGCTTAGATTTTTCGCCAACATATTACCGGCCTCTAGATCAGGTACGACCAGAATCTGCGCTCTGCCTGCGACAGGAGAATGTATGCCTTTGATTTCAGCGGCCGCCACGCTAATCGCATTATCCAACGCCAACGGGCCGTCTACCAATCCACCCGTAATTTGCCCTCTATCGGCCATTTTGCACAGCGCTGCGGCTTCTAAAGTGCTAGGGATTTTGGCTGTCACTTGCTCTACCGCGGATAGTAGGGCCACACGAGGCTGACCCAGCCCTAAACCGTAGTGCAGATCAATGGCGTTTTGAACGATATCCGCTTTGGTGGTGAGATCAGGGTGAATATTAATTGCCGCATCAGTGATGAACAGCAAATCGGAATAGCGCGGCACATCCATTAAAAACACATGGCTGAGTCTGCGCTCAGTACGTAACCCTTTGCCATCCGTAGCCAATACCGCGTGCATCAACTCATCAGTATGCAAGCTGCCTTTCATCAGTAGATCGGCACGCCCTGCCATCACTTCGCGTACCGCCATTTCAGCCGACTCGTGGCTATGTGCTGCATTGACGATGCGCACGTTAGCAATATCTAACTGATGCGCACTGGCTACTGCTTTGATGCGGGATTCCGGCCCCACCAACACTAAATCAAAAAAACCTTGCTCGCGCGCTTCCAAAGCGGCGCTCAGAGAGACTTCATCGCAGGGATGCGCCACGGCGCATACACGTTTTTCCTGATTTTTCGCCAACGTTATAAATTGGTCATAAAGACTGGACCCGGACATGCTTTGCACTCTCCCTAAACAGAACAGCAATCACATAAAAACATATCATTAGTACATCATACTTGGGCTTTGTTTGCCTTGTGACAGCGCAAGCACTACCACCTGTTACGCACACTAGAAATGTAACAGCACCTTGAAAGCACGCTCACCACCCCCATGTAGAAATAATAGGTGGTTAGGGGTAGAGGGCAAAACCCTGATTCGCATGGATTGATGCAGCTTAGGTGAGATTTCCCAGTCTACTAATGCCTAGGAGAAACACTTACATCCCCTAGGTATATAGGCTCTTGAAATACAAATTTTCGCCCTTATAATTATTAGCACTCCCTCGGGTTGAGTGCTAATGCCTCTCCCGAACCATTTTTATCCAATTTATTTGCTTTTTTTGAACAGGAGTTCAACCATGGCATTACGTCCTCTGAACGATCGCGTGATCGTAAAGCGTCTGGACAACGAGCGCACCACTGCCTCCGGTATTGTTATCCCTGAGAGCGCTGCTGAAAAACCTGATCAAGGTGAAGTAGTGGCAGTAGGCCCCGGCAAACGCACAGATGACGGCAAGGTTCAGCCCCTGGACCTGAAAGTCGGCGATAAAATTTTGTTCGGCAAATACGCTGGCCAGGCTGTCAAAGTAGACGGCGAAGAGCTGCTGGTTATCCGCGAAGAAGAAGTTCTCGCGATCATCGAGTAACCCTACGTCTCACGTACCAAATTCTAGGAAGAATATACAATGGCTGCTAAACAAGTATTTTTTGGTGATGACGCCCGCTCACGTATCGTACGCGGCGTAAACACATTGGCTAACGCTGTAAAAACAACGATGGGCCCTAAAGGCCGTAACGTTGTTCTGGACCGCTCTTTCGGCGCTCCTACCGTTACTAAAGACGGTGTCTCCGTTGCTAAAGAAATCGAACTGAAAGACAAATTCGAAAACATCGGCGCTCAACTGGTGAAAGAAGTTGCTTCCAAAACTTCCGACAACGCTGGTGACGGTACTACTACCGCTACTGTATTGGCTCAAGCCATCGTTGAAGAAGGTCTGAAATACGTTGCCGCTGGCATCAACCCAATGGACCTGAAACGCGGTATCGATAAAGCTGTTGCTGTAACAGTTGAAGAACTGCGCAAACTGTCCCGTCCTTGCGCTACAAGCAAAGAAATCGCTCAAGTTGGTTCTATCTCTGCAAACAGCGATACATCCATCGGCGAAATCATTGCTAACGCCATGGACAAAGTGGGTAAAGAAGGTGTGATTACTGTTGAAGACGGTAAATCCCTGGAAAACGAACTGGACGTAGTAGAAGGTATGCAGTTCGACCGTGGCTACCTGTCTCCTTACTTCATCACCAACGCAGACAAACAAGTTGCTGCAATGGATGAGCCTTTCATCCTGATCTTCGACAAGAAAATCAGCAACATCCGTGACCTGCTGCCAGTTCTGGAGCAAGTTGCAAAATCCAGCCGTCCTCTGCTGATCATTGCTGAAGACGTAGAAGGCGAAGCACTGGCTACTCTGGTTGTGAACAACATCCGCGGTATCCTGAAAACTGTTGCTGTTAAAGCTCCAGGCTTCGGCGACCGTCGTAAAGCTATGCTGGAAGACATCGCTATCCTGACTGGCGGTACCGTGATTTCCGAAGAAACCGGTATGTCTCTGGAAACAACTACTCTTGAGCACCTGGGTCAAGCCAAACGCATCGAAGTAGGTAAAGAAAACACAACGATCATTGATGGCGCAGGCGACAGCCCATCCATCGAAGCACGTGTAAAACAAATCCGTGTTCAGATCGAAGAAGCAACTTCCGACTACGATCGTGAAAAACTGCAAGAACGCGTAGCCAAACTGGCTGGCGGTGTTGCTGTGATCCGCGTTGGTGCTGCAACTGAAGTTGAAATGAAAGAGAAAAAAGCTCGCGTGGAAGATGCTCTGCACGCCACTCGCGCTGCTGTAGAAGAAGGTATTGTTCCTGGCGGTGGTGTTGCTCTGATTCGTGCACGCGCTGCTGTTGCTGCACTGACAGGCGACAACCTGGATCAAGACGCTGGTATCAAACTGGTACTGCGCGCTATCGAAGCACCTCTGCGCACTATCGTTGCTAACGCTGGCGACGAGCCAAGCGTAGTAGTAAACGCTGTTGCTGCTGGCGAAGGTAACTACGGTTACAACGCTTCCACAGGCGAGTACACAGACTTGGTAGCGGCTGGTGTTCTGGATCCAACCAAAGTAACACGTACAGCTCTGCAAAACGCTGCATCCGTTGCCAGCTTGTTGCTGACAACAGAAGTTGCTGTTGCTGAAATCGCTGACGACAAAGCCGATGGCGGTATGCCTGACATGGGCGGCATGGGCGGTATGGGTGGTATGGGCGGCATGGGCGGCTTCTAAGCACCCATCCTCCTTCGTGCCTTGCTTAGCAAGGTACGAAACCCTTCTAAAAACCCTGCAGCATTGCTGCAGGGTTTTTTCGTTGTGCTCACCGTCGTGATTACCCGTCACGCCCACCTCTCACCAGATGGCTGTTCGCATTCACTCACCTCACCCAGCCACCTGCACCATTCCTCTGCTCACCGCACAACACAATATAGAAAACCCAGTCTATTTTTCTCACAAACAGCCGTGATGATCATGCTATGATTCATATACGTTTCGTATATAGGTGGTATATGGGTATAGTAAATATCGACGATGAACTGCACGACCAACTACGCAAAGCTAGCGCCGTCACCTGCAGGTCCATCAATGCACAAGCCGCTTTCTGGATCAAAATGGGTATGTTGTGCGAAATGAATCCCACCGTGCCATTTAATGAGTTGGTTGCTCGTGAACTGCAAGCCGCAGGCGTAGACCCTCAATCGGCAAGTAGCACATCCTTATGATTAAAAGCCCCGAAGAAATCTCGTTAATGGCCGAATCAGGAAAACTGCTGGCCTCGGTTTTTGCACACATCGACACCTACAACTTGATAGGCATGTCTACCATGCAAATCAACGACATTGTTGATCACTTCATTGTGCATAACCTACACGCTCGCCCTGCCAGCAAAGGCCAATATGGCTACGCTTTTGCACTCAATGCCTCACCTAACAACGTGGTGTGTCATGGCATGCCCTCACACACCGACATTCTCCAAAACGGCGATATTGTGAACTTCGATATTACGTTAGAGAAAAATGGGTTTATTGCTGACTCTAGCAAAACCTATATGGTGGGTGAGGTATCCCCTGCGGCCAAGAAACTCGTGCAGATCACCTATGAAGCCATGTGGAAAGGCATTCGCGCTGTGCGCCCTGGGGCACGACTTGGCGATGTAGGTCATGCGATTGAACGCCACGCACGCCTGCACGGTTACTCGGTTGTTAGAGACTACTGCGGCCACGGTATTGGTAGAGAAATGCACGAACCGCCTGATGTGCTGCATTGGGGCAAACCCAAAACGGGGCAAACGTTAAAAGAAGGCATGGTATTCACCATTGAACCCATGCTGAATCAAGGCAGCTATTACGTGCACACCGAGCACGACGGCTGGACAGTAGTAACTGATGACGGGAAACTATCTGCACAATTTGAGCACACCGTCGCTGTCACACGTACTGGCGTCAAAGTACTCACATTACGCGACGAAGAGAAATAACCGCCTGCGTCCTCTGTCGTCACCGTCAGCATTTGCTTAAGCTAACCAGTCTGACTGCCTAAATGCTGACGGTGACCGCCCTAGCTGTTTTCTAAACATCGCTGAAAATGCAGCAGGGCTTTCATACCCCAAGTCCAACGCCACTTGTGTCACCGACTGCCCTGTGGACAATCTTGTTAAGGCAGCCATCAAGCAGGCTTGCTGACGCCACTCACCAAACGACATGCCCGTCTGCTGCCTAAAAAACCGCGTAAACGTACGTAAGCTTTTATGCAACGATTGCGCCCATTCGTCCGGCGTGGATTGAATACTAGGTTGCAATAAAAAAGCTTTGCAATGTTCTGCTAACGACGCATCATGCGGCAATGGTGCAAACAGAGGCATGGTAGGAGCACGCCCCACTTCATATAGCAATAACTGCATCAATGCGCCATCGCGCCCCGCTTCGTCATACAACGCGGGGACCTCTAGCGAGGCCAAGAGCAAATGATGCAATAAGGGCGAAATAATTAACGCTTCGCATTGCTCTGTAGCCCTAGGAGCAGCCTGCGGCTCTATGTATAAACTGCGCGTGCTTACCCCTTGCATACGCACGCGATGTGGCTGCCCTGCAGGAATCCACACACCACTATACGGTGGGATCACCCATGCGCCAGCAGCAGTATCCACTTCCATCAACCCACTCATGCCATACAGCATTTGTGCGCGTCTATGACTGTGCGTATCCAGTAGCGTACCAGGCGTGTAATCCGTACCTATGGCCAGCACAGGACGGTCAACCGCATCCACTTCACTCAGTCGTACATTGTGCATAACTTTCTCTGATTGGCCTAAACTCACTCATTATTGACCAATAAGCTAAAGCAGGCCAGACCTCACGCACCTATAGTACAGTTTTCATTCAAGAGATTGATCATGTACTGGCTACTCTTAGGCTTTGGTGTGCTGACTGGTGTCACCACGGTGTTATTCGGTTTTGGCGGTGGTTTTATTGTGGTTCCACTGCTCTATACCCTGTTGCTAGCGCTACATGGTACGCAAAGCGAAATAGGCCAAGCGGCCATGCATATTGCCGTGGCCACTTCTACCTGCGTGATGATCTTTGGCACGGCCTTAGCCACGCGACGCCACCTTATCGCTGGCACATTACGTTGGGACTTAATACGCCCTTTCCTGATTTACATTGCGATTGGTGCTGTGATTGGCGCAACAGCCGCATTGAATTTGAATGCCACCTGGCTACGCTGGGCATTCATTATTTACCTGATACTCACCATTCTAGATAGCTTGTTTAGACCCGGTTTCTTACACGAAAGCCAAAACAACATACGCCCTATGCCACCGCTGCAATTGGCATCATTAGGTATTACGATTGGTGGTTTTGCGGCATTGTTGGGCGTAGGCGGTAGTGTGATGACCGTGCCATTAATGCGTAGGCGTGGGGCCAGCATGACCAGCGCCACAGCCATGGCTAACCCTCTGTCACTGCCTATGGCTATATCTGGCACCTTAACTTACATGCTGCTGGCATCCCGCGATGCCGTATCGCTAGGTGCTTGGCACATTGGTTATGTGGATTTAGCAGCCTGCTTAATTCTGGTTGTTGGGTCGTGGGTAGGCATACGAGTAGCCGCACGTTGGATTGGCCGTATCCCTGATCGCATACACGCCAAAATCTACATTTTTCTGCTTTGTCTGGTACTAGGCGTGATGATAGTAGTGTGACCTAACCTACCACAAAGCACAGCCTGTAATGACCGCCCTGATGCACGGCCATGCCATGCACAGGGCTTTGTCATATAATGTAGTCCGTCCCAACAGGCATCAACCTAGTGTTGATGCCTTTCTTTAGCCCCCATCACGCACGCACATGAACACCTTCAACTCCAAACTAGAACACGCCTGGAATCAAACCAACTCACTTTTGATGGTGGGCTTGGACCCCGATCCCAACCGCTTTCCTGCCGAGTTGCGTGATCGCCCTAATGCTATTTTCGAGTTTTGCCGCCAAATCGTAGATGCTACAGCCGAATACGCCTGCGGAATCAAACCCCAAATCGCTTACTTTGCGTCCGGTGCTGCTGAAGAACAGTTGGAAGCTTTATGCCAATACGTACGTGAACACTACCCTTGGCTGCCCATCGTATTAGATGCCAAACGTGGTGACATTGGCTCTACCGCCAATCACTACGCCTTAGAAGCTTTTGGCCGTTACCAAGCCGACGCTGTTACCGTGAACCCATACATGGGCTTTGACTCGGTAGAACCGTATTTGGCATGGGATGACAAAGGCGTGATTGTTCTGTGCCGCACCTCTAACGCTGGCGGCTCTGACCTGCAATTCCTGAAATTGGAAAATGGTCAGCCCTTGTACCTGCATGTGGCCGAACTCGTCGCAAACAAATGGAACAAAAATGGCCAATGTGGTTTGGTGGTAGGCGCTACCTTCCCTGAGGAAATCGCCGCTGTCCGTCAACACGTAGGCGATATGCCTTTATTGATTCCAGGCATTGGTGCTCAAGGCGGTGATATCCCTGCCACAGTTGCAGCCGGTGCGAGCAGTACAGGCAATGGCATGATGATCAACTCATCACGCGCTATTCTGTATGCGAGCCAAGGTGAAGACTGGCGCGAAGCCGCTGCACAAGCGGCTCGCCACACTCGCGACGCTATCAATCAAGCGCGCGGTCGTTAAGTTCTACAATGACGTGAATGCACTGTGCAAAATAAATTGCACAGCCTGTTCGCGTACGTGCGCTCTATCACCCTCAAAAAGCTGTGTATAAGCACGCGCCGTAACGCCCTCTTCGGTGCGTCTAGCCACGGCAAAGCACACCATGCCTACAGGTTTACCGGCTGTAGCACCGCCTGGCCCAGCAATGCCTGTCGTCGACACCGCCAAATCAGCCTTAGGCACTACCGCCAATACCCCTGCCGCCATTTCCATGGCTGTTTCTTCGCTTACTGCACCAAAACGCTCTAGCGTATCGGTATTCACACCCAACTCTTCTTGCTTGGCTTCATTGCTGTAGGTGATGTACCCACGCTCGAACCAATTACTGGAACCTGCAATAGCCGTGCAAGCACCTGCTACCAAACCACCTGTGCAAGACTCTGCTGTCGCCAGAAAAAGCTTTTCTCGCGTCAGTTTGTCACCTAATGCAGCAGCCAACTCAATAATGGATGTATTCAGCATTTAGAACACCTCGAAACGTACCAATAGCGCCATGATGATCGCCACGTAAAGCGCAGCAAGTAAATCGTCCAGCATCACCCCAAAACCGCCTTTAAAACGACGGTCTAAGAAGCGAATAGGTTCCGGCTTAACAATATCAAAAAAGCGAAACAGAATAAATGCGCAGAGCTGCGCCCATAACGAGGCCGGTGTAAAGCACAGCACCAACCACATGGCAACGGCTTCATCCCAGTTCATACCACTGTGATCTGGCTCGCCCAACTCATCGCCTACTTTTTGGCTAACCCAACACCCTACCAAGAAGCCCACGCCCCCTACGGTTAGGGCCAACCACAGCGGCATAAATTGCCCAAGCACCAACCACAGCGCCCAACCCAGTACGGTTCCCCAAGTGCCTGGGCCGGGATAAATCACCCCGCTTCCAAAGCCAAAAGCCACAATGCGCTCAGGGCGCTCAAATACCCAACGCAAGGAAGGGCGAGACTGTTGAGAGTAATCTTTAACCATGCTTGTTTCCTGTCGCACAGGCGTCATCAGGCGAAATGATCAAAACCTTGATGAGCTAAGAAAAGAGGTTGTCCGTTCTGATCCACTACGCGTAGACCCGAACCGTTAACGATGCGGCCAATACGATGCACCACAATATCATGCTGCTCAGCCAACGCTTGTAGCGCGTCGCGCTGTGTTGAAGCAGCAGTAAAACACAACTGGAACACATCCCCGCCTGCCAACATGGCTTCGTTCTGCAAATTAGCAGGTAAGCCACGTAAAGCATCATGCATAGGAAGATCTGCCAGCAGCAGTTCAGCACCGCATTGGCTGGCTTTTAGAATATGGCCTAAATCTTGTGCTAGACCATCAGAGATATCGATAGCAGCGTGTGCCATACCGGGTAGATGGGTCGCAAACGACACTGGCGGTGCTGGGTTTTCCAAGGCCGCTCTAGAAGCCTGCAATCGCTCAGAATCTAGCGCTAGGCTGCCGCTTAAATAGCGTAATGCTAAGTCTGCAGCCCCCAGATACCCGGTGACCCAAATGTCATCGCCTTCTTGCGCATCGCTACGCAATAACGCTTTGCCTCTAGGCACTTCACCCATTACCGTCACGCCAATCGTAATGTGATCCAGTGAGCGGGTCGTATCGCCACCAATTAAGGGGCAATGATGAGCATCCGCCATTTCCAGAAAGCCACGGCTAAAGCCAGCCAGCCATGCTTCGTCTACCGAGGGCAATGCCAAACTGAGCAGGCACGCACGCGCCGAAGCACCAGCCGCCGCAAGGTCGGACAGATTCACTGCCAACGCTTTGCGGCCCAGCAAATAGGGATCTACATCAGAAAAAAAGTGTCGCCCTTCCAGCAACAGGTCGGTGCTGGTGGCCAAGTCATGGCCTGAGCGTAATGAAAAAATCGCACAGTCGTCACCAACTCCTACCATCTTTTCAGGGGCAGGACGGGTGAAATACTGTGCGATTAGATCAAATTCTTTAGGCAACTCAGCTGCGATTCTGGTATTTCTTCACTTCAGCAGGACGTACTGCCGCTGCCACTCGGTCTAGAACACCATTCACGAACTTGAAGCCGTCAGTGCCACCAAATTCTTTTGCCAACTCAACAGCCTCGTTGATGGCAACACGGTAAGGCACTTCTACGTGATGGGCCAACTCATAGCTGCCCAGCAACAAGATGCCGTGCTCAATAGGAGACAGCTCTTCTAAGGGACGATCCACGTGTGGCATGAACTGCTCACGCAATTCTGGTGCCTCTTGGATTACCCCATAAAACAGCGTGTGATACCACTGTGCATCGGCGTCGTTAAAGTATTCTTCACCGCGTATGTGTGCATCAATAGCACCCGCCTCGCGCGTACCATCAACACCACGGATCAACCAGGCATAAACCCCCTGCAACGCAAACTCGCGTGCCCGTCTACGGGCACTGCGAGTGGGGTTCTGGCGACCGTTACTACCCGGCGTTTTATTCGTCGTCGTTGTCAAAATCTTCTTCCTCTTCGAACTCGTCTTCTTCATCGAAGTCGGGTTCTAGCAATGCCATCAAGTTGGCCATTTCTACCGCTGTACGGGCACAATCACGGCCTTTCTCAGCGGCGCGCACCTGCGCTTGTTCATCATTTTCGGTAGTCAGAATACCGTTGGCAATAGGCATGCCCATTTCCAGCGACACACGGCTGATGGCCGCAGCGCTTTCGTTACTGACAATCTCGAAGTGGTAGGTTTCACCACGGATTACGGCACCCAATGCAACCAATGCATCGAACTCGCCTGTTTCAGCCATTTGAGCCAAAATCAAACCCGCTTCCAACGCACCAGGAATAGACAGCACAGTAATATCACGTGCATCTACACCCAACGCTACCAGTTCTGCCACGCAAGCTTCCAGCTGCGCTGTACCGATTTCTTCGTTGAAACGTGCACGAACAATACCTACGTGCAGGCCTTCGCCGTTAAAGTCTGGATTTACGATATAAGGATTCATAGTGGCGGCTCCGATCAAGCAGAATGAGTTGGTTCGCTATAGTAACCTGTAATGGTCAGGGCAAAGCCTGCCATACTTGGCATTTTACGTGGACGGGCCAGTAATCGCGCTTTGCCCACATTCAAATCACGCAAGATTTGTGCACCAATACCGTAAGTGCGTAAATCATAGCGGTGTTGACGTTGTTCACCAGCAGCAGAGGATCCCTCGGCTTGGCGTGCGGAGAACTGTTCAAACAAGGTATCAGCCTCGCCTTGGCAATTCATTAATACCACAACACCGGCCTCGGACTGTTTAATGACATCCAATGCACCCGCAACTGTCCAGCTGTGCTCTTTACCTTCTGAGCACAGTAAATCAAGCACCGTTGTTGGCTCGTGTACACGCACCAACGTTTCGGTCTCTGGCGAAATCGTGCCATGTTGTAACGCCAAGTGCAAAGCACCTGATGCCAAATCACGGTAACCAATCGCTTGAAACTTGCCCCAAGGTGTAGCCAGTTCGTTATCAAACAAACGCTCAACCATGGATTCGTGTTCGCTACGGTATTGGATCAAATCGGCAATCGTACCGATTTTCAGACCATGCTCACGTGCAAACACGATGAGGTCAGGCAAACGCGCCATGCTGCCATCGGGCTTCAAAATTTCACAGATAGCGGCAGCAGGAGTCAGCCCTGCCATGCGTGTTAGGTCGCAACCCGCTTCAGTATGACCTGCACGTACCAACACACCACCATTCACCGCTTTTACGGGGAAAATGTGACCAGGCTGCACCAAATCAGCAGGTTTAGCATCGTGTGCTACGGCAGCCTTAATGGTGCGAGCGCGGTCTGCGGCTGAAATACCGGTAGCCACGCCTTCAGCGGCCTCAATGGATACCGTAAAATTTGTACCAAAGCGTGTGCCATTGCGGGACGCCATCAAGGGCAAGTCCAGCTGTACACAGCGTTCTTCGGTCAGGGTCAGGCACACCAGTCCGCGTGCATGGGTAACCATGAAGTTAATGGCTTCTGGCGTGACAAACTCTGCCGCCATTACCAAGTCGCCTTCATTCTCTCGGTCTTCTTCATCGACCAGGATCACCATCCGACCAGCCCGTAGCTCAGCCACGATCTCGGTCACGGATGAAATTGCCTGTTGCATATCCGCTTCGGAAAGCTCTGTCTGTACTGTATGACTCATGACGTTCCTGCTTTATAGTAGATAGCTCCATTTTAGCGCTTGCACGGCAAATTCGTACAATACGCTGATGGCGTGTGCCAATATCACTCATCAACCCAACACTTTTGTCATCCCTGTGCTAGAACGCGAGCTGAAACTGTATGTACCTGAACAGAGCCGGAAGGGGCTGCTGGATCAGATTGCAGCATTAAACCCTTCCATCCAACCTCTGCATGCTATTTACTTTGACACGCCCTCGCGCACGCTGGCTAAAACGCGTGTCGCCCTGCGTTTACGACTAGAAGGCGAGCAATGGATTCAGACCCTCAAAGCAGCCGGCCCTGATGAGCTGTCAAAGCTGGAATACAACCATGTGCGCCCCACGCCCACACTGGATCTCACACTCTACGACAACCTGCCTGCCGCAGCCGTAGTACAACAGCATGCTGCGCAGTTGGCCCCACGCTATGAGACACGCATAGAGCGTCACCACGTACGCATGGATTGTGCAGGCTCTATCGTAGAAATTGCCTTGGACAATGGTGTTATCCAATCCGGCCACGTAGAACTGCCTGTTAATGAAATTGAGTTTGAGCTGATTGAGGGTGATGTCGCCAGCATTTTCCAACTAGGTGCTCAATGGATGGAGCAATTCGGTCTCATCATCGACTTACGCAGCAAATCAGAACGCGGCGATATCTTGGCACAGGTTGTAAACTGCGGCGCGACCAGCAGCGAAGCCGTACATGATGCACTGTATCAAGCTTATAGACTACATACACACGCTTTTCCCACCATTCATAACCTGCAACAAGGTTATGTAGACAGCGCTCTGCTGTACTTGGGACAAATCATCCGTAATGCATCCCTATTAGCAGGCATTGATGGTCATGACGCAGATGAGGAACAGCAAGCCACTTATTTAGCCTTGATGCGTGTGGGGATGCGCAGACTGCGTTCCTGCCGACGCTTATTCAGCCCATGGATGAGCACAGCAGAACAAGCTGCCACCCGTGAAATGCGCCCATTTTTTGCCATGTTTGGCGAGGCCAGAGACTCTGACTTACTGAGCTTAGAAACCCTACCTCGCCTGATGTTAGCCGGCTTACCTGGCCCTGCTCTGGTGCTACCTACCACTGCAAGCACCAGCGCAGAGATACAACAATTAGCCGCTAGCAGCCTTTTTCAACGCAGCCTATTAAACAACCTAGCCCAACTGCTGAGTGGTCAAAGCCTAGTTGAAGAAGAAAACCACAATACACAACCCAAACCCTATTTGGCCTTACATGCGGTATTGCGAGCTCAGCTACAGTCCATTCAACTGCGTAGCCAAAACTTTGCCGAGCTAAGTCAGCGTCAGCAGCACAGACTGCGTAACCGCATTAAAACTCTGCGTTATTGCTTAGAGTTTCTAGGCACTTCATCGCATAGACCCCTATACGATGCACTGCGTAATACCCAGCATTTTTTGGGGAAAATCACCGATTGCGATGTCACCCACGAATGGTGCCAACAGCATTTGGATGACCCTGAACAACGCTATTGGGCGCTAGGTTGGCTAACTGCCACACGACAACATTACGTGAAGCAAGCTAAAAAAGTGCTGAAGCAGTTGGTACACGCCGCCTATCCAGAATAAGAACAGCTCAAACCCATCAAAAGAGATCAATTTGATTGGCAATGTGAAATAATTGATTGGATATGGTGCTTTAGAGGAATACCTGCGCCCGTAGAATGGCCATCAGTTGTGCACCACGTAGCACAGCATGCCTTTTAACTATCCACAGGACCACACCTCACATGCAACTCATCAGTCACAGTTTCAAGGACGGTCAGGCCATTCCTGGCGAATTTGCTTTCGCCGTGCCAGATGCTGCCCAGCACGTTGCTTTGTCATCAAACCGCAATCCACACCTTGCTTGGAGTGATGTTCCCGCTGGCACACAATCCTTTGTTCTCGTCTGCCACGACCCTGACGTGCCTAGTCGCGGTGATGACGTGAATCAGGAAGGTCGTGAGGTTACTGCCGACCTGCCAAGAATTGACTTCTTTCACTGGCTGTTACTAGACATTCCCGCCAGCACAACAGAAATCGCCGCTGGTTCGCACTCGGACGGCATCACCCCTCGCGGCAAACCCGGTCCCACTACGATGGGCGGCATGCGCCACGGCATCAACGACTACACAGCGTGGTTCGCCGGTGACGATCAAATGAAGGGTGACTACCATGGCTACGATGGCCCATGTCCACCCTGGAATGACACTCTCGTTCACCACTACATCTTCACGCTCTATGCGTTGGCTACCCCTACCCTGACGGTAAATGGGCCACTCACAGGCGCCAACGTGCTCGCCGCATTGAAAGCTGCCCCTGTACTGGGACAAGCCAGCCTCACCGGTTTATACAGTCTCAACCCATCCGTACCGCTTAACTGACCTGTGAATCAGCACACACTGCGCCTCGTAGAGCCACGGCAAACTGCCTCACTGACCGCACACGTTGAGGCTCACAAGCACTGGGAGCTGCCATCGGGTACCCCCGTGCTACGGCGCGGTTTGTGCGCACTGGCACAGCCAGTTCTGACACGAGTTCAACATACTCCGGTTTTTTTATTCCATGACGCTACCGTACTGCTGATCGCAGCAGGTCGGTTAGATTTGGATGATGACACACATCCACTTGCGATTGACGCACAGGCATCGTTGCTGCTCGTCGAACCGGGCACATGCGTCGATCTAGTAAAAACGCCAGATGATCACGAGAAGTGTTTCCGCTCTATTTTTCTGACTCTTTCGGCAACCTTACTAGAAACATTTCAGCGCACGAGCCACGCTCATCTTTCTGATGAAGCCAAACAGGCTCCTTATACGTTAACCGCGCTGGACGACGACCTAGCCGCTACGTTTCAGTTGGTACTAGACAGCGTAGACATCAAACGGGTAAGCGACGAACGACTACAGTGCAGGCTCATGGATTTACTCTTTGCGCTTGCTGAACGAGGGCATGTCTTCCGTGGGCCCAAACAAAGCGGAACGGCTGGGCGCTTACGCACGTTGATTAGCGAAGCACCAGATCGGGGCTGGACCGCACACGAGGCTGGACGAGCCTTGGCGATGAGCGAAGCCACGCTACGGCGACGCCTTGCCAGTGAAAGCGTGCGTTTCGAAAACCTGCTGATAGATACTCGTATGCACCATGCCCTGATGCTGCTACAAACCACATCATGGAGCATTCCGCACGTTGCCCAAGCGTGCGGCTACCAGTCCCCCGCACGCTTCTCTGAACGATTCCGTGCTCGTTTTGGCTACCTGCCTTCTGGGGTTCGCTGATAGCGATAACGAGTGTGGTGGCTCACGTGAAAGTGTGATGACATAAAAAATGCCACCTGTAGGATGCAGGTGGCATTTTTCTTTGCAAGGGAGGCTTAGGCTTTATCGCCCAGTAGCGCCGACGCAAATTCACTGGCCACAAATGGCTGCAAATCGTGAATGCCTTCTCCCACACCAATCCAATACACAGGCACAGGACGTACGCCTTGGCCACCAGCGGCCACAGCAGCCAAAATACCGCCTTTGGCTGTACCGTCTAGCTTCGTCACGACCAAACCGGTGAGGTTAATGGCAGCATCAAAGGCTTTGATCTGCGACAGCGCATTTTGGCCCGTGTTGCCATCCACTACCAGCAACACTTCGTGCGGCGCACTACCATCGGCTTTAGCCACGACACGACGGATTTTTTTCAACTCTTCCATCAAGTGCAGCTGAGTAGGCAAACGACCTGCCGTATCTACCATTACAACGCCTGTCTCGCGTGCTTTACCGGCATTAACGGCATCAAAAGCCACTGCGGCAGGGTCACCACCGTCTTGAGCAATCACCGCCACATTGTTACGTGCGCCCCATTCGATCAATTGCTCACGAGCGGCCGCCCTAAATGTATCGCCTGCTGCCAACAGAACGGATGCACCTTTTGCCTGAAAGTCGTTGGCCAACTTGCCGATGGACGTCGTTTTACCCGCACCATTCACGCCAGCGATCATCACTACCAAAGGTTTGGCCGCATTAAGATCAAACTGCTTTTCCAATACTTTCAAGTGATTGGTCAGAATTTCGCGCAAAGCCACTTTCACGTCTTCGGCTTGAGCAATACGGTCTTTTTTCACCTTAGCGCGTAGTTCGGTCAGCAACTTCTCGGTTGCCTCCATACCAGCGTCTGCCATGATCAAGGCGGTTTCTAACTCTTCGAACAGATTTTCGTCAACCTTAACGCCAACGAAAATACCGCCAATGGCTTGGCCTGTACGGGACAAACCTTGTCGCAAACGCGACAACCAAGACCCTTTCACTGGCTCGGCTTGCGACGCAGGCTGAGGTTCGGGTTCGGGTTCGGGTTCGGGTTCGGGTTCGGGTTCGGGTTCGGCAATCATGCTAGCGCTTGGCTCTACTTCCGCAACCACTACAACTTCTGGCTCTGGCTCTGGCTCTGGCTCAACAATGGTCTGGGCTACCGGTTGTGCTTCCACCACTGGCTCATCTGCCGTTGACACAGCAGCCACTTCCCGCGCATGCTCTTTAAAAATGCCGTCATCAGGTGCTAATACTTCTACCTGTGCGGGTGCGCGCACAACGGCATCAGCCTTGGGCTCCTCTGGCACAGGGTTTTCTGCCACAGTGGGCTGAAGCGGTTCGTGCGTCGTACTGACAACAACCTCTTCTTTTGCGGCTTTCTTTCTTTTAAAAAAACTGAACATACAATCTACACTTAAGCAAAATTCTGGATCACGCCACTGGCGATACTACGCGCCCATGAAAAAACACACAATCCGTATTGTAGGCGGGGAATACCGCCGCACACCCATCACTGTACCGGAAGCGACAGGGCTACGTCCTACTCCTGATCGTGTACGTGAAACTCTCTTTAATTGGTTACGCCATTTCTGGCAGGATGATTTTCAACAAAAACGCGTGCTGGACTTGTTTGCCGGCTCTGGCGCCTTGGGTTTTGAGGCAGCTTCGCACGGCGTCGCGCATGTACAAATGGTGGAAAACAACCCAAATGTCCTTGCATCGCTGAGGGCAATACGCAACAAGCTTGATGCCATGTCTGTACGCATCCATGCCGGCGACGCGCTGCATGTGTTGGAGCGTACTGAAATGCCTTATGATCTGGTTTTTCTGGACCCCCCATTCAACCAGCAATGGCTGGAGAAGGTTTGGCCTTTACTGCCTCGTATTTTAGCGCCGGATGCTTTGGTATACGTAGAGTCCGAAAATACGATTACTACCCCTGCTTTTCTTACGCCATTACGGGAACAGCGAGCAGGAAATGTGTATTATTCGTTGTTCATGTTTGCTGCAGCGCAAAAAACAGATAATAATGCCTAACGCCATAACTACATATACATCGTGACAGTATTGTTCTGCGCAACATTTGCTACCACTTTCATCGATAATTAATAATATCTTATGATTACAGCTGTTTACCCAGGTACCTTTGACCCTTTTACCCGTGGCCACGAAGACCTAGTACGCCGTGCGGCGAACTTGTTTGATCACGTGGTGGTGGGTATTGCTCATAGCCAAGCTAAACGGCCATTCTTCAGCGTAGAGGAGCGCGTGGAGATTGCCCGAGAAGTACTAGGCCATTACCCCAACGTAGAAGTCAAAAGCTTTGCCGGCTTGCTCAAAGACTTTGTACGTGAACAAGATGGCCGAGTCATCGTACGTGGTCTGCGTGCTGTGTCCGACTTCGAATACGAGTTCCAGATGGCTGGTATGAACCGCCACCTGTTGCCCGAAGTAGAAACACTGTTCATGACACCTTCCGACCAATACCAGTTCATCTCGGGCACTATTGTGCGTGAGATTGCTATTTTGGGTGGTGATGTCAGCAAATTTGTGTTCCCCTCGGTAGAGCGCTGGTTGGTCAGCAAAGCGCGTATCGCTCGCGAACAACAAGAACTGCTTGCCAAAAAGGGTTAAGGCGGCAAAGAAGGGCCAGACGTTATACACTGAACCTATTGTATTGCTTTAGCTGCTAGAGCCATGGCCCTTACTATTACCGAAGAATGCATTAACTGCGACGTCTGTGAACCGCAGTGTCCCAATACCGCCATTTACATGGGCGAGGAGATCTATGAGATCAATCCATCGCTATGTACTGAATGCGTGGGGCACTTTGACGAACCACAGTGCGTGGTGTTTTGCCCTGTTGAGTGCATTGAGGTGCACCCTGAGCATCAAGAAAGCCAAGAGATTTTGCTGAAAAAATTTCAGAAACTTGCTGGGCTTACCGAAGCCTAAACAGGCATAAAAAAAACGGGGTTATCAGCCCCGTTTTTTTATGTGGGTTTACATCCCACCTACCAAATCCCTAAACAACACCCCCAAGCTACGGCTTGGTGCGGCTTGCTCCACGCGTTTAGTCAGTGCAGTACCGGTTTCGCGTACATCCATCAGCGTATCCAACAATGGCTGACCCACTAGTTTTTCTACCAAACCGTTTTCCAACGCCTGTTGCACCAGTTTGCTGCTAATCTCATTCCATAGAATTCTATGCTCTGGATGCGAGAGTGAGCCTACCAATTGCACAGGAACAGTTACTCTGAACAATTCTTTCAGCAAGCTAGCATTGGCGTTGTTACGCATTTGGCTTTGCAGACGGAACTCTAGTATCAAGTCCAGCGTTTGATCCACCAAGTTGATGGATGACGGTTTACGCATACTGATGCGTAAGTCTGGTGAGTTAGCCAGCATAGAATTAAAGCTCAGCACACCATCACGCAAGGTAGATTGCAAACTCAAGGCCGAGAAACTGGTGCTGCGGCTCAAATCAAAGCCTAATGCCAACGGCGGTAGCTGTGAGCTAAATGCATTTTTAGCCACATCCACTACGCTTGCCAATGTTTCAAATGCATCTAGGCCATACACTCGCCCATCTACCGTATCCATATTGAACGTACCGCTTAGGCTACGCAGCCATGCTGCAGGCGTATGCCCCGATGCGCTGACGCGGGCGCTGATATCGCTCTTGCCACTCATACGCGTTTGCCCAAACGCATCCTCCAAGATAGCGCCTGATTCAATGCCATAAGCATCTACCGAAGCCCGTAAGCTACTATCTGCCTTCAAACGTAATTCGCTTAACAAGCTACCTTGGTAGAACTCAGTACTGTTTAACTTCAACAGCAATTCGCCTTGGCCTATGCCTACGTCTGCTTTGAGCTGATCCAGCGTCAACTTACCTACTTTCACATTTTGCAGCTGTGCCTTGCCTTGTACGGTATAGGTGTTCAAGAAACTTAAATCCATCACCGTACCAGCTACTGGCCCTACAAACTTTTCTTCCGCATCTTGCTGCTCGCCCGACACCACTCGGCCACGCTGCTTACGCACTTCGGCTGATGGAATCCAATTAGCAAAATTGGTGTCTTGCACCTGCATGGTGAAATCCAGATTTGGCGCTGTTTGAGGTTGATAACGTGCATCGACCTCAATACGCCCAGTGCTTTCACCGATATCCAGATGAGTATCCCACTGATTCACAGGGGTGGCCCATGTTAACGAGCCTGCCACATCGGCCTCTACGCGCTGATTAGGTAAGCCCTCGTCTTCAAGGCTAAATACCCCTTTAAGCGCTTCCCAAGACAGCTCTTTCTGCTCGCGCTGCCATACCAAGGGGCTAGCTACTTTGAGCACCCACGCCTGTAAAGGCTGTTTCAAGACAGCATCTACGCTAAAGCGTTCGGCTCGTAGCAGTTGGTCCGTACCGCTAAGTTTTTCTATGCGTAATTTAACACCCGTAGAGTCCACACCTGAGCGGATAAAGCTACCCACGATGGGGGACTTCATCTCGGCAGAATTGCTGTCTGTATACACATCCGGTACATCTAAGGCCAACTCTACTGCATCATGCTCGTAGTTACCTTTGGTGCGCAGCGCCATACGCTGAATGCGTAATAGCGAATGCTGACCTGCATAAATGAGGTCGGGGATACTCAGGCTTGCCTGCACGTCAGATAACGGCATAGTACGGCTAGCCAGTTCACCTTGGGTGGTAAGCTCCATGCCCTGCACGCGCACTACTCCCACTAGGGATTGGTACTCCACACCGCCTTTAAGCTGCAACTGCTCGGTTTTGTAGCTACCTACATCCCCTTGCACTTGCACATTAATACGTTGCGCAGCATAGATATGACTGTACGGGTCCAGACGCAGTAAAGCCTGCCCATCCAGAGCGGCTTCCATGTGCGGTTTAGTCCCTTGCAAGCGGCCTTTGAACTTCAAGTCAAACGGCTGACCGAAGGTCATGCGCCCGGTATTCATATCTAAGCCTACGATTTGCCCACCACCACCTAAAATGTGGTCGTAGTAGTGCACTTCGCCTTCACGAAAATCTAGGCCGGCAATATCAATTTGGAATTGTGTTTTACCTGTATCTGGGCTCACCGCCTCTTTTAAGCTCGCCAAGACTTTGCTGAGCTCAGAGCCAGGCTCTTCCTCTTTAGGAATTTCAGCGGGTACAGGTTCGGTAGAGACCGTGCCTTCTGCCGGGTCTTCTACCTCGGCGGCATGTGCGGAGCCCATGATCCAACCGCCTGAATTAGCGGTGGTTGCCGGCACATTTTCCAGCGCAGTGTCATCCAGTAAGTCGGAGAAATTGAAGCTGCCGTCTTTCTCACGCTCAAGCCACACTTTAAAGCCATTGAGCGAGACGTGATCCACCACGAACTGATTAGACATCAATGGCCAGATGGCAACGGCAAAACGGGCACTGTCTACCGACATAAAGGTTTGGTCGCTATTACGCTCAGACAACGACACGCCGTTGACAGACAAACCTATACGGGGAAATAAGGACAGTTCTATCTCACCCTCTATCGCAAGGGTACGTTGGTAGCGCTCGTAGACGATCTCTTCTAGCTTACGTTTGTAGGCATTTGGATCAAAAGTCAGCAAGAAAATGGCGGCACCTACTAATGCCACGATGAAAATCACTACCAAGCCTAATAGGCTACGCTTGAACCACACTTTCATTTAGTCCTCAAACCACCGTTCCATCCATTTGTGCTGAGCTTTCACGCTTCCAGCCTGCATGCTACCGCAACCACTGGTACTACGCATCACACTGTAAAAAAGTGTGTTTTTCCAGCAATAAGCCTACAATCGTACTATCAGCCGGTCATTCATTACCAAAAGAAATATAGAAATCGGCTTTCTGTCTAACTATAGCCAGTCAGCCACCGGTACGATGCACATATTACCTGCGATTATTTCACTTACCTTCTTTTGCCCGCCCCCATTATGAAACTGGAAACACTTGCCGTTCATGCTGGTTACAGCCCGGATCCAACCACGAAAGCTGTTGCCGTACCTATTTACCAAACCACTTCTTACGCCTTTGATAATACTCAACACGGCGCAGATCTGTTTGACCTAAAAGTACCCGGTAATATCTACACTCGCATTATGAACCCAACCAATGCGGTGTTAGAAGAGCGCGTTGCGGCCCTAGAAGGTGGTGTAGCAGCCCTAGCTGTAGCATCCGGTATGGCGGCCATTAGTTATGCTATACAAACCATCGCCGAGGCGGGTGACAATATTGTTTCGGTGAGTAAGCTTTATGGCGGCACCTACAACCTGTTTGCACACACATTTCCACGTCAAGGTATTGAGGTTCGTTTTGCTGCGCACAACGAATTAGCTAAGTTAGAAGCCCTGATTGATGCCCGCACTAAAGCCGTATTTTGCGAAACCATCGGCAACCCAGGCGCGAACATCGTAGACATCCAAGCGTTGGCAGATTTGGCTCACCGTCACGGCGTACCGCTGATTGTAGATAACACAGTGGCCTCTCCAGCGCTGTGCCGTCCATTTGAGCATGGTGCGGATATCGTGGTGCACTCCCTGACCAAATACATGGGCGGACACGGCACGACTATTGCCGGTGCAGTAGTGGATTCTGGTAAATTCCCTTGGGCTGAGCACAAAGAGCGCTTTGCGATTCTGAATACACCTGACCCGTCTTACCACGGCGTGGTGTACACCGAAGCCTTTGGCGCCGCTGCATTTATTGGCCGCTGCCGTGTAGTACCGCTGCGTAACACTGGTGCAGCATTGTCGCCATTCAATGCATTCCAAATCTTGCAAGGTATTGAGACTCTGCCTCTGCGCATGGAACGTCACACCGAAAATGCTCTCAAAGCCGCTCAATTCCTGCAGAAACACCCACAAGTAAAATGGGTGAACTACGCGGGTCTACCAGAGCACCCTGAGCACGATTTGGCAGTACGTTACATGGGCGGCAAACCTGCTGCGATTTTGAGCTTCGGCATTGAAGGTGGTCGTGAAGCCGGTGCACGCTTTATTGATGCACTGAAACTGATCACTCGCTTGGTTAACATCGGTGACACCAAATCCTTGGCGTGCCACCCAGCCACCACTACTCACCGTCAGTTAAACGAACAAGAGCTGGAAACTGCGGGTGTAAGTTTGGATATGGTGCGCTTGTCCATCGGGATTGAGCACATTGATGATATCTTGGCTGACTTAACCCAAGCATTGGACGCTGCTAAATAAGCGAGCGTTGGTTGGCGGAGGCTACCTTTGACGGGTAGCCTGCCAACACAAGATAGACCCCACACACACCATTGCCGCACCTTGCCAGAATGACCATGACAACGGTGTACGCAACAGCAATGCCGCAAAGGCTGCCGAAAATACTGGGATAAAGTACGACGCCCCCGCAAGCAGCGTCACATTTCCGTACAAAATCCCCACATTCCACGCCGCATAACCAAAGCCCATGGCAATGGCTGCTAGCAGTAAGTACACCAATGAGCCTACGCTAAACTGCATCGCTGGCTGTTCACCTGCAAAATACATGCCCCATAGCGCGACAGCCACCAACATAAAAAACAGAGTGATCCCGTTTTTACCCTGAGCAATACGCGTCGTAACGGTGCAATAAGCCGCCCAGATCAATGCCCCTAACAGGGCCAAACCATAACTGAGCGGATTTTCTTGGATATTTACCAGCATGCCCGCTACGTCTACGCCTTGATCTGAGCCCAACACCCACACCACACCCAACATAGACAGCACAAAGCCTGGCGCGATTAGCCACGTAGTCCGTTGTTGATTAAATAAGATGGCAAAGACTATGGTCAGCGTAGGCCATAGGTAGTTCACCATCCCCACCTCTATGGCCTGCTTAGCGTGGCTGGCATAGCCTATGGATAAGGCTAAACACAGCTCGTACAACACAAATAGCACGCTGCCCCACACCAGATAACGGCGTGGGAATTCTCGCACCTTAGGAAACCCTACTGTTGCCCACAAAATCAGCGATGCCACACTGTAAATCAGCGCCGCACCACCTACCGCACCAAAGCTTTCGCTCACCCCGCGTATTAAGCCTACGATCAGGCTCCACAACACTACGGCAAGCAAACCTATAAGCGTGGCTTTCTTTGCTGAAGGCATACCCAAGGCCTGCCCTTTTTAGATTTCCAAGTTATCGATCAATCGTGTGCTACCCAGTTTGGCAGCACCTAACGCGACCAATGCTTCACCGGCCTTGATCTCGTCTGCTGCTGGTGTGAGCAAGTCACGCTGACGACGCAACGTCAGGTAATCCACATCCCAGCCTTCCAATGCCAAGCGCTGTGCTGCATCGTGCTCAATTTGAGCCACATCAGTACAACCAGACTGGATTTGCGCACGCACAGCTTGTAAACAGGCATACAACTGAGGGGCTTTAGCTTTTTCGTGATCACTCAGGTAGCGATTACGCGAGGACAATGCCAAACCGCTTTTCTCACGCACTGTTTCATGCGCCATCACTTCTACAGGCAATTGAAACTGACGGCACATGCTACGTACTACCATTAGCTGCTGGTAGTCTTTTTTACCGAATACGGCTACACGTGGCTGCACGCAGGAGAACAGCTTCATCACGACTGTACTCACGCCCTCAAAGAACCCCGGACGGCACTCACCTTCCAAGATATCGCCCAAACCTTTAGGCGTATCAATGCGAAAGCTTTGTGGCTCTGGGTACATTTCTTTTTCAGACGGAGCAAACAGCACGTACACATCACGCGCGGCTTCCAGTTTGTCTATATCTTGCTGCAAGGTACGTGGGTACTGATTGAAATCCTCGTTGGGACCAAACTGCAGTGGGTTCACAAAAATACTGGCCACTACTGGGTCACCGTGCTGACGCGCCAACCGCATCAATGCTAAATGCCCTTCATGCAGGTTGCCCATGGTAGGCACAAATGCAACCCGAGTCTGTCCATGCAGATGGTCGCGTAGCTCCTGAATGGTGTGTACAACTTTCACTGAAAACTCCAATACCAGAACGGCATTATTGAATAGACGAGCCCTCGGTACGCACAAAGGCTAGGCGCACATAAATGGGGGCATAAGGTTCGGTTTGAGTTACTTCCACCAGCGATTCGCGCACCAGCTCTAACATGGCTAAGAAATGCACAACAAGGACAGGCACTGCATCGCCTTCCTCGATTCGCTCTATGAATAGGGCCGTAAACTCTAAAAACTGTGCATCGTTTAAACGACGCAATATTTGGCTCATGTGATCGCGTACGGATAACTGCTCACGGGTGATGGTATGGCTACGGTTTAGCTGTGCCCTACGCATGATGTCGCGCCAAGCATCTTTAAGATCCTCGGGACTGATATCCGGCAGTACCTGCTCTACATGTAAATCCAGATGTGCGTGGGCACGCTCAAAATCACGCCCCAACTGTGGCAACGCGTCTAATTTTTGCGCTGCCATTTTCATGCGTTCGTATTCGAGCAAGCGTCGCACCAGCTCGGCTCGTGGATCCTCTACTTCTTCGTCGCTATCAGATTTTTTAACTGGAAGCAGCATGCGAGACTTAATCTCGATTAGCAATGCGGCCATCAGCAGGTACTCACCCGCCAACTCTAGGTTGGTACGACGAATTTCCTCTACGTAGGCCAGATACTGATCTGTTACCTGCGCCATGGGAATATCCAGCACATTGAAGTTCTGTTTACGTATCAAGTACAACAGCAAGTCCAATGGGCCTTCAAAGGCTTCTAAGAACACCTTGAGGGCATCTGGAGGGATATAAAGATCCTGGGGAACCTTAAATAAAGGTTCCCCATACAAACGCGCAAATATCTCCGCATCAAGTAATGAAGGGGCGACAGCCCCTCCATCCGTTGATGTGATCTGTGAATCGGCTGACTCAGCCATCACACGACATTAGTCGTTGGAGTAGTACACATAGGCTGGTTGTGCCACACGTCCGGCACGGTAGCCTTCCTGCAGCTCAGCATCCAGCTGTTTGTCCCACAAACGGCCGCGACCTTCGCGTTGACGATTGTCGGTCTCTGGATGTTCCTGTTTGAAGCCTTTCAGGAATTGTGTAATTTCAGATTCGTAATTCTTGGCCATATTCACCGCACACTTAACAAATTGCATTCACCAAAACTCGAGTTTACTGCAAACCCGCTCATAAACAGAGCGTGCCGTGTAAACCCGGCTACAGTTACGTGTTTCTACGCACTGCTCTTTTTTTCACAAACCAGCCAAAAACCGCTTTGTGCTAACATCTGCTGTCAAAATTATAGAACTAACGCTTAATTCTCGTAGACTGGAGTTTTCATGACACAACCCTCTTCTTGCCCATCTTGCTCTGGCGAACACACCTATCAAGATGGTGAGTTCTACATTTGCCCAGAGTGCGCGCATGAGTGGTCCATTCATGCTGAAGAGAACGCCGCCGAATCCGACGAGCGCCAAATCAAAGATGCGCACGGTACACCACTGCAAGACGGTGACGATGTACACCTAATTAAAGACCTTAAAGTAAAAGGCTCGTCCACTACCCTAAAGAAAGGCGCTAAAGCCCGTGGCATTCGTATCGTCGCTGGCGACCATGAGGTCAGTTGCAAAATTGATGGCGTCAGCTACGAACTTAAAGCCGAGTTCTTGAAAAAAGCGTAATTACTCGTCTTTTTGAGGAATCAGCATCACCAACTTACAGTCTGGCCGTATGGCCAGCCTGAAGGTGTATTGTCTAAAATGCAGCACCCCATCCTCTGGATGGGAAAAGCTGCGTAAACCACCCTCTCGCTCTACCACTGTTTGCCTGCCCCACCATTGCGCAAACACAGGGCTGGTAGAGATCAACGACTGCAATAGGGAATGTAGTTCAGGCTCATCCACATGCGCCCCCACATCGCCCCTAAACTCACTCACCACTCGCGTTGCACGCTGCTCCCAATCCACCACCAAACTACGGGCGGCTGGGTCTAAAAATATGTAGTGCAATAAATTCGGTGCAGGGTTTCGATCCGGCCAACCGTCAAACAGTCGCAATAAGGCGTCGTTACGTGCCAGTACGTTCCAGCATCTATCCAAAATATAGGCTGGGGCCGCAATGCTACGTACGCAGTCCTCTAAGCCATCAGGTAGTTGCGTCTGTAATTCGCCATGCTCAGGGTCAGCGCATTCTGCCAACTCAAACAAATACTGACGCTCGGCTCGCCCTAGACGTAACTCGCTGGCTAAGCGTGCGCACACGGTAGGAGAAATAGCAATTTCTCGCCCCTGCTCCATCCAGGTGTACCAAGTCACACTGATATCACACAGTTGAGCCACCTCTTCGCGCCGCAAACCCGGTGTGCGTCGTCGGCTGCCCGCTGGTAGCCCCAACGCTTCCGGACGTGTGCGTTCACGCACGCTACGCAAGAATTCGCCTAACGCTTTACGCCGTGTACTCGCCGCGTGATCTGAGGAGGTGATGGTTTCAGTGCGTCCCATGTGTTACCCACGCAATACTGAAGCTAACGATCTACGTACATCGTCTTCGTCTCTGCCGGAGCGCTGTATGTAGTCTTGCAACTGGTCTTCACCAATATTACCCACGTTGAAATACTGTGAGTCTGGATGGCTAAAGTAGAACCCCGACACACTGGATGCCGGGAGCATCGCCAAACTTTCCGTCAACTGCATGTTGATATCTTCCCACTGCATCACACGGTTCATATCTGCTTTTACTACGTGCTCAGGGCAAGACGGGTAACCCGGCGCAGGTCTAATGCCTTGGTAACGCTCGTCAATCAGTGCTTCGTTATCCAAGTCTTCCTCAGACACATAGCCCCATAAGTCGGTACGCACCCGTGCATGTAGGCACTCCGCAAAGCCTTCAGCAAAACGGTCAGCCAAGGCTTTGAGCATGATGTCAGAATAGTCATCGCCCTCTGCTTGGAAGCGCTCGGAATGCTTTTCTATGCCCAAACCACCAGTCACCGCAAACATACCTATGTAATCGATGATGCCACTTTCTTTGGGAGCAATGTAATCCGCCAAACATTTACTGTGTACACCTGAGCGCTTCACTGTTTGTTGACGCAGATTACGCCAGGTGAATAACACTTCGGAACGCGTCTCATCGCTGTACACCTCGATGTCATCACCATTCACACTATTGGCAGGGTAAAAGGCCACCACACCATTGGCTTGCAACCAGCGACCTTCGATGATTTTTTTCAACATCGCTTGGCCTTCGGCGTACAGCTGTTTAGCGTGCTCGCCTACTACCTCGTCCTCCAAAATACGCGGGAAACGCCCAAAAAGACTCCACGTTTGGAAAAATGGCGTCCAGTCTATGAAACGTGCGATGTCAGCCAGATCGTAGTTAATAAAGGTACGTCTACCAATAAATTTGGGGCGAGGTGGCGTGTAATTAGCCCAATCTATAGGCGGTGCATCCGCACGCGCTTCTTCTAAACTGATCAGCGGTGTTTCTTTACGATTCGCGTGACGCGTACGCACCATGTCATATTCTTCGGCAATTTCTTGCACGTAGTTATCACGGCTGTCCGACATCAAGTTGGTTGCCACCCCTACCGAACGACTGGCATCCGGCACATAAATCACAGGACCCTCATAGTGAGGTGCAATTTTTACGGCGGTGTGCACACGACTAGTGGTTGCCCCACCAATTAACAACGGGATTTTTTTATCGCGGAAATAAGGATCACGCTGCATCTCAGAGGCCACATAGCTCATTTCTTCTAAGCTAGGCGTAATCAACCCCGACAAGCCCACCATATCGGCATTAACTTCTTTGGCTTTTTCTAGGATCTGGGCACATGGCACCATGACGCCCATGTTTTCCACTTCGAAGTTATTACATTGCAGCACTACAGTCACAATGTTCTTACCGATATCGTGCACATCACCTTTCACCGTTGCCATGACGATTTTGCCCTTAGAGCGCACATCGCCCCCAGCCAAGGCAATTTGACGTTTTTCTTCTTCGATAAAAGGTACTAAGTGCGATACGGCTTGCTTCATCACGCGGGCGGACTTCACCACCTGCGGCAAGAACATTTTGCCCTCACCAAACAGGTCGCCCACCACGTTCATACCGTCCATCAACGGCCCTTCAATAACCTCAATAGGGCGCCCCCCAGCATTGGCAATTTCTTGGCGTACTTCTTCGGTATCTTCCACAATAAAGCTCGTAATACCGTTTACCAGCGCATGCACCAAACGCGCACGTACTGGCTGCTCACGCCATGTGAGATCTTCTTCGCGTTTCGCACCAGAACCTTTGATGTTCTCGGCTAGCTCCACTAAGCGTTCCGTTGAACTACGCTCGTCATCAGGGCCTTCTTTAGCGACGGGATCCTCACGGTTCAATATGACGTCTTCCACCATATTGCGTACTTTTTCATCCAGATCAGCATAGACGCCCAACTGACCGGCGTTCACAATCCCCATGGTCAGCCCCTCACGGATGCTGTAGTACAGGAATACGGTGTGAATGGCTTCACGCATGGCTTCATTGCCACGGAACGAGAAACTCACGTTAGAAATACCCCCCGACATACGAGCATGCGGCAGATTCTGACGAATCCATTTCACGCCTTCGATGAAGTCTCGTGCGTAATTGTTGTGCTCATCAATACCAGTAGCGACTGCGAACACGTTGGGGTCAAAAATAATGTCTTCAGGTGGAAAACCTACTTCGTTCACCAGCATCCAGTACGCACGCGCACAAATTTCTTTGCGTCGCTCTAGACTGTCGGCCTGCCCTTGCTCATCAAAGGCCATCACCACCGCCGCCGCACCGTACTTACGGCACAAACGCGCATGCGCCAAGAAAGACTCTTCGCCCTCTTTCAGCGAGATGGAGTTCACCACTGCTTTACCTTGAATGCAGCGCAAACCTGTTTCAATCACTTCCCACTTGGAGCTATCTACCATGATGGGAACGCGAGAAATATCGGGTTCAGAAGCAATCAAGTTCAAGAATTTACGCATGTTGGCAACTGAGTCCAACATGGCTTCATCCATATTGATATCGATAATCTGCGCACCGTTCTCTACCTGCTGGCGCGCCACCGACAAGGCTTCTTCAAAGCGTTCTTCGCGAATTAAGCGCAAGAAGGCTTTACTACCTGTGACGTTGGTACGTTCCCCTACGTTAATGAACAAACTTTGCTCATCAAAGTTCAAGGCTTCTAAGCCTGACAAACGGGTGCGTACAGGGATTTCAGGCACTTGGCGACGTGGCAAGTTTTGCACTTGCTGCACAATCGCACGGATGTGTTCTGGCGTCGTACCACAGCAACCGCCCACCATATTCACCAAACCGGCCTCAGCAAACTCGTGCAACAAGCCAGAGGTGTCTTTAGGGGTTTCATCAAAGCCTGTTTCTGCCATCGGGTTTGGCAAACCAGCATTGGGGTACACACAGATATAGGTGTCACAAATCTTGGACAGCTCGGCGATATAGGGGCGCATCAACGCGGCACCCAACGCACAGTTCAAACCGATGGTGACAGGTCGTGCATGGCGTACAGAGTTCCAGAATGCCTCTACGGTTTGGCCTGACAAAATGCGGCCCGAGGCATCCGTCACCGTCCCAGACACCATCACTGGCAAGCGAATGTTGCGTTCATCAAAGACGGATTCGACAGCAAAAATTGCGGCCTTAGCGTTCAAGGTATCGAAGATGGTTTCTATCAGTACGATATCGGCGCCACCATCAATCAAGCCATTGAGCTGTTCGGTGTAGGCATCACGCAGTTCTTCAAAGGTGACGTTACGTACGGACGGGTCATTCACGTCAGGCGAAATAGAGGCTGTCTTGGGTTGTGGCCCCAACACCCCTGCCACGTAGCGACGCTGACCTTTAGCGATAAATTCGTCACAGACTTTACGTGCGATTTGCGCTGATGCGACGTTCAGCTCGTAGGCGATACCGTGCAATGCGTAATCGCTCTGTGCTACCTCTGTCGCCCCAAAGGTGTTGGTACAGATCACATCTGCACCCGCTTCCAAATACTGGCGGTGTATGGCCTCAATAACGTCTGGTCGCACCAACGATAGCAGCTCGTTATCACCACGTACATCTTTGTGATGATCTTTAAATCGCTCACCGCGAAAATCCGATTCGCTTAATTTGTAGCGCTGGATCATGGTGCCCATCGCGCCATCCAGAATCACAATGCGATCAGCCAACAACTGTACAAAATCACCTGCACGGGTGTACGAAGATACGGGGTATGGGATAGCGGGATATGACACGGTCACGAGCAAAATCCTGAAAATCGTCAAGCGCAGCATAGGGAGCGTAAAAATCGACTCGCTTACACCACAACCAAAGAGATGTATTGTACCCCCGCAGGGCTGCTATGCTAAATTCTCCTTGCATATCAAGGTACATACTAAGATTTCATTTTCTTATGTAACTGAGCAGAAAACCCTTCTGTTCATCGGGAAGCCTGGCCCTATTTCATAGAATAAACAGCGCTGCCCCCGCAACGGTACTCATGCTTTTTGCATGTCAGCCCGATACCGAGCCCTGATATCCCTGAATATGTGTGGCTAGCCCGCAGTCTAGGCATAGCCTGTTTTTAGTGTGGTGTGCGGGGTCGCGCACCTTACAGGATTCATCATGAAAACAACGAGTCTGGCTGCACTGCTAGCCTGTGCCTTCCCTATTTGTACCGTAGCACAACACGCTGAACCCATTTCTGAACTCGATAACGTCGTCGTTACCGCCAGCCGCATCGCCCAGTTGGAGAGCGAAGTCGTGGGCGACGTCAGTGTTATCGATAGAGCAACCTTAGAAAAAGCCGGCCAAAGTAGCGTGGCTGAATTGCTGTCTCGTGAACACGGCATTCAAATCAGCACTAACGGCGGTCCACAAACCCCTACGTCGATTTTCATGCGTGGTACGGATAGCCGTCACGTATTAGTGCTAATTGATGGCGTACGTATTAACAGCAGCATCTCCAACAGCGTCAATTTCAATGCGATTAACCCTGCTCAAATTGAACGCATCGAAATTTTGCGTGGTGCAGGTAGTAGCTTGTACGGTTCAGAAGCCATTGGTGGTGTGATCAACATCATCACCAAAAAAGGCCAAACCGATACTCCTATGGCTTTCTGGGGAGAGATGGGTATTGGTACACATAGCTTGTTCAAAAGCAGCGTAGGCTTTTCAGGCCAAAGCAATGGTTTGTCGTATAACCTGATTGGCTCTATGGCCAATAGCGACGGCTTCCGCTCTACCAATGCCCATTCTGATGTGGGGGCATCTAAACGCGCAGACGGTTACGAAAGCAATAGTGTCAAAGCCGACCTAGGTTATGCATTTTCAGATCAACACCGTCTGGATGCTCACCTATTCTCGTCATACATTAATGGTGAATTTACCGGCTACACCGGCCAAGAATCCAGTGCGACACGCCAACAAGCGTATGGCTTAAGCTCTACCAATAAACTCTTCGGTAACTGGACTAGCAAGCTGAGCGTTAACGAAACGCGTGAAACACGCCAGGGGTATAGCAGCTTTAACGTAGAGACCTCGTCCTACCAAACCACCTTGCGTAACTACGCATGGCAAAACGACGTCACACTAGGTCAATACCAAACACTGACTGCTCTGCTGGAGCACAATGACGAACGTGGTAAACAAGCAGGCTACAGCAGCTTAAACGCTAAACGTCACAGCAATGCTGGTGCGCTGATTTACAGCCTGAACTACGGCCGACACCATGCGCAAGCAAGCCTGCGCCATGACCGTATTGCTGGCCATACCAGCCGTACTACGGGCGCTGTGGCCTATGACTTCGACATCACCAACCGTTGGACGGTAGGAGCTTCCTACAACACAGGCTTCAAAATGCCTACGTTGTACGAAGACTACGTGAACCAAAGCGCACAGATTTCTACCGTGTCGCCTGAAACATCCAAAAACGTGGAAGCGCGTATTGCCTACACCCATGACACTGGCTCTGTAAAACTGGTCGCCTACCAGAACCGCATCAATAACCTGATTAACTGGCGCTTTGCTGGCGGCCCTAACGGCGAGTACTTCAACACCAATCGCGCCAAGATCAAAGGTTACTCGTTGATGGTTGATCAACAGTTCGACGACTTATCGTTGTGGGGCAGCCTAGACTTAACCAACCCTCGCGACAAAGAAACAGGCAATCGCCTGATTCGTCGTGCCGCACAAGTGTATCGTTTCGGTGCTGACTACCGTTTTACCAATCTGCAAGTTGGTGCTGAGTATTCGTGGACGGCAAAACGCTCTGATCAAGACTTCCGCAGCATCCCGGCCACAGATGTGACACTGGGCAGCTTTAGTCTGGTTAACTTGACCGCCAAATACGATTTCAGTAAATCCGTTACCGCTACCGTGCGTTGGGATAACGTCTTCAACAAACGCTATGAGTACGCCTACGGCTACAACACGCCCGGCTCTAACGTATTCGTGAACCTAAGCTGGCGCATGTAATCGCCCTCTCCCCCTGTCTGGCTATCGCCGCAGGGGGAAAGCACTTTTAAGAACAACCACACTCATGGGCGCGCTACGTACTACCCTGCTTAGCTGGACTACAGCCTTACTATTGGCAGCAACGCTAGCGCCTGCCCATGCAGAGTCCAGTATTACCATTCCCGATGACCCGTGCAGCAGCGAGCAGCCCTCGCCCGCGCTACACCGCGCCATCAGCTTGTCGCCCCACCTGACCGAGCTTATTTATGCCGCCGGTGCAGGCCACTATATAGTGGCTACGGTTAGCAGCAGCGATTACCCCGAACCCGCCAAAACCATTGCTCGCATTGGGGACGGCATTACCCTGCACCCAGAAAGACTGCTGCACTATCAACCTGACAGCATTCTGGCCTGGTTACCCGGCAGCACTCTGAATGCATTACAGCCCACCTTAACCAGACTGGATATTGCGCTGCTGTACTCTAAACCATTACGGTTGCGTGATATTCCACAAGAAATCCGCCGATTGGGCTGGTTGTTTAATACCCGTGATATCGCCTGCCCTGTTGCCCAACAGTTAGATGATCGCTTAGATGCTCTGGCACAACGTGCTCCTACAGATAACACCCCTGTCTCTATTTATTTAGAGCTAGGGCACGATCCTATTTACACCATCGGCAACGACCCGTTGATCCATGACGTGCTGGCCACCTGCCACGCACAAAACAGCTATGCTCATAGTATGGTTGCCGCTCCGCAAGTCTTGCCCGAAGAACTGCTACGCCGTAACCCAGATGTAGTCATTTTGTCGCAATCATCACCGCTGACACAGCAAGAACGCCTACATTACGGGCAGCAGCACCAATTGCCTGCCGCCTTAGATAATCGTGTATACGGAATTTCGCCCGACCTGCTGTATAGACCCGGCCCGCGCCTCATTGATGCCACGGAGCAACTGTGTGGCTATGTGGATCGTGTACGGGCAGATCGACATGCTGCGGCGCAGCATGGCAAAAGCCCTGCCAAACCCTGATAAATGCATTATCCTTTAAGGTTTTGACGCTACGGATAACCCTAGCATTTCTGTCATACCACTAGAGCATCACCACCATGAGCATTACTACTCCTGCCGATCCATTTGTTATTGCGGGTAAATCCTATCAATCCCGTCTACTTGTAGGCACAGGGAAATACAAGGATTTCGAAGAAACCAAGCTAGCGATTGAAGCCAGTGGTACAGAAATTGTTACTGTCGCCATCCGTCGCACCAACATCGGCCAAGACGTTAACGCGCCTAGCCTGCTGGACTACGTTCCACCTTCCCGCTACACCATTTTGCCTAATACCGCCGGCTGCTTTACCGCAGACGATGCCGTGCGCACTTTGCGCCTAGCGCGTGAATTGCTGGATGGCCACTCGTTGGTGAAACTGGAAGTGCTGGGCAGCGCCCAAAACCTATTCCCCAACATGCCCGAAACCCTAATCGCCGCCAAAACACTGGTGAGCGAAGGTTTTGACGTGATGGTGTACTGCTCTGACGATCCTATTCAGTGCAAGATGCTGGAAGACATTGGTTGTGTGGCCATCATGCCATTGGCATCACTGATTGGCTCCGGCATGGGCATTATTAACCCATGGAACCTGCGCCTGATTATCGATCAATCCTCCGTACCTGTACTGGTAGACGCTGGCGTAGGCACAGCCTCGGATGCCGCAATTGGTATGGAATTAGGGTGTGATGGCGTATTGATGAATACCGCGATTGCCGGTGCTCGTGACCCAATTCGCATGGCATTGGCCATGAAAGAAGCTGTACAAGCTGGTCGTAATGCATACCTTGCTGGTCGCGTACCTCGCAAATATTACGATGCAGACCCTAGCTCGCCTGTTGAGGGCATGATTCATTCTCGTTCTAAGTAAAGTCTATGATTCCCAGTACTCTGACCATCGCCGGCGTAGACCCCTCTGGGGGTGCTGGTGTCTTGGCCGATGTAAAGGCCATGAGCGCTCTTGGCGCCTATGCTAACGGTGTGATTGCCGCACTGACCGCACAAAACACCCAAGGTGTAACGGGCATATTGCCTGTGGACCCCGCTTTTGTGGCCTTGCAGATTGATACGCTGTTTGACGACGTGCGTATTGATGCGGTGAAGCTGGGCATGTTGGGACAACAGCCTGTGACTGAAGTGGTTGCTGAGCGCTTGGCACACTGGAAGCCCAAACATCTGGTACTAGACCCCGTCATGGTGGCTAAAAGCGGTAATTTGCTTTTGGAAAAACCCGCTGTAAACGCCCTGCGTGAACAGCTACTACCACAATCCACCATGATTACGCCTAACCTGCCCGAAGCCGGAGTACTGCTGGAAGCTCGCCCCGCCGAAACACTCAAAGAGATGTATGGCGTAGCCGAGAAACTGCATAAGCTGATTGATGATGGCAAAGAACGCTGGGTATTTTTAAAGGGTGGGCACCTACCTGGTGATGACTGCCCTGATCTGCTGTTTAATGGCGATCAAATGGTAGAAATGCCGGCTTTGCGTATCCAAACTAAAAACACACATGGCACAGGCTGCACCTTGTCAGCTGCATTAGCTGCCTTGTTGCCCCAAACCCCTAATGCGGTTGAAGCAGCCAAGCTCGCCAAACAATATTTGTTTAAAGCGATTGCACGTTCTCATGAAATGAACATTGGTTCAGGCCATGGCCCAGTACATCACTTCCACCACTGGTGGCCACCTGTTAATTCTTGATTTGGTCTGAGTCACCACTGTAGTTATGACGCATAGCACCGCCATTATTGTGGCCATGCAGGAAGAGTTAGAAATCGTCCTGCAGCATTTAGATCATGCCAGTACTCACGAACGTGCTGGCATGCAGTTTCACCAAGGCCTGTTCGCAGGTAAACCTGTGGTTGCGGTAATTTGTGGTGTAGGTAAGGTGAATGCTGCCACGTGCACACAAATACTGATTTCTGAATTCGCGGTAAGCCGTGTCATCAATATTGGGATTGCAGGGGGCATAGGCCCAGGCATTTCCCCCGGTGATGTGGTGATTGCGGATTGCTTGGTACAGCACGATATGGATATCGCTGCCCTAGGTTTGCCACCAGGACAGATCTTCCGTATGGATACGCTGTACTTCCCTACTGACCCCACGCTACGTAAATTGGCTCAGGCTGCTGCCAGCCACATTACAGGGCATCAGGTCAGCACTGGCTGCATTGCCAGCGGGGATCAATTTATTGCTTGCCCAGAAAAAAGCCGCTGGATACACCAGCAGTTCAATGCACTTGCCTGCGAGATGGAAAGTGCTAGTATTGCGCAAGTGTGCTACCTGAATAAGGTGCCTGTGATTTGCATTCGGTCTATTTCCGACAATGCCAATGACGGCGCCAACATGGATTTTGAGCAATTTATGAGCATCGCTGTGCAGAATGCGAGTATTCTTCTGCAACAGATGCTTCCTGCTTGCCCATGAAGTAACGATCTGGACAGAAATGCCTGTTTTTGAACAAAGCAGTATCTGGCATCCTGTCCTATAATCAGATTTCTGTACGACTAACCAAACGCTTATTGGACGTTATGAACATTCACGCGCTGTCTGAGCTCGAACGTGCACGCTATTACATGATCGAGCAACAAATCCGCCCTTGGCATCTGTCTGATGAAAACGTGCTTGCTGCCCTACTAGAGGTCAAGCGTGAGCGCTTTGTACCTCCAGCTATGGAAGGTGCGGCCTTTTCTGATACCGAACTGCCACTGATTGTTGACGGCATAGACACCGGTGAAACCATGCTGTTCCCCAGCTTGGAAGCCCGTCTCGCCCAAGAACTGCAACTCAAACCGTCTGATGGTGTGCTTGAAATCGGTACTGGCTCGGGTTTCCAAGCCGCTTTGCTGGCCTGTTTGTGCCAGCAAGTGACCTCGATTGAAATCAACAGTACGCTTGCTGGCTTTGCAAAAAACAATCTGCAACGTAACAAAATCACGAATGTTACCGTTGAAACTGGCGATGCTCACGCAGGCTGGGGTACTACCGAATATGATGCAATTTTGCTGACTGGCTCGGTTCCTACTGTACCGGATGCACTGAAATATCAGTTGGCGATTGGTGGCCGTTTGGTAGCCGTCGTTGGTCAGCAACCTGTAATGACCGTGACTCGTATCACGCGTACTAGTGCCGCAAGTTTTGACGTGGAACTTCTTTTTGATACCAACATCAAAGCTTTGCATGGTACGGCTATTTCGCATTTCAAATTCTAATCACGCCCGTCGTCGCCCTTGGCGACGCACGCTGAGCACCCTACTGTTCAGCTCCCTCTACATGGCACTGCCTGCCTCTGCGGCAGGTTTGCTTGATATCTGGGAGCTGGCTTTAGCGCGTGACCCGGCTTATGCCGCCACACGCTATGCCAGCACGGCTGATCAAGAGCAAATACATCAAGCTAGAGCACAGCTACTCCCCCACCTCGCGGGTAATGCTCAAGCTGGCACCACTGACCGACGTAGGGCCAGCACGCTTAAACAACATGGCCATAGCAACATGAATCAATGGAACCTGACACTCAGTCAGGCGATTATTGATTTGCAAGCCTATAGCCTGTACGAGCGCTCCAAACACTTAGCTGCTGTTGCTGTACTCAATGAAGAACAAGCCCGTCAACAATTGATGGTGCGTGTGGCGCAAGCCTACTTCAACGTACTGACCGCACAAGACACCCTACGCTCCCTGTATGCCCAACGCCAAGCGGTCACACACCAGCTGAAATCGGCCGAAGCATCCTTTGATTTGGGTGGTACATCCATTACGGATGCCTACGAAGCCAAAGCAAGGTTAGACCTTGTGAACAGTTCTATTGTGGCGGCGGAAAGCCAACTGCAAGTGCAACAACAGGCCTTAGAGGCCCTGATTGCTGAGCCTGCTCCGGTGTTAAATGGGCTATCCACTAACGATTTGCCCACCCCTGAACCGGCTCAACCCGAAACCTGGGCATCGCAAGCAGCACAAAACAACTTAAGCGTGCTGAAGGCTGAACTCAGTTGGTTAAGCACACAAGCTGCCTTAGACGCCGCCAAGCGCGAACACGCGCCTACGTTATCGTTGCAAGCCCGCACTGGCAGTACGAACCAACAGGGCGTGTACCAAGATAGTCGCTCGCCCCGCGCACTGGACAGCAGCATTGGGTTAGAGCTCAATATTCCTTTGTATTCCGGTGGTGCGATTTCCTCGCGCGTGCGTGAGCAAACCGCTAGGTTGCAGCAACAGAATTTCGAGAAAGAAGACGCTAAACGCAATGCGATTACCGCCGCACGCCAATACTTCACTGACGTGAATATGGGGCTACTACAGGTACGTGCATTACAGGCGGCAGAGCGCTCTAGCCAAGCTTCGCTAGACGCTAACGAACTGGCGTATGAAGTCGGCGTGCGTATCAATATTGATGTGTTGAATGCGCAGCAACAACTGTATGAAACACAACGTGCATTATCCAAAGCACGTTATGACACGCTGTTAAATAGTCTGCGCTTGAAAGAGGCGGCCGGCACACTGAATGATGCTGATCTGCAGGCGTTAGATGCCCTGCTGGATCAACCACAGCCGGCGGCGTAAACACTCCCCTTTATGTATGGATGGCGGTGTTTATCGTATATACCGGGAAGCACAGCATTCATCGCACGCGCTAGGGACTGCAGGAATACTTTTTGTGATTTGAAACACCAAATCAAAAAAGTTTCCTCTCCGTCCCTCGATGGGTTTGAATGAGGGTAGGTTTACAGCCCTTTCTCTAGTCATAATATTTCCTGCTGCAAAAACACACAGCTTCAACGGCGACCTATCTCAAACTCGTGGCAAGCAATGACGAGGGGGCTGCAGCAGCCAATTGCTAGTACCCTAGTAGGTCTATACCGCTATATTGCTTAAGCATATCCCACAGCACAGTCCTCATCTCATCGCACACGCTGGGGACGGGGAGAATGAGGTTAGGCTGACTGCCCTTTCTTGTGTACAGTTCTGCCTGTTGTAGCAGGCATCTGCCTACTGGCCTTAAGGGCGAATCCGATCAGAGCGCACTACTAAGGCATCACTCCATGTTTCTACACTTTCCAAACATGAGTAGAGCTACAGCACCGCTAACATTTCCCGTGAGCTACTACAGAAAGACGGCTCACTGCCAGCAACTACCAAAATAAAAACCGTAGCAAGCAATGAAGGAAATACTTTCGCAGCCTAAGGCTCATGCAGTCAGTTTTGGCCAGCAGGTTTTAGCCGCCTGAGCCAGCTACGCGCTAGCTATGCCATATTGGATTAGATACCAAGCAATCCACATCATAAACACGCCTATCAGCGTATCTATCACGCGCCATACCAAACGACTACGTAGCCATGGCGATAGCAGCACCGCACCATAGGCAATAGAGAAGAACCACACGATAGATGCCACGCTAGTGCCTAACCAAAAGCCCAGCTTATGCTGTTCTTCGTAGGTAGCAGCAATACCGCCCACCAAGAGCAAGGTATCCACATACACATGCGGGTTCAACAAGGTAATGGCCAGCGTGATGAGTACTACGCGTTTTAAGCTGACTTTCGCGGCGGTACCATCCAGATGCATGCCGCTGCTGCCTAACCAAGCACTACGCCACGCCCTAAGACCGTAATACGCCACAAACGCTGCCCCCAAAAAGGCGAGCACGCGTGTCAATGTGGCGTTTTGGCTTAGCAGCGTCCCTACCCCAAAGACGCCAGCGCCCATCAAAATGATATCGCATACCGTGCAAATCAATGCCACCCAGAATACATGCTGGCGTAATAAGCCTTGCTTTAACACAAAGATGTTTTGGGCTCCAATAGCCACGATCAGGCCTAGGCCTAAGACTGCGCCCTGTAAGAAAGCCTGTTCCATGGTTTATTGGCGAATTTTGCGTACCAGCGCCGTAGTAGACCTGTCGAACTCAAAGTCTATGGCTACTGCATCGCCGCCCCAACTGCGCACCAACGCTGTTTCAGGCAGCTTTTCCATATCGTAATCGCCACCTTTGACGATTAGATCGGGTTTCAAGGCTGCAATAATGGCTTCTGGTGTGTCTTCAGCAAAGAAAGTCACTGCAGTGGTTGAAGAAAGCGCTGCCAATAACGCAGCGCGATCTTGCTCAGCATTTAACGGTCTATCATCACCTTTGCCTAAGCGACGTACTGACGCATCGGTATTAATGGCAACGACTAGGCTTACGCCCAACTGCGCTGCCGCATCCAAATAGCTTACGTGCCCACGGTGCAAAATATCGAATACGCCATTGGTAAACACCAACGGGCGCGGTAAATCACCGCGTTCTACGGCTGCTGCCAACGCATCTGGCGTATAGATTTTTTGCTCAAAGGTGATTGCCATAGTAATTAGGCCGGTACGATCAATTGCTGTTGTTTGCTCAAGTCTTTACGGTAACGGTTTAGCTCTTGTACCGACTTAAAGTCTTCGCCCATCAACAACGACATGTTGTGCAGAATACGGGTGGACACTTTACCTTCCCACTCTTTATCAAAGCGGATTTGGTCATCCAACCAGTGCTCCAACCAACCTGGAGACGGCAGTTTGGACTGCACTGTGTCGTCTGGGTACATGTCTTTGTTGACGTGCAAGTTGGTGGGGTGCAAGGCCTGAGCCGTACGGTGTGCAGACGCCATCAATACACCAATTTTAGAAAACGCCAAGCGTGTTTCTAATTTGGTTGCATCATTAGGGGTCGCCAAAGCACGACGCATGTAGCGCAAATAAGCACCAGCGTGACGGGCTTCATCTTGCGCCACAATTTTGTAAATCGCTTGGATAACGGGCTCAGTGTGCCAGTCAGCCGCGCGTCTATACCAGTGATTCAACCGCACCTCGCCGCAGAAGTGCAGCATCATGGTTTCCATGGCAGGGGCAGGATCAAACTCAAAACGTACGTTATGCAGCTCTTCTTCGGTAGGCACCAACTCAGGGCGGAATCTACGCAGATACTCCATCAACACCAGCGAGTGCTTCTGCTCTTCAAAGAACCAAATCGACATGAAGGACGAAAAGTCACTGTCATTGCGAAAATCACGTAAGAACATTTCTGTAGCAGGCAAAGCAGCCCACTCAGTAATGGCATTCATCTTGATGGTATAAGCCTGTTCATCAGTCAGCTTGGACGCATCATAGTCATCCCAGGGAATGTCATGCGACAGGTTCCAGCGTACAGCTTCCATGGATTTGAACAACTCGGGATATAACATCTCTCATCCTCGGGGGTAAATCGACACACTTATCGTATAGTGTGCAGTTCTCAGAATTATGTCAGCACCGCGATCGTTAACGCGACACTACAATACTTTTACAGCCCACAGCACCAAACCCACGACCACGGCCAATAACGCACACAATACGGTCATTAACCTATTGTTCTGTTCTTGGGCCACACGTAGCTGGCGTAACTCCTGCAGGACCACCGGCGTCGTATCTGGCCGGCTCAGATTATCGAAGACCAGACGTGGCAACTGTGGCATGATCTGTGCCCACTGACCGGCTTCTTTTTTGAGTTGCTGCTTCAGGCCCTGTGGCCCTATACGTTGATACATCCATTTTTCTAGATACGGTTTAGCGGTATCCCAGAGATCCAGCTCAGGATCTAGATCACGCCCCATACCTTCGACGTTCAACAAGGTTTTTTGCAGCAACACCAATTGCGGCTGAATCTCCACATTAAAGCGCCGCGATGTTTGGAACAGGCGTAACAACACCTGCCCTAACGATATTTGTGACAAGGGACGGTCAAAGTGCGGCTCACATACAGCCCGCACGGCCCCCTCCAATTCTTCTTCGCGTGTATCTGCCGGTACCCAACCTGACTCAATGTGCAGTTGTGCTACACGGCGATAATCACGACGGAAAAAAGCCAAGAAATTCTGTGCCAGATAGTTCTTATCGAACTCTGACAATGACCCCACAATACCGAAATCAAGCGCAATGTAGCGCCCGAACGTATCTGGATCGTCAGAAATACGAATATTACCCGGGTGCATGTCAGCATGGAAAAAACCATCCGCAAACACCTGAGTAAAGAAAATTTCTACCCCTTTACGCGCCACCTGCTTTAGGTCTACCCCTGCATCACGCAAACGCTGTATCTGATTCACGGGAATGCCGCGCATTCTATCCATGGTAAATACATTGTGTGCGCAGTAATCCCAATGCACCTCAGGCACCATCAGCAAATCTACACGCTCAGGAGTTTCCACAAAGTTGCGGCGCAGTTGGCTGCAGTTCGAGGCTTCACGAATGAGGTCTAGCTCATCGTGCAGGTATTTTTCGAACTCGGCCACCACTTCACGTGGACGCAAACGTCGGCCATCCGGCCCCGTTTTTTCTACCAATCGTGCCATGGTGCGCATCAACGCCAAGTCTTTGTCGATGACCTCGCGCATCCCTGGACGCAGTACCTTGACAGCAACTTCACGGCCATTATGCAGTACAGCGAAGTGCACTTGTGCAATAGACGCAGACGCAACAGGGTCTACCTCAAAATGCTTAAACAGTTTGTTGGTAGGCGCACCCAGTGCCTGCTCTACGATTTTGGCTGAAACTTGAGAATCAAACGGTGGCACGCGGTCTTGCAGCAAGGCAAGCTCTTCAGCCACATCCAAGGGAATCAAATCACGTCGTGTGGACAGCACCTGCCCAAATTTCACGAACACCGGCCCTAATGACTCTAGTGCCAAACGCAAACGCTCACCACGCGGCAGCTTAGGCGCACGCCCAAACCGCACAATACGCAGCAAACGCACCGCCCACGGATGGCGAATACTGGACAGCACTAGCTCATCTAAACGGTACTTAAAAGCGATGTAAAGAATGTAGAAGAAACGACAAAAGCTCATCAGCATGACAACCTCTTTTTCTGCTCAAGACGTTGTACAGCTTGCTCGGTGCGCTCTAGGGCTTGCTCCACTTGTTGGAAGCGCGCTTTCCACATCTGATAACGACTGTGTGACACCAACAGGTCACTTTCTTCACCCAGATATTCACCTAGGTTTTCTGCGGCATTTCGTACTGTTTTACGGCTGCCATCAAACAAGCTTTTAGCCCCTGACAGCAAACGCACAGCCGGTATATCCCCTACCACAGCGGCTAACTCACCTTCTAGATCAGGGCGTAGTGACTGCGCTAAGTCGGCCACGACATTGGCCAATGCGGCCTCACCTTCGATGCGCATCAACTGTGTGAGCGCAGAGGGATCGCCACCTTGTAGTACGGAGGGAATTTGCGAAAGCCGTTCTGCCGGTAACGTTAGTGTCACGTCTGGCAAGACAGAAGAGTCGCAATGCTGTAGTTGACCATTGGCGGTGATACTGCACTGAAACCGCAACAGCCCTGCTTCTACACGCACGCTATGCCCGGAAAACGCCGCCAACCGTGCCTGTGCCCACTCATCGCGCACTAACAATCGGTTGATCAAGCGCACCCCCATACGAGCAGGATGCAAGAAATCCGGAACTACTGACATGAAATTTGCCTCTGACACGATCACCCTGCAGGTAACATAGGAAATGCCCTAGTGTAACCTGTTGCCTTGTTTCTCACGCATACAACAAGGATAAAAACAAACGCTACACCACGGTATAGGTATAGCGTTTGTCGCTAGGATGATCCAACGACCTACTATCAGTCGTTAGCGGTCAGTTGCTGAATACCAGCCACCAGCCAGCCAGCGTTATCTTCTTTGTACAGGTTCCATACTTCTTCAAAGCGGAACGCTTCTGTACCCTGACCTTCACGCAGCATACCGGAGTAACGGATGCTAGCTAGGTGACCACCAGCCACTTTTTCTATACCCAACAATTCAGCATTCAGCAGCACTACTTCTGTAGAGCTGTCGTCGCTTTCGCGTTGTTGAATTTGTGGTGTAGCTTCAATCAGCAAATCGTCGGTCAAGTATTCGCGCAGCGCGTTTACATCACCTTTGTCCCACAACGCTTGAATTTCTACAAAGCGCTGTTTGGAGTTTGCCAAGAAAGACGTGATGTCAAAGTCAGCAGGAATAAACCAGCTAGAATCCACTTCAGTTTGCTCTGGTGCTGCGTAAGCAGCCGCTGCGGGTGCAGCAGACACTGGAGCAGGCGCAGGCTGTTGCGCTGCTCGGGGGTACTGAGGCTGCATACCTGGGTTGTTAGACTGACGGTATTGATTATTCACGTTACCGGCACCTTGAGTGGCGGTGCGAGACCCTGCTCCACGCAAACGACGGATCAAGAACATCACACCAAAGACCACGATACCGATCAACACTGCGCTAGACAGGAATTCCAGCATTGCACCGCCCAGACCCAGGCTGGACAACAATGCGGCAATACCCAGACCCGCAGCAATACCGGCCAGAGGGCCTAAGAAACGGGACATACCAGACTTAGCTGCTGTGCCTGCTGCCGCTGCGCCAGCAGCAGGTGCTGCGCTGCGTTGAGCCGTGTTAGCTGCTGCAGGTGGAGTGACCGCTTGACGTTGCTGAGTCACGTTAGAGGACTGGCGACCAAAACTTTTGCCACCACCCATACGGCGGGCTTCTGCATCAAAGGAAACGGCCAGCATGCCGACGGCTGATACCGCGATCAGCATTGTTGCCAGCACACGGGAAATTCGTTGCGAAATCATCTATGACTCCTTGCTCACGACTACATCATGTGTCGTGTGTCTTATGAGGGCTTTGTCAGACACAGACTGACAAATAGCTTACTAGAAGCTGAACATTAGCATAAAGCCGCCCTTTTGCACCACCATTAATTACAAAAAAATCACACCCTCCGGGCAGGCTTTAGCTTTGGAGCTGCTCACCAGTATCGGGTTTTCCCCCTATTGGAGCCTGTCGCCCAACCTCTCAATACACCACAATCGCCTTTAAACACTGGCGTTGCGGGGCCTATAAATATTTCTTATCACTCAACACCAAAATAAACTGATTGAGCATAAAGCCGAGTCTGCACACAATAGCCTGAACCTATACCTACTATATTGGGGACTTTTGTATGACATCTGCCCAGCGCACACCAGGTGAACTGTTCATCTGGACGAACGTTGACCCTACTTACGAGGACGACTTTAACCAATGGTATGACCGCGAACACATGGAAGAACGCGCTGCCATCCCAGGTTTCTGTTGGGCCAGACGCTACAAGAACCCACAAAACGAACGCCGCTACCTCGCGCTATACCGTACTGACGATATTTCGGTATTTCATAGCCCTACGTACCAACAAGCGTTCCAGCACCAAACCGCCTGGTCGCTGAGTAACTTTAGCCGCATGCAAAACAGCCAACGTCGCGTTATGAAAGTACAGCCATTGGCTGGCTTTGGTACAGGTGCTGCTATTGCGTTGATTACCTTAGGTGATCAGGCTACCGCCGAACAAGTGAGTCGTATTGCCGAGCAAATCCAAAAACAAATGGATGGTGTGCTGGCATTACGTCTACTTACGCCTGATACGGAACTGTCTACACCGTTACCATCGGAAGACACATCCAACCGTATACTGGAACCCGTGTTGATTATCGACACAACCACCGAACCGGTAGCTGCTGCCGCGTCTCGTTGGATTATTGAGGAGTTCAAGTTGGATGGCACCTGTGCCACCACCTTCTCCTTGCTGTGGGATTTGCGTTCCAGAGATCTACAACCTCGCTAACGTCATATCCTATCCCGTAGCACTTTTTTCACTCGTTGGAGGAGTTACTAAAATGATAAAAAAACTGTTAACCGTGTCTTGTATGTTGGCCTTGGCTGGTACAGCCCAAGCTGCTACCACCTGGACCATGAGCGCCGAACAGCCTGATAACAACTACCTAACTATTAACGTACGTGAGTTTGCAAAAGACGTTGAAGAAGCCACTAACGGCTCCTTGAAAATCAATGTGCAGTCCAACAGTATTTTGTTGAAACGTCCTGAGGTAAAACGTGGCGTACAACAAGGCGTGATCCAAATTGGTGAAGCGCTAATGTCCATTAACGGTAACGAAGACGCGATGTATGAAGTAGATAGCGTACCGTTTCTGGCTACCTCCTTTGATGATGCCCAAAAACTATGGAATCTGGCCAGACCAGCCATTACCGAGCGTTTGGACAAACAAGGCTTGATGCTACTGTACGCAGCTCCTTGGCCATCACAAGGCTTCTACACTAAAAAAGAAATTAGCTCTTTGGATGACCTGAACGGTTCACGCTTCCGCTCTTACAGCGCAGCCACTAGCCGTTTGGCCACACTGATGGGTGCAACACCCACAACCGTGAACTCCCAAGAAGTGCCACAAGCGTTTTCTACCGGTGTGATTGACTCCATGATCACCTCACCCTCCACTGGTGTAGATACTCAAGCGTGGGATTACGTGTCGCACTACTACGATGTACAAGCCTTCATCCCACTGAACTTCGTTATCGTGAACAAGCGCGCCTTCTCTCGCCTAAGCGAAGCCGAGCAAACGGCCTTGTTGGCAGCATCTGAGCGTGCTGAAACACGTGGCTGGCAGATGGGTCGTGAGCGCACTGAAGAACTGACCAAAACACTGAGCGACCACGGCATGACTGTATTGCCTCCACCAGATGCTGTACGTGCTGATATGCAAAAAATCGGCACAACCATGGCGGACGAATGGTTGGCTAAAGCCGGTCCTGACGGGCAAAAGATCCTTGATGCCTACCGCGGTAACTAAACAGGCTGATTGTTTATGAAATGGCTAGAACACTTGGCCAAAGCATGCGGCGCGGTCGCCGCTTGCTTTCTCTGCCTCATTGGAATTTTGGTCACGGCCCAAATCGTTAGTCGCATGATGGGAAAAATGATCCCCAGCTCAGACGAGTTCGCGGCGTGGGCCATGGCTTCCTCGATTTTCTTGGCACTGCCTTACACCATGCTGCGCGGTGAACACATTCGCGTAACCCTGATCCTGCAATTTTTACCTAAAGGTCTGCACAAGTCTTACGAACTATTGGCAACACTGCTGGCATTGGGTTTCAGCATCTGGATGTCGTACTACGTAATCGAGTTCGTGTACGAATCCTACCAATTTAACGATGTGTCATCAGGCATCGTGACCGTACCGATGTGGATTCCACAATTTGGTATGCCCATAGGCCTCTGTATTTTCACACTCATGCTGCTCCGTCGACTTATTTGCTGTCTGCGTAACCAGCCACTGGAGGATAACTGATCATGGGTGATTTAACTCAAGCCATAATCCTCATTGTTTCCCTGCTCTTGTTATTGAGCATGGGTGTATGGGTTGCCATCGTTTTGGTCGCCTGCGGCATGATCAGCTTGATGCTGTTTGCTGATAGCCCTGCCGGTATTATTTTTGCCACTAAAGCCTGGGACTCTGCTGCCAGTTGGTCGTTAACGGCCTTACCGCTGTTCATCTGGATGGGCGAGATTCTGTATCGCACCCGCCTTGCGGAAGACATGTTCAAAGGCTTAGGCCCATGGCTGCAACGCTTGCCCGGTCGCTTAGTACACGTGAACACAGTGGGTTGCGGTATTTTTGCTGCGGTGAGTGGTTCTTCTGCTGCCACAGCCGCCACCATCGGCCGTATTTCCCTGCCTGAACTGAAGTCCCGTGGCTACGATGAAGGCATTAGCATTGGTTCGTTAGCCGGTGCCGGTACCTTAGGTCTGCTGATTCCACCTTCTATCGTGATGATTGTGTACGCCGTAGCGGCACAGGTTTCTATCATTAAGCTATTTATTGCCGGTATTTTGCCCGGCATCATGATGATATTCCTGTTCTCTGGTTACATCGCACTGTGGTCACTGCGTAACCCTGGCGGCATCCCCAAAGAGATAGAAGAAATCACCCTGCGTGAAAAGCTGTATCGCTTGCGTTTGTTGCTACCTGTAGTACTGCTGATCGCGGGTGTGATCGGCTCCATTTATGCAGGTATAGCCACAGCTACCGAAGCGGCTGTCATTGGTGTAATTGGCTCTCTGATTATCGCTGGCGTAGGCCGCTCGCTGAACTGGAAATCATTTTCTGCCAGCTTAATGGGTGCCGTACGTACCTCGTGCATGATTTCGTTCATCTTGATTGGGGCCAGCTTTTTAACCAGTGCCATGAGCTTCACCGGCATGCCTAGCAACCTAGCATCATGGATTGCCTCGCTGAACCTTAGCCCTTACGCCTTGATCGCCGCGCTAACCGTGTTCTTCATCTTGCTAGGCGCTTTCTTGGATGGTATTTCGCTGATCGTACTGACCACATCAGTATTGATGCCTACCATTTTGGCAGCAGGTATTGATCCTATCTGGTTTGGTATTTACCTAATCCTGACCGTAGAAATGGCACAAATTACGCCACCTATTGGTTTTAACCTTTTCGTTATTCAAAACATCACCGGTAAAAACTTGTTTGAGCTGGTGAAGATGGCACTGCCATTTTTCTGGATACTGGTCTTGGCCACCGCACTGGTCACTATTTTCCCGGAAATTGTCATGTGGATGCCTAACGCGATGTAACACCGCTGCCTGCAGCGCACTGCAGGCAGCCACCTTAACTGACTGATAATGCTTAGGCCCCTGTTGGCAGGGGTCCGGGCTCCCTTACGCTGAATTATTCCTACGACGCTACAACGAAGGACTTGGTATGACACAAGATACAACGCTCCCAACTTCTAAATGGCAATTTTGGGTAGACCGTGGAGGCACCTTTACGGACATCGTGGCTCGCCACCCAGACGGTCATTTGCTTACGCACAAATTGCTTTCTGACAACCCAGCCCAATACCCAGATGCCGCATTGGCTGGTATTCGTCACCTGTTGGGCTTGGCTGTGGATGCCCCTATCCCTAGCGAGCTGATCGAAGCCGTGAAGATGGGTACAACGGTCGCTACCAATGCCCTGTTAGAGCGTAAGGGCGAACCTACTGTACTGTTTACGACGCGCGGTTTTAAAGATGCGCTGCGTATTGGTTACCAAGCCCGTCCACGTATTTTTGATCGTCAAATCCACTTGCCTGAACTGCTGTACCAACACGTAGTAGAAGTGGACGAGCGTATTCACGCGGACGGTACGGTTGAAAAAGCACTAGATAAAGACGTTGTACGTGCACAGCTGCAAGAAGCCTACGATGCCGGTTACCGCGCACTGGCTATTGTGCTGATGCACGGCTACCGCTACACCCAACACGAGCAAATTATTGCTGAGTTGGCGCGTGAAATGGGCTTTGGTCAGGTTTCAGTTTCTCACGAAGTTAGCCCCTTGATGAAGCTGGTAGGTAGGGGCGACACCACCGTAGTGGATGCGTACCTCTCCCCCATCTTGCGTCGTTACGTGAACCGTGTTGCTAGCGAATTAGATGGCGTACGCCTGATGTTCATGCAGTCCAACGGTGGTTTAACCTCGGCACACTCCTTCCAAGGTAAAGACTCTGTATTGTCTGGCCCTGCAGGCGGTATCGTCGGCATGGCACGCACAGCAGCAGCAACGGGTGCATCGCAACTGATCGGCTTTGATATGGGCGGTACGTCTACTGACGTGTCTCACTACGATGGCGAGTTCGAGCGCACCTTTGAAACCATTGTGGCTGGTGTGCGTTTGCGTGCGCCGATGATGAACATCCACACCGTAGCTGCGGGTGGTGGTTCTATTGTGCACTTTGACGGTGCTCGTATGCGTGTGGGCCCAGACTCTGCTGGAGCCTTCCCTGGCCCTGCTGCTTACCGTAACGGCGGCCCGCTGACCGTGACCGACTGCAACGTTATGTTGGGCAAAATCCAACCTGAATTCTTCCCAAGCATTTTCGGCCCTAAAGCCAACCAGCCGCTGGACCGCGATATCGTGCGCCAGAAGTTCACCGAGTTGGCGGCTGAAATCAAAGCCAGCACAGGTCGTGATCACACACCAGAACAAGTGGCTGAAGGCTTCTTGAACATTGCTGTGGCCAACATGGCTAACGCTGTGAAGAAAATTTCCATTGAGCGTGGTTACGATGTCAGCCGCTATACGCTGGTATCTTTTGGTGGTGCGGGTGGTCAGCATGCGTGCTTGGTGGCCGACTCCTTGGGTATTAGCCGCGTCTTGATTCACCCCTTTGCTGGTGTGTTGTCAGCCTACGGTATGGGCTTGGCGGATATTACTGCCATGCGTGAGATCAGCGTAGAGGCCGAACTGAACGACGCTAATATTCCACTGTACGAAGAGCAGCTCGCACTATTGGCTGAACAAGCCAGCGCCGAAGTTTTGGCACAAGGTGTACCCGCCCAACGCATCAACATACTGCAACGTGCCCACCTGCGCTACGAAGGCACAGACTCTGCCTTGCTGGTGAACTATGGCGACTTGGCAGCGATGCAAGCTGAGTTTGAGGCCAGCTACCTGCAGCGCTACAGCTTCTTGATGCCAGATAAAAAACTTATCGTTGAAGCCGTATCCGTAGAAGCTATTGGTGCCAGCTCCGAGCAAAGCCCTGTAGTGGCCGCCCCAGCTACCACCAACACTCACACGGCGAATGCCGCTAGCACTGCCGCCCTGTTCTCACACGATCAGCAGCACCAGTGCCCGATTTACCAGCGCGCCGACCTGCAACCCGGTTCTCACCTACTAGGCCCAGCAATCATTTGTGATGCCAGCGGTACCACGATTGTGGAACCCGATTGGCAGCTGGAAATCTTAGGTGGTGGCGAAATTCTGATGACTCGCGCTGTAGCGCAACGCCGTGAGAATGCTATTGGTACCGATGTAGACCCAGTAATGCTGGAGATCTTCAATAACCTGTTCATGTCTATTGCTGAACAGATGGGGGCAACCCTAGCGAACACAGCGTTCTCGGTCAACATCAAAGAGCGTCTGGACTTCTCGTGCGCGCTGTTCGATGAAGACGGCAACCTGATTGCTAACGCACCGCACATGCCTGTGCACTTAGGCTCCATGGGCGAAAGTATCAAAACCGTGATTCGTCGTAACAGTGGCAAAATGCGCCCTGGCGACAGTTACGTACTGAACGACCCGTATAACGGCGGTACTCACCTACCCGACATCACCGTGGTCACCCCTGTATTTGATACCGCAGGCAAAGACATTCTGTTCTTCGTGGCCTCACGTGGTCACCATGCGGACGTGGGTGGTATCACCCCAGGCTCCATGCCACCAAATAGCCGTACCGTGATTGATGAAGGCGTGCTGATCGACAACTTCAAACTGGTAGAAAACGGTTTGATGCGTGAAGCAGCCCTACGTGAATTGCTGGGCAGTGGTCCACACCCTGCCCGTAACGTAGAACAGAACATTGCTGACTTGCGTGCTCAAATCGCCGCCAATGAAAAAGGCGTGCAAGAACTGCGCCGCATGGTGAGTACCTTTGGTCTGGACGTTGTCCAAGCCTACATGCAGCACGTACAAGATAATGCCGAAGAGGCCGTTCGTCGTGTGATCGGGGTACTGAAAAACGGTCAGTTCCGCTACGAAATGGACAGCGGTGCCGTCATTAACGTGAACGTAGAAGTTGATGCTGCTACTCGCAGTGCAGTGATTGATTTCACCGGTACGTCTGAACAGTTGGAAAACAACTTCAATGCCCCCTCTGCTGTGTGTATGGCGGCGGTGTTGTACGTATTCCGCACACTGGTGGATGATGACATCCCGATGAATGCGGGTTGCTTGAAACCCATTACTGTGAAAATCCCACAAGGGTGCATGTTGAACCCGAACCCACCAGCCGCGACAGTGGCCGGTAACGTGGAAACCTCACAAGTGATTACCGATGCGCTGTACGGTGCATTGGGTGTGATGTCGGGCGCACAAGGCACGATGAACAACTTCACCTTTGGTAATAACACCCACCAATACTACGAGACTATCTCGGGTGGTTCAGGTGCGGGCTTCCGTTATCACCCAGAAACCGGTGAGCGTCAGTTCTTTGATGGTACAGACGTGGTGCAAACCCACATGACCAACTCCAGACTGACTGACCCTGAGGTACTGGAATGGCGCTTCCCTGTGCTCTTGGAAAGCTTCACCATCCGTCCTAATAGCGGCGGTAAAGGTGCTGCGTCTGGCGGTAACGGTGGTACGCGTCGCGTACGCTTCCTAGAAAACATGACGGCTTCGATTCTGTCTAACCGTCGCCGTGTCGCGCCGTTTGGTCTGGAAGGCGGTGAGTCAGGTGAGGTAGGTCGCAGCTACGTGATTCGTACCGATGGCAGTCAAGAAGAAATTGGTGCAACGGGATCGGCAGAGATGCAACCCGGTGATGTATTCGTAATCCAAACCCCAGGTGGTGGTGGTTTCGGTAAAGCGTAATACGTTGCGATAACTACGTTGGTGCTGGGGATGAACGTGTAGTTTCTGTTCATCCCCTTTTTTTATGTACTCACCACACCGATACCACACGATAATACCTACTGACGTCGTGTTAAGCCGCCACACTCAAGGAATAGCCATGGCCGTGCCACAGAACAAACAAGAATTACTAGATGCTATTCGTACCACCTACCAAAAACTGGAAGCCGATCTGACCACCGTACCGACAGAACTCGTACATGAAAGCACCTTACCTGGTCATGTACAGGGTACGCTCATGACCGTACACAACGTGGTGGCTTACTTGCTGGGGTGGAATCTGCTGGTACTCAAATGGTGCGACGCTAAGGCCAGGGGAGTAACTGTTGATTTCCCTGAGTCGGGTTATAAGTGGAACCAGCTAGGCCGTTTAGCGCAAAAATTCTACACAGATCATGCTCATCTTTCTTACGCAGAATTGCTACAACAAATGGCTGCCGTACATGCTCGTATCGTGGCAATGGTTGAACAAGAAACAGATGCTTCGTTATACGGTGCTGCTTGGTACGAAAAATACACACAGGGAAGAATGATTCAGTTCAACACGTCATCCCCTTACGCTAATGCCCGGGGCAGACTGCGCAAATGGAAAAAAGCTAACCATATCGCTTAAAGCGTACCCATTCGCTGCTGCCAGTACTGCGTGTGTATATTGCTTTATGTAGAGATTAGAATCATAATTTATTAATTAGCCACCATATTATATGGCGACAAAACACATCACGACTATGAGTTCACTGTCTCGTTATTAGTCGCCCCCAGCTACTCACAGCACCAAATTTCACGTAAAGGAGATCACATGTCACACCACTATCTTGTAGAGCTTTACACGCCTAACGCAAGCTGGAAGGCGTTAACGTCAGAACAGCGCCAAGACTTTCTAGGCAACATAGGCAGCGCGATGGGCGGGTTATCCAGCATGGGTGTGGAAGTGCTAACGCTGGCTGAGATTGAGCCCGGCATAGACCAAAATAGTCAGCACCGTTTTCTAGGCATCTGGCGTTTTCCAAATGCACAAACGCGTGATGCTTTATTGGCAGGAATTAAAGCCAGTGGCTGGTATGCGTATTTTGATCACATCAATGCAGCAGGAGCAGAAGGAGATTTTGCTCAGCATCTTGGGGCGTTAATCACAGCGTGACGAGCTAGAGTTTGAATCTCAGCATTCACTGAGGTTCTTACTTCACTACTACCTTACCCAAAAGTTGCTAGGTGGTGGCGGGCTTACCGCCTTTCCTTAGGCTAGGACGTGAGCCATTACATTCGTGCCTCGTTCTACCAATAGCTGCCATATAAAAACCGTGGCAAGCGATGAAGGGAAAACGGAGGAAAGTATTTTTTATTTGGTGCACAAATTAAAAAATACTTTTCGCAGTGCTAGCTAATACATGCAGTCGCCCAGCAGTTCTATGTGGTATTCCCCGTCCACACCGAGAAAACTCTGCCACACACAACAAAGCCCCGGTTTCCCGAGGCTTCATTGCTGCTCGCTGCTCTACAATCGTTATGGCTTCACTGCATACAAGAACAACTCTACGCGACGGTTCAACGAACGGCCTTCAGGTGTGTCGTTGCTAGCAATAGGGTCGTTAGGGCCACGACCTTCATCCATCATGTGTGATGGCGGTACGCCTTGGTTAGCCATGTAGCCAGTCACTGCTTGTGCGCGTTCCAGCGACAAGGTTTGGTTCAGTTGTAGTGAACCTGTGTTATCAGTGTAACCAATCGCTTTGGCACGCAACTCTGGGTGCTGAATCAACGCACGCGCCACACTATCCAACACCGGTAACAACGCCGGCTTCAACTGGTACTGTCCGGATTCAAAAGACACGTTGCTAGGAATGTGTACTCGCAAGGTACCATCAGGCATTTCTGTGACGGCTACGCCCAGGTCGCTAGCACCGGATTTTTCTACGTCGTTTTTAATAGCGGACCAGTTGTAACCTACGATACCGCCAGCGACCGCGCCAATACCTGCACCAATCAAGGCACCTTCAGTGCTGTCGCCAATTAATACCCCTAACCCAGCGCCAATCGCAGCACCAATACCTGAACCCATTGCGGTATCGCCGCCTTTACCACCTTCCATACTTGCGCAGCCAGTCATCACTGCTGCTGCACCTATGCATGCCACCAGCCTGTTGAGTTTTAAAGAGGTTTTCATAAGTATTATTCCTAGAAAAACTACCGGTTCCCGGTATAGAGTACGGACATGCTGTAACGGTATCTAACAGTTATGTATTATCTGGTAAGTTGTGCGGCACATACCAGTTGATTCACCAATTTTGACAAATTAGTGAAGTCCGCTCAATTTAGTGCAGGATTTGGCTTAGGAATTCTTGTGTGCGTGGGTTATCTGGGTGATCAAAGAAACGATCTGGCGTATTAGCCTCGATAATCTCACCTTGATCCATAAAAATCACACGGTCAGCTACTTTGCGCGCAAACCCCATTTCGTGAGTTACGCACAGCATGGTCATGCCTGACTCGGCCAAACCTGTCATCACGTCCAGCACCTCTTTCACCATTTCTGGATCCAGTGCCGAGGTGGGCTCATCAAAAAGCATGATTTTGGGGTTCATACATAGCGATCTAGCAATGGCCACACGCTGCTGCTGACCACCCGATAATTGCCCAGGGTATTTGTTGGCTTGTTCCAGAATGCGTACCCTATCCAAGTACTCTAATGCTTTGGCTTCGGCTTCAGCTTTGGGCTGCTTCAACACCCAGACAGGGCCTAGCGTTAGATTTTCCAAGACGGTTAAGTGCGGGAATAGGTTGAAGTGTTGAAACACCATCCCTACCTCGCGTCGTACAGCATCTATCTGCTTTAAGTTATTGGTGAGCTCCATGTTATCAACGTAAATATGCCCACGTTGGTGCTCTTCCAAACGGTTAATGCAGCGGATCAAGGTGGATTTGCCCGAACCCGACGGGCCACAGATCACAATACGTTCACCCTTGGCCACTTGCAGATTAATGTCCCGCAACACATGAAACTCACCGTACCACTTGTGTACGTTTTCCAGACGAATGATGGCTTGCTCTGCCATATAGAACTCCTTCTCAACCCAAGATCAACGTGGGGACTGGACGTTTTGCTTAGGAGCGCTGTCCACGATTCAGACTTTTTTCTAGTGACTGACTATAGCGGGAAATGCTGTAGCAGAACACAAAATAAATTGCAGCGATAAACAGATACGCCTCGGTGCTGTAGCCTCGCCATGCCGCATCGGCCAAGGCGGCTTTCGCTGCTTGTGTAAGATCGAAAATACCAATAATCACCACCAACGACGTATCTTTAAACAAGGAAATAAAGATACTCACCAAGGGTGGAATAACGATTTTCAATGCTTGTGGCAGCACAATTTTGCGCATGGTTTGCCAGTAGTTCAAACCAATGGACTCCGCCCCCTCGTACTGACCTTTGGGTACAGCTTGCAAGCCACCACGCACGGTTTCAGCAATATACGCCGCAGCAAATAAGATAATGGCAATTTGCGCACGCAATAACTTATCGATGCTGAAGCCTTCTGGCAAGAACAGCGGCAACATCACCGATGACATAAACAGCAGGCTGATCAGCGGCACGCCACGAATCAACTCAATATAGATCACCGACACTGCTTTGACTGCGGGCAAATGGGAGCGTCTGCCTAGCGCCAGCAACACACCTAGCGGGAATGCAAAGGCGATACCGAAGGTGGATAACATCAGTGTCAAAGGCAAACCACCCCAGCGGCTGTTATCCACATAACTTAAACCAAAGATACCGCCCCACATGAGTACACCAAAGCCTGTTAGACCTATGGTCCAAATCACGGCCATCCAGGCATTCCAGAAACGGCGTAAGCAACTCAACACCAGCATGATTATCAGCACTAGCGATGCCAATAAAGGACGCCACTGCTCATCAAAGGGGTACACACCAAACAGGATTAAACGGTGTTTTTCTACGATGAATGCCCAACAGGCACCGGTGACTTCTCTACATTCTTGTGCAGATGTTGCTGTGAAGTCGGCATTAATTAACCCCCACTCTACTAGAGCAGGAATAGCCATCAATAACAGCCATGCCACCAACACCGTCAATAAGGTGTTCAGTGGTGTGGAGAACAGGTTTTGGCGCAACCACCCCGACACGCCAACTTGTTGGCGCGGAGGAGCCAGTACGGGTGACATAGGTTTAGTACTCATGATTAGCGCTCCACCAAGGCTAGACGCCGGTTATACCAGTTCATGAATACAGAAATGGACAAGCTCACGGTGAGATAGGCCGCCATAATAATCAAGATACCTTCAATGGCTTGCCCTGTTTGGTTCAAGGTGGTGTTGACCACCGAAACAATATCCGGATAACCAATCGCCACCGCCAGTGAACTGTTTTTCGTTAAGTTCAGATACTGACTAGTCATAGGTGGAATGATGACCCGTAATGACTGCGGCAAAATTACTAACCTTAAGGTTAGGCTACGCGGCAAACCTATAGACTCAGCCGCTTCCCACTGCCCTTTGCTCACAGCTTGAATACCAGAACGCACCACTTCAGCGATAAAGGCCGAGGTATACACCACTAAGCCTAGCAATAATGCGGCGAACTCAGGGGTTAAGGTCGTGCCACCCTGAAAGTTGAACCCACGCAACTCTGGAAAGCTTAGGTGCACACCTTCGCCACTTATCCACAGCAGTAATGCAGGCACGATCACAATTAACAGGCCACTCACCCGCAATACGGGTGGCATGCGACCTGTTTGCTCTTGGCGCTTTCTGGCCCAGTGTGCAAACAACACGCTTATGACGATAGCGATGGCGACCCCGCCCAGTATCCAACTCCAGGCGTTGCCTTCCAACGTAGGCACTTTCAGCCCACGATTGGACATGAACACTCCTGGCAACGGCGAGTAGGCATCTTTGGGACGCGGCAACGTTTCGGTAATCAAGGCGTACCAGAAAAACAGTTGCAACAAGAGAGGAACGTTACGCATCACTTCCACATACACGGAAGCGACTTTTTTCACTAACCAGTTAGTGGAAAGCCGCGCAATACCTAGCAACGTACCCAAGATAGTGGCCAGCACTATACCTATAACGGAGACTTTCAACGTATTGATCAACCCCACCACAATAGCTCGGCCATAGGTGTCGGAGGGCTTGTAATCAATACTCATCTCGCCAATGGCAAAACCTGCTTCACGATTTAGAAAATCAAAACCGGTAGAGATATTGCGCACAGCAAGGTTATGCAAGGTGTTGCTGACCAAGTACCACACGCCAAAGGCCAACAAACCAATAATCACGACCTGATAAATAACCCCTCTTGTGAAAGGATCATTCCAGGAAAAACGAATTCTAGTAGGGGTATGGTTGTTTTTATGCTTTGCCATATTCCGTCTGTCTCTTCAAACAGCCAAGTAGTGGCAGACCGGAAGAACCCCTTCCGGTCTGATCTGGCCTCCGAATTTAGCTACTGCTTAACGAACTGGCCAGCCATACATTAAACCACCATTTTTCCATGTCGCGTTCAAACCGCGTTCCAATTTCAGCGGTGTGGGCTCCCCTAGGTTACGATCAAATACCTCTCCGTAATTACCAACTTGCTTGATGATGTTGTAAGCCCATTTGTCATCCAGCTTCAGGCCTTTGCCCATTTCGCCAGACACACCCAAGATACGTTGAATGTTTGGATTATCGCTTTTCAGTTGATCATCGACGTTTTTGGAGGTCACGCCATATTCTTCAGCTTCATTCATGGCGTTTAGCACCCAACGCACCAACAAGAACCATTCTTCATCGCCTTGGCGAACCATTGGGCCCAGAGGCTCTTTGGAGAAGTCTTCAGGCAAGATCATGAAGTCATCAGGGTTAGCTTGCGCGGCGCGCATCGCTGCCAAGCCTGATTTGTCGGTGGTAAAGCCATCACAACGATCTGCCAAGAAAGAACGCATAGCTTCGTCTGGGTTGTTAATGACGACCGGGTTGAAGTTCAAGTTATTAGAGCGGAACCAGTCAGCCAAGTTAAGTTCCGTGGTCGTGCCTGGCTGCACACAAATTGCGGCCCCATCTAGCTCGGTCGCACTATCAATACCTAAGCTTTTTTTCACCATGACGCCCTGACTGTCATAGTAGTTAATACCTGCGCTGATCAACCCAAGCGTGGTATCACGTGCCATCGTGGCCGTACTGTTTCGTGTGAGTACGTCGATTTCCCCAGACTGCAATGCGGTAAAGCGCTGCTGAGTTGTCAGCGGGGTTACTTTGAATTTAGTGGCATCACCAAAAATAGCCGCGGCTATGCCCTTACATAAGTCCACATCTATACCGCCCCATTGCCCTTTACTGTCGGCAATGGAAAAACCCGGCAAACCTACGTGCACACCACATTGCACAAAACCTTGTTGTTTCACCTTATCCAAGGTTTCTGCCGCATATGTCACACCAGAACTCATCAATACTGCCACAGAGCCCAACAGAATCGTTTTAACGATTTTCATGAATGTCTCCTCTAGGGATTTACTTGTGGTAAATACAGCTGATCCTACTGCTAACTTTGGTCAAGTTTTATCCATCCTACTCATTGCACACAGATTAAAACATCCGCACTTTCCCTTTAGCGATAAAATAGATCTGCGCTCGGAGTTAACTCCGCTTCCCTTCATCGTTTCCTGCCAGTCTCATGCCATGATCCGGTTTCAACACGTTTTCAAATCTTACGGCCGCGGAAAAAACATTCTTGCGGACATCAACTTTGAAATTGCAGGTGGTGACTTTATTTTTGTTTCAGGCCCGTCTGGTGCGGGTAAGTCCACGTTACTGAAACTTATTGGCGGCTTAGAAGCCCCTAGCCGTGGCAGCATCTACCTGAAGGAGCAACGCGTAGACCAACTTGCTGCGCGTGCGCGCCCCTATTTGCGCCGTGCGGTAGGTGTGATTCTGCAAGATACGCATTTGCTGTATGACCGCAGCGCCATCAATAACGTACTGCTGCCCTTAGAAGTACAAGGCGTAGAGCGATCGGTAGCACTGAAACGTGCCCGTGCCGCCATGGAAAAAGTAGGTTTAGCCGGTAAAGAGGGTTTTACGCCTATAGAAATGTCAGGGGGTGAGCAACAGCGCTTGGCCATTGCCAGAGCCATTGTGAATCGCCCTGCCATCGTGATTGCCGATGAACCTACGGCCAACTTAGATGCCGCCAGTGCCAAACGCATCATGGATGTATTTCTGGATTTCAACCGTGTAGGTGTCACGACGTTAATTGCCTCGCACGACCGTGCACTGATGGCTCAATACGCCCGCCGTACCCTGCTCATTGAAGAGGGCCGTTTTTCTGATTTCGCAGGTGTACCACTATGAACCGCTGGTTACGTCAACACCGCTATGCGGCAAGCACAGCTTTTGGCCGACTGATCCATCAACCCTTCTCGTCTCTCGCCAACATTCTGGTGATTGCCCTGACGTTGGCTGCACCATTAATAGGCTGGGCCTTGTTGGTGTCTGCACAACCGTTAGTGAAGGACCTTCCTGTCAACCCCGAAATCACGTTGTACCTGAAACTAGACACATCGTTAGAACAGGCCCAAAAACTCACCGGCGATTTACGTCAGAAATATGCTGACGATGTGCTTTCCAGCACCTTAATCTCGCGCGACCAAGCCTATAACGAGTTAAAAAAGAACCCTCTGTGGGCGGATGCACTCAGCACCTTGGGTGAAAACCCACTGCCTCACAGCGTGGTACTAAGCCTTAAAGATGCACCAGATCAAACCGGTGTGGCAGAGCGTCTGGCCTCTGAGCTTGCCACCACAGAACGCATTGAGCGCGTACAGTTAGATAGCGATTGGTTAAAACGCTTGGACTCACTACTGCAGTTTGTGCGTGTAGCGCTCAGTTTGCTTAGCCTTTGCGTGGCTGTGATTATGATTGCTACGGTATTTAATACCGTGCGTCTGCAAGCACTCAACCAGCGTGAAGAAATTGCCGTCGCCCGCTTAGTGGGGGCTACCGAAAGTTTTGTACGCAGACCTTTTTTATACCAAGGCGCTATCACCGGCGTGGCATCTAGCTTAGTTGCTGTGCTGTTAGCATGGTTGGCCTTGCCACTACTAAGTGATGCGTTGAATCGCCTAGCCGCTAGCTACCAGCAGCATGTGCAACTGCACTTGCCTGATAGCGTAAACCTACTAGAAGCTACCGTGCTCATCGCCCTGATTGCCGCCTTGGCAGCCAGATGGTCCGTTACCCGCAGTACCCAGTTTTAAGTTATGAGCAGTACAGAACATCTAGCCGCGCGCGTTGTCGCGTGGCAAACTCAGCATGGCCGTCACCACCTTCCTTGGCAGCAACAACGCACACCATACCGCGTGTGGCTGTCGGAAATCATGCTGCAACAAACTCAAGTCACTACGGTCATTGATTACTACCTGCGTTTTCTAGAACGCTTTCCTACCGTAACTGACCTCGCCAGCGCCACCCAAGATGACGTGATGCCCTATTGGGCTGGCTTGGGTTACTACGCCCGTGCTCGAAATCTGCACCGCTGTGCACAGCAAGTCATGAACGATCACGGCGGCGAATTCCCCCCCTGTAGTCAACAACTGGCCACACTACCGGGCATAGGCCGCTCTACCGCTGCCGCCATAGCATCCTTCTGTTTTGGCGAGCGTAGCCCCATCATGGATGGCAACGTGAAACGTGTTTTTACACGTTATTTTGGTATTCACGGCCATCCGCAGCAGCGTCAGATAGAGTTAAAACTGTGGGCTTTGGCAGAGGAAACGGTAGAACGTAGCCCTGCTGATCTGGACATGGCTGCCTATACTCAAGGGTTGATGGACTTAGGTTCTATGCTCTGTACGCGCAGCAAGCCTAACTGCCAGCAATGCCCGTTAGTGTCAGACTGCTATGCCCATGCAAACCAGCAAACAGCCGAGTTGCCCACACGCAAACCACGTGCTGTGCAACCTGAGCGCGAATGCCATGTAGTAATTGTGGAGTCAGACGGACACGTCTTGCTTGAGCAGCGCCCTGATCATGGTATTTGGGGTGGTTTGTGGACACTCCCACAGTTTGAAACCGTAGAGAGCCTGCAAGACTTTAGCCAATCGTTGGGGATAACGTTAGCTAAAGGCTCAAGAATGGCGGCGATGCTGCATGTGTTTAGCCACTTCAAGCTACACATCAACCCTTGGTTTGTACAAAGCACAGACACGATTAAGCGTAGCCCTAACCAACACTGGGTACCTCTGGAAAGCCTGCCCGAGGCAGCGCTTCCTGCGCCCATACGTAAACTGTTGGATGGCTTGTACCCTAACCCCGAAACCGAAGCAGCTACACTGTTCTAAGCTTAGGGGTTAAGGCTAGGCGGCTTGTATCGGTAGATGTTCATCAACAAGCCGCATGCCACACCCAAGGTCAGCAGCGCAGTACCGCCATAGCTCATGAATGGCAGCGGTACCCCTACGACAGGCAACACACCTGTGACCATACCGATGTTCACAAACACATAAACGAACATCATCATGGCAAGCGAACCGGCCACCAAGCGCCCAAAGGTATTATTGGCATGTGCGGCAATACTTAGCCCACGGATAATCACCAAGGCATACAGCACCAGCAGCATAATGCCACCATATAAGCCAAATTCTTCGGCAAACACCGCAAACACAAAGTCGGTAGTACGCTCAGGAATAAAGTCCAAATGGGTTTGCGTACCCATCATGTAGCCTTTGCCATAGACGCCACCCGACCCTACTGCAATCATGGACTGTATGGTGTGAAAGCCTTTTCCTAACGGGTCCATCCCCGGGTTCAGCAACGTACACACCCGCCCTTTTTGGTACTCGTGCAGCACCACCCAATCGAAACCGGGTGCGCATAAGGTGTCTTCGTAATACAGTACCACCCCCAAGCCTACCGAAAGCACTACGGCTACAGGCACCAGCAACCAGAAGGATAAGCCCGCAAAATACATCACGCTAAACCCTACCGCAAACACCAGTAAGGCTGTACCCAAGTCGGGCTGACGAACAATCAACAAAAACGGGATAGCCAATAGAACGCCAGCGATCAGCAGATCCATCAGCTTCATCTTGGCCCCTTGGTAATGATGAAAATACCAAGCCAGCATCAACGGCACGGTAATTTTCAACATTTCGGAAGGCTGAATACGCGCCACACCTAAATCTAACCAGCGTTTAGCGCCTTTACTGGCCTCTCCGTGAAACTCCACGCCCAGCAGCAGCACAATAGAAAACGCGTACACATACGGCGTAATACGGATAATCCATGGCAATGGCACTAATGCCACTATCCACATCACAAAAAAGGCCACCACAAAGTGCCTAGACTGGTCAGCAAAACGCCAATCGGTACTGCCTACGGCTGAGTGCATAACCACCAAACCCAGTGTGCCCAATAGCAGCAACAGGCACAGTAGTGGCCAGTCAAATATGGTGATTGCCCTCAACCCCCATTGCATCAAACGCTTCATGACTTTTTACGCTCCTCTAACCAGTAGTCATAAAGACGTCTGGCAATAGGAGCTGCTTGGGTAGCCCCCCATCCTGCATTTTCCACAATCAAAGCGATAGCGATTTCAGGGTCATTCGCGGGAGCATAGGACATGAAGAGCGCATGATCTCGCAAGCGTTCATCAATGGCCGAGGCCCTATATTTACTGCCACGCAAGCTAAACACCTGTGCCGTACCGGTTTTACCCGCCGCAGCATACTTAGCACCCGCAAAGGCGCGACGCGCCGTACCGGATTTAATTACATCCGCCAATGCATCTTTCACCACTTTGATGTGCGCGGGATCTATAGGAATCTGGTAGGAAGGCTCACTCACAGCCAAACTGCTTTCGCCGGTTTCGGTATCAACGGTTTGCCGTACTAAGTGCGGCTTGATGTACAACCCATCGTTAGCCAAGGTGGAGGTGGCCTGTGCTAGCTGCAACAAGGTGAACGAGTTATACCCTTGCCCCACGGCAACTGAAATCGTTTCCCCAGCATACCAACGCTGATCAGCTGGTTTTTTGTAGGCTTGGCGCTTCCATTCACGCGACGGCAAAATACCGCGACGCTCACCGTCTAAATCAATACCGGTAATTTGGCCAAACCCAAACTGTTTGCTGAAATCGTGTAGCGCATCTACGCCAATTTCTGGGCCTAGCGAGTAGAAATACGTGTCTGACGACACCACCAGTGCTCGGTGCATATTGGTGGGGCCATAGGCGGCATTACCCGCGTTACGGAAGCGCTGACCACCAAACTCGTAATAACCGGGGTCAGAGATACGCTCGTTAGCACCGCGCTTATTCAACGCTAGCGCCGCTAGCGCCACAAACGGTTTATAGGTAGAACCAATGGGGTACGTACCAAACAACGGGCGGTTAATTAAGGGGTGATCAGGCGACTCATTCAGTTTGCGCCAGCTTTCTACGTCAATACCGTCTACAAACAGATTCGGATCAAACGAGGGGGCCGACACAAAAGCCAGCACTTCGCCCGTTTTGGGCTCGATGGCCACCAACGCACCGCGACGCCCTTCAAAGAGTTTCTCAGCCTCACGCTGCAAGCCAATATCGATAGACAGTTGTAGGTTTTGGCCAGGTACCGGATCCACGCGATTCAGCACACGCACGGGCCTACCCGACGCCGTGACTTCAACTTCTTCCAAGCCTGTTCTGCCGTGTAACTCTTTTTCCCACGACTTTTCTATGCCTTTCTTACCGATGTTCAGCGTGCCACGGTAGTTACCCAAGTCGCCTGACTCGTCTAAACGCTGTTCATCGGCTTCAGAAATACGGCCTACATAACCAATAACGTGAGCAGCAGATTCGCCCTGAGGGTACTCACGCACCCAACGTGCTTGAAGGCTTACACCCGGAAACCGGAACGAGTGCGACGCAAACCACGAGGCTTCTACCTCGTTGATACTATTGCGCAGCAAAATTTCGCTATAACGGTTGTTCTGTACTAAGGCTTGTTTAAAGCGGCGGCGATCACGTTCGCTGAGATAAACAATTTCACCCAGATTATCCAGCAACTCATCTACCGTACCCTCAATCTGGGCAGGGACTACGCTTAAGGTGTAATCACGGTAATTACGTGCCAGTACCACGCCATTTCTATCGGTAATTTCACCGCGCCTAGGGGCGATGGGTACCACCGCAATACGGTTACGGTCTGCTCTAGCCGCTAACCCTTCATAGCGGTCCACTTGCAAATACCAGAGACGCGCGCCCAACAACGCCAATAGCCCTATCCCTATGATGCCGGCAACCCAAGCACGTATTAAGGTACGTTGTTTATGGAGTCTAGAGGTTTTTTTAAACTCGAACATGGCAGGCTCTACCGTTACGCCGAACCATCATCCGCCTCATCCAACCTGCGATGTGGCAATAACAATAGGAAATCAGCTAACGGCCACAACACACCCGTTAAGAGTGCAGCCAGCCCCCAAGACCAACCTGCCCATTCACCCGCGAACCAGGCGTGCAAGAACTGAGGTATGGCACTAGCCATAAAGAACACTGGCAGTAAATACACCATCTGCGCAAACGCGCCAAACAACAGCAGGCGTCTGGACAATGCAATTACGCCATAACATGCCAGTACATAGGCCATAGCATGTTCACCTAAAAAGCTGGAGTCATGGGCATCCATCAACAAGCCCAGCACAAAGGCCATCAACATATTGACCTTGCGTGGCTCGTGCAGCGTCCAAAAGGCGATGACCAGCATCAGGAAATCGGGTGCGTACTCCCAGTGTCGCCATGGCAACATGGACAGCACCCACACCAAAAATACGGATCCCCATACCACCCAACCGCTGGATTCATTTTTGAAGGGTGAGGAGTCTATAGGCCGTAAGGAGCTAAGAGACGAACCTTGGCGTGAATCGCGCCCTGCTGGCTTATTCATCCACGTCCTCCTGCTCTAACGATTTTCGTTCGGATTCTTCTACCAACAGCACCAAAAAGTGTCGGTAACGCTCGGGGTAAGACAAGGGTGTACCTACGGCTACGGCAAAACCAGTTGCCACATCGCGGTCTACACTATCTACGCGTGCCACTGGCAAACCTGCCGGGAACAAGCCACCAATACCACTGGTAACCAGTACGTCGCCTACTTCAATGTCTACATCAGAACTTAGATACCGTACTTCGATACGTGACCCTACCCCACCACCAAAAGCAATCAACCGCAGACCACTACGCAGGATCTGTACCGGTATAGACAGTTTGTCATCGGTAATGAGGGCGGCTTCTGCCGTATACGGTGTAACACGCACAATCTGGCCGACTACGCCGCCATCATCAATGACGGGCATGCCCGCTTGAATACCGTGGGAAGAACCTTTGTTGAAGACCAGACGCCTGTTGAACGCGTTAGGGGGTTCGTAAAGAACCTCTACCGCTACCGACGGCTGTGTTACCGCGTTTGCTACTTGCAGCAAACGACGTAATTGTTCATTTTCTACAGAAAGTTGCGCCGCATGCGTGGACAACTGTGCCAGCTCTACACGCTGACGTTGTAGAGCTTCTTTTTCTGTGCGCACCAAGGCGGCTGAGTCTCGCCAACTACTCAGATAGGAAGCCAAGTCACCGGGCGCCATCGCAGCCCGCTGGAAGGGGTACACAATCACGGACAACGCCCGACGAGCGGGTTCCAGCAATGAACTGCGCGCGTCTACTATCATCAGCGCCAATGCCAGAATCACAAAAATTGCTACTCGTACCTCTGCAGAGGGCCCACGCCTAAAAAGCCGAATCGAGCTTTGTTCTTGCATGCATGAACCGAACAGAAACCCGGCAAGCAGACCACCTGCCGGATAAGACGATCATTAATCGTAAATAAACACCGCACCTAGTTTTTCTAGGTGTTCCAGTGCTTCCCCACATCCACGTACCACACATGTCAGCGGGTCGTCTGCTACCACAACAGGCAAGCCTGTTTCTTCTTGCAGTAAACGATCCAAATCATGCACCAAAGCGCCACCACCAGTCAGGGCAATGCCTTTCTCGGTAATGTCAGCACCCAATTCTGGTGGAGTTTGTTCCAGACCAATTTTGACTGCCGAAACAATTTGATTCAAAGGATCGGTTAGCGCTTCCAAAATTTCGTTGGAAGACACAGTAAAACTACGTGGCACGCCTTCGGACAGGTTGCGCCCTTTAACCTCGATTTCACGAACCTCGGTACCTGGGAAAGCCGAACCAATTTCTTTCTTGATACGTTCAGCAGTAGGCTCACCAATCAGCATGCCGTAGTTGCGACGAATGTAGTTGATGATAGCTTCATCAAACTTATCGCCACCTACGCGTACAGAACCTTTGTACACCATGCCGCCTAGAGAGATCACCGCGACTTCGGTAGTACCACCACCGATGTCCACCACCATGGAGCCACTTGCATCGGATACGGCTAAACCAGCCCCGATAGCAGCTGCCATGGGTTCTTCGATTAAGTACACCTGACTAGCACCAGCACCTAATGCTGACTCGCGGATCGCGCGACGCTCAACCTGTGTAGAGCCGCAAGGCACACACACGATGATACGTGGGCTAGGCGCGAACATGCTGCGGGGGTGCACCATGCGAATGAACTGCTTAAGCATTTGTTCGGTCACCGTGAAATCGGCAATAACGCCGTCTTTCATGGGACGTATGGCTTCAATGTTGCCAGGTACTCGACCCAGCATCTGTTTAGCCTCGTGACCAACAGCTTGAATAATTTTTTTACCGTTAGGTCCGCCGTCATGGCGAATTGCGACGACGGAAGGCTCGTCCAGCACGATCCCTTTGCCCCTTACGTAAATAAGGGTGTTGGCCGTGCCGAGATCGATTGCCATATCGCTAGAAAAGTAACTGCGTAGGAATCCGAACATGGGCGCGCTATAAGTTGAGAGTGGGAAACTAGTAGGTATGTACCGCGCCATTCGTCGCGTATGCCAGCGCTATCAGCCCAAGGCACCGTGACGAACACACAAAATACCCTAAAGGATTAATGATAACGTATTATCGCCTGCCCATTTGACAGAATTAGGGGCTGATACGCCCATATTCATTACTAAATGTTTTTTTTTCGTACACAGCTTAGGGATTCCCCCAGATCCTTGAGGATAGAATCCTGTCATAATACGCAAAATGTTAGAAAACTATCAGATTGCACATGAATTCAGCACGCCCCCGCTCTCATCTACTACAGCGCTTAGAAGAGTCCCATCTAGAGGGAACGGCTTCCGAGCGTCGTATTGCAGGGCATATGCTGAACAATCTGGGAACCTTACCTTTTGAAACCTCTGCTAGCCTGGCTAAAAAGCTAGGTCTAAGCGAAATCACGGTCGGGCGTTTCTGTAGACAGCTAGGGTTCAAGCATCTTAAAGATTTGAAACAAAATCTGCGTGATGACTTGGGTAATAGCCCGTGGTTAGAAGGCGAACGCATGCAAAGCTTTCTTGCGCGCCGCACCGATGCTGCCCCCCACGATTATGCTCGCAGCCTAGAACTCAGCATTGCCGCCCAAGTTCGGGTCTATGAACTCACCCGCACGCCATCGTGGAGCACCATCACGCAACGACTGGCTCATAAACCAGACGTACTCATTGCGGGTTTTCAAACTGAACGCGGTGTGGCCGCAAGTATGGCGCATTTGTTGCAATATATACGCCCAGGCGTACAAATCGTGGATAATGCTGCAGGTCACTTTAGTGAAGCCTTGCTCACGAATCCAGACAATGCAACACTTATTGTTTTTGACGCACGCCGTTACTCTTCCCATGCGTTATTGCTATGCCAAAAAGCACGTGAAAGAGGCCTTCCTGTCACGCTAATCACTGACCCTTTTTGCGATTGGGCCGATGCCAATGCTGACGAGGTTCTGCGTGTTCCTACCGAAATAGACCTCTTCTGGGAGTGCACAGCACCCATGTTGGTGCTGGCCCATTTGTTGGTCAATGAGGTTTTTGTACTGCTGGAGAGCCAGGCGGAGCAACGTCTGAATCAGATTGCCAGCCTGAATCATGAGTTCGTTGGTTACACATCATTCGACCTGAACTCCTCGCCTAACTAACTCCCGTGCGCCAGACGCACCCACTTACACACTGGAGTCCTTCATCATGAAACTCTCGCTCAAAGCTCTTTGCCTTGCTGGCGCACTCACAGCGTTTTCTGCTCAGGCTCAAGAAACGATTCGTATTGGTATTGAAGGTGCTTACCCTCCTTTTAACGCCGTCGATGCTTCCGGCAAGTTGTACGGTTTTGACGTGGATATTGCCAATGCCATGTGCGACAAAATGCAGGTGAAGTGTGAACTGGTTGCCCAAGACTGGGATGGCATTATCCCTGCGCTGCTGGCCAAAAAATTTGATGCCGTGGTGTCCTCCATGGTGGAAACCGAAGAGCGCTCACAGCACGTCGCCTTTAGCGAGCCCTACTACTACACCGTATTGTCAGTAGCTGTGCCTGTAGACTCTGACATTAAAGATACCTCTACTGATGCCATGAAAGACAGCATTGTTGGTGCGCAATCTGCCTCCACGCAAGGCATGTACGCCGAAGACGTATATGGCAAAGCTGGTTCTGACGTGCGCTTGTACCCTACTCCTGACGAAGCTGGTGCTGACCTGATCAGTGGCCGTTTGGATGCGATCGTACACGACAAATTCCCACTGCTAGAGTGGCTAGAGAAAAACAGCGAAGGCTGCTGCAAACTGTTGGGTGACTTGCCTGGCACAGAAGGCAAAACCAGCGTAGCACTGCGTAAAGGCGAAGACGAACTGCGCGAGCGCTTTAACAAAGCGATTGATGAAATCCGCGCAGACGGTACGTACCAGGATATTTCCCAGCGTTACTTCGGCATGGACATTTTCCGCGTTCAATAAGCCAGACGGACTTTTCACATGCTTGATCTGCTAAGCCTGCTTTCCTTTGGGCAGGGGGGCTGGGGCGGTGCACTCTTAATGGGTGCACTGGTAACCATTTCCCTGACTCTATGCTGTATCCCTTTTGGCCTGCCCTTAGGGCTGCTGGTTGCGGTTGGCACCCGCTCCCGCCGACGCCTACCGCGTGCGGCGGCTACCGTTTTCTCTACCGTATTTCGCGGCTTGCCAGAGTTGTTGACCCTATTACTGGTGTACTACGGTGCGCAAATGGGGATTCAAAACATTCTCAAACGCTTGGGATACGAAACTGAATTTCACATCAATGCCTTCGCTGCAGCGGTGTTTGCGTTCAGTTTAGTGTTAGCGGCGTTTTCCAGTGAGGTCTGGCGTGGTGCATTTAAAACCATTCCCAAAGGCCAGCTAGAAGCTGCTCGTGCATTAGGTTTATCTAAACGCACTACTTTCTTGCGCATTACGCTGCCGCAGTTGATGCGCGTTGCACTGCCAGGCTTATCCAATAACTGGCTCACCCTGCTTAAAGATTCCTCATTGGTATCCAGCATTGCCTTGGTTGATCTTATGCGTCAAACCAACTTGGCTGTCACTGCCACCAAAGAACCTATTTTGTTCTACAGCACCGCCTGCGTTCTGTACCTAATCTTGTCCGCCTTATCTGGCGTTGTGTTTAACCGTGCCGAGCGCTATTTCGGCCGCCACCATCAAGAGGCACGGTCATGAACGAAACGGTCCTCAACATACTCTCTACTTTTTTAGATGCGAGCCTGTTAGAGCGTTATGGCATGCGCATGCTAGACGGTCTATGGGTAACCATCAAGCTGGTCGCTTTCTCGTATACATTGGGCATGATTCTGGGGTTGCTGCTAGCCTTGGGTCGCCTCAATAAGAATCCACTGCTGCAATACAGTTGTCGTGGCTATATTTATTTCTTCAGGGGCTCCCCCCTGTTGGCACAGCTATTTTTGCTGTACTACGGCTTGGGCTCGCTGACTGGTTTCTGGAAAGACGTGGGCTTGTGGTGGTTCTTCCGCGATGCTTGGTATTGTGCCCTCTTGGCATTCACGCTAAACACGGCCGCCTATCAAGCAGAAATCTTCCGTGGCAGTTTGCAAGCTATACCTAAAGGCCAATACGAAGCCTGCCGTGCGTTGGGCCTGAAACGCTGGACAGCCATGCGCAAAGTGATTTTGCCGCAATCTACCTTGGTAGCCATTGGCCCTCTGGGGAACGAGCTCATCCTCATGATTAAAGCCAGTGCGATTGCCTCCTTGGTGACCGTTTATGATGTGATGGGTGTAGCCAAACTCGCGTTCTCGCGCAGCTTTAACTTCGAGGTGTACCTCTGGGCTGCCGTACTGTACTTAATTATTGTGGAAATCATCCGTAGGCTCCTGCGTCGTATAGAGTCTCGTTTGTCACGCCACATCCTGCACGAATCATGAGCAATACTTCCTCTACCTCAGCGCTAGATGTGCTGGTGCTGGGCGCCGGTATTCTGGGCGTAAGCACCGCACTGCATCTACAACAACGTGGCTTGCGTGTAGGTTTGATCGATAAACACGCACCAGGCCAAGGCACGAGCTTTGGTAATGCTGGGTTAATTGAGCGTGCAAGCGTCATCCCTTATGCATTCCCACATAGCCCAGCGTCACTGCTGCGCTATGCTGGCAATCGCCAACCAGATGTGCGTTTTCAATGGAAAGCCTTGCCTGCGCTGGCCCCTTGGCTGTACCGCTACTGGAAAGAATCGTCGCCAAAACGTCTCGCCTTTGCGGCCAACGACATGCTGCCTCTGATTGAGCGCTGCATTACCGAACACGCACCGTTTATTCGTGACTCTAACCAGCAGCATCGCATTAGCGAGAAAGGCTGGATTGATATTTACCGTGACCAACAAGCCTTTGCGAGTGCCGCGGTACAAGCCAAACACCTAAGCCAACAATATGGTCTGCAAGTCCAAATATTGAACGCTACAGCGCTGCGCATCAGCGAGCCTGCCTTGGCCACCACACATAACTTGGTAGGCGGCATACATTGGTTAGACCCGTGGACGGTTTCCGCGCCTGGCGCATTGGTACAAGGCTATGCCGAACTGTTCACCCAACGTGGTGGCAGTTTCATACAAGACCACGTGCATGCCTTAGCACAACAAGATTCAGTCTGGACAGCAACCACTACCCAAGGTGCCATTAGCGCCAAACAAGTTGTGATTGCGCTGGGCCCTGATGCCACACCACTATGCCAGTCATTAGGCTACCGTATTCCTTTAGTGCAAAAGCGTGGCTATCACCTGCACTTCACGCCTAGTGATGACACGCCTGCACCAGAACACCCATTATGCGACTCCCAAGCGGGTTTTGTACTGGCCTCTATGGAACAAGGTGTGCGTCTGACCACCGGTGTAGAACTGGCCAGCCCTGATGCCGCACCAAACCCTGCGCAATTGCGCGAAGCTGAACGTATTGCTCGCCAATATTGGCCCTTAGGGGCGGCTGTGGAAGCCGAGCCGTGGATGGGCCGACGCCCTTGCACGCCTGACATGCGCCCCATTATCGGCCCTGCCCCGCATCACAGCGGTTTGTGGTTTAACTTCGGTCACGCCCATCACGGCCTTACTCTAGGCCCAGTTTCTGGTCGCCTGCTGACTGAAATGATGATGGGCGACATACCCTTCACAGACCCTACCCCCTATTCCGCCCAACGTTTTATCTCTCCCCGGAACTGATACTCATGTCGCAACTTCTTGACGCCCAGCCTACGGATAACGCTCCAGCCTCGATCAGCAATAATCCGACGGTGATACAGATACAAGGGCTGAACAAATGGTATGGCGAATACCATGCTCTACGAGATATCAATCTGGAAGTACGCCAAGGTGAGCGTATTGTGTTGTGCGGCCCATCAGGTTCAGGAAAATCCACATTAATACGTTGTATTAACCAGTTAGAAGCCGCCGAAAAAGGCAGCATTTTGATTGATGGCGTCAACGTGATACAGCAAAACGCGCAAAGCGTACAAACACTGCGTAACGTAGGGATGGTGTTTCAGCACTTCAACCTGTTTCCGCATATGTCGGTACTGGAAAACTGCACCTTGGCACCCATGAGCGTTAAAGGTTTAAGTCGTGCTCAAGCCGAGGCCGAAGCACGTAAGCTGCTGGAAAAAGTAGGCATGTCCAGTCACGCTGAGAAATACCCCACACAATTGTCCGGTGGGCAGCAACAGCGCGTTGCTATCGCTCGTACGCTGTGCATGGACCCGAAAATCATTTTGTTTGATGAGCCCACCGCCGCACTGGACCCTGAAATGGTCAAAGAAGTGCTGGATGTGATGGTCAAACTTGCCAGCAGCGGCATCACCATGCTGTGCGTCACGCACGAAATGGGCTTTGCTAAGCAGATGGCTGAGCGCGTGCTATTTATGGATCAAGGCAGTATTTTGGAAAACTGCAGCCCTGCAGAATTCTTTGCAGCCCCTAAAACAGAACGTGCCCGCAACTTCCTGCAGCAAATACTGTAAAACACCTTTTTCATCTGGCAACACAGCCTCTGCTGGATCGCTCAAACTCAGCCCCTTATAATGGGGCTAGCAGTGCGGCCGTGCGTATTAGCATCAGCCGCGCTAAAATACGGAATTCCCGTCATTTGACTGCTTGGCTGGTTGCGTGAACGTTGCAACTGCCGGGCAGATATCATCCATACTCCGGAATCACTATGGCAATCTCTCAGCAGGATGTCGCTCGCATTGCACAACTGGCGCACATTGAACTCTCGCCGGAGCAGACAAACCAGGCTACTCAGGACTTCGAACAGATTATTGGACTTATCGGCAGCTTGAAAGCTGTTGATACCACAGGTGTAGAGCCTATGGCCCACCCGCTTGAAGCCATCCAAGAAATCGCCCTGCGTCTGCGCCCCGATCAGGCCGCGCCCACTGCCACTGAAACAGAACGCGCTGACCTCATGGTTAATGCGCCCGCGCAAGATAACGGCCTGTTCCTCGTGCCCACTGTCATCGAGTAATCCATCATGTCCCTACTCACCCAATATACTTCCCTACAACGTCTGGGCACGGCGTTGCGTGACAAAACATTTAGCGCACGCGAGTTGGCCCAAGATACGTTGCAACGTATTGCTCAACAACCCGAACTCAATGCATTCCTGCATGTAGATGCAGACCTGACATTGCAGCAGGCTGATGCCGCTGATGTCTTGTTGGCACGTGGCAATGCAACTGCGCTGACTGGTATTCCTATTGCGCACAAAGACGTGTTCGTGACACGTCACTGGCGCACTACAGCAGGTAGCAAAATGCTGGCGAATTACGTCAGCCCCTTTGATGCCACTATCGTAGAAAAAATCCAGCACGCTGGTACAGTAAACTTAGGTAAGCTGAACTGTGACGAGTTTGCTATGGGCTCTGATAGCCGCAACTCCGCATTCGGCGCTATCCAAAATCCATGGAATAAACTGCACTCTCCTGGTGGTTCTTCTGGCGCATCTGCTGCCGTTGTAGCCGCTGGTTTGGCATTAGCCGCTACGGGCTCTGACACTGGCGGTTCTATTCGCCAACCTTCCGCATGGTGCGGGGTAAGCGGTATCAAGCCTACCTACGGCACCGTATCCCGCTTCGGTATGATTGCGTACGGCTCCAGCTTGGACCAAGCAGGCCCTATCGCTCGCCACGCTAGCGACTTGGTTGAACTGCTGTGCACCATGAGTGGTTTCGACGAACGCGACCCGACTAGCCTGCAAGACTGCCACGGCAAAGCCAACACTGGCGAACGCGTACGCGACGACTACAAACAATGGAATGAGCGCTTTGCTGAACAAGGCACCAAACCATTAGCTGGCCTACGTATTGGTTTGCCTCGTGAATACTTCACTAGCGAGCTGAATCCTGAAATCGCACGTCACATTGACGCGGCTATTCAGCATTTTGAAAAACTGGGCGCTACCCGTGTAGATATCTCGCTGCCACTGACACGCGAAGCTATCCCTGCGTACTACATCATTAGCCCCGCAGAAGCCTCCAGCAACCTGTCTCGCTTTGATGGCGTACGTTTTGGCCACCGCAGCGCGTCGTACAGCAACCTAGAAGAAATGATCAGCCGCTCACGTGCTGAAGCATTCGGTGGTGAAGTGATTCGTCGTATCTTGGTAGGTACTTACGTACTGTCCGAAGGTTACTACGATGCGTACTACCTGCAAGCACAACGTGTACGTCGCATGATTGCGGACGACTTGCAAAAAGCCTTCGCTAGCTGCGATGTGATCATGGGCCCTGTTTCCCCTACCTTGGCAACGTCGTTGGACAGCACCAGTGCTGATCCTACCGCCAACTGGTTGGCTGACATTTACACGCTGGGTATTAGCTTGGCTGGTTTGCCTGCCATGTCCATCCCTTGCGGCTTCAGCAACGATGCCCGCCCACTGCCAGTAGGCCTACAAATTGTGGGTAACTACTTCAACGAAGGCCAAATTCTGGCTCTCGCTTCGCTGTATCAGCAAGATACTGACTGGCACCAACGACAACCGGAAGCAGAATAATGGAATGGGAAATTGTTATAGGGCTGGAAATCCATACCCAGCTTTCGACTGAGTCAAAAATCTTTTCGTCCAGCAGCACACGCTTTGGCGCGGCCCCTAACACGCAAGCCAGCGCTGTAGACATGGCTTTGCCTGGTACGCTGCCAGTGTTTAACGCAGCGGCCGCCGACAAAGCAATTTGCTTCGGCTTGGCAGTAGGCGCACACATTGCTCCTAAGTCTGTTTTTGACCGCAAAAACTACTTCTACCCCGACTTGCCTAAAAACTACCAGATCAGCCAATTTGGTCTGCCAATCGTGCAAGGCGGTACGCTGAGCTTCTTTGTAGGCGAAAAAGAGCACACCATTAACCTGACCCGTGCTCACTTGGAAGAAGACGCTGGTAAATCACTGCACGAGAACTTCACAGGCCCATACGGTGAATCCTCCACCGGCATCGACTTGAACCGTGCTGGTACACCGCTGCTGGAAATCGTGTCCGAACCAGAAATGCGCTCTGCCGCTGAAGCCGTGGCCTACGCCCGCGCCATGCACAGCTTGGTCGTGTGGTTGGGGATTTGTGATGGCAACATGCAGGAAGGCTCTTTCCGTGTAGACGTGAACGTTTCTGTGCGTCCTAAAGGCCAAGAAGAATTCGGCACACGTTGTGAGTTGAAAAACATCAACTCCTTCCGCTTCATGGAACGTGCGATTCACTACGAAGTACGTCGACAAATCGAACTGATTGAAGACGGCGGCAAAGTGATTCAAGAAACACGTCTATACGATGCAGACCGTGATGAAACACGTAGCATGCGCTCTAAAGAGAACGCTAACGACTACCGTTACTTCCCTGACCCAGATCTGCCACCACTGTTCATCTCGGCTGAGAAAATCGAAGCCGTGCGTCAACAGATGCCAGAACTGCCCGCCACTAAACGTGCTCGCTACGAAGCTGAACTGCAATTGAGCGCCTACGATGCTGCACAATTAACAGCCAGCCGTAGTACAGCCGATTACTTTGAAGCGGTTGCTGCACTGGTTGGTGCTGCGAATGCTAAGTTGGCAGCAAACTGGATCAGTGGTGAATTGGCGGCGGCGCTGAACCGTGAAGAACTGGATATCAGCAACGCAAAAGTCACGCCTGAACAGTTGTCTAAACTGTTGCTGCGCATTGCTGACAGCACTATTTCCAACAAAATTGCGCGCGATGTATTCCAAGCAATGTGGGAAGGTGATCACGGTGCTGACGCTGATGCCATCATTGATGCCAAAGGTTTGAAACAGATCAATGATTCTGGCGCGATTGAAGCCATGATTGACGAAGTGATTGCGGCTAATCCAGATATCGTGGAGCAATTCCGCGCCGGTAAAGACAAAGCCTTCAACTCGTTGATTGGCCAAGTCATGAAAGTTGCCAAAGGCAAAGCCAACCCAGGTCAGGTGTCCAGTATTCTTAAAGCCAAACTAGGCTAAGAGTTCTGTTCTTTCTGAACACAAAAATGGCCGGATTATCCGGCCATTTTTTATTGATGTCTAACGACTGTATTCATCGCACTCGCCGGGGAACTGCAGAAATACTTTCGCGACCTTAAGCACTCACACCGTAACGAGCACGGTATGCTGCTACTGATTCACGATGTGCAGCCAATTCCGCATTGCCATCCAAGAAAGACATAATGTCGCTTAATGACGCAATGCTTACTACTGGAATACCGTAGCGTTGTTCTACTTCTTGCACAGCAGAATGTGCAGACAAAGCGTCATCCGCACCGGCACGTTCCATGCGGTCCAAAGCGATCAACACGGCTGCTGGTTCTGCACCCGCCGCGCGGATGATGTCTACCGATTCACGTACCGATGTACCGGCTGTGATCACATCATCAATAATTACCACCTTGCCTTGCAACGGTGCACCGACCAAGGTACCGCCTTCACCGTGGTCTTTCGCTTCTTTGCGGTTGAACGCAAAGGGAATATCACGGCCTTGCAAAGCAGGATGTGCGGCCAACGCGCAGGTAGTAGCTGTTGCCAACGGAATACCTTTGTAAGCCGGCCCAAACAGCATGTCGAAAGACAAACCGGAATCTACCAAAGCCTGTGCATAGAACTGCGCCAATTTCGCTACAGAAGCGCCGGTATTGAACAGCCCTGCATTAAAAAAGTAGGGGCTCAAACGGCCGGACTTCACTTTGAATTCGCCAAAGCGCAAAACGCCCTGTTCCAGAGCAAACTGAACAAACTCTCGACGTTGTGACACTGCGTCAACCATAAAACGAACCTTTTAGCGCGTAAAAAGTCCTATTATTTCATACTATGTGTTGAACTTCCTGTTTGGCGTAGTCCATTCAGCTTGAATCCCACACATTGTTTTTCTGTTTCTGGTGAGTATTTCATGCGTCTGCCCGTTTATTACATTTCCCATGGTGGTGGCCCTTGGCCTTGGATACGTGAGGTTGAAGCCTCGTATGCTCCCCTGCGCACTGCGCTAGCAGATATCCCCCGCCAACTTGGGAATCAAAAACCCAGTGCTATTTTGATGGTGTCAGCACACTGGGAAAGTGCCCACGGCTTTACGGTACAAGGCCATCCCAACCCCAGCATGCTGTACGACTATTACGGTTTTCCAGCACACACCTACGATGTGCGCTACGCCGCCCCCGGTAAACCGGAGCTTGCTGAGCGCGTCAAAGAACTGCTGGCAGAGCATCAGCTAGAAGCACACATAGACGCTGAGCGCGGCTTTGATCACGGTGCCTTCGTACCCGCCTACTGTATTTATCCTGATGCGTCGGTACCCATGGTGCAATTATCTATTCACCAGCACTATGATCCTGCCCTGCACATACAGTTGGGCAAAGCGATTGAGCGCCTGCGTGACGAAAATGTACTGATTATCTGTAGTGGCTTGAGCTATCACAACCTGCGTCATCTAGGCCCTAGCGGCCGTGAGCCTTCTGCCCAGTTTGATGCGTGGTTAGAAAAAACGCTGCTGCACGACACGCCTGAGCAACGCATTCCCGCCATGCTGAATTGGGAAATCGCACCCGCTGCGCGTATTGCTCATGCACGCGAAGATCACTTGGTACCGTTGTTTGTTGCCGTTGGTGCTACCGAACACGACAGTGTGCATCGATTCCACTACCAACAAGATGCCTTTGGGGGCATTACGGTATCCAGCTACCGCTTTGATGCACTTAAGTAACAGCACATACTAGCCCCCTTTAAAAGCTTTGCACCTTTTTAATGGTGCAAAGCTTTTTTCTTACTTCAACATTTCCTCTGGTAAGGAAATACCAAAATGGCGTACATAAATTTCATTTAATTTGCCGTTTTTCAAGTTGGTCTCTACCCATCCATCCAACCATGTTTTGAGCTCTGGTTCATTCTTGCGTAACCCTACACCGTAGGGAAAGGCATACATCAAAAACTTCACCTCAATATCACGATTAGGGTTGCTTGCTTTCACTGCAGGAATCACGCTACCCGCCGCTGCAATGTAATCCTGCTGGCCAGTGGCTACCGCTGTATTAGTGGTGGCGTCATCCTCATACCGTACAACCGTAATTCCCCCTGTTTCACGCACTCCTTTAGTGAGTTCTTGATCACTGGTGGTACCACGGGTAACGGCAACCGTTTTACCTATTAAGTCTTGAAACGACGTTATGTTTTCCGAGACAGGCCCACCAATCACAGCTGGCACTACTCCATAAGGTTCTGAGTAGTCGATGACCTTCTTACGCTCGTCAGTAATAGAAAATGACGCTAACACAATATCTGCTTTACCACTTAACAAATAAGGAACGCGGTTTGGGCCATTAACCGGCACAATTTCTAGCTCTACACCCAAGTCTTCAGCTAATAAACGAGCGGCCTCTACATCTGACCCCGCCGGTTGTGCATTGCCATCTATCATGCCAAAAGGTGGTGCTCCTATATCCACGGCCACCAATACTTTTCCACGCTCTTTAATGGTTTCCAGTGCATCAGCTTGTACAGTACCCGTGAACCCAAATAGTGATACAACTAACGCCCCTACAGCTCCAGCTATATGTTTCATGTTTTGTCTCCAACATTATTGTCATTAGGCTTTTTACAAGCCATTAGATAGAAACTGCTGTAACTCAGGAGTGCTAGGCTGGCTCAGTATTTCAGGCCCGCCCGACTCCCACACCACGCCATGATGCATAAAGATAATTTGATCCGCCACGGAACGAGCGAAGCTCATTTCATGAGTCACCAACACCATGGTCATTCCTTCTTGCGCCAAAGACTCTATAACCCTCAGCACCTCTCCGGTTAGCTCTGGGTCTAATGCAGACGTAACCTCATCAAAAAGCATGAGTTTTGGCTCCATCGCTAGCGATCTCGCAATAGCAACTCGTTGTTGTTGCCCTCCTGATAACTGCTCTGGATAGTAGTCAGCACGCTCAGCCAAACCCACCTTATCCAACATCTGACGTGCTAGTTTTTCAGCCTCTGGCTTAGGCATATTTTTGACCTTACAGGGAGCCAACATAATGTTTTCCAGCACAGTCAAATGAGGGAACAAGTTATAGCTCTGAAACACAATGCCTACTTCTTGGCGCAATTGCAGCAAATCGATATTGCCTGCATGCATGGCGTAACCACACACTTGCAGTTCACCTGCTTGGATATTTTCTAATCCGTTCACACAACGTAGTGCTGTGGTTTTTCCCGAGCCACTGCGACCAATTAAGGCCACCACATTACCTTTGGGGACTTGAAAACTCACTCCTTTAAGTATTTCAACATCACCAAATGACTTACACACCTTATTAAAATCTACAATTGCATTCATAATTATCTCTTTTAATAAAAATTACTTTTTTCGTGATAACTTCTTTTCTAATCGATATGAAAAAACCGATAATGGAAAGCAAATTGAAAAATACAAAAAAGCTGCTATAGAAAAAACCACAAATGGCTCAAAAGTAGAGTTATTAACAACTTTTGCAGAATAGGTTAAATCAAAAAAACCAATTACTACGGCATAAGAGGAATTCTTAATAATCTGCACCATAAACCCTACCGTTGGTGCAATAGCAATTTTGACAGCCTGCGGCAGAACAATATGCAGCACTCGTTGTCGTGAATTCAGCGCTAAACACTCTGCTGCCTCCCACTGTGTACGGGGAACGGATTCTATGCATCCTCTCCATATTTCACCTAAGTAAGCACTGGAATACAACGTCATTGCCATTGCAGCCGCCACCAACGAGGACATATTGAAGCCTGCAATGCTGATACCAAAATAACAAAGGAACATTACTACTGGCAGCGGTATACCTTGGATCAATTTCACATATAGGCCAGCCACTTTACGCATCCACCAGCGTCCTCGGCTAAGCATCAGCGCTGCGGGCAAACCTACTACAAACCCTCCTATAAACCCCATCATTGACAACACTAAGGTCCAGCCAGCACCTTTAAGAATGAAGAGCAGTTGTGCTGTGGTAATGCCAAAAATCATGGTGTTCTCCTGCACTCATAAGGTGGTCTTTAGCTTACGGCGTCGCGTAAACGACAAATTCGCTATGCCTTCCATACAGATACGCAGCAGCCATGACATGACGAGATAAATCACCGCAATCACGATGTAGATTTCAAAGCCACGAAAAGTCGTAGATTGAATCCCATACCCAGCTGCTGTGAGTTCTTCTACAGAGATTTGCGACATGATGGATGTAGCTAACATCATCAAGACAAACTGACTAATTAATGCGGGATACATGCGCTCTATTGCTTGCGGAAGGATGATTAAACGTAAAACCTTCCAACGCGACATCCCCAAACAAGAAGCCGCCTCTACCTGCCCCTTTGGGATAGACTCTATTCCGGCACGAATAATTTCTGATGTATAAGCCGAAACATTAATCACCAACGCTATAATTGCAGCAGTTAAAGCAGGTACTCTTATTTGCAATGATGCCAAACCAAAAAACAACCAAAATGCTTGAATTACCAATGGTGTATTTCGGATAACATCTATATAAAAACCAACTATAAATTTCAGCAGTGTTGTTCCGTACACCCTAGCAACAGCAATCATTATCCCCACAAAAAAACCCAACACAATTGTAGAAATAGACATGCGCAAAGTTAATAATGCGCCGTGCACCAATTCTGACCAGTAACTACTCAAAAAACTAAAATCAAATTCGTAACCCATAATTACCAACTAATTTTTTCGTTAAGTTTTTTATTACGTGGAGACCAATCATCAACATAATGACCAATGCTGACGATAGCCATTATAATGACTATTGTTAACATGAATCATGCATGGTTTTCCCTAGGAATTTGTGAACTGGCATTCTTCTGCTACATTCCCCTTACCACTCGTTGCTATGCTCATCGACATGACCTCTGTAACTGACGCAGAACAAGACACCCCTTTATATGTGCGTGTAACGCAATTGCTTACTCTTGCCCTCAAGCAGGAAAGCATTCCTGTTGGCACTGTTTTACTCGAAGGTCATATTGCAGACCTGATGCGCATTACTCGCACCCCAGTACGACAAGCCTTACAGGCTCTACTGCAGCAAGGATTAGTCAGTAAATTTGAGGGGCGTGGTGTGCTAGCAGGGCCTGCAGCTAGCACTCCTAAACGTCTTAATCTCACTGCCGAAATGCTGGGGCTGCACGAGCTAGACCCATCCGTGCGAAAAGCCCGTAGCTGGGAAACCATCTATAACGAAGTTGAGCAAGACGTGGTGCATCTATCCATTTTTGATGTATTTCGGTTAAACGAATTGGAGCTGGCACGCCATTTTGGCGTAGGCCGTATGGCTGCGCGTGAAGCCTTACAGCGGCTGGAAAGTCTGGGGTTAATTACTAAGGACGAGCGTCAACGTTGGAATGTCATCCCCCTGAACCGCGAGCGCATGACACACTTGTATGAGCTACGTATATTGTTGGAACCTGCAGCGCTGGAATCAGCCGCTCTGCATGCCCCCAACGAGCTATTACAAAAAATGAATCAACGTTTGGAACAAGCCATGAAGCGCTATCCAAAACTGAATAGAAAAACCATGGATAACCTAGAGATTGACCTGCACGTGACCTTGCTGTCGTACTGTCCAAACCAACCCTTGCTAGACAGCCTTAAACGTACGCGCAGTATTCTGACACTAAGCAAACACGTATTAGGCGCTGCTGCACCTATGCCCACACGTGACCCCTTTCTCTCAGACCATCTACAGGTTATACAATACGTAGCTAATGGCGATCTCGCTGCCGCTAAAGAGGCATTGATTCAACATTTAACGATGTCCTCTGCAAAAGCGATTGAGCGCGCCGAATTTGTACGTAAGCATATGCCTACGCCTACACTTCCCTATGCTGCGCCCGTCGCCACACACTAACAATGGAGAAGCTTCGTTGCTGAAAATCACTAGTCTCAACCTAAACGGCATCCGTGCCGCCTTCCGTAAAGAGCTACCCATCTGGTTAAAGAACCATGCTCCCGACATGGTAGCGATGCAAGAAGTACGCATCCAAGATCAAGATCTCACCGCCGCCATGCGCCATCCTGAGGGCTATACCGGCCATTTCAACTTAGCTGAGCGCAAAGGCTATAGTGGTGTGGGCTTTTACCTCAACAGCCCCGCCGAGAAGGTATACGAAGGCATGGGCTGTGATGAGTTCGACCCTGAGGGCCGTGTGATTCGCGCAGACTTCAGCAACATGAGTTTGGTCAGTGCTTACCTACCTTCTGGTACCAGCGGTGATATTCGCCAAGACGCCAAATACCGCTTCCTAGAGACGTTTGAGGCATGGATGAATGCCTTGATGAAGGAACGCACCGAAACAGGCCGTGAGTTCATTATTTGCGGCGACTGGAATATTGCGCATCAAGAAATAGACTTGAAAAACTGGAAGGGTAACCAGAAGAATTCTGGCTTTTTGCCTGAAGAACGTGCGTGGATGACCAAGGTACTGACCGAGATGGGTTGGGTAGATGTGTACCGCAGTCTGCATCCCGATACCACTGCCGAGTGCTACACCTGGTGGAGCAACCGTGGACAAGCGTGGGCCAATAACGTGGGGTGGAGGATTGATTATCAAATCGCTACATCTGGTATTGCGGCCACGGCGCGTCATGCTGAGGTGTATAAAGAAGAGCGTTTTAGTGATCATGCTCCGCTGACGATTCAGTACGAGTGGACGCTGTAAACGTAGGCGGTTGATAGAAGTGCTAATGACTGCAGTAAATGGCTAGGTTCATCGTCTATGCTAAGAACTGCAGTCATTTTTTATATCTCTGGGCGTTCACTGTTGACGATCGTATTCATCGCACACGCTGAGGAACTGCAGGAATACTTTTTGTGATTTGTACACCAAATCAAAAAAGTTTCCTCTCCGTCCCTCTGGTTGGTCTGAGTGTGGGTAGGTTTACAGCCCTTTCTTTTGGGTTATTGCACACCTTGATCCAATTGGGGCGCAGGTGTTAGATACGTCTATATGTCAGTTGTAGCATCAGAAAATGCCGCTTAGTTTTTTGATGAGAGCAGCAAGTGCCGAAATGATCAGCCCACAGAATAAGCCGACATCTTCAGAAATGGGTGAGCACGCCCCTTTTATCTGTCACAAAAGTACGCATTCATCTCAACGGCTACCACACTGAAACCGTGGCAAGCGATGAAGGGAAAACGGAGGAAAGTATTTTTTTATTTGGTGGTCAAATTAAAAAATACTTTTCGCAGTGCTAGCTAATGCAAGCAGTCGTTGAACTGAGTTGAGCAACAACCAGCCGTTGGTCAGCTCAATGCCACCAATGCCAAAGGGCTACAGCATGCAGAGGCTGCGTCTGAAGCAATTAACGTCATGGTCATTCACCATCCCTATGGCCTGCATCCATGCATAGGTAATGGTAGGGCCGACGAACTTAAAGCCTTTGGCCTTTAACGCCTTGGAGATTTGCTCTGATAAGGGGCTACTTGCTAGCCTCGTCACACCATCATTCAACAGTGCTTTGCCGTTAGTAAATGACCAACAAAAGTCACTGAAACTTTCGCCCTTACTTTTCATGTCTTCGTAAATTTGCGCACCTTTAATGGTGGCAATAATTTTGGCTCTGGCGCGAATGATACCGGGGTTAGCCATTAAGCGCTCTATATCCGACTCGGTATAACGCGCCACTTTGGCTGGATCGAAATTATCAAAAGCCAGCCTGAAGGCTTCGCGCTTACGCAGTACGGTGATCCATGCTAAGCCGGCCTGAAAGCCTTCCAACATTAAGCATTCCCACAACTCGCGGGAATCACGCATGAGAACACCCCATTCTTCATCGTGATACTGCTCCATCAAGGCATCGCCTTCGGCCCAGCCGCAGCGTGTGTGTACTCGTATTGTCTGTGTTGTACTCATTATGGCAGTCCACATTATGCTGCTAGCTGTTTAACGGCCTACTACGCGTCTATGCTTAGGAAAACATCTTGATGAAGCCCGTGATCACTATGGCATTCACAAAGTCTACAAACAATGAACCTACTAACGGAATCACAAAGAAGGCTTTAGGCGATGGGCCATTTTTGCTGGTGAAGGCCTGCATGTTAGCCACCGCATTAGGCGTAGCACCCATACCAAAACCACAATGACCTACAGAAATGGTCACTGCATCGTAGTCACGTCCCATGATGCGGAAAGTCACGTAGTACGCAAACAGCCCCATCAAAATAGTTTGCGCGACCAGAATCACCAACAATGGGCCGGCTACGTCTACCAATTCCCACAGCTTCATATCCATCAACGCCATGGTCAGGAAGAATGCTAGCGATACTTCGCCAATCACACTGACTTCGTGTTCTGGGCAACGCAACTTGCGCAGGTCAATGATGTTACGCATTACTGCCGCCACCAACATACCCCCCAAATAGCCAGGCAGCACGATGTCTTTAGTCGCCAAGTAATTGGTAAGCGTCACCCCAACGCCCATAGCAATCGCCAACAACACAACGGTGTGCATGATGGTGCCCATCAAGTACTGTTTGCTGTCTTTTTTGCCTTTCTGAGTGGTGGCATCTTGGGTGTCATCCGTTTCAAACTCGGACACCTCTGTGTGTGCACGCCCTTTGATTTTGTAGCGCTGCATCAAGCGACGACCCAATGGTCCGCCAATTAAACAGCCAAATACCAAGCCCCATGTGGATGCTGCCATCGCGGCTGGCAATGCGCCTGTGACACCCAAACCTTCCAAAATAGGACCAAACGCACCGGATGTACCGTGCCCACCTGTCATGGAAATAGAACCGGCGGCCAAACCCAGCAAGGGGTTAGCACCCATCGCGCCGGCCAAGCCTACGCCAACGATATTTTGCAGCACAACCAGCACCACAACTACCGCCAAGAAAATTAGTACTGCCAAACCACCTTTTTTCAGTAGTTCTAAACTGGCCGAAAACCCAATCGTGGTGAAGAACACCACCATAAAGAATTCGCGTATATCTTTGGAAAGCGTAATTTCAAATGCCCCAGTTTGGTGGCCGATCAAGATCAGCACCGAAAACAGTAAGCCACCAATAATGGGGCTGGGGATGAAATATTTGCCTAATACAGCCACACGGCTTTTGATTAGCTCTCCCAACACCAAAAACACAGCGGCCAAGCCAACGGTTTGGGGGATATTCAACTGAATAGCGGTTAGGTCCATAGGTGTTCCCTACTTGAAAAATCGTGCTCGTTTTTTCAGGGCGATGATGGGCTGTAGCGCCACGCAATCTGCGTTACAACACGCCTGATGTGCGAGCAATGAATGCAGCAATTTTCTCAGGCTGATTTAAGTCTAACAAGGGTAACGGACACTGCGTCAACTCTGCTACATCGGTTGCTACAGCTACCACACCTTGATTCTCAGCATAGACAGGAGCAATGCCCCTAGACGGACGGTGTACTTCTAAACGGGGGATATCGGCTTGCCTGTAGCCCTCTACCAACACCAGATCTACTGGTCCCAAACATTCTACGAGTTGCTGTAACGTTGGCTCGTCTTGCCCATGTAACGAGTGAAACAGCGCGTACTGATAAGGTGATGCCACGATCACCTCTCTGGCGCCAGCCGTGCGAAACCTGGCGCTATCTTTATGAGGGGGTTCAAAACTTAATTGATGGTGGCTGTGTTTGATCACAGCCACCTCTATGCTGCGCTCTACGAACCAAGGTAGCATCGCTTCGACCAGGGTGGTTTTACCACTCCCCGAGCGACCGATAATGCCAAATACCCGGCTCAGTCCTGTCATAGAGCTTAACGATCGCGTTTGACCGCGAATGCGCAAAAATCAATTAAGGTTTGCTTAAAGTCAGACGCTGGGAAGGTTTGAATCGCATTCAACGCCAGCTGTACTTCTGCATCTGCCGCATCACGTGTGTAGGCCAATGCATCGGTGTTGTGAATAGCACGTGCCACCGCTTCAAAGTCGCCATCACCATTTTCAATGGCTTGCTTGATGAGCTGTTGCTCTTCGGCCGTGCCCACTTCCATCACACGAATCAATGGCAACGTAGGCTTACCTTCGCGCAAATCATCGCCCACGTTTTTACCCAACGCAGCCACATCACCGCTGTAATCCAGTACGTCATCAATTAACTGGAAAGCCGTACCAATGTGACGACCATAGGCTGCAGCGGCTTCTTCTAGCTCATCGCTAGCACCAGCCAAAATAGCGCCTACTTGAGCAGCCGCTTCGAAAAGCTTCGCTGTTTTGTAGCGCACAACTTGCAGGTAACGTTCGCGAGACACATCGGGATCGTGCACGTTCAGCAGTTGCAGAACTTCGCCTTCGGCAATGATTGTGGTGGCCCCAGACAGCACCGACATGGCGCGCATAGAGCCGCATTCCACCATCATTTCAAATGAACGCGAGTATAAATAGTCACCCACCAAGACGCTGGCAGCATTACCGAATACGGCATTCGCAGTGCTACGACCACGACGCATATCGGACTCATCAACCACATCATCATGCAACAAGGTCGCTGTGTGGATGAACTCAACCACCGCCGCTAACACATGGTGAAATCTGCCTTCGTAGCCCAACGCTTTAGCCACCAGCAACAACATTGCCGGACGCATACGCTTGCCACCAGCACCGACGATGTATTCCCCTATAGTGCGAATAAGGACAACTTCCGAATTAAGACGCCCGCGAATGACTGCGTCCAGTTCGCGCATATCATCGGCTATAGGGCTCATCAGATCTGGGAGACTCAAGACAAATTTCCGAATGGTAAAAAGTTGATACACATCGCGCAACAGCTTGCGCAAAACACCTAATTATACGGGTTTGTCTATATTTCGCAGCGTCTACTTACTATCTTTCTGACTTCTAACCGTTTTTTACGAAGATAGATGTCTCGCTACAGCACGCCATCGCTACCTGAGCGCAGGGTGTGTAGGGAAAGAACAGCACCTTTTAGTCATACTCATTTTTTTAGCGATAATAGATCTTTTACTACGTACTTTTGGAGACTTCTTTTGAGTACGCCCGACCTGAGCAACCTGATCCAACGTGCCGAACGCGTCCTGGCCCAACTTGAAGCCTGGCTGCCTCCGGCTCCCCCCGAAACTGACTGGAATGCCTACGCATTTCGCTGGCGCAAACAAGGCTCTAGAGGGTGGTTAGATTCTGTACACAACATTGCGGCAATCCAACCCGATAACCTGCACCACATCGAGCGCCAAAAAGAAGCCTTAGAACGCAATACTCTGCACTTCTTGGCTGGCAAACCTGCTAACAACGTATTGATGACTGGTGCGCGTGGTACGGGTAAAAGCTCACTGGTTAAAGCCATGCTATGCAGCTTGGCCGACAAAGGTCTGCGCCTGATCGAAGTAGACCGCGACGACATGGCTGACTTGGGCGATATCATCGACCTGATTAGCAATCGCCCAGAACGCTTCATTATTTTCTGCGATGACTTGTCGTTTGAAGATGGCGAACCTGGCTACAAAGTATTGAAATCCGTATTGGATGGCTCTGTTGCCTCACCTGGTGACAACGTGCTGATTTACGCCACCTCGAATCGCCGTCACCTGATTCCTGAGTACATGAGCGAAAACCTACAAGCCAAACCACACTCTGATGGTGAGATCCACCCTGGTGAAGCGGTAGAAGAGAAAATCTCCCTCTCTGAGCGTTTTGGTCTGTGGCTGTCGTTCTACCCCTTTAGCCAAGACAAATATCTGGATATCGTGAACCACTGGCTACAGCAAGCTGGCTGCACACCAGAGCAAATTGAAGAATCCCGTACTGAAGCTTTGCAATGGGCGTTGCACCGTGGCTCACGCTCCGGTCGTGTTGCACGTCAATTCGCACGTGATTGGGCAGCGCGCTATGTCTAAGCCTCGTATTCACGCAGCAGTAGGCCTTATTTTGCGTGAGGACGGTAAAGTACTGTTTGGTAAACGCCCCGAAGACAAACCGTGGCCCGGTTATTGGGAACTGCCCGGTGGCAAAGTAGAAGCCGGCGAAACCGTGTCACAAGCACTACGCCGTGAGCTCAAAGAAGAGCTGGATATTAATGTAACGCATTCCACACCTTGGATAGAGTACGTACATGAATATCCCAAAAACATCGTCCGCCTCTCTTTTTACAAAGTAGATGCGTGGGATGGCGAAGAAAAAGGAGTGGAAGGCCAAGAGCTCACGTGGCTCACACCAAACTGGCCCTTGTCGGTAGACCCTGTGCTGCCTGCAGCAGAGCCGCCTATGCGCTGGCTAAGCCTGCCTAACCGCTATTTGCTCAGCCACATAGGCGATGCTGCACACACTGATGCTTGGCTAGAGCGTTTGGAAACATCTCTGGAAGACGGCATTCAACTGGTGCAATTCCGTGAACCCGCATGGGAACAACTCGCTGCTAACGATGCTGAGCAGCGCGACATGTTGCATCAAGCGTGGTTAGCGACCCGCGAACTGTGCTGGAAATACGGTGCCCGCTGTTTGATCAATAGCGTGCATCCTAAAGACTGGTGGTCGGAAGGCGATGGCGTACAACTGCGCGCCAGCGATGCACAGCACTGGGCAACACAAGCACAGGCGGGGCTTAAAGCCGATACCGCGCATGCTGACCCTGTACTGGGTCTACCCGAGAAAGCTCTGGTAGGAGTTTCAGCGCATAACAGTGCTGACCTAGAAGCCGCCATACAGCTAAACGCCAGCTTTATCGTCGTTGGCCATGTGCTACCTACCCCCTCTCACCCCGGTGAAGAAGGCTTGGGCTGGGCTGCCTTCCAAGAGTTAGCATGGCAAGCGGGTAGACCAGTATTTGCTATAGGTGGCCAATCCAACGCGACGTTGGCAGAGGCGACTGAACATGGTGCACACGGCATTGCCGGCATACGCCACATCGGGCACAACGCATGACCGATCAGGTAACCATTTCAGAACGTGATGGTCTACGTTACCTGCACCTAGGTAGCCCCTGGGTGCAGGGCGTTATGCGCTTGGAAAAACCCGATCAGCTGGAACTTACCTATATCCAGCAAATGATGATGTGGGCGTTATTTCAAGACCACCCCACACATATTGTGCAGTTGGGGTTAGGCGCAGCCAGTTTGACCCGTTTTTGTCATCAGCATTATTCATCCGCCCATGTGACGGCAGTAGAACTCAATGCCGAGGTAATACACACCTGCAGACTGCTGTTCGACCTGCCCGAAGACGGCCCCAACTTGACGGTGCTGCAACGCTGCGCGTACCGCTACGTAGAAGAAGCCCCCGACCACAGCATCGATGTGCTGCAAGTAGACTTGTACAGTGCTGACGCGCAAGAGCCTGCCTGCGAAGGTGAGGACTTCTACGCCAACTGTGCACGCAGCCTGCGTGATGACGGCATACTCACTGTGAATATTTTGGGTAACGCTTCTGTTCATGGCCGCCACATACAGCAACTGCAAGACACCTTTGCTGCCGTAGCATGGCTACCCGAATCGCATGATGGCAATTTGATTGCCATTGCATTCAAAAACGCACCACAAATAGAGTTTGAACAGCTCTACCAAAAAGCCGCCATACTGGAAGCCCGTTTGGGCCTACCTGCAGGCGACTGGGTAGATGACTTAGTGGACTGGATGCAGGGCGATTAGTCTTGCACCGGTGACTGCTGCAATACCGGAGGCTGGTTTAGACTAGTCGCATCCCAGCCTCCACCCAACGCGGCAATCAACTGCACCGCAGCGATGTAATGATCGGCTTGCATAGAGATGGTGCTGCGTTCAGTGCTTAACGTACTGGTTTCTACTTGCGCCAAACTCAAGAAGTCCACCATGCCCGCCGCATACTGATTACGCATTAAGGTCAGGGATTCTCGTGCGGCATCCAGAGCACGTTGCTGTGTCTGCATTTCTGCTGACAAGCCTTGCCATTGCACCAAGCCATCTTCTACCTCTTTGATGGCATCCAGAATCGTTTGCCGGTACGACGCCGCTTGTGCATCATAAGCTGCACGCGCATCGTCTACGCGTGCCGAACGCGCACCACCATCAAAGATCTGCAGGGCCAAGGCCGGACCTAAACTCCAAAACCTAGCGGGCGCAGTGAACCAATCCGACCACTCACTGGCTCGCGAGCCCCCTTGAGCGCTCAAGGTTAAATCGGGCAACCACGCTGCTTGTGCCACGCCAATTTTGGCATTTGCCGCCATCATTTGCCGTTCTGCTGATGCCACATCGGGCCTACGCTCTAACAACTGCACAGGCACTGCGGCAGGCATGCTAGGCAACGTTGGCCAGCCTTCCAACGTTAAGGTTTGCATCGCCGCAGGCGTTACCCCCAGCAAGACTGCCATGGCGTTGTGCAACTGCCCTTGCTGCCTATTTAGCGATAAACGCTGGGTGCGTGCATTTTCTAATTGCGCTTGTGCCGAAGCCACGTCACTACGCGATGACATACCGGCTTCGTAGCGGTTTTGGGTAATTTGCAAAACCCGCTCATACGCCGCAATCGTTTGGTCTAGCAACTGCTGCGATACCCACACATTTTTGGCTTGGAAATAACTTTGCGCCAACGTCGAAGCCAAACTTAATTGTGTGGCGGCAATATCTGCCTGACTGGCTTGCAACGATGCTTCGGCGGCTTCATTAGAGCGGCGCACTTTACCCCATATATCGGGCTCCCACCCGGCAGTAAGGCTCATGGAATAACTGTCGCTCGCACTAGGTGTGCTGGAACCTGAGCCACTGCGTGTGTAACTGCCTGAGCTGTTTAAGGTGGGGTAGAACTCGGCGCGTGCACTCCCTAATGCGGCCAGTGCTTGCCTATAGCGCGCCTCGGACTGCTCCAAGCTTGCGTTATGTGCCAGCATTTTTTCCATAAGCTCTGACAGTAGTGGGTCATTAAATGCCGCCCACCATTTCACCACCCCAATTTGTTCATCTGCAGGTTGCGCCAATAACCAGCCCGGATTATCGGTAGCTTGTGCGGTTTGGGTAGCTTCATTCTTGAAATTCACACCCACATCCAACTCTGGACGTTGGTAATCTGGCCCAATAGCACACCCCGCAATCAACGCACTACATGCCACGCCCACAGTCCGCTTGCTCCATAGCAAGGATCCGGCTGAGCTCATCAAGAATCGAGAAAAATTAGGCAGCATGGTTAGACAAGCGTTCACGACGCTTAGCAAGATAACGTTGACGGAAACGATCCAAATACAAGTACACCACCGGCGTAGTATAGAGGGTGAGCACTTGGCTTAATAACAGCCCACCTACAATAGTCAAACCCAACGGTTGACGCATTTCCACACCTGCCCCGGTAGCAACAATAAGCGGTACAGCACCCAAAATAGCAGAAATGGTGGTCATCATGATGGGCCTGAAACGTATCAAGCAGGCTTGGTAAATAGCCTCCTCAGGCGGTAGGCCATCACGACGCTCGGCAATCAGCGCATAGTCCACCATCATAATGGCGTTTTTCTTCACAATACCGATCAGCAAAAACACCCCAATTAAGGCAATCACCGAGAAGTCTTCTTTCATCACCATCAAGGCCAACAACGCCCCAATCCCTGCTGACGGTAAGGTAGACAGAATGGTGATGGGATGAATATAACTTTCGTACAGCATGCCCAACACGATGTACATGGTGGCCAGCGCAGCGAGGATTAGCCATGGTTGCTGCGCCAGCGAGTCTTGCATCAACTTCGCTGTACCGCCAAACCCCGTTTGAATTTGATTGGTAGGCAAACTGATTTCAGCCAAGGCTTTTTCTATCGCATTCACCCCTTGTTCCAACGACACCCCATCGGATAAGGCAAAAGAAATACTCTCAGAAACAAACAAACCTTCGTGATTCACACTTAACGGCGCAGAGCTTGGCACAAAATCCGTAAAGGTGGAGAGCGGTACACGACTACCGTCTTTGCTGATGACCTCTACCTGCTTCAGCGACTCTACATCTTGAGCAAAACGTTCTTCTACGCCCAAGACGATGTTGTACTGATTCAAGCGACCATACACCACCGACACTTGCCGTTGGCTAAACGAGTTATTTAAGGTGGCGGCCACTAACGCCATGTCTATACCTAGACTTGTGGCTTTCTCGCGGTCAATTTGCATTTCCACGCGCCAGCCAGGCTCTTCAGAGTCTGCCTCTACATCGGTAAGCTCTGGCAAAGCTGCCATTGCGCGCCGTACTTTGGGCATCCACTCTTTAAGCAGCGTCAAATCACTGCCAAGTAAACTGTACTGGTACGCACCAGCACGCCCTGCGCCCCCTACAAAGATGTCTTGCTGAGGGGTCAAGAACATACGCGCACCGGGCTCAGACTGTAATTGCTCACGTAATCGGGCTACTACCGTATTCGCGTTGGCATCACGCTCACCTAATGGTTTAAGTTCTATCAGAATCGTAGAGCTGGTGCTGGCCCCTTGGCCACCCGCAAATACCGCTACACTTTGCACAGCGGGGTCATCCATCAAGACTGTTCTAAATTTGTTCAGCTTGGGCAGCATGCCTTGGAATGACGTGCCTTTGTCTACCCTAAAAAAGCCCATTAACTGGCCGGTATCTTGCTGTGGGAACAAGCCTTTGGGGATCACCGCAAACAAATAACCATTCAGCATAATAGCCAAAAACAATGACAGCAGTGTCAAACGCTTATGCCGTAACGCCCATGCCAAACTACGTTGATACCCCACCGCAAATACATGGCCTATGTGCCCCAATAATCGGCTCACACCTTGGAACATCGGTTTGGACTTAGGGGTTTCTGGCAACAATCTCGCCGCCATCATGGGCGTTAACATGAGCGAAATCAGCAACGAGAAAAAGATGGCCACCGATAAGGTCACAGCAAACTCTTTAAAGAGCTGCCCCACCAACCCACCTACCAACCACAAGGGAATAAACACCGCCACCAAAGAAATACTCATGGCCAGCACGGTAAACCCGACTTCGCGTACGCCACGTATGGCCGCCCTAAACGGTTTGACACCGCGCTCCACATGACGCATCACACTTTCTAGTACCACGATGGCATCGTCCACCACAAAACCCGTGGAAATAATCAATGCCATCAACGAAATGGTGTTTAGCGAGAAGCCAAAAAAGTACACCAGTGAAAACGCGCTCAATAGCGACGCTGGTACAGCAATAGCTGGGATTAAGGCTGCACGCCAATCTCGTAAAAACGCCAGCACCACCAGTACCACCAACACCATGGCAATGATCAAGGTTTTACGCGCTTCGTCTAATGAGGCACGAATACTTGGCGTACGATCTTGTGCCACTGACAAATGCACGTCAGCAGGCATCATGGCTTCAAAGTCAGGCAACTTATCTCGAATGGCATCTACCGTTTCAATGATATTGGCATCCGCTTGTCGTCGAACCACCAGCAACACCGCAGGCTTATCGTTAGAGAAACCCGCGCTGTATAAGGTTTCAGTGCTGTCTTCTACTAGCGCTACATCGCTTAAACGTATGGGTGTACCATCGCGCCATGCCACGATCAGAGGTCTAAACTGCTTGGCACGGTTCATCTGCGCGCCCGAGTTCACATACCACTGGTGTTCGCTATTTTCTAAATAGCCGTTAGGGCCAATAGCATTTTCTCGTGATAACGCACTGCGTATTTCATCCAGCGACACCCCCATGCTGCTGAGCAAACGTGGGTTCAAACTAATGCGCACAGCAGGCAATGACGCACCGCCTACCGATACCTCGCCCACCCCTTTTACCTGCGCAAGCTTTTGCGCCACGATAGTCGTGGCTAAGTCGTACAGTTCAGCCGGGGTCGCAATAGGAGAGGTCATCGCTAACACCATCACCGGCATAGACGACGGGTTCACCTTGTAATACGACGGAGGATCACGCATACCCGATGGCAGCATTGGTCGGGCTTGGTTAATCGCTGCCTGCACCTCACGTGCTGCGTTGTTCACATCTTGGTTGAGATCGAACATTAAGGTGATACGCGTAGAACCCTCTGAGCTGCGTGATGTCATTTCCACCAGCCCTGAAATCGCACCCAAGGATTGCTCTAATGGCATTGCCACACTGGAGGACATGGTTTCAGGGCTAGCGCCAGACAACCGTGCCTCTACCGAGATCATGGGGAAATCCATCTCAGGCAACGGTGCAACCGGCAGCATCAAGAGCGATAACACCCCAGCCCCTACCATGGCCAAACACACCAAGGTGGTGGCGACCGGGCGCACAATAAAGAGGGTTAGCCACCTCATGCGCTAACCTCGCTCCCTGTCGCTCGTGCCGCTTTCCAGCGCGTGGATAATCTATCGAAAAACAGATAAATCACCGGTGTGGTGAAGAGCGTAAGCACTTGGCTGCACAACAAGCCCCCTACCATCACCAGCCCTAAAGGTTGACGCATCTCTGCCCCCGAACCGGATGCGAACATCAGAGGCAAGGCACCAAACAGCGCTGCCAAGGTAGTCATCAAGATAGGACGGAAACGCAGTAAGGCGGCTTGGTGAATGGCCTCTTGTGCCGACAAGCCCTCTTCGCGCTGTGCGACCAAGGCAAAGTCGATCATCATGATGGCGTTTTTCTTCACGATACCGATCAGCAAAATAATGCCAATCACCCCTATCATGTCTAGATCACGTCCTGCCAACAACAAGGCTGCCAACGCACCAATCGTGGCAGACGGCAAGGTAGACAGAATGGTGATGGGGTGTATGTAACTTTCGTACAAAATACCCAGCACGATGTACATGGTGACCACTGCCGCCAGCATCAACCACAAGGTACTGGACAAGGAGGCTTCAAAAGCTCTGGCGGCCCCCAAGAAGCGCAGTTCTACAGAGTCAGGTAAACCTATGTCTGAACGGGTTGCTTGGATCTCGGCCACTGCCTCTGATAACGACGCACCGTCAGCCAAACTAAAAGACACGTTGGCTGATGGGAACTGATCCAGCCTTTCTATACTCAGCATCATGGGAGCAATACGCCAACTGGCCACGGTACTTAACGGTACGGTCGTGCCGCTGCTGGTAGGTATATGCAAATTGGCGACGTTTTCGGGGTACTCTCTGAAGCCTTCAGCCACTTCCAACACGACACGGTACTGTGCAGACTGCGTGTAAATGGTAGAAATTTGTCGCTGCCCAAAAGCGTCGTACAACACATCATCCAACGTGGATTTTGTCACCCCTAGCCGGGCTGCTGTGTCTCGGTCTACATCCAGCATCAACTGCTGGCCGCCTGGCTGCTGGTCGGTGGCCACCGACGCAATGGCTGGCAATGCCGCTAATGCGTCTTCCCACAACGGCAACCACGTTTCCAAGACCCGTTTATCGGGGTCAGACAAGGCCATCTGATACGGATTACGAGCCACCTGATCGTCTACCGTTAACTCTTGCACCGTTTGTATGTACACCTGCAAACCAGGTAGTTGTGCCACCGCCTCTTCCAGCTGTTTACCGATGGTGATGGCATCTTGCGAACGCTCACTTTGAGGCAGCAAACTGATCTGCATACGCCCTGTGTTCAGCGTTGCATTGTTGCCGTCCACCCCGATGAAGGTAGTCACGCTTTCTACGTCTGGGTGACGCAAAATTTCTTCGGCCGCCTGTGTTTGCAGGCTAGACATTGCTTGGAAGGATGCACGCTGTGGCCCTTCGGTAATGGCCTGCAACATGCCAGTATCTTGCGCAGGGAAAAAGCCCTTAGGCACAACCATATACAGTAAGGCGGTTAATACCATGGTGCCCACAGCTACCCATAATGTGAGCACTTGGTGGCGCAATACCCATTTCAAGCCATCGTCATAGCGCTGAATCATCACATCGGTTTTATGACCCAACCACGCTACGATGCGCTGGTAAAACCGCTGAGGTTTCTCTGCATCCGATGGATTAGCAGGCTCATCACTATGCGCACGCAACAAACGGGCACACATCATGGGAGTCAGCGTGAGCGAAATCACAAGAGACAACAAAATCGCTACAGCTAACGTGAGCGCAAACTCGCGGAACAAACGTCCAATCACATCACTCATAAACAGTAATGGGATCAACACGGCAATCAACGAGAAGGTTAACGATAACAGTGTGAAACCAATTTGTTTCGCGCCTTTTAATGCCGCCGCCAACGGCTTTTCTCCCTGCTCTATGTAGCGGGCGATGTTTTCGATCATGACGATGGCATCGTCCACCACAAAACCCGTGGCGATGGTCAGTGCCATCAGGGTCAGGTTATTCACACTGAACCCCATCAAGAACATGATGCCAAACGTACCTGCCAGCGACAAAGGCACCACCACACCGGGGATAAAGGTCGCCGTCCATGTACGTAAAAACACAAAGGTCACCAACACCACCAGCACAATCGCCAGCAACATCTCTTGCTGCACATGTGACACCGAGTCACGAATAGTGCGAGTACGATCCGCCGCAACCACTACGTCTACACCTGCAGGCATCGCCTGCTGCAAACTGGGTAATAGTTCGGTGATTTTATCTACCACTTCAATTACGTTTGCGCCAGGCTGACGCTGCACATTCAGCAAAATAGCAGGAGTGCTACCAAACCATGCTGATTGGCGCGCATCTTCAGCCGCATGCACCACGGTCGCCACATCGCCTAAGCGTAGGGCTGAGCCATTTTCATAACGCAGGATGAGGTTCTCGTAATCCTCTACGGACTGTAATTGCTCATTGGCACTAATAGAGGTAGAGCGCACAGGGCCATTTAAGGTCCCTTTAGGCTGATTTACGTTGGCAGCCACCACCGTTTGACGCACATTACTTAACGTTAATTGCTGTGCTGCCAAGGCTTCGGGGTTCACTTGTATGCGTACAGCGGGGCGTTGACCACCCGCAATACTCACCAAGCCCACACCCGTAATTTGCGAAAGCCTCTGTGCCACACGCAGATCAATCAGATCTCGCACGTCCGTGAGTGGCAGCGTAGGCGACATAATTGCCAAGCTAATCACGGGGGTATCGGCCGGGTTCACCTTGTTATAGATAGGTGGCGAAGGCAAGTCGGACGGTAAGGTATTAGAAGCCGCATTAATCGCCGCTTGCACCTCTTGCTCGGCCACGTCCAACGACAAACCCAAATCAAACTGCAAAGTAATACGTGACGCACCGCCCGAGCTGGACGAGGTCATTTGCGACAACCCCGACATTTGTCCAAACTGCCGCTCTAAGGGTGACGTCACCAATGCCGTCATCACATCAGGGCTAGCACCGGGGTATAAGGTCACCACCTGAATGGTGGGGTAATCTACCTGCGGCAGTGCTGCCACCGGCAACCACCGGTAGCCTAACAGCCCAGCCCCTAACAAGGCCAACATCGCCAGTGTGGTTGCCACTGGCCTTAAGATGAACTGGCGTGAGAAGTTCACTGTATCTTGCCCTCTGGCGCAATCAATTCCACTTCAGAACCTTCTCGCAAACGGTCCATCCCTTCGGTGACCACTTGCTCGCCTATTTCCAGCCCATTAAGGATGACGGTATCTACATCGTTGCTCACCCCCGTTTGCACGGCGCGAACAGCCACTTTGTTCTCGGCATTAACAACGTATACGTAGTCACCGATAGAACCGGTCTGCACAGCACGCGCAGGAACAATCACGCCATCTTCCTGACCCAGCAACACATTCACATTCACGAACTGATTGGGGAAAAGCTTATGGTCTTCGTTATCAAACCGGGCTTTGATGCGCACTGTACCCGTATTGACATCTATCTGGTTATCAATCGCCATCAACTCGCCAGAGGCCAGCAACTCGCCATTACGGTTACTGACCGTCACCGACACCATACTGGGGTAAGACGCACGCGTAGCGGTAACGATTTTCTCACCGTTTTCTAACACGGTATTGGCAAGTAACTCATGCTCGTGTACGGCTTCCTGTACACGCTGCAAGTCTTGTTGAGGCAATGAAAAATGCGTCGCAATAGGTTGGGTTTGGGTAATCACCACCAACCCCTCTGTGCTGCCTGCTGAGATCAAGTTACCTTTATCCACCGTACGCAAGCCCAAACGGCCACTTAACGGTGCAGTGATGCGGGTGTAATCCAATTGCAGTTGAGCTTCATCCACACCTGCTTTGGCTGCTTGTACAGCACCTTGTAATTGCTGAACCGACGCTTCTTGATTTTGCAGTTGCTGTAATGAAATAGAGTCTTGCTTGGACAAGCGTTTGTAACGGTCCAAATCTAACCTAGCCAAACGCAATTGCGCTTCATTTTGCACCAGTTGTGCTTTGGCTTGGTCTAAACGTATTTGATAGGCTCGTGGATCTATTTGTGCCAACAGCTCACCTTCTTTTATCCACTGACCATCTTCAAAGGCGATGTCTATCAGCTCGCCCTCTACACGGCTACGTACCGTCACCACGTTAAAGGCTTGTACTGTACCTATAGCTGGAACGAGTACCGGAAGCTGTCCAAAATGTGCTTGTGCCGCACGCACCGGTACTTTTGCCCCCATCATCATGCCCATCATGCCTGGACGGCCTTTAGGGGCATTCTGCCCACCCGCTGTTCGACTAGATTGCCACCAATAAACGGCCCCTATCACAATCAGAATCAGCAAGCACCACCATATCACCCGTGCACGGGATTTTGAGCGGGATGCAGAATTGGTCATTCACTGCTCTCCAACAAGCAAAGCTATTTTTATTTAAGTAAGGGGCTATGCGCCCCAAGTTATTGTGTAGCGTGTGCAGGAGCCTGATGTCACTATTGCAACAAGCCCTAGCCCACCTTGTGACTCACTGTAACGAAATAAGTTCCATTCTCAGTAGAGAAAGTGCCAGATTGTTAACCTATATTGCAGCGAGCCAGTTTGAAATGTATGTCGCGCGTTAATGGAACGGGCTTATTTGTGGTGTCTTGCAAGGCAAAACGCACCCACAGCACATACTTATTGGCACTCATTTCAGGAAACACTCCCGCAGCTTCATCCACCCAGACGCGTAACAACTGGAACGATTTGCCACCCAACATTTCCTGATAGTTTCCTTCGTGGGCCGTATGTTCAAGCACATCGCCTGCATCACGCAACAAGCGCAATACCAGCATCAAGGCAGCATGCATGGGTTGAAAGGCTTCCGACCACGATTGCAGATCGGCGCGGCGTTGCGCCACGGGCCTAGACTGCCACGCGTAATAAGAGGGAATATCTACCTGCGAGCAACCACCGGGCACCGACAATCGACCACGCAAACTGCCTAGCCAATCATTCTCTTTCAGGTTTTGCCCTAAACGCCCTTGGGCCGCCAACGGCGCTGTGACTTCTTGTAATTCATTTAACATGGTGTCCAGCAGTTTGCTGGACACACCCGGATGCTCACGCAACGCGGATAAGGCCAGACGCTGGCGCTCAATATCCTGCAGAATCATTCCACGTAAATCTGAACGCTCACAAACATCCAGTATTTCGAACAGTGTAGTAACGGCTATCTGGTGCAAATGGGGATCGTCGCCCGCCATAAAGTAATGGAGACGATCAAACAGATATTCGACCCGCAGGAAGGCCCGTACACGTTCATTACAGGGATACTCGTAAAGAATCACGTGAAAAAAACCCTTAAATAGCTAAATAAAACGTACTTTTATGTGTCAACGCTGTTGCAACCACTGTTGGTGCAACTGCTCGGCCTGCTGACGAAGTGTGCTGAGAGTGGTCTTGCCATCGTTCACAATTACATCGTCGGCTACAGCCAATCGCTGCTCTCTGGTTGCCTGCGCACCCATGATACGCTCAATGACTTCATCCGTCAGCCCACTACGCTCACGCACCCGCTGTTTCTGGGTGAGCTCATCGCAGTCCACTACACAAATTCTGTCTACATGATTACGCCAACGGCCACGCTCTATTAACAGCGGAACCACCACCACTACATACAAACCGCCAGCAGACATGACCTGTCTTCGTGCTTCATCCCAAATCAATGGGTGCAGCAGCGCCTCTAATCGTTGACGCTCTGCCGGGTTGGCAAACACATGCTCGCGCATGCGTTGTCTATCCATGCCTTGTTCTGCCGTGATAAACGCAGAACCAAATTGTTCAGCAATTGCTGCGATGGCTGAGCCACCTGGCTGACACAGTTGATGGGCAACCAAGTCAGTATCCACAATGGTGGCACCCCACTCTTCCAGCAGTGTTGCCACCTGGCTTTTGCCTGACCCAATTCCACCTGTTAACCCAATTTTTAGCATAGGCTTTGCATCCTTAAAACCCGTACGGGGGAAAACCCACATGCAGGCCGGACTCCCATACATTGATCACACTATACGCTAGGCATAAGTATGGCCCAAATGCACATGCTCCGCGAGGTAAACAGCGTTTCTGCCAGCAGGCTTGTATGAACCAACACGCCACCGCAGCAATCAAAATCAGTAAAAAACCAGCATGGTAGTGCGGGCTTATGGCCCATAACCCCAAATACAGCTTGATATCACCTGCCCCAATAGGTGGCTTATGTATAAAAGGGAGGCAACATCTATAGCCTATATACAGTGCTACCACTAACCACCACACTGTACTTGCTGTAGTCAGAGCTACCGTAAACCACCCTTGTATCAACCACGGTAACACGATGAGTGTGATCGTTACAGCATCCGGCAATAACCGCGTATACAGATCGCACCACGCTAGAAATAATAATGCTAACGTCAGGCCGCCGTACCAAACCCCCATTCCCCACGAAAGCTGCCCAAGCATCATGCGCTGCGCTACAGCATGTAGATAAGCCATAGAGAGAAAAACGGCCAACCCTATAAAAAACACAGCACAACCTCTATGCCAATACGAGTGTGGCCAACGCGGTATACGCCACCACCCCCATGGGTTCATTAGCGTTTTTTGTGCGGCTCTAGATAAACTGCGGCAATTTGGTGTTGCACCCTGTTGCAAGATAAGGGCATACGATGTTGCCCAACCCTGCGCAAACGCCGTCAAAACTACCGCCACGATGCTACACAGCAAATACAGCATTGTTGGATTCCTTAATCGTGAACCGCTTTATAATGATTCTTTAATCCGCTCACTTACCTGCACAGGATGGCATTATGCGTGCTTCTACTACATCTGCTTTCCCAAGCCGTTCCCTACTTACTGGCCTAGCGCTGTGCGCGTTATTGGCAGGCTGTGCCAGCCAGTCCACGCCCCCTTCCTATCAAAGTGGTCGCGCTGATACTGAAAATGACGCGCAAAACTCTGCCCGGGCACAACATACCCACGCAGCGTCTCAGTTGCAGTTTGGTTTTGGTAAAGATGCCGTGGCAGAGCAACCTCGTACTGCTGACCAACAATTGATTGAAAGCCGTCAGGTACGTGAGTTGGTAGAGCCACGCACATTCTTGGGTACGATTTCGTGCTCCCCTACCGATACGCTATGCGTACCGTTGCGTACCACGTTAACAACCGCCCCTTCAGGTGTATGGCGTATGCGTATTGAAGCGGCTGACCGCTCTGCCCCAACACATGCCACCAGTGGTTGCTGGTATCAGGTAGGCAGCCAGCCTAATCGAATTATTTTGCAGTTAAGTAATGAGGCGACGTTGGCTGAGCTCAGTTTCTTGAACAATAACCAGATGAAAGTTCAGACGTTTAACCAACAACGCCCAACGCTAGAAACGTTACTGAGCCGCCAAGCTGATATTGATCCAATCAGCGAACTGGATGATCGTCCTGCTCCGCAATGTAATCGCGCTCAATAAGCGAGCTGGTTTGAGTTTGGCCTGAACCGTTGTAGGCGTCAGCATCCGGTTCGGCCAAGCTATAACGACTACGCATCCCCCGCGTAAAGACCAAATGTGCTAGCTCCATTGCACCGCGCACATTTAATTTGCTGTACATACTACCTCGATGAGCATCGACAGTACGCTGCGAAATTCCTAGTTTTGCTGCAATAGACTTGCTCGGCAATCCCTGTATGACCAATTTCATGACTTGAAGCTCACGCGCCGTTAAGCGCTGATTAAGCCATGTAGCGGTTTCTTGTAGTGGTGTCTGCATCACAAAGCCTCCAATGTGTGACAGCAGTAAAACTGCTGCCTAAAAAGCTGTTCCGCTTTAATTTAATGTAACAAATATTATCTATATTTATGTTTAGTTACAATATGACAGAATGATCCACTTAGCAAACCGCCCTCTTTCAACCCTACTTTGTGCGCAGGGTTGAAAGCACTGCTTTTCTTCTTAACGATCTTTCATCAGCATCGCGATAACGCTTTGCACATCCAACGATCCAGAGGGCTCTGAACCATTTCCTGAACTGGAAAATGCACCAATCAATGTAGGCAGCAGTTCAGTTAAATGCGACAGCACTTTGCTTTCGCTTAAGCCGCTGTCATCTGCCATCGTCGCTACGGCTTTATTGCCTAATACTTGCTCTAGCTGTCCCATGCTTACCGGCAACTTTTCACCGCTACTCATCCACGATGCCACTACCTTGGCTAATCCGCCCTGTTTGAATGTTTGAATCAAACCATTCAAGCCACCAGGAAACTTATTTACCAACGACACCAAGGCTGGAATCAAGCTGGCACGTTCTTGTTGTGCGGGATTTAATGCTGCGGATGCAACGGACATCAAAGAGTTTAGAAAGCTCACGGTTTACACCTCGTTATTTGCTTCTTTTACGTAAGGATTCTCCATTGTGCCGCGCTTTCAGACGCTAGAGAAAAAACAAATGCAAACAAAAAATACCCCCACGCTGCCTTGCTATGCAAGGCGCTGCCCCCCGAGGGGGCTTTACGGTCTTGGGGCGGCCCTGCGACCTTCAATACCCCCACACTATCTTGCTACACAAAACGCTACTCCCCGAGGGAGCTTGACGGTCTTGGGACAGCCCGGCGACCTTCAATGCCCCCACCCTTTCTTGCTATACAAGACGCTACTCCCCGAGGGAGCTTGACGGTCTTGGGACAGCCCGGCGACCTTCAATGCCCCCACCCTTTCTTGCTATACAAGACGCTACTCCCCGAGGGAACTTTACGGTCTTGGGACAGTCCGGCGACCTTCAATGCCGCCACGCTATCTTGCTACACAAAACGCTACTCCCCGAGGGAGCTTGACGGCTTTGTGGTGACCTAGCGACTTAAAAATATCCACATGTCACACGGCTACAACAAGGCTCTGAACGACAACAAACCTCCGGCCTTGGAATGATTTCGTGACCTCCAAAACGCCCTCGCCACATCACTACATAGCACGCTCGTGCACAAAAAAGCGCTGCCTAAGCAGCGCTTTTTTACCCCTTCATCCTACTCATTCACTAGGACTAATCACCAAACTGAATACCCTGTGCCAGCGGCAATTCACGGGAGTAGTTGATGGTGTTTGTGGCACGACGCATATAGACTTTCCATGCATCGGAGCCAGATTCTCTGCCACCACCAGTCTCTTTTTCACCACCGAATGCGCCACCAATTTCTGCGCCCGATGTACCGATATTCACGTTAGCAATACCGCAGTCCGAACCATTAGCGGACAAGAAGTATTCGGCTTCGCGCAGGTCGTTACTGAAGATAGCCGATGACAAGCCTTGTGGCACATCGTTTTGCATGTCTACCGCTGTTTGGAAATCGGTATAACGCATGACATACAGAATAGGAGCGAATGTTTCGTGTTTCACCACGCTACTTTGCTCTGGCATTTCCACAATGGCAGGTTTCACATAGTAGCCATTAGGATATTTGTCTTGCAGCACACGTTCACCACCGTGTACGGTACCGCCCTGCTCACGCGCATTTTTCAGTGCGGTTTGCATGGCATCAAATGAGTCTTTATCGATCAATGGGCCTACCAATGTGCCTGTTTCCAATGGGCTACCAATAACCGCACTGTCGTATGCTTTACGCAAACGTTTCAGCAGATCATCGGCCACGCTTTCGTGCACGATCACTCGACGAGTGGTGGTGCAACGCTGACCGGCTGTACCAATAGCGCCAAATAAAATGCCGCGCATGGCCAAATTCAAGTCTGCGGATTCGCTCACGATAATGGCGTTATTGCCACCCAACTCCAGCAAAGAACGACCAAAACGAGCCGCTACGCGTGGACCAACTTCACGGCCCATACGTGTAGAACCTGTTGCCGATACCAGTGCCACATCGTGGTTGTCTACCAAGGCTTCGCCTACATCGCGTTCGCCAATCAGCACTTGGCTCAAGCCTTCTGGTGCATCACCAAAGCGTTTCAACGCACGCTCAAACAACGCTTGGCAAGCCAAGGCGGTTAGCGGTGTTTTCTCGGATGGTTTCCAGATCACGGCATTACCACACACCAATGCCAAGGTGGTATTCCATGACCACACAGCAACGGGGAAGTTAAAGGCAGAAATCACGCCTACTACGCCCAGCGGATGCCACGTTTCCATCATGCGGTGACCAGGACGCTCAGACGCGATAGTCAGACCATACAGTTGACGCGACAACCCTACGGCGAAGTCGCAGATATCAATCATTTCCTGCACTTCACCAGCGCCTTCGGCCAAGATCTTCCCGGCTTCAATGGACACCAGCTTGCCCAAGGTTTCTTTTTCCTCGCGCAGTACCTCACCAAACAAACGCACCAGCTCTCCTCGACGCGGTGCGGGTACAGCGCGCCATGCGGTGTAAGCCTGCTTGGCTTTGCGTACTGCTACAGCAACATCGGCCACGCTTTGCTGCGCGACACGAGCAATTTCTTGCCCATCCACAGGTGAAGAAACCGACAGCGATCCACCACGGATACTCGCTGCGTCCACACCCAGCTTTTCTAATAATTCTGCAGTTTGCATAGCAATTTCCATCCAATGAACAGGGGACAAAGTTCCGGCAACGAGCAGGTCACCGTATTTCTAATCAGAATATCATTTTTCGTATAGGAAAATTTATACTCAAAGGGAAAACACTAATAAAATATTTTCACAATTATGAAAATAATAGCATCACATAGCACAACCACTCGTATCCGATACCGGAGAATTGTTCATCATGGAAACCCAGCTGTTTGATGTCGTGATCGTAGGAGGCGCTGCTACCGGCAGTTCAGCCGCCTATTTCCTACTCTCCAACCCCGATTTTCAGGGTAAGGTGCTGGTGCTGGAGCAAGACCCTAGCTACCAACACTGCGCTACCACCTTGTCCGCAGCCTCTATACGACATCAGTTCTCCACCCCGGAAAACATCCGTATGTCCATGTTTGGTACGGAGTTTTTACGCCAGTTCAAACGCAACATGGATGTGGATGGCGATGCTGCCGACCCCGCATTCGTCGAAGGCGGTTACCTGTTTCTGGCCACCAATGATGGTGTGGAAACACTGCGCTCCAACCTGCAAGTTCAGCAAGCTGAAGGCGCCAACATTCACCTGTATGACGCACCAGACCTAGCGGCCAAATACCCGTGGATGAACACCAGTGATTTAGCCGCTGGCTCGTTAGGCCTTAGCGGCGAGGGCTGGCTAGACGCCTACGGCATGATGCAAGGCATGCGCCGCAAAGCCATCTCGCTAGGTGCCACCTATCGCTCGGCGCGTGTACAAAAACTGCTGCACCAAAATGGCCATATCACGGGCGTAGAACTGGATAACGGCGAGCAGATTCATGCCAAATTTGTGATTAACGCCGCCGGCACAGACGCTACCCGTTTGGCTCTGACAGCGGGCATTGATTTGCCGGTGCAATCCCACAAACGCAGCGTGTTTTACTTCACGTCCCCTGCTGCCGTACCAGGCTGCCCGATGGTGATTGATCCTACTGGTGCGTACTTCCGCCCTGAAGGCGAAGGTTTTATTGCAGGTATTGCGCCCGCCGCCGATCAAGACCCGCCTTGCACCGACTTTGATGTGCAGCACGAATTATTTGATGACCTGTTATGGCCGCTGTTGGCTGAACGTGTGCCCGGCTTTGAGGCGCTGCGTTTGGTACGTAGCTGGGCTGGTCATTACGACATGAACTTGTTGGACCAGAACTTGATTCTTGGCCCACACCCCCACATGCAGCACCTGCTTTTTGCCAATGGCTTAAGCGGGCACGGCATGCAACAAGCCCCTGCTGTAGGTAGAGCGCTTAGTGAATTGATTATTTATGGCCAATTCCGCTCTTTAGATCTCACTCGCTTAGGCTGGCAACGCATTTTAGAAAATCAGCCATTGATTGAGAAAAACGTCGTCTAACACTCCTTTTTGCCACCAGGCATAACGCAGCACAACTATTCCAATAATCAGGAGACAATGAAATGAAAAGGAAGTTTGCTTTTTCCATGATGGCCGCCACGCTTTGCTTGGCGCTTCCCTTCGCCGCATCTGCCGCCGAAACCGTAAAAATCGCCATTGCAGGCCCCTTCACCGGGGCAAACGCTGCATTTGGTGATCAGCTTTGGATTGGTGCTGTGGCTGCTGTTGAGCAAATCAACGCCAACGGCGGGGTTAACGGTAAACAATTAGAGCTAATAAAAGGTGACGATGCTTGCGAACCTAAGCAAGCCGTCGCCGTTGCCAACCGCTTGGTTGACCAAGAAAAAGTGGCCGGTGTAGTAGGCCACTTCTGCTCGTCTAGCCATATTCCCGCCACTGAAATCTACGACGAAGCCGACGTGCTTTCTATGGCATGCGGTGCGACCAACCCTGTCATCACCGAACGCGATATGCCTACCGTCACCCGCATTGTGGGTAGAGACGATCAACAAGCACTGGTGATCGGTGACTTCATTGTGAACGACCTCAAAGCCAAGCGCATTGCGGTGATTCACGATAAAGACACTTATGGTCGCGGCCTCGCTGACGCCACGCGTAAAGCAGTAGAAGCCTCGGGTGTAGAAGTTGCTGTGTTTGACGGTGTGAACCGTGGTGAGCGTGACTACAACGCGCTGGTCACACGTATGCGCAGTGCTGATGTAGACGCCGTATTTTTCGGTGGTTTACACGGTGAAGCCGGTACGTTGGTACGCCAAATGCGTGAGCAGGGCATGAAACAACCCTTCATTTCGGATGACGGTATTGTGGACCCAGCCTTCGTAACCGCTGCGGGCGGCCCACAGTACGCCACTGGTGTCTACATGACCTTCCCTCAAGACCCTCGCAACATGGATAGCAGTAAAGATGTGGTCGCCAAACTGACCGCAGAGGGTAAAAAATCCGATGGTTTCACGCTCTATGCCTACGCTGGCGTACAAGCCTTGGCCGCCGCATTGGCCGGAACCAACTCCACCAGCGGTACAGAGTTGGCTGACTGGATGAAAGCCAATCAGGTGCAAACCGTATTGGGCCCTAAGGCATGGGATAGCAAAGGTGACTTACAAGTTGCCAACTATGTCATGTACCAGTGGGATGACAACGGTGGATATGCCGAACTGAAGTAAACCGATTTCGCTTATCCCGGCGGGTAGCAACCGCTACCCGCCAACCTGGAGTTTGTGTCCATGGACATCTATATCTTTGGTCAACAGATCATCAACGGCCTGACCTTGGGCTCGGTGTATGGTCTTATCGCAGTCGGCTACACCATGGTGTACGGCATCATCGGCATGATTAACTTTGCCCATGGTGACATCTATATGGTGAGCGCCTATATCTCCGCCATTACCTTGGCCGTCATTTCTTTTTTCGGTATTCAATCTGTACCGTTCGCCCTACTCACTACCTTGATTGTGACCATGGCCATCACGGGGTTGTACGGCTGGTCTATTGAACGTACCGTTTATCGTCCACTGACAGGAACCACCAGACTAGCGCCGTTGATTACTGCCATTGGGGTGTCTCTGGTACTGCAAAACTACGTGCAACTTGCCCAAGGCCCTAATGTACAAGGCGTGCCTATTTTGATTTCTGGCAGCTTCCGTTTGGGCGACGACGACAACTTCATTCAAATTCGCTTGATGAACTTGATCATCATCGGGGTGAGCGTAGCAGCGATGGCTATCCTGACATGGATGATTCATGGCACCAGCCTGGGTCGCCAGTGCCGCGCTGTGCAACAAGACCGCAAAATGGCCACGATTTTGGGCATTAACAGTGCTCGCATCGTCTCCATGGTGTTTGTCATAGGCTCCGTCATGGCCGCAATTGCGGGTGTGCTGGTGACGTTGAGTTATGGCTCTTTTGACTTCTATGTGGGATTTATTATTGGCTTAAAAGCATTTAGTGCGGCGGTGCTGGGCGGAATTGGCTCATTACCTGGCGCCATGCTGGGCGGGTTATTGCTGGGCGTGCTGGAGTCCATTTTTGCTGGCTTCGTCAACAGTGACTACAAAGATGTGTTTGCGTTTAGCGTATTGGTGCTGGTGTTGATTTTCAAACCCAGTGGCCTGCTGGGACGCCCTGCTGTGGAAAAGGTGTAACCCATGCATACGACTTCCCATGCTCCCATTTCTTGGGGACACTCTATCAAGGACGCGGTCATCGCCGGCGTGGTGACCTTGATTCTGCTGGGCCCCATTACCAACTTGGTGTTGAATCAGTACGACTTCAAGTTTCTGCCCGAACGCACACCGCTACTGCTAAACGGCATTTACTTGGCACTGTTAGTCACCGTAGTGCGCTTTGGCGTGTCGGTCTTAGCACAACTGCCTGCAGGTAATCGCCTGCTACAACGCTTACAGCAAAAAAATGCCTCAGATGAGATCACGGTAGAGTCTACCTCCGCCCCCTCTGCCATTAAAAACTTGCGCGTGTTTGGCAGTTGCGTGCTGTTTGCACTGTTTGCTTGCTTTTTAGGTTGGCAAAAAGTGATTGCTGTAGGCGCGAGCTCCGCATTGGTATTGATCAGCTTATTTGTGCTGTTCGTGTTTGGCGTCAGTTTGCCTAAACCTCGCGGCCAGAAAAACGCCTGGAAAATCTACGTGCCTCTGCTGTTTCTGGCGGGCTTGAGCTTACCTATACTGTTGAACCTCACTGGCCTGCTGCCTAAGGTATGGATCAGTAACCTGACGCTGGCTCTGATTTACGTGCTGCTGGGGCTGGGCCTGAACATCGTTGTGGGTATGGCTGGTTTGCTGGATTTAGGTTTTGTGGGGTTTTATGCCGTCGGGGCATACCTACTGGCCTTGGGTGCACAGTACTTTGATTTCGGTTTTTGGACTGCACTGTTACTGGTACCCATCGTGGCAGGTACATGCGGCGCGCTGCTGGGCTTTCCCGTCTTGCGTATGCACGGTGACTATCTGGCGATCGTGACGCTAGGCTTTGGTGAAATCATCCGTTTGGTATTAACCAACTGGGCCGATGTCACTGGTGGCCCTAACGGTGCCGCTGCACCATCGCCCACCTTCTTTGGCATGGAGTTTGCACGTCGCAGTAGCAATGGCAATACGCCTTTCCATGAGTTTTTTGGACTGTCCTACAACGGCGATTACAAGTTCCTCTTTATTTACGTAGTCCTGTTTATAGTCGTCGCCATCACCCTGCGCTTTTTCAACCGCTTGCGCTACATGCCGTTGGGCAGATCGTGGGAAGCACTGCGCGAAGACGAGATTGCCTGCCGCTCACTGGGTATTAACCACGTCACCATCAAACTGTCGGCCTTTACCATTGGCGCCATTGCTGGCGGTATTGCGGGGGTGTTCTTTGCCACCTACCAAGGCTTTATCAACCCTACTTCCTTTAACTTCTTTGAGTCGGTGCTGATTTTGTCCATCGTGGTGTTGGGAGGCATGGGCTCTATGTTGGGTGTGGTAATTGCTGCGCTGGCTCTGACCTTATTACCTGAGCTGCTACGTGACCTCGCTGACTACCGTATTTTGATGTTTGGTGTACTGATGATTCTGATGATGATCTGGCGTCCACATGGATTAATTCGTGCCAAACGCCCCGCTTTTGCCGGAGGCAAACATGACTAATGCCAACGATCCCATCCTGACAGTACGTCAACTGACCCAACGTTTTGGCGGCATTATTGCCAACAACAACGTGAACTTTGATGTGCAGCGCCATTCTATTACTGCCCTGATCGGCCCCAATGGCGCGGGTAAAACCACGGTATTTAACTGCGTCACGGGTTTTTACCGTGCTAGCGAAGGCACCATCACCTTGCACAGAGAAGATGGCCGCAGCGCACAAGTGGCCAAACTGCTGACCCGCCCCCTAGTAGGTGGATCACACCAAGTCACTCGCGCTGGTATCGCCCGTACCTTTCAGAACATCCGCTTATTCCAAGACATGACAGTTTTGGAAAACCTGCTGGTTGCTCAACACCGCCACTTAGACGGTAACTTGTGGCGCGGCATGTGGGCGTCCAATCGTTTTGAAGAACGCGAACGCCAAGGCGTAGAAACCGCTATGCAATGGCTGGAACGCTTAAACATGGCGAACCAAGCTAACCGTTTGGCCGGTGAACTGCCTTATGGCTCGCAGCGCATTTTAGAAATCGCCCGCGCCATGTGCACCGAACCGTTGTTGATCTGCTTGGATGAGCCTGCTGCGGGCTTGAACCCTTCCGAGACCGATCACCTTGCCTCGTTGATACACCTGCTTCGCGATGAGTTCGGCGTTACCGTACTGCTGATTGAGCACGACATGGGGTTGGTGATGGATATTTCCAATCATATTGTGGTGCTGGACCACGGCGAGGTTATCGCCCAAGGTTGCCCAGACGACATACGTAACAACCCAAAAGTGATTGCCGCTTACTTAGGCACGGCCACAGAGGAGCAAGTATGAGCTCACCCCTATTGGATATTAGAAACGTATGTAATGGCTACGGTGCGATTCAAGTACTGCACGACGTATCGCTGCATGTGAACCGTGGCGAAATCGTGTGTTTGATTGGTGCTAACGGTGCTGGTAAAAGCACACTACTGATGAGTATTTTTGGGCTACCCAAAATTCGCAAAGGCGAGATTATTTTCAACGGTACCAATCTCGCGGCACTACCGCCGCACCATATTGCACGCCAAGGGCTGTCGCAAGTCCCTGAAGGACGTCGCATCTTCCCGTCAATGACGGTGGAAGAAAACCTGCTCATAGGCACACTACCTATAGGCATGGAGCACGCCGATTCCGACAAAGCGGATATGTTTGCTTTTTTCCCGCGCTTAAAAGAACGACGCAACCAACGTGCTGGCACGCTGTCTGGTGGTGAGCAACAAATGCTAGCCATGGCACGCTCGTTAATGGGTAGACCAGACATGATTCTGCTGGATGAACCTAGTCTGGGGTTGGCCCCACTGATCGTGGCGCAAATTTTCGACATACTGAAAGACATCACCTCGCTGGGGAAAACGATTTTCCTGGTCGAGCAAAATGCCTACCACGCGCTCAAGCTGTCTCGCCGTGGTTACGTGATGACCAATGGACAAATCACGCTGACAGGCTCTGGCGATGAGCTGCTAGCCAACCCTCAAGTGCGTGATGCGTACTTGGGAGGCGGTAAAAAACGCTAATGTTTTTTGCCTGACTGGCATCCTATAAGGAAAACTATCGTGACGTATTCAGATGTCCAAGCTTCGGTCTCTGCGTTAGCGGAACGCATACGCTCTTTGCGCCAGCACCACGGCTGGACACTGGAGCAAGCCAGCCGCGCTACCGGTGTAGCCTCGTCCAGTTTGTCGAAGATAGAAAACGGCTTAAGCTCACCCACCTACGATGTACTACTACGTCTAGCGCGGGGCTTTCAGGTTGATATAGCGGAGCTCTTCGCCCCGCCTCAAGAGCATATGGGGGCAGGGCGACGCACTATAGAACGAGCGGGCAATGGCGAACGGCATGACACCCCCATGTACGAACACCGCGTACTGTGCTCACAACTCGCGAATAAACTCATCATGCCGTTTATCTCGCGCATCAAAGCACACGATATTGATCCACAAGAAGGGTGGAGCCGACACGAAGGCGAGGAATTTGTGTACGTGCTTAGCGGCAGCATAGAGCTGCACACCGAGTTTTACCAACCAGTCACCCTGCATCAGGGCGACTGTTTTTATATAGATAGCCGCATGCTACACCGCGTCATCAACCACGGTAACGAAGGTGATGCAGAGGTGATGTGGATCAGCACTAAAGCAGAACTATAACGTTTGTCCACGAGACAAGCCCTACCCCTACACGGAGGAGACTATGCATCACCCTATTGCTGTTCTGGATGCAGAGGCCACTGCCCGCGCATTGCCTTACCCCGCACTCACAGACGCACTGGCACACGCTGCACAGGACTATCACCTAGGCCGCATTCATGCCCCTACTCGCCAAAGTGTGGACTACCCCAATGGGGCTACCTTGCTCTCCATGCCAGCAACTGCACGCGACATAGGCATACATAAACTGGTCAACATCATGCCCGACAATGCAACCGTCAATTTGGCCGTGATTCAAGGGTTGGTATGTGCTTACGATGGGGTAAATGGCCTGCCTCTGTTTGTCTTGGATGGCCCAACCGTTACGGCTAGACGTACTGCCGCCGTCTCCATGTTGGGCATACGACTGCTGTGGCAAAACCAATGCCGGCATGTCGCCATTTTGGGTTCTGGCGTGCAAGCTCAAGGTCATGCTCAAGCTCTGCATGCACTCTACCCAAACTGCCGTATCAGCATCGTTGCTCGCAACACCCAGAAAGCACGAGCACTGGAACAAGCTCTACCGCATATTCCCCTGCATGTTGCTAGCCATGTACCGGATGATGCCGATGTAGTTATTGGCACCACCAGCAGCTCAACCCCGGTGTACCACCACCCTGCCAGAGCCGACCGCTTACTCATAGGGATGGGCGCTTATCGTCATGATATGGCTGAGTTTGCCGCTGACACCGTACGTGCGAGCGCACACTATATAGACGACAAGACCTCTGGCCCACATGAGGCGGGGGATCTGATACAAGCGCAAGTAGATTGGGATCAGGTACAACCTATCGCCCTTGCTCAACAACAGGCCCCACATGCCTCACGCCCTTTGTTTTATAAAAGCATAGGTTGCGCCGCTTGGGATTTAGCTGCTGCTCGTTGCGCACGTCAGCACCTAAACTAGCCTATTGCCCTGCAAGTAGCGGCTTGTTCAAGCCTTAAAGCCCCCTGGTTAGTGTTAAGCTCCTCCACTTAGCGCTTTTATTTACTTTCTGCTGAATACTAACCAGCTATGTCTACTTCCCCTGCTACTGAGCACGATCCGCATCGGATCAGCTCCCGTTATGAAATGTTGCGTCTGCTACGACGCATGCTCGATGATGGTTTGCTCATTCAAATGCAGGGGCCACACCCTCATGTCTCCGTGGTAACCACCCTGCTGGACATTGATCTGGATGCTGAGCATTTACTCATTGACTGCGCGTCACACGATGCCATCAATCAACAGTTTCTGGAAGCGGGTGTTGCTGACTTTGAAACCAGCATCGATCACGTCAAAGTACAGTTCTCCACCGATCACATCACCCCCACCTATTTTGAGGGAAAACCGGCGCTGTGCTTAGCACTACCGGAATTCATGCGCCGTATTCAACGCCGTGAATTCTTCCGTGTGCCTGTGCCCGTATCTAACCCCGCCACCTGCGCGCTCATGCTCACCCAACCACCCGTGGTGTTCGATTTGTACGATATTAGTGTGGGTGGCGTGGCCTTACTGGACAAACACCGACGCGTGAATTTCCGTGTAGGCATGATGCTGCATGACTGTACCCTGCATCTACCCGACGTAGGCACCGTCACAGCGACTTTGCAGGTCACTCGTGAGCGCGAATTGCTGTTGCCTAGTGGCACACCTATACATCATATAGGCGCTGCATTTGTGAATTTGCAAGGCGCAGCCCAAAACCTAGTACAAAACTACACCAGTCGTTTAGAACGCCAGCTTATTGCGAAGGAACGCGGTCTGCAGTAACCGGGGGCACACACGCCCGTAGCAGCGTGATGCCGCCATCGGTTTCCAAGTAATGTTCTAAGCGTTGGCACTGTTGATCTATGCACAGATCGTAATCAGCGGTGTAGCCCGAACGGGTAAGCCGCAACGCTTGCACGGGGGCAGAGGCAGGTGTGTAGTGATACCAGCCATCTTTCAGATATGCATCTTCAGGCGGCTCCATGCCAGCCGCTGAACCTTTGACTCTAGCTTCTACTAACGTGATGTCTGCAATGTCTTCGGTAGAATCCGCAGGAATCAGCACGTAGTCTTCTTCCCAGCGTACTTTTTCAATGGAATGCTCCCACGCCAACGTAAAGCGTTGGGTAGGAACATAGCGGGGCACCGCTTCCGGTGCCCCAGCTAGTTGCAAACAAATGCCTACTACTGCACTTAAGGGCATTAGGCTGCCTTGTGCGTTACACCACGACTACGCATGTAGTGCCATACAAAGAACAGCGCTGTCATACCCCAGCCGATTTGGTCAGAAATAGGATCTGCCCAGACCAACATGGCTGCAGCGACAAACACATAGATGCGCTCCCAAATTTGCACTTTGGTTTTCATGAAACCTGTTGTCGCCACACCCCACAACACGATGGCAAATATGGCTTTAGCCACCACATAAATCACCTCGATAGGGCTAGTGTAATCTTGCAGCATCAACGCTGGGCTATACACCGCCATGTACGGCACGATGAAGCCAGCAATCGCCACTCGCAGCGCTTGTATACTGATTTTCAACCCTGAGGTTTTAGCTATAGGCGCTGCTGCAAAAGCCGCCAACGCTACCGGTGGTGTCAGATCGGCCATGATCCCGAAATAAAACACAAACATGTGCGAGACGATCAGTGGCACACCCAATTGCAGCAAGATAGGTGCTGCCAACGAGCTGGTAATAATGTAGTTAGGAATGGTAGGAATACCCATGCCTAATACCAAGCACGTAATCATGGTCAAGAACAAGGCTAACAGTAGGTTGTCTTTACCAATGGCAATCACTTGACCACCAAACTCTGCCGCCACACCGGTTAGGTTGATAATGCCGATAATCACCCCTACCAATGCACACGCGATCGCGACTGGCAACGCATGACGAGCACCATCTGCCAATGACTGTATGGAGTCTCGCAATACGTCTTTGCTATGGCGCTGTATCAGCAAGAAGGCGGCGAGCAAAGCAATGATCGCAAAGAAAGTGATCACGCCAAACTTCACAAAACCTGTACACGCCAATCCCAGCAGTATCCAAAAGACATAGCGCATCATCTTTTGGCTACAACCACTAATTGCCGCCGCACCATAAATCAGGATAACGGTTAAACCCAAGCCCACTGTTCCCGAAAATAGTGGCGTATAGCCTGAGAACAATAAGAACACCAGGCCAATCAATGGGATCAGCAAATACCAGTGAGTACGAATGGCTTTCCAGGGGTTTGGACATTCTTCTTTGGGTAAACCAAACAGCCCTTCTCTACCGGCCACCAAGTGCACGGTCCAGAACGCGGTGAAGAAGTACAAAATGGCCGGAATAATAGCCGCTTTGACGATATCCACATAAGGCACGTTAATGGTTTCGGCCATAATAAAGGCCACAGCCCCCATCACCGGTGGCATGATCTGCCCGCCCATACTAGACGTGGCCTCCACACCGCCCGCAAAGGCCGATGAATACCCAAAACGTTTCATCAACGGAATCGTGAACTGCCCCGTAGTCACTACGTTGGCCACACCAGAACCGTTAATCGTACCCATCAAACCTGAACTGACGACTGACACTTTAGCCGGGCCACCACGTGTGTGACCTACTGTACCCATAGCCAAATCGCTAAACAGCGTAATCATCCCCGCGCGTTCTAAGAACGAGCCAAACAAGATGAATAAGAAGATATAGGTAGAGGACACATAGGTAGGCGTGCCATAAATACCTTCAGTACCAAAACTCAAGGTACTGATGATTTGGTCAAAGCCATAGCCTCGGTGTGCAAAACTGCCTGGTAGAAATTCACCATACAAACCGTATAGCAAGAACAAACCACAAATGATAGGCAGTGCAATCCCCATCATGCGGCGTGTTGCTTCAAACACCAACGCAATGATCACAATCCCCACCACCATGTCTTCGGTCGTCATCTCGCCGGCTCTGGCCGTCAAATCAGACTCGAATACCCAGTGATAGAAACTGAATACAAAACCTGTTAAGCCCAGAATCCACCCCAATACGGGAATTTTTCTGCCAAAAAATGTAGGCATCAAGGTGAAAATCATCAACAGCACAAAGCCCACGTGTATGGCACGTACCACTTGGCTGGAAATAGGACTGAATGCAGCGGTATAGATCTGGAAAACAGAAAACAGTACCGCTACCCAAAAGATAGACCGTGGGAGCGCCCCCGCGGATTGATCGTGATCCATGCTCATATTGCCCATTACTCACATCAAAAAAAGCAGTGACTCCTGATAGTGATCAGAATCACTGCCTATACGCACTACCTAACCTATTAGGTCAGTAGCACATTACTGGATCACACCTTTTTCACGGTAATAGCGCTCAGCGCCAGGGTGTATAGGCACTGGCATGCCTTTAACCGCGTTTTCCAGTTTCATGTTCTTCACTGCATTGTGTGCGGCATACAGCGAATCGATGTTTTCGTATAACTGCTTGGTCATTTCGTAGGCCAAGTCGTCGGAGACCCCTGAGTGTGTCACTAAGAAGTTAGGAATAGCAGCAGTCGCCACATCGCCCTCTTGACCCGCATACGTACCAGCAGGAATCACAGCAGGCTGGTAGGCTTCACTGCCTACAGCTTCTACCACTTCCACTGGCACGGGTACCACAACGATATCTACCGATGTTGCCAAGTCACGAATGGACGATACGCCCAGCCCAGCAGATTGCAGAGTGGCATCCAACTGACGGTTTTTCATCAGTTCTACGGACTCACCAAACGGCAGATACTCTACCTTGCTGAAGTCGTCGTAACTCATACCGGCGGCTTTAAAGATAGCGCGAGCATTAAGCTCTGTACCGGAACGAGCAGCCCCTACAGAAATACGCTTGCCGCGCAAATCTTCTAGGCTATTAATGCCAGAGCCAGCATTGGCTACGATCTGGATGTAGTTGTTGTAGGTACCGGATAGACCGCGCAATTTGTCTAATTTACGGGTAAAGCCTGCTTCTTCGTTACCTTCCCATGCATCTGATACCGAGTCAGCCAACGCCATAGCGAGCTCACCACGCCCAGCTTGCAGCAAGTTCATGTTTTCAGCTGACGCTTTAGTGACTTGTGCTGTGGCTTTAACGTTAGGAATGGTCTGCGCATAAATCTGCGAAAGTGCTACCCCAATAGGGTAATACACCCCACTTTGTCCACCAGTGAGGATATTGATGAACTCTGCCTTTTGTGCTGTTGCTGCTCCGCCTACCAGTGTTGTTGCCACCAAGGCTGTCCCCATCAGCGTTTTGATAAAACGCATACGCCTACCTCCTGAATGTATTGTTGATATGACGTGGTCAGGTGTTGTACACCCATGACCAATAACCGTATAACAATGCCCATTTCAGGCTATCGCGACAAGAGGGATTTCCCGATACTGACATGCTTTTTTTGTGAGTATTTGATGCATATCAGTCGCAGACATGGCCGCCATTAAGGCGATGCCATGCCTGCTTTTATCAACTCGTAACGTTAGAAGTGCTCGTCTACGATCTGGTTAAACGCATCTTCTGCACTCAGCCCAGTACGCATCAGGCGAGTAATGTCTGCAGAATATTGCTGTATGCCGTCAGGGAGGAACTCACGGTGTGTACGGAAATAATTGTATTTTTCCACTTCTACAGGATCCGGCTCGGCACGAGACGCTACACGAGCACGAGATGTGCCGGAGCTACTGCGTGTGCCACTGCTGCTACTGCGGCGTGCCGGTGCTGCAGGTGCCACCAATGCCTGTTTAACCTGCTCCAAACTGAATACATCAGACAGGTTATCACTCACTTCGCCGTTCTCGTTCAATTGCATCAACAGGTTTTTGCTGTCAAATGCCATCTTGAAACCACGACTGTTGATGACCTGATAATTGGGGCGCTTTGCATGCCCGGGGAATTCAAACTGTACGCGATCGCCGTAAGACTCCATACGCTCAATCACGTCTTTCAAAAACTCTGGGGAAAGCGATTCCAGCTCGCCGTTCCAACGCGCTGTCCGTCGAGTAGCCAAAATAATTCTTCCTAATAAAATCTGCGCTACACAGATTGTGATGCATAAAAACACGGAAGCGTATTTTACGCCGTCAGCCTTATCAGGTCATGGCACGCAGACAAAAAAACCACGCGTAGATACATTTTCTACTTTCTAACCATATTGTTACAGCGCTTCACAATAGGTTAAGAAAAAAAATGCCGCACTCTGCATACACAGAGTTGCGGCGAATACTCTGTCAGATGTTTGCACAGGGACAGCTGAGCATGACTAGAGTACAGCAAAAAAATTGCTACAAGCACCGTTATATTATCATGTATATAGCGATATTCAAGAGCACAACCAAAAAAATCTTAGCAAGCTGATATATACTGGTTAGAACCCACGCTATAGGCCGCTGCGCCGTAGCCCTCTTCTAAAACTTTGCCTGATTCCTCACCTTGCTGGCCAATCCTGAACATCTGAAGTTTGTAGACCGCGATCTCCAGTTGCGACTTGATATTATCTGCCACCACAACCCTGTAAAAGGCTGGGCGCCGTTTTATCAATTCAGTATGCAAACCGGGCAAGAAATCGCGGGTGTGATTCATCTACGCATTGGTACCCATGCTGATCTACTGCATCACCTGGGTCACATAGGCTATGAGGTGTTCCCGCGCTTTCGCGGCCGGGCCTATGCACGCCGAGCCTGCCAGTTGCTGTTGCCACTGGCCAAGCTAAACGGGTTAGAAGAAATTTGGATCACCTGCAACCCTGACAACACACCATCACGTCGCACCTGTGAAAACTTGGGTGCCACCTACGTAGATACCGTAGATGTGCCACCCAACAGTCCCATGTATGCCATGGGCGAACGACACAAACGTCGCTACCACCTGCCGCTATAACCTAGATCGTTATTGTTTTAAAGCTCTTATCAAAGGTAAAGCGGCACAGCGACCCTTCGTCGTCATGCCCCCAATACACATCTCCGCCATGCATGCGGGCGACTTGGCGCGCCAAGTAAATACCCATACCCATGACATCGGGGCTAGTGTCTTGCAGTTTGTCCATGCCCAGATCTAGCAAGGCTTCTACTTGCTCATTGGCCATCAATGGACGCAACACGATGCCGATCTGAAACGCATGCTCTTCTACCTGCAGTGAAATCGCATGCTGCCTGCCCAAGCTATCTGCATATTGCAGCAACAAGCCCAGTAACGCTTTTTGTATCAAACGCTCGTCACCCTCGATCATCAAGCCGCTATACACATCGGTATGCAGATTGATCCATATATCAGGAGCTAGCCTTTTAGACTGCGCCAACACCTGATCTAACATATCGAATAAAGCATAAGGCGCAGGAATAGCGCGCACCTCGCCACTCATAAAGCGTAAGGTTTCAAGCGCTGTATTAATTTGGTGATTCACCCATTGCACGTTGTGCTGCATATCCAGCACATTTTCACGCTGCGTTTGCAGCATCGTGCTGGTTTTATTATCACCGCGTATAGATTCACTGCTAGACAGCAAACTGCCTAACTGTTCAGCAAATTTCGTACTCAAAGTACTGAGGTGTTGAGTATGCAAGCCCAGTTGTTGCTGCAACCACAAGGTTTGTTTATACGCACTGATATCTGTCTGGCAGAACAAGTGCACGCCCCCTTCTAGCATGTCGTAACTCACACGCTGCCATGTACCATCCGGCATATGCACATCGGCGTCGGCGCGTTTACCTTCCTCAAACCATGGCCCTTGCCCGGGCACTAACTGTCCTTGCTGCTCTAGCAAGTAATTCAGTCTATCCAATGCCCCTTGTAACCCTACTGTCACGTGCTGTTGCTGCCCACCCAGTTCTTCTATCAACCTTTTTTGGCTGGTGACGTTGGAATACAAACATTCGCCCGTAGACGCAAATACACACAGCCCAACTGGCGCTGCATCAAACACACGCACCAACTGGCGCTGTACGGTTTCCAACTCTTGACTGCGTCGCCAGGCGCGTGTGGCCTTCTCATCCCACTGACGCTCCATCGCTAATGTGGAAGAGTAACGCTCGGTATTATCACGCACGAACACCACGACGCCATCCGGGCCGTTCTTTAGGTGCAAAGGAAATACCGCAAAGTCTAAGTAGCGAATCTCGCCAGAGGCATCAATCAACTCAATGTTGTTCAACTCAGCCTTATGACCATTCAATGCCTCAATCACCGCAGGCTCTAACTGCGGGAACAGGCGTATAGAGAGCACACTCTTACCCACTACCCGCTCAGGGTTTAGGTTCAGCATGCTTTGCGCTGCCCGGTTACAGGACAAGCATACAAAGCGCTCATCCAGCACCAACACGCCCTCATCCGAAGCACCCAGAAGAAGCTCTGAGAACTCTTTGGCGCGTATGGTCATACGCTCTGCATTTTGGGCACGCTGCACTTCCATCAATTGACAGAAGAACAAGTAGCCGCCACTAATCAATAAGCCCAGCACCCCAATCACGAGTTGCCACACAGCCTTGATCTGCACCTCACGTGTGCGACTGGTATTTTCGCGCTCAAACAGCAATACCCTATTACTGGAGACTTGAAGCTGCGACAGCAAAGGTTTTAGGCTGTTCTCTAAGCTAGACAGCTCTTCTGAAGACAGCTTTCGGCCATCACTCCAGATCACACTACCTTCGAATTCTCCCACCACACTCAGCAAAGAATTCAACTCGCCAGAATGCATCAAATTCCGTTTCTGCGGCCCAGTCAGCAGCAACGTCAAACGACTAAGGAAGATTTCGTACTGATTGAATAGGCTATCGTAGGAAGCACCGTTATCCGTGCGCACCATGGCGATCTGAGTCATCAGACGCAAGCCCTCTTGTTGAGCCTGGGTGCTCGCCCACAACATATGACCAGCCATATCTGTGCGTACATTCTTTTGCTGGTTGACCAATTGCACCACAGCATAAGAGACCAGCGCCAGGAAGATCACCATCACCAACAATGTATACCCGTACACTGTTTTTTTGGGGCTCTGAGTTTGACGACTAAACATTGAAGCGTGCTTCTCCACGGTGTAGCAGTGCGTATAGCACGTATGAACTCCCCCTTGTCGTAGTAGCTACCGCAAACGACCTAATTCATCACAAGGGGAAATATTCAACTACGGCAGCACTACAGCCACTGCAACACATGAAACCATTATTAATCGGCAAGCCTACTCCACAGAGCCGGCTCACCATTCGCCTTTGCCAACGCTTCCAGATACTGCTGATGCTCTTGCAGTTCCTGTTCCGTGGCTCGCACAATAGGCAATACTGAAACGTCTACTGAACCAAAACGAGCGGCTTGATCATCATTACCACTACCGTCGTCATAGGCGTTCATCATCAGGCTTTCTTGGCCTCGCGTCATGGCTAGCCAGACATCTGCCAGCAACTCCGAGTCCAGCAGCGCGCCGTGCAAGGTACGGTGCGCATTCGAAATGCCATAACGCTCACACAGGGCATCCAAGTTGTTGCGCTTACCTGGGTGCAGCTCACGCGCAAACACCAAGGAGTCGGTCACTTGCTCACAATAGCTCGTGAACTTCTGCAACCCACAACGCGCGAACTCAGCATCCATGAATTTCAAGTCAAACGGGGCATTATGGATAATGACTTCAGCCCCTTTGATGAACTCCAACACCTGAGGTGCTACCTGTTCAAACGCCGGATAATCAGATAAAAACTCAGTAGTCAGTCCGTGTACTGCCAGGGCTTCCGGGTCACTGTCTCGACCTGGATTCACATACAGATGCAAATGTCGACCAGTCAGCGTACGGTTAATGACCTCTACCCCAGCCAGCTCCACCAGTCTATGCCCCTCTGCGGGGTCCAAACCTGTGGTTTCCGTATCAAAAACTATTTGTCGCATTGTCCAGATGATCCTTTGTTTTGCCCTGACTACCTAGTATTCGATCTAGGCCTTAATTCTTCAACATTTTTTTTGCTACAAACGTATACGCAACTGGCACCACGAAAAGCGTCAATAACGTACCGAATGTTAACCCGCCTACCAACACCCAACCAATCTGGTGTCTACTTTCTGCACCCGCGCCTGTCGCAAATGCCAGCGGAAGCACGCCTAGCACCATCGCGCCGGTGGTCATCAGAATAGGACGCAAGCGCAACTCAGAGGCTCTCACCACGGCTGCGTATAGCCCTACGCCTTGTACCCGTAACTGGGTAGCAAACTCTACTATCAAAATACCATGTTTGGTAATCAATCCCACTAGGGTAATGAGGCCAATCTGGCTATAGATAGATAAGGTTCCACCACTTAGCCATAGTGCCAATAATGCCCCTGTCATGGACAAGGGCACCGACAACATGATCACAAACGGGTTACGCCAACTTTCAAACTGCGCGGCCATCACCAAATAGATGAACATCAATGCCATCGCAAAAATAAAGTACATGCTGCCAGACGAATCCCTGAACTCGCGTGACTGCCCGTCCAAGTCGGTTTGTACGCTATCTGGCAATACCTCTGCCGCTACCTTCTGCATGTGATCTAACACCTCGCCCAGTGCATAGCCTGGTGCCACACCTGCCTCAATAATCACAGCACGCAAACGGTTAAAGTGATTCAGCGACTGCGGCGATACGCTTTCTCGTATGCTTAAAAAGCTATCCAGCGGTGCCATACTGCCATCTTCAGCGCGCACATAAATATCCAAAATATCATTAGGACGTGTGCGATCTGGCTTATCTACCTGCACGATGACATCGTACTGCTCGCCATCGGTTTCATACCGCGTGACCTGTCGCCCGCCAATTAGGCTTTCTAGCGTACGACCTACCACATCCACTTTCACACCACTGTCAGACAGTTTGTCACGATCCAGTTCTACACGAAGCTCTGGTGTATTCAAGCGCAAGTCTAGATCCAAGTTCTGCAAACCCGGATAGCTCTCTAGCGCTTTCATGAAGTCTCTGGCAATCGCATCCAACTCTACATACGGTGCTTGCCCCATGATCACAAACTGCACAGGCTTAGACGTAGCACGCTGCCCCAATGATGCTGGGTTACTTGGAAAAGCACGCGCACCACTTAAGGCCTTGAACTTGGGGTGCAATTGATTGGTGATTTGTTGCTGACTACGATCACGTTCTTCCCATGGAGCCAAACGCAAAATAGCAAACGAATCTGTTACCGTGGGGAAGCCAATAATGGTTTGAATACCCTGCATTTCTGGCAACTCACGGTACATGCCTTCTACTGCCAATACGTTGCGTAGCGTGTAGTCCAACGTCGCCCCATCTGGGGAGGTCACCATGCCAAAGATGACGCCTCGGTCCTCAATAGGGGCCAATTCACTTTTAATGATGGTAAATAACCAGCCACTAGACAGTGCTACCACCAAGCCCATCACAATCACTCCCGTGCGATAACGCAGCGCTTTCAGCAGCAGCTTGCGATAGCGGCGGGTTAAGCCATTTAACCAATCCTCAATCAGTTGGTATAAACGACCAGGGTTGCCTGTAGGCGCTTTCAGCAGGCGAGAACACATCATGGGCGTTAAGGTCAGTGCCACAAACCCCGACACCCCGACACCCCCGGCTAGGGTTAAGGCAAACTCAATAAATAATCGCCCAGTACGACCGGTTGCAAACGCTAACGGCGCAAACACCGCTACCAGCGTTAAGGTCATGGCAATCACCGCACCGCCAATTTCCTTAATACCAATAAACGAAGCCTCTATGCTGGATTTGCCTTCTTCTATGTGCCTATAGACGTTTTCTAGCACCACAATCGCATCATCCACCACCAGACCAATCGCCAGCACCATCGCCAGTAAGGTCAACGTATTGATGGAAAAACCAAAGGCGTACATCAGGCCCAGCGCACCAATCAGCGACACAGGAATGGTCACAATAGGAATCAAACTAGCGCGCACGTTACGCAGGAAGAAGAAGATCACCAACACCACGAGGGCGATCGCTTCCAAAATGGTGCTGTACACCGAAGCGATAGAGCGCTCAATGAAAATAGAGCTGTCGTAAGACACCAGCAACTGCATTTCACCAGGCAAGTTGGTATTGATAACTTCCAGTTCTGACTGCACAGCACGTGACAAATCCAACGGGTTAGCCGTGGATTGCTTGGTCACACCAATGGTCAAACTATTCTGACCGTTAAAACGTGCCAATACGCGTTCTTCTGCAGGGGCAATACGCACCTCGGCCATATCCCCCAATCGAATAGGGAAGCCTTGGGCGCGCGACACGATAATCTGCTTAAACTCGTCTACGGTCTGTAAGTCCGTAGACGACACCACCGTGAACTCTCTGTCGTTGGACTCAATACGCCCAGCAGGAATCAACACGTTCTGGCTGCGCAATGCATCTTCTATATCTTGTACCGTTAGCCCATAACCCGCTAACCGTGCTCTATCCACAAAAATACGCATGGATGGCAAGCGCTCACCAAACACACGCACTTCGGCAGCGCCCGGCAACACGGACAAACGAGGTTTAATAAAACGGTTGATGTAATCCGAGGCTTCAATGGGTGATAACGTACCCATATCCACACCCACATACACAATAGGGGTGGAGTCGGCCTCAACTTTATTAATGATGGGCTCATCGGCCTCATCGGGTAAGAAACGGCGAGCGCGTGACACCTTATCGCGCACATCAGCCGCTGCCGCATCAGGGTCGCGGTTCAAATCAAACTTAATGTTGATGTGGCTGCGTTCAGAGCGGCTACGTGAGGTCATCACGTCTACCCCCTCAATACCCGATAACTGATCTTCTAGCGGCTTAGTAATCTGTGATTCTATAACCTCGGGCGATGCCCCTTTATACGTGGTGGATACAGACACCACAGGCTCATCAATCGCGGGGTACTCACGTACGGTCAACCTATCGTAGGAAATCAAGCCTACTAAAATGATCAACAGCGATAAAACCGTAGCAAAAACTGGCCTGCGTATACAAACATCAGAAAGCAACATGGTAGCGGTTTCCTGGAAGCGTTCTTAAGGCTGTTGAATCAGAACGGAAGTGCCATCAACGAGCTTTTGCACGCCGGACACCACCACGACTTCACCAGGCGCAACGCCTTGTACCTCTACCCATCCGGCTTCACGCGACCCTACTTTCACTTCGGTACGCTGAGCAATACCCTCTACCACCAGAAATACATACTGTGCTTCACCTGCTGGCTGAATAGCGCTTTCAGGCACCATCACCACCGAATCTGTGCCCAATTGCAAGGTCACGCGCGCAAACAGCCCAGGACGCAACAATAAAGACTCGTTAGGCAAACGGGCGCGTAACCAGATAGAACGCCCTGCGGCGTCTACCACTGGGTTAATCGCTGTGACTTGGCCGTCATATTCTTCTTTAGGGAAAGCATCCACGCGTGCCGTCACTAACGTACCAGGAACCACACGCGACAAATATTGCTCTGGAATACGGAAATCAATTTCCAGCATATCTACAGCTTCTAGCAACAGCAATTCGCTGCCAGGGCTTACGTAGTCACCTACCGAAATATTCTTTAATCCTGCTAAACCCGAAAACGGCGCCAAAATGACCGTTTTATCCAATTGCGCTTGGGCCAAGGCGACTGCTGCTTGGGCAACCTGCAACTGACTGGACGACTCATCACGCGCTTGCGAACTGATAAAACCTTGTTCACTTAAGCGTCTGGAGCGCTGATATTGGCTACTGGCTAAACTCAGTTTGGCTTTAGCTTCCGACAACTGCGCTTGCGCAATGCTGTCATCTAAACGCACTAAGATTTGGCCGCGCTCTATAGGCTGGCCTTCTTCAAAAGCGATGTCTTTAATCGTGCCGGTGATTTCGGCCCGCAACGCTACCGAATCGCGTGCCTTCAACGAGCCCACAGCACTCAGCGAGCGCTGTAACTCGTGGAACTGGGCATCTGCCACTTGTACGCCTACCCGTTCAGTGACCACCATTTCGGTAGCTTCTACCAACTTGGCATTACTGGGTTGCCTGATGTTGGCATCTTTAACCAATAGTTTGGCACCGCCGTACACCAATCCAACCCCTACTATCAGGATGGCAAGAATTCCCCAGATCACCCACTTTTTTTTCATTTACGCCTCATTATGCTGTCGCATGCTGTCTACCCCCATGTTTGCCAACACGTCTGCTCGCTCGTTACCTGCATCACCAGCGTGCCCACGCACCCACTGCCATTGCAAGGTGTGTTGCTGCGCCAAGCTATCTAGTTCCTGCCACAAGTCTGCATTTTTAACAGGTTTTTTGTCCGCTGTACGCCACCCGCGAGCTTTCCATCCTGACATCCATTCCAGCATGCCTTTTTGTACATACTGCGAATCAGTATGTACTGTCACATTACAGGGGCGCTTCAACAACTCTAAGGCCCGTATCACGGCCAGAAGTTCCATACGGTTGTTGGTGGTATCTTCTTCACCACCAAAAATTTCTTTTTGGTGAGGGCCATAACGTAGCAATGCGCCCCACCCACCTAACCCGGGGTTTCCTTTGCATGCACCGTCTGTCCAGATATTGACCACTTTTCGTTCCATGAGCTACTACTTCACATATTGGCATCCCGGCGCGCAGCAGCGACTGCACGGGATTTAAATTTAGGGGGCACCTGAGTCCATTTCAGCCCCACCAACTTGGCGGCATTCACACGCTTAATCGCCTCTACCACATAGACAGCACCACTAAGCGGCCAACCACGCAATGCTAATTTATCCATAAATGCCCAGCGGCGTAACCACTGCTTGCTTTGGCAATACGGCATATATACACCCTGACTCGCCTGCGTCACGTCAAACGACAGCAACTCTAGCCAATCTTCTAGACGAGCCTGCGACACATACTGTGCGGGAGCCACTGGCAACTGTGATTCTAAACCGGGGATACGGTCGCGCAACCCCCACAAACTATAGGGGTTCAGCCCTGCAAATACCGCTTTGCCCTCTGGGCGCAAGACCCGCTCTACCTCTCGCAAAATCTGGTGTGGCTGATACGAACACTCCAACACATGGGGCAGCACCATCAGATCCACACTCTCTGATTCAAAGGGTAACTGTTCTGGCACACAGATCACTAAACCTTTGCGTACAATGTCCACGTCCTGAGAGTCCACCGTACAAAATTTGTTAGCGATACGATTCGCTCGTAGTAAGTCCCAATGAGGCAAACCAATTTGTATGGCATGATACCCGAATGTGTTGCCTACCAGTGCATTGACTTGCCTATGCATCCAGGCTCGAGCATGACGTCCTGGTACCGTATGCTGCCACTGCATCAGTTGTTCGGTTCGGGCCTGTTCCATTGTTTTGATCGTCCTAGACTATGATGAATGTGCTAGCTTCCTTTGCTACTACCGGCTATTCGCTCACGCCACTTCCTGCCTTCAATGATAACTATATATGGTTACTTGAATATGCCGGACATGCTCTAGCTGTAGATCCGGGTGAGGCTGAGCCAGTGTTGCTCGCCTTGCAACAACGCAATCTAGTGCTTAGCGCTATTTTGATCACACATCATCATGGTGATCACACGGGTGGCATCAATGACTTATTACGTTATGCGCCCGATGCAGTGGTCTATGGCCCCGCCAGTGAGCGCATTCCTTCCCGCAACGTAGCCGTCAAACAAGACGACCAACTACACATCCCCGATCTAAAGCTTACCTGTACTGTGGTAGATATACCCGGTCATACGGCAGGCCATGTGGCGTATTACAGCATACCCGAAGGCTGTCCCCCTCTGCTTTTTTGCGGAGATACAATTTTTTCCATGGGTTGTGGACGATTGTTTGAGGGAACCCCTGCCCAAATGGTGTCATCTCTGGGTAAACTTACGTCTTTACCGCCCGATACGTTAATTTGCTGTGCACATGAGTACACCTTATCTAACGCTAGATGGGCCTTAACCGTTGAACCTGATAATCCGGCTTTATTGGCACGGTACGAAGAGGCTCTGCAGCAACGCGCAGACAACTTGCCTACCGTTCCCACCTCGTTGCAAACAGAACTAGCCACTAATCCGTTTCTGCGCATTCGCGAACCAGACGTTGTACATGCTGCCACCGCTCGCGCTCAAACCCCACTGGCTACATCTGTAGATGTTTTTGCCTGTTTACGCGAATGGAAAAATCAAGCCTGACTCTGCCCATGAGAATAATTCGTCTATTTACCGTATGTATGCTGATGGTGCTTGCTGGTTGCGCAAGCCAACAGCAACGACACGTGCAAACAAATGATGGTCCAATCATTGCCGCTGATACATCGCGCACTATTGACCTCACCCACCCACCACGCGACATGTGGGATCGCATTCGTAGGGGCTACTCCATCCCCAACCTAAACAGCGATCTAGTGGATTACTGGACTGACTACTACGCGTCTCGTCCACAATCGTTATTGGTGATGAGCCAACGCGCCAGCAAATACCTCTTCCACATTGTGGATGAAATTGAAGCGCGTGGCCTGCCTACAGAATTAGCGCTGCTACCGTTTGTAGAAAGTGCCTATAACCCGGACGCTTACTCGCGCGCGCATGCCTCGGGCTTGTGGCAGTTCATTCCTAGCACAGGCAAGTACTACAACCTAGAGCAAAACTGGTGGATGGATCAACGTCGTGATCCTATTGCTTCTACCGATGCCGCGCTGACCTATCTTAGCTATCTGTACGAATTCCAAGGCGACTGGTATTTGGCTTTGGCGTCTTATAACTGGGGTGAAGGCTCTGTAAAACGTGCAATCGCTCGCAATGAAGGCCAAAACCTACCGGGTGACTACCAATCACTCACCATGCCAGAAGAAACGCGCAACTACTTACCTAAGTTGCAAGCGCTGAAAAACATCATCACTGATCCTAAGCGTTACGGTATTACGCTTCCCCCCATCAGCAATGAACCCTATTTCACCTCGGTGCCACGTAACGGTGATATAGACATGACGGTTGCCGCACAATTGGCAGAGATGAGCGTAGATGAACTACGCATGCTGAATCCTGCGCATAATCGCCCAGTCATCCCAGCGACCAACACAACATTGCTGCTGCCCACCGAGAAAGTAGAAACCTTCAAACGCAACTTAGCGTCATATACTGGCAAACTCAGTAACTGGAAGGTATACCAACCTCAACGTGGCGAATCGTTTGCTTCCATTGCCAAGAATCACGGTATTTCAGTGGCCGAACTACGCTCTTTGAATGGCCTCAATGCCAAACAAACCGTTGCTAACAGCCAGTTATTACTGCCTATTGATGCCGCTGATGCGCGTATCACCATGACGGCTCAAGGCGCACCTGTCACTGCCCAAGCTACCTTGGCAGCACAGGCTCAACAACCCCGTGCCGCAGCAAGCCGTGCAGTGGCTCGTAACTACCGCGTACGAAAAGGCGATACACTCTTCGCCATTGCTCGTAAATACAACACTTCTGTTTCAGAGCTGAAAAAACTGAATAAACTACGCAACAACAATATACAGCCAGGTACACAGCTACGCGTACCGTCTTGAGTCGCGTTCTGGTAAATTGGCACGTTATTTTTTAGAGAAGAAAGGACTATTCAGCATGGGTTTCCTCACCGGCAAACGCATTCTTATCACCGGCGTAATTTCCAATCGCTCCATTGCTTATGGCATCGCCCAGGCCTGTCATCAGCAAGGTGCAGAAATTGCTCTTACTTATGTGGGCGAGCGTTTTAAAGAGCGTGTGGAAGAATTCGCCAGCGAATTAGGCAGCAACATCGTTATCCCTCTGGATGTGGCTGAAGATCAGCAAATTGACGATGCCATCGCCACTCTGGGTACCCACTGGGACGGTTTGGATGGTCTGGTGCACTCTATTGGTTTTGCTCCACGCGAAGCCATTGCAGGTGACTTCTTAGAAGGTTTGTCTCGTGAAGCATTCAAAATTGCTCACGATATTTCCTCCTACAGCTTCCCTGCATTGGCCAAAGCTGCTTTGCCTTTGATGGAAGGTAGACAAGGTTCCGTACTGACGCTGACCTACTTGGGCGCTGAACGTGCTGTACCTAACTACAACACCATGGGTCTGGCTAAAGCTTCTTTGGAAGCTAGCGTACGTTACTTGGCGGCGGCATTGGGCCCACGTGGTATTCGTGCTAACGGTATTTCTGCTGGTCCAATCAAAACATTGGCAGCAAGCGGTATCAAAGACTTCTCTATGTTGTTGAAATACGTAGAAAGCGTGACACCTATTCGCCGTAACGTAACCATCGAAGACGTTGGTAACGTAGCTGCGTTTATGTTGTCTGACCTAGCTGCTGGTATTACTGGCGAGATCACTCACGTTGATGGTGGTTTCTCGTGTGTAGCTGCAGGTATGGTGGAATAAGGTTACTAGCCTATTCCTCACTTACTGCCTGATGCAGGCTTAGGTGAAGACCACTGATAAACCCCTGGCTTTTGCTGGGGGTTTGTTGTTTGTGGCGGTTTTAGTTATTTGGGTTAGCAACTTGACGGCTGTGTTCATCGCACGCGCCGGGGAACTGCAGGAATACTTTTTGTGATTTGTACACCAAATCAAAAAAGTTTCCTCTCCGTCCCCCCGATTGGTCTGAGTGCCGGTAGGTTTACTGCCCATTCTTTAGCAGCCAATTTTGCTACTTGTCGGTCTGTAACTGCTACAGATATTCCACTTGCTGGACTACTGCAGAAGAACCCACGCACCCTCAACGGCTACCAAACTAAAAACCGTGGTGAGCGTGTTGATGCTGCATTCATCGTACATGCCGGGGAACTGCAGGCATACTTTTTGTGATTTGTACACCAAATCAAAAAAGTTTCCTCTCCGTCCCCCTGGTTGGTCTGAATGCCGGTAGGTTTACTGCCCCTTCTTCAGCAGCCATTTTGCTACTCGTCGGTCTGTAACTGCGACAGATATTGCACAGACGAGACTACAGCAGAAGAACCCACGCACCCTCAACTGCTACCGAACTAAAAACCGTGGCAAGCGACGGAGGGAAAACGGAGGAAAGTATTTTTTTATTTGGTGGTCAAATTAAAAAATACTTTTCGCAGTGCTAGCTACTGCAGCCAATGGTGAAGGTGTTGGTGCTGCATTCATCGCACATGTAAGGCTTACCCCCTCCTTAAGCCGGTGGAAATATCACCGGCTCTTGCCCTTCTTGCCACTGCGCATACTTATTCATCACTCGCTCTAACCTAGGCGATGCAATAAATGCGGCCAGCCAACGCTGTACTGCGGGTACGGGCTGCGCGGCAAACCATTCCTCATCAGTATGTGCAAACTGGCGTACAAAAGGCGCTAAGGCCAGATCTGCTAGGCTGATGTTCTCACCCAATAAGTAGGTATGAGATTGCAGGCGGTCTTCTAAATTGGCAATGTGCTGCATGGCGAGCTCACGTTGCTCTTGTGCATAACTTTCTGCACTACGCTCACCGTGCTCCGCCTCGTGACGCTGTGGATATTTATAGCGGTCTAGCGCTTTTTTAAAGGGGCCATCGTTAGCACGTACGAGCTCTTTAATGATGTTTTCGTGTTCTGGCTGCAATAAACCCTCAGGATCTTGTTGTCCCAGCGCCCAATACATCACATCAATGCTTTCATCGATGATTTTCCCTGTGGGTAACACCAGCACAGGCACTGTCGCTTTGGGAGATGCATCACGTAATGCCTGCGGTTTGTCACGCAGCACCACTTCACGTAGCTCACATTGCAAACCACTGGCAGCCCACGCCAAACGCGCACGCATGGCATACGGGCAGCGTCTGAAAGAATACAAAATCGGTAAACTCACAATTACTCCAAAAACAGCTAGTGCGGCGTGTGACATAAGCGCCACCAACGATACTCATCGTCGTAGAAACCTACCCGCAAAAGAAAACCGGATGGCATAGATATGCTCATCCGGTTTTACCATAGCGCCTGCGCAGCGCCTATAGCTGTAGGTGAATACGTGTTTTACTTATTACGCTCTGCCTCAGCTTTTTCTTGAGCCAAACGCGAACGCTCAGCCAGTTCTTGTCTCCACGCATGCTTTTTCTCGCGCAGCTCACTTAACGGAGCGCCGATGTGACGAGAACGTCTTTCTTGCGCCAATTGCGCTTGTTTCTGACGTTCGCGTAAACGTTCAACTTTTTCTGGGTCTAAGCTGTCATGACAATGACGGCAGCTCACACCCTCTTCGTAGCGTTCATCGTGACGATCTGCTTCGTTCAACGGCATGCGGCATGCACGGCAGAAGGTGTAATCACCTTGGCGCAAGCCATGACCAACCGAGACTCGCTCGTCGAACACAAAGCACTCACCATCCCACAAGCTTTTGTCTTCGGTGATGTCTTCTAGGTATTTCAGAATACCGCCCTGCAGGTGATAGACGTCTTCAAAACCTTGGGAACGCATGAAGGCAGTGGATTTTTCGCAGCGAATACCGCCTGTGCAGAACATGGCCACACGAGGGTTACCAGCCAACACACCGCCTTCTTTACGTTGCTCCGCTACCCATTCAGGAAACTCTGAGAAACTATCAGTCTTGGGGTTGATCGCGTGTTTGAACGTACCTATACCCACTTCGTAGTCGTTACGGGTATCGATTAACACCACATCTGGGGATTCGATCAGTGCATTCCAATCTTCTGGCGCCACATACTGACCCACCATTTCAGCGGTTTTCAGATCAGGCACACCTAGGGTCACGATTTCTTTTTTCAGTTTTACCTTCAAACGGTAAAACGGCATGCTGTCCGCCCACGACTCTTTGTGCACTAATTTGGCCAAACGTGGGTCGGAGCGCAAATACGCCAGCACTTCCTTCACGCCTTGCTCAGGACCAGCAATAGTGCCGTTGATCCCTTCTCGGGCTAGCAACAGCGTACCAATGATCTGACGCTCGGCACAGAAATCGTAGAGCGGCTGACGCAAACTGACGTAGTCGTCTAGTTCAGCAAAATGGTAGAGGGCAGCAACAAGATATTTGGCCATGGTACTCGGCAGGAAGAAGAAATTAGAATCATAACGTTATCCACCCCGCCAATGTCAGTAAAACTGCAGGCTCTTTGCGTTAGCGCAAGAAAAGGTCCGTACAATAGACCAAGGTGGATACTCACTCATTGTTGTCTATTATACCCCGCGTTGTTTATGGATTCTCTTACCCAAGCCGTTCTGGGTGCCAGCATTTGTGGCAGTTTCATTGGCCGTTACCACGGTCGTAAAGCCGCTATTGCCGGTGCCGTATTGGCCACACTGCCTGATCTGGACGTAGTCATGCGTTATCAGGACCCCATTTTGGCTATGACTAGCCATCGCGGGTTCTCCCACTCGCTGTTCGTGCTCACAGGGCTAGCACTGCTACTGACCTGCTTGTGGCGACTGATGCGCCCAGACCCACGCTATGGTGCCAGCCGCCTCTTTTTAGCGCTGTGGCTCACGCTCATTACGCACCCCTTACTGGATGCTTTCACCAGTTACGGCACGCAACTGCTATGGCCACTCGAACCCATACCGCAATCGTGGGCCAGCATTTTTATTGTTGATCCGGTCTATACCCTACCATTATTGGTCGCCACGATTTTGTTGTTAGGCTGGGGGGGACGTAGTGGCGTGATCAAGACCTGCCACTGGGCCTTAGGGCTAAGTACGGCCTATTTGGCCCTCACCGTAGCCATACAGCACCATGTGGATACCCAAGCCCAAGCACGGGTACAACAGCTAGGCTACACGCCTATAGCCAGCTTCACGACACCAGAGCTTTTCACCACCTTGCTGTGGCGCTCTATCGTGCGTACGGACTCAGGCATAGACTGCGAGGTGATCACTGGGTTGCTGGATAACACTGAATCAGAATACCTCTGCGCGGCCAATAACCATCACTTAGCGGATAATCTTCCTGCCGCCACGTCATTGCAGCGTCTACGCTGGTTCAGTGGTGACTGGGTACGTTTTGATGTGCAAGATGATCTCTTGATCGTCAGCGATCTACGTATGGGCGCAGGCGCTGGCATCTATTCATTCCGCTTTGTGGTGGGTGAACAAGATGATCAACAAAACTGGCGCGAAGTCACCCCTTACAAGTTTGGAGGTTGGCATAATTTCGGGCTGATCAAAGCTGGCATGAATCGCGTACTGCATTCAACACCGCCCTTGCCACTGAATGACTGGGCCAAAACCATAGGCATGCAACTAGAGCCCTATCACGCCCAACTGTCTGAGAACGCCCCACATCATTAACGCCATACATTGCAAAAAAGCCTGAGTCTGCATACACAGAACTCAGGCTTTTTTGACACGGAGAATCAGTACTGCTGCTTAACGTGTGCCACCAATGGTGAGGTTGGCATGACGGTTCACATCTTTGTACAGCAAGTAGCGGAAGCGGCCAGGGCCACCGGCATAACATGCTTGGGGGCAGAATGCGCGCAACCACATAAAGTCGCCCGCTTCTACTTCTACCCAGTCTTGGTTCAAGCGGTACACCGCTTTACCTTCCAACACGTACAAGCCGTGTTCCATCACGTGCGTTTCCGCAAACGGAATCACGCCACCGGGTTCAAAGTTCACGATGTTCACGTGCATGTCGTGACTCATGTCAGACATGTCTGCAAAGCGTGTGGTGCTCCAACGGCCTTCGGTGTGAGGCATCACGATAGGCTCTATGTCTTTCTCGTTGGTCACAAAGGCTTTTGGATGTGGCACGCCCTCTACCTCTTGGTAGCGCTTGCGAATCCAATGGAAGCTTGCCAATGCATTGGTGCGGTTGTGCAGTTTCCATTTGCTTGCTGGAGGAATAAAAGCGTAACCACCTTCATCCATGGTGTGTTTTTCGCCATTCAGTTCCAGTTCTAACTGACCTGCAACGACGAACACCACGCCTTCGGCTTCTGGATTGGATTCAGGATCGTTACTGCCACCACCTGGGCTAACTTCCACAATGTATTGCGAGAAAGTTTCAGCAAAGCCGGACAATGGGCGAGCCAGCACCCACAAACGGGTTTTTTCCCATGAAGGCAAGTAGCTGGTCACGATATCTTGCAGCACACCTTTAGGCAAGATGGCATACGCTTCCGTGAACATGGCACGGTCAGTCAGCAGCTGTGTCTGAGGTGGATGACCACCAGCTGGGGCATAGTAATTAACTTTGGACATAACGATTCCGATAGAGATTCAGTAGAAACGCCTGTCGCGTTGTGTAGGACGAGGAAAGCCTGCCGTAGCGGCATTTTTCACGCCGTCGCTGCAATGCGCGGGGGACTCTTATACCTTACTGGCAGACCCATTCATTAGCAAATTAAATGTTTTAATTCAGTAAATTCACTTATTGAATGAATGATAGTAGGCTATTATTTGCACAGAACAGATAAAAAAACGGTGCTCAAAAATTCGGCATCTTACTGTTATTACATGACTTTATGTAGTCTGCTCACGCTAAAAACCAGGCCAGGCCTGGCCACTCTTATTCAATTACGCTGTACACCTATCAATTTAGAATTCCACTACAACGATGATCAGCAGTGATAAAACAAATAGACTGTTGTACGACCTAGATTTATTGCGTGCCCTGCTCGCCGTCGTAGAGTGTGGCAGCTTTACCAGTGCGGCCACCCGCCTGCACTCTACCCAATCTACGGTTAGTCAAAAAATTAGGCGCTTAGAAGAACACACAGGGCATCGCCTACTAGAACGTAATAACCAAGGCATTGCTACCACTGAAATGGGGCAAACATTGCTAGGCTATGCGCGGCAAATGCTGATGCTCAATGACCAGATGTCGGAAGCTCTATCAGGGGCACAAATTACGGTTACAGCCCGTTTAGGGGTGCCCGAGGATTTTGCTAGTGGCCGCACTATGCAAGCGTTAGCCTCATTTAATCGACGTTATCCGCAGGTACGTTTAGAGGTCACCAGTGGGCTTAGCCGTGACTTGCTTTTAGATTACGACCAAGGTGATTTAGACCTTATTCTAATCAAACAACGCCACCATAATCGCGCTGCAGTCGCGCTATTGCCTGAGCATACAGCATGGGTAGACAGCGCTACTCACCCCGTCTTTCACCTAGACCCTATTCCACTCGTCACCTTTCCACATCGAGGGGTGTACCGAGAAGAAATCATCAATGCTGTAGAGTCCTTAGGCCGTCGGTGGCGTATCAGCTTCACCAGCTCTAGCTTAAGCGGCATTCAAGGCGCGGTAGCGCATGGCATGGGCATCAGCTTATTGCCGCGTAGGGCAGTCACCAGTCAGCATATAGAGCTGGGTTCTGCACAAGGGCTACCCAGTATTGATGCCTTCGAATTGGCAATTTTGCACCGCCCTAATACCGACCCCATGATCAAAGCACTGGCACAGGTGTTAATTGCGGTACTCAGCCCTGAGGAAATCACTGTTAATACAGAGATCTTGTCCACCGAGGCTGTGCATAAGTTTGAGGACAACGCGTGAATGCACTGCGCTATGCCTTTTAGCCCTTAGCTCACGGCAGGGTTGAGCAAAAAATGCCCAGATGACAGTAACGTCTTCTGGGCATTTTTGGTCTACCTGCTGTTTACTTAGAACGAGGCTCGTACATCTATAAACAATGAACGACCATGTTCGTTATAGGTACGAGCGCCCGCACTGTTAGTTACCGACGCTTGGTTACCATTACTTAAGCCATAACGGTACAGTTTCTTATCAAAGAAGTTGTTCACACCGGCTTTCACGTACACGTTTTTGCTGATCTCGTAACCAGCGCTAAAACCTACCAACGCGTAAGGGTTCAGCGATGGACCAGACACGTCTGTACCCTTACGAATATCAAAGTCGGCAGCTTCTTGTTTGCCGTACCATGTCACGTTAGCTTGCAAGGTGAGTTTTTCAGTAGGCATCCAACGTACATAGCTGTTCACGGTGTACTTAGGAATAATGCTTAACGGTTGGTTGTAGGTTTTGTCTTTGGATTCCAACATATACGTAAAGTTGGTGTTCCAATCTACCGTCTCACTTAACGGCATGAACAAATTACCTTCCAAGCCAGACACTACCGCCTTAGGGGTATTTTCCCATTTCAAGATATCTGCAGGGCCACGGCCGTTGGTCACCACACCGTAAGACTCTACCCCAGCCATGATTTTGTTTTTGTAATCATTGCGGAAGTACGTCAGGCTAGTGCTTAACTCACCATCGTCATAAGCAATACCAATTTCTTTGTTGATACTGGTTTCGCTTTTCAGATCATCATTACCCTGCAAGTAGCAACCGCCAGTAGAGTAACCTGGTCTGCACCCAATACCTTGGCTGTACAACAAGTAGTTAGGATTAGACTGGTACATGCTAGGCGCTTTATAGGCCCTAGCAATACCCCCTTTGACTGACCAGAAATCACCCAGTGCATACGAAGCCGTTAAACCTGGGCTAACGTTGAAGCCGAACTCTTCGTGTTGGTTAAAACGAATAGTAGGAATCAGTGTGAAATCAGGGCTGATCCGCATATTGTTCTCTAGGTACAGCGCACCACTGGTGTACGAGGTTTTGGTTTTACCGTCACGCCCAGCAATACTTGCTGGCTCCCAGCTATTGCCGCCCACCATCAGCGTACGCAAGCTACCTGGGTCATTCAGTGACTCATGCAAAAGCTCGCCACCCACTGTTAGCATTTGGTCCATGCCACCCGCCATGAACGGGATATTCACCTCACCGTCTAGTCGTGACTCTTTGAGTACGCTGTTGTAGCGCAAGTCCTGGCCAGATGTCCCTTGCCCCGACAAGAAGGCGCCTTCAGGCCCACCAAACAAACCTTCAGTACCACGATTATTACGCGTGTAACTATAGCTAGCGTCTAAGCGAGAGGTACCCCATGACCAGTCACCGTGATGGCTTAAACCCACCGTATTGCGGTAGACAATGGTAGTTTCGGAGTTAAAAAGCTCTGAAACGGGAATAAAGTTTCCACCATTTTCGGTACTGCTACCGATGGTGTTTTGGGTATCACCCGAATACAGATCACTTTTTCTGCTGCTACCAAAGCTCAGCTCTAGGCGCTGCTCTGGTGTAAGGTCTAACGCCAATAAACCATTAATGTATTTATCACGTACACCCGTTTTTCCGGAAGCATCCACGAAACCGTTTTTCTCGGGCGCACGTCCTTTATTAATGTCTATGGCGTCAGGTTGTGTTTTGCTATAGCCCCCATATACCCTAAAGCCAAGGCGGTCGCTAATGGGGCCTGATAAATTGAAGTTAGTGCGCCAGTTGTCACCCTCTTTACCATCTTCTTGTATCTGTCTAAATGCTGTCACCGAACCATGGAATGAGTCCGTAGGGCGTTTGGTAATAATATTCACCACACCACCCATAGCACCAGAGCCATAACGTGCTGCCGCTGGCCCACGCAAAACCTCTACACGCTCAATGGCTTCAGGCGGTACCCAACCTGTATCGCCATCCGTATCGCGCTCGCCCGTCCACCCTTGGCGTGAGGCATTGCGTGAGGTAGCGGGTTTACCATCGATCAACACCATGGTGTTGTCTGGCCCCATGCCACGTATATCGATTTGTCGGCGATTACCACGCATACCAGAGTTGGCACTACCCGTGAGGTTCACGCCTGGCTCTTTACGCAGAATATCGGTTAGGTCAGTGACAGAGGGGTTTTTCTCTATATCTGCAGAGGTAATGATAGAGACGCCTAGAGACTCTTTTAATTCTTCTTCGGCAGTGCTCAGCACCTTAATACTTTCTAACTGTTGTACAGGCTGAGCTAACACAGGGGCTGCCACGCCTACGCAAAATAACGCTGCTAGCACCCCACTTACCGTCTGATTTAATTTGAACGTCACGATATTTTCCGTATAAGAACCACAGCACACCAACAAGATTGTTAATGATAGTAATTCCTATTACGGAAGATATGAAGGCTATAACGCTCTACAATCTGTCATCTGGCGGGTAAACGCAACAGTTCTCATTACCATTACGGAGTGATGTTCACCATCACTCCAATAACCAAGGCATTTGCTAAGTCGATGAAAAACCCACATACCAAGGGCACAACGACAAAGGCTTTGTGCGCAGCCCCATACTGCTGTGTCACCGCGGTCATGTTGGCAATTGCCGTGGCAGTAGAGCCCAACGTAATACCACCAAAACCAGCACACATCACCGCAGACTCGTAGTCTTTACCCATGACACGAAAGACCACTACGAAGATAAACAGTACCACCAAGGCGACTTGAATCAACATACACACCAGCATGAAACCCAGTACTGGCTGCAACGTCCACAACTGTAGCCCCATCAATGCCATGGTGATAAAACCACCCAAGCAGATATCGGAAATCAGCGCTAAACCTGGCTGCATAATGGGCCACTGCCACATTCTGCCTTGACGCTGTAAGGTACTTAATGTGCCTATGGCACGAATCACAATCCCGGCCACCAAACACCCTACAAACTCTGGCAACACCACAGGGCTTTGCGCTAAGCCTTGGTTGATGAAGCTACCCAAAATCAACGCCATGTTCAGCCAGAACAGCGCCATCAATACGCCGTAATAGTCGATACGAGCGATTTTTTCTTCTTTGTGCATACTCCCTACTTCCAACTCTACGTTTTCGGAAGGAGTGAGTTTATATTTGCCAATCAGGGCCGCCGCAATAGGCCCACCAATCACACACGCAGCAATCAAACCTATAGTATTAGCCGCCAAACCCAGCTCTTTAGCATTGGCAATACCTAACTTATCAGTAAAGAACTCAGTCCACGATAAGGTAGTCCCTACCCCACCCGTCAACGATATAGAGCCCAGCATCAGCCCTGCGCGCGGGTCCAAACCAAAGACTTGCGCCAACCCCATGCCGGTCATGTTCTGCAGCACCATGAAGCACACCGATAGCCCCGTTAGTATCACTAACGGCCTACCGCCACTGGCCAGCGAACGTATATCGGTATTGAGACCTATACCGGCAAAGAAATACAGCAACAACACATCACGCAGATGCAAGTCAAAATCAATTGTGAGCCCCAAACCATAAAAAATGACGCACGTGCCCACCGCACAAATCAACCCACCCACCAAGGACTCAGGAATACTATAAGCACGCAAAAAATTGATGCGAGCTACTAATCCCTTACCAATAAACAGCAACAAAATTGTCAGCGTAAAGCTGTGAAAAGAATCAACCTGCATTGCACGAAGCTCCTTGGTGATAACAGGCAGTTAATTTAGGTCGCGCTATGCTACCACCAAGTCATTGCTTTCAATCTGCTGATTATTTGCTGCTAACAATCTTTGTCTGTCCTACAAACAAAAACCCCATCTTTGTTGATAAAGATGGGGTTTTATTTTCTGCCTCAACAGGCAAAAAAGCGACGTTTTATACCGCTTGTGCCAAACGAGCCAACACTTGCTCTCGACCTAACAACGCCAATACAGCATCAATCGCTGGGGTTTGTTTGCGACCTGTTACAGCCACGCGCAGCGGAATACCTAATTTAGGCATTTTGATGCCATGGGCTTCCAACGTGTCTTTGATAACCTGCGCCAAAGCTTCGGTGTTCCACTCGGTCAGCGCAGTGGCTTTTTCAGCAAAGGTCGCCAAGACAGCGCGAGACTCTTCGGTCAGCGCTTCGGCTTGCAACTCGGCAGGTGCTGGAACAAACGCGCTGCAGAACAACAATGCGCCTTCGGCCAAATCGTTCAGGGTCTCAGCGCGGTCTTTAATCAGCGCTAATACCTCGGGCAATTGGCTAACGTTAGCCGCTGGATCTAGCTTCAACACACGTGGAGCTACTACCGCCGCCAGTGCGTCGTTATCGGTTTGCTTGATGTAATGCGCATTTACCCAGTTCAGTTTTTTAGGATCCCACTGGGAGGCTGAACGGCTCAAGCTACGTGTATCAAACCACTCAATCAACTGCTCGCGGCTGAACAGCTCGTTATCACCGTGGCTCCAGCCCAAACGAGCTAGGTAGTTCACCATAGCGTCAGGCAAGTAACCTTGGGTGTCGTAATCCATGATGTTCACTGCGCCGTGACGTTTGGACAATTTCTCGCCGTCTGGGCCCAAAATCATCGGCACGTGACCGTACTCAGGCACGGTTGCACCCAGCGCTTGCAAAATAGTGATCTGACGTGGGGTGTTATTTACGTGATCGTCACCGCGAATCACGTGGGTAATGTTCATATCCCAATCATCTACTACTACGCAAAAGTTGTAGGTAGGGGTGCCATCTGGGCGCGCAATGATCAGATCATCCAGCTCAGAGTTGCTGAAGCTGATACGGCCTTTCACCATGTCATCCCATGATGTCACGCCTTCTTGTGGGCATTTGAAACGCACCACAGGTTTGCGGTCAGCCGGAATAGCGGGCAATGTTTTGCCCGCCTCAGGACGCCATGTGCCGTCGTAGCGGGGTTTCATACCCAATGCACGTGCTTTCTCGCGCATTGCTTCTACTTCTTCTGGTGTGCTGTAGCAGTAGTAAGCTGTGCCGTTTTCCAGCATCTGAGCGATGATTTCTTGGTAACGCTCAATACGCTGCATTTGGTAGAACGGGCCTTCATCAGCATGCATGCCCAGCCAGCTCATACCATCAATAATGGCTTGCACCGCCTCGGGTGTAGAACGCTCCAGATCCGTATCTTCAATACGCAGCACAAAAGTACCTTTGTGATGGCGTGCAAATGCCCAGGAAAACAAAGCAGTCCTCGCCCCGCCCAAGTGCAAAAAGCCGGTTGGTGACGGAGCAAAACGTGTTCTAACAGTGGAGGTGGTCATAGCGATTTCAACGTAATTCCAAATAAATACAGACGCTGTGGCGTCTGACTACATCGTATTTTAAGCCAGTATTCATATTCTCGTTAGGCACGGTGTTTTTTTGTTGTGGTATGCCACACATAGCGCTATTACCACCTCAAACAGAGCCACTTAATGACACGTTTTGTTACGCAGAAAGATTACTTCAACCTTCAACTTGATGAAATCTTGATATTTGCTTGATAAATACCAACCAAACGCTTTTCTACAATTTGCCTACATTCTCCTGATTAGGTTGGGCTTTTTAGCTCACCAAACGAGTTACTCACTATGTATTGGCAAATTCTTTTTTTCAGCATCAGCACATTCCTATGCTTAAGCCTATCCAGACTACTGCTAAGTCTTTGGCAATACAAACGAGTTCATAACGCTGGCGGCTTACGTCCAATTATGTTCGGCGGTTTGCGCGTTGATACCACCACGGTTGGTTTTGCGCTTGCCCTACCTTTGCTGCTTGCCCCTTGGTTTAACGATGCTCTGTGGGCTCAACAAATCACCGCTGTGTACTTAAGCGCAATGTGGCTGTTGATACTCTTACCGGAGTTATCCAGCGTGCAATTCATCATGGAATACGATGTACGCCCTAACCGTCTGTACACCGACTACCTGAAACACCCTAAAGAAGTAGCTGGCATGTTATGGCAAGGCTATAAGCTGCCTGTGTTTGGCGCCTTAGTCTTGTTAGCGCTGCTGTGCTATGCCGGTAGTGCCGTATTTGGCCGTACATTCCCCTTCGCACAATCGTTTAGCTGGCCAGCCGCCTTGGGCTTAAGCCTAGCGAGTGCTGCGGTGTCATTCTTAGCCATTCGCGGCACGCTGCGTCATCGCCCCCTGAACCCTTCTACCGTTGCGTACTGCGGTGACTGCTTATTGAACAGCTTGGCCTTAAATTCCACGTATAACGTGGCCTACGCCCTGTACAGCTTAAAAAATGAGCGCTCGGCAGCAGACCTGTATGGCGACCTGCCCACGGCAGACATGCAGCGCTTGGTGCTGGATCACGCTGGCATACAAAGCACGCACCCTGAATTACCTAGCTTGCATCAACACATTGCCAACCACTCACATGCAAGACCATTGAATATCGTCATTATTGTGGAAGAAAGCTTAGGTGCTCAGTTTGTGGGTAACTTAGGCGGGCAAGACCTCACTCCAAATTTGGACAAGCTGTCTACCGAAGGGTGGAACTTCCGCAAAGCCTATGCCACCGGCACACGCTCAGTACGCGGTTTGGAAGCGCTGGTATGTGGTTTCCCTCCCTCGGCCTCGGATGCTGTGCTGCGTCTTTCTGGTGCTCAACAGAATTTCTTTACCTTGGCCCAAGGCTTGAAACCCTTGGGATACCGTTCACACTTTGTGTATGGCGGCGAAGCCCATTTTGACAACATGAAAGGCTTTTTCATGGGCAACGGCTTTGACGAATTGCATGAGCGTGCGCAGTTCAAAGACCCCGCCTTTGTCGGCACCTGGGGGGCTAGCGACGAAGACATGTTCAATAAAGTGCATGAGATTCTGAGCGACGCTCACGACACGCCTACCCTATGCTTGGCGTTTTCGGTTAGCAATCACTCGCCTTGGGAATACCCTAGCGGCCGCATCACCCCAGAGGGAGAAACTGCCAGCGTACAAAACACCGTTCGTTATGCTGATTGGGCTATAGGCCAGTTCTTTGATCGCGCCAAACAAGAAAGCTACTGGGAAAACACCGTATTCTTGGTGGCGGCCGACCATGACGCCCGTGTAGGCGGTGCCGATGCGGTTCCACTGCGTCACTTCCATATTCCGGCTTTGATTTTGGGCGGTACTGTTGCTGCTAGACAAGACGACCGTATCATCAGCCAAATCGATTTGCCTGTGACCTTATTGTCATTAGCCGACGCCTCGATTGTGCACCCGATGATTGGTCAAGACTTAACCAAACGTCAAACAGTAGAGCGCGCCATCATGCAATATGGCGAGAACTTTGGCTACTTGCAGCAAGACCTGTTGACGGTATTGGAACCAGGTAAAAAACATCGCCAATTTACCTATACCGCTCCAGCTGACTATCAGGTAGTAGAAACACACCCGCAAGCGCTGGAAACCGCCAAAGCGTATGCGCTCTGGCCTACCTATATGTATGACTCTCGTAGCTATACCATCGCTACTACTCACGATGTCCAAAACACGTATTCCCACGCTCTCAGCATCGCTGCTGAGTAGTGTGACCGCCACGCTGCTGCATATCTGTGTGTTTTACGGTTTGCTGCAGCACTCGGTTCCCGCTCAAACGGCAACCTTTATTGGAGCGATTAGCGGTGCGGTTCTGAACTATATGTGTCAATACCATTTGGTGTATCGCAGCACACGAGCTCACCGCTCAGCGGTACTGCGATACCTGATGCTGGTGTGTACCAACATTGGATTGAACTCGCTTATTTTTCAGGGGCTAACCGCCGTGCTACCCACGCTCCAACCGTTATTACTACAAGCGCTTACTAGCGCCAGCCTTGCCACACTTAATTTATTTGCTTATCAGAGGATCATCTTTCATGAACGCTCCTGCTGAACCCTGGAGAACACTACATACCTCATCAGCAAAAATGCTGAGCGTAGTGATCCCACTGTACAACGAAGCCGCTGTACTGCCACTGTTGATCCCTCGTTTATTAGCCATTTTGCAAACCACCGGTTTACCCCACGAAATCGTGTTCGTAGACGATGGTAGCCAAGACAATAGCCTTGCCCTACTACGACAAGCTATAGCCCAAGATCTGCCCTTGCGCATCGTTGTCTTGAGCCGAAACTTTGGTAAAGAAGCTGCCGTAAGTGCAGGTTTAGAGCATTGCAGAGGCGATGCAGTCATTGTGATGGATGCCGACTTACAAGACCCGCCTGAGCTTATTCCTGACATGGTATTAGCATGGGCAGCAGGTGCTGACGTAGTCACGATGAAACGCCGCACTCGCCAGGGCGACTCTTGGCTAAAACGCAGCACCGCGCACCTGTACTACCGCCTACTCAACCGCATGAGCAGTATTCGCATTCCTGCAGATACGGGCGATTTCCGGTTAATGTCTAGGCAAGTCGTTAACGCCATACTGCAATTGCCAGAGCGCAACCGCTACAACAAAGGGTTGTTCGCGTGGGTAGGCTTTACCACACACGTGATTGAGTATGACCGTGCGCCGCGCCCTGCAGGCCACAGCAAATGGAACTATCTGCACCTTTGCAACTTGGCCTTAGATGGCATTACCTCATTCTCATCCGCACCCTTACGGCTGATTTTGTTCAGTGGTTTGCTCATTTTCATCGGCAGCATGCTCACAGGGTTATGGCTGCTGGTAGAGCATTTATACATGGGCACTCCTATCACCACACTGACGCTAGGCATTTTGCTGTTGGGCACGTTCAGTGGCTTGCAACTGAGCGCACTAGGGTTAGTGGGCGACTATGTAGGTAAAGCCTATTTAGAAACCAAACAACGCCCTGTATTTTTGATTAAAAGCATCATTGGCGCGGACAGCTCACTGCTATCGTCTTACCAACAAGACTACAAACATGCCTCACAGATCTAACGGCGTGCCGCGTACTCTGTGGTCGCTTCTGCTGTTAACGCTGTGTAGTCAGTTACTGATCATGTGGGCATTGCCGTACGCAGATAGCTCAGAACCTCGTTATGCGGCTATTGCCCAAATCATGGTGCAAAGCAATGACTGGATCACACCATGGTTTTCCCCTGATGTTCCCTTCTGGGGCAAACCACCCTTATCATTCTGGGCGCAAGCCTTGTCGTTCAAGGTGTTTGGCATCCATGAATTTACCGGTAGGCTGCCTTCGTGGTTGGTCAATATCGCCATTACCGCACTGGTTATGCATGGCACACGCTGCATCATGCCAGTGCCACCACACGCTACCCGCACTGAGTCTTACACCCCGCTACTGGCTGCGGTGATCTACAACACCATGTGTTTAGCATTCAGCAATGCTGGTGCCGTACTGACCGACCCTTATTTGAATCTGGGGCTAAGCCTCAGCATGGTGGCGTTGCTACAGCAAGCGGCTCAGCCGTCTACAGCATGGGGCTGGGCATTTTTTGTGGGGCTGAGCATAGGTATGCTCTCTAAAGGCCCGTTAGCGCTGGTATTTTGCTTTGCCCCCTTAGTATTGCTGGCTTTTTTCAGACGTCGTTTTGTCTTGAATTTACTTGGCCACCTACCGTGGGTGAGCGGTATTTTACTGTTTTGTGCGCTCTCCCTACCGTGGTATATCTTGGCAGAGCTCAAAACACCCGGCTTTTTGAATTACTTCTTGATTGGTGAGCATATCAGCCGTTTCCTAGTACCTGGCTGGCAAGGCGACCTATACGGCACAGCACATCAAGCCCCACTAGGGAGTATCTGGCTGTCGTTGCTCCCCGCCACCTTCCCGTGGGGATTGCTCAGCATTTTCTTGCTGATTACGGCATGGCGCAAACAGGGATTGCGCGCCCTCAAGGCGCTCCCTAGCAACCGCCTATACCTACTCATTCTGGCGCTGTTCCCCGCGATATTTTTTACTGCCGCTGGCAATATCCTGTGGACCTATTTGTTACCCGGCTTAGCGCCCTTGGCGATAGTGACGGCATACTACTTCCCGCCTCTTAACCGTCCTATACAACGTATGGTGCTCGCCCTTACAGCCCTAGTTCCTGTGGCCGGACTGGTGCTGGCCGGCCTGAGCTTACATGATGTCACCCTGACCAAGACTGATCGGCCCATTGCTCAAGAATTTTTAACACGAGCCGCCCCTAGTGATACCTTATACTTCGTAGACAAACCTAGCTTTTCTGCCAGGTTTTACACTCAGGAACGCACCGCATCAATTGATCCGGCAGTATTCAACAGTAACCACGCCACTGCTGCCCCTGCATTTGTTGTGATTGCGAACGACAATACCCAAATGTTGAAAACTATCACTGACCTGCGCTACACCGCTATCGCACACTCCAAGCGCTATCAGTTATTTATGCGTTCACAACCTTGATATGACACAAAATTTTGGCAAAATTCGCTTGTTGATCGTTGAGGATAATGTTTCTCTGGCCGAGAACCTGTTTGAGTACTTTAATGATGAATCCCAGTACTCTCCTGACTTTGCCTCAGATGGGCTCACGGCGTTACACCTGCTGGCCACCAACCAGTATGACGTCATTGTGCTGGATGTCATGCTGCCTGGTATTAACGGCTTTGAAATCAGCCACCGCATACGCCACGATTTGCGTCGTAATACGCCCATCATCTTGATTACGGCTAAAGATCATATTGATGACAAAACGCAGGGCTTTAATGCGGGCGTAGACGATTATTTGGTTAAACCCTTTGACCTTAAAGAGCTAAGCCTACGTGTGCAAGCGTTAGCGCGTCGTAATACCGTTTCGTCCGATCCACTGCTGCATTTCCAAGACGTGAGTTTTGATCCAGACACCTACACGGTATATGTGAAGCAGCAGCCAGTCGGGACACTGACTGGCTATAGCGCAAAGATTTTTGAGTTGCTATTACGAGCATGCCCCAGACCCGTCAATCATGAACAACTGGTGGAGCAGGTTTGGGACGGACGCCCCACCGAACATCACACCGTACGCACCCATGTGTATGCCTTACGTAAGCAGCTCACCGAATTCACACAACTGCCTTTGGTTAAAACCCTGCATGGCCGTGGTTATATTTTGCACAACGCTGAATAACCTATGAAAAGCATAGCCTCTAGAGTTTACAAAGCACTCTTTGCCCTCTCGCTGATCAGCATGCTCGTCACCATCATTACGGTGCTACTGACCAATGAGCATCTAGAGGACGTGTTATTGGGTTCTCAGGCCGATCACATCCCTCCTGAATTACTGAGTGCGCAGCATCAACAACATATTTTTATTTGGGATGGTGCACTCAATAAAATTGCGTTTATTCCTACTGGCGCTACTGTGCCTGATGAGTTGCCAGTTCCTTTCTCTCCCACGCTAGAGCATACAAAAGCGGAAATCGAGTTAGGGGATCAAACATACCTCATCAACATCGAGCAAACGGACCAAGGGACGTTATATTGGGCACGTAATATCACGGCCTTTGAAGAACGAGAGACCACCTTATTAATCTCTGTCACCCTGATCATGGTGGGCATGGTGGTACTGAGTTTGCTCTTAGCCTACTGGAGTAGTCGTAAACTGATTGCCCCACTGTCGGCTCTTAGCGAGCAAGTGGCTGCACTATGCCCAGGGAAAAAAATACAGCCACTAGACCTTAACTATCAAGATCGTGAGTTGCATCACATTGCTATGACCATGAACTTGTTTTTAAGCGAGATGGAAGCATTCATTGCGCGTGAGCAGCAACTGCTCAGCCTTGCCAGCCATGAACTGCGCACGCCTATTGCCGTGATCTCGGGTGCGCTCGATGTGATTGAGCGACGCAACCAACAACAAGCCAATGATCGCCAAACGTTATTACGTATTCGCCGTGCCTCAGTGGAAATGGCCGATAACGTGGATGCACTGCTGAAATTGTCGCGTCAAGACGCACACAATATCCCCATAGAGACGATCAACCTCGCAGAAGCCATACACACCATCATTCAGGATACCTCGCACTTTTACGATACCCACCAGCGCGTTACTGTACTAGCGCCATCCTCGGAGATACACCTGGTTAGCAACCCTGTGCTGGTCAGAATTTTGCTGCGCAATGTCATACACAATGCGTTGCAACACACTAGCGGCCCTATCACCATCACCCTAGAACCCTCGCATATTGGCATTTGCGACCAAGGCTCTGGGCTGCCTGTGCAGAGTCTGTCTACGTCATCCCTCCAAAAAGGCAGTAGTGGCCTAGGGCTATATATCGTGACGTTATTGTGTGAAAAACTAGGCTGGACTTTACACATACAGCACGACGCCCATGGCCATTGCGTCTACATACACTATGCAGAGACCAGCCCACAAGGCTCAAAGGCCTGTTGTTAAACAGGCCTTGGTGAGTTGCTGATTTAGGCAGTTATAGCGCTTTTAATATCTGCTCTACCGTTGCTTTGGCATCCCCAAAGCACATAAACGAGTTCTCGTTATAGAACAGCGGATTAGGTACGCCGGCATAGCCAGAGTTCATCGAACGTTTGAACACAATCACGTTCTGCGCCTCCCACACATGCAATACCGGCATGCCAGCAATAGGACTGTGCGGGTCCGTCGCGGCGGCAGGGTTTACCGTATCGTTCGCACCGATCACCAACACCACGTCGGTACTCGCGAAGTCGTCGTTGATCTCGTCCATTTCCAACACGATGTCGTAAGGCACACGCGCCTCGGCTAACAACACGTTCATATGCCCCGGCAAACGCCCCGCTACAGGGTGTATACCAAAGCGCACGGTGATCCCTTTTTGGCGCAGAAACTCGGTGATTTCTGACACGGCATTTTGTGCGTGTGCCACGGCCATACCGTAGCCGGGTGTGATGATGACAGAACGTGCATTTTTCAGCATATCGGCCACATCGGCAGGCTGAATCTCACGGTGCTCACCGGTTTGCTCTGCACTATCTGACACCCCACTCTCCGTGCCGAAACCACCCGCAATCACCGACAAGAATGAGCGATTCATGGCTTTACACATGATGTACGACAAAATCGCACCCGATGACCCTACCAACGCACCTGTCACGATCAGCAGATCGTTTTCTAGCATAAAGCCCGCTGCCGCTGCTGCCCACCCTGAGTAGGAGTTCAACATGGACACCACCACTGGCATATCCGCACCACCAATGGAAGCTACCAAGTGCCAGCCAAACGCCAGCGCAATCAGCGTCATCAACAGTAAAGCAATGGTAGAACCATCGGCACTCACAAACGCCAATAGCAGCAAGAAAGCGACTACCAAAGCCGCTAAATTCAGCTTATGTTTGTGCGGCAGCACCAAGGGTTTGCTGGAAATACGGCCATTTAATTTGCCAAACGCTACCAACGAACCGGTACATGTCACAGCACCGATAAACACACCCACAAACACTTCTACTAAATGAATAGTGTGCATATCTGGGGACACGCTACCCGCATTGGCGTAGCTGTTATAGCCCACCAAAACGGCGGCCAAACCCACAAAGCTGTGCAGTAATGCAATCAGCTCGGGCATCTGGGTCATTTCTACACGCTGCGCACGAACCAGACCAATAGCTGCACCAATTAGCATGGCCAGAATAATCCAGCCAAAACCAGACGCTTGATCGCTAAAAATGGTCGCGATCAACGCCAGCGTCATGCCAGCCACACCAAAGTAATTACCGCTACGTGCAGTTTCCTGTTTGGACAAACGCGCCAAACTTAGGATGAACATCAAGGCTGCGATGATATAAGCAGCTGTTACTAGACCTTGAGACATTTCTTTTCCTTTTATTTGTCTTTACGGAACATCTTGAGCATGCGGTGGGTCACAAAAAACCCGCCGAAAATATTGATGCTCGCAATCAAGATGGCAATAAAAGCAAGAAACGACACCCAACCATTGCCTTGTCCTATCTGCAATAAGGCTCCCACCACAATAATGCCGGAGATCGCATTGGTCACTGACATCAAAGGCGTATGCAGCGAGTGTGTGACATTCCAGACTACGTAGTAGCCCACCACGCACGACAGCACAAACACAATCAAGTGATTCAAGAATGCGGCGGGTGCATTCGCCCCCAACCATAGGAAGCACAGACCGCCTACGCCCACTGCCAGTAATTTCTTCCACAGCGCCATAGGCGGTGCGGCAATAGGCTCAGTTGGTTTAGCCACTTTCGCTTGCGTGGGTGCTGCCGACACTTGAATAGGTGGCGGTGGGTACAGCAGCTCGCCTTGGTGACAGACCAGCATATTACGCAGCACTACGTCTTCTTGGTTTAGCACCGCCACACCATCTTTAGCGGGTGCGAGTAACTTCGCCAAGTTCACTAAGTTAGTGGAATACAACTGCGATGCTTGGCCTGCTAAACGGTTGGCCAAATCGGTATAACCAATCACCGTCACGCCATTGGCGGTAGTAATGGCTTCACCTGGCACGGTGTACTCACAGTTGCCACCCGTTAGCGCAGCCAAATCCACAATCACCGAACCCGCTTTCATGCTGTCTACCATCTCGCGGGTAATCAGTTTAGGGGCTGGCTTACCCGGAATCGCTGCCGTCGTAATGATGATATCTACCTGTTTGGCCTGCTCGGCAAACAGTTTCATCTCTGCGGCGATAAATTCATCGCTCATGGTTTTGGCGTAGCCATCACCACTGCCCGTATTTTCTACAGGAATATCCAGCTTCAAGAACTGGCCACCCATGGAGGTGATTTGCTCCGCCACTTCCAAACGCGTGTCGAAGGCTTTCACAATTGCGCCTAGCTGACGTGCCGCTCCTATGGCAGCTAACCCTGCTACGCCCGCGCCAATCACCAACACCTCGGCAGGAGGCATTTTCCCAGCAGCAGTAATCTGCCCCGTAAAAAAGCGCCCAAATGCACTAGCAGCTTCTACTACGGCTCTATAACCACTGATATTCGCCATGGAAGACAAGGCATCCATCGCTTGTGCGCGAGAAATACGCGGCACCATATCCATGGCCAACACAGTAACCTGCTTTTCTTGCAGGCTCTGCAGCAACTCGGGGTTTTGGGCTGGCCAAATAAAGCACACCAGCATAGTGCCGGGCTGTATAAGCTGTATTTCGTGGGAAGTAGGCGCATTGACCTTATAAATCAATTCGCACTCCCATACGCTGCTTGCATCCGCTACCGTTGCGCCAGTAGCGCTGTACAGCGCGTCGTCAAAACTGGAGGCTTTTCCTGCGCCAGTTTCTATCACTACATCAAAGCCCAGCTTCTGTAGTTGCTCCACACTCTTTGGTGTAGCCGCTACACGAGTTTCACCGGGTATTGTCTCCCTGGGTATCCCTATTCTCATCGTTATCATCCTTATGCGGTGCGCTATACCTATTGATTAGGCTATTAAAATAATTAACGATTTTTTGTGCGCGATAAAGTCTTTTGCTGTGCGATACGAACATCCCCCCTATAACAGCACATATCTACCACTAAAGTGTTGTGTAATGACCAAGAAAAACCCCTGTTAACCATAGGCTAACAGGGGCTTGATGAAAACAGCTTACTGACTGACTTAGAACGGCAGTCGGTATCCTGGAGACACTTGCTCTAGGTTGTACCGTGTACCGGTTTCAGAACGTACCACCAATCGCTTACCCTGTTGGCGTTCGATGACGAATCGGTTGGTGAACAATGGATCATCTGGCTCTACTGCCAAACCATTAGATTCTAAGGTTTGCAGCACCACAGCTTGGCCATCACGCACCCAACATCCCGCTTCGGATAAACCTTGGGATGGTTGACGTGGGCGTTTCACTTGCTCGGTGTATTGCATTTGGCCATTTGCCTGCAGCGTCACCAAGGTACGCAGCTCGCCTTGAATACCTTTTTCATTACGCTTACTCAGCCAGTTCCCGATCACAGGATCTTCTGGACTTGCCGGAGTACACGCAGCAGGGCGCGTTTCCACGGCTGTATTGGGTTGAGCTGTTGGCGTTTCAGTAGGCATAGTCACACAACCGGCCAAAGCCAGTGTTGCCAAACCTGCTAGGTAATTCATCCCTTTTCGCTTCATCTGTGCGCCTGCACGCATAAGTCACCTTTGCGAATACTGTGTTGAACAGAGCACTATCTCTGTGTCCTAGCAAAATATTCTACCTCAGCTCATAGGCTTTGCCTGCCCTCTATGAGAATTTCTCTACACTCTGTAGGCTCCTACATTTTGTTACCCTAGAGAGGCCCTAGGTATTTCTCTGTAGGTAGCTAAAACATTCGCCACAGAGGGGGCTAAAATAGGACACTAGAAAGCAGACTCATGCCTGTAAAATAGGCATGATTGAATCTTTATAGCCAGTGTGCTGGCATTCGCCACCTCGCCACTGCCTATGACTTACATGCAAGGAGTAGCCTCACTATGGCCACAGCAAAAAAAGCCAGCAGTACCACCGCTAGCAAAGCAGCGGCTACCAAAAAACCTGCCAAATCTGCCGAGAAAGCACCCGCAGCAAAGCGTGATGTGAATCCTGCAGGTTCTTGGCCGTTTCCTACTGGTAACCGCCCATAAGGTAAGCGCACAAAACATCTGGGCCAGGCCATTAAGACTGGCCCGTGTTTTTTAAGCTTACGGATCTACCCTTTCTGCTTTTTCTTCGCCTTCTGCCATGTTCACTGATATTTTGTACTTTATTGCGAATATTGCCCTCAGCTTACTGGGCATAGCTTTTGTGCTGCGTGCATGGTTGTATGCCATACGCCTGCACCCATTTAACCCGTACTCTCAAGCCATTTTCAAAGTGACTGACTGGGCGGTACTGCCTTTACACAAACTCATCCCCAATCAGCAATACGTAGACTGGCCAAGCCTTGCTGCCGCCTACATCGTGGCCTACGTACACGTCGCCCTGACGTTGCTGCTGCTCACCGATGCAGGTTTGTTTGTGCCCGGCGACTTCTGGCTACGTGCGTTGTTATCTGCCGTGTTCACCGTAGCGGGTTGGATTGCCAACATGGTGTTGTGGGTCACATTGATTCAAGCTCTGCTGTCTTGGATCAATCCAATGGCTCCTGTGATGCCTATACTCAATACGCTGACTGCACCCTTGCTAAACCCCATACGCAGACTATTGCCACGCACCGGCGCTTTTGACTTCTCGCCATTGGCGTTGCTGGTACTGGCCCAAATCTGCATCTTTATTTTGGGTAGACTGAAACTCGGTGTTTTTGCTGGCGTCTTCTAAGTGCTTAGCCCGCTGTAACCTAGGCATCAAAAAAGCCCGCTTCTGCGGGCTTTTTTGATGCCTAGGTTACAGCTCTCAAGATACAGTGGCGTATCTATCCCAGGCCAGAGCACTATTTTTGTCCAAACAATGCTTTTTGATACGTTCACTAGGTGTTAGCTCGAAACGATCTACGGCACGGTAAAAACGCGGCATTTGGTAGGACGCTAGCTTATTAGTTGCCCACTCTATCAGAGTACCCCACTCTACCTCACTGCCTGGTCTGAATTTCACGTACAACAAGATTTCTTGTTCACCGATTTCGCTGGCCACCCCTACCGCTGCAGAGGCTTCTACCGCATCGTGCTCAGCAAAAACTCGCTCAATTTCCCATGCCGAGACGTTCTCACCGCGTACACGCATGCTATCTGTTTTTCTACCTACGAAAAACAGATCACCATCCGTATCACGCCATGCGGCATCGCCGGTATAAAGCTTGCCCTGTATTAACGCTTTTTGTGTGGCTTCTGGATTATGCAAATACGCAGGTAAAAACACGCCCTCTAACGGGCTGGACAGCACTATCTGACCAATTTCGCCTTCACCTACAGCTAGCCCCTCGTCATTCAGTAGTTCTACCTGAATCCATGGCAATGCTGTACCTATAGACCCCGGCTTTCCAGTCGCATTGAAGGTGGCAAAACTGGAGCACTCTGTCATGCCATAACACTCGCGTAACTCGCAGCCTAACTGCTCTTGCACACTTTGCCATGCGTTTTTAGATACACCAGCACCCCATGCCGTTTGAATGCTCGCGCCCTCTGGTACTTCGTCTTGCGGCAAACGCACCAGAATATCCAAAATACCGCCCAGATAGTGCAAGTGAGTAGCTCTGGCTGCTTGCCATTGCGACCAAAAACGACTGGCTGAAAAACGCTTCACAATCAGCAGGCAAACACACTCTAAGAACGGTACCAGTAGCATCTGTGCGCCCCCTATGTGACATAAGGGTTCCCACAAAAACAAGCGTGCACCTTCTTTGACACCCGCCACCTGAATAGCTGCCTCACTGGCGACGCGCATCATTCTATGGGTGAACACCACACCTTTAGGCGCGCCGGTGGTGCCCGATGTGTAGATGATGCATAAAGTGTCCGATGGCGCTATAACCGGGTTCTGTAACACTGCATCACTCGCTATCTGTATCTGCTGCAGTTCCACCCAATTCTCTGCACTGACTCCGGCATCAGCCAACACCTCAGCAAACTCAGCTTCCGCAATAATTAAGGATGGCACGGCGTGCTCTACGATGTAACGTACGCCCGGCCCCTTCACCTTGGTATTCACGGGAATCCAGATCACCCCAGACAACATCAGCGCATACAGCAACGCTATATGCTCGGCTGTGTTGCTCAGCATGACCGCAACGCTATCCCCTTTTTTGATGCCACGCGCCGCCAACCATTGCTGGAATCCCGCTACCTGTTGCCCCAACTGTTTTCTAGAAAGCGGCACAGACTCAAACTCAATCACATCTTGTTCAGCAGTTTGCGTCAGCCCTCGGTACAAGAGTGGCACCACATCCCACTGATCATTTTCTATACGTTGTGCAAAATACTGCTCAAAACCGTTCATAGTCCACTACGCCTGTTTTTGAAATAGGAAGAAATTGAAATCACTGCGGTTACCACAATCAGCAATACCGTCGATACCGCTGCCAACGTAGGCGTTACGGCCAACTGAATGTCATCCCACATTTGTTTAGGCAACGTGGTGTTGATACCGCCACTGACAAAAATGGCGATGGTCAGGTCATCAAAAGAAACGATGAACGCAAACAAAAATGCTGACGCTAAACTGCCGGCCAATAAAGGCAAGATCACCGTACGTAGACGCGCCATCACCGACGCACCCAAAATACGAGCAGCATCATCCAAGCGCCAATCAAACAGTCGCAACCCCGCCGATAACGTGACCACGGCATAAGGCAGTGCCAACACGGTATGACCAATCACCATCCCCAGATCAGTGCCCACTAAGCCAGTGCTGGCAAACAGGTACAGCAACCCGATAGCAATCACGATACGTGGCACGATTAACGGTGCGACAAACACCCCAAATAACAACTTGGTCCATTTGGAAGGCAATTTAGTCAACGCAAAGGTGGCCCCAAAACCCAATACCACCGCCAAAAATGCCGTCGTCAGCCCTATGCCAAAAGAACGAATTACCGCGGCTTGCCACACAGAAGAGTTAAAGAATTCTTTAAACCACCGCAGGCTGAATAGTTCAGGTGGGAACGCCACGACAGCATTCTTCGTAAATGCAATGGGCACCACGATAATGACGGGCAGCACTAAAAACAGCAGAATCAACCAGGTATAACCGCTAAGAGCCCGATTTGATGAGGAGGATGCTGGCGAAGCAAGCGGTAAGAATCTATCCAACCGCTGGCCTATAAACAGCAACATCTTCAGCATCACTCCTGAGCCAGATTTGCTACTACGTTTAGCCTCGGCACCTGCCAACGATGTCAGCCCCACCATTCGGTCATACACGTAGAACACCACAATGGAACACAACAGCAGCACCGTTGATAACGCCCCGGCAAACTTCAGGTCAAACAGCTCCAACACGGAAGAAATCACCAACTGGGCAATCATGGTTTCGCGTGGCGTACCCAGCAAAGCAGGCACAATAAAGAAGCCCAAGCTAGTAATGAATACCAACAACCCGGCAGCGGCCACACCTGGCATAGAAAGCGGCAAGAAGATGGTCAGAAAACCCGTTGCCCTACCGGCTCCCAGCGTTTCAGCAGCTTGGCCTAACTGCCTACTAATGCCTTGCATAATCGGTAGCATGGTCAATACGGCTAAGGGCAACATGGCATGCACCATACCCACTAGCACGCCTGACAACGAAGGCATCAATGATGCATTGCCATCAATCAGCCCCAAGGCTTCGGCCACGCTGGTCAATACCCCACTACGTGACAGCAACAGCATCCATGCGTAGGTTTTCACCAGATAGCTGGTCCAAAACGGCAGCATAATCCACAGCAACCAACGATTCCTGCGGCGCTCGTTGAAGCTACTCAGTAGTAACGCAATGGGATAGCCAAACACCACTGAAAACACAGCTGTGAGGATGGAAATACCAAAGGTTGTCCACAGCACTTTGACGTATACCGGCGTTTCAAACAGTCGTGCAAACTGTTTAACGCTGAACTCGTCCTCGGCTGACATAAACCCACCCTGCAAGATTTGCAGTACGGGTAATAGAAAAAACACACCCAAAAAAACGATGGCAGGCAAAGCAGGTAACCAAGCCCGTAAGTTTTTTCGCAGTTTGGATGGTCTAGGCTCACTTAACGAGAGCGTCGCAGCCCTATTGTTCATGACTTGCTCCTACTGCATCAGCACACTGGTAGAGGCCACATCCCAACGAATGCCCACCTTGTCACCCAAACTGGCGGCATGACGTCTATGACAACGCACACTAAACAGCTCGTCAGAATCCTTCATCCCATCCAACTTCACGCGTGCGCGTATCTCTGAACCCAGAAACACCATTTCTGTTACCGTGCCCTGCACAAAACCGTCTGCTGGTGTCACTAGCTCTGCCATTTCTGGACGTACTAATAACGTAGAAGCCTCTTGATGATGGTTAGTGGGCACATACGCCGACTCTACTGACAGGTTGTATGCACCCGCCGCAAAAGTTTGCGTGGCTGTCATACGCCCATCTAACAGATTGGACTGTCCAATAAAGTCAGCAGCGAAACGTGAGCAAGGACGGTCATACAGCTCTTGTGGTGTGCCCAACTGTTCAATACGAGCTTGGTTCATCAAGCACACGCGATCGCTCATGGTCAGCGCTTCGTCTTGATCATGAGTCACATAAATAAAAGTGGCTCCCAAATCGTCGTGTAAACGGCGGATTTCTAACTGCATGTGTTCCCGCAGTTTTTTATCCAATGCTCCTAAGGGTTCATCTAACAACACCACAGATGGGCGATACGCAAAGCACCGTGCCAACGCTACCCTCTGTTGCTGTCCACCCGACAACTCTTTAGGTAAGCGCTTGGCATAGTCACTCATCTTGACCATGGCCAAGGCATCTTCCACAGCCGAGTTCAATGCAGCACCTTTGATTTGCCGCATACGCAAGCCATAGGCGACGTTTTCCCACACATTCATATGCGGGAATAAAGCATAGCTTTGGAACACCATCCCTATGCCGCGCTGACCTGCTGCGGCATGAGTGGCATCTTTTCCATCGATTAACAACTGACCACCACTAGGATCTACCAAACCGGCGATCATCATCAGCAACGTAGTCTTGCCTGAACCTGATGGCCCTAGCAAGGTCAGGAACTCACCCGCCTTCACTTGTAAATCTGTAGGCAACAGAGCGTCCGTCTCGCCATAACGTTTGGCGAGACCTTTAGTTTCCAACTTGTACATACCAGAGACTCTTAAGAAATAATCCAGTTGTTAAAGCGCTCCGTCACTTCCTGACGGTTCGCTGCCCACCACTCAGGGCTTGGCAATGCCATGTTGGTAAAGTTCTGTGGTGCGCTAGGAAGAATTTCTGCCCGTTCTGGCGAAATAAACTCAAACGCTTCTTGGTTGGTAGGCCCGTATGCCAGTTCATCGGTGAACAAGGCTTGGCGCTGTTTGTCGGCACAAAAACGTACAAACTCTTTGGCTATGTCAGCGCGTGGTGTGCCGCGAGGAATCCCCCACCCTTCGATGGAGTACAACCCTTCATTCCACACGATTTTGACCGGTGCCTCATTATCTATAGCTGCTTGAGCCCTACCATTCCATGTAGAAATCATATCTACATCACCGTTTTGGATGGCTTGCATGGCTTGTGCGCCAGACGTCCACCAAATAGCGATATGCGGTTTGATCTTATCTAGGCTACGGAAAGCACGGTCTACGTCCAGAGGATAGAGTTGATCCATCGGCACGCCATCCGCCATGAGCGCTTGCTCTAAGGTGTCGAGCGGATTGCGACGCAGCGAGCGACGCCCTGGAAACTTCTCTACGTTCCAGAAATCAGCCCATGTCTGCGGACCTTGCTCACCGTACTTGTCGGTTCTATAGGCCAATACCGTGGAGTAAATATCCACCCCCATCCATGTAGACGTTAGGGCCTCTGGAATCAGACCAGGCACGTCAGCTAACGTAAAGTCCAAAGGCTCCAGCAAGTTCTGTGATTCCAAATAAGGGATGTCTGCCGACAAGGTTAGCGTGGTCACATCCCAAATATAGTTTTTGGTCTGCACGATGGCGTTAATTTGAGCCACTGGCTGCGCCTCACGCGCCACGTTTACCACACGTATACCCGTTTCTTTTTCAAACGGATCGTAAAAGGCTTTACGGTACGCTGCAGAGTACGGACCACCCGGGTCAGCAACGATAAGTTTTTGGTCTTTGGCCCACGCCGCGCCTAAGCCAGTCCCCGCCAATGCCAAACCGCCTGTGGCTTGTAGTATTCGGCGGCGCATCATACTTTTAGGTGTATCCATGTCTCTCTCCAGTGCACTCGTTTAGTGGTTCTTCACAGCACAGCCACAACTGATTTTTAGGTATGTAGATTAGTGTGCGGCTTTACGATCTCTACGCACTTTGAAGAACTCTTCCATCATGCGTACAGGCTCACCACTGGCATACGATTCGGCATGTAGGCGTGTGGCGGCATCCATTGTTTCTGCAAAACTGGCTGCAGACATTTCTCTAAAGCGCTGCTTGTTCAAACGCATTGCTACAGGCGGCTTAGCGCCCAACTCTTGTGCTACTTCCATCGCTTTAGCAAACACTTGGTCTTCTGCCACCAAGTGATGAATCAGACCAATACGATGGCTTTCATCGGCTTCCATCATGCGGCCAGTCAAAGTGAGCTCAATGGTTCTAGACATACCCAACATCAGGTTCATGATCCACGGCCCGGTCACGCTCGCAATCCCAGAGTTAATTTCAGGCTGCCCCATTTTCACGCCTGCGTGTGCAACACGTACGTCACCCAGCAAGGTGACTTGGAAGGCGGAACCTGCAGCAGTACCGTTCAACGCCATCACTAATGGTTTTTGCAGATTACGCAGCACATCGTAAAAACGTTCCCAAGACTGAATCCATACCCCTGAATCACTGACGTCAAAGTTTTGCGCTTCTTCCAAATCTTGGCCCGCGCTAAAAGCACGATTACCTGCGCCCGTCATGATCAGTGAGCGAACGCTGTCATCGTGATCAAAGGTTTTTAGCGCCTGCATAATTTCTTCGCGCATCGCGCCATGCCATGCGTTTAGCTTCTCTGGTCGGTTCAAACGGATCACTGCAACGTTGCCAACTTTTTCTGTCTCGATAAACTTATTGCTCATAAAATAACCTTTTATTGCATAGCGATTAATTATTAGTGAAAACAATGATATTTTCTTAGTAAAAGTAAAAAAACTAGGGAAATCCATTAACAGAGACATATGCTTTCCCTGATGCACAAAAGGAAAAACCTCAACAACAAGCAAAACATCTTCTATAACAATCACATAAGAAGGTAGACAATGGTTTTCGTTGAAAACGAAAAAACCACATGTTATTGTTATGCGATAAACATTTACAAACACTCAAACATGACTGTGAACTCTTCTCAAACTGCTACTCAGTCCCCGAAACGTCGTCGTGCCGTCAAAGCCCCTACCGAGTCATCACTGTTCGTGAACTCGGTAGAAAAAGCATTTCGTGTACTAGCGGTGTTCAACCATAAACATCGCAAGCTGTCTTTATCGCAGATTGCGCAACTGTCTAAACTAGATCTCAGTGCTACACAGCGCTTTACCTTTACGCTGCAGCATTTAGGCTTTTTGATGAAAGATGAGGAGTCCAAGCTCTATGAGTTGTCCCCTCGTATGCTGGACTTATCGCATCAGTACATTTCTTCTAATGACTCAGTGAGCCGCGCCACGCCGTTTTTGCAGCAACTGGCCATAGAAACAGAAGAAACCGTCAACTTTTCCACGTTAGATAACACTGAAATTGTGTATTTGCAGCGTATTGTGAGCCGTCACGTGCTGACGCCTGAGGTAATCGTAGGTACACGTCTACCGGCTTACTGTACGTCCTCAGGGTTGGCTATGCTGGCCGCCCTACCTACCTCTGAAGCGGGAGCCATTTTGGATGCCTCTGAGCTGGTGCCCTATACACAGCACACCATCTACGACAAACCCAGCATTCTGAAACGTTTAGAAGACATACGCATGAAGGGTTATGCGCATGCAGAAAACGAACTGTATCTGGGTGATATTTCCACGGCTGTGGCAATTGTGAATTCTGACAATAGGCCTGTGGGTGCGATCAATATCGCTGTGGCACTATCGCGCTGGAAAGGCGCAGACGACGAGCTACGCATCGCCTCGTTACTGATAGAAGCCGGGCGTGCCATTTCCAGTCGGGAATAAAAAAACGGGACACTATATAGTGTCCCGTTTTTTGTGACTGCTGCAGTATTAGTACTGTGCAGGAGCAGGTACCACGCGAGTTGGACCTGTGCCGCTCAGCAACTGTACGCGTTGGCCTGGTACAAACTGAATATCAGCCTCTTGGGCGATAACGCGAGTCTCACCGTTATCCAAACGTACGGTAATTTCCAAACCATCGGTTTTTCCCACACGGTTTTCTACGGCATTACCTAGCAAGCCACCCAGCAATGCACCGCCAATCGTTGCTAACGTTTTCCCACGACCACCACCAATTGTGCTCGCAGCAACGCCACCAATCGCAGCGCCAGCCCCCATGCCCACGCCTGAGCTCTGATCATCTTGAATGACGATAGGACGGCTAGAGACGACTGTACCCATACGTACAATTTGTTCGCGTTGGGCTTGCCCATAGGTATACACATTGCTGGATGCAGATTTGTTAGCACAACCAGCCAAGAACACCAAAGGAGATACGGCCAAGGCAACCGCAGCAAAACGTCGTGCTGCACCTTGTTTTGTTGCTAGACTAATCATAGGTACTCCATTATTAAATACGGAAACGATGCCCTTAAGGCGCTACGCCTTAGAATGTCACATCCAGGTCGTAATGTTGCTTCAGTAATGCACTGATCTCTACACGCGAAGGCTGGTGATTCTGAGGACCTTGGGATGCAATTTTAATCCCACCCATCACATTACCCAAGCAACAAGAATCGTAAAGACTCCAACCTTTAGCCAAACCGTACAGCAAGCCACCGCGATGAGCATCACCACATCCCGTAGGATCAGCCAAATCGCTCACAGCGATAGGAGCAATGGTGATTTCCTGCCCGTCAGTATACAGGCTAGCACCTTCGGCACCACGCGTAATGATTACCGCTTGTAACTCCTTGGCGATGTCTGCAATAGAACGCTGTGTGCGTTGCTCAATGACTTCCGCTTCGTAGTCGTTTGCCGTCAGAATGCTGGCCATGCTGATCATGCGTTTCAGGTCTTCACCATCAAACAAAGGCATTGCTTGGCCTAAGTCAAAAATAAACGGTGTGCCTTGACGGTGCAAACGCTCTGCGTTGGCAAACATGCCCTCTTTGGAGTCGGGAGCCACAATAGCCCAGCCAGCTTCTTGGCCAGACAAGTCGTTTTCGCTAGAGTACTGCATCGCACCGGGGTGGAAAGCTGCAATCTGGTTGCCATCCAAGTCGGTAGTGATATGACACTGCGCCGAGAATGTCTCTGGGCGCATCTGAATCATGCTGGTATCAATACCCAAATTGTTCAGGTATTGCAGGTAATCTTGAGCATCTATACCAATTGTGCCCACCGGTACTGCCTGAGCACCCAGCAAGTTCAGGTTATAGGAAATATTCCCTGCACAACCGCCGTATTCTTTACGCATGCTAGGAACCAGGAAAGACACACTCAGTGATTTCACACTATCAGGCAGAATGTGATCTTTAAAGTGCCCTTCAAATACCGTGATGGTATCAAAAGCCAACGACCCACATACCAGAATTCGCTCAGACATAAGCCTACCTAAAATATTTATCGATTTTATAACCGTTGATACGCGTTGCTGACTGCACCGGCAACACAAACTCAATTTCTGACTGCGCGGCAAAAGGCTGTTTCAGCTGTTGCACAGTCAAATATTGTTCGGGTAATACTTCCACACGTGCCACGACTGCCGCCGCCACATCAGTAAAGGTTACTACCAAACTGGGCCACTCTTGGGCTTGGCTATCCGCATTACGCAGACGCACACGCAGTTGATACTGCTTCACACTACTACCTGAACCGGCTTGCTGCACCTGCAACGCCGACGACACCACTTTAATATCGGCAATATTGCGTACGTATGGGACTGTACAACCCAGTTTGGTGCATAACGCTTCTAGCACAGGGCGTGTCATCGGCACGGCACTGGCAATCTGCAGGCGAAACACGTATAACGCCTGCACCGCCAACACACCCACCAAGATCAACGCGACGAGCATCCAGAACAGTCTAGCCAATCTAACGCTGCGCGGTAAGTCGTGGGGTTCATCATAGCGGTGGTAGGGGCGCTCTTCATCACGATCTCGGCCACTGGCAATAAACACTGGTGATGTATCGTCTTGCTCTACCCCTATACGCCATGCTGGTTCACGGCTTGCCGCAGCACCCGCGCGTGGCGATACAAAAAATGGGTCGTCATCCTCACGGTGCTCGTCAGGATCTTCATAGATAGGTTGATGAGGCGCATCGTCTGCAGGCGGTTCGTAGCGCGCAGAAATCCACTCTACACTGTCTACGATTGGTTCTGCATCTTGATCGTCTGTATCGTTGTGAGCATCCTCGTCGTCGTAATCATCTTGATCATCAACATAGTCTGCTTCATCGTACTCAGGCGTTTCGTCTACTGCGGGGACAAACGGCTGCGCTCGTTCTACTGTAGGTGTGTGGCTAACAGAAACTGGAGTAGGCGCAGGTTGCCACTGTTGCAGGCCATCCGCTTGCGTCACAGAACGTGGCGTTTGCGGTTGAGGCCCTTCAGGAACTACCTGCTCAAAACCATCAAAGATGGCTGCGCACTGTGGACAACGTATATACCCTTTACGGCGTTGCAACTGCTCAACGTTTACCGTAAAACGTGTCTGACAATGTGGGCAAAGCGTAACCAGTTCCATAGCCATCACTACCTAATCAAGCGGGTCGGCGACCTGCCAAACATACCCAGCCTTCGCGCTCTTGCCATACTTCCATGGGAATCCACTGCCCATAGGTTTTAATCAAGTCTTCGGCTTGCCAATCCAAAATACCGGACAATGCCAAGTAGCCACCCGGACGTACACGTCCGCACAGCATAGATGCCATCACTTTCAGCGGGCCAGACAAAATATTGGCCACAACCACATCATACTGCCCATCTTCCAAGGCGTCAGGCAAGCTTGCATTCACAGCGACCTGATTCACTTCCGCGTTGTAGATGGTGGAGCTCACCGCTTGCTCATCAATGTCTACCGCATCGACGGAACTAGCACCCAGCTTTTTAGCCGCAATGGCCAAAATGCCTGAACCACACCCGTAATCCAGAACGCGTTGATCTGCCAAGTCGGCATCCGACAACCAGTGTAGGCACAAGTGCGTGGTGGGGTGACTGCCTGTACCAAAGGCCAAGCCTGGATCCAACTCTATACGCACACCGCTTTCATCACCTTGATCTGGCATAACCAAGTCAGGATCATCACGGTGCCAGCTGGGCACAATCAATACTTTCTCGCCCACACGAATGGGGCCGAACTGCGCTTGCGTAATGCGTACCCAATCGCTATCTGGCACATCACGCACCGACCATGCATTGGCCGGTACAGAGATGTCCACATGCTCTTGCAACTGAGCCACCATATCTTCGGGCTCTACATCTTCTGGCAATAGCGCTACCACGCGGTTACGCTGCCATGCCAATACCTCAGGCTCTAGGCCTGGCTCACCAAACAACGGCTTTTCTTGATCGGTGTGCTCATCAGCATCTTCAACCGACACTGAAAGCACGCCCAGCTCCAGCAAGGCATCGGACAAGCTCTCAGCCTGTTGCTCGCTGCAATGCAGTATCAGTTCTCGCATAATTTATTCCACCAAAAGAAAACAGGGGTACTAAACCCCTGTTCTTATTTTACCGTTTGCCTTATGGGCGTTGGGCAAGTTTTTGCTCTAAATAGTGGATGCTGGCTCCGCCTTCGCAGAACGCACCATCTTGCATCAGTTCGCGATGCAGTGGAATATTGGTTTTGATACCTTCCACCACCATTTCAGACAGCGCGATAGACATACGCGCAATAGCCTGTTCACGTGTTGCACCGTAGGTAATCAGCTTCGCAATCATGGAGTCATAATTAGGCGGAACTGTGTAACCAGAGTACACGTGTGAATCCATACGCACGCCTGGGCCACCTGGTGTGTGCCAGTTGGTGATTTTCCCTGGGCTAGGAATGAACTTGAATGGATCTTCAGCGTTGATACGGCACTCGATAGAGTGGCCTTCAAACACGATATCGCGTTGACGCAGTGTGAATTTCTCGCCTGCGGCAATTTTGATTTGCTCTTGAATCAAGTCTATGCCTGTGATCATTTCTGTCACTGTGTGCTCAACCTGAATACGGGTGTTCATCTCGATAAAGTAGAACTCGCCGTTTTCGTACAAAAACTCAAATGTACCTGCACCACGATAGCCCAGTTTTTTACATGCCTCTACACAACGATCGCCAATACGTTCGATGAGTTTGCGTGGAATACCGGGAGCGGGTGCTTCTTCAATCACTTTCTGGTGACGACGCTGCATGGAGCAATCACGCTCGCCCAGCCAAACCGCATTACGGCCGCCGTCAGCCATCACTTGAATTTCAATGTGACGTGGGTTCTCGAGGTATTTTTCCATGTATACCTCGGGATTGTTAAATGCTGCTGCAGCTTCAGTACGCGTTGTCGCGACGGCTGTCAGCAATGAACCTTCGGTGAAGACCACGCGCATACCGCGGCCACCACCACCACCAGAGGCTTTAACAATCACGGGATACCCAATATCACGAGCAATACGGATAATTTCTTGAGGGTCATCCGGCAATGCACCCGCAGAGCCCGGTACTACCGGTACACCTGCTTCGATCATGGTTTTCTTGGCAGTCACCTTATCGCCCATCAGGCGAATGGTTTCAGGACGTGGACCGATGAAAACAAACCCAGATTTTTCTACACGCTCGGCGAAGTCGGCATTTTCAGCCAAAAAACCGTAGCCGGGGTGAATGGCTTCGGCATCAGTAACTTCGGCGGCAGAAATAATGGCGGGCATGCTCAAGTAGCTATCACGAGCCTGCGCTGGACCAATACACACGGACTCGTCAGCCAATCGTACATACTTGGCTTCACGGTCAACATCCGAGTGCACCACCACCGTTTTGATGCCCATTTCACGACATGCGCGCTGGATACGTAGGGCGATTTCGCCCCGGTTGGCAATGAGGATCTTGTCAAACATGGACTTAGCCGATCACGAACAAAGGTTGACCAAATTCAACGGGCTCACCGTTTTCAATAAGGATTTCTTTAATCACACCGCTCTTGTCTGCTTCGATTTCGTTCAGCAGTTTCATGGCTTCGATGATACACAGAGCATCACCCTCTTTCACGGACTGACCTACTTCTACAAACGGTGCAGCACCTGGGTTAGGCGCGCGGTAGAAAGTACCAACCATAGGTGCAGGCACCACATGGCCAGCTGGCGCTGCAGGTGCAGCTTCTGCGGCAGGCGCAGCAGCAACGGGAGCAACTGGTGCAGCAGCAGGAGCAACAGCTTGAGGTGCTGCGTACACTACTTGCTGGGCAGCGGCAGACGCTTTAACGATGCGTACTTTGCCATCACCTTCAGTTACTTCCAGCTCAGAAATATCGGATTCTGCTACCAGGTCAATCAGGGTTTTGAGTTTTCTAAGATCCATGCGTGCTTCCTGCTACACCGCCTCAGGCCAAAGCTGATACGGTGCGGAAAAAATTGGTCAAATCGGACATATCCATTAGCGAAACTTACTGTGCCAAAGCAAAGCGCAATGCAGCTTCATAGCCATATGCACCCAGCCCCACAATAACACCTTTAGCCATCGCAGACAGATACGAATGATGGCGAAAGGTTTCCCGCTGATATACGTTTGAAAGATGAACCTCCACGAAAGGAATGGATACTGCAGCCAGAGCATCACGAATCGCCACACTGGTGTGAGTGTAGGCACCAGCATTGATGATGATGTAATCGATGCGTTCACCAGCAGCCGCTTGAATGCGGTCTACCAGAGCACCTTCGTGATTGCTCTGAAAAACATGGCATTGAGCTCCCATACCAGTAGCCACATCCAGCAGATGTGTATTGATATCAGCCAGGGTTTGTCGCCCGTAAATATCGGGTTCACGCATACCGAGCAGATTCAGATTGGGCCCATGCAGAACCAGAATGTTTTGCGCCATGCTTTATCTTTTCGTGGAGACAGTTCGACTTTTTACGCCAAAATGCGCTAAATGTCTATAAATACCGCATCATAGCATCCACACAATTCTACGCCTACCCGGCGAGGCTTGCCAATTCTAGTGCTAAGGATGCCTTACTAATTTGCCCTAATACGCGATGTTGCTCACTACCTGCAGCATCAAACAGCATCGTGTACGGTAAACCACCTTGTCGGTTACCCAAATCGCGCATGATCTGTATGCCTCGATGACCTGCCACCAAAATGTCATAACTGACTGGGGTTTTTAGCAAGAATTTGTTCACATTTGCCGTGGTATCGACGGCAACTCCTAGAAAACACACATCAGGAAACTCTTTGCTCAGCGCATCCAGGTCTGGCATTTCTTTGACGCAAGGCGGACACCATGTTGCCCAGAAATTCACGAGCAGCGGTTTCCCCAGATAATCTTCCATGCCACGGCTTTCGCCATCTAGCGTAGTAAAAGACTGCTGATAGAGATCATTTACTGTCACATCAGTGGCCCACACTGATGATACGGTTGACCCATAGAGCCCGGCTGCCGCACAGGCTTTCATAAAATTGCGTCTATCCATGTTTCCACTCAATTTGAACTGCCTAAATACTACTGTACACACTCTACCCAAGCCAATACATAACTGACTACAATGAATGCCGGAGGTTTCCCATGCACGTACATATTTTAGGCATTTGCGGCACATTCATGGGCGGTTTGGCCCTGATCGCCCGTTCGGCTGGCATGACCGTCACTGGTTGTGATGCAGGCGTTTATCCCCCCATGAGTACCCAGCTGGAAGAGCAAGGCATAGAACTGATTGAAGGTTTTGATGCTAGCCAGACACAACTTAATCCTGATCTATATATAGTTGGTAACGTAGTGTCACGCGGTAACCCGCTGATGGAGGCTATCCTCAACCAAGGACTACCTTATATCTCTGGCCCTCAATGGCTAGGTGAGCACATACTGCGCAACCAACATGTACTCGCGGTAGCTGGCACACACGGTAAGACCACTACCAGTTCCATGTTGGCGTGGATTCTTGAACACGCAGGTTTGCAGCCTAACTTCTTGATTGGTGGTGTTGCCCCCGATCTGGGCTTATCGGCACGCTACCAACCTGAACAACGCTACTTCGTGATTGAAGCTGATGAATACGATACGGCATTCTTCGATAAGCGCTCCAAGTTCGTGCACTACCGTCCACGCACCGCCATTTTGAACAACTTGGAATACGATCACGCCGACATTTTCCCGGATTTGTCTGCCATCGAAACCCAATTCCATCATTTGGTGCGCACTATCCCGGCAGAAGGGCTGATCATTGCGCCGGCACAAGACTCTAATATAGATCACGTATTGCAACGCGGTTGCTGGACACCCGTTACTCGCTTTGGTGACGGTGGCGAATGGCATGCAGAAGTAGAGGGCGACGACCTATTGGTCTACCACCAACAAGCACTGTGTGGCCGTATCCAATGGGAACTAACTGGCTCTTATAACGTGCTCAATGCGCTAGCGGCGATTGCTGCGGCACAAAGCGCGGGCGTTTCTGCAGAAGCCGCGTGTGAGGCCCTGTCTAACTTTAAAGGCGTAAAACGTCGCATGGAGTTGCGTGGTGAAGTAAACCGTATCAAGGTATACGACGATTTTGCTCACCACCCCACTGCTATTGCCCTAACGTTAGAAGGCGTACGTGCCAAAGTGGGCAAAGCCCGTATCTTGGCGGTGCTAGAACCACGCTCTAACACCATGAAACTCGGCGCGATGGCGGCTAGGCTCCCGACTGCATTACAAGAGGCCGATCTTAGCTTCTGCTACGGCGAAGCCCAAGGTAAACACATGTTGGGTTGGGATGCGGCCTCCGTACTGTCCCCACTGGGTGACAAAGCCTCGGTATGGCATGATTTAGATAGCATGATCCAGGCCATAGTCAGTCAGGCACAGCCCGGCGATCATATTGTGGTGATGAGTAACGGTGGTTTTGGCGGTATACACCAAAAACTACTGAACGCGTTGTCCACTACAGCCTAAAGCACACATCATGATTCTTTATCTGCATGGATTTCGCTCTTCCCCCTCATCGTTCAAGGCTCAGCGCTTGGCGGCACGGCTACGAACATTAGGGCTAGAAGATGCCTGGGTATGCCCGCAATTACCAGCCAGCCCAGCAGAAACCATCGCTCTGTGCCATCAGCTCATTGAACAACACCAAGCCACCACGCCAGAACAACCTCTGGTTGTGGTGGGTTCATCGCTAGGCGGGTATTACGCTGCACATTTAGCTGAACATTATCGCGCGCCAGCTGTATTATTGAACCCAGTAGTACATGCCGCACGCGACCTACGAAAACATGTGGGTTCACACACCTTATTTCATAGCGACGAACCCTTTCATTTTCTAGAGCAATACGTCGCTGAGCTTGAAGCATTAGCCGAACAACCACCTAAAGATCCGCAGCGCTACTATTTATTAGCCTGCACGGGCGACGAGGTCCTAAACTGGCACGAAATGGCTGACCATTACGCTGGTAGCCAAGGCAAAATCATACAAGGTAGTGATCACGGCATTTCTGATTTCGCAGAGTACGAGGACGACATTCTCGCCTTTATTCTCGAGAAACTCCGCACTACTACCCTCCCCTAGTTTTCCAAGTTACACCCGATTTATGTACGTCCTTTTTGAAGACAGCGGTAAGTTCAAAGCTGAAAAAATCTTTTCCGATGCAGACAGCACTCTGCAAGTAGAGTCTGCTAGCGGAAAACGCAGCAAAATCAAAAAAAACACTGTCTTTTTTGAGTTTGAACAGCCCGAACCCGGCACACTGCTTGAGCAGGCAGAAACACTGTCTCAAACCTTGGATATCCAATTTTTGTGGGAATGCGCGCCCCAAGAAGAGTTTCAAGCCACCGAGTTTGCCGCTGACTATTTCGGCCATGAACCGAACGCCATTGAAAAAACCGCACTGATTCTGGCATTACATAGTGCCCCGGCGTATTTTCACCGCAAAGGTCGCGGCCTATACCGACCCGCTCCACCTGAAATTCTGAATGCGGCATTGGCAGCCATAGAGCGCAAACGTCTGCAAGAAATTCAACAAAAAGCATGGACTGACGCCATGCTAAATGGCGAGCTGCCTCCTGAAATCGCTGCAGTCGCTGGCTCATTACTGATCAGCCCGGATAAAAACACCCAAGAGTGGAAAGCTTTTGATGCGGCTGTGACGCAATCTGGCCTTAGCGCTGAAAAGCTGCTGCTGAAACTGGATGCGTGGCCCAGTGCCTTGGCGCTGCACCGTTATCGCTTTTTCTCCCAGCATTTCCCACGCGGCATAGATCTGCCTCCAGTGACACTCGGCGACTTCTTAGAAGGTTTGCCACTTACGGATGCCAAGGCCTACTCCGTTGATGACGCTGGCACTATAGAAATTGATGATGCGCTATCTGTAACCCAACTGGATGATGATCGTGTACGCATTGGTGTGCACATCGCCACCCCCGGCTTGGCTATTTTGCGTGATAACGAATTCGACCAGATGGCACGCAAGCGCATGTCCACTGTGTACATGCCGGGACAGAAAATCCCCATGCTGCCACACGAGTTCGTTGAGCACTTTTCTTTGCAAGCGGGTGCAGAGCGCCCAACACTGTCGCTCTATGTAGAAGGCAGCCTGAGCACTGGCGAGATTTTCCATAGTGAAACCAAGCTGGAAAAAATCGTCGTACAAGAAAACCTGGTTCAAAGCGATCTAGACCCCCACGTCACGCTAGAAGCCCTAGAAAACCCAGAGGTAGACTTGCCCTACGGCGATTGGCTACGCCCTTTGTGGCAGTTTTCTCGCCAGTTATCAGCCAAACGTGACGAAGTGCGTGGCAAACCCGAAAACAATAATCGCGTGGAATACACCTTCGACCTGCAAGGCCCACCCGATGACCCCGATAGCCCTATCAATTTGATTCCGCGCGTGCGCAACGCCCCATTAGGGTTGCTCACAGCAGAATACATGATCATGGCCAATAGCCTGTGGGGCGGTTTATTGGTGCAGTTAGGTTTACCGGGAATTTATCGCTCCCAGCAAGCGATGCGTACCCGCATGTCTACCCATGCAGCACCCCATGAAAGTATTGGTGTACCCCAATACATTTGGTCTACCTCACCACTGCGCCGTTATGTTGACTTGGTCAACCAATGGCAAATTCTGGCTGCTGCCCAACACGGCGTATCCGCACGCTTGGTTGCCCCGTTCAAACCTAAAGATGCTGATCTATACGCCATCATTGGTGCGTTTGACTCCCAATACACTGCATGGGGCGATTTCCAGCACACCATTGAACGCTACTGGGTTTTGCGCTGGCTGCAGCAACAAGACATACATCAGGTAGAGGCCACCTTCATCAAAGAAGACTTGGTCCGGTTCAACAACTGCCCCTTCACCACCCGAGTGGGCGGTTTGGGCACACTGGAGCGTGGCCAACAACTGCGCCTAGAAATTTGCCAGATTGATGAACTGCAGCTAGACGTTTCCTGCCGTCTGTTGGATGTGCTGGATCCGCCTGCGGCCGCCTAACCCCCATGAACCGCCTGCCCACCTCTACTGCGGCACAACCCTACCGAGACTTTTTGTGGTGGGCGGTTCTGGCTTCTGTACTCATACATGTAGGCTTGATTTGGTGGTGGCAACGCACTCCTGTGTCTACGCCCCCACTACCTTCAGAGCTAGATGTCACTCTGGTCAACTTCAGTACAGAGTCTGCCCCGCTACAAGCAAAACTGCTTGCTCAGTGGCAAGCTGATGGTGGTGGTTCAAGCGAGCTGGACGTGAGCGCCTCTGCGCCAACTGAGTCTCAGGCTATGCCCACCCCTGACGATTTAGTTTTACAAGCCTTTAAGCGCCGTCAACAGCAGTTAGAACAAGAGCAATTACAACTACTCAGCACACTAGAGGCAGAGTGGGAAGTTGCCCAAGCGCGTTACGCGCAGGACTACACCGGTGACAGTGTGCGCTTTGACACGGCTGACCAAGACCCGCGCCTACAAGCCTTGGCTCAACGACTGCAACGTTTGCGTGATGATGTTGAACTCTACAACAGCAAACCGCGCTATCAATACGATGCGCCTTCTGCCCGACAGTCGGCTCAAGCCGAGTATTTAGAAGACTGGCGCCACAAAATTGAAACACTGGGTGCAGAGCACTACCCCGACGAAGCGCGTGGCCGTTTATCCGGTTCAGTGCAACTGACGGTATTCATACGCAAAGATGGTAGCGTAGAACGCATTGCCATCAACAAACCTGACCCTAACCCCCTCTTTACGTTAGCGGCACAGCGCATTGTGCGCTTGGCAGCACCCTTCCCACCCTTTCCTCCTGAGCTCAGCAACGAGACAGACGGGCTGGCTATCACACGTACTTGGCATTTTTCTCAGCATCAACTGACCACACGACCATGACCAACACTGCTCGCTATGCGGTTATAGGCAACCCTATTGCCCACAGCCGTTCACCTTTTATCCATCACGCATTTGCCGAACAATGTGGCATTTCTTTGGTGTATGAGCGTCTGCTAGCACCGTTGGATGGTTTCAATGCCACCATCCAGCAATTCTTTGCCGAAGGTGGCAAGGGCTTAAACGTTACCGTACCCTTCAAAGAAGAAGCCTTTGCGCAGTGCCAATCCCGGCTATCGTTACGCGCTCGCATCGCCGGTGCCGTCAACACGCTGTGGATGAAAGACGATGGTTTACATGGCTGCAACACCGATGGACTAGGTTTGTTAAACGACATTATCCGCTTGGGCTTTGACCCTAAAGATAAACGTGTACTCATGATTGGTGCTGGTGGTGCTGCGCGCGGTTGTTTATTGCCGTTATTAGAGGCTGGTTGCCATACTGTACAGGTGGTCAACCGCACCGCTAGCCGAGCCCACAGTTTGGTAGACGAATTTCTACAACACTGCCCCGACTACCAAAACCATTTACGCGCTGGCGGTTTAGACAGTGCCACCAGCGAATGGGACATTGTGATTAATGCCACCTCGGCCAGCCTAGGAGCACAGCGTATTGCACTGCCCGCCTTGCGCTTTAGCGCACATTCGTTAGCGTACGACATGATGTACGGCGCCGAACCCACACTGTTCATACAAGAGGCTGCACAACAAGGTGCATCGCAGCAAGCAGACGGTTTAGGGATGTTAGTAGGCCAAGCAGCCGTTAGTTTTGAAATCTGGCATGGTATGCTACCGCGTACCGAAAACGTACTGGATCAATTGCGCCAAGCGCTCTAAGCCTCCTTTTTTCATGCTAGACGACACTGCTCCGCTGCCACCGCGCAGAATGAACAAGCTCAAGGTAGTCAGCCTTATTGTGCTGCTACCTATTGCGTTGTTGTTGCTCTATCAGGTGTATTTGTTTCTGATGGTGTGTTGGTATAGCGTGCAAAACCCTACGGCTAGCGCTGTGATGCGCCAAACCATAGAAGAATTGCGCAGCCACGACCCAGCGGCTGCCATTACCCACCAATGGGTGGCTTATGCCGATATCAGCAATAACTTAAAGCGTGCTGTGATTGCGTCAGAAGACTCCAACTTCATCAATCACGAAGGCATTGAGTGGGAAGCTATACGCCGCGCCTTAGCCTACAACCGCTCGCAAGCTGAAAAGGGCTCTGCCTTACGCAGAGGCGGCTCTACGATTACCCAACAAGTCGCCAAAAACCTCTTTTTATCTAACTCTCGCAGCTATTGGCGTAAAGGCCAAGAGCTGGTGCTTAGCTACATGATTGAAACCGTCATGAGCAAAGAGCGTATTTTGGAAATCTACCTTAATATTGCTCAGTGGGGGACAACCACCTTTGGGGCGGAAGCCGCTGCCAGACACTACTTCCGTGTAGGTGCAAATCAGCTTACCCCCCGACAAGCGGCCAACTTGGCTGCCATGCTGCCTAATCCTATTTATTACGACACTCACCGTAATACTCGCTACTTAAACAGTCGCACCAACACCATCCAGCAACGTATGCGTTTGGTGCAGATTCCTTAAGCAGTCACGCAGCAATTTTGTTAAGCTTTACCCTTTAGCATTTTGACCTTTAGTAAGTCCCTGCAATGCGCACTGCTCGCCGCTATTTGGCCTCTGAAATCTACCGATCCTGTGCTGTAGTGCTTCTCGCCCTACTGGGACTCTTCACCTTTTTTGCTCTGATAGACGAATTAGACAAAGTGAATAAAAGCTTCACGTTGTTGAACCTGTTCTATCTAGAAAGCCTGCAACTTCCTACTAGGCTATACGAGCTGTTACCCATCGGGTTACTCATCGGTGCGGTATTGGCGTTAGCCAGCCTAGCACAGCGTAACGAGTTGGTGATCTTGCGCGTATCGGGGGTGAGCGGCTTAGGGATGCTAGGGATGTTATGGGTCATCACCATACCGTTGATGGTTGGTGCATTCTTGCTTTCCGAATACATCACCCCTGCCGTACAGATTAAATCCAGCGAAGTACAACTACAGTTATTGGGACGATCCGGTGGCGGTCGCTTAAGCAGTGGCTATTGGTTTAAGGAAAACATTGAGGGTGGCGGCTCACGCATCATCAATATTCAACGCATTCAAGCCAGCGGCAAAGTGGACAACGTCACCGTACTGGAAATGCTGCCAGAACAAAGCTTAGACACCTTAACCCAAGCCCCTACTGGCCAGTTCCACAGTGAAGGCCTGCGCTTAGATCAGGCTACAGTGATCACTATAGACCCGGCATCGTCACAGGCATTGCACGGCGAACAAGCCCCTGAAAAACCACTTAGCACACTGGCTACCGAGCCCACGCTAGAGATTCGCACTTCGTTAACGGCGGATCGGTTAATCGCTCGTATCCTAACACCCGAGATGATGTCTGCCAGCGACCTGATGGACTACATCGCTTACCTACAAGCCAATGAGTTGCAGACTGACCGACAGATGGTGGCGTTGTGGCGCAAGATTGCCTACCCCTTCACCTTGTTAGTCATGATTACCATTGCCGCCCCCATTAGCTTCATGCAAACCCGTCGCGGTGGTGTAGGCACTAAAGTGTTTGCAGGGATATTGATTGGTGTAGGCTTTTTCATGGCCAACCAAATGGCACTGAACATTGGTACGCTTAGCAAATGGGCTCCGTGGATTACGGCGTTAGGCCCCAATATCATCGCACTAGGTAGCGCACTGATAGCCTTGCTGTTAATGGAAAACCGTAACCGTTTCGCGCGTCGTCGCTCCTTGCTCGCGTCGACTGACTGATATGATTCTTGAAACCTCCAAACCAGTCTGGGTGATTGGCGATGTACAAGGTTGCTACCAAAGCTTAGAGGCCTTGTTAGCACACCCCACTATACAAGCCGATCACGACGCCCTATTCTGCTTTGCGGGTGATCTCATTAACCGTGGTCCACAATCTTTGGACTGTGTGCGACTAGCACAGTCCATGGGCGATAAAGCCATCACCTTATTGGGCAATCACGATATACATTTGTTGGGTGTTGCTGCGGGCGTACGTAAGGTAGGTAAGTCAGATACAGCCCAAGAGATTTTGGCAGCGCCTGATGCCGAGCAACTCGTAGATTGGTTGCGCCATTGCCCCCTAGCCTTACAGGTTCACGAGCACTTAATCATACATGCCGGCGTAGCCCCTAGCTGGACCTTGGCACAAACCTTAGCCTATGCGCGTGAGGTAGAGCAATGCCTGCAAGCACCTAACTGGAAAAGCCTGTTAGAGGGCTTATTTGGCAATCACCCCGATGTATGGAGCGACTCGCTGCAAGGGCAAGACCGACTACGCTTGATCATCAACATTCTGACCCGTATGCGTACCTGCTACCCAGACGGACGATTAAACACCAAGCACAAAGGCCCGCCTGATCTACAAGAGGGCCACACAGCATGGTTTGATTTACCTAATCGCGCACTAGAAGTACCTGTGATCTTTGGTCACTGGTCTACGTTGGGCTTGATGCAACGGCCTGATGCCGTGTGTTTGGATACCGGCTGCGTATGGGGCGAATCACTGACCGCCATACGCTTACCAGATAGAAAAGTTGTGCAGGTAGCGCACCAAGAGACTCAAACGCTAAACCCGCTGGCGTTTTAACTTAGGTTTTTTCTACGACGGCAGCATGTACTTGCTGCCACGTTTCTGTCGCAACGACTGCCCTACCTACTTCAACGCAATGTTCTGCAGGCAACACGTCTAAGAACTCGCACTCCACCATAGCACCGCGTGAGCACAGTAAGATCCAAATATTGGCCATCAGGCTTTGATCGCCAATGAACGCAAAACGAGCACTACGCTCGCCATGCTGGTAATAGCGCAGTGCCACAGGTTGAATATCCACTTTCACGCGTATGGCGGCTTCAAACAAGCTGGCGTGAAAGGGTTTGACCTCGTTACCCGCAGACGTTGTGCCTTCAGGAAACAAGCCCACGGCTTCAGAGCGAACGAAGCGTTGATTCATCTGCTCGCTCACGCCTTTGATGGCATGTCGGTGTGTACGATCTATGTACACCGTACCCGCACCAGATACCAACCAGCCTATCACTGGCCATTTACGAATTTCGCTCTTCGCCACGAAACAGGTAGCGCGCACCTTATCTAATACAAAAATATCCAACCATGAACAATGATTGGATACCCATAAGACTGAACCGTTTAATACTGGCTTGCCTTGCACGACGACTTTGACGCCGCAAATGGCCAGCAAACCTTTAGACCAGTTCTGAATCATCCATAATCGGCGTGAAAAACCAATAACGGGGAAAAGTAACAGTGTGGACAACAGTCCACCTATCAACCACAACAGTAGCCCGGCAGCGCGCCAGACAAATCGCAATACACTCAAGATTCAATTCCTGCTTGTGTAGAAATAGGCTGCCCTTCTTGGGCAGCGTCCAACCAACGCTGCAAAATCACAGCTGCGGCCACCGCATCATCATCGTCATGATTGCCCAGTATTTGCTGAGCTTCCATGCTAGACCCTCGTTCATCCACCAGAACTACAGGTAGCCCGTACCGTCCTTGTAACTGGTTGGCAAAACGTCGGCAACGCAAGGATGCATATTGCTCCTCGCCAGAGGTAGTAAGCGGCAAACCCACCACCAACTGATCCGGCTGCCACTCTTTGAGTAGCGCCTCTATCGCTGCAAAACGTTGAATTTTAGTGACTGGCCGCAAAATAGTTAAGGGGCGGGCGTGCCAGGTCAACGTATTGCCTAGCGCCACGCCAATTTTCTTCAGGCCGTAATCAAAGGCCAGCACGGTTAACTCAGGCATGACCAGCAGCCATACTCAACATGGCCGGGTCTATACCCAACTGTGCTAGCGCCGCATGGTAACGCTCACCGGCAGGCAGCTCAAACAAAATTTTGGCGTCTGCGTCTACGTTTAACCATGCATTCTGGGACATTTCGTCCTCTAGCTGCCCTGCGCTCCATCCTGCGTACCCTAAGGCAATCAGAACTTGTTCAGGCCCTTTACCGCCCGCTACGTCCTGCAATACATCACGCGATGTGGTCAATGCCATGTCGCCCAATGCGATGCTAGAGTTATAACTACCTGCTGGAGCATGCAAGACAAACCCTCGGTCTGTTTGCACCGGGCCACCAAAAAAGACGGCACGCTGCTGCTCTTCTAAGTCTAAAGTCAGTTCTAACTCTATACGTTGCAGCAGATCTCCGATGGTCATATCGGTAGGTCTATTGATCACTACGCCTAGTGCACCGTTTTCATTGTGTTCACACACATAGATCACCGTGCCTGCTAAGCTACCGGTCACCATCCCAGGCATCGCCACCAGCAATTGTTTGGAGAGATCAATACGCTCAGGTGTTTCCACCGCCTGCTCCGCTGTACTCATGTTGAACCCCCCAATACTAAATGTCGTAGCGTCACGACTGAAATTAGACTTCAATCAGCTCAAAATCCTCTTTACGTGCACCACACTCTGGACAAACCCAGTTTGGCGGCACATCCTCCCATAGAGTACCAGGCGCAATCCCTTCTTCAGGCAGGCCTGCTTCTTCATCATAGATCCACCCACAAATCAAACACATCCAGGTACGCATAACTCAAATTCTCTCTTCAAAAAACTCTGGACCCCCCGCAAGCAGGCAATCCATTAAAATGGGCTTCATAATACTAAACCCTGCGCCAATCTGGCGTACTTTGCTCAAGTTTCATTGATTTTTCACATCATGGCTACTGATTTACCGCCTTCCTCACCACCTTTGGTGTTGTTGTTTGGCCCTCTGGATCCCACTGGCGCAGCCCACCTTATGGCGGACAGCATCAGCTGTGCCCGCTTGGGTTGCCACGCGCTCAGTGTAGTCACCAGTTTGCACGTACAAGACACCATTTCCTGCGAACAATTGCAACTTGTGCCGCCCGAGCACCTGTATGACCAGATGCGCTGTTTGCTGGAAGATATGCCCATCAGCGCCATCAAGGCTGGCCCGCTATACAGCGCAGAGGCCGCTAGTGTACTGGCTCAAGTCGCTGCAGACTACACAGCCATTCCGCTGGTGCTGCAGTTGCAGTCATTGCAGGATCACATGCTGGCCGATCATGACATAGATACAGATGATGTCATGGACGCGATTTTTCAACTGGTACTGCCACAAACCGATTTGGTCGTGGCCGATAGTACCTTATTGGAACAGTTGCAAAACTCAGGTCATTTGCCTGAGCAAGATGATGTGTTCCAAGCCGTGCTGGATTTAGGCGCTAACCAATTACTAAGCGCTACCACCGCTAACGGTGCAGACCCAGCTCGCTACCAGTTGCTAGGCCAAGACGGCACACGCCAGCACTGGCCATTGCAAGCCACGCCACATCGTCTGCATGACACCGACTCCACGCTTAGCGTTGCGATTGCTGCAGGGCTAGCACAAGCCAAACCCATGAATCGGGCCATCACTGACGCTATACGCTTTACCGAAAGCAGCGCAGAACGACATTTTCAAGCCGGCATGGGCAAACTCATCTTGAACCAAACGCTATGACCCAAACATTACGTTTTCCTCGTGGCTTGTATGGTGTCACCCCTGAGTGGGATGACACCGCTAAATTACTTGATGCAGTCTCTGACGCGCACCGTGGTGGCATGACTGTGCTGCAATGGCGGCGCAAATTGGCTACGCCTGAGTTGGCCAGTCAGCAACTAGAGGCTTTGCTCGCACGTTGCCGCGAACTCACCTTACCCTTGCTCATTAATGACGACTGGGAGTTGGCACTGCAATGCCACGCTGACGGTGCACATTTGGGTAAAGATGACGGCTCACTGAGCATGGCCAGAGCCGCACTGCCTAGCCCCAAATTTGTGGGAGCCTCCTGCTACAACCAGCCTGGTTTGGCATTACAAGCCATACAAGCTGGCGTGGATTACGTGGCTTTTGGTGCCATGTTCCCCTCTAGCGTCAAACCTAACGCCCCTCGTGCATTACCCGAACACCTACAACAAGGCTTGGCCCACTGCCGCGCACATGCGACAGCCTCAGGCAGACCCACAGTGGTCGCCATTGGTGGAATCACACTGGACAATGCTGCCAGCGTAATTCAGGCCGGAGCCGATACAATAGCCGTTATTAGTAGCCTGTTTGAGGCTCCCAACGTTTACCAGCGAGCTCAAGCTTTTACGGATCTTTTTGCCAAATTCGCTTAACACGCTCATCTTTACCGGATACTTCACATGACTAGCAATGCAGATTTGTTCGAACGTGCCTGCCACCATATTCCTGGTGGTGTTAACTCCCCCGTGCGAGCTTTTGGCTCGGTAGGTGGTACCCCACGCTTTATCCAACGCGCACAAGGCCCGTGGGTATGGGATGCAGAAGGCACCCAGTACATTGATTACGTAGGCTCTTGGGGCCCTGCTATTCTTGGTCACGCACACCCTGAAGTGATCAAAGCGGTTCAAGAAAGCGCTGCACACGGCTTGTCCTTTGGCGCACCTACAGCAGGTGAAGTAGAACTGGCTGACTTGATTTGCCAATTGCTGCCATCCATTGAAAAAGTACGTTTGGTCAGTTCCGGCACCGAAGCCACCATGAGTGCTATTCGTTTGGCTCGTGGCTACACTGGCCGCAACAAAATCATCAAATTTGAAGGCTGCTACCACGGTCATGCTGACAGCTTGCTGGTGAAAGCGGGTTCTGGCCTGCTGACGTTCGGCAACCCCACATCTGCTGGCGTACCGGCTGAGTTCATCCAACACACACTGGTACTGAACTTCAACGACATCGAAGGCGTTAAAGCAGCCTTTGCTCAACACGCTGACGACATCGCTTGCATTATTGTTGAACCCGTTGCTGGCAACATGAACCTGATCAAGCCTATTCCTGGCTTCTTAGAAACCCTGCGCGAGCAATGTACCGAACACGGCGCCGTGCTGATTTTTGATGAAGTGATGACAGGCTTCCGTGCTGGCGCTAAAGGCGTACAAGGCATTAGCGGCATTCGTCCTGACATGACCACACTGGCTAAAGTCATTGGTGGTGGTATGCCCGTGGGTGCGTTTGGTGGTAAAGCCGAAATCATGGATTGCATTGCACCACTAGGTTCTGTGTACCAAGCTGGTACATTGTCCGGTAACCCTGTTGCCGTTGCAGCAGGTCTGGCCACACTGAAACTGCTGCAAGCGCCTGGCGTCTACGATCAGCTGGAAAAACAAACTCGCGTGCTGGCCGAAGGCTTGGCTGAACGCGCACGTGCTGCTGGCCACGCGTTTTCTAGTGATTACGTGGGCGGTATGTTGGGCCTGTATTTCACTGACACAGTACCTACATCGTTTGCCGAAGTATCAAAAAGCGATACACAGAAATTTAATCGCTTCTTCCATGGCATGCTGGATGCAGGTGTGTACTTGGCTCCATCAGCGTATGAGGCAAGCTTCGTGTCGTTGACTCACGATGACGCCATCGTTGCACAAACCCTGAACGCCGCCGAGCACGTATTTAAACAACTTTAATGCTGAAGTTGTTTCGCTGTAAAAGGCGTATTTAGCGGGCTTCAAGCCACTGCCGTATCATGGGGCAGTGGCTTTTTCGTGAACAGTCGAATGTTAAAAGCTTGATTATTCGCAAGGCAAAGATACCCCCCACTAATAGAATTGAATGCATCGTCTGAGCCCTTAACGGGGTTTGAATTCATATAGCGCTTCTTTATGGAATACCGCCATGAATATGCATGATGTACCCTTTACTGCGACCTTAGCTGATGCTCCTGACCTAGAAAGCCGTGTGGTGTCTAGTGACCATCAGGACATACGCCTATGGCTACGACTGCTCAGCTGCACCACTTTTATAGAAAACGAAATCCGTAGCCGTCTGCGTAGCGAGTTTCAAACCACATTGCCCCGCTTTGATCTCATGGCTCAACTGCAGCATGAAGCAGGCGGCATGAAAATGAGTGATCTTTCTAGACGCATGATGGTCACGAACGGCAACATTACGGGCATTGCTGACCAGCTAGAAAAAGATGGGCTGGTAGAGCGTACCAAGCTGGATACTGACCGCCGTAGCTCGTTGATTCGCTTAACGCCCAAAGGCCGCAAGCTGTATCAGAAGATATCCCAAGCACACGAGTCATGGATTCGCACACTGTTCGCATCGTTGTCTAAGAACAGTCACCAGAAACTCTATGAACAGCTGGGCGAACTTAAAACGATGGCGCGTCTGTTCAGTCACATTCCTGAGATGGCCTCTTAACCCTAGCCGTTTACTCTGATCGCCCCTTCGCCATACCGACGAAGCCCTATCAGTAGCTGCACTGCGCTCAGCAAAACGGGTATGATTAAAGCCTATTTTTGATCTCTCTCACCTACAGGTGTGTTATGGCTGTCAATCTGCAAATTCCCGCTGAATCCGAGATTCACGCTGTTGCTGGCGTTGAAATTGGTATTACTGCTGCTGGTATTCATAAATCGGGTCGCCCTGACCTGACTGTATTTAAACTTGCTCCCAACAGTGCGGTTGCAGGTGTCTTTACCACCAACCGTTTTCGTGCGGCACCCGTGCAGGTCAGTGAAGCTCACCTGCACTCCGATGCCGACACACGTGCATTGGTGATCAACACCGGAAACGCTAATGCCGCTACTGGCGAAAGTGGTTTGCAAAATGCGCGTACCACATGTGCAGAGTTGGCTGAACTGCTGGATTTGCGTCCATCACAAGTACTGCCTTTTTCTACTGGTGTGATTCTAGAGCCCCTGCCGGTGGAAAAATTGGTTGCGGCGTTGCCAGCTGCTGTAGGCAGCTTTGGTGCTAACCGCTGGTTTGATGCAGCACACAGCATCATGACCACTGACACCCAGCCTAAAATTCATTCCAGCCAGATCACACTGGGCGACACCCTGACCACCATTACTGGTATCAGCAAAGGTGCAGGCATGATCAAACCCAACATGGCAACCATGCTGGGCTTCTTGGCTACCGATGCCGGTATTGCCCCTGAATTGCTAAAAGAGATGACTCGCTCTATTGCGAACCGCTCTTTCAACCGCATCACCATTGATGGCGACACCTCCACCAACGATTCCTTCATCATTATGGCTACTGGCCAAAATGGCGTGATGGTGGATTCCGTTGCCAGCCCTCACTACGCTGTGCTGTACCAAGCATTGACGGCCGCTGCTGCCGAATTGGCGCAAAAGATCGTACGCGATGCCGAGGGCGCGACTAAGTTCATGACCATTCAGGTTGAAAACGCTGCGAACGAAGCCGAAGCTCTGAAAGTGGCTTACGCTGTTGCTCAGTCACCACTGGTTAAAACCGCTTTCTACGCCTCCGATCCAAACTTGGGTCGTATTCTGTGTGCCATTGGTTACGCCGGCATTAAAGACTTAGATGTCAGCAAACTGCGCCTGTGGTTGGGCGATGTATTGGTGGCTGAAGAAGGTGGTCGCGCCGCCAGCTACCTAGAGGAAGATGGCCAACGCGTGATGCAAGAAGCTGAAATCGTGATGCGCATTGACTTAAATCGCGGCACGCACAATGAAACGGTTTACACCTGCGACTTCTCGCACGATTACGTGACGATCAACGCGGACTACCGCTCTTGATCCACCTAGGGCAGCCCTCAAGGCTGCCTTACAGGTGCTTGTTTTATTGCGGATTTTAAGTTTTTCCCCTACAATAAAAGGCTTAGCTTAAAAGGCTAATAATTTTATTTTTATGATTTTGGCGATTTTCGCCAGATTTTTAGGATTTTCCCTATGTACGCGGTTATAAAAACCGGTGGTAAACAGTATCGTGTTACTACTGGCCAAAAATTGAAAATAGAACAGATACCGGCAGACATTGGGCAAGAAATCTCGCTAGACCAGGTTTTGTCCGTTGGTGAAGGTGAGTCCCTGCAAGTGGGTACTCCTTTTGTTAATGGTGCCGTGGTTAAAGCTACTGTTCTTGCACAAGGCCGTCACCCAAAAATCAAGATCTTCAAAATGCGCCGTCGCAAGGGCTATCGCAAAACACAAGGTCACCGTCAAAATTACACCGAAGTTCGTATCGAAGCTGTTAACGCTTAAGTAGCGTACAGTTTTGGAACTTCCGGCATAACTGGAGTTTAAAAAATGGCACAGAAGAAAGGCGGCGGCTCTACGCGGAACGGACGCGACTCACAATCGAAACGACTGGGCGTCAAAATCTACGGTGGCCAAGCCATCAATGCTGGTTCTATCATCGTTCGCCAGCGCGGTACTGAATTCCACCCCGGCGTAAACGTCGGCATGGGCAAAGACCACACCCTGTACTCCTTGGTGAATGGTCATGTTAAGTTCAGCATCTCTGGTGCTCTGAACAAACGTACTGTTTCCGTAATCGCTGCTGAATAAGCATCATTACTGACAGTATCAAAGCCCTGCCCCAAACCGGCAGGGCTTTTTGCTTTACACTATCTATCTTTACATTAGTACATTACACATCAGGTCAAATCACTTTATGAAATTCGTAGACGAAGCAACCATTGAGGTTATAGGCGGTCGCGGCGGCAATGGCGCTGCAAGCTTTCGCCGCGAAAAGTTCATCCCTAAAGGTGGACCTGATGGCGGTGATGGCGGCCGTGGCGGCAACGTGTATGCTATTGCCGACCGTAACGTCAACACCCTCATTGATTACCGTTTTTCTCGACTGCACCGCGCACGTAACGGTGAAAACGGTAGAGGTTCAGACCAGTACGGCGCAGCAGGCACAGATATTGTGTTGCGTATGCCTGTAGGCACCACCATTATGGATGCCGAAACAGGCGAACTGCTGTTCGATCTGGATCACCACGATCAAGAAGTTATCTTGGCCGCTGGCGGTCAAGGTGGTCTGGGTAACTTGCACTTTAAAAGCAGTATCAACCGCGCTCCCCGTCAATGCACACCAGGCGAAATGGGTCATCAGCGCAAACTGCGCTTAGAGCTAAAAGTGTTGGCTGATGTAGGTCTGTTAGGTTTACCTAATGCAGGGAAATCCACCTTTATCAGTAAAGTGTCGAATGCTCGCCCACGTATTGCTGATTACCCCTTTACGACACTGCACCCTAATTTAGGCGTGGTACGTACCTCGGCCTCGCACAGCTTTGTGATTGCCGACCTTCCTGGTCTGATTGAAGGCGCATCCGAAGGTGCAGGTTTAGGTCATTTGTTCTTGCGTCACCTGTCACGCACACGTTTGTTGCTACACATTGTGGACGTTAGCACCTTAGACCAAGACGTAGACCCTGTAGAAGCAGCGTTAGAGCAAATCAACGTGATTACGGCTGAACTGGGCTTGTACAGTGAAGAACTGGGCGACAAACCTCGCTGGTTAGCGCTAAACAAACTCGACATGGTGGATGACCCCGAAGCCTTACGTGCAGAGTTGGTGAAACGCTTAGATTGGAAAGCACCTATCTATGGTATGTCTGCGCTAACAGGTCAAGGCACTGAAGAGCTTGTTCGCGACATCCAAAACTGGCTAGACGAGCAACGTCGTCAACAGCAAGAAGCGGAAGAAAAAGCAGCGGGTACGTTTGTTCAGGTCGACCCTAGGTTTGACGAAAAACGACAAAACATTGATGTACCTCCGCCGGCAGCAGACAACGAATAGCAAAGGCGACGCTCTCGCGTCATTCAGCGCTAAAATCCACAGGTACCTACTCGGGTACCTGTTTTAGTCTAGACTGTAGTATCACTTCTTTATTTGCTGCGTCCCCATGTCTGTATCGTCTAATAACACCTCTGTTATTGCCCAGGCCAAGCGCTTGGTTGTGAAAGTAGGCTCGTCGCTAGTGACCAATAATGGTCGCGGTATTGATAGCAATGCCGTTGCTCAATGGTCGGCACAAATTGCTGAACTGCACCGCCAAGGTAAGCAAGTTGTACTGGTTTCCAGTGGCGCGATTGCCGAAGGTATTGCTCGACTGGGCTGGACACGCCGACCTAGTGTGATGCACGAACTGCAAGCCGCAGCGGCCGTCGGGCAAATGGGGCTGATTCAAGCCTATGAAGTGGCATTTGCTAAACATGGCATCCGTACTGCACAAATTCTGCTGACGCACGAAGACTTGGCAGATAGACACCGCTATTTGAATGCACGCAGCACGCTCTACACACTGTTAGCGCTGGGTGTAGTGCCTATCGTGAACGAAAACGATACCGTAGTCACCGACGAAATTCGTCTGGGTGATAACGACACCTTAGGCGCTCTGGTTACTAACCTAATCGAAGCTGAATCCTTGATCATCTTGACTGATCAAAAAGGGCTATACAGTGCCGACCCACGCAGCAACCCAGACGCCGAATTTATTTCGGTGGCTCAGGCTGGTGATCCTGCACTGGAGAAAATGGCAGGTGGCGCCGGCAGCTCTGTTGGCACAGGCGGCATGTTGACCAAAATCTTGGCTGCTAAACGCGCTGCCAACAGCGGTGGCCATACTGTGATTGCCTCAGGTAGAGAAGAAAACGTCTTACACCGCTTAGCTCAAGGCGAGTGCATAGGCACCGAGTTGCGAGCCACCTTACCGGTGAAATCGGCGCGTCAACGCTGGTTAGCGAACCATCTGCGTGTGCGTGGTCGCGTCACCCTAGACGAAGGCGCTATCAAAGCGCTGACCAACGGCCACAAGAGCTTGCTGCCTATAGGCGTGATACATGCTGAGGGCGACTTCGAGCGTGGCGACGTTGTAGCCTGCGTGGACGAGCATGGCGTGGAGTACGGACGCGGGCTAATCAACTACTCCAGCTCTGACACCCGACGCATCCTGCGTACCCCCAGTCATAAAATCGCTGAGATATTGGGTAGTATGTCGGCCTCTGAGCTGATTCACCGTGACAACATGGTGTTTAGCCAGAACAGCAACACATAAAAAAGGGGCTTTATGCCCCTTTTTTATTGCCTATCTACAGGCCTACTCTCCGGCAGTCTCTAACATATGCCCTGCTGACACCTCAGGACGCTTTGGCTTTGCAGGTGAATCGTCACTCGCCTTAGACCAAGGGGTAGCGCCATTAACAGGTTGATGCCGTTTATAGAACATCACAAAATCTGACCAGCTCAGTGCCTTGGAGTACAGCCACCCCTGCACAAAATCCACGCCATGTGCTCGCAAGTAATCCGCTTGCTCTTGAGTTTCCACCCCTTCCGCCACCATCACTAAACCTAGGCTTTGCGCCATTTTGATGATGTGCAGCACCACCGCACTAGAGGCCGCGCCCGTACCAATAGAGTGAATAAAAGCTTTATCTATTTTGAGCACATCCACAGGCAAACTCTGCAAATATTGCAGGCTGGAATAACCCGTACCAAAATCATCAATCGCCACCACAAAACCATCATCACGGGCCGCATTCAAGGTGTCTCTGGCCGCCTCTATATCCATACTCACCCGTTCGGTGATCTCTAGCCACAATTGCTCGGCTTTCACCCCTTGCTCAAGGAAGCTCTCACGTAGCACGGGCAAGATACGCCCACTACGTACATCGTGCGAACTCAAATTCAAGCTAATGTGTAGATTTCGGTCTATCACCAAAGCGTCGCCCATCTCAACCACCACACGATCAACCAATAAGTTGGTCAGCTCAACAATTTGGCCGCTTTTTTCTGCGGCAGGCACAAACTCTTCCGGACTGATCCATGAGCCATCACCCCGCTTCCAGCGCATCAACGCTTCAGCCCCTACGCATGTGCCACTTTCTAAGTGCATGATAGGTTGATAGTGCACTTCCATCTCACGTCGTCGTAACGCAAGCCGTAATGCGGCTGTTAAGGAGCGTGGCTTTAACATCAGATACAAGGTCAACAGCAGACTCAGCATCGTCAGCATGAATATGGTGGGCATCATGCTTTCGCGGTTTTCTTTCAAGTAACCCAGAAAGCCCTGCCTAGGCACCATTGACACCGCTAACCAATTACCATAGCGCTCCATCACTGTGATGTAACGCTTGTCTTGCCACTCCTCGCCATTTTCAACGCTGAACACCTGGGTGAGCAGCTCCTGAGGGAACGCGGCAGAGGCAGCAACCAAGGTGCCATCTAGGGTAGCTAATGCTAACAATGCAGGGCGAGTTAGATACATATCCATAAATCGCCATTCGCGCACCATAGCCTCGTAATTACCATAGCGCAGCAGCAATACTCGCTCTGCTTCCAGCTCACTGAGCTCTATACCGGCTGTTACTTCCAGTCCGCCAGGCGTACCAAAACTAACATCTTGTATCCCCATGAAAACATTTACTTGCCCCCACAAGACACATTTTTTCCCGTCAGGCATGGTGTAAGCTAGTTCTTGAATGGCAGGAGAGTTGACCGCCACTTGCCGCATCCTCTCCAAATGCAGTGGCGAACAGGCTTCTACCTGATACGCTGACAATGCTTTTAATGCATCTTCGGCTGCACGTAGGGTATCTTCTGTGCGCATCACAATAAGGTGATCGACACTGCGTAACCTCTGTTCTTCACTGTATAGACTGAATTGCCATGACACGGTGGCAAAGAGCAAAGAAGGAACTATGGCGCCCAAGCCAAGCATGGTCATCCTGATCAGCGCCGCTTTATAACGATGCATACCGGAATCCCAAAATAGAAAAATATAAAAACAAAAAGAAATCTGAGCTGAAAAAAGTGCGCACGCTCATTGCGCAACAAGCCGCAATCCAGACTACCTTTCTTTTCCCGTTTTTTGCGAATTTAATCGCTACTATTTATATCAGTCATTGATCCTGTCTCCTTGCGGCGGCACGGCTTTCTACGTACCATGTGAGAGCGCATTCGGTATAGTGATCACCACATACCGTTTCTTATTTTTGCCCTTCTCTTTTTCATGACTAGCACCCTTTTCCAGCTATTAGGCGGTATAGGCCTGTTCCTGATCGGTATGTCTATGCTTACCGACGGTCTGACGACATTTGCCGGTAATTCTTTACGTCAAGCCCTAGCTCGTTTTACCGGAACGCCGTTTCGTGCCTTTACATCAGGTGCGTTAATTACCATCTTACTGCAGTCTTCTACCGCCACAACAGTCACCTTGATTGGGTTTGTCAGTGCAGGATTGATTAGCTTCACACAAGCCATTGGCGTGGTCATGGGGGCAAGTTTAGGGACTACGGGTACAGGTTGGATTATCGCCACATTGGGGTTGAAGGTCAGCCTAGGGCTCTACATGTTGCCGCTCATCGGCATAGGGGCTTTTATCAAGCTACTAGGTCGTGGCCGCTGGCCTGCTTTGGGTATAGCGATGGCAGGCTTTGGCATGTTGTTTGTGGGGATTGATACCCTGCAATCCGGTATGACCGGTTTAAGCAGCATGCTGAATCTAGAATCGTTGCAACCCGATAGCTGGTGGCACCGCATTCTTATCATGCTGATCGGTACGGTGATGACCGTGATTCTGCAATCGTCCGCCGCCATGGTTGCCGCCACGCTAACCGCCCTAGACGTAGGAGCCATTAGCTTTGAGCAAGCCGCCATTCTGGTGATTGGTGCGGCCATTGGTACGACGATGACAGGGGTATTGGCTGCTATTGGTGGGTCTATTTTGGCCCGCCGTACGGCACTGACTCACGTGCTCTTTAACCTCTCTAGCGGCTTGATTGCGCTGCTGATTCTACCCCTGCTGCTTTGGCTGATTGATGCCATGCAAACCTACATGCATCTGCAAGCGGGTGCAGTGGCGCTAGCAGCCTTCAACACTTTGTTTATTTCAGTGGGTGTGGCGATTTTCTTGCCCAATGCTGCACGCTTTGCGCGGTTAATAGAACGCATACTGCCAGAGCGTGAAAACACCCTGACCAGCCAACTGGATGACTCGCAGTTGCAAGTCCCAGAGTTGGCCTTGGGGTCTATGCATAAGACGTTGGTTTTGCTCTCCAACGAGCTGTTTACCGTAGGCCGCCAGCTCTGCACGATGCCCACGGAATCCCCCTTAAGCCCCACAGAACGCCAACGCTTACACAAGGCGTTAGACGACTCGCAGGAGTTCTTTGCGGATATACGCTTGACCGACGAACATGATGCGTTAGTGCCTACCCACTTAGCCCAAATGCATGTTCTGGATCACCTGCTACGTCTATACGGCCGCACAGTTAACGTACGCCTGACGCCCATAGAAAATGTGCCGGCCATTCTTCAAGCAGCCTTAAACAGTACAGACCATCTACTGAAACTGGCCATTGAGGGAGTATCTGGGCAAGCAGAAGCCGGTTGGTTGCAGGTATTGGCTCATCAAAATGAAGCGCTGGGCTTGTTACGCCAACAAGCGCGTACGCAAATCATGACTGAAACGGCTAACGGTTACAGGGACTCTGCCCAAGCCCTGCATATTCTGGACTCCATGCGCTGGCTAGAGCGCATCGCTTATCACGTATGGCGTATCTGCCATTATCTTTCTACCGAGAACCACGCCATCGTAGAAAGCGGTACAGACATAGAACCTGCATAAGAGGCAGCAAAGCCTGCTTAGGCTTTGCGAGGCTCATCCTGCACCGGCAATGCGGTGGAATACTTGATCACTTCCATCGCAAAGCTGGAACTTACATCGTGTAAGTCACAGGCTTGAATCAGTTTTTTATACACCGCGTCATAGCCTTGAATATCATTCACGATCACACGCAGTAAGTAATCTACATCACCACTCATTCTATATGCCTCAACGATTTCAGGAATATCCTGAACTGATAAGGCAAATTTTTTAATCCATTCTTCATTATGATGATTCGTGGATACTTTCACAAATACCGTCGTATTTAATCCTAGCTTTTCAGGGTCACACAGTACAACGCGTTTCTGAATTACCCCTTCTTCTTTTAATTTCTGTATTCGTTTCCAACATGGCGTGCTGGATAAACCAACGCGTGCTGCGATTTCGCTAATAGCCACATCCGCATCTTCTTGTAGCATTTGCAGAATTTGCCTATCAATAATATCCAATTTTCTTTCCTTAAAATAATCAATATTAATGATTGGCAAAGTATGGTTTAACTCAAATTTTTTGCCCACCACTTACTTCAATGCGCTGCGCGGTAACCCACTTGGCTTCGTCACTGGCCAAGAAAGCGACCACATCGGCAATATCACCGGGAGCCCCAATGCGCCCTAAGGCGATGCTGCTAATGGCGCGTGCTGCCGTTTGCTCATCAATAGGGCTCATTGCCGTTTCTGTCAGGCCCGGTGCGACAGTATTGACGGTAATGCCTCGTGGCCCTAACTGTGCCGCCAACAAACGCGTTAATGCTTCTAGCCCCGCTTTAGCCGGCGCATACACGGCCATTTCCGGGAAGGCCATGCGCGTGCCCATGGAAGAAATATTGATGATCCGCCCGTGATCTCGCAAACGGTGCAACATGCATTGTGTCAGAAAAAATGGGGCTTTTAAATTCACCATTAGTGTCAGGTCAAACTGTTCTGACGTCACACTTTCAATTGGCTCACGTTTCAATACACCCGCATTATTGACCAATATATCTACTTTTGTTTCGCCAAAGGCGTCAGTCACAATTTTATCAAATTGTGCTTGAATCTCGTATGGCCCTTTTGCATCGGATAAATCTGCAAAAATAGGCGCAGCTTTTCCGCCTTCGGCCTCAATAGTCGCCACCAACTGCATTAACGATTCTTTGGATCGGTGTGCATGCACACACACAAAAGCGCCTAATCGCGCCAACCGCAATGCAATTTGATAGCCTATTCCTTGGCTGGCTCCGGTAACTAGAGCCACTTTTCCGTGTAGCTGCGCCATGTGCGTAGTCCTGTAGTCGTTAGGGTTGAACAATCACTTTGCCAAAAGCAGAACGGTTTTCCAGCGCTGCAAAGGCTTGAGCCGTGTCTTCTAAGGGATAGCGCATGTCCACAGGCGGATTCAAATCGCCTTTTTCTACCAATGCCAACAAGGCATGCAAATCTTCACGCATCCAGCCATTGGAACCCAAGACTGTCAGCTCAAACGTCCAGATGTAGCGCAGATCCGTTTTAGGATCAAAACCAGCCGTAGCACCACACGTCAGTAACTTGCCGCCTTTTTTCAATGATTTGATGGACGACACCCAGGTGTCACCACCGGTGAAGTTCACAATCATGTCCACGCCACCTGTGCCACTAATACGTGGCTTACCTACGTGCTCGTGCAACCCTTTGATGAAGTCTTGCTCTTTGTAGTTGATGCCATGATCAGCCCCTAGCTCGCGTAGTTTTTCTAGCTTGTCATCACTGGACGCCGCCACAATCACTTCGGCACCGCTAAGTTTGGCCAACTGTACGCAGCATGTACCCACACCACCCGACGCCCCCAGCACAAAGACTTTTTTGCCTTTAGCGCTGCCATCCAAGGGCAAACCACCACGGGTCACCATCATGCGGTATGCCGTACCGTAAGCAACTGGCAAGGCTGCCGCTTGTTCGTAACTGACACTATCAGGCAAAGGAATCAGTTGAGTGACTGGCACTTTGCAGTACTCTGCCAAGCCGCCATTGACGGTTTCGCCTAACAACTGGTACGGATTCAATACCAGCGGGTCTACCAACACTCTATCGCCTACTTTCCAGCCTTCTACATCCGGGCCAATTTCTGCGATGCTACCAGCCATATCAATACCCATGATGATGGGCATAGGCACGGTAATACCCGGCATACCACGCAGCGTAAACAGATCGTGGTAGTTCAGCGAACATGCCCCCACTTTGATGATGACATGACCTGCATCCGCAGTTGGGGTAGGCCAATTGGCTTCAAAGGTTATTTGTTCAATGCCCCCATGGGACTGTATAACTTGTGCTTTCATCGTTCCCTCACTCACTAGAGAAATATTATTTGGCATAGCCAGCGGCCATTTTTTTGATGCTCAACTTGTCTAGCTTGTTATTGGCTAGCAACGGCATGTCATCAATAAAGCGCACATGACGCGGGTACTGATAAACAGGTCCGTTTTGCAAGGCAAATTGCTTGATGTCGTCCTCGTTGATGTGCGAGGCTTGGCGCTTCACTACAAATGCAGCAGGCACCTGACCTTTAATCGGATCCGCCACGGCGACTACCGCGACTTGCACCACATCAGGGTGTTTCATCAGCAGTTTCTCTACGTCACTGGGGTAAATATTTTCCCCACCGCAAACAAACATGTCGTCTACCCTACCGACGAAATAGAAAAAGCCATCGGCGTCCCTGCGCATGACATCGCCAGTTTTGTACCAGCCGTCATGCAAGGCTTTGGCCGTTTCATCATCACGGTTTAGATAGCCCGGCATCACAGCCCTGCTGCGTACCCACAACTCACCTTCCTCGGCGTTGTCTGGCCCCAAACGCACCTCTACGTCGGCAATGGGGTGCCCCAATGACAACGCTGGGCGTGTCAGGCCAGCAGGATGTGGCCCGAACACAGCTGGACCTGTTTCAGTGGTGCCCCAGTTATTGTTCACCGTAGCATTAGGGAACAACGCACTGACACTGCGATGTAACTCCTCAGTAATGGGAGACGAACCCATTGCCACACTTAGCACCGCACTAAAGTCATACGTAGCAGGGTCTGCTTCCAACGCACGCAAGGCCATGGCCAGCATGGTTGGTACCGCTGTTACCACTTGGCAGCGATGGTCTTGGCACGCCTGTAAGAAGCTATGTGCGGTGAACTTCGTCAACAGCACCAAGGTGCCGCCATACGCTGTGACCAACTTAGACAAGAACAACGCATTCATGTGTGACAACGGTGCCGCGCACAATACGTTGGCTTGATGGGTCTGGAAAAACTCGCCCCCATTTACACGCATTTTTTGCAGTGCCCACACATAACCACCGTGGGTAAGCGGCACGCCCTTAGGTACTCCTGTAGAGCCTGAGGTATACAGGATGGTTGCGGCATCACTAGGTTGTGGCACGACGATTTCAGTCGTGTTGCTGGCACCGCTTACCGTGTTCAACAGCGTAGCCAAATTGATGTGCGGCGTACCCTTGGGCAGTAAATGCTCAAATTCGCTATCGCAAAATACCGTCTGCACCTGTGCATCACTCACAATGTAGTGAATGGTGTCTGAAGCTAATTTGAAGCCTATGGGTACTGCGCAATAGCCGGCTTGCATAATGCCGTAATACGCCAGCAGATACTCCGCGCTATTTAGCCCCATCAGGCCAATACGTGAACCTTTGTCCAAGCCTTGCTGCTGCAAAAAACCCGCAATGCGTGCGGCCTGATCGTGCAGATCATGGTAGCTGAACACGCGCTCTTGCCCGCGTTCATCCACCTCTATCAACCAGGCTTGCTGCGGGCTCACCTGCTCAGCAATGGCTCCACCCAGATTACTGCTTTGTGGAAATTGCTCTGTAGACATGGCTTAGCCCTTTTGCGCGCTGTAGCAGCCACGACCAATCGCCGTTAGCCTGCCCTGCTCGTCATACACATCCACATCAGCCACCCCTACCGAACGACCTACACGACGTGCTACAGCCTTAGCAATCAGGTATGGCCCACTGGAAGGACGAATGAAATCCACACGGAAGTTGATGGTAGGTACAGCACCACCTACGCTGAGTGCCACCGCCAAATCACCTGCGGTATCAATCAGCGAGGCAATCGCCCCGCCGTGAAACTGGGTGGCAGCGCGATCTCTGGCCAAATTAGGCAACAACGGCATTTTCATGTCTACGGTGGCGGCTTCTACATCAAGATCTACCAGCTCCATGCCACAACTTTGGATGAAGGGGGATTCCTCAATGAGGTTCTCAAAAAGTTGACGCAATTCTTGACTCATAGTGCTCTCCTGTACTTACTATTTGCTGTATTTCCAAAAAACCAAACGGTGATGCAAAACCCTGACGGCAAACGCCAGCAAGGTTGCTAAAAGCGCCAGCACAAACACAGCTGAAAACATGGCTGTTGCATCAATATCGTAGGAAGCAGCCCGCAGGTAATATCCAATCCCTGCTTTGGCGGCCAAAAACTCGCCTACTACACACAAAATGAAGCTCAAGGCTGCGCAAACCTCTAGGCCACTGAACACATAGTCCAACGCCGACTTAATTTTCACTAAAAACACAATGCGCCAACGTCCACCGCCAAAGGCTTTAGCCATGTCTACCAACTCAGACGACACCGATCGCATACCGGCCACCGTATGAATAAACATGACAAAAAATGTGCCAATGGCGACCAAGGCAATCTTGGATGCCAAGCCAATACCAAACCACACAATCACCAATGGGGCGATGGCCACGACTGGCATAGCTTGTAGTGCCTGCACAATGGGATGAAACACGCAGTACAAGGCCTCAACCTCGCTGACCACAATGCCAAACAAAAAACCCAAACTAGCACCGATGAACAAGCCCACTAACGTGGCAATCACTGTGGCCACAAAATGGGTTTCAAACCACCCTTGGCCTCCCCACGCTGCTACGTTTTTAAAGACGCTAATGGGATCAGGCATCAATGCAGGGTTCGCCACTACGTATGTCGCTAGGTAGTACCAGCCTGCAATCAAGACGATCACACCCAACACCGGCAACACCACACGCTGCCATCTAGGTGCGGAAAAATAGTTACCACTCATGAGCGCTTACTCCCTTCCCAGAACACCAATTTGTCTTTGGCATAGGTCAGCAATGCGCCACCTACATAGCCCAATACCCCTAGCAGCACCATCGCGGTTACGGCGGTTGTGGTATCCAATGAGTTGGCTGAGTTATCAATCAAGAAACCAGCACCGCCCATCCCCACAATAAACTCCATCACCACACACCCCACCAAGGCAAAGCCCCACCCTACTTGCAAGCCCGACAAAATGGAGCCTGCCGCATTAGGCAAGCAGCAATGCCAGTACAGCTTCAAGGTGTTGGCATTCAGGCTTTTGAATAGATCTAGCAACACTGGTGACGTTGCCCGTATGCCTACGAAAGTGCCTACAAAAATAGGGAAGAAACAAATCAAGGCCACCAGCACCACAGTGCTTTTAGTTTCATAGCCCAGCCACAGCAAGATCAACGGGGCAATCGCCACTTTGGGTACAGCTTGCAAGACCACAACCACGGGATACAAAAACAGCTCTACCCGCTTGTACATGGCCAACACACTGCCAAACGCTACGGCAAGCAGCGTGCCCAATAAGAAGCCCAAGACGGTGCTCTGCAAGGTCTGTGATAAATGCGGCCATAAATCGGCATCTTTAAACAACCCGTTATAGATACGCTCTAAGACAGCTTCAGGCCCTGGGAACACACGATTGGGGATATGAAACACCGTAATCACGCAGTACCAGATCACAAAAAATGCGATCACTGGCGCTATGGGCAATAGCACTCTTTTCAACACTTGGTTCATGATCACTACTCCCTAGCTCATTCGTGATCATCAAAAATTGATCGCAGATAGTTGGACATCTCGATGAACTCCGGGCTGTACAAAGTATCAATGCTGCGCGGTCGGGGAATATCTATCTTCACGTCAGCCACGATCTTGCCGGGTCTACCACTCATCACCACCACGCGATCAGACAAAAACACCGCTTCTTGTATGGAGTGCGTAATGAACAGTACTGATGGTTTTTTCTCCAGCCAAATACGCTGCAGCTCTACCATCATGTTTTCTCTAGTCATGGCATCTAACGCTGAAAACGGCTCATCCATCACCAATACCGACGGATTGCGTATCAGCGAGCGGGCAAGCGATACCCGTTGCTGCATACCGCCAGACAGCTCAAAGGGGTAACGGTCGTGAAAGCCTTTTAGCCCTACCAAATCCAGCAAATCACGGGCTTGCTCTTGGTGCTGACGTGGTGACTTTCCAGTCAAGCTCATCGGCAGCAAGACGTTATCCAGTGCGGTTTTCCAAGGCAGCAAAGCCGCCTGCTGGAATGCCACACCTACGTCGTCACGTGCGCCTTTGATGACCTGACCGTTAAATTCCACCTGACCGGCTGTAGGCTTTAACAACCCCGAGACCAAACGCACCAGCGTGGATTTACCGCAGCCCGATGGGCCCAGTACCGAAACGAAGGAGGAGGACTCTACCGATAGATCCAGCTTATCCAGAGCCAGCACTTCACCACGTTTACTGGGATAGCTGACCACAATATCTTTCAACGTTAACGACATGACTCAATCCTGGCTATTGCGCTTAGTTGGGTAGCTGCTGCACCGTTTTACGTACGGCTTCTGCATCAAAGTTGTTGATCCCAGGTATGAACTGGTTGGTGTAGAGGGTTTCTACATCAACGTCTGTGGTAGAGATCTGCTCACCTTCGTACAGTTTCTGCACGAATTTTTCCCAATCCGCCTTGTTGTATTGGCCGAAGTTTTCTTTGATGTCGTACAAACCAATAATGTTGTACGTACCGTCGTTCACCGCCGAGAAGGTATCTACCCACTTCGCCTCGTTGGCTGTATCAGGTCTAGAGCTTGGGTCGATTTGCCAGTACGCTTTCACGCACTTTTCGGTGTCCGTTGCGCACGCCACAAACGACTTGGCAATCGCGCGTCCCATGCGTTCCACCAGCTCAGGGTTGGATTGAATAAGTTGCTCGCTCGTCGCTACGCCGTTTGCAAACAAATTGGCAAACTCTTCAGGAATAGGCAGGCGACGAATGGCAGTGCCGTCTTTTTCCATCATCACGTTTTGCGGCGCAGGCAAATTCAAGGCATCCACACTGCCGGATTTCATGCGTTGCCATGCCGCAGGGCCTACACCCACAGGCATCACTTGCACATCTTTCATCCAGGTCACACCCGCATCACCCAGCATCAGGCGGCTCATAGGCAGGTTGCCCCAGCTCAATGCGCCCACACCCATTTTCTTGCCTTTAAGATCCGACAAAGTTTTGATATCGCTGTCTTCCAAGACCGTGATTTCAAAAATATTGCGTGGGTAAAAGTTGTAGAAAAACTGAATAGGGAATTTCTCATCTTTGGCGGCGGCAATCACAGATAAGTCGGGGCTCATAATGCCGAACTCCACCGAACCGTTCGCTACCTGTGGCAACAGTACGGCCGTACCTTGCACCGATACGTACTCCAGCTCTAAGCCTTCTTCTTTAAAGAAGCCCAACGCATCCCCAAACGGAATGGCCGCTTCTACGGCTGACCACGCTGGAGGAAAGCCTATACGGACTTTTTCCAAACCATCCGCTGCGTACAGGTTACTACTGGCCAATAAGGCCACACTCAATGCGATTTTCTTCATGGCTAACACCGCCTCTTTGGAGGAATATTGTTTACTGTGATGAGTTAAGGGAGCTGAAACACGCCCTTTGCCGACTGAATCGTGATGTTCAGTTCTGGTTGTTGTGCGTGGGAAACGGGAATATTTACGCCCAATGCCTCCCACAGTCTCTGTACTACAGCGGGCTCTGGATGCCCTGCTTGGCATGCCACCAAACTAAATTGCTCAGCCAAGCGTTCTGAAGGATGCTGAGCATCACCCCAGTCAATGAAATAAGGGGCCAACACACCCAATGCATTGGGTCTAGGTATCAGCAAATGCCAATGCAACATCTCGCCGCTTTGGTTTTCTCTGGACAGGGGCACCACATCGCTTTCAATGCCTACCGCCGCGTAAGCAGCCGTTAACGCATCAAAATTTGCCAACGAGCTACGCATGATGAAGCGGTGCAACGTAGGCTGCTCTAACGCTTGCAACTCGTGTCGCAAGACGCTTTTCGCATCCGATGACTCATCGATCGCAATCAGCTCTAGGTAGGGGCTAGAACCACCGCCTATTAATTGGTTATGTGTGCCGAATAAACGGTGTTTTCCACCGGTTTCAGCCACCATTCCCGTTTTCAAGGCGAAAGCTTCCACTAGAGGCGGCAATTGCTTGGCGCCAAACATAAAATGATCAATTGTTTGCATGGTGTTTTACTTGCTCATACTGTGCAGTGCACGCTCACTGATACGTAGGCCTTCTTTCAGCACATCCAATCGCCATTCAGGCGCTAACGGGCAAAAAGCATCAAAGGCATCGGCCTTGAGTTGTTCACGTTCCGAGTCACTTAAGGTGCTATCAAAACGCAAACGGTTATCCGCTTGTAGACCACTGATGGTGTATTCCGGCGGTGTAGTACCAAACTCTATCACCGCCCCTACAAAGCGTGTTTTCCCCACAAAACCACGTACCCCGTTAAAAACCAAACCAGAGTATTTGGGGCGCTCGCTACCATCAAAGCCTGCTTTGGTTTCTATATTGTCTTGGCCCCACATCTCGCAGCATTCTTGCCACTCGCTGCTGCCGGGCTCATTAAAGCAGAGGTAGAAAGCATGGCCGTATTCGCCTAGACCAGTGTGCCAGTCTATGAACACCACCTTTTCTTTATCTTGTAGAAATTCGTGTACCACGTTTTCCAAGGCCAAATTGGACCATTGGCGGGCCTGACCACCATAAATCAGCCCTTCTTCAATGTCGTACTGACCATCAAACAAGGCACGGAAAAAATTGTTTTTGCCGTGTTCTGCTATCCATTGCTGCAAAGCTTGCGCGTTATCCTGCTGTTGTTGTGCAGAGGTAGCCCCACACAACAACGGATGTATCTGCGCATACAGCGGATTGACTGGCGTCGCGGTAGAAAAGTCGATGAAATTACGATTGAGGTCTACGTTGCGCTCGTTGGTACGCAACATGTACGAGAAACCGTACGGGTTCACAGCATGCACCAGCAATACCGCCACACCGGTAGGCAGCACAATGCTTCTTTGGTGCACAGCCTCTATAAAAGCAGTAAGCAAAGCCGACGACGCATAGCCTTCTAAACCATGGGTTCCGCACAACATTACCAGTACCTGCTTCGCGTCTGGATCACCGATATACACAGCGTCCTGCGTTAGTGCTTCACCCATCGCCCCTTGATAACCTGGTAGCTCTTGGCTTAACACCCTGGTTTGTGCCACATTTTTTGCTGCTGCCAAAAATGCGGACCTTGCCTCGTCATAACTCTGAGAGTAATAGTCGAGCATGCTGCTTCCCCCTGCCTACTGCTAATAAACATCACCAATACATCTAAAAGTTCTAAGAACCCTCAAAGGTATTACAAAAATTTATCACGCCTACAGGTAAGTCCCGAACGAGGAATTATGTATATGCTTATATCGACTTACCAGTTTCGCCTAAACCTAAACCATGCCGTTATGCGCATTAAGCCGCGTAACGACGCATCTGCATAAAGGCTTGTTGTAGATCGTTGGTGAGATCTTCGATGTTTTCCAGCCCCACATGAATCCTGACTAGCTGCCCTTCTTTGCGGTAGTCATCATGAATTTGTGAAGCGGGTCTGGCGACCAATGGCACCACTAAACTCTCAAAACCTCCCCACGATAGGCCTATGCCTACAATGCGCAGAGAATCAAAAAACACGGCCAGCTTCTCTTCGGGCATAGGCTCAAACACAAACGAGAACAGCCCAGAAACATCACGAAATAACCGTTTAAACGTGGCATGACCGGGGTGCGACGCTAAGCCTGGGCAACACACGCGCTGCACTTCAGGTTGTGCTTCTAACCAGTGCGCCACACTTAATGCCGACTGCCCATGCTGGCGTAACCGCACATCTAAGGTACGTAAGCCGCGCAGTGCCTGGTACAAATCATCAGGCGAAGCCGTTTGCCCGAAGCGGGTGACCGAGTTAGACAACACATCCCACGCTTGTTCGGTACACGACGCTACCCCCATGATGCAATCTGAATGCCCACCTATGTATTTGCTGACGGACTGTATAGAGATATCCACACCATGCTCTAAGGGTTTAAACAGCAAGGGAGTCGCCCATGTGTTATCCATCAACACAATGGCGCCACGCTGGTGTGCGGCCCGAGCCAGCTCATCTACGTCACACAGTTCAAACGAAATAGAGCCCGGTGCTTCTAGGTATAACGCGCAGGTGTTTTCTTTAAAACGGCTGACTACATCTTCAGTCTTCAAGCTAGTAAAAAACTCTACTTCTACCCCCAGCTGGGTAAGTACGTTTTCAGCAAACTCACGTAGCGGCCAGTACACAAAATCCGTCAGCAACACATGACTGCCTGGTTTACATACTGCCAACAATGAATGCGTGCAGGCCGCCAGCCCTGACGGGAAACAAAACGAACGATATGCCCCTTCCAGCTCTGCCATGGCAGACTCAAATGCGGCCGTCGTCAATGTGCCAAAACGCCCATAGTTAGCTTGCGGCTTTGCATTAAACGGCAGCTTGGCGCGTTGACGCCACTGCTCTAAGGTTTGTGCCAATACAGTCGTGCCACGCACTATAGGTGGGTTGACGTACTGCAACGAGGATTCCCCTCCCCGGCCTACCTGCGTCAGCATAGTCTGCGTTGAACTTCCTGATTCACCCACTTTTTTCTCCAGAAAACAATTCTTGTGAAAATTCACTTCGTAGAATAATTTACTAATATTTATTGATTGTGTGGTTTATTTTTCGTTAATTAATACTAATAACAAAATTTCAACAACACAACCCACCTTAGGGTAATCCTATATACATGGTGCAACAGTCAGGAAAACGCAGCGGATAGAAATCTGCTCTGTACCAACAACGACAGAAAATGGGTAGCGGTAAAGGGAGCGCAGTAGCAGTGATGGACGTGTCGCTATTGCTCAGCCAACGCGCACAAAAAAGCAGCAGAAGCTTTACCTTCTGCTGCTTTGTGACAGTCGCTATACGACCATGCAACCCTTGCTACACAAGGAGTGCGCTACAGGTTCGTCGCCTGTAGCCTTAGGAAGACAATTTCATTAATACCAGACCAGACACGATCAGTATGGCAGCAATAATACGCATCGCGGAGGCAGGCTCACCCAGTAAAGTCAGACCCAAAACAAAGGCCCCTACTGCGCCTATACCAGTCCAAATGGTGTATGCCGTACCCAAAGGCAGTGTACGCATGGCTACGGCAAGTAACCCGAAGCTAATAATCATGGTCACGATGGTCACGACTGAAGGACCTATACGCGTAAAACCATTGGATAGCTTCATTGAATATGCCCAGACTACCTCGAACGCACCCGCAAGAATTAACAAGAACCAGGCCATTTGGCTTTCTCCTAAAAAGCCGGGCCGTCCCGGAAAACATGACACGCTAGATGGTGAGAGGTCGTCCTCTGAGAAAATTTTATCTGTAGGGGTGTACAGCTACAAGTTACGCTGGCTTTTTGCCCACACTTTTTTCTGTAACCAAGCCTGCCCATTCACTAGGAACACACCCACTAACACCAAGCACGCCCCTACTAAGAATGATTTTTCTACACGCTCATCCAATAACCATGCACCTAGGATCAGGCCAAATATAGGTGTCATGAAGGTCAACACCCCTAATCGTGCCGCCAGATAGCGCTCTAGCAACCAAAACCAAACAAAATAGCTAAGCAAGGACACCAGCAAAATTTGAAAGATCAGGCTCACCCCTAAGGTTGTGCTCAGCGTGATGTCTGTTTGCCCTGTGAACAGCACAAAGACCGAAACAACGGCAAAGGTTAGCCACATCTGACAGAACAACACCTGTGTCACCGGCGCTGTTTTAAGTTTGGTGGTGCGCAACACAATGGTAGTACCACCCCACAATGCACCAGCACCCAGCGCCAAGACATCCCCTAACCAACTAAGCGGATGCGCATTATCAGAGGGGGCAGCACCACTTAAGGTGGGCCACAAAAAGGCCAACGCTATCCCTAAAAATGCTAACGCTATGCCTATCCATTGCAGGCGATTTAAGCGCTCGTCCGGCAAGAAACCATGCAAGCCAATGGCCACAAAAATGGGGGCTGTATACAAGAACACCACGACGTGAGACGTGCTGGTATAACGCAGCGCTTCAGCAATGAGCAAAAACTCTAGGCCAAATAGCGAACCCACCACTAGCCCTGAACGCCCCAAAATACCGGGTAACCATGCATCGTGCAGCCAACATCGATGTATCACAAAGATTAAAACGGCTACCACGCCAGAGCGCAGTGCTACTTGCAATGCCGGTGCCATGTAATCTGCAGCACCTTTTAGTGCAATTTGTTGCATTGCCCAAATCAGGCACAACACCACCATGATGGATACTGCTGAACCATCAACCGCTTTTCTCATTTTGATGCCATACCTTGCTGACTATGTAATGTTTCATAGTAGCGATTTGGCATCAAAGATATATAGTGTGAATACCCACTTTACTCAGCGCACAACCGTCATCTACTGCTAACGTATGACGCCTTACTCAACAATTACGCGAGTTTCAAGATTGAAGCACCCAACACAATAAAGCCTATACCCACATACCCAGAGCGGTTCAAACGTTGTTGGAAGAACACGCGCCCTGCCATCGTGGTCAAGAATATACCGGTACCACCCCACAACGCATACGCAATAGATAAATCTATGCCCTGTACAGCCTGTGAAAGTGCAGTGAACGAAAGAAGAATACTACCGATGCCAAGAAACCCAGCCCAGCGCTTCTTGAAACCATCTGAATATTTGATGAATATGTTAGCGGTCACTTCCAACAGGATAGCGGCCAACATAAAAAAATAGTGAATCCATTCTGCGTTTTGCATGGTTTATGACTCCTCCACCTGATGTGGAACACCGAGATTTACCAGCATTACGCCTACCATCAGCACGCCCATACCAACCAGCTTTAGCGTACCAACTTGTTCACCAAAAAATCGGAATCCGATAAAAGCAATGGCGATCAATCCAATAGTCTCCCAGGTGGCATAAGCCAGAGCCATTGGTAAATACTGCATCGTCGTTGCTAAGAAATAAAAAGACAAGCCAATCATGGCATACATGAACAACAGAGCTTCCCAAGATCCAGAGTCGGAAACTAACTTCATGGTGGTCACACCACTTATCTCTGCTGCTATGGCTGCCAACAGGAACAGCCAAGGTTTGACTAACACGATAATCCTCATATAACGCGGAACACGGAGCTATTCTCCTCCCACTCATCAAAAACCCAAAGATGACTCCCATCTGAATTTGAGATAGGATGGCGTTATGCAATGGAGCCTAGAGCAACTTCGACAATTTGTGATCACTGCCGAGCAGGGGTCTATCAGTGCTGCGGCACGACATTTGGGTAAGGCCCAGTCGGCGGTCAGCACAGCTATTTCCATGCTGGAAGCAGACCTTGGCGTAGAGTTGTTTACACGCAGCGGACGCAGCGCCCAACTGACCGAAGCGGGGCGTGTACTACTGATGGAAGCCCGCGAATTGCTACGCCAAGCGCAAGAGCTTGAGCAGCGTGCGCAGTCACTGGCAGCAGGGGATGACGCCTCGTTATCTCTGGCGTTAGACGAAGCCCTACCCTACACCGCCATACGCACCTTAATACGCGAAATTTCCGATCGATTTCCGCAGCTTGAACTGACGTTGTTAAATGGCACAGCCGCCGAAGTCGCCGGATACGTAGAACAGCAACGCGCCGAAATTGCCTTTCACTACGACCGTGAAACGGTGCACGACTACTTTGATCAGCGCCATATCAGTACAGTGCCTCAAGGGATTTTCGTCGCCAGTGGCCACCCTTTACTACAAGAGCAACCCGTTAGCCGCAAAGACCTGATGCAATATCGGCAACTGGTGATGCACACCGACGGCGACGAAGAACCCACCTACAGCACACGACTGTGGCATTCCGATAGTTTCTACAGTATTGCCGAGATGGTGGCTGATGATGTGGGCTGGGCAATCTTGCCGTTAAACGTTGCGACTGACGACAGCTATCCCAAACCGCTCAAGCAAGTGCATTGCCCATCATTGGTCTTGCCTCTTTTGTCAGTGCGTATGCTGTGGTTACAAGGTCAAGCCCTCAACCCAACGGCTCGCTGGGTTGAGAAACGCTTTGCCGAACTGCTAAAACGCCCTGTGTAAGAAGGTGCTGTATTTAAGCGCCCTGCTCAGCAGAGGCGCTGGCATCTTCAGGCGATTGGTAATGACGTAATACACGCCACACCACACCCGTTAGCAACGCCACCAATGCCGCCGCAGAAAACAGCACCATGCTATGCGCACTGGAATACGCATTTTGTGCAGCGAGAACCAAGGCATGGCCTTGCTCTGCCCCCAACTGCTGGGCCATCAGCATCGTTTCGCCAATAGACAAACCAGCTTTGCTGGCTACCTCGGGCGGCAACCCTGCGGGTAGTTGGATGTGGTTGGCGTAATTCGCGGTTAACACCAAGCCAAACCCAGCAATCCCCAACGCGGAACCCAAATCATAGCTGCTGGCGCTGAGGGCCCCAGCGGCACCGGCTTTTTCTTCTGGCGTGCTACCCATGATCGCCACTGAGGAAGCCGTTAAACCCACGCTTAGCGACAACCCCAAACCGATCAGCATGATATTGATACCTAGACCTACCTGACTGAAGTCGCTGGCCCCCAAACCGAATAAGCTCAAGGCCGACACCAACAACGATAAGGTAGCAATAGGTCGCAGCCCCACGCGCGCCAAGAGCATACTTCCCAACGGCCCACCTACAGCCGAGGACACCATCAAGGGCAACATCACCAAGGCTGCGGTAAGCGGACTTTTACCCAATACAAACTGCAGCTCTTGTGCGATGGTGAGCTCTACACCTGCCAACGCCCCCATCACGACAGTGGCCATTAGCACCCCTGTGCGCAGCGCAGGCAGCGCAAACAAGCCCATGTCCAACATCGGAGCATCAGAATGGCGCTGCTTTTGCACAAACCAGGCTAATAGCCCCACACCTATGGCGCAGAACAACAAACTGTAGCCCCAGTCACCATCCGGTTTAAAGCCTGATTTCACACCATATACGGCGGCTAATAGGCCCACCATGAGGATCAGCGCCTGGCCTATAGTCCAGTCCCCTTTGCCCGTCACAAAATGACGTGGAATCAGTACATACGCCATAGGCCCCACAACGAGCATAATGGGTACATTCACTAAAAACACCGAGCCCCACCAGAAATGCTCCAGCAGCGCACCGCCCACTAACGGGCCCAATGCCGCCCCCGCAGACCCTACGGCGCTCCACAGCCCTAATGCTAAGGCACGCTCTTTGGGGTCATCAAAGCTTTGTCGGATGATAGCCAACAAAGAAGGGATCACCATGGCGGCACCACATGCCATTAAGGCACGCGCCAGAATCAACACTACCGATGACCAAGCGTAGGCCGCCAAGATGGACATAGCGGTAAACACCACCACACCCCATAGCAGCAACAGCCTATGGCCTATACGGTCAGCCAGCGTTCCCATAGGAATCAACATACTCACCATCACCAGTGAGTAGAGATCAATAATCCACAACACTTCGGTGCCACTGGCTTGCAACGCCAAGGTGAGTGAAGGGATAGCAATATGCAGGATCGTAAAATCCAGCACGATAGGAAAGAACAGCAGCATTACCGCTAGCAATACCAGCCAGCGATTATTTGTCACGTGTGACAAAGACTTCTCCAGATAAACAACAGCGACTAGGTCGCTTCGGTTCGAGCGCGTTTTTTTCGTCGTGGCAACTTGAATTCACTGACCAATACGCCCAATACGATCAGTGCGCCACCGATAATGGCAACAGCAGGCAATCTATCACCCGCCATTCGCCCTACTATGCCAGCCCATACCGGTTCGCTGGCATAGATCAGAGTGGCCCGTGTGGGCGTCACCGTACGCTGCGCCCAGTTCATGGTGAACTGAATCACCATACTACTTAAGCCCAACCCTACCGCTGCCACCAACCACACCCACGAAAATTCGGGAATGGACTCACCTGCTATGGGCATACAGAGAAATGACAACACGCCTGCTGTCCCTGTTTGCACCACCGTAATGCGTTGCACATTCACTTTACCGGCAAAATAACCGATCAATATCACTTCTACCGCAATGGCAAAAGCTCCTATCAGCGTCGCAATTTCACCCGCGCTCAAACTGAAACCTGCCGTCGTTGGTCCCGCCAATAACACTAACCCCACAAACGCTAACGTGACCCCTATTAAAGTCATGAGGCTAGGTGCTTTACGCCATACCATCCATTGCAACAAGGGCACGATGGGCACGTAAAGCGCGGTGATAAAACCCGACATGCTGCTGCTGACGGTTTGCAGCCCATAGGTTTGCAAGCCATAGCCTGCAAAGATACTCGCGCCTATGACCGTGCCAGCCAACAATTCTGTGCGTGTTATGCCACGCATGGCGTGCCTGAATACTACCCACCCTATAAGTCCTGCCGTCACAAAGCGCAGCCCCACAAAAAACAGCGGACCGCTGTATTGCATGGCTGTGTGTATGATCAGAAAGGTAGTTCCCCACAACATGGTCACTGCGACCAGAGCTAATTCCTGCTTACTCATCGAAAACATGTTGGGGACTTATAGAAAGAAGAAAAATGTACATAACACTATAAGCTGCTATCTTATAGTATTCATTGCTGACTGCGCACTACGTAGTCCGATAACAATGATCACTCCTTTCTTTTTGCGTTTTATACACACCACATCATGCAACATAAGGTCTTGGCTATTTTACAAATGGGCGACCCACCGCTGGATATACAGCAAAAACTGGGCGTGCAATCGGATTGGGTGATTGCCGCACTACCCGAGACTTCCATTACCGTAAAAGTACTGTATCCCGCCTCGGGCGATACCTTGCCAGAACCCCACCTGCTCGCGGGTGCTATTTTGACGGGTTCTACGTCGATGGTGACAGACCGTGAGCCATGGAGTGAGTACACCGCCGACTGGATACGACTAGCAATAGAGCAGCAACTCCCCTTACTGGGCATTTGCTATGGTCATCAATTGATTGCTCACGCCCTGGGTGGCGTGGTGGATTACCACCCTGCTGGGCGTGAAATAGGGCAATTGCCCATACAGTTGCATGACGGAGCTCAAAACGACCCTCTGCTGGCTGGTTTGCCGCCCACCTTTATGGCTAACCTCACGCATGAACAAAGTGTTTTGCAACCACCCGAGCAAGCCACGATACTGGCATCGTCTGAGCACGATGCCCATCAGATTTTGCGCTACAGCCCTTACGCTTTATCGCTGCAATTTCACCCTGAATTTTCTACCGAGGTGATGAGCTACTTTTTAAGCCGACGTGAGGCGCTGTTTAGCACTGAAGGCTACGATATTCCGGCTATGTGTGCAGCCTTAGGCTCTACACCTGTCGCGCGGAAAATTCTGCATGATTTCGTTGAGTTGTGTGCTACCACACCAGCCGTCTCCAACATCGGTGCTGCGGTTAATGCTAACTAAGTACCCCACCACACATCGCAGCAAAAAGGCCAACCATGATTAGGGTTGGCCTTTTTTGATTCAACATTGCAACGGGTTAAAACACGCGCTACCTACTAAGGCTGTATTGGTGCAAAGTAAACCAGCGTTTGTCCAAGCCCCCACAGCAACAGCAAGACTACTGGGATATGCACTAACAACTGCACAAAGGTAAACCCAATCAGATCCCGTGCTTTCACACCCAATACCCCTAGTAATGGCAACATATAGAAGGGGTTAATTAAGTTAGGCAAGGCTTCCGCAGCGTTGTAGATCTGTACTGCCCAACCCAAGTGGTATTCCAATTGGTTAGCCACCAGCATCACGTACGGTGCTTCAATAATCCATTTGCCACCGCCCGACGGGATGAAGAAGCCCAGTACTGCCGAGTACACACTCATCAACAATGCATAGGTATCGTGTGAGGCAATGCTCACAAAGAACTCGGAAATGTAATGCGCAATAGTGTGATCACCAGAGCCCTGAACCGTGGTCATGATGGCAGCAATAGAGCCATACAGCGGGAACTGGATCAACACACCTGTAGTTGTAGGCACCGCTTTGGCCACAGCTTCCAAGAAACTACGTGGACGCCAGTGCAACAACGCCCCTGCCATCAAGAACAACAGGTTATAGGTATTCAAACCAGAAATTGCCAAAATCGCAGGCTTAGTGGCGAACTCTTGCCATAACCAACCACCAGCCAACAATACCAACACAATGATCAGCAGTGGGCTGTGCTCTAACCACTCACCTGGGCGTGTAGGTTTAAAGGCTTTAGGCACTTCAACCGTAGGGTCTACACCGCACGCTTCTGCATCTTTAGCAGCACCATCGCTAGGAGCCGTCATGTAGGCCACGATTACCGATACCACGATCAATGTCAGTAGCATCACGCCGGATTGCCACAAGAAAATCGTTTCTGTAAACGGAATTACACCTGTAATAGCCAAAATGGATGGTGGCAAACTAGCTGGGTTAGCTTGCAACTGCGCTGCCGATGATGACAAGCCCAATGCCCATACTGCACCTAACCCCAAATATGCTGCCGCACCTGCTGCACGGTAATCCATTTTAATGTCTGTACGGCGCGCCAAGGCTTTCACCAACAAACCACCAAACACTAAACTCAGACCCCAGTTCAGCAGCGATGCCAACATAGAAACAATGGCTACCCATGCCACCGCTGAGCGACCATTTTTAGGCACTCTGGCACACAGGTCAATTAACTTAGAAGCAGGCCCTGAACTGGCCACCACATAACCACCAATCACCACAAAAGCCATCTGCATGGTGAAGGGTATTAAGCTCCAAAAACCATCCCCAAATGCTTTAGCGGTTGCCCCTACTGGCGCACCAATGGCTAATGCCGCCACTGCTACGATCAGCACTGCCAAGGTTGCGAACACCCATGAGTCTGGAAACCAACGTTCTGCCCAACTGGCACAACGCATGGCAAAACGAGCCGATCGGCTCTCTTGTAATGTAGACATGCAACTTCTCCGAATATTTTATTGTGTATACAGATCAGAACCATTACATCACTGCACAAAAAAATGGCTGACCCCTTATGAGGGCCAGCCATTTATTGGTGCTATGGCTTATAAATTCCGCTGTGCGGCCCGTGGCCGTCACCATCGGATGCCGCGATTCTACCTCAACAGAGGAACACCTGTTTGAGACTGGATTTCGTCGAAGCTTACGCCTTCAGCCAACTCAACCAATTTCAGGCCATCTGGCGTGACATCCATCACACCCAAGTCGGTGATGATGCGGTCTACTACACCTACACCTGTCAAAGGCAATGTGCACTCTGGCAGGATTTTAAGGTCGGTAGTGCCATCTTTTTTACGGGCAACGTGCTCCATCAGCACAATCACACGTTTCACACCGGCCACCAAGTCCATCGCGCCGCCCATGCCTTTCACCATTTTGCCTGGAATCATCCAGTTAGCTAAGTCACCCGCTGCAGTGACTTGCATAGCGCCCAAAATAGACAAGTTCACTTTGCCGCCACGAATCATGGCAAAGCTCTGATCACTACCGAAAATAGACGAACCTGGCAGTGTGGTCACGGTTTGTTTACCCGCGTTGATCAGGTCAGCATCCACTTCGTCTTCGGTAGGGAATGGGCCAATACCCAACATACCGTTTTCGCTTTGCAGCCAAACCTCAATGCCTTCAGGTACATGGTTAGCCACCAGCGTAGGAATACCAATCCCTAGGTTCACATAGAAACCATCTTGCAATTCTTTGGCCGCGCGAGCCGCCATTTGATCTTTGGTCCATGCCATGACTATCAAGCTCCTGCCTTGGTGGAAATGGTGCGCTGTTCGATGCGCTTCTCGGGATTGGGGTTATGCACAATGCGATGTACATAAATGCCGGGCAAATGCACATCGTCAGGAGCCAACTCGCCCACTTCCACGATTTCTTCCACTTCTACAATGGTAATTTTGCCTGCGGTAGCTGCCGCTGGGTTGAAGTTACGTGCGGTGTAACGGAAACGCAGGTTTCCGGATTTGTCCGCTTTATGGGCTTTAATCAGCGCCACATCCGCAACCAGAGCTTCTTCCATTACGTAGGTTTCACCGTTGAACTCACGCAGCTCTTTACCTTCTGCTACCAAGGTACCTACGCCAGTTTTAGTGAAGAATGCAGGAATACCTGCGCCACCAGCACGCAGCTTTTCAGCCAACGTACCTTGGGGGGTAAATTCTAGTTCCAGTTCGCCGGACAAGTACTGGCGTTCGAACTCCTTGTTTTCACCTACGTAAGAAGAAATCATCTTCTTGATTTGTCGGGTCTCTAATAGTTTGCCTAGACCGAAGCCATCCACACCTGCATTATTGGAAATGGCAGTCAGGTTTTTCACACCAGAGTCACGCAGCGCATCAATCAATGCTTCAGGAATGCCACATAGGCCAAAGCCGCCTACAGCCAGAGTCTGGCCATCAGCTACTACGCCTTTCAGAGCTTCCGCCGCCGAAGGATAGAGTTTGTTCAAGGTAAGTCCTCCGTCAATAATTATTCATCAAGTCTATCCTGCCACACTTTACAGATAATGGTAGGTAGACTTGGCAGCTTAAGGTGCTTGCTATGATAATTTACCAAGATGCACTACGTAAGCGCATACGTAGTTTTTCGTACAGGAGAGGCTTTGTCAATGCTGGAGGATTACCGGTTGGCCTTTGAAATGGCCCCAATCGGTCTCGTTATCTCGCGTCATCGCACCATTGTGGAGTGCAATCAGCGGGTCTGTGAGATTTTCCAGACTACCCGTGAGGCACTAGTGGGGCAGTCTTTTCTCACGCTGTACCCCACGGCAGATGAGTTTGAACGCCTAGGGCTACGTATCCCCCCGATCATGAATGCCACAGGCCTGTATTCAGACAGCCGCATCATGAAGCGTGCATGTGGGCAGTTCTTCTGGTGCCATGTAACAGGTCGCTCGTTTGACCGTGAAAAACCGCACGATGCTGGCATTTGGAGCTTTGAGGACATCAGCGAGCAACGCCCTATTTCAGAACACCAATTAACACCACGCGAACGCGAAGTGGCCGCCCGTGTACTAGAAGGTAAAAGCGCCAAAGTCATAGGCAAAGAACTAGGCATTAGCCACCGTACCGTGGAAATCCATCGCTCGCGCCTAATGCAAAAATTTGGGGCCAGTTCTACGGCTGACCTCATACAAAAAATGCTTAGCGTTTAATCTTGCTCATACGTTTTCGCTGCTTTACCACGCCCCGTTGCTTTCAACATAGGGTGCTGCCCCATGTATTCGTGCAAGAAGTGTATAAAGCTAGTCGCCGCTGGTGATAACGCCCGCCCTTGTCGGGTAAACAAATAAAAACTACGCGTGATCACGGGGCGATATAAGGCCCGCATTTCTAATTGGTACAGTTTGACTAATGGGGTGGCATAAGCCACGCAAATGGTCACACCCAAACCGGCATTCACCATCGCCAAGGCGGTAGACATAAAGGTGACTTCATTGGCTGGCTCTAACACCATGCCACGAATGGCGCCGTACAGATCCTCAGACAAACGCTCAATAAACTGCCCCTGCAACGAGATCAGCGGGTATTGCGTCAAATCTGACCAGCACACCCTACGCAGTTTTTCTAATGGGTGCCCCGGTGGGAACACTGCCATAAACGGCCCTTTAAAGAGTGCTTGAGCATGAATATCAGAATTGTTGTCTCGCTCTGGCCCTAAGCCTATGTCTACTTCACCCGAAAACACCCGCGACACCACGCTTTCTACGGCGCAATCCACCAGCTTCACCCGTATGCCGGGGTAACGCTGCGTGTAAGCCGCGATAATGCCTGGCAATAAGGTGGACGACATCAACTGTGGAGCGGCAATACGCACCAACCCACTTTTGAGGTCTTTTAAGTTAGCCGACTCATCCAGCGCATGGTCTAGATCGTTCAGCACCTTTCCAATAATGGGTAATAAATCTTCCCCCACCTCGGATAACTGCAGCCTACGCGTGCTTCTATCAATCAGCACTAAGCCTAAAGCCGTCTCTAATTCTTTGATCAGCGCACTGACAGCAGACTGACTTACAAACAAGCTCTCAGCCGCCAACGAAAAGCTCCCCGTGCGTGCCACCGCCACAAAGGCGCGCAACTGCCGTAAGGTCACGTTACGCTTACTACGCAAAAGCTGTAATTGATCAGCAGACACAACGTTTTCCTTATCTAATGGTTACCCCTAATTTATAAGGTAAATTGATATAACAATCCATAAATATCATTTGTTTTATAAGTAATTATGCCTTGTAATAGGTTCGTCACTGTGTGATCTGGGCCACTTCTGGCTCCTTATGTGGCTACAAGGCCCACATGGTCACAGCTCTACCTTTAAGGGGACATCCATGCAAATCAAAAAAATTCACCACGTTGCTTACCGCTGTAAAAACGCTAAGGAAACTGTGGAGTGGTACGGCAAGTACCTGAACATGCGTTTCATCCTAGCTATTGCTGAAAATGAAGTGCCTTCCACTAAAGAACCCGATCCTTACATGCACGTATTCTTGGATGCAGGTAACGGTAACGTATTGGCGTTTTTTGAGCTGCCTACCCGACCAGAAATGGGTCGTGACACGAACACACCTACCTGGGTGCAGCACTTGGCGCTAGAAGTAGATTCCGTAGACGACTTGATGCGCACTAAAGCCACTTTGGAAGCCGATGGCATTTCCGTGGTTGGCCCTACTGATCACACCATTTTCAAATCCATCTATTTCTTTGATCCTAACGGCCACCGTCTGGAATTGGCTGCAAACACTGCGACCCCAGACATGAGCAAGAAACTGGACGACGTGAAATGGGCAATGTTGGAAGAGTGGGATCGCACCAAAAAAGCCCCACAACATGCACAGTGGATGCATGACGGCAGCTATCAGGCCAACTAAACCTCTGGATCACGCATGTTTCTTAAATCCCTGACACATTGGATCAACAAGGGGCTAGAGCTGTTTCTAGTCGTTTGCCTTGCCATCATGGCCGTACTGGTATTCGGTAATGTCATTCTGCGCTATGGCTTCGACTCGGGTATTGCTGTTTCGGAAGAATTAGCAAGACTGCTGTTTGTCTGGCTGATCTTCCTTGGCGCGGTGCTGGCAACTCGTCAGCACGCCCACATTGCTTTTAATTCCTTTCTGGCCAAACGCTCGCCTACCTCCCGCAAGATTTTGGTAGCTATCAGCAGTTTATTCATGCTGGTTGGCGGCATTATTTTCGTTATTGGCGGTTGGAAGCAAACCGTGATCAATATGGACAATAGCTACCCTGTGCTGGGCATTTCTTATGCTTGGTTGTACGGCACGGCTATTGTTTTTGGTGTGGGTTTAGCTTTGAGTACCATTTTGAATATGTGGGAAAGCATTACTAGCCCCACAGGCTTCCCAGGCGGAGACGAATAACATGACCGCCGTATTATTGTTTCTTGGCATTTTGGTTGGGCTGATTTTTATCGGCATGCCCATCGCCTTTGCCCTGCTGTTTTCTGCCATCAGCATCATGATGGCCACCGACTCGTTCGATACCCAAATCGTGGTACAGAACGCTATTGGCGGCGCAGATAACTTCATTCTGATGGCAGTGCCGTTTTTCATTCTGGCTGGCGAGTTTATGAACGCCGGCGGTTTGTCTAAACGTGTTGTGAATTTGGCTAGCGCCTTCTTTGGTCACCTACGTGGTGGTCTAGGTTACGTCACGATTTTTGCTGCTCTACTGTTAGCCAGTTTGTCCGGTTCTGCCGTGGCAGATACGGCTGCGTTAGCAGCGATCTTGATGCCTATGATGCGCCAAGCTGGTTACGACCCTGCACGTGCAGGTGGTTTGATGGCGGCTGGCGGGATTATTGCCCCCGTATTGCCACCTTCCATCGGTTTGCTGCTGTTTGGTGTAGTGACCAACGTGTCCATTACCCGCCTGTTTATGGCTGGTATTGTGCCCGGTATTTTGATGGCCGTATCGCTGATCGTAGCGTGGTACTTAGTGTCCCGCAAAGATACTACGGTCACTATCAACCCTCGCGTTCCTATGCGTGAGCGTTTGAAAGTGATGTACCAAAGCTTCTGGGCTCTACTGATGCCCGTGATCATTATTGGTGGTTTGCGCTTTGGTATTTTCACCCCTACAGAAGCCGCTGTAGTGGCTGCGGCGTACGCGCTGTTTGTAGGTACGGTGATTTACCGCGAACTCACCTGGAGCCGCATTTATCACTGCTTGCTGATGTCAGCCCGTTCATCGGCCGTGGTATTGATTTTGGCTGCATTGGCTATGGTGGCCTCTTACATGATCACCATCGCCGACATTCCTTACCAAGTTGGTGAGTGGATGGATGTCTTTACCGACAATCCTATCTTGTTGGTTGCTGTGATGATGGCTGTGGTCTTCACCGCAGGTATGGTGTTGGACATGATCCCATTGGTGCTGATTTTTGCACCCGTGTTCGTGCCTATCGCTGTAGATGCTGGTGTAGACCCTGTGTACCTAGGCGTGCTGTTTGTGATGAACTGCGCGATTGGCATGATCGTGCCCCCAATTGGGGTGGTACTGAACGTCGTAAGCTCGCTGGGCAAGATCAGCATTGAACGCGCAACACGTGGTGTGATGCCTTTCTTGATCGCTGAGCTACTGATTTTGATACTGCTTATTTTGTTCCCACAGCTGGTTATCACACCTGCTTCGTGGTGGCGGTAAACACAATACTTATTATTCTGGAGATATCCCTATGCGCACTACGCTACTAAAAAAATTGGGTGTATTACTGGCTACCGGCCTGCTGTCCAGCGCCGCTGTTGCTCAGACTATTGATGCAAAATTTGCGGTAACACTGCCTAAAACTTCACACCAAGGTTTGGGTGTGGCGAAGTTTATTGATCTGGTCAAAGAGAAAAGTGATGGCCGCATCAAAATCCGCCCTTACTACAACGCAGCGTTGGGTAACGACGTACAAGTAACCTCGGCTTTGCAAGGCGGCACCATTGAATTTACCGTGCCACAAACCTCTACCCTGACCGGTATGGTGCGTGAGTTTGAGATTCTGGATTACCCATTCTTGTTCGCTAACGAACAAGAAGCTGACACCATTTTGGATGGCGCTATTGGTCAGCGTTTGCTGGATCAATTGCCAGAAAAAGGCTTAGTAGGTTTGGCGTACTGGGAAAACGGTTTCTTCAACGCGACCAACAGCAAGCACCCTATTACTAAGCCTGAAGACTTCGAAGGCCTGAAATTCCGTGCCGTACAAGCCAAGATTTCTCAAGAAACTCTGAAAGCACTGGGCGCAAACCCTGTGTCCTTAGCTGTGCCTGAGATCTACACCGCATTGGAAACTCGCACCATCGACGGCCAAGGTACACCTACTGCTGTAACGTCATCCTTGAAACTGGGTGAAGTGCAGAAATACCTGTCGTTGACTAAACACTCCTACGGCGCATTCTTGCCTCTGGCATCCAAAAAATTCTGGGACAAACTGTCTGAAGCAGATCAACAGATCATCAAAGAAGCTGCTGAAGAAACCCGTATTTACCAGCGCGAAATTGCTCGCCAGCAAGCCGCTGACGCCCAAGCCGCTTTGGCCGCTCAAGGTTTAGAAGTTAACGAAGTAAGCGACGCCGAAATGGTTCGATTCCGCGAAAAAATGCAGCCTGTATGGGAAAGCTTTAACGCAGAAATCGGCCCTGAGTTCGCTGCTGAGACCTTCTCCGAAATCGAGAAGCTGCGCGCTGCTCCTGCTAACTAATACAGCTGGGGCTACCGCGTAGCCCTGCCCCACCAATTCCGAATAAGGAAAAGTCATTATGAAACTTGCTACCCTGAAACAAGGTGGCCGTGATGGTACCCTGATCGTTGTAGACCGGACATTGACACGCTACACGCCCGTGCCCCAGATCGCTGCCACCCTGCAAGCTGCCCTGGATAACTGGGAGCAGGTTGCACCTCAGCTGCAAACCGTTTACGACGCATTGAACCGTAACGAAGTGGCTGATGCAAAACCCTTTGATAGCCAAGCCGTACATTCTCCACTGCCACGTGCTTACCAATGGGCAGATGGCTCTGCTTACGTGAACCACGTTGAATTGGTACGTCGTGCTCGTGGCGCTGAACTTCCAGCCTCGTTCTGGACTGACCCCTTGATGTACCAAGGCGGTTCCGACTCTTTCATCGGCCCACGTGACGATATTCCTGTTCCCTCTGAAGAATGGGGTATTGATCTGGAAGCCGAGATCGCTGTGATCACTGGCGATTTGCCTATTGGCGCTACACCAGAACAAACTGCCGGTGCTATCCGTTTGCTGATGCTGGTGAATGACGTATCGCTGCGTAACCTGATTCCAGGTGAATTGGCCAAAGGTTTTGGTTTCTTCCAATCCAAACCCGCTTCGGCTTTCTCGCCAGTAGCGGTGACACCAGACGAACTGGGCGATGCATGGCAAGACACCAAAGTACACCGTCCTTTGACTGTGCACCTGAATGGCAAACTGTTTGGTAACCCAGATGCTGGCACCGACATGACCTTCAACTTTGCACAATTGGTCGCACACGTCACTAAGTCACGCGAAGTAGAAGCAGGTTCTATCATTGGTTCGGGTACGGTATCCAACAAACAGGGCAACCTGCACGGTTCTTCCATTGAGAACGGTGGCGTAGGTTACTGCTGCTTGGCGGAAGTACGTATGTACGAAACCATTGAAACCGGTGCGCCACAAACACCGTTCTTGAAGTACGGCGACACTGTGAAAATTGAGATGCTGGATGCGCAAGGCCAAAGCATTTTTGGCTCTATTGAACAACGCGTAGTACCAAACTCCTAATCCACTAGGTGTGCCCGTCTGCGTGACGCAGGCGGGTAGCCCTCACCGGCCTAGATCCCATGAAACTATATAGTTATTTCCGCAGTTCTGCGGCATATAGGGTTCGTATTGCCCTCGCATTGAAAAAACTGCCTTTTGAGATCATCCCTGTGCACCTATTGCGGGATGGCGGACAGCAATATCAGCCTGCGTATTTGGCAAAAAACCCTATGGGCATAGTCCCCAGTCTGGAAACCGATGATGGCCTAACATTGACGCAGTCGTTAGCGATTATCGAGTATCTGGATGAGACCCACCCAGACGTCGCTTTACTGCCTGCTACGCCTGCTGAGCGTGCGCGTGTACGAGCTTTGGCGTTAACCATTGCCTGCGATATTCACCCCATCAACAATCTGCGCATCTTGAAGTATTTGCAGAACACCTTGGGTGTGGATAACGATCAGAAAACCGAGTGGTATTTGCACTGGCTGAAACAAGGCTTGGCAGCTGTAGAAACCATGCTGGCAAACGACCCTCATACGGGCACCTTCTGCCACGGCGATACACCCGGACTTGCCGACTGCTGCTTGATACCTCAGGTATTCAACGCTAAGCGTTTCAAGCTACCTATGGAAGACTACCCTACGATTAGCCGTATCGTAGACGCTTGCGAAGCGCTACCCGCGTTTCATCAAGCTGCACCAGCGCAGCAACCCGACGCTGAGGCATAAAATCGTATTCATCGCACACGCTGGGGACTGCGGAATACTTTTTGTGATTTGTACACCAAATCAAAAAAGTTTCCTCTCCGTCCCCCGGTTGTTCTGACTGTGGATAGGTTTACTGCCCTTTCTGAAGCAATACTAGCTTCGTGTTTGCACGATGCAAAAAGGGGCAGAATAAAATGCCCCTTATCTTGTCGCAGAAGTACTTATTATCTCAACAGCGACCATCGTAAAGCTCGTTGCAAGCAATGAAGGAAAGGCTATTGCATACAGTGGTTGATCCGTAGGTTTCAGCGTCTTTGCTTTCTACTTAGCAATCCCAAACGCTACGGACCAAGGGTAGATTAGCTCAGCCCAGTTACCGGCACGCAGGCACCGTGAATAGCACTGGCATCCTCTGATGCCAAAAAGCCAATGACTGCCGCCAGCTTCTCTGGACTGACCCAACGAGCTGGGTCTGCATCCGGCATAGCGTCACGGTTTTGTGGCGTATCAATGATAGTAGGCAATACACAATTTACATTAATGCCCTGCTCACGTAGCTCGGCTGCCATGCTTTCTGTGATACGACTTACCGCACTTTTTGCTGCAATGTAGGCGCCCATATCAGCCAAACCTTGGCGTGATGCAAAAGCCCCTACGTTTACCACCTTGCCACTACCTTGTTGCAGCATGTGCGGTACCACAGCCTGTACTGTGTGCAATACCGTCATAACGTTCATATCGTATTGCTGCTGCCAAGCTGCCAATGGCGTGGCATGCACGGGTTCACCCATGTGAAAACCACCCGCCACGTTGCACAATACATCAATGCGGCCAAACTGCTTCACAGCGTCTGCCACACCTTGCTGCAAGGCTTCAGGCTGCATCAAATCAGCCTGCAGGTAATACACGTTATCGCCTTCTGGCGCCACGGCTTCCAACGCTTTGCGGTTACGTGCCACCAGTACTAAGCGCGCGCCTTTTTTCGCAAAGTGCTGCGCTACCGCCTGCCCCAAATTACCACCAGCGCCACTAATCATCACCACCGGTGAGTGCGTATTTTGCATGTTCACTTCCTGACTACGTTAAGAATTCAGCCTGACGCTTATTTCGCCACAGACTTTTTGTTTGCATGGTAACGGCCAGAGCCACGGTGATACACCGTATCCTCAGCCAAAATAGTACCGGGGTCTAAATCAGGGCGCGTTGCAATACGGTCATAGACCGGCTGGAAATCAATGGCTGCTAATTCCAGCAACGCATCCAGATCCTTGATCACAAAATAGCTTTCTTGGAAATCATCGATACGGTAATTGGTACACATCACCCTATCTAACTCAAACGCTATACGGTTAGGCGAATCGTCTTCTAAGCTAAAGACGCTTTCTGTGCGGGACGAGGCAATACCCGCACCGTAAATGCGTGGTGCACCATCTTCTAGCACTAAGCCGAACTCAACGGTGTACCAGTACACGCGAGCCAAACGGTGCAATACCCCTAATTCTTTAGCGCGCAAACCACCTTTGCCGTAGGCTTGAATGTAATCGGCAATGGCCGGGTTCATCAACATGGGCACGTGGCCGAACACGTCGTGAAACACGTCGGGTTCTTCTAGGTAATCCAGTTCATGCGGCTTGCGTATAAATTGCCCAGCAGGAAAGCGCCTATTGGCCAAGTGCTCAAAAAACACATCATCAGGCACCAACCCCGGCACGGCGACCACTTGCCAACCCGTGTGCTTCATCAGCACCTCGCTCAACTGCTCGAAGTGCGGGATTTTGTCAGCAGAAATAGGCAGCTTTTTCATGCCTTCTACAAACTCTTTGCAGGCGCGCTGTGGCAACAATTTGGTTTGTCGCTCAAACAGTGTTTTCCATACGCCATGCTCGTCGGCCGTATAGCGATCCCACCCTTGATCAATGGTCCAATCGGCGCGTTCTGGCTGAAAGTTATCGCCCGCTGCCAAGCCATGCTTGGCGCTATCCAACGTACTGCTTTGTGCTTCTACCATGTGGGTATCCTCCTGCTATCAAACCTGCATCAGGCCTGATCTGCTGATGCCGCGCATCGAGCAAACACAGAGTCAATAATATGGGCCAGTGCAATGTCGCGCTGGCTCAACCCATCGGCATCGTGTGTGGTCAACACAATCTCTACTCGGTTATAGACATTGCTCCACTCGGGGTGATGATCATGTTTTTCGGCATGCAAAGCCACTTGCGTCATGAATGCAAAAGCTTCAGTAAAGTCATGCAGCACAAACGTGCGTCGGATCAACCCGCCACGTTGTGCTTCATACTGCCAGGAAGGCAATTGTTCTAATGCTATTTGTCTTTCCTGGTCATCCAATTTCAACATGATCATCGTTCCTTGATGGTTACATGCGATGTGGCTTATTCAGCTGTTGCTGTGCCCAGCACACCGCGTTCAATTTGGTCACGCTCAATGGACTCAAATAGTGCTTTAAAGTTTCCTTCGCCAAAGCCTTCATCGCCTTTACGTTGGATAAATTCAAAGAACACAGGGCCTAGTAACGTACCAGAGAAAATTTGCAGCAACAGACGTCGTTGACCACCTTCAGCCGTACCATCCAACAAGATGCCACGTGCTTTCAATTCGTCAGCGTTTTCACCATGCCCGGGAATTCGCGACTCTAGCATTTGATAGTAGGTGGCTGGCGGCGCTTTCATCAGCGGCACACCGGCTTTAATCAACTGATCCACACCGTGGAAGATGTCATCACACAGCAGCGCAATATGCTGTATGCCTTCCCCGTTGAACTGCAGCAAAAACTCTTCGATCTGCCCTGACCCTTGAGCCGATTCTTCATTAAGAGGAATACGAATTCTACCATCTGGCGCTGTCATGGCTTTGGAAACCAGACCGGTATACTCACCTTTGATATCGAAATAGCGGATTTCACGGAAGTTAAACAGTTTCTCGTAGAAATCAGCCCAGAACGACATGCGACCACGGTACACGTTGTGCGTCAGGTGATCGATAAATTTAAAACCATAACCAACAGGGTGACGGTCAACGCCTTCGATAAACTCAAAGTCAATGTCATAGATAGACTGGCCATCGGCGTAGCGGTCAATCAGGTATAACGGCGCACCACCAATACCGCGTATAGCAGGCAAACGCAGCTCCATAGGGCCGGTGTCAATCTCAATGGGCCTTGCACCCAGCTCTAAAGCACGGTTGTACGCATGATGTGCATCACGCACACGAAAGGCCATACCACAGGCGCTAGGGCCATGTTCGGCGGCAAAGTACGCTGCTTCGCTATTGGGCTCACGGTTAACGATGAAATTAATGTCGCCTTGACGGTACAGCGATACGTCTTTTGAACGGTGCTTAGCCACCTCGGTAAAGCCCATCAATTCAAAAGTGCGTTCCAGCAGACCGGGTTCTGGGGACGCAAATTCCACAAATTCAAAACCATCCAGACCCATTGGGTTTTCAAACAAATCCGCCATAACCTTCTCCTGAAAAACAGACTTTTAGATAGTTTTATTTTAAGACTCAACCACCGCACTAAAAATGCAAAAACAGCTCAGTTAAACCCTATAATATGCAGGATTCCTGCATAAATTAGGCATTTAGTTAAAGAAATGAATGAATTTAAGCTTGATAAGACCGACATACAAATATTGCGCCTACTGCAACTACAAGCGCGTGCCTCGTTTGACGAGCTAGCTTCGCAAGTAGGGCTGTCCTCGTCTGCCGTATTACGTCGTGTGAAACGGTTAGAAACCGAAGGGATAATTCTGGACTACCGCACCACCATTCTGCCCGAAGCCATTGATATAGGGCTTACGGCTTATATTAGTGTGCGGTTAGAAAAACAAAGCTCACACGCCAAGAACAGCCCACGTGAAATGTTTAGATCACTGGTGCAGTCATGGTCTGAAGTGGTGAGCTGTGTCTCGTTAGCAGGCGAAATGGACTACATGTTGCGTGTAGTGGTGCGCGACATGGCGCATTTTTCACGCTTTTTATCCGACAAATTACTACGCCACGAGATCGTGCGTGATTGTCGTACCAGCTTTGTGTTGGAATGGGTAAAAGAAGAAAAAGGGCTACCGATTTAGCCCTTTCTATACTGACTTAGCCGCCAACAGGGCTACACAATTCTACTAACGTCCCGTCGGGGCAGCGTACATACGATACCGCCTGCCCCCACTGTTTGATAATAGGCGCCTCAAGCTCTATTGCCCCCGCTTTCAAAGCCTTTCGGTGGGCTTTCAGCACATTTTCGGTCACAAACGCGACTTCTACACCCAGCGGTTTTTCTGAAGTATGGGCCTCTACGTGCCCAGTTGAGAAATTGGTTTCGCCCAAGGAATGCGCGGCGAAAGCCAGTGTAGTTTGGCCGGTTTCTAACTCGCCATACTCACCCGACTCATGCAAAAACCTGCGTTTAAAGCCGAAAGCCTGTGTAAAAAAGCTCAAAGATGCATCCACATCAGGCACATAAATAATCGTGTAGCCGAACTTCATGCTGCTCCCACCCAATGAATGTGTGTTACATTACTCGTAATTGCGTAACCAACGATCAATTTCACCCGCCAACGTACGGCTAGCATTAGCCAAAGCTTGCGCCCCGCCTGCAGCATTCGCTTCAGGCGCATCAATGGTGCTCACGAACGTACGCTGTGCCAAGAGTTTGTCGCCCGTAGCACCGGGCTCAACCAAAGTGGCACGCAATTGCACAACGGCTTTGCTGTGTTGATCATCTTGGAAGATTTGCTCAAAGTTTTCTATGTCTACACGCAGCACCAGCGGATACTGATCGCCTGCTCGCATACGCGTCACGCTGAATTCGGTATCCAAAACAGGGCGACCTTGCTCTAACTGTTGGCGCAACTGCAAACCAAACAGTTGTTCAATAGGTCGGCTCCAACGCGCCTCTTGATACGCACGCAACTGTTGATCCACATTGGCAAAGCGGTACAGCATCGCCGTGCTACCGGGGATCAAGCCCTGACCAGTAATCGCAGCCACCATCACAGGACGCTTGCCCACAGGCAAGTCTACTGGTTTGCTAATGGCTGGCCCCAAATCGTATAACGTTGCCGTGGCAGGTGGTTTAGGCAAAACAGAGCAAGCAGACAGCAATACTGCCCCTGCTACCAAGCCTGCCTTGAGAGCTATGCTTTTCTTCATGGAATGTAGTTTTCCTTGTATCGCAACCATGTTGTGATCCCCCTATCAGTTCGCAGCAGGCGTTCTAAAGCCACGCTCGCCAGGCCCTGGCTGACTACTATCTGGGCCATACAGGAAGCGTTGCGGGTTGCTGGACACTTGATGGATCAATACTTTGACTTCTTGTACTGCACCGCTGACTTCTTCCATCATGCGCTGCAAGCCTGGCAGTGTGGCATTACCCAACTCTGAACCTACGACTGACAACGACTGCGCTGCTTGCTGCAAATTCGGGATGACGCCACCAGGCGCACGCATACTTTGCACAATGCCACTGACGTCTTGGCCCATTTTGGCCAGATTGCCCGCTGCCTGACGTATGACCTGCATGTCTGTTTCAATGTCTTTAGCAATGGTCGCCACTACCGGCTTCAACCCTTCCATGACGTCAGCAGCATTTTGTGCGGCCTCCCCCATCCCGGCGATGGACTTCATTAATACTTGCTGATTTTCTTTGCTCAGTAAGGTGTTCAGGCTCATCACTGTTTCTTGGATTTCCCCCAAGAACTCTGGCCCCATTTCCACCAAACGGCTCAAGTGCGATGGGCGCATTTCTAAACGCCTATACCCGCTTTCCGTCGTTCCTAATACCGGCTGCGCCACGGCGTCATCATCCAGCTCTATATACGCCAAACCGGTCACGCCTTGGTAGCCTAGAGTGGCATAGGTTTTGGCCGAAATAGGGGTGGATTCTTCTACTTTAATATGGATGATGACCAGACCTGGCTGCTCGTCATTAAAGCCTATAGAGGCCACTCGACCCACCGTTACGCCTTTGTAGCGTACGGCTGCTTGCGGCTGTAAGCCTGTCACAGCCTGAGGGCTGGAAAGCTCGTAATCCACGTACGTACCCTGATCACGGGTCAGCCAATAGGCTAGCAAGCTCAAGAGTGCTGCAACAACCAGCACAAAAACGCCAGCTGCCATGGCATGTGATTTATTTTCCATTTACTTCGACTCCAGATGCTGCGTCGAGACGGTCTGTGCCGCCGCTGAAGATTGCATGGGTTCGCGTGCGCGACGGCCTCGTTCACCCAGAAAAAATTGTTCTATAAAAGGATGTTTGAACTGCACGACTTCTTCTACCGTACCTTCCACAATCACTTTCTTTTCTGCCAACACGGCCACTCTGTCACTCAATGCATACAAGGTGTCCAAATCGTGCGTCACCATCACCACGGTAAAGCCCAACTCTTTGTGCATGGCTAACAGCAATTCACAAAACTCATCTGACCCACGCGGGTCTAAGCCTGCAGTAGGCTCATCCAGCAGTAATAACGGCGGGTCCATAATCAAAGAACGCGCCAATGCCACACGCTTGATCATCCCGCCCGATAAATCCGAAGGCATACGTGAGGCGTGTTCGGGTTTTAGCCCCACCATCTGCAGCTTCACCATCGCGGCATCGCGTATGACTCGCTCTGGCAAGCTTTGTTGCTCACGCAATGCAAAGGCGACGTTATCCAGCACATTAAATGCCGAGTACAGTGCCCCGCGCTGAAATAGCATCCCTATACGTGCTGATGCGCCTTCTGGGGGTAAGGAGGCAGGGTCTTGTCCATCAATGCGTACCGTGCCTTTGGTAGGACGTGTTAACCCCAAAATATGGCGCAGCAACACGGTTTTACCGGTACCTGAGCCCCCCACAATCGTGAGTATTTCACCGCGACGTATTTGTAAATCTAGATCTTGGTGCACGGCAAAGGCTTTGTCGCCCGTGCCAAAAACGGTCCACAGCTTTTTAATATCTACCAAGATATCGCTAGCGTTGCCTGCGGCTTGGGCCTGTGTTGGCTGCATGACTTAGAACCCCACGCTTTTAAACAAGATGGCAAACACGGCATCCAGCAAGATGACCGCCGTAATGGACGTCACCACCGACGCGGTCGTGCCCGCACCCAAGCTTTCTGTATTGGGTTTTACCCACAACCCCCAGTAACACCCTATTAATGCAATAGCGCCACCAAACACGGCTGACTTGGCCGTGGCTAACCACACGTTAGCCACCTGCACAGCATTCGGTAATGCTTGTATAAAATACGCTGGTGACAAACCCAAACTGGCTTCTGATGCCCACATCCCGCCTAATAATGCCGCCAAGGTAGTCCATACACTGACCAATGGCATTGCCACCGCCAGCGCTAAAACTCTAGGCATCACTAGCCTATAACCATGCGAAATGCCCATTACCTGCATGGCGTCTAATTCTTCGTTAACACGCATCACCCCTATCTGGGCAGTGATGGCAGAACCCGATCTACCCGCCACCAAAATGGCGGCCAACAACGGGCCTAGCTCACGAATTAATGAAATACCCAAGATATTGACGATAAACGCGTCTGCCCCAAACTGGCGTAATTGCAGTGCCAGTAAGTAGGCCACCACCACACCAATCAAGAAACCTACCAACGCGGTAATGGGTAAGGCCTGCGCCCCCATTCTGAACAAGTGGGCCGAGAAGTCGTGCCAAGGGCCGCGTGAGGGCCGACGAATCAACGTCAGCACATCCAACAATAACTGCCCCAACAATCTGATCATGCCTTTAGCGTGATTCAGACCGTTAAACGTCATTTTCCCCAGTCCAACAAACGAACGCTGTAAGAATGAACATTGAGGCTCAGTAACGGGCTCTACAGTGAACTCTGCCACGCGTTCCAGAATAGCCTGCTGAATATCGGTGGTCTGTAATTGTTCTGGCCATTGCCGTCCCCAGCAATCCCATAGTATTTGGGCAGCCACGTAGTCTAGCCCCTGAGCTTGGGTAAGATCCCAGGAAACCGCTGTACTGCCCGCCACTTTGCGTAATTCGGGCAGCAATCGTTTGCCGTGCTTCTCGTCACTTAATACGCCGGTCTCCCACTGGCCTTGCAAACGCACGATGGTCGTTTGCCCAGAGGTTTCAGTTACGATGACGGCATCCTGAGTAAGCCCCATATATCACTCTATCCTGTATTTTGGCCCACGCTATTTTAACGGTAAGAAGCAAAATGGGGGCAGTGTGCATTGTCACAGAATTTAATTTGTAGCCCGTAGTAAAATCAGCCCACCGAATCACCCCATATAAAGGTAGAGATATGGCACGGGACCTGACCTCCCTTCCGCACGATCCGCCTCCTGTAGGCCAGGCTATTCAAGCCATTCGTAGCCAGCAGAAGCTTTCTTTGGATGCCCTATCTAAACGTTCTGGGGTCTCCAAGTCTATGCTTTCGCAGATTGAACGCAATCTCACCAACCCTACGATTGCTGTACTGTGGAAATTAGCGCAAGCATTAGACATCAGTGTAGGGGATATATTGGGTTTAGGCATGGAAGCCGTCTCGGCGGCTGAGCCTAGCATTACCTTGCAACCTGCACATGCAACGCCGGTCATCAAAAATAAAGACGGTACCTGTGAGCTGCGTATTTTAGGCCCCATCGATTTGGCAGGTACTACAGAATGGTATGCCTTAACGGTAGAACCCGGCGGTGTGCTGGCCTCTGACCCGCATGAAACTGGCACCAGAGAACACTTAACCGTGCTCTCTGGGCACTGGAAAGTACAGTCAGGCAATAGCGAACAGCAACTGCAAACAGGCGATACCGCCCGCTATCCAGCGGATCAGCCGCACACCATTAGTAATGTTGGAGACACCACCGCCACCGCGTGGCTAGTGGTGGAATCTATACGACGTTAGGCCGCTTTGCTAAGCCTTGCATGGCTAGCTGGTACAGGCGTGTTGAAGATATAACCGCGCTTGGCGACACGCAATACCGCGCCCAACATGTCTTCGTTTTTCTGATTCTTTTCCATCGTGGGTACGGTAGCGTCCAAAATAATCACATCAATGCTGTGTTCTTTCAATGTATGCAAATCCGAAGACGAACATTGTTTAACACGATGCAGATTGGCAGGTCGTAATAACCCACCCAAATGGCGCGTATGACAGGAAGACGCACTAAAGGCTTCCAAATCAGAACCTAGAAAAAGAATATCCATGATGTCATGCCCCTCAAGCACTAACAATTCAGTAAAACGAACGATGTTCTATATATAGAACATAAAGTTCATAATATAGAACGACATTCATCAAATCAAGCGCTTCCTGAGATAACGCAGCCAAACTCCCACAATGCCGCCTATGACGGCTGCTTCTGCACACTTTTTGACACCTAAGCATGCACATAGCCGTGGTATTCTCCTTTTTTTATTTTGGGTTATACGCAGCTCATGCCAGAAGACTTACTTCCCGTATCCAGTGACTTACTCATTAAGTACTCTGTTGGTCTTGGTATCGCTATCTTTTGCTTAGCCGGTGCGTTCTGGGCTGATGTGCGATTGCGCCGCAAACAAAGCCTCACACGAAAAATCACCTTTCACGTTATACAAAGCGCATTCTTGTGTTCGCTTGCTTTAACGGTAAACCAGTACGCTGAATACGCCATCATTGACTATAAGCTGCGTGCAGCCAGCTCTGGTGTCGTCGACTTTCTCACCGTTTTGGTGATCGCCCTGATTGTTTTGCGGCAAATATCACTGCTGATTACGCTCTTTGAGAAACACCAAATCAGCAAAGGTAGTGACCCTACCTCTACACGCGTCATTGCCCGAATGCTAAAGATTGCTGTGTTTGTGGTGCTGCTGTTGATGTTTGGGGAGCACTTCGGGCTAAGTTTGTCGGGCTTGATGGCCTTCGGGGGTATTGGTGGTATTGCCATCGGTATGGCCGGTAAAGATATTCTGAGCAACTTCTTCTCGGGCGTCATGCTGTACTACGATAGGCCCTTCAATATTGGGGACTGGATTAGCTCGCCTGATCGCAATATCGAAGGTACGGTGTTAGAAATTGGCTGGCGTATCACCAAAATCAAAACCTTTGATAACCGCCCCTTGTATGTACCGAATTCACTGTTTTCGTCTATTAGCGTGCAAAACCCTGGGCGCATGACAAATCGCCGTATCAATACGCAAATTGGTCTACGCTACGAAGACTCCAGCAAAATTCGCGTCATTGTGGATGACATTAACGCCTATTTAAAAAGCAATACCGACATAGACCAAACGCAAACCATTTTGGTGTATTTCGATGCCTTTGCTGATTCGTCGTTAAACATCATGATTTACTGTTTCACCAAAACTACCGCTTGGGCAGAATGGTTGGGCATACAACAAGATGTGTATCTGAAGATCATCGATATCGTACAAAAACACGGTGCCGATTTTGCTTACCCTACACAAACACTATACGTAAACAAGCAAAGCGATCCTGCCGCGTAACGCCTTAACAGCACCCCATCAAAACCAACATCAAGGGAAATCCCGGGTGTTGGTTTTTTTTGTCTCCCTATATCTTTGATCAAAGATCAAAAATCACATTCTTTTTTGTGGGTACATATGGACGCACATCTTCCCGGCACAACAGGGCCTATTGTTCGCACTTCTGTTCACGACGCGGTGTATCAGGTGCTGCGCAACCGCATCATGCATGGTGTATACCGCGCGGGGCAGGTATTGGGCATACAAGAGTTGGCCGACAATTTAGATACCAGCACCATGCCCGTGCGCGAGGCCTTACGCCGACTGGTGGCTCAACAAGCACTGGAACCCATGCGCAGCCGTTCTTCGCGTGTGCCGCTGATTACGCTTGAGCGCCTCGAAGATTTACGCCGCTCACGTGTGCTAATTGAAGGCGCTGTCACACAATGGGCCACTGGCAATGTCAGCGAAGCAGACTTAGCACTGCTCACCCAACTCGCCAAAGATATACACCATAGCCGTAGCCAGCCTGATGGCATGACCACCAGCTTGGAGCTAAATAGGCAGTTCCACTTCTGCATTTATCGCTATGCGCAATCACCCGTCATGTTGGGCATGATTGAAAGCCTATGGCTGCAATCTGGGCCCTACCTACGTGAAGTGCGAGAGCACTGCGGGCCTGAGCGCACCCCTATCGATGATCATCACGAAACTATCGTGAACGCACTGCGCAACAAAGACGCCAAGGCCGCCCAAGAAGCCTTGCAAGCCGACATCAGTTGGCCTTTTGAACAGTTGCTGCAATTACAACAACCTACAGCCTAAGCCTCATCGGAGGAGACATTCCATGTTGCACAAACACCGTTCCCGCGTCGTGACCAGCGGCCCCACCCGCGCGCCACACCGTGCTTTCTTACGCGCCACTGGGATGGACGACCATTCGCTGGAGCAATCTTTTGTCGGCATTGTGAGCACCACAGGCGACAACACGCCCTGTTCTATGTCTTTAGCCCCGCAAGCTGACCACGCCCGTTTAGGTGTGGCCGAAGGTGGCGGTGTACCCATCAGTTTTTCTACCATTTCGGTATCTGATGGTACGTCGATGAATCATGCCGGTATGCGCATGAGCTTAGTGTCGCGCGAGACTATCGCCGACAGCGTAGAACTGATGGTGCGAGGCCATGCCTACGATGGTTTAGTGGGCTTTGCGGGATGCGATAAAACCTTGCCCGGCATCATGATGGGCATGGTGCGTACCAATGTGCCGTCGGTATTTGTGTATGGCGGTTCGATGCTGCCCGGCTTTGATGCCGACACCGGCCAAGACAGCACCATTTTGACCACTATCGAAGCAGTAGGCCGTTACCAAAGTGGCACCATTAGCTTGGACCAGTTACGCGGCATTGAATGCAGCTCATCGCCTACCGCCGGTGCCTGTCCGGGCCAATTTACCGCCAACACCATGGCGATGGTAGGCGAAACCTTGGGCCTGTCATTGCTAGGCTCTTCCATGACACCCGCGGTGTACAGCAGTCGCTTGGCTTTAGCACGCCGTGCTGGCCGACAAGTGATGTCTATCTTGTCCACTGGCGGCCCACTACCTCGCGATTTAGTCACTAGAAAAAGTTTGGAAAATGCCTGTGCTGTCGTCGCCGCGACTGGTGGCTCTACCAACGCAGCCCTACACATCCCTGCCATTGCCAACGAAGCCGGTATTCGCTTCACGCTAGAAGATGTAGGCCGTGTGTTTGAACGCACGCCACTCATTGCTAACCTGCAGCCCGGTGGCCTGTATCTAGCGCGTGATCTGGATCGCATCGGCGGCACACCAGTAGTGCTGAAATCCTTGTTACAAGGCGGTTTTTTACACGGCGACACCCTCACTATAGAGGGCAACACACTGGCTGAAGCACTGGAACACTTCCCCGACCCTGATAATAAAATCGTCTTTCCTTGTTCACAGGCATTGCACCCCACTGGTGGCGTGGTCGTACTCAAAGGCAATCTGTGCCCCGATGGCGCGCTGCTAAAAATTGCAGGCCTGAAATCGCTACAGTTCACGGGTACCGCCCGCGTTTTTGAAAACGAAGAATCCTGTATGAAAGCGGTCTCCACGCAAGCCTACCAAGATGGCGATGTGCTGGTGATACGTAACGAAGGCCCTATGGGCGGCCCCGGCATGCGTGAGATGTTGAGCGTGACGGCCGCTATCTACGGCCAAGGCAAAGGCGAAAAAGTAGCCTTACTCACAGACGGCCGTTTCTCGGGCGCTACCCGTGGCATGTGTATTGGTTACGCCAGCCCCGAAGCCGCTATGGGTGGTGCCATAGGCTTAATTCAAAACGGCGACACCATTCACATTGATGCCGCTACCCGCAGCCTAAACCTGCAGATCAGCGATGAAGAACTCGCTTTTCGTCGCGCCAACAAGCCCGCTCTAGATCGTGCCCCCTTAGCGGGCGTGCTGGAAAAATATGCCAAATTGGTAGGCCCGGCCAACGAAGGGGCCACCACACACTCTGGCAATCTGGATTGGCCTTATGACCCAGCGGAGGGCGAAGAATGAAACTCGCTTTCTGCGGTTTAGGCTTAATGGGCACAGCCATGGTAAAGCGGTTACTCGCCGCAGGTCATCAGGTAAATGTGTGGAATCGCTCCCCGGCTAAAGCCCAGGCAATGGTTGCGCTAGGTGCTACGGCATGTAGTACACCTCAAGAGGCTGCTACAGGTGTAGACGGCGTCTTACTGTGTTTGCTGGACGCCGCTGCAGTACAGGAGGTGGTCTTTGGTGAACATGGCGTAGCCCACGCCCCTGCCCTGTCATGGGTGGTAGACCATTCCAGCATCGCCCCAGCCATCACTCAACAACTGGCGAAACAGCTACAACAACAGTGTCAGGCTAACTGGCTAGACGCCCCCGTATCAGGCGGTGTGGCAGGCACCGAGCAAGGCACATTAACCGTGATGGTAGGCGGTGAGGCAACAGCGTTACAGCAGGCATCACCCGCTATCTTGGCCTATGCCGCTCGCATCACCCACATGGGTGATTCTGGCACCGGGCAAACGGCCAAACTGTGCAACCAAACCATTGTGGCCGCGACACTAAACGCCATCGCCGAAGCCTTAAGCTTAGCCCGCGCTGCTGGTATGGATGCTGCCAAACTACCCGAAGCGCTACAAGGTGGCTGGGCCGACTCCAAATTGCTGCCCTTATTTACGCCCCGCATGCTGCAAGCACAACACCATAGTGTGGGTGCCTTAGACACCATGCTGAAAGACATAGACAGCGCTGTGGAGTTAGCCAAGCAAACCCGTACCCCTACCGCGTTAGCGGCTACCGTGCAGCAAAACCTGCGACTAGCCAGTGCCTTAGGGTTAGGAGCCGCTGAGATTTCAGCGCTGGTTTGCCTGAGCCACCCTGACAGCTTGCCTGCATTTCAGGCGCAAGCGTAGCCACAGGAGTCAGCTACCATGCGTTTTGCTGCCAATCTCAGCCTGTTATTTCCAGAACATGTGAGCTTTGCGGAACGCTGCGCACGCGTTGCCGCCCAAGGCTTTAGCTATGTGGAAATGCTGTTTCCCTACGATTTACACCCGCAAGAATACTTACTGCCCTTAGAAGACCACGGGCTACAACCTCTGTTGATTAATACGCCCATTGATGCCGACCACTTCGGGCTGGCAGCGCTACCCGAGGCCAAAGAACGTTTCAAAGCCGATTTTGATCGCGCCTTGCACACCGCTCACAGCCTAGGCGTACCCGCTATCCACGTCATGGCTGGCATTACCCAGCATCTTGAAGCCCAACACTGGCAAGACACGTTACAAGAAAACCTGTGTTATGCCCTAAACCAAGCGGCTGGCACCGGCATCACCTTGCAACTGGAGGCACTCAACCGTCGTGATTTACCTGGCTATGCCTACTGGAACCCCGCTGATGTACTGACCATCGTGCAGGCGATGAACTCCCCGCAACTAAAGCTGCAATTCGACTTCTATCACAGCTTAGTCGAAGGCTTACCGCTGCTTGAAACCCTGCAGTCATGCCGCGAGGTGGTGTCGCATGTACAAATTGCTGATCCGGCTCAACGCCATGAGCCTAACCTGCAACAGCATCCAGAAATGCTGCAAGCCCTGCTCTACCTGTTGAACACACACTACCTAGGCAGCATAGGGTGCGAATACAAACCCGCTGCTAAATTTGAGCAAGGGTTGAAGTTTCTCGTGATTTTGCAGCAAGCAGGCTTATGCACCACACCGGAGCACACCTCATGCACATAGTTATCACCGGTGCAGCCGGTTATATAGGCCATGCGCTTACCCGTTGGCTATGCACACAAAGCCATTTTGCAGGCCAGCCCATCACACGTTTAAGCCGTACTGATCTGGCCCTACAACCCATAGAGCAAGCCCCCGCACTTCTACACGATGTAGAGGGTGACTTCTGCCAAGCCACAGTACGCGAACAAGTATTGGCTGAACCCGCTGATTACGTCTTTCATCTGGCTGGCATCACCAGCAAACGCGCCGAAGAAAACCTGCGTTTAAGTTTGGAAGTGAATTTACAGGCCTCGATGGCCTTGCTGGAAGACCTACGTCATCAAGCACGTAAAGCCACGGTGGTATTCACCAGCTCTATAGGCGTGTTTGGCACTCCACTGCCTAGCCACATTGATGACCAAACCCCCATACAGCCCACCTTAAGCTATGGCACACATAAGCGCATGGTTGAGCTACTGATTGCTGATTACAGCCGTCTTGGCCATATAGATGGTCGTTCGGTGCGCTTGCCCGGCATTATCGCCAGACCCCTACAAGCCATTGCGGCCCTATCCAGCTTTTCCAGCGACGTTGTACAGCACATGGCGGCTGGCACGGCCTATACCTGCCCTGTGTCTGCGGATGCCTCGAACTGGTTGATCTCCTTACCCTGCTGTTTGGAGCAACTGGTGCATGCAGCCACCTCCCCTGCCACAGCATGGCCTCCCAGCAGAGTGGTGACCTTACCTGCGCTACGCGTACTGACTGGTGAGTTGGTGCAAGGGTTAGCACAACGTTATGGCACTGATCGCAACAACTTGGTGAGCTGGCAACCTAACGCCGACATAGAAGCCCAATTTGGCCGCTGGCCCACCTTGGACACCACCCTCGCTAATCAGCTTGGTTTCACCCATGACCACAACATTGAAAACTTGATACACAGAGCCCTGCTTACCACCCCATCAGCTTGATACATATAAAACATAGAGACCACAAGGAGACTTATTATGCTGAAACTCTGTAAAAAACTTCTGTACTGCTCAGGCTTGGCACTCTCGCTAAGCAGCGCTCAGGTTGCGCATGCCGCCCCCACCGAATTAACCGTATCTGTCTGGCTGCCGCCTACCCACTCGCTGGTGGCAGGCTTTATCGTGCCGTGGTTAGCCGAAATCGAAGAGCAAACCGAAGGCCGCATCAAACCTCGTCTGCTCCCCAAACCAGTCACCAACCCTGCAGGCCACTACGATGCTGCTCGTAATGGTCTGGTAGACATCACCTTTATCTCGCACGCTTACTACCCCGGTCGCTTTGAGCTGACCAAGCTGGCTTCGTTGCCTTTAACGGGTGACCACGGTGAAGCCCGCTCCGTTGCGGCATGGCGCATTTATGACCAATACCTGAAAGACGCTGGTGAACACCGTGGCGTCAAACTACTCAGCATGTATGGCCACGGCCCGGGCTTAGTGATGACCGGTAGCAAACCCATCCGCACCATTGAAGATTTTGACGGCCTAAAAATACGCGTAGGTGGCGGTATGGCGGCTGACGTCGCCCAAGCGCTAAATGTGAACCCTGTGGTCAAACCCGCTCCCGATTCCTATGAGCTGCTGAGCACCGGTGTAGTAGATGGCTTGTTCTTCCCCGGCGAATCTTTAGCAGCCTTCAAGCTAGACGACGTGGTGCGTTACATCACTCGCTTCCCCGGTGGGCTGTATGGCGATTCACACGGCCTGATCATGAACCAAAATGCCTACGACAACCTAGACCCACAAGACCGTGAAATTCTGGATAGGCTCAGCGGTGAGTATGCGGCACGCATGGCGGGTGCGGCATGGGGTGGTGCAGATGCTGGCTCATTGAAAGCGGGTCAAGAAAAAGGCGTAGAAATCATCGATGCTGACGAAGCGCTGGTCGCCGCTGTACGCGAGCGCACGCAACGCTTTGAACAAGCCTGGTTAGACGCCGCAGCGGCCAAGAACATTGATGGCCCAGCAGTACTTGCCGAGTTCCGCGAGCAACTGCAACAGCTGGATGCGGAAATAGACAGCCGCCCTTAATCCCTGCGACTCAATCAGGAAATCATGATGAATGCTCTGCTTCGTCCTGTGCTATGCGTCATGCGACGCATCGCCGAAGTGACACTCTTTCTGATGATGTGCCTCACCATGCTGGACGTGGCGGGACGCTATTTCTTCAATTTCCCGGTGATTGGCTCGGTAGAACTCACCGAACTGCTGATGGTGGGCGTGATCTTCTCAGGCATCGCCCTATCATCAGCCTCCAAAGGCCATATCACGGTTGATTTGATGGCCATGGCGCTACATGGGCGCACTCGCTGGCTGCAACGCATTCTGGGTGACCTGATTTCGTTAGGCATCATAGGTTTGCTCGCCGTTGTGAGCTGGGGCAAAGCTGCTGAGATCGCCGATTACGGTGACAAAACAGCGGTATTGCTGTTGCCCATTGCCCCTATCGCGTACTTCATGGCGGTGATGCTAAGCGTGACAACACTGTATCACCTGCTGCAACTTCTACACTCCATTACCCAAGGGCCCCATCATGACTGAAGCGCTGTTAGGCTTTGCCGCCATGCTTGCCCTCATCATGCTGCAAGTACCCGTGGCGTTTGCCATGGCACTGGTAGGTTTGGTGGGTACCGCACTGATACGTAACTGGTCTTCCGCCTATGCGATGGCGGGTTCCATGGTGTATGAAAGCGGTTTCCAATACACCTTGTCTGTGTTGCCGTTGTTCATTTTGATGGGCAACTTCATCACTCAGGCCAGACTTTCCAAAGAGCTGTATAACGCGGCGCACGCCTTTTTAGGCCACCGACGCGGCGGGTTGTCGCTCTCTACCATTTTGGCCTGTGGTGGGTTTAGTGCTGTGTGTGGTTCTAGCTTAGCAACGGCAGCTACCATGTCCAAAGTGGCCTACCCAGAAATGCGCCGCTTTGGTTATGACCCCGCTCTGGCCACCGGCTCTATTGCAGCGGGCGGTACGTTGGGGATTTTGCTGCCACCTTCCATTGTGATGGTGGTGTACTGCATTTTGACCGAGCAAAGCATTGGCAAAATGTTTGCAGCAGGCTTGATTCCCGGTGCCTTAGCCATCTTGCTGTATCTGCTGGCATCGGCCTGGGTGACATGGCGCAACCCTAATGCTGGCCCCGCAGCAGGCGAACGCCAAGGGTGGCCTGCACGCTGGCAAGCCATCAAAAAAGTATGGGGCTTGCTGGTACTATTCGGCATTGTGATGGGCGGCATTTATGGCGGTATCTTCACCTCTACCGAAGCCGCTGGTATTGGCGCTTTCGGAGCCATGCTGTTCTCACTACTACGCGGCACCTTAACATGGCGCAGCCTGTCCGAAGTATTAATAGAATCCACCCAAACCACTGGTATGTTGTTTATGGTGATTATTGGCGCATTGCTATTCGCCAATTTCATCAACTTCACCTCATTGCCTGACGACCTAAAAGCTATGGTCATGCAGTTTGACCTTAGCCCTTACACCGTCATTATTCTGATCAGCCTACTTTATATTGTGCTGGGTGCTGTACTGGAAAGCATGTCCATGATTTTGCTGACCGTACCGGTGTTCTACCCTTTGGTGCAGTATCTAGGTTTTGATCTGATTTGGTTTGGCATTATCGTGGTGGTAGTCACCGAAATCAGCTTTATCACGCCCCCTTTCGGGATGAACGTCATCGTTTTACGCAGCCTATTACCCGAGGTTCCCTTAGCGACTATGTACCGTGGTGTGATGCCTTTTGTGTTTGCGGACATCATCCGTTTGGCCATCCTGATCGCCTTCCCTGTACTGTCGCTGTATTTACCTCGCTATTTAGGCTAATTGCTTGTTGGAGCCCTTATGAGTGTTTCTTCTCCCCGTGTTGCTGTATGCGCACGCGTTTTTCCTGAGTCACTGGCCAAACTGGAAGCGGCTGGTTTTTCTGTACACGCCCACCAAGGTGACAACGCGTTGCAAGGTGAGCAATTGGTTGCCTGGGCTAAGGACTCAGAGGCTTTACTGGTTTCTGCTAGTAGCCGTGTAGATGCTTCCATATTGGATCAACTCCCCAACCTAAAAGTCATCGCCAACATAGGCGTAGGCTATAACAACATTGATGTAGCCGCCGCTACCGCCCGTGGCATTCCTGTCAGTAACACACCGGATGTATTAACTGAAACCACGGCCGACTTAGCGTGGGCATTGATGTTTGCAGCAGCCCGTCGCATCAGCGAATCTGAACGCTGGTTACGCGATGGTCAGTGGAAATCCATGGCCTTAGATGGCTGGCTAGGTGTGGATATTCAAGGTAGTACATTGGGCATCATCGGCATGGGACGTATAGGTGGTGCAGTTGCCCGTCGCGCCATAGGTTTTGGTATGCGTGTGCTGTATCACAACCGTACAGCCCTACCTGCGGATGAAACCCCCGGCGTGACTTGGGTAGAGAAAGACACCCTGCTGAAAGAAGCAGATCATGTGATTTTGGTCGTGCCGTACTCCCCTGCTACACATCATCTTATCGGCGCAAACGAACTAGCACTGATGAAACCTACAGCGGTGTTGGTCAACATTGCTCGTGGCGGTGTGGTGGACGATGTTGCGTTAGCCCATGCGCTGCAAAGTGGCAAACTTGGAGCTGCAGGCATAGATGTATTTGAAAACGAACCCAACATTGCCAAAGAACTACTCAACGCCCCCAATGCCGTACTGACCCCCCACATAGGCAGCGCCACCAAACGTACTCGTTTGGGCATGGTGGATTTGGCTGTGGATAACTTACTGGATTGGCAAGCAGGCAAAACACTGCGTAATTCGGTTAACGGCTAAATAGCACTCAGGGGTGGGTGATAACTCTCCCCTGTTTGTATTGCCGTAGTCCTCTAACATGGGCAATGAATGCAGCTTTCATGATTTAACTGGTGACGTGTGCTTTGCATACCTAGAGTGTCAAAACCCACGGATCAATCACTGCCTGCCGTAGCCTACGGCTGCGAAAGTATTTTTTAATTTGTACACCAAATAAAAAAACACTTCCCTCCGCCTTTCCTTCATCGCTTGCAACGTTTTTTGCATTGACGGTAGCTGTTAGACATTACTACTTCTGTGGCAGATAAATGGGGAGGGTTTGTTTCATCACTCTTTGCTTAGTACCAATCCTGTTTTAGCAAAGGTAGGCATACAAGATAAGGACGTAGATCTTGCCGCTACGAGTCTTGAGTAAAGCTCCACACAATAAAGGGCTGTAAACCTCTCCACATTCAGAACACCCGGGGGACGGAGAGGAAACTTTTTTGATTTGGTGTACAAATCACAAAAAGTATTCCTGCAGTTCCCAGCGCGTGCGATGAATGCCACCGTCAGACTCCCACACCACTGAGCCCAAAGAGCGTACCTATCCCCCTACTCACGCCCTCTGTACAAAACACAATCCCACAAGTTTTTAATCCAGATCAAGGTTTGTTATCACGCTAGCACCTATGCTCTAAACCACTATATATAGTTTCAAAAATACTTTTAAACACAATATGTAGATGGAGAGCCTTATGACACTGCTACCTGGTCACGCGCTGGATGATGGCCATCACCCCTCACTAGCCCCTGTTGTAGAGGTAGGCAACACCATGGAGGAATACCTACACAGGCGTGACTGGCGTATCAATGCCAACGCTAACCAAGGGTACTCACTGGGAGGACTAATCCTCAATGTCGCAGGCAAGGTAGTCGCCAATTATTGGCTAAGCCATATTTATCCACAAGAAGTGGGTCAGGCTCACCGCAATGCCGATCTGCACATACACGACTTGGATGTGTTTTCTGGTTATTGTGCGGGCTGGTCACTGCGTACTTTGCTGCATGAGGGACTCAATGGCGTACCGGGAAAAGTAGAGTCTGCACCACCCAAACACTTATCTAGTGCTGTGGGCCAAATTGTGAACTTCTTGGGTACGTTGCAAAATGAATGGGCTGGCGCTCAGGCCTTTAGCTCTTTTGACACCTACATGGCACCGTTCATACGCAAAGACGCTTTGCCTTATGACGAGGTAAAGCAGTGCATACAAGAGCTCATCTACAACCTCAACGTGCCATCACGTTGGGGGACGCAAACTCCCTTTACCAATCTCACGTTCGATTGGGTATGCCCCGAAGACCTACGCGACCAAACGCCTGTGATTGGCGGAACGGAAATGCCGTTTAATTACGGTGATCTGCAAGCCGAAATGGACATGATCAACCGCGCCTATATGGAAATCATGACCCAAGGTGATGCCAAAGGCCGCGTGTTCACGTTCCCCATCCCCACCTACAACATCACCAAAGACTTTGATTGGCACAGCGACAATGCGGATCGCCTGTTTGCCATGACTGCGCGCTACGGACTGCCTTATTTTCAGAACTTCCTCAATTCAGAACTAGAACCCAATATGGTGCGCTCCATGTGTTGCCGGTTGCAGTTGGATCTGCGTGAACTACTAAAACGTGGCAATGGATTATTTGGTTCAGCCGAACAAACGGGTTCGGTAGGTGTAGTCACCATTAATTGCGCCCGTTTAGGCTATGTGTACGCGGGTGATGAACAGGCTCTTTTCAATCGTTTAGATGCGCTGTTAGAACTGGGTAAAACAAGTCTGGAAATCAAACGTCAGGTCATACAGCAACATATGGATGACGGGCTATTCCCTTACACCAAACGGTATTTAGGCACGCTGCGTAATCACTTTTCCACCTTGGGCGTGAACGGCATTAACGAGATGATCCGTAACTTCACACTAGATAAGCACGATATCACCACCCCATGGGGGCACGATTTTGCACTGCGTTTGTTAGATCACGTACGTGAGCGCATGGTGGCATTCCAAGAAGAAACTGGCCACTTGTACAACCTAGAAGCCACCCCAGCCGAAGGTACCACGTACCGTTTTGCCAAAGAAGACAAAAAACTCTATGCCGACATTCTGCAAGCTGGCACAGCAGACATGCCTTACTACACCAACTCGTCGCAATTACCCGTTGGTTTTAGTGATGATCCCTTTGAGGCCTTGCTGCACCAAGACAACTTGCAATGTAAGTACACCGGCGGCACCGTGCTGCACCTGTATATGAACGAAGCGGTTTCATCGGTGGATGCCTGCCGCACGCTGGTTAAACGTAGTTTGGAAAACTTCCGCCTACCTTACATCACCATCACCCCTACCTTTTCCATTTGCCCTAAGCATGGTTACCTGTCTGGGCGGCATGAGTTCTGCCCCAAATGCGATGACGAACTGTTCGCCCAGCAACACACCACTCACCATTAAGCTATTGGAGTTCTGACAATGACTACTAACCAACATCCTGTGTTACGTAACGAAGACCGACAAGCGTGCGAAGTATGGACGCGGGTAATGGGCTATCACCGCCCGGTGTCCTCCTTCAATATTGGCAAGCAAGGGGAGTTTCACGAGCGCCTGCACTTTGCCGAGCATCCACAGCAGAAAGCTGAATCTCTACGCAAACGAGCCTAATCACGATGACCACAGCCACGGTTACGCCTTGGCCCATACGACCTGGGCGCAAGATAAAAATAGGAGGGCTCACGCCCTTCAGCGCCGCCGACTACCCAGGCCAATTGGCAGCGGTGATCTTTATCCAAGGCTGCCCGTGGCGCTGTCATTATTGTCATAACCCGCATTTACTAGAACGTACTGCCAAAAGCCCTGTGGAGTGGGATAAGGTCTTGGCATGGCTAGACACACGCCAAGGTTTGTTGGATGCCGTGGTATTTAGCGGTGGCGAAGCCCTGCTTGACCCTGTATTACCCGTAGCGATGGCACAAGTGCGTGAGCGTGGTTTCAAAATAGGCTTACACACTGGCGGCGCCTACCCTGACGCATTGCAGGGTGTGTTGCCCTTGGTGGATTGGGTAGGCTTGGACATCAAAACTCGTTTTGCAGACTATCCAGCCATCACCACACTACCTCGCAGCGGTGAACCCGCTAAACGTAGCTTGGAGATTTTGCTCAAAAGTGGGGTCAGTTACGAGTGCCGCACCACCATACATGCCAGTTTGCATAGTGATGAGCAGTTGTGCGAGATGGCAGATGAACTGGCATCGCTAGGCGTGTCTGCCTTGAGTTTGCAGCGTTTCCGTAGTGAGGGCTGTAATCATCAGACGCTGAACCAAGTCAGCCAGTCACACTTTCCAGCCCCCAACACACTAGAACATTTATCAGGGCTATTTGCGAACTTTAGCGTACGTTAATTAAGGCTTGGCAGGTTCAGTCCACGGGCAATAACAGCCCACTGCCAAAAAGCCTGCGCGTTGGTTCACGGTTTCACCAGCGACCAACCTATCTAATATAGGCTCTACAAAACTATTGGCCGATGTACACACCATACCCAAGCTATACGGCCCGGCATATACCAAGCGCCCAGATTCATCCCAAATGCCTACTGCAGGGCTGGCCGGAATGTTTTCCATACCAGGAATGTAATCCAGCGGCTTGAGCTTACCTTGCAAAAACGTTGGTAACTCGCCGGTAGATCCGGGCTTTTGCACGCTATAGAAATCGATGTTGGAGCGCTTATACATGCTAATCAAATAGCTCAAGTGCGCACCGGTTTCTCTATTGCAATAGGTACACTCTGGGTCCCAGAAATGCACCATCCGAATACGCCCTGTTGCACCAGCAAGCTCAATAGGCAGTTGCAATGCCGTGTCTTCAAACACGATGGCTTGCTCGGAATACGAACTTAAGCCACTGATTCCGAAGTACCGCCACAATGCGGCCCCCATACCAAACAAAATCAGTAAGCACACGCTCACAAAGATACGTAAGGCATTGCGACGCACGAAGCTGGGGCGCTCAGCCGTAGACGATGGCGTTGTTTTCATTCTGACTCCAACCCACTACTTACGGCTGCTGCCCAAATTTACGTACATATTGCTTAGTCATTTCTTGGCAGGACTTCGCCAGTTCCTGTTGCGCAATCAAGGAACGGCTAGGGTCTACGCTACGCTCGCGGCATTTCAGTATGGCCTGCTGCTCAGCTGCCTGCACTGCCGGCGTTTGTGGCCTAGACATGACATAGGCCAAGACGGCCAACATCGCAATAATAAAAAGACCACTTCCCGCCATAATGATGTGAAAGTGCAAACGCGAACGTCTTGGCCCTTGGCCTTGCTGAGACGACATACTTCATCCATTTTTTAAACCCTACATGCCTTTTATTTTACTGCATACAAGACATTCTTGTATGCATTTACAAAAAACATGTAGGACGAAAATGACTACACGATAGCTGCAATTCGCTGCGGTTTGTCAGCAGATAGCAATATATCTGCCAATTTCTCTAGGGCTACTTGCAAACGCGCATGATCTGGCGCTCCACCTAAAGCGATACGTATAGCTCCTGGTGACGACTCATAAGGACAAAACACATCCGAGCTGGTCACACCCAAACCTTGCTCTTGTGCCGTTTGTATCAGCCTATATTGATCCAACTTAGGCGATAGCTCTAACCACAGGTGCAGACCGTAGGGGTGAGCAATGGGTGTACCTGGCAAAATACGAGCAGCAATTTTCTGTCGCTGGCCTGCATCTTGGCGTATTTGGCGCATCCACTCTTGCGCTGCTCCTTCTTGAATCCAGTGCGTGACACTAGACACCATGGTTTGCGCAGGCATCAAGCTCAATGAACGCAACGCATCCAAAATGGGCTCTATAGGCTCTGAGGGTGGCACTACTAAGTATGCAGTACGCAGCCCAGGCGCCAAACACTTGGACAACGTGGAGACATAAAACACCGGCGGCCCCGATGTAGACGACAGCCCCAACGCCGCAATAGGTGGTGCCGCATCGCCCGCCAATAACCAATAGGGGTCGTCTTCAATCACCGCCACGTCATGGCGCATGATCACGTTATAGATAGCCTCACGCCGCGATTGCGGCATGGTCGCTGTAGTAGGGTTATGAATGGTAGGGACTAAATACAGTAGGGAAGGTTTGTTCTCCCGGCATACTTTTTCTAGCTCATCCGGCAACATACCATCCGCATCGGCAGGCACCGTGACCACTCTGCGCTGTAATACACGTATAGCGGCCAAGAAGCCGGGATGCGTCAAACTGTCTACCACCACCACATCATTGGGTTGGGTACGCGCCAATAACAATGCGCTCAGTGCGGCTTGAGCCCCTGAGCAAATCACAATACGATCACCATCCACGTTACTCAGCATAGGTTTTAGCCATGCCGCCGCCGCTTGGCGATCTTGGCTTAGGCCCGCACCAATGCGGTAACTCATGAAATCAGCATTAGACATAAGCTTTTGCACATGGCTCATGGCTGACAACATCATGCGACTAAACAACGCACTGCCCAATAAAGGAGGCGTATTCATGCTGAGGTCCACGGTCCCGTGATCCTCAGCGTGCGTACAGGAAATATAGGAGCCCCCTGCTCCGTAGGCATCCATTAAACCGGCCGCGCGCACCTCTGCATACGCTCGTGTAACCGTTGTAAGATCTACACCCATCGCTTGCGCCAGCTCTCGCTGAGGCGGCAAACGGTCCCCTGGGCGCAATACGCCATCCTGCACTGCATTGATGATTTGGTTGGAAATCTGTTGATAAAGGGATCCTTCTCCGTCTTGGAAAGGCCTGACCCAAGAGGAGTTTGGTTTTTTTAATTTACGGATTGTGGTTGGCACTTCCATAACGGAAAGTCACCTCCTCTATACAAAACCCCATAAAATTACCATACAATAGCGAACTTGCATGGAACATTCTTTACACTTGTATGGTGCTGACTCTTCTTCTTACATAGCCATCATACCAAGAGTAAGTGCAACGTCCCTGTTGTTGCGTCAATACACGCTCATCTTCTTGGAAAAACCATTACACAAGGTCTAGGCATGATGAAAACTTGCTGGAACCGTACCCGTTATGCACTCATGGCTTTTATGCTTCTGGGTCTTAGCGGATGCGACTGGGTGCTGTTCAACTCTAAAGGAGCTGTAGGCATTGCCCAACGCGACCTCATTATTATTTGCGTCGCGCTCATGCTTATCGTGGTGATCCCCGCCATCGTCATGTCAATTGTCTTTGCATGGCGTTTCCGGGCATCTAATCACAAAGCGAAATACACACCAAACTGGACTCATTCCACAAAAATTGAAGTTGTGGTTTGGGGGATTCCCTTCATCATTGTTTGCATTCTGGCATTCATTGTGTGGAAATCCACCCACGAATTGGATCCTTACAAGCCTCTAGAGTCTGATGTAGCACCACTAAACGTGGAAGTCATTGCTACCGACTGGAAATGGGTCTTTGTTTACCCAGACCAAGGCATTGCTACCGTTAACCAGTTGAAGTTCCCTGCGAATCGCCCCTTGGCATTCAGCATCACTTCTAACTCCACCATGAATACTTTCTTCATCCCTCAGTTGGGTGGTCAGATTTATGCCATGGCGGGTATGCGCACACAATTGCACCTGATTGCTGACGAGACTGGCGAATTCCGCGGCATGTCTGGCAACTACAGTGGTAACGGTTTCTCCCAAATGCACTTCATGGCAACCGCTTTGACGGATGCTGAGTTTGATGCATGGGTAGACGAAGTACATGAGTCCGACAAAACACTGGACATGACCAGTTTTGCACAATTAGCTCAGCCTACTCGTCATTACTACCCTATTACTTACTTCGGCTCAGTTGAACCTCAACTGTTTAAGAAAGTAATAGACCAGTTCATTGGTGTAGGTGCTAACACCACACCGGCGCCGGCATTGGATGCCGAGCCATCCAATACAACCAAGGAGTAAAGGTCATGTTTGGAAAACTGACATGGGACGCCATACCCCTGCACGAACCCATCGTCGTGGTGACCCTGATCGGTATCGTGTTGGGCGGTGTCGCCCTACTAGGTGCGATCACCTACTTTAAGCAGTGGGGCGTACTCTGGCGTGACTGGTTCACGACTGTAGACCACAAACGCATCGGTATCATGTATATCGTGGTTGCTATCGTCATGCTGGTGCGCGGTTTTGCCGATGCGCTGATGATGCGTGCACAGTTAGCCGCTGCCGGCCCCGGTAGTGAAGGCTTCCTGCCCCCTGAGCACTACGACCAGATCTTTACCGCCCACGGCGTAATCATGATCTTCTTCGTCGCTACACCATTTGTTGTGGGTCTGATGAACGTAGTAGTGCCTCTGCAGATCGGTGCTCGAGATATGGCTTACCCATTCTTGAACGCGTTCAGCTTCTGGATTTTCGTAGTCGGCGCTGTGCTGGTTATGTTGTCCTTGGGTGTAGGTGAATTTGCGCAAACTGGTTGGGTAGCCTATCCACCATTGTCTGGGATTGAATACAGCCCTGGAGTGGGGGTGGATTACTACATATGGGCCTTACAGGCATCCGGTCTAGGTACATTACTGACCGGGGTTAACCTGTTTGTAACTATCCTGAAAATGCGCGCACCAGGCATGAGCCTGATGAAAATGCCCGTGTTTACATGGACCTCTTTTGTCACATGCGCGATTATTATTGCGGCGTTCCCAATTCTGACTGTAGCTCTGGGCGCTCTGACACTAGACCGTTACCTTGACTTCAACTTCTACACCAACACCTTGGGCGGCAACCCCATGATGTACGTGAACTTGGTGTGGGCATGGGGTCACCCTGAAGTGTACATTTTGGTGCTGCCAGCTTTCGGTATCTTCTCCGAAGTGACCGCTACCTTTGCACGTAAGAAACTGTTTGGCTACAAATCCATGGTAGGTGCGACCATTGCTATTGGTCTGCTGTCCTTCGTGGTTTGGCTACACCACTTCTTCACCATGGGCTCTGGTGCCAGCGTTAACTCGTTCTTCGGCATTATGACCATGATTATCGCCGTCCCAACTGGGGTGAAGATCTTTACATGGCTGTTCACGATGTACCGTGGCCGCGTAGAGTTCTCCGTACCTATGATGTGGACTATCGCTTTCTTGGTGACATTCACTATCGGCGGTATGACAGGCGTGTTGTTGGCTATTCCTGGTGCTGACTTTGTTCTGCACAACAGCTTGTTCCTGATCGCTCACTTCCATAACACGATTATTGGTGGTGCGCTGTTTGGTTACTTTGCTGGTTTCTACTTCTGGTTCCCGAAAATGTTCGGCTTCAAGCTCAATGAGCGTCTGGGTCGTTACTCCTTCTGGTGCTGGGTCATCGGCTTCTACTTGGCGTTCATGCCACTGTACATGCTGGGCTTCATGGGCATGACACGTAGGCTGAACCAATACGACAACCCTGCATGGCAACCGTACCTATACGTAGCCTTTGTAGGTGCATTGTTTGTGTTGGCAGGTATTGGCTTTATGCTGCTGCAGTTGTACGTCAGCTTCCGCGACCGCAACAAAAACCTGGATGTTACTGGCGACCCATGGGATGGCCGTACATTGGAGTGGGCAACTGCTTCTCCACCAGCGTTCTACAACTTCGCTGTTACCCCTGTGGTTGATGGTCTGGATGCGTTCCATGAAGCTAAAGAGCGTGGTTTACCACCGCCTCCTAAGCATTACGAACCTATTCATATGCCACGCAACACCGGTGTACCGATGATTGTTAACGGGTTCCTGCTGTTGATGTGTTTCGCGCTTATCTGGCACATTTGGTGGTTGGCTGCAGGCAGTTTCGCGGCAACTATCATCACCTTCATCGTTCGTTCTTACAACGATGATGTGGACTACTACGTCCAGCCCGATGAAATTGAACGTATAGAGAATGCGCATCATCAAGCTGCGCTTGCACAGAAAGGTTGATAGCAACATGTCGACTATGACTCAACAATCCGCTCATTCGGCTGCACACGGCGACCACGCCCATGCAGACGATCACTCACACGACCAGGGCTCCACAAAAGTCCTGGGCATGTGGATTTACCTCATGTCCGACCTCGTGCTGTTTGGTACGTTGTTCGCCTCTTATGCGGTATTAAGTAATGCGTTTGCCGGTGGCCCCACCGGCAAGGAACTGATCTCACTGCCTTTCGTGCTGGTTGAGACCTTTGTTCTGCTGTTCTCCAGTATTACTTACGGCTTTGTCATGCTGGCTGTACATCGCCAAGATAAAGCCGCCGCACTGCGCTGGTTATGCGTAACCTTTTTATTGGGTGCTTCCTTTATTGGCATGGAGCTCTACGAGTTCCAGCACCTGATTGCTGAAGGCGCTGGTCCTACCCGTAGCGCATACTGGAGTGCCTTCTTCACATTGGTTGGCACACACGGTATTCACGTTACTGCCGGTTTGATCTGGATGGCTGTGGTTATCCATCAACTGACTACACGCGGCCTGACACCGACCAACATCACACGCCTGTCGTGCCTGAGCATTTTCTGGCACTTCCTGGATCTGGTTTGGATCTGCGTGTTCACCGTCGTGTACCTGTTTGGAGCTCTTTAACATGTCACATTCCTCCACAAGCCGCGCAGGAGAAAGCCACGGCAGCTTCAAGTCATACGGCATTGGGTTTGTTCTGTGCGTGATTCTGACTGTTATTCCTTTTGCTTTGGTGATGAACCCTGTTCTCAGCAAACCAGCCACGTTGTTGATCGTGGTTGCCTTTGCGGTAATTCAGGTAATCGTTCAGTTGGTGTTCTTCTTGCACATGAACCGTTCGTCTGAAAACGGCTGGAATTTGGCCAGTTTCGTTTTCACCTTAGTTATTTTGTTCATCGTTATTGCATTGTCGATCTGGATCATCTGGAGCATGCATTACCACATGATGATCAACGGATAAGTTCAGCCCTGAACTATTAGTCCGTTCGCTCTTCGCACCCGGCCGGCCCTACGGCTGGCCGGATGCTTCCTGCTACTGGAGCGCACTATGAATCATGCGACCCTCACTGCCGTCACCGCTTCACGTTGGTCCCAATTTTGGGTACTAACCAAGCCTAAGGTGGTACAACTCATTGCTTTCTGCGCCTTCATCGGAATGATGCTGGCACTTCCCCATTGGCCTGACCGCGCTGAATGGGTACGAATTCTGCTGTCTTGCTTTGGCATTTGGCTGGTAGCGTCGGCTGCCGCCGTTGTGAATTGCTTCGTAGAGAAATCCATCGACGCCCGTATGAAACGTACAGCGTGGCGTCCTACTGCTCGTGGCGAACTCTCTGATCGCCAGGCACTGCTGTTCACTGCCGTTCTGTGTTCGCTGGGCTGCTTTATTCTGGTGACATATGCCAATATGCTCACCATGTGGCTGACTCTGGCAACCTTTGTTGGCTACTCCATTATCTACACCATTATTCTGAAGCCCCTGACATCCCAAAACATTGTGATTGGTGGTGCCTCAGGTGCGATGCCTCCCCTCTTAGGCTGGGCAGCCATACGCGGTGAAGTGCATATGGAAGCCATCATCCTGTTCTTGATTATCTTCGTCTGGACACCGCCGCATTTCTGGGCGCTGGCGATGTATAGAGTTGAGGATTACAAGCGCTCTGGCCTGCCTATGCTGCCTGTTACACACGGCATGGACTATACTGCGCGCCACATATTCCTTTACACCATTGCGCTCTTTATCACGACCTTATTGCCTGTTTTCTATGGCATGAGTTCATGGCTGTACCTACTCACTGCCATTGTGCTGAGCGGCATCTTTTGTGCCTACGGCTATGCACTGTACAAAAACTATTCCGACGATTTGGCGAAAAGAACCTTCCGTTGGTCTCTCTGGCATCTAAGCGGCATTTTCCTTGCCCTGCTGCTGGATCACTACTTGCTATAAAAGTTGCGCGTTATGCCTTGGATTCGTACCCTACTGCTGTGCTTACCTTTGTTGTGGCTGAGTGCTTGCTCTGACGACAAGCCTACTTTTCACGCCATGGATTTCAGTCAAGTAGAGTACGCCCAAGACTGGAATATGCCTGACGAAAACGGCGACTACAAAAGCGTTGCCGACTACGCAGGCAAAGTTGTATACGTATTTTTCGGGTTTGCCCACTGCCCTGACGTCTGCCCCACCACTATGGTAGAAATGGCCGAAGTCAAAGAAAAACTGGGTGAAGACTTCGACAAGCTACAAATACTCTTTGTGACCGTAGACCCAGAGCGTGATACCCCTGAAGTCATGCGCGCTTACTTAGACAGCTTTGACCCTAGTGCTCAAGCGTTGATTGGTAGCCCAGACGAAGTAGAAAATATGGCCAAAGACTTCAAGGTGTTCTACCAGCGCGTTCCCGGCCCTACTCCTGATAGCTACACTATGGACCACTCTGCAGGTGCCTACGTGTACGATCCTAAAGGCAAATTACGCTTGTATATTAACTACGGCACGCCTGTGGATAACATTGTTGATGACATACAGCTGCTGATAGACGGGAAGTAAAAAACAAGCGCCCCAGATACCGCACCAAAAATACGGCTACTTTCTCTTTGCTAGAGCACAAATACGTATTTTTAGAACTTGCCAGATAACTATGCCCAGCCCATCATGCGCTGGGCATTTTTTATGCATAGCGTATTAATTCGCTCATTACCCTCATTACGCCTGAAACACGCATACACGCTGCCGTTACGCCGCTTCATACTGGTTATATTGTTATGACTATCCCTAGCTTTATGACAGTCAATATCGCGCACACGCCACAACGCTCTACAAGCTCTTTATAGGTAAAAGTAGCCCTTACCTACACACAATCAGTCTAGACGTCTCAAACAGGCTAAAAAGCCTTATACACAGCACCTTATTAAAGGCCTAACTATCTGTGGACAACCCACATGAGCAAAGCGTAAAACAGGCTTCTTTGACACGTCATACTCTGCCGAGACGCAGCATGGCTACTAGCACTATCAACGGCAGTGAAAATGCTGATACCGGCTACACAAGCACAACGGAGCCGTGCCACTCAACACAACCCATAAAGCAAATCTGTAAGCACGACTTATACCTGACCTACTCTAGGTCTGAATGCATTTAACTATGCTGACGAGCGAGTTAAGGGTGGATGTTGGGGTTTGGGTTTGGGGTTGGGGTTTGGTTTGGTTTGGTTTGGTTTGGTTTGGTTTGGCTGAGTTGTATTGTGTTGAGTTGGGTTGTGTTGGGCTGGGATTGAGTTGAGTTGGGTTGTGTTGGGCTGGGATTGAGTTGAGTTGGGTTGGGTTGGGTTGGGTTGGGTTGGGTTGGCTTCGCTTCTGGTTGGATTCAAAGTCGAAACTAGCCTAGCTCCTACGTCACAACGTTATCCGTCACGCCTCGTATCCCTACAAAATAACAAGCTAAACACATAATACGCACAAGAGATACGCACCTATACGCACGCACTTCCCTTGTCGCACAGAGAATCACCCCGAATGCTTCTTGTAAGGGGACAAACAAAAACCCCCGCTAATTTGCATTAGCAGGGGTTTTTGTTGATCGCGCTATGATCCGTAGACCATACACCGCTCAGGCTATCGCCCACGCACTACTTAGTGACCTGGGTTTTGCTTGAAACGACGTGCTGCAGCTGCTTGAGCAGCCAACATGGCCAACTCAGCTTCTACTACAGCCATATCCGCTTGATCTTTGGTATTGCGCAGAGCTTCTTCGGCGCGCTCGCGGGCTTCCAGAGCTTTGGCTTCATCCAAATCAGCAGCACGAATCGCTGTGTCAGACAGAACCGTTACTTTGGAAGGCTGAACCTCGAGAATACCGCCAGCAACGAAAATCACTTCTTCACTGTTGTCGGCCATAACGATCTTCAGCATACCCGGACGAATCCGAGAAATCAGTGGGGTGTGGCCGGGCAAAATACCCAGCTCGCCGGATTCGCCAGGAAGCACAACAAAGTTGGCTTCACCGGAGAACAGCGATTTTTCCGCACTGACCACATCAACTTGAAGTGTAGCCATGAGTAATCCTTACAGTGTTTTCGCTTTTTCGAATGCTTCGTCGATGCCGCCAACCATGTAGAAGGCTTGCTCTGGCAGTGCATCACACTCACCATCAACGATCATTTTGAAACCGCGCAGTGTTTCGCTCAATGTAACGAATTTACCAGGAGCACCTGTAAACACCTCTGCCACGTGGAAAGGCTGAGACAGGAAACGCTGGATCTTACGTGCACGAGCTACGATCTGTTTGTCTTCTGGAGACAGCTCATCCATACCCAGAATCGCGATAATGTCACGCAATTCGTTGTAGCGTTGCAGAGTTTGCTGTACGCCACGAGCGATTGCATAGTGCTCTTCACCAACCACTTGAGGATCCAACTGACGGCTTGTAGAACCCAGTGGGTCAACCGCAGGGTAGATACCCAAAGCAGCAATGTCGCGAGACAACACAACTGTAGAGTCCAAGTGCAAGAAGGTTGTTGCTGGGGATGGGTCAGTCAAGTCATCCGCAGGAACGTAAACGGCCTGAATAGAGGTAATAGAACCAGTTTTAGTGGAAGTAATACGCTCTTGCAGTTTACCCATCTCTTCAGCCAGTGTAGGTTGGTAACCCACGGCGGAAGGCATACGACCCAACAGCGCGGATACTTCAGTACCGGCCAAGGTGTAGCGGTAGATGTTATCTACGAAGAACAGGATGTCACGACCTTCGTCACGGAATTTTTCCGCCATAGTCAGACCGGACAATGCCACGCGCAGACGGTTACCTGGAGGCTCGTTCATCTGACCGAACACCATGGCTACTTTGGATTCGCCGATGTTGTCCAGTTGAATAACGCCAGCTTCTGCCATTTCGTGGTAGAAGTCGTTACCTTCACGAGTACGCTCACCTACACCAGCGAACACGGACAAACCACTGTGTTGCTTAGCGATGTTGTTGATCAGCTCAAGCATGTTCACGGTTTTACCCACACCCGCACCACCGAACAGACCTACTTTACCGCCTTTAGCAAAGGGGCAAACCAAGTCAATCACTTTGATACCGGTTTCAAGCAGTTCCACGGATGGAGACAGCTCGTCAAATTTAGGGGCATCCTGGTGAATAGCGCGACGCTCTTCAGTAGGGATTGGGCCAGCTTCGTCGATTGGGCGACCCAGCACGTCCATAATACGACCCAGAGTGGCGGAGCCAACTGGAACGGAGATAGGAGCGTTGGTGTTGCCTACTTCCATGCCACGGCGCAAACCGTCGCTGGAACCCATAGCAATCGTACGGACAACGCCGTCACCCAATTGCTGCTGAACTTCGAAGGTCAAACCTTCTTCGGCGAATTTGGAGCTTGTATCGACAAGCTTCAAGGCGTCATAAACCTTAGGAATGCTGTCGCGGGGGAACTGAATATCCACCACGGCGCCGATGCACTGAACGATGGTACCGTTGCTCATGTTTAGTCCTTGCATAATAACTTAATGGTTAGCCACACACCGATTACACGGCTGCAGCACCCCCCACGATTTCAGAAATTTCTTTAGTAATAGCAGCTTGACGGGTTTTGTTGTAAACCAGCTGTAGCTCACCAATTACTTTTTTGGCGTTATCGGATGCGGCCTTCATCGCCACCATACGGGCGGATTGCTCAGAAGCCATGTTTTCCGCTACAGCCTGATATACCAGACCTTCTACATAGCGCAACAACAGTTCATCAATAACAGTTTTCGAATCGGGTTCGTAGATGTAATCCCAACCGTACTCAGATTTGAGTGCTGTAGAAGCGGCGGCACTCTCACTCACTTGCTGGAAAGGATCTGCCAAACCGCTAGGCAGTGGCAATAAACGAATAAACGTAGGATCTTGCGTCATGGTGTTAACGAAACGGCTTGTCGCTAGGTAGACTGCATCAATCTTGCCAGCAACGAAATCGTCCATCTGCACTTTAACAGCACCGATCAAACGCTCAAGGTTAGGTTCATCACCCAACTGCACTTCTTGAGACACCAGGTTGGCACCAACACGAGCCAGCGTAGAAGCAGCTTTGCTACCCAGCGCTGTGGTTTGTACCTTAATACCTTGATTTTCAAAATCGCGCAGACGAGCCAGTACCAAACGCAAAATGTTGGTATTCAAACCACCACACAGGCCTTTATCCGTACTAACTACAACCACCCCAACTGCGTTTAGCTTTTCACGCTCAAGCAAATATGGGTGTGCGTAGTCTGGGTGTGCCTGCATCAGGTGCGCTGCAATTTCGCGTACCTTGGTCGCATAAGGACGGCCTGCACGCATCCGTTCCTGCGCTTTGCGCATTTTGGATGCCGCCACCATCTCCATGGCTTTGGTGATCTTGCTCGTGTTTTGCACGCTCTTGATCTTTGTACGAATTTCTTTAATTCCAGCCATCACACTTTCCTGTAAAGGCGTTATCGGGACAGGGCACCTGCCCCGCTATATGGGGCAGAACTAGCCTGCCCCTGCCTTAGCTCCAGACTTAGAAAGAGCCGTGCTTTTTGAAGTCCTGAATAGCAGCAGCCAATTCAGCTTCATCTTCTTTGCTCAGGTTGGCCGTATCTTGGATACGGTTCACCAGATCAGCATGCTTGTTACGCAGCGAATCTTTCAAAGCTTTTTCGAATGGCAGAATCTGCGCAACTTCGAGGTCATCCAAGTAGCCATTGTTAATGGAGAACAAGCTAACAGCCATTTCCCACACTTCCAATGTTACGTACTGAGGCTGTTTCAACAACTCAACAGCACGACGGCCACGCTCTAACTGACGACGTGTAGCTTCATCCAGATCAGAAGAGAACTGCGCAAACGCAGCCAATTCACGGTACTGAGCCAGGTTAGTACGAATACCACCGGACATTTTCTTGATCACTTTGGTCTGAGCTGCACCACCCACGCGGGATACGGAAATACCAGCGTTAATCGCAGGACGTACACCGGAGTGGAACAAGTCTGTTTCCAAGAAGATCTGACCGTCAGTAATAGAAATTACGTTGGTTGGAACGAAAGCGGAAACGTCACCAGCTTGGGTTTCAATAATTGGCAGCGCAGTCAAAGAACCTGTTTTGCCTTTTACTTCACCGTTAGTCAGACGCTCTACGTACTCAGCGTTTACACGAGCAGCACGCTCCAGCAAACGTGAGTGCAGGTAGAACACGTCACCTGGGTAAGCTTCACGACCTGGAGGACGACGCAACAACAGGGAAACCTGACGGTACGCCCACGCTTGTTTGGTCAAGTCATCGTAAACGATCAGAGCATCTTCACCACGGTCACGGAAGTATTCACCCATCGTGCAACCGGCGTAAGGAGCCAAGTATTGCATCGCTGCGGACTCGGAAGCCGACGCTGCAACCACGATTGTGTATTCCAGAGCACCGTGCTCTTCCAATTTGCGTACTACGTTGTTGATGGTAGAAGCTTTCTGACCAACAGCTACGTATACACACGTAACGTTTTTGCCTTTCTGGTTGATGATGGTGTCAACTGCCACAGCTGTTTTACCAGTCTGACGGTCACCAATAATCAATTCACGCTGACCACGGCCAATTGGCACCATGGAGTCAATCGCTTTAATACCAGTTTGCAGAGGCTGATCAACGGATTGACGAGCAATCACGCCAGGAGCAACCTTTTCGATTACGTCCGTAGCTTTAGCATTGATTGGGCCTTTGCCATCAATTGGGTTACCCAGTGTGTCTACTACGCGACCGCGCAGTTCAGGACCCACAGGAACCTCAAGAATACGACCTGTGGCTTTAACAGGGTCGCCTTCCGACACGCCTGTGTACTCACCCAGAATAACGGCACCAACGGAGTCACGCTCCAAGTTCAGCGCCAAGCCGTATACGTTGTTAGGGAACTCTAGCATTTCCCCTTGCATCACATCGGACAAGCCGTGGATACGTGTAATACCGTCAGTCACGGAAACTACCGTGCCCTGCGTGCGAATGTCTGCAGACGCGCCAAGGCCTTCAATTCGGCTCTTGAGCAGTTCGCTGATCTCAGACGGATTAAGTTGCATGTTCAGACTCCTGGAATCCTGTATTCTGGCCTGCCATCAAGCTGCCAATGTGTCGCGCATGCGGGCCAGACGGGCCTGCACGGAAGTATCAAGTACCTGATCGCCTACCACTACGCGAACGCCGCCGATCAAATCAGCATCAACGGTTACTTCAGGCTCTAGCTTCAAACCGAATTTTTTTTCAAGTGCGGCAACAAGCTTGTTCAGCTCATCACCTTGCAAGGGGAACGCACTGCTGATGTGAGCTACAGCACTACCTTCTTGTTTATGTCTCAGAAGGTCAAACTGTTCAGCCACCTGCGGCAACAGCAGCAGGCGTCCGTTAGCAATCAGCAAATTCAGCAGATTGCTTGCCTTGTCATTCAGTGGGGTTTTCAGCAGACCTGAAAAAATCTCAAAACGCTGCGTATTGTTCAGCGTGGGCGTAGCCAGTGCTTCACGAACGTCGGGAAGATCAGCCACCTGAGCCATTTCGGACAAGAGGGCCGCCCATTGCTCAAGTGCACCCTGTTCTTGGCGTACAGCCTCGAACAGCGCCTCAGCGTAAGGTCTGGCAATAGTCGATAGTTCAGCCATGGCCTACCTTCAGATTAAAGTTCTGCTTCAAGCTGATTCAACAGCTCGGCATGCACAGAAGAATCAACTTCGCGTCGCAGAATCTGCTCGGCACCAATTACGGCCAATTTGGCCACATCGCCACGCAGTTGATCACGCAAACGCTGCACTTCCTGTACCGCGTCCAGGTGAGCCTGGGCGATGATACGGGCTTTCTCATGTTCAGCTTCAGCGCGTGCTTGTTCGATAAGTGCAGCAGCTTGCTTTTCAGCTTCAGCCAAACGTGCATGGTTATCGGACTTCGCGGATGCTTCCATCAGACTGATACGTGCCTGGGCTTGTGCCAGATCAGCTTTGCCTTTATCGGCAGCAGCTAGACCATCGGCAATCTTTTGGCGACGATCATCGATTGCTCTCGTCAGTGGTGGCCATACGAATTTCATCGTAAACCAAGCCAAGACGAAAAACACGATCATCTGGAAAAAGAGAGTCGCGTTTAAATTCACGGTCGTATCCCTTAAATACCTCTTGTGCCGGGCTAAAAATGTACCGACACCCTATGTTCAAGTCGAGAGCGGCGCAATGTACAGCACCGCCAACCTCAACTGCCTGTCCGCCGTAGGGCCAGCGGACGCGCCGCTATTAACCAACGAATGGGTTAGCAAACGCAAACAACATGGCAATACCAACGCCAATCAGGAAGGCCGCATCGATCAGACCAGCCAACAGGAACATTTTGGTTTGCAAAGCGTTCATCAGCTCTGGTTGACGAGCAGAAGCTTCCAAGTATTTACCACCCATCAGGGCAATACCGATACTGGCACCAAATGCACCCAGACCGACGATAATACCGCAAGCCAGTGCAACAAAAGCAACGTTGGTCATGACAACTCCTTGGTTAAAAATCTTGTGTTCAAAAAAACAAATAAAAAACGGAACGGCGTAGCAGAAAAACTGATCAGCCCCGGGTCAGACACCGCGCCAAACCCGGAATATGTTTAATGGCCTTCGTGAGCCTGACCCACATAAACGAGTGTCAGCATCATGAAAATAAACGCCTGCAGCAGCACGATCAGAATATGGAAGATAGCCCATATAGAACCGGCCAATACGTGACCCACACCCAAGCCAATGCTTGAGCCATTAAACCCTGTCCATGCCCCGCCTAACAACGCGATCAACATGAAAACCAGCTCACCCGCGAACATGTTACCGAACAGTCGCATACCGAGAGAAACCGTTTTGGCCCCGTACTCGATAAGGTTCAGCAAGAAGTTGAACGGAGCCAGCAGCACACCAGCAATACCACCGAAGGTAAAGGGGGCTGTAAATAATGATTTCACAAAGCCAGTAGGCTTATGCATTTTGACGCTGTAGTACAGTGTCATCAGCAACACGCCAAGAGACATACCCATAGGGATGTTCAAGTCAGCGGTTGGCAAAATACGGTGGTAGTACAGAGGATCGCCGTGCTCACTTGCTAGACCTGTCTGGATGAAAACCCAGCCAAGGAAGTCAACGGGGATCAAGTCCAGTACGTTCATCAGAATGATCCACAAGAACACTGTCAGTGCCATTGGTGCCACAAAACGGCGGGATTCTTCATTGTGAACGATGGATTTAGCCTGATCGGCAACCCAGTCAACCAGCATTTCAGCGGCAGTTTGGAAACGACCTGGTACGCCTGCTGTGGCAGAGCGCGCTGCGCGGTACAAGAAAAACACGACCAGCAAACCCATGAACAACGACCAGAAGATCGAGTCATAGTTGATGATGCTGAAATCGGCTATAACACTCTGCTTTTCACCCACGCTGTTCATGTGAACAAGGTGGTGCTGAATGTAGTCAGACTGAGGCGAAATACCACTAGCAGCCATCTGAATTACCCTGTGACGTATACATTATGGGTACGAGACCCGTTAATCGTTTATGGCAACTTGCCTGCGACAAGCAGCAGCACATATCCCTTTAATACACCCAATAGCCCGAACAATAATGCCGGCCATACCAGCCAACCTGTATCAGACCAGACCACTAGCGCCAAAATACCTAACGCAGAACCAAGCTTGAACAGTTCGCCCACAAAGAAGGCTTGTACTGTTGCTGCCTTACCGCTGAATAAATTCAGCAATAGCCGCATGGCAAAAAGTGCATTCGGTATCAAGTAGGCTGCTGCCCCTAGCAAAGCTGAGAGTGCTGCATTGCCTCCTGCGACCATCCACGAAATCAAAATTACAACTATTGCCATGACTGCCTGAGCCATGAGCACTCGAACTATCCCTGCTCCAGAACGCTTTGCCAATCGGCTACGTTGTTCTGGTGTCAGAACCAGCTTGTTGTGATCTTGTACTTCGTTGGTTTCTGGCCCGACAGCCTGTAACTGACTGCTATCGGTGTTGTTGGCCCGCTGCATAACTTAGCCTTCCTGATTGAATATCTTGCATGGGGTCGATTTCCTTGCAAGACAACACTTTACCTGCGAAAAATCGCGTAAATATGGCAATTCATCTCTAAGTTGCTTGGTGCCAAACCCGTAAAGTATAGCGTCTTTTTTTTGCTTCACGCAAATTAACAAAGGCATTCACGCCACAAATCGTTACCTTCTTTTAGTCATAATACGGCGACGATATATGGTAACGGGGCGCAAAGCCGCGCCCCGTATAGCTTGCTGAATAGCAAAGACACTATTAGCGGTGTTGGAATTTTGGTGGTCGTTTTTCCACAAATGCGTTCATGCCTTCTTTTTGGTCGTGTGTACCAAACAAAGTCTGGAAACTTCGACGCTCAAAGAGTAGCCCTTCTGCCAAGGGGCTCTCATAGGCACGGTTGACGTTTTCTTTAGCCATAATCAAACACTGCAGTGGCATGCTAGCTATGGTTTCCGCCACTTTCATAACTTCGTCCATGAGCGCATCAGCAGGCACGACGCGCGACACCAAGCCTGATGCCTCGGCTTCGTCGGCTTTCATCATGCGTGCGGTGAGGATCATGTCCATGGCTTTGGCTTTACCAATAGCGCGTGGCAAACGTTGTGTGCCGCCGTAACCGGGGATCACACCAATTTTGATTTCGGGTTGACCAAACTGGGCATTATCACCAGCAATAATCATGTCGCACTGCAAGGCCAGCTCACAACCACCACCTAAGGCATAACCGGATACGGCAGCAATCACGGGTTTACGTATACGGCGCAAGTCTTCCCAGTCACCACCCAAGAAGTCAGCGCTGTACACATCGTGAAAGAACCAGTCTTTCATCCCTGCAATATCCACCCCTGCAGCAAAGGCTTTAGGGCTGCCTGCCAACACGATCACACCAATATCTGGATTCGCATCCAGCGATCGCATGGCTTGCGCTAACTCGCCAATCAATTCATTATTTAATGCATTCAGTGCCTTAGGCCTATTGATCTGTACGACACCCACGCGTCCGCGGGTTTCGATCAGAATTAAAGATGTTTCGCTCACATTGCCTCCGTTAAGCATTCTTGAAAGTAAAAGATGACTGCCAAAAATATACTGTATCGCGTTTGTTTTCCTGATCTTGCCGGACACCGTATACAGGTATCCCTGCATATTCCCAAACCTGATCCCGAGGGACAAGTACTATTTTTGCCCGCGTGGATTCCTGGTAGCTACCTGATTCGGGACTTTGCCCGCCAAATCGAGAGCTTAAGCGCCACGGCCGACAAAAAACCTATAGCCGTACACAAATTAGATAGCCACCGCTGGCGCTGCGCGCCAACCAAAGGCCCTTTGCATATCGAATACACCATTTACGCGTGGGACCTTTCTGTACGTAGTGCTCACGTCGATGAAAGCCATGCATTCTTTAATGGCACCAGCGTATTTTTAGGCGTACACGGCCAAGAGGATCAACCCTGCTTCGTCGATTTACAAGCACCCAAAAAACAAAAAGACTGGCGTGTTTATACCAGTTTGCCGCTGGCTCCAAAACGCATCAAAGGCGCAGCTAAACACCATGAGTTCGGCGTGTACATGGCCCCTGACTACGATGCTCTGCTGGATCATCCCGTCGAGATAGGTACACCACAGCATATCAGTTTTCATGCCCATGGTGCACTGCACGAAATGGTGTTTACAGGCGTTATTCCTAATCTGGATTTGGAGCGTATTGCCGCCGATGCCAAAGCCATTTGTGAAGCCCAAATCAGTCTATTTGAGCCTGAAGATAACCGCGTTCCTTTCCTAGATAGTTCAGACCGCTATGTTTTCATGACCATGGTGACGGGTGACGACTATGGCGGCTTGGAACACCGCAGCTCTACGGCGCTGATGGCGTCACGTAGTGACTTACCCACGCTTAGCCAACGCGACCAGCCTAAAACAGCCGGCTATCAAACCTTTTTAGGTTTGGTCAGCCATGAGTACTTCCATACGTGGAATGTGAAACGCATTAAACCCGCCGCGTTTGCCCCTTATCAATATCTGCAACCCAACTACACCGAACTGCTGTGGGTGTTTGAGGGCTTTACCTCGTACTACGATGATTTGATGCTACTGCGCGCAAATGTCGTCAATGAAGAGCAATACCTCAGCCTGTTGGCCAAAAATATTGATGTGGTGCACCGCACTGGTGGTCGTTTCAAACAATCTGTAGCAGAAAGCTCTTTTGATACGTGGACACGCTTCTACAAGCAAGATGAAAACTCGCCCAACGCGCTGGTGAGCTATTACAGCAAAGGCGCATTAGTGGCACTGGGCCTAGACTTGCTACTGCGCCAAAGCACCAATGACGAACGCAGCCTAGACGACGTCATACGTTTAATGTGGCAACGTTATGGCCGTGACTTCTATCAGGGACAAGGTGTAGGCATCCCCGAAGAGGCCATGCCCGCTCTCATACAAGAAGCCACTGGTGTAGACGTGCGTGATTTCATACAGCGTTATGCCCATGGGCGTGAAGATGTGCCATTGCAAGCACTACTAGAGGCTCAAGGCATTACGCTATCGTGGCAAGCTGATAGCACCCTACCCTCATTAGGCGTACGGCTTAAAAACAGCCCACAGGGGCTGCAAGTGGCTACCGCATATGAAGATGGTGCGGCACACCACGCAGGAATGTCTGCAAACGATATAATCGTGGCTTTGGATGGCTTACGTGTCAGTGATCAAGCATCACTAAACAAACTACTTGCTGCCTATCAGGCCGGAGACAAAGTAGAACTGCACGTATTCCGCCGCGATGAATTACGCAGCTTCCGCGCCAAACTAGGCCCGGCCCCACAACAGACTTGCTCGCTTAAACGTCTTACTTCCTGACATGACACACGCTTCATCTGCTGGTAAATGTGTACTGATTACGGGCGGAGCCCAGCGCTTAGGCAAAGCCATGGCGCTGCGCTTTGCCAGCCAAGGCTGGGATATCGCCCTGCATTACCATCGTTCACATGAACAGGCCTTAGCAAGCAAAGCAGAAATAGAAGCTCTGGGGCAACGGTGCGCGTTGATACAAGGTGACCTCTCAGACGCCCACGCCCCAAAAGACATTTTCGCCCGCAGCGTTGAAGCTTTAGGCCGTGTTGATGCAGTGATCAACAATGCCTCGCTGTTCGAATATGACAATGCCAGCGAATTTTCAGCGGCACTGTTAAACCAACATTTGGGGCCTAACTTAGTAGCCCCTATAGAGTTGGCGCAGCAGTTACACCAACATATACAACCCCACCACCCTGCGCGTCAGGGTGTGGTGATCAACTTACTGGATCAAAAGCTGTGGGGCTACAACCCCGACTTTTTCTCCTACACGCTGTGCAAAGCAGCGTTGCAATCTGCCACCACCATGCTGGCACAAGGCTTAGCTCCCTTTGTTCGCGTGGTAGGATTAGCCCCTGGCCTGACCATGCCTAGCCACATGCAAAGCGAAGACGATTTCGCCCGTACGCATGCTCTAGCTCCTTTGGGTCGCGCCAGCACGCCAGATGACATCGCCAACGCCGCCTTAATGCTGGCAGAAAACACCAGCATCACCGGCTCGTCTCTCGTTGTAGATGGTGGTCAACACCTCATGGGCCTACAACGCGATTTTAGTTTGCTCTAAATACTCTTCTTTTTGTTATGACACTCGCTTCGGCCATACCTCCGCCACCCTCCGTTCGCCGCGTTTTCTTTACCAATCTAGAATTGGGTGCCCGCATCGGCATACTGGAGCATGAGCTACGTGCTACACAGCCCATCAATATTGATGCCGAGTTCGATGTGCTCACGCACCACGTGGTGGATGATCACAATATTGCTACGGTGTTGGATTACCGCCAATTGCGTAACGCCATCATTGAAGAGTGCACACAAGCACACGTAAACTTGCTCGAAACTCTGGTTGAACAAGTAGCCCGCCGGCTATTTACTGACTTCCCAGACCTTATGCGCCTACGCTTGCGCATCAGCAAACCTCAGGCATTCACCGATTGCGATGCCGTTGGCATTGAACTTGAACAAAGCCGTACCGTTACACCATGACCCTCCACTCCTCTGAAGCCGCCGTCAGCGAAGAAACGTCTGCCCTGACCCGCGAAGAAAAAAAACAACGTCACAACTTCCTACAACTGGAAAAACGCCTGCTGCGTGAAGCCGGACGTGCGATTGGCGACTTCAACATGATTGAAGACGGCGACAAAATCATGGTCTGTTTGTCGGGTGGTAAGGATTCCTACACCCTGCTGGACTTGTTGATTAAGCTTAAAGCCCGTGCGCCCATTCACTTTGATATCGTGGCAGTGAACCTGGATCAGAAACAACCCGGTTTTCCTGAGCACGTATTGCCTGAGTATTTGGAAAGCATTGGTGTGGATTACCACATCGAAACGCAAGACACGTACTCCATTGTGAAACGTGTGATCCCCGAAGGTAAAACCACCTGCTCGCTGTGTTCTCGTCTACGTCGCGGTATTTTGTACCGTGTAGCCGAAGAGCTGGGTGCGACTAAGGTTGCCTTGGGCCACCACCGTGACGACATTCTGGCGACATTCATGTTGAACCTGTTTTACGGTGGTCGCCTTAAAGCCATGCCACCCAAACTGATGTCTGATAACGGCAAACACATTGTGATCCGCCCCTTGGCGTACGTGGCCGAAAAAGACATTATTGAATACGCTCAGGTACGTGAATTCCCCATCATCCCCTGTAACTTGTGTGGCTCTCAGGTCAACCTGAAGCGCCAAGAAGCCAACCGTATGATTGCCGAGTGGGATAAGAAATTCCCTGGCCGTACATGGAACATGTTTGGTGCACTGAACAAAGTAGTGCCATCCCACTTGATGGACAAAGAACTGTTCGACTTTGAAGGCTTAACCATCAGCAATCAACCTGATGCTGAGGGCGATATGGCCTTTGACGCTGAGGACTTCAATCAGCCTCTTACCCATGCGTTTGGGCAAGACGAAGACGACGAAGCCACCAAGCGTCCTGCTGTGGTGGCCCGTTTAGACAAATAAGTCGGGTGAGGGTTAGCTGGGTTCTATCCCAGCAGCCCGTTTTAAACGTGTGATCAACAACGGATCATACTCAGGGCCTTGCACCCTACGCCTGTCCGGTTCGGGTGCAGCCAACGGCGCATCTTCTTGACGCATGGTCTGACCCGCTTCCAATGCCAAGCGCTGGTACAACGCTGTACCTTCACTTTTCCACGCAATTTCTTCAGGCTTAAGCGGGCGCACAACGCGTGCTGGTGCCCCCATCACTAACTGCCCCGGTGGGATCTCCATAGAGGCTTTAACAAAAGCCATTGCCCCCACAATAGAGTCCTCACCAATCACGGCGCGATCCATGATGACGGCATTCATCCCTACCATGGCATTTTTGCCTACTCGGCAACCATGCAAAATCGCGCCATGACCTATGTGCCCATCTTCTTCTACGATGGCGTCAGCATCCGGAAAACTGTGTGCTACACAATTATCTTGGATGTTTGCCCCTGTCATCAGTTGTATGCGACCAAAATCGCCGCGCAATACCGCGCCCGGCCCCACATAGCAGGCAGGCCCGATAATGACATCACCGATTAGCGTTGCCGACGGGTGCACATACGCGGAAGGGTCTACAACGGGGATCACACCATCGAAAGAGAAGATTTGAGCCATTAGGTTAGTTCTCCCAGCTTTTGGCTACCATGGTCAGCACATCGTATAGCGCGACTACATCACCATTTTGATTGGTGACCTCGCAATCCCAACGTACTTCACCATGCTCAGCACTGCTACGTGGATTAATTTCTTTACATGTAAGCTGCACACCCAAGGTGTCGCCAGCGTATACCGGTGTTAAGAAACGCAGGTTATCCACACCGTAGTTGGCCAACACTGGGCCGGGTGCCGATTCCACAAACAAGCCAGCCGCAAACGACACCACCAGATAACCGTGCGCAACACGACCATCAAAGAAGGGGTTAGCTTTAGCAGCTTCTTCGTCCATGTGAGCGTAGAAGGTATCGCCTGTGAAATGCGCAAAGTGCTCAATATCATCCAAGCTCACCGTACGTTTGGCAGTAATCAGCTGATCGCCGATTTTTAGCTCTGCCAACGATTTACGGAAAGGGTGCGGCCCTTCTGTTTGTGCAGGTGCGCCGGCTACCCAACGGCCAGTCACGGCGGACAACATGGTGGGTGGACCTTGCACACCTGTACGCTGCATGTAATGGAATACGCTACGCAAGCCGCCTAGCTCTTCACCACCACCGGCTCTACCTGGCCCACCGTGCACAACGCCGGGAACGGGTGAACCGTGCCCTGTGGAGCTTTTCGCGCTATCGCGGTTAGAGACCAAAATACGACCATTGAATGCCGCCATGCCCAGCACTACATGTTGCACAACGCTTGGATCGTAGCTGAACACGGACGTCACCAGACTACCCTGCCCTTTACGTACCAACGCTACAGCTTCATCCAAAGAGTCGTAAGGCATCACCGTGCTAACGGGGCCAAATGCCTCTACATCGTGTACTTTTTTAGCGCTCATAGGCTGATCGCAATACAGCAATACCGGGTTATAGAATGCACCCGATGCGCCAGCGTCGCTTTGCTCAGGCTGACCAAACCACACTTGGGTTTCTGTCAGTAACTCTTGCACACGCTCTTGCACTTCTTTGCGCTGATCTTGGCTAGCCAATGGCCCCATTTTGGTGCTTTCAGCAGCAGGATCACCCACTACGACTTTACCCAATGCTTCCGACAGCGCCGTTTGCACCGCAGGTACCAAGGCACGAGGCACCATGACACGACGTATAGCGGTACATTTCTGACCTGCTTTCACCGTCATTTCATTCACGACTTCACGCACAAATAACGTGAACTCTGGGCTTTCTGGTGTGACGTCTGTGCCTAACACAGTGGCGTTCAGACTATCGGCTTCCATGGTGAAGCGTACGGAATTTTCGACAATGGCACGGCTGCTACGTAGCATACGACCTGTAGAAGCAGAACCGGTAAAAGTCACTACATCTTGACCATCTACATGGCTCAACAAGTCACCAACTGAACCACATACCAACTGCAATGCCCCTTCAGGCAGTACACCGGTATCCAACATACGACGCACCATCAATTCGGTCAGGTACGAAGTTTGGCTGGCAGGTTTCACAATGGCAGGCATACCGGCCAACCAGGTAGGGGCCAGTTTTTCCAACATGCCCCAGCAGGGGAAGTTGAACGCATTAATGTGAATAGCCACGCCTTGCAGCGGTGTCAAAATGTGCTGGGCGCTAAAACTGTTATCTTTGGATAAGCGCTCTATGCCGCCATCCAACAATACCGAGGTATTAGGCAGTTCGCGTCTGCCCTTAGAGGAATAGGTCAGCAGTGTTCCAATACCGCCCTCAATATCAATCCAGCTATCACGGCGTGTTGCACCGGTGCGGGTAGATAACGCGTACAGCTCGTCTTTGCACTCTAACAATGCCAAGCCCAATGCTTTGAGCATGCCTGCACGCTCATGAAAGGTCATGGCACGCAATGCTTTGCCACCTGTTTGGCGGCCATACTCACGTATGGCGGCAAAATCCAAACCGGTGGAATCCACTACAGCTACCGCCTCGCCTGTAACCGCATCCAACAACGTCTGCCCTTTTCCTGTGCCTGCGGTCCAACTACCGCAGACATAGCTTTCTAGGCGCGTAGGCGTTGACGATGAAATGGTCATGAAACTTTCCTTACTTTATAGAGTTTGATCAGGCCGTCAGTCCAAGGGCCTGCAAATGATCGTCCACGCGCTTCTCCCAACGCTGTAACTGATCACTATTGCTGTCATGGCGTAAGCCCAGACGACAGAGCATGGGGTAGCGGGCTGAGTCTTGTTGACCAAACCCTGCTGCCACGCGTGGTCGCCAGTACGCCAAGCTCTCTTTAATTTGTTGGGTGTCTTGGCCTGCTTTTACCAGCACAGCCAAGCCCTCTTGCCCCAGTTCGGCGTGACGCTGCTCACGGGGAGCAATGTCTCTAAACACTTCAGCCAATGGACCATATGACACCTTGCTTAGGCTTTCTAGCTGCACTTCAGCAGCCAAACCTTGCAATACGTTCATCACCACGGCATCAGTCCAGTTAATGAGGGGGAAGTAAAACACCGACAAGCGCATGTCCGACCCTTGTCTAGCCGTAGGCAACGCACTATCACGAGGCAAACGTGCTGCCCAATCGTGCTGCTCATAACGCTCTACGTCGGTACCAAAGCTACCCATGATTTCCAGCACACGTTGAGCGTGATCGGCTTTTTCAAGCGTAATGCGACTCGCCGCAATGCGAGCTTTAATATTTGGTGCGTAGTTAATGGATGAGGCAAAACCCGCCGATGCGGCCAATTCGCTGTCCACAAACGATGACATCATGCGCATCAATTCGCCACGGTAACGGGCTGGCGCATTTTCGGGTGAGCTCAGCACACCGCCTTGTTCTAGGTACTCTTCAATTTTCATGGTATCGGACATAGCGACTCCCCTTACTCATCAAAACTCACTACCACCTTGTCACTCAAGGGGTAGCACTGGCAACTCAGCACATAACCCTGCTCAACTTCGTAATCTTCCAACGCATGGTTGACGGCCATTTCCACTTCACCTTCTAGCACTTTGGCCTTGCAGGTAGAGCACACGCCAGCTTTACAGGCATATGGGGCATCCAAGTCGTTTGCCAAGGCGGCATCCAGCAAGCTCTGACCCTCTTTGGGGAAGTCAAAACTGCGGGCCACGCCATCCAAGGTCACGGTTGCAGCACACGTTCTCGCTGCGCTACCTGCCTCAGAACTGGTGGTTTGCTTACGCGCACGGCCGGGCTGCGCCGAAGCAAACAGCTCAAACTTGATGCGCTCTTTAGCCAAACCATGATCTTTTAAGGCATCGGCGATAGTCAGCATCATGGGCTCTGGGCCACAAATGAAGGCTGTATGAACGGATGGCAGATTGATCCAGCCACCAAACAAACCATCGCATTTTTCACGATCAATACGACCTGTGAACAACTCAATTTCTTGGCCTTCTCTATCAAAGATATGAATGATAGATAGGCGTTCCATGTACTGGTTTTTCAGATCTTCCAACTCTTCGCGGAACATCATGGAACTGATCTGACGGTTGGCGTACACCAGCGTGAACGTGGCTTGTGGCTCACGTGACAAGGTGCTTTTGATAATGGATAGCAATGGCGTAATCCCACTACCACCCGCAAAACCCAGGTAATGACGGCTGCTGTCTGGCTCCATAGGAATATGGAAATTGCCCATTGGAGGCATCGCTTCCAGCACCGCACCTTTGGCTAACTCTTCGTTCGCCCACGAAGAAAAAGCACCACCATCCACACGTTTAATCCCAACGCGCAACACACCCTCTTCCAGACCGGAGCAAATAGAGTAGGAACGGCGCAATTCATCGCCCTCAAACTCACGACGGAAAGTGAGGTACTGACCGGGAATAAACGTAAACAATGCGTCGTCTTCGGGACTCGGCTTTAACGTAACAACTACGGCATCGCGTGTTTCGCGACGCACATCAACAACTTGCAGGGGGTGAAAGCGTGCCATGATTTCCTCCAATGGCTAGGCTTAAATACATTTGAAATAATCAAACGGTTCCAGACAATCCTGGCAGCGATAATTAGCCTTACAGGGTGTAGAGCCAAATTGACTAACCCGTTCTGTACGTGTGGACTGACAACGAGGACAGGGCACAGTAGGCGCACCCTCAGCACGCAACCAAATGCGGGCAGGCTTGCCATCGGTGCTTTGCTCTACCGGCGGCGCTATGCCGTAACCCCGCAGGCGCTCTTTACCGCGCTCGCTCATCCAGTCAGTACTCCACGGTGGCGAAAGCTGGCGCTCCAGACGTATATGTTCTATGCCCTGCGCACGCAGGGCTGCCTCTATATCCTCGTTGATCACCGTTGTGGCAGGACAGCCGGAGTAGGTAGGTGTAACCACCACAACCAGCGTGTCTTCCTCGTAATACACCTCACGGATAATGCCGAGGTCCACTAATGAGATCACTGGAATTTCAGGATCAGGCACGGCGTCTAGCCATTGCCATACCTGATCCAGTTCGGGACGAGATAGCGTGTTCATGATGCTTACCACGTACAGCCGGGGTAGGCGCGCTGCAAGAATTGCATTTGCGCAAGGATATAACCCAAGTGCTCAGTGTGACGGCCTTGCTTGCCACCCTTGTGCATAAAGGGGTTCTCAGGCAGTTTCAAGGTAGCGTGTGCCATCACTTCTTGCACACAAGCCAACCACGCGTCACGCAGACTTTCAGGGTGTGGTGCAATACCAGCCTCTGCCAATACAGCATCGTGCTCGTCACCCATAAACAGCTCACCGGTATAGGCCCACAAGTTGTCTAAGGCTTCTTGCATGCGTCGGTTGCTTTCGTCTGTGCCATCGCCCAAACGTACCAACAAATCGCTACTGCGCTCTAGGTGGTAGCTCACTTCTTTCAGTGCTTTGGCGGCGATGTCCGCCACTCGGCTATCGGACGATTGCTCTAGTGCTTGCAACTGCAACAAGTGCCAAGCATCAAACAAGAACTGACGCATCAAGGTGTGTGCGTAGTCGCCATTAGGCTGCTCTACTAACAACACATTGCGGAAATCTATAGCATCGCGCAGATACGCGAGGTGATCTGCCGTTTTACCGTCGCCTTGCAACTCAGCGGCCAAGCCCAACCAGAACTGCGTCTGGCCAATCAAGTCCAGTGCCACGTTAGCCATGGCGATATCTTCTTCCAAGATAGGTGAATGGCCACACCATTCTGAAATCCTATGCCCCAGAATCAAAGTGCCATCACCCATGCGCAGCAACAGCTGCTGCAAAGCCGTCGTTGTGTCTAACTGGGTAGTCGTCATTACATGTGCCCCACTTCGTCAGGAATCTTGAAAAATGTAGGGTGACGGTACACTTTGGAGTTAGCTGGCTCGAACAACGGACCACGCTTAGAAGGCGCACTCGCCACTACATCTTCAGATTTCACTGCCCAGATGCTCACCCCTTCGTTACGACGGGTGTACACATCACGTGCATTATTAATTGCCATTTCCGCGTCAGGTGCATGCAAGCTACCTACGTGTCTATGATTCAAACCGTGTTGACCACGGATAAAAATTTCCCACAGAGGCCATTCTTGAGACATGGTGTAGTCCTCCTTATCTCGCTTGTTATTGCTACAGTTGTAGATGTACGTGCCGATGGGAAAGTCACCATCGGCGTGTAGAGTGTTTACGCTTGCTTGCGCTGTTTGCTTTGTTTTTTCTGGGCGTTTACAGCCAACCCTTCACGGAACCAGGCACCGTCATCCCACGCTTTAACTCGTGCGCCCAAACGCTCTTTGTTGCAAGGGCCATTGCCCGCAATCACATCAAAGAATTCGTTCCAGTCGGGTTCAGAGAAATCGTGTGCACCACGCTCTTCGTTCCACACTAGGTTTTCGTCTGGCACGGTCAAACCCAGGTACTTAGCTTGTGGCACGGTTTGGTCCACAAACTTCTGACGCAGCTCGTCGTTCGTGTTGATTTTGATTTTCCATGCCATGGACTGTGCCGAGTGCACGGAGTCTTTGTCGGAAGGGCCAAACATCATCAAGGCGGGATACCAGAAACGGTTCAGCGCATCTTGAGCCATGGCTTTTTGCTCAGGGCTACCCGAACACATCTTCATCATGATGTCGTAGCCTTGGCGTTGGTGGAAGCTCTCTTCCTTACAGATACGGATCATGGCGCGGCTGTAAGGGCCGTACGAGGTACGTTGCAGTGGCACTTGGTTCATGATGGCAGCACCATCCACCAACCAACCCACTGCGCCAATATCTGCCCAGTTCAACGTTGGGTAGTTAAAGATGGAGGAATACTTCATCTTGCCGGAGTTCAGCAATTCCATCAGCTCATCACGGCTCACACCCAACGTTTCGGCCGCACAGTACAAGTACAAACCGTGACCGGCCTCATCTTGTACCTTCGCCAACAAAATTGCTTTGCGTTCTAGCGTAGGAGCGCGCGTAATCCAGTTACCTTCTGGCAACTGACCTACTACCTCAGAGTGCGCGTGCTGACCAATCTGACGAATCAGGGTCTTGCGGTAGCCTTCTGGCATCCACTCTTTGGGTTCAATTTTCTCGCCGCGTTCTATACGCTCCATGAAGGCCTGTTCTTCTGCCGACATTTCATCAATGCGGCGTACGCGATCACTGCCCGTATTAATTACCTGTGCATACATAGGATGTCACCTTGCGTTCTATACTCGTTCAATAATCAGTGCGATACCTTGCCCTACGCCAATGCACATCGTGCACAGCGCATAGCGGCCGCCTTGGCGATGCAGCTGATACGCTGCCGTCGCTGCCAGACGAGCACCACTCATACCCAGTGGGTGACCTATAGCAATAGCGCCCCCGTTGGGATTCACATGTGGCGCATCATCTGCCAGCCCCAGTTGGCGTGTGACGGCCAGGGCTTGGGCAGCAAACGCCTCATTCAATTCGATTAGGTCCATGTCTTCCAAGCGCAAACCGGCACGTTTCAGTACACGGCGTGTGGCTTCTACTGGGCCAATACCCATAACGCGCGGCTCTACACCTGCAGCAGCCATAGCTACGACGCGAGCCAACGGTTTGAAACCTTGTTGTGCAGCCATGGCTTCGGAAGCCACTACCAGCGCACATGCGCCATCGTTCACGCCCGATGCATTACCGGCTGTCACGCTCAGGTCAGCACCGTTTACGCCTTTCAATTTGGCTAATTGCTCAACGCCAGTACCAGGACGTGGGTGCTCGTCTTCTGTCACGACGATGGGGTCGCCTTTACGCTGAGGGATGCTAACGGACATCAGTTCGTCGTTAAACACACCAGCTGCTTGCGCCGCGGCCCACCGTGCTTGGCTGCGCGCTGCAAACAAGTCTTGGTCTTCACGGCTGATATTGAAATCTGCCGCTACGTTGTCCGCCGTTTGCGGCATCGTATCTACACCAAAGGCCGCAGCCAATTTGGGGTTCACAAAGCGCCAGCCAATGGTGGTGTCGTACACCGCATTGCTGCGTGAAAACGCGCTGGTTGCTTTGGGCATCACAAAAGGCGCACGGCTCATGCTTTCCACACCGCCTGCCACGATGAAATCGCAATCGCCTGCTTTAATAGAACGGGCTGCCATACCGACGGCATCCAAACCCGAACCACACAGTCTATTAATGGTAGTGGCCGGTACATTCACGGGCATACCAGACAGCAGTACAGCCATACGCGCCACGTTGCGGTTGTCTTCACCCGCTTGGTTCGCACAGCCAAAAATCAGATCGTCCACCAGCGACCAGTCCGCATTAGGATTACGCTGCATCAACGCAGCCAACGGCATTGCCGCCAAATCATCTGCTCGTACTGACGACAAAGCGCCACCATATCTGCCTATGGGTGTACGTACAGCGTCACAGATAAAAGCCTCGGACATAGGTCTGTTTCTCCTGTTGGATCCGCCCCGGCTAATTCAATGACCGACCGGACGGTTATATATAAACATATGAGTATTTAGCCATTTAATACATTACAGATCAATGAGGGTTTTCTCTTAATCTGTAATGTTTCAGGCTAAATTTTTTTTGCTACGTACTACAACACTGTCGCCAAACGCTCTAGGCGTTGGCTGATTTGCTGACTCTTCGCTGGCAGTTCACCATCAATACTGACAAAGTCTGCCACCACTTTAGCGTCAGCCATTTTCGATAGTGCCAAATATAAGCGCGCAAACAACTGACGCGCCGCATGGCCTTCCCAATTTTCCGGTAAGGCTTCTACTGGCAGATGCGGCGCACGTAAGGCCACATGCCTAAACTCATGCACCATCAACAACCGTAACGTCAGCGCAGTGGCTGGCTCTAACTGCGACAGCAACGCTTCCACCGGTTGAAAATGCGAGATAAAACCTTGGTACGCTTCGGCGTAACGCGGTAGATCCCAATGCTCTGCCACAAAGGTGCGCATGTTATCGCGCCCCTGTAGTACCTCGGCCTGCCACACCAGTACTTGCTTGGGTAAAGGCACATCGTCTGGCCCCATCGCTAAGCGCGGGCTGACGGCGGCATAGCCCAAACGTTTCAGCGTACGCATGATGGCGTCGGCATCATCGCCTTCTATATAGACTAAGCGCCACTGTTGGGTGGCTTGGTAGTCATACAGCACTTTTGTGGCATACGAGAACTCTGTACGAGCCGCATTGGTTAAACGGTAAAAGCTACGACGCCCTGCCCGTTCACCTTGCAACTGCCCTGCCGCCATCAAGCGTGACACAGCGGTACGTACCAGATTTTCACTAATACCTACGGCTGCGCAACACTCGATGATATTTCCCATCCACACTACACCACCCCGAGGCTCCACCACATCACCATATAAGGTGACGATGAAGGCGGCTGCCTTAAGCTGACAACTCTGCAGCAAGGTATCAACTAACTGCAGACCCGCGTTACTGCTGGTGTTCTGTGTAGAGGTAGACAGGAGAGGCATAAGCTTCAAAAGACATTAAGTGGACTACAACCCTCAAAATGTACCAGTTTCTGCTACCGCTAGCAGCTTTTGGCAAGGTTCAGGTGTCATATCCAATGCTGCAAAATGACGCAAACGTTGCACTACCTCGGCCACACCACGCTCTTGAGCGTCTTGCAGCAAGCCGCCGCGCCAGCGCGGGAAGCCATAGCCATGAATTTCTACCAAATCCACATCCGCAGAACGCTGTGCAATGCCTTCTTGCAAAATCAAGGCAGCTTCATTCACCATCGGCAATACCAAGCAATCTGCAATATCTTGCTCAGTCCATGCTTGTTTGGCAGTACCTGCAGACACCTTAGCAATCACATCAGCCACTACTGGTGAATCTATAGCCTTACGCTCACCGGGTACGTAGTCGTACCAGCCACCATTGGTTTTTTGACCCAGTCTACCCATTTCGCACAGTTGTTCTGCCACCGGTGCAAAGACGGCCTCGCCACGTTCCTTCGCTGCTTTGCGCTGGAATGCCGCAATATCCAAACCACCCAAATCTTGGGCTTCAAATGGGCCCATAGGCATACCGTAAGCACGCATTGCAGCGTCTACTTGGCTAGGTGTAGCCCCTGCCAACAGCAAGCGCTCTGCCTGTGCACGCAGCACACGCAAAATACGATTACCAATAAAACCATCACAAATGCCAGCACGTACCGGAATTTTGCGCAGCTTAGCCGCCAACGCAAAACTGGTCGCCAGCGTTTGCATAGAGGTTTGCTCAGTAGGCACGATTTCCAGCAGCTTCATGATTTGTGCTGGGCTAAAGAAGTGCAAGCCAATGAAGCGCTCGGGCGCTACTACACCGTCTGCAATGGCAGCGGGATCCAGATACGAAGTGTTAGTGGCCAAGATGGCGTCTAAACGGCATACCGCAGACAACTGGGCGAACACATCACGCTTGACCTGCAAATCTTCAAATACCGCTTCGATGACCAAATCCACGTCGGCCAAACCGGTGTAATCCGTTACACCGCGCACACCTGCTATACGGGCCTCGGCGGTTTCTGCACTAATACGGCCACGTTTCACGCTGCTTTCATAGGTGGAACGTATACGGTCCAAACCACGTTGCAACGACTCCGTATCACGCTCCATCAACACCACGTTAATGCCCGCATCACGCAAAGCCATGGCAATGCCTGCACCCATTGTGCCGCCACCTACCACGCCAGCTAGCTGTATTTCTTTAACCTCTACACCTTTAATCTCAGGTGGACGTGTTGCACCACGTTCGGCAAAGAACACATGACGCAAAGCGCGTGCTTGTGCTGAACCACGTAAGGTCAAAAAGGTTTCGCGTTCAAACGCTTGTGCCTCGGCGACCGGTGCCTCACACGCACGCTTCACGCACGCCAACGCCATGGCTGGCGCTTGCAAACGTTTGTCACGTGGCAGCAGCTCTTTAGCGACTTGCTCCCACTCGTCAGTCGATAATGCAACGCCAGAAACAGGGCGCTGTAACACAGGCTCAGGTAAGGGTTGAGCCAATACCTGACCCAACCACGTCAACGCATTTTGCTGTAGATCGTTTTCAAACACCGCATCGACCAAACCTGCTTGCAATGCTGCAGGCGCTTTAATAGGAGCACCTTTAACCACCATTTCGGCCGCCTTGCGTGCGCCTACCAAACGAGGCAAACGTACACAACCACCGGCACCAGGTACCAGACCCAGATTCACTTCAGGCACACCCAATTGCGCATTCGCCAACGCCACACGGAATCTGCATGCCAACGCTACTTCTAAGCCACCGCCTAAGGCGCTACCATGAATCGCTGCTAGCCACGGTTTAGTGGCTTGCTCAATGGCCGCAATCACATCAGGCAAGTGCGGGGCTTGAGGCGGTTTACCAAACTCGTTTACATCTGCCCCAGCAATAAAGGTACGCCCTGCGCAAGTGAGCAATACCGCCTGCACAGAGGGGTCTGCATCCAAAGTTTGTACGGCAGCAATCAAGCCACTACGTACATCTCTGGACAGTGCATTTACCGGTGGATTATCCACCTGCACAATCGCAACAGCCCCACTACGTTCAATAGAAATATTCATCGTTTACATCCCCAGATAGGCTGAGCGTATGCGTGGGTCTTCAATCAATTGCTGGGCCGGGCCAGACAAAGTGATGTGCCCTGTTTCCATCACATAGCCCCTGTCTGCAACTGACAATGCGCCAAACGCATTTTGCTCTACCAACAATACGGTGACGTCCAACTCTTTCAGACTTTTCACCACATCAAAAATCTGAGCCACCAAAATGGGGGCCAACCCCATACTGGGCTCATCTAACAACAAGCACGATGGCCGGCTAAGCAATGCACGGGCAATGGCCAACATTTGCTGCTGCCCACCCGATAAACCACCCGCCGCCAAATTACGTTTTTCACGCAAAATAGGGAACATGTTGAAGGCGTCTTCCATGTCCCGTTCTACTTTGTCGTCGGTGTACAGATAAGCACCTAATCGCAGATTTTCTTCTACCGTTAAGCTAGTAAAAATCTGACGCCCTTCGGGTGACTGCGCCAAGCCACGTTTTACACGTTGGTACGCTGGCATGGTGTTGAGGTTTTCACCCCTAAACACAATAGTGCCATCTTGTACCGGCTGAATGCCAGACAAGCAACGTAGCAAGGTAGTTTTACCAGCACCGTTAGCACCGACCACAACGACAATCTCACCGGCACTAATTTCAAGATCTATGCCATGCAGCACTTCGATGCGGCCATAGCTGGAACGTAATTGATTAACACTCAGCATATTTGGCTGCCTCCTCTTTGGCCCCTGCGCCCAGATACGCTTCGATCACGCGCGGATGGCTAGCGATCTCTGCAGGCACACCTTCGGCAATTTTTTCACCGTGATCCAACACTACAATTTGATTGGAAATACGCATCACCATTTTCATGTCATGCTCAACCAGCAAAATCGCAATGCCACTGCTAGCGACTTCTGCCACCAGCTTTTCAATTTCTTCCGTTTCTACGGCGTTACACCCTGCTGCAGGCTCATCCAGCAACAACAGCTTGGGCTCTAACGCCAACGCCCGCGCAATTTCCAAGCGTTTTAACGAACCATAGGACAGCGAACCGGCTTCAAACTCTGCCGCACGCCCTAGCCCCACACGCTCTAGCAGCTCACGGGCTTGGTCTTCGGAACGTTTGGTACGTCTACGTGCTGAAGGCAAACCCAACAGATCAGCTAATAGCGAACCATTTTCTTGCAGATGAAAACCCGTCGCCACGTTTTCCAAAGCTGTCATAGCAGGAAAAATCTGCAAGTTCTGGAAGGTACGTGACATGCCACGGCGAGCTAACAAATGTGGCGCCATGCCGGTAACAGGCTCGTTATTCAGTAATACCTCGCCTTGCTGCGGTTGATACACCCCCGACAACATATTGAAAAGGGTGGTCTTACCGGCACCGTTAGGCCCAATCACCGAGACGATTTCGCCTTCACGCACTGCAAAGCTCACATCATGCACGGCACGCAAACCACCGAAAGAGATGCCTACGTTTTTAACGTCTAATAAACTCATTAGCCTCTCCCACGTAGTTTCTGTGACAAGCTAGGCAACACGCCTTCGCGCATAAAAATCATGACCAGCATCATGATCAAGCCCAACACAATTTGCTCGTACTCTTGCAAGAAGGTCAGTACTTGCGGCAACGCTGTCAGCAATGTGGCACCAAATACGGCCCCCAACACAGACGCTGCACCGCCCAGCACTGCCATGGTCACAATTTCAATAGAGTGCATGAAGCCGGCGACATCAGGTGTCACGAAACGGTTTTGCATCGCCAAAATGGAACCCGCAAACGAGGCATAAATGGCAGAGATCACAAAGCCACGCAATTTGAAGCGCGCGACGTCCACACCTACGGTGCGTGCAGCCACTTCTGAACCATGCAACGCACGCAAAGCACGGCCTGTTGCGCTGTATTGCAAGTTCAATGCAATCGCAGCACCAATCACCAAGGCAATACCGCTAAAGGCGTACCAGAACTCGGCATTGCTCAGATTCAAGCCCCACCCTTTCAGCAATGCACGCAAACCAGGATCTGCCACGACAATGCCATCTGGGCCACCTGTTAACCATGCCTCGTTCGTCAGAATCATGGAAATCAGCACACCAAAACCCAAGGTAGCGACAGACAAGTAATAGCCTTTGAGACGCAAAATAGGACGCCCTACCAACCACGCTAACACGCCGGAAATCACAGCACCCAGCACTGCTGCGGACAACACTGAAATCCCTAAGTGTTTAGGCGCTAAGGCGCAGGCATACGCACCAATACCGATAAAACCGGCATGTCCCAAACTGATCTGCCCTACAAACCCCGTAAGGATCACAATACCCACTACCGCCAAGCTGTTCACAAACACCAGTGAACCCACGCGTAAGTAGTAAGAGGAAGGGAAGAACCACGGTGCAATGGCAATCAACGCGATCAGAATTAACAGGGTGGCATGTTTAGGAGACAATCGTTTCATGGTTTACACCCTCTCCATGGATTTACGCCCAAACAGCCCCTGAGGCATCAGGAACAGCACCGCCAAAATCACCACAAAAGCAGCAGCATCTTTGTATTGCGAGCTAATGTAGCCAGCCGTCATGGCTTCCAACACGCCTAGCAAAATACCGCCCACTAACGCACCTTTAGGGTTACCCATACCGCCCAACATCGCAGCGGCAAACCCTTTAAGCGCCATGGTCATACCAATGTCGTAGCTGGTCAGCGTAATAGGAGTCACCAACACACCTGCCAAGGCACCAATCGCTGCCGACAGAGCGAACGACAAGGTCATCACGTATTTAGTGTTGATTCCCACCAGCACCGCTGCAATACGGTTGTTTGCCGTTGCCAGTACCGCACGGCCAGTCAGGGTGCGCGTAAAGAACAGCCACAACCCAAAGAACACCACAAACGCACCAGCAATCACCCACAAACTCTGCGGCAAAATTGTTGCCCCCAGCAGCCTAATGGGATCATCACCTGAAAACGCAGGGAATCTATGCAACTGTTTATCAAAAACCAGTTGCACCACCCCACGTACGAAAATGGATGCCCCGATCGTAATAATGATCAGGCTTACTACCGGTGCGCCGCGAGCGGGCTCAATAGCCAACTTGTTCAGCAACACCCCAATCGCTGCAGTCACCACAATGGCCAGCGCAGCAGCCAATGGCAGCGGTGCGCCAGCGGTATACGCTGCAGCTGTAATCATGCCCCCCAACATCACGAACTCACCTTGCGCAAAGTTCGCCACATCGGAGGCGTTATAAATGATGGTAAAGCCCAGTGCCACCAGAGCGTAGACGGCACCTACCGTCAGTCCCGATAACAGGAACTGCATAAATTCGGACATATCTGTCTCCAGACGTTCAGCGTGCCCACCGTGAGGTGGTGGCTACTACCACACCCCACGGATGACTGTATTACTCAATGATTTTCCATTTCCCATCGCGGATTTCCAGCATGCGGAATGCTGTCAAATCCAGACCCAAGTGGTCTTCAGGAGTCATGGTGTAGATACCTGTTGTACCTACCAAACCTTGAGTGGCTTCCAAGGCATCACGGATAGCTGCTGGGTCAGTAGAGCCAGCACGCTCAATCGCATCAACAATCAGGTACAGCGCGTCATGAGCATAACCACCGAATGTGGAAACAGGTTTACCTGTTTTGCTTTCGTAGCGCTCTTTGTAAGCTTGCACAGCAGGACGTTGTGGATCATCAGCAGCCAACAAACTTGCTACCAACAACGGTGTACCTGGCAAACGGATGCCTTCAGCTTCTTTAGCACCAGCCAACTCGATGAACGCGTCAGACGCTACACCGTGAGATTGGTACAAAGGCAGATCAATCGCCAATTGTGAGTAGTTACGTGTCACGATGGCTGGACCTGAACCCAAACCCATCACCATGATGGTTTGGATACCGTCTTTGTTTTTCAGGTTGGTCAGCTGTGGAGTCATGTCCGCATCGGTAGGGCCAAACACCTCATCGCCCACAACAGTGATGCCGTACTCATCCACGATATCCAAGCACTGTTTGCGCATGGAAGAACCAAAGCTATCCGAACCGGACAACAAGCCTACGTTGTGCAGATCACGTTTTTTCATGTCCTCAAAGATCTTGGCACAAGCCATGCGATCAGTGTGAGGGGTTTTGAACGTGTGTTTACGTACTGGCTGAGTAATTTCAATGGCACCAGCCAACGAGATGAATGGCACACCAGCCTCTTCTACTACAGGCATGATCGCCATTGTGGCACCCGTTGTAGAACCGCCGATGATGGCTACCACTTCGTCATCTTCCACCAAACGCGTTGCAAACGTACGCGCTTTGTTGGCATCACTCGCATCGTCATACGAGATCAAACGGATTTTTTCGCCCTTAACACCAACACCTCCTCTGGCATTGATATCCTCTACAAGGATTTTCAGTGTCTGTTCTTCAGGCTCGCCTAAAAACGATGCAAAACCCGTGGAAGATACGGAAGAACCGATCAGGATTTCAGCTTGACTGCTCACTGCCATGCAAGACAGCACAGCGGCCACAGCAAGTTTGCACACGTTTTTCTTTGACGCGTATTGAGTCATCTCATGTCTCCTAGCTTGTTGAAGTGAACTACTTGTTATTGGGGTGGCCTTGCTGGCCACTCCCTGATTTCTTTGTTCTTACTGTGTCACCGGTCTACGCCACATCACCACACGGAAGCGGTTTGCTACAAAAGCAGCATCCGCCACGCATGCGTTTCCAGCCGGGTTAGCCCCTGTGACGTGGAAATCACTGAATGCAGCGCTCTGGTTTACATAAATACCGCCCATCAAGTTGATAGACAGGTTCACACCCGCTGCCGCAAATGCCTGAATAGCCACTTGAGTTGCGTCAGCATCGGTTTCGTACAAGGCAGCGGTAATCGCTCCTTTGGTTCTGGCCAAGGAGGCAGCGCGACGTACACCCTCTTCTGCACTGTCTACCGCCACTAAAAATACGATGGGGCCAAAGCATTCGGCACCGTACAAGGTTTCATCTTCAGCCTGTACCGACAACAGCAATGGTGTGGCCGTACGTGCACCTTCCAAGCCCTCTATAGGAGCGGAGTCACGCACAATTGGGGCCACGTTGCGCATGGATTGCACGCGCTCCAATGTGTCGGTATTTGCCAATGCACCCGCCACCATAGCGGCCCGTGCTGGGTCTGCTAACAAACCATCAATCGCGGCGGCAATACCTTGCTGCACTTCTTCCAAGGTTTTATGGCCGTCGCCAGCACGTATACCGGTTTTGGGGATGAAAATATTCTGCGGAGCAGTACACATCTGGCCGCTGTACAGTGCCAACGAGAACGCAATGTTCTGGCACATGCCTTTGAAATCATCTGTTGCCGAGACGACGATGCTGTTGACACCAGCCTCTTCGGTATAGACCAGCGGTGTAACGGCATTGGTGCGCAACCATTTACCAAACGTATGCGAACCGGTGTAATCAATTTGCGCTACGTCGGGGTGTTCAGCCAAGTCCTTGGCCAACCCAGTACCGGCGTCTTCTGCTGCTAACAGCACCACATCTGCAGGGAAACCTTGCTCTGTCAGTACCGCACGCGCCACTTGCACCGTAATCGCCATAGGCAAAATGGCTGCGGGGTGCGGTTTGGCAATAACCGTATTACCAGTCATCAAGTTAGCAAACAGGCCAGAATAGCTGTTCCATGTAGGGAAAGTTTGGCAACCAATCAGTACCGACACACCGCGCGGAATAATCTGCCAGTGTTTTTCCAGTACCAAGTCACCGGCTTTGCCTTGTGGCTTAACCCACTGAGCTTCGGCAGGAATACGAGCCATTTCTGCCCACGCATAGGCCAACGCTTCCAGACCACGATCTTGTGCATGTGGGCCACCCGCTTGGAACGCCATAGGAAATGCTTGGCCCGAGGTATGCATCACCGCATGAGCCATTTCGAAACTACGTTTATTGAGGCGATCCAGAATTTCCAAACACACGCCAGCACGTGCTTCGTGCGACGCTGCAGCCCATGCTTTAGCGGCCGCTTGTGAATGAGTAACCAGCGCTTGTGCATCGACAGCAGGGTAGGTAATGCCCAGCACCGGACCATACGGTGACTGCTCTTGACCTACCGTATAAGCGCCTGGATGAGCCGGCAATTCGAAGTGACTATTTAGCGTAGCGTTATACGCTGCCAAGCCATCATCTTTGGCCGTTTCACCATAAAATTTGCCGCTAGGGACTTCTGGATATGCTGTCCAGAACCCGCGTTTTTGCAGGGCTGTTAACGCCGCTTCTAAGGTGGCGCGGTGCTGTTCAAATAAACTCTGCATACTGGTTTTTCCTATGTCTACATTTGGCAAATATTATTGACCGACCGGACGGTTTATGCAATAGTAACAACCCGAATACCCGAACTTTGAGAAAATAAGCAAAAAAATCAAAGCCTACCAAAGCAAGGTTCGGCACCACTGGTTCTAAAGCAATAGGAGACATGCAATGAACCCTGCACACGATTGCGTGCTGAGTCGTCTTGACCAAGGCGTACTACACCTGACCTTAAACAGGCCGGAAAAGCTAAATTCCTTTAACACCGATATGCATTTGGCCTTGCGCGCCGAATTAGAACGCGCCAGCCAAGATCCTGACGTACGTGCTGTGTTGCTGACGGGTGCGGGCCGCGGGTTTTGTGCCGGGCAAGATTTGGGTGATAGGGATCCCCGTAAAGCCGAAGCAGCACCTGATCTAGGGCTGACGATTGAACAGTTCTACAACCCGCTCATTCGTCAAATTCGCGCACTGGAAAAACCCGTCATTTGCGCAGTAAACGGTGTAGCCGCAGGCGCTGGTGCCAATATTGCACTGGTATGTGACATCGTTTTGGCCGCACGTTCGGCCAAGTTCATCCAGGCGTTTTCTAAAATTGGTTTGGTGCCAGATTCGGGCGGCACATGGAGCTTGCCTAACCTCATTGGTGAGGCTCGTGCCAAAGCCTTGGCACTGACTGCAGCCCCGGTGACAGCCACCACAGCTGCTGAATGGGGCATGATCTGGCAAGCCGTAGAAGATGACGAACTGCAAGACACCGCCACGACACTGGCACGTCAACTGGCTCAGGGCCCAACGTTTGGCCTAGGCTTAATCAAACAAGCCATTCAAGCCGCCTCTGAAAACAGTCTGGATCAACAGCTTGATTTAGAGCGTGACTTACAGCGCCGTGCAGGACGTAGTCACGATTACGCAGAAGGCGTGACGGCTTTCTTGGAAAAACGCGCACCTGAATTCAAGGGGAAATAAGATGAGCACAGCGACTCTCTCCCCTCAGGCTTTAGCACAAGCCTGTGCAGATGCCATGTGGGCGGACGATCACGCCACCAAACATCTGAATATGGAATTGCTCTCTGTGGATGCTGGCACCGCCTCCATCCGCATGCGTATTGCTCAGCACATGCTAAACGGCCACGGCACATGCCACGGCGGCTACATGTTTACGCTGGCCGATTCCTGCTTTGCATTCGCCTGCAATACCTATAACCAACGAACAGTGGCCCAACAATGCTCTATTAGCTACTTGGCTCCTGCATTCGAACACGACGAACTCACGGCTACGGCACGTGAAGTCAGCCGAATTGGTCGCAGCGGTATCTACGACATTAGTCTCCACAATCAACGTGGCGAACACATCGCAGAATTCCGTGGCCTTTCGCGCACCATCAAAGGTTCATTATTGCCTGATAGCCAGCCCTAAGAGGCACGGCTTACACAAAGAAATAGAGAAGTAGAGGACACAAAACCATGGAACCTATCATTCCTAACAAAGCTGATCTGGACCCCATCGTACTGGCTTCGCGTGATGAAATTTCCGCACTGCAATTAGAGCGCATGAAATGGTCGCTCACACACGCCTACGAAAACTCCCCTTTCTATAAGGCGCGTTTTGACGAAGCCGGCGTACACCCGTCTGATCTAAAAACCTTGGCTGACTTGGCCAAGTTCCCCTTCACCTGCAAGGATGACCTGCGCAAGTCGTACCCTTTCGGGATGTTTGCAGTACCACGCGAAAAGCTGGCACGTATTCACGCCTCTTCTGGCACCACGGGCAAACCTACCGTTGTAGGCTACACCCGCAATGACATCGACACATGGGCCACATTGGTTGCCCGATGCATTCAGGCCGCTGGCGGTAGACCTGGTGACATCATGCACAACGCCTACGGTTACGGTTTGTTTACCGGCGGTTTGGGTGCTCACTATGGCGCGGAAAAATTGGGGTGTACGGTAGTACCTATTTCTGGCGGTATGACCGAACGTCAGGTATCCCTGATTAACGACTTTAAACCTCGTATCATCATGGTGACCCCATCCTACATGCTGTCTATTTTGGATGAGTTCCACCGCCAAGGTTTGGACCCACGTAAGTGCTCACTGGAAGTCGGTATTTTCGGCGCTGAGCCATGGACTAACGCCATGCGTTTGGAAATCGAACAAGCATTTGATATGCATGCTGTGGATATCTATGGCTTGTCTGAAGTGATGGGCCCAGGTGTGGCGAACGAGTGTGTGGAAACCAAAGACGGTCTGCACATCTGGGAAGATCACTTCTACCCAGAAATTATCGACCCCGAAACAGGTGAAGTACTGCCTGATGGCGAAGAAGGCGAACTGGTGTTCACCACTCTGACCAAAGAAGGCTTGCCTATCATTCGTTACCGCACTCGTGATTTGACCCGTTTGCTGCCAGGTACTGCTCGCAGTATGCGTCGCATGGCCAAAGTCACCGGTCGCAGTGATGACATGATCATTTTGCGTGGCGTAAACGTATTCCCCACACAAATTGAAGAGCAAATTTTGAAATGTGACGGTTTGGCTGCCCACTTCAAAATCGAACTGAACAAGTCTGGTCGTATGGACAACATGACCGTTCACGTTGAGTGCCAGCCTCAAGCCACAGATGACGCCTCTCGTCAGCGTGCTGCCAAAGAACTGGCACACCACATCAAGAGCATCATCGGGATCAGTACACACATCAACGTTGCCCAACCCGGTACCTTGCGTTCCGAAGGCAAAGCGCAGCGCATTGTGGATAACCGACCCAAGCAATAATTACCCCTTGTACATCAGCCTGTTACAGGCTGATGTACAAGAATACGCTACACTGATAGTTTTACTTACATAGGAAAAATATGGCTCGCTCACGCGCAGCTGACTTTGAAGAAAAGCAGTTGCACATCTTAACCAATGCTGCTGCCGTTTTTGCAGAGCTGGGCATGGAAAAAGCCTCCATGTCGCAAGTTGCTGCCCGCAGTCAGGTTTCCAAGGCTTTGCTGTACCACTACTACCCCAGCAAAACTGCCTTAATTTTTGACATCATCCGTAGTCACCTCGAAGAACTGGATGACGCGCTAGAAATTGTTGCCGAAGAAAGCAAGAATGATCCTGCTGAAGTACGCCTGCGTAAATTGGTGCGCCAAATTCTAGAATGTTATCGTGACGCCGATGATAAACACTTGGTACAGCTGAATTGCCAGCGTTCGCTTCCTGAAGAAGAAACGCACGAAATCAACATGCTGGAACGCAAGATTGTGGTGCAGATCGCCGATACAATCCGTGCAATCAACCCCGATATCAACGCCGAGCGCCCGCTACTGAAGCCGGTCACCATGTCGCTGTTTGGGATGTTGAACTGGGTCTATATGTGGTTTAGACCAGATGGCCCTATCAGTCGCGAAGAATACGCTGATCTTGCCACCACGTTGATTTTGGAAGGTCTGAAAAATATACGGTAAGCGCAACGGCTTACCGTTCTTCTTTTAGCCCCTGCCACTCTGGCCCAGGGACATCTATATCTAGCATGGCTAACACGCGTTGCAACGAGTGATCTACTAGCTCAGCTATATTCTGTGGTTTGAAATAAAACGCCGGTAAGGGTGGGAAAATAACAGCCCCCATTTCCGTCACCGCTGTCATATTGCGCAAGTGCGCCAAGTTAAACGGCGTTTCCCTGACCATCAGCACTAAGCGACGGCGCTCTTTCAGCACCACATCGGCAGCGCGAGTAATCAGGTTATCAGCTAGCCCATGCGCAACAGAACCCAGTGTACGCATAGAGCACGGCACGATGATCATACCGGCCGTTTTGAAGCTGCCACTCGCAATGCTTGCGCCCACTTCTTTATGACTATGCACAACGTCGGCCAGATCATACAACTGCTGGCGTGTCATGCCTAACTCGTGATCTAGATTCAGTACTGCGGCGGGTGAAACCACCAAATGGCTTTCCACCCCCTCGCAGCGCTGTAACATTTGCAACAGGCGCACCGTATACAGTGCCCCCGTTGCGCCTGTCATGGCAACAATAATGCGTTGCCTTACGCTTGAACTCATTCCAGAGCCCCAGCCTCACGCAACATAGTTTCCAGTTCGCCATTTTCGAACATTTCGGAAACGATATCGGAACCACCCACAAACTCACCGCCGATGTACAGTTGAGGAATAGTAGGCCAGCTAGAGAAATCTTTAATGCCTTGACGTACTTCTTCGTCGTCCAGCACGTTTACGGTCACTACTTGGTTCAAACCTACTGCACGCAAGATTTGCACAGTACGCGCAGAGAAACCGCACTGAGGAGCTTGTGCTGTACCTTTCATAAACAGCACAACTGGGTTTTCGGTCACGGTTTCACGGATAAAATCTTGAACTTCGCTCATGGTCTATACCACCTTAAAAATCGTTAATGCACCCACCGGATATACGTTCAATTCCGGCTAGATCCTGTTTGCTGTGCACCGCCTTGAAACCGGCCTGCTGCAACATGTGACGTACCTGTACAGCTTGATCCCAACCATGCTCCATCCAAAGCTGCCCTGAAGGCAACAAAAATCGCGAAGCACCGTTAATAATAGTCTGCAAATCAGTCAAACCATCTGCCCCATCACTTAGCGCCATATCTGGCTCAAAGCGCACGTCACCCTCTGATAGATGGGGATCATTTGCCGCAATGTAAGGGGGGTTGGAGACAATTAAATCAAAACCTTCAACGCCTTGCAGTGCATCGTACCAACTCCCTGCAAAAAATTCGACTTTTGCACACAAATCGTGGGAGTTTTTAGTCGCCATCAGTAAGGCATCAGCACTGAAATCGGTGGCTATCACCTGAGCATCGGGGCGTGCCAATGCAATAGAAATAGCCACAACGCCACTGCCTGTACCTAAATCTAACACACGTGGTTGCGACTTGCCTGCTAGGCAACTCAACGCGTGTTCTACCAAGGTTTCGGTATCGGGGCGCGGAATCAACACATGCGGCGACACACTAAATCTGTGGCCCATAAACTCACGCCAGCCCACCAAATACGCCATTGGCGTGCCAGCTAAGCGCTCTTGTTCTAGCTGCGCATACGCTTGCACAGCGGCGTCTGGTAGCTCGTCGGTATCATGCGCAATCAACCATGCGCGGCTCACGCCCAACACATGCTCCCAGAGCATTTGTTGCTCCAAACGGGGAAGCTGTGATGCGCGCTGCCAAGCACGTACTGTATTCATTATGCGTTGGCCAAGGCCGCCAGCTGTTCAGCTTGGTGCTCTGCCAACAAGGCGTTGATCACTTCTTCCATATCGCCTTCCATGATGTAGCCCAGCTTGTACAGCGTCAGGTTGATACGGTGATCGGTCACGCGGCCCTGTGGATAGTTATAGGTACGAATACGTTCGGACCTATCCCCTGTACCCACCAGCGAACGACGCTGATCAGATTCTTTCTGTTGTTGCTCGCGCAATTGCTGATCTTTCAACCTTGCCGCCAAAACCTGCATCGCTTTATCGCGGTTACGGTGCTGGGAACGGTCATCCTGACATTCCACCACTACGCCTGTAGGCAAGTGAGTAATACGCACAGCAGAGTCGGTTTTGTTCACGTGCTGACCACCCGCACCACTGGCGCGGAAGGTATCAATACGCAGGTCATTACTGTTGATCACAATGTCAGAGGCCTCATCGGCTTCGGGCATGATCGCAACGGTTGCAGTAGAGGTATGCACACGGCCTTGGGCTTCTGTCTCCGGCACACGTTGTACTCGGTGAGCGCCAGACTCAAACTTCAACTGACCATACACGCCATCGCCTTCAATACGTGCGATCACCTCTTTATAGCCACCCATTTCCGCATCGTGTGCAGAAATCATTTCCACGCGCCAGCCTTTTTGTTCAGCAAAGCGGCTGTACATACGCAACAAGTCGCCCGCAAAAATGGCACTTTCATCACCACCCGCACCGGCGCGAATCTCTAGATAAATACCACGACCATCATCCGGATCTTTAGGCAGCAACAACAACTGCAGCTCGTCTTCGAGCGCAGCAATGCCATCGCGCGCAATACGGAACTCTTCTTCACCCATTTCACGCATTTCAGGGTCACGCATCATTTCTTGTGCGGTTTCCAGATCGCCCTCGGTGGCTACATAGCGATTAAAGGCTTCCACCACGGGCTCCAACTCGGAGCGCTCTCGCGACAATTTACGGAAGCTGTCCATATCTGAAGCCGTTTCAGGCTCAGATAACAGGGCATCCACTTCAATCAACCGGTGAGCCAACTGCTCCAACCGGGTACGCATAGAATCTTTCATAAGGCAGGGATAGTGTGTGAAAACGGTAGGGACCAAAGTACGGGCCCGTGCAGAGTTGCCTGCTCACAGCCCAAGAATGAACGCAATAGAGCGTCGCTACCGGCGACGGTGCGAATCAGGCAATAAACGCGGCAGCATATCCAACAACTGGTCACGTTGCGGGCCTTCGCTGCGGTTCAATTCGGCCATGGGGCCGTGCAGGTACTTCTGTGTCAGGCTATGAGCCAGCCACTCCATCACCTCTTCAGGTGATTCACCGCGTGCCAACATACGACGAGCACGATCCAGCTCAAGCTGGCGTAACTGATCAGCATTACGCTGTACATCAATCAGCGTAGGCACAATTTCGCGGTTATATAACCAGTGCATAAAGTTTTGCACTTGGGTATCAATAATTGCTTCGGCTTGAACGACAGCCGCTTTACGCGCATCAGTACCTTGCTGCACGACACGGCCTAGATCGTCCACTGAGTACAAGTACACATCAGACAGGCGTGCCACTTCAGGTTCTATATCGCGAGGTACGGCTAAATCCACCATCACCATAGGACGGTGTTTACGTGCACGAATCGCCCGCTCTACCATCCCCAACCCCAGGATGGGCAAGGAACTGGCCGTACAGGACACAATAACGTCGTATTGATCTATATGGTCGGGCAAATCGGACAGCTTCATGGTTTGAGCTGAAAAGCGATTTGCTAGGGATTCTGCTCGATCCAAACTACGGTTAGCTACACACATGGATTTGGGGCTAGCCGCCGCAAAGTGTGTGGCACAGAGTTCAATCATTTCGCCAGCACCGATAAACAGTACTTTGCTATCGCCCAAATTACCAAACACACGCTCAGCCAACCGCACCGCTGCAGCGGCCATAGAAACCGAATGCGCACCAATCGCGGTTTGCGAACGTACTTCTTTAGCAACAGAAAATGTGCGCTGGAACAACTGGTGCAACAACGTGCCCAGTGCGCCTGCTTCTTCGGCGGCTTTCACTGCGTCTTTCATCTGCCCCAGAATTTGGGGTTCGCCCAACACCATGGAATCTAAACCACTGGCCACACGGAAGGCGTGACGCACGGCACCATTTTGTTGATAACGATAAAGATGAGGAACCAGCTCGCTGGATTTCAGGCTGTTAAATTCAGCCATCCACTCAGGCAAACGCTCAGCCACGTGTGGCTCAGCTGCACAGTAGATCTCTGTTCTATTACAGGTAGACAGAATGGCAGCTTCGCTAACGCTCTTTCCAAAGGCCGAGCGCAGGCCTTCCAGGGCGGGCCGAAGCACGTCCATAGGAAACGTCACTCGCTCACGCACAGCAACAGGTGCGGAGACGTAATTCAGACCGAAAGTAAGAACGTCCACTGACTTGAGCCAATAAGGATAATTTAGGTATGGAGCATATTATAAGCGCCCGCAGCCTAGAACCCAAACCAGGGCTTTGTAAATGCCGCTTCCCTGAGGCAAATCAGGTCTCCAGTAAAATTTTTGTTGCAGGGGGTTTACAAACCCAAACTGCGTGCTATAATTATTTTCTTCGTGGCCTTGTAGCTCAGTCGGTAGAGCAGAGGATTGAAAATCCTTGTGTCGGTGGTTCGATTCCGCCCAAGGCCACCACGAATTAAAAAAGCCCAATCTTCGGATTGGGCTTTTTGCATTTCTTTATCACGCACTGATCATCTCACTGCCCCACCGTCCAACGCAGCCTCCAGCACTCTGGCTACGTGTACCACAGCGCGTTGCGCGCCATCTTGGATTTGGTGACGACAACTGGTGCCATCTGCCACAATCAATGTGGCGTCGTCTGCTTTACGTACAGCAGGCAACAACGATAGCTCAGCCATTGCCATCGATGCCTCGTAATGCTCTGCCTCATAGCCAAAGCTACCCGCCATCCCACAGCACGATGACTCCACCACCTCTACCTGCGCATCGGGGATCCACCTCAACACCGTCTGCACTGGCGTAAACGCATCAAACGCTTTTTGATGGCAATGGCCATGCACAAGAATTTTCTCGTGTTGCAACGGTTTCAAATCCAAAGCCAAACGTCCAGCCTTGTGCTCTGCAACTAAGAACTCCTCTAACAAAAATGACGCCGATGCTAGTTTTTGTGCCGCCTCACCATAACCATAATTCAGAAACTCATCTCGCAGTGACAACAAACACGATGGTTCTAACCCAACCAACGCTACACCACGCTCCACAAAGGGTAACAATGCTTCGAGAGTACGAGTCGCTTCTGCTTTAGCTTCATCTACCATCCCAGCAGCCAAGTACGTACGGCCACAACACAGGGGTCGTTCGCCGGGTGGCTGGCTGAAATGCACCTGGTAACCACTGGCCTCTAATACACGCTGCGCTGCCCGGGCATTGTCTGGCTCCATGTAATTATTAAACGTATCCACAAATAGCAGCACTTCTTTGGTGGTGGCCGCTGAGGTTGCTTGGGCCTGAGACAAGAACGAACTGTGAAAGCGCGGTAATGATCGCTGTGTGGACAGCCCCAAGCGATTTTTTACCCAACCAGACAACACCGGAATACGCTCTGCCGCTGCCAACACACCGCCCCACTTACTGGCCCATGGAGCATACGCAGGCAACCGGGCAATTAATCGCTCACGTAAACGGGTGCCGTGCCGTTTAGACCATGCCGCACGCGCTTCAATCTTGATCTTTGCCATATCCACACCCGTAGGGCAATCGCGCTTGCACCCTTTGCAAGATACACACAAATCCAAGGCCTCTTTTACCTCAGGGCTTGCTAACCCCTCATCGCCCAGTTGGCCTGAAATAGCAAGTCGTAAAGTATTAGCACGCCCCCGCGTCACGTGTTTTTCGTCGCGTGTAATACGGTAGCTAGGGCACATAGTACCCGCATCAAATTTACGGCAATGGCCATTGTTATTACACATTTCCACCAGCTTGGCCAACCCTCCTGTTTGATCTCTCCCGCTACCTACCTCGCCTTCTACACCAGTCAGTGGGTCACGCGTTACATTCCACGTAGACCAATCCAACGCGGCTTGATAAGGCAATTCCCGGTAGGTCTGAGGAAATCTGAAGTTTCGCTCATCATCCATTTTGGGAGGTCGCACTATCTTCTCGGGATTAAAGCGATTATCCGGGTCAAATAACTGCTTAATCTCACCAAATGCGGCATTCAGTGTAGGACCATATTGCCAAGCCACCCATTCTCCACGACACAGCCCATCCCCATGCTCTCCAGAGTAAGCACCTTTGTATTTACGTACTAATTCCGCTGCCGCCTCGGCAATTTTGCGCATGTCTTTTGCCCCGCCATGGCGCATATCCAAAATGGGCCGTACATGCAATGTCCCCACACTCGCGTGTGCATACCACGTACCTTCTGTACCGTACTCATGAAACACTTCCGTGAGCTGGCTGGTGTACTCGGCCAAATGTTCTAGGGGCACGGCACAATCTTCGATAAATGAAACGGGCTTACCATCCCCTTTCATACTCATCATGATGTTCAGGCCCGCTTTGCGCACATCCCACAACGCCTTTTGTTCGGCAGCACTGGGCATTTCCACCACAGAACCCGGCAATCCCAGATCTGCCATCAGCTCAACTAATTTCGCTAATTTTTGTAACTGAGCAGCCTTTTCTTCCCCTGCGAACTCTACCAATAAAATGGCGTCAGGCTGGTCCACCAAGGCTTTTTCTATCACAGGTTTAAACGCCGGATTGCTCATGGCCAAACCAATCATGGTGCTGTCCACCAACTCTACGGCTACTGGCCCTAACTTCACAATGTGCTGCGTCATGTCCATGGCTTGATAGAAGGTAGGAAAATTCACCACCCCCAATACTTTATGCACAGGCAACGGCTGCAACTGCAACGTAATATACCGGCTATACGCCAATGTTCCTTCTGAGCCCACCAATATATGCGCTAAGTTCGCGACCCCATCGTCGGTGTAAGCACGAGGGTTCTGACAATCAAAAATATCAATGTTGTAGCCCGCAACCCTACGTAGCACCTTGGGCACACGCTCTATAATTTCTGTGCGCTCACGTCTGGCAATAGCCTGTAAACCCGCGACGATATCGCCTATGCGCCCCTGCGTTACCATCTCGGGCAACCGCGTAAAATTCCCTAAAGTGCCATCGGCTAATTCAGCCTCTATACCCATTACGTTATGCACCATGTTGCCGTACTCAATAGAGCGCGATCCACACGAGTTATTCCCTGTCATCCCACCTATGGTGCATTGCGCAGCGGTTGACACATCCACCGGAAACCATAACCCATGCGGTTTCAACCACGCATTTAAATGGTCTAACACCATGCCAGGCTCAACCACAATGGTTCTGGCCTCTGCATCAAACGCCACCACCTGATTGAGATATTTGGTGTTATCAATGATCAGAGCCTCACCAACGGTCTGACCACATTGACTGGTCCCCGCACCACGCGCCAAGACGGGCAGGTTGTGATGCCGTGCTATAGCCAACGCCATACTCAAATCATCTTGATCCCGTGGCACCACTACCCCTAGAGGCATAATCTGATAAATAGACGCATCCGTGGCGTACCTGCCCCTATCTGCGCGACTAAATAAAACGTCCCCACGTAATTCTTTGCTCAACTGAGCCTCAACGCTAGACCCAATGCGCCCACCAGATGGCACCAAATGAACAGCCTGCTCTTGCATAGGTATTCCTGTTGTAAATAAAGAGGGGGTTAAATAATTTCAAACGTAATGGGCGGCAAGTGTTGAATTTGCCCTCTCAGCACCCCTTTGGCTTCTGGGAAAAACATGCCGGTATAAGAACCCGTAGTAATCACGGTGCCTGCTCGCAACGGCATACCTTGTTCTTGGCTATGCCTCACCACCCAATGCAATAACCGCCGCGGGTCACCCGCAGGGTTAACTCCTGTACTGTTAAAAACTTCTGTACCGTTGAAGGTTAACGACGCCATGGGCTGAAGGAAGTCAAAGTCCGGGTCGTAGGCCACCAAGTCACCCACAATAAGCGCGCCATGATTTTGGAAGTCGGCGAGCTGCATGAGCTTGGGTACATCCGGCCATCCTGCTAATCGGCTAGACACTATCTCTACCGATACCCCCATCGCATCAATAGCAGCCAAGACCTCATGCTCTGTAGCCATGCTATCGGTAGGCAAAAAATCGCGCCCCAAGGTAAACAGTAGTTCTAGCTCTACACCAAAGGCGGAAAAACGATTACGCGGCAACACGGCTGCACTAGGAAACACCCCCCGCCTAGGCAGGGGGGCTCCTTGAATAACACCTGTTGCAGATTTAGCCCCTACCTTCCACCCTCCCACTTGCTCTTTAGCTAAGGCCAGCACTTGTCGCTGGGTGGCATACGCCTGCTCTGCATCAATAGGCTCAAGCAATAGCGGCACCGCAATTGTGTGTGTGGGATCTTCATGCACAGCACCTAATAGCGATGCCAGTTGCTCTGACGTAGTAGATAGGTTCTTCATCTCTTTTCCTTAAAACGATACGCGCTGTTAGCTACCCACTTTAGTGGCTGTTGGATGCTCTATATCTGCAGAGGCGGCGTGGAATTTATTGTCGGGCTGTAGTCGGGCAGCTAAGAACACCCCTATACCCATCAACACCATGCTGCCCACGAAAGGCAATTCCCAGTTACCCGTAATATCGATCAGGTAGCCAGACAACACTGGGGAGATAATCGCGGCCAACGCCGAGCCAGAGTTCATCATCCCGCTCGCCGTACCCGAATGTTCCGGTGCAATATCCATAGGAATGGCCCACATAGGCCCAATGGTCATTTCGGCAAAGAAAAAACCGGCTCCCAAACATAAAATGGAGACATACAAATTATGGGTAAACAGCAAAGGCAACAACGACAGTAGCGTTAACAACATGCACACCGATACCATGTAGCTACGTGCTTTTTTGAGGTTTCCGGATTTCTTCAAGATACGGTCACTGACGATGCCGCCCAACGTATCACCCACAACCCCGGCAAAGAAAACACTGGAAGCAAAAAGCGCTGATTTTTTGATATCTAAGTCGTAGCTGTGTAAGAAGTATTGGGGAATCCATGACAAAAAGAGCCATAGTGTCCAGCCATAGCAGAAGTACACAATACTGACTGGCAACATACGGCGAAACAGCGGCCCCCAGGGCACTTGGGTGTTTTTCTTCTTAGGTGGTGGCAATTCCGCCAGTTCTTGAGCCGTAATGCGCGGGTGTTTTGCAGGGTCTTCCGTAAACACGAAGGCCCACACCACCACCCACAGCAAGCTAATCACCCCAAAAATATAAAAAGACTCACGCCACCCGTATACCGCCATGATGTACACCACGGCGGCTGGTGCTACCGCATTCCCTATACGTGCAAACGCATGGGTAATACCCTGAGCAAAACCACGGTTTTCCTTAGAGACCCAGCGGGACATGGCTGACGTAGCGGCAGGGAACGTCGCCCCTTCACCTAGCCCCAATAGCAAACGGGCTACCAATAGCGAAACCAATCCGCCAGCGAAGCCCGTCAAAATGGTGGCAACAGCCCAAATTACCCCGCACCAGATCAAAGTTCTACGTGCACCAAACTTATCGCTTACCCATCCTCCTATGATTTGAAACACCAAATAGGGATACGCGAAAGCAGAGAACACCAAACCAATTTCTGTTTTACTGAGATTAAACTCTTCCCCAAAACCCGCTGCCGCTGTACTCACGTTAACGCGGTCTAAATACGTAATGAAATACATCAGGCACAGCATCATTAGGACGACAGTAGTCGCCCGCATGCGTAAAAACTTCATTTTTGTCTCCTGTATCACCCGTGATTTGGATATCTAGCATCCGTCCTCTATGGGACTTCAGCACGGGTTATGGCATGTATATCGTTCCGACGCAGACGTATCGCTGCGTCGGCTCTCACTGCTATTAACTACTTATGAAACGCATGAATTAAGCCACCATCCGTTCAGGGCTTTTATTACGCATTAATGCTGTCATTGCCGCCTGAACACCGCTGCCAGCCAATTTCACACCAGCTAACTGCAAGCCCATTTCGCACCCTGTTAAGGTCGCCATGAGCGTCAGATCATTTGCCTCCCCCAAATGACCAATACGGAACATCTTGCCTTTCATTTTCCCTAGACCCGCTCCCAGCGACATGTCGAAATTCTGGTAAATAATCTTGCGTACAGCATCCGCATCTATGCCTTCAGGCATCATTACCCCTGTCAGCACAGGTGAGTACGCTTCTGTATCCACACATTGAATTTCTAGCCCCCACGCTTTCACTGCTTGGCGGCAGGCATCCGCTAAACGCTGATGGCGCGCAAAGGTGTTGTCTAAGCCTTCGCCCATGATCATGTCCAATGCTTCGGCCAAACCAAAAAGCAAGTTGGTGCTAGGCGTGTAAGGCCAATACCCCGTGGCATTCATAGCGATGATGTCTTCCCAACCCCAAAACGCTTTGGGAAGTTTTGCGGTTTTGCTAGCGGCTATCGCTTTTTGAGAAACCGCATTAAAACTAATGCCTGGTGGCAGCATCAGCCCCTTTTGAGAGCCTGAAACCGTGACATCCACCCCCCATTCATCGTGCCTATAGTCTGCGGATGCCAAACCCGAAATGGTGTCTACCATCAGTAAAGCCGGGTGGCCCGCTGCGTCTATGGCTTGACGTACCGCTGCAATATTGGAGGTCACGCCGGTAGAGGTTTCGTTATGCACCACGCACACTGCTTTGATTTGATGAGTGGTGTCCTGCCGCAAGCGCTCTTCAATCATCTGGGCTTGCACACCACGCCGCCACCCCTCTATACCCGGCAGCCCTAAAAACTCTGTTTTTAACCCTAATGCTTCCGCCATTTTTTTCCACAGCGTCGCAAAATGACCCGTTTCGTACATCACCACATGATCACCAGGGCTCAACGTATTCGTCAGCGCAGCCTCCCAAGCCCCTGTACCTGAGGCTGGATAAATCACGACTGGCTGCTCTGTTTTAAAAATCTTCTTAATTCCAGACAACACCTGAAGACCTAAAGCGCCAAACTCGGGGCCCCGGTGATCAATAGTGGGATAACTGACTGCACGCAAAATGCGGTCTGGCACTGGGCTAGGACCAGGAATTTGCAAAAAGTGTCGACCTGCAGGATGAAAATCCAGTTTTAGCATTATTGCCTCCATAAGATCTGGATTATTAATTATGTATTTTGCATACAAAATTAATCTAACAGTCGAATACACAAGCGTAAAGAACTTTTTTGACATGACACCCGATACCTTTGGTACAGAGGAGGCCTAAAAAATTCTGTAATCCATTGAATAATTGAAAGTAATTGATAAATAAAACATGCAAACCGTAGCATTTCTCATTTAGCTAAGTCGTATAGCGAGGTGGTAAACTTAGACAAGAAACAGTACGAAAAGGATTTTTAATGCAAAATCAAGAGACCGACACGGCTATCACTCAAGCAGTCAGCCCTAACGTTCCTAAGCTAGAACGTCAGCACTTACACGACACCGTGGTTGAACACTTGCGTAATCTGGTCGTAGAAGGCGTATTGCCTCCTGGCACCAAACTCAATGAGCGCGAGCTATGCGAAACCATGGGTATTTCGCGTACCCCTCTACGTGAAGCATTAAAGGTACTAGCCGTTGAAGGACTCATTGAGATCTCCCCCAACCGTGGCGCTTCTGTGTACAAAATGACAGAAACCGAAATTTGGGAAACGTTTGAACTGATGAGTGGCTTGGAGGCGCTGGCCGGAGAGCTAGCATGCGAGCGCATTACCGCTGTTGAAGTTGCTGAAATCAAGGCATTACATTACGCCATGCTAGCCTGTAAGGCACAAGGCGACTTACCCGGCTACTACAGCCGCAACCAAATCATTCACAACAAAATCAGTGAAGCATCGCGCAACTCTGTACTGCAACATACGTACTTGAGTATGAACCGACGCTTACAAGCACTGCGGTTCAAGTCCAACTTTAAACATGACAAATGGGAAAGCGCTGCACACGACCACGATGAAATGATCAAAGCTCTGGAAGCTAGAGACGGCAAACGGCTTGCTGCCATCTTGCGCCAACATTTATTAGATAAACGCGATGCCGTTATGGATATGCCTACTCCATAACCCTCTTCTTTACGCTTACTTGCTTTTACTTACGTCGGTTTACGTTACCATCTACCTAATCAAGTCACTTTATGTCGTTAAGGAGAGCAGGTTATGAATTTCCACGCAGATTGGACAAGCACACTCACAGAACTAGGTCTGACTTCCGTTATCGCTGAACTGTCTAGCGAAGAAGGTATTGCACGCAACGGTAACCATGTTGTTGAACTGCTGAAACGCAAACTCGTTGAACTACGTAAAGTGCCTAGCGAAGAACAAAGCAAAGGTCATAGCCACAATCTGCACGTGCTGAGCGAAATCATTGATACCGTAGAAAAAACCATGCGCAAGCAAGGCAACTAATACCTACCGGTACGAGCAGCACGTAACAAAACAGCCCAAAGGCCAATAGGCTTTTGGGCTGTTTTGATCATGACGTATAAAAAAGCACAGACACTCTGTGCCTTCAGACTTACATATCTTCTTTACGTACAGGCAGCGGCTGGCCAGCCAAGGTTAAGGTGCGCTCAAGCAACTGCTCATAAATAGGTCTACCGCCCAAACTTGCGGCAACCACGGATGCACTTAACGCTGCCAATAAACTAGGCAAAGCCAAACTGTATGTACCCGTTAGTTCTATCACCAGCACCACCCCCACCAAGGGTGCACGAATGGTACTGGCAAACATACCCGCCATCCCTGCCACCGCAAAAGCAATAGTCGCATCAGGCGGCAAGGTCATCACTTCGCCTAATAACGTGCCAAGAAATACACTTAAGGTCGCAGACAAGGCCAGAATGGGCGCAAAAATACCGGCTGGTGCACCGAGGGAGTAACTGGCCGTTGTCATAAAGAATCGTACCAATACCAACAAACCCAGCAAGCCTATGCTAATAGAGTGATTAGCAATAAATACGGCCAGGTTCTCACCACCGCCTGTGGCCTGTGGAAAACTTAGTACCAGTGGCCCAATCAGCAAACCCATCAATGCGGGTAATAGGTACGGCGACACCGATAGACTGATACGGCGAGAGAGGTCCAACCCCATCAAAATAGTGCGGTTAAACACCACCCCAGCGCACCCCAGAATCATGCCTAACACGACAAAGACAGGCAACATATACATGGGCATAGCGACGCTAGCCATTTGCATAAACGGGGTAGAGCCTGATACCAACATGGTCATGACCGCACTGGAGCCACACGCAATCAATACTGCACAGTAGGCACGCACACTATAAGGAAACACATTGCGTGCTTCCTCGATCACAAATAAAGCTGACGCCAAAGGCGCATTAAAGGCAGCCGTTAGACCCGCTGCTGCACCGGCTCCCAGCAATGCTCTGGCCTCTTTAAATCGTTGCCCCAGCACTTGTGCAATGGATGCTCCCATGTGGATAGTAGGCCCTTCTCGCCCACCAACCAAACCCGCTCCCAGCGCCATCAAACCGCCCACAAACTTAACTGGCAACACTCGTTGCCAGCGTACGGTACGCAGCCCCGCCATAGCGCCTTCTACTTCTTGTACCCCTGAACCGCTGGCTTCCGGTGCAAATTTACGTACCAAGGCCACAGCCCCACAGAACATGACTGCACAAAACACCGCCATACCCACGTACTGCCATATACCTTCTAGCCCTAACCACTCAGGTAGTAGATGCACACGTTGTTGTGAATGCCCTACCAACATGTGAAACACCGAGCCCAACAAGCCCGTTAAAACGCCAATCAGTACGGCGACGAAGTAATACGCCAAGGTCTCTTTTTGCGTGGAAGTAGCTGTAGATTGCGTAGCCATATGGAGTAATGTCGGCCTTAGTTCTCAGGATAAAAGCGGAGCAGCCGCCTGAGCAGCTACGATGTGTAGCGTCAGAACAGCACCTTGTTTACGAGGGTGAAATCCTACCTGCAACAAATGGCGCAATTATTGAGGCGTGCGCACAAACCACACTATACCGCTATACGGCGCTGTGCATAGGTTTGCCGTGCACTCTTCACATTCATTCAGATTTGTATCGCCCCTCCTCTGCCTCTCATAGCCCTAAATAACGCATGGTTATTAATTATCGTATTTCAATATAATTAATGAAAATCATTATCATTTCAATTCAGAGAACAAGGGGAAGAAAGTGGCATCACGTCAATGCTACGCCATCTGGCTGGGGATCGCGGGCTTGGGCTGCGCACCACTACTACATGCCGAAGAGGATAAATCGGTACGTAGCTTAGAAGCCATTGAAGTCAAAGCAAACCATTTTTTAGAGTTAGCACCTGCTTATGGCGGCAACCATCTGGCCACAGGCGGCTCCATCGGTTTGCTAGGCAATCTGGATAATATGGAAACACCGTTCAGCACGGTGAACTACACCAGCGCCTACATTGAAGACCAGCAAGGTCAAGAACTGCGCATTCTGATCAGTAAGAATGATCCATCCGTCCAGACCCCAGGCTCAGGCGGCACAGCAGGTAAAGACACCATCTACATTCGTGGTTTCTCGGCAGGCGATGTATACCTTAATGGCATGCAAGGCTTAACCAGCGGCAGACGCGTGATGGCCATGGCCGAACGTTTAGAAGTGCTCAAAGGGCCCTCGGCCCTACTCTACGGCATGAATGCCAGTGGCGATGTGGGCGGTTCTATCAACATGGTGACCAAACGTGCCACCGTAGACCCCATCACCAACTTTACCGCTACCTACATGGCCCCTTCACAGTTTGGTGGCCATCTGGATTTAGGCCGACGTTTTGGTGAGAACAATGAGCTTGGCCTACGTCTAAACACCGTATTTAAAGACGGTGAAGGCATGGTAGACCACCGCAAAAACCGCGATAAGTTTGTTTCACTAGGGGCAGATTACAACGGTGGTGCCTTCCGTTTAAAAACCGACTTTTATCACTTGGACGAGTACATTAGCGGGGTAAACCGCGGTATAGGTCTGGCTAAAGAGTTGCAGAAAAACCCACTACCCACAGCACCTAAAGGGGATGTGTTGCTGAGTGCACCATGGGCGTCCGCACAAATACGCGAGAACACCGCCATGGCGCGTGCTGAATATGACTTCAACGAGCAAGTCAGTGCCTATGCCTCGGTGGGGTATAGCGAATCCAGCATGCACAACTACAACACCAAAGGCAGTACGCTGCTGAACGACCAAGGCGACTTACGCCTTAAAGTGACTCGCCGTCACAACCAAAGTCGTAACGTAGCGGCCAATACGGGGTTGTTCTATGAGTTTGATACAGGTGGGATAAAACACAACCTCAGCATGGGCGTAGATTGGTATCGCCAAAACAGCCGTATATCGAATACTGCCCTAAAAGGCTGGACGGCAGACATCAACATCTACGATCCCGTGTATCCAGAGCGTCCTAACTTTGCGCAAGCACCTTTAGGCCCTGCCACGATCACCGAACTGTACAGCTTTGGGTTGGCCGATACGCTCTCTTTTGCCGACGACCGCTTTAGATTGATTTTGGGTTTACGTCACCAGACCGTCAAAACCCATAACCGATCCTCTGGCGTACGCTACGATAAAAGTGCGCTTACCCCTGCAGTTGCTGGCGTATGGCGCTTAGATGAAGACTGGATGGTTTACGCCAACTACATTGAGGGCCTCACCAAAGGCACACAAGTGGGTGACGACTACTCCAACGATGGTGAGATCTTCCCCCCACAGCGTACTAAACAACATGAAATTGGTTTGAAGTACGACTCTGGTGACTACGCCATTACAGCTGCGTTGTTCCAGATCACTCAACCCAACACCTATGAAGTGCCAGGCCCTGCAGGCGAGAAACCGTCACTTAGCTATGGCGGTGAACAGCGTAACCGTGGTGCGGAAATTCAGGTAGTAGGCCAAGTAACACCTGAGTGGCGTCTGACAGGTGGTGTCGCGTATTTGGATCCGCGCTATCACAAAACCAGTGATGAGGCCTCGTACAACAAGTACGTGACCAACCTATCGCGCTGGAGCGTCAAGCTGGGCGCAGAATGGGAGCCATCCTTCTTTGAGGGCTTCACTCTAAGCGCACACTTGTCGTCACAATCCAAACAGTATCTGGACAAATCCAACAGCTACTATGTGCCTGGAGTAACCACTTACGACGTAGGTGCTCGCTACCGCACATCCTTAGCTGGTAACCCGCTCACCTTGCGTCTGAGCATTGAAAACCTGACCAACAAAGCCTATTGGGTCGCCCCTCTCAGCCAAGGTCAAGGCTCACCACGTACGGTATTACTATCGGCCACGATGAACTTCTAAGCCTGATCAGTTTTACAGCATAGAGTGAAATAAGCAGTAGCCCCAAGCAAGGTTGCCTAACCTGCTTGGGGGCTACTGAGCATCACAGCCTAGCCACCTACTACCCTATACTCTGGTGCCAAGGTGTCATACAGTGATGTCTTTAACTGCTCAATAAAGCGCTCTTGCAATACTGAAGGTGGGCGCTCTGAACTGGTGACCACCGAGTAGTGATTCACGACTATAGGATCAAAGGGCACAAACACTACCCCATCGCCCCGGTAAAGCGTTGCCGTTAATGGGTCTACCAAGGCCACTCCTGCCCCCGCCGCCACCAACTCTATCAACGAATACGAAATTTGCGACTCTAACCGCATTTCACGTTGAATACCATGTGCCGCAAACAAGCCATCAATCTGCAACCTCGTATCCAATACGTGTGGGTGCGATAAGAAGGTCTCACCTTTTAAATCCCACGGCCCCACCGATGCCTGTTGTATCAGCCTATGCCCCACCGGTAGCGCACACACCATGCGCCCTGACAAAATACGCTCACCATAGGTACCCGACTGACGCATTGATAGCATCACCACCGCAATATCACACATACCGCTCAGCACCATATTCAAGGCGGTTTCTGAGCCGTGCATGTGCAGAGTTAGACGCGCACCGGGGTATTGAGCACTAAAACCTGCCATCATTTTGGGCAGAAAAGACAGTGCCAAAGCCGGCGCTGCAGCAATCTGCAAATAGCCTTGGTGACCGTCACGCAACATCTCCACGCTTTGTAGTATGCGGTCCACACTTATCAAAGAACGTTGTACTTCCTCATACAAAATCACCGCTTCGGCTGTTGGTTTCAGTCTTCCCTGTTCTCTAACGAACAGTGAAAACCCTATATTTTCTTCTAAATCCCGAATCAAGCGCGTAACCACGGGTTGCGAGACATTTAGCACCAAAGCCGCAGCAGTCACGGTTTTGGCCTGCATTACCGCCCTAAAACCCTCTAGTAATCGTAAGGTTATTTTTCCAGTCATAGCAAAAAGACATACAAGGTCTATAAATAAGCATTGGTCACACTAAAATTTCATTAATACTATAAATTAAAACAATGAAATATATAGCTATACATAGCACCCGGCCCATTTCCAGACTCATGACATTATCCTATAGGAGATACCATGCTTAGAACCTCCGTTCTCTTTGCTGCTGTATTAACCGCTTTTTCAACCAACCTTGCCGCACAAGAAGTTCTTAACGTTGGCGCCTACGGTGGCTCCACTGAAACGTTGTTCAAAGAAAAAATCATTCCAAACTTTGAAAAAGAACATAACGTTAAGGTCATGTACGTCGCGGGCAACTCCACCGACACACTGGCCAAACTGGTTGCACAAAAGAACCGTCCTGAGTTTGACGTAGCCCTATTGGATGATGGCCCATTAGCCCAAGCGAATCAGTTTGGACTCTGTAGCAGCATTGAGCCCTCTCCGGTGTACGACGATTTGTACCCACTGGCCAAAATTTCTGACACCAGCATCGCGATTGGTGTAGTCGCAACCGGTTTGTTCTACAACACAGAAGCCTTTGCCAAAGCCGGGCTGCCTGCTCCTACGTCGTGGGAAGACCTCACCAAGACTGAGTTCAAAGACAAAGTCGTCATCCCACCTATTTCTAACGGCTACGGTCTACAAACACTGATCAAGTTCGCCAAACTGCGTGGCGGTGGCGAAAGCAATATTGACCCTGGCTTTGAAGCCATCATCGACCAAGTTGGCCCTAATGTACTGGCATGGGAACCCTCACCAGGCAAGATGACAGAGCTGTTCCAAAACGGCGACGCCATCCTTGGCGTATGGGGTAGCGGTCGTGTGGAAGCCCTAAAAGAAACCGGTTTTCCAGTTGAGTTCGTTTACCCACAAGAAGGCACGATGGTATTGCTGACCGGCGTATGTCCTGTTGCTGGCCGCGCTGAAAACAACCCTACTGCACAAGCCTTTATCCAATACTTGGTCAGTCCAGAAATCCAAGCATTGCTAGCTGACGGCCAAGCATGGGGTCCTGTGAACAGCAAAACTGAGTTGAGTCCGGAAGTGGCTGCCAAAGTGCCGTACGGTGAAGAGCAGATTGCTGCTCTGGAAACCGTAGATTGGACCATCATCAATAAAGAACGCGCCCAGTGGACTAACCGCTGGAACCGTACAGTAGAGCGTTAATTTTGAGTTACGTGCCGGCTTGACTCCCAAGTCGGCACTTTTGTCTTCTTTGCACAGTTCCGGTACACCATGAGCTTCATCACCATCCAAAACCTTAGAAAGACCTTTGGCGATTTTCAGGCCGTAAAAGATTTAAGCCTGAGCATTGAAAAGGGTGAATTCATTTCTTTGCTTGGCCCCTCTGGCTGCGGCAAAACCACGACCCTACAAATGATCGCTGGTTTTCTTTCCCCCACCTCAGGCAGTGTCAGCGTCAACGGCAAAGACATCACTGGTATGCGTCCAGAAGCTCGCGGCATGGGGATTGTGTTTCAAAGCTACGCCCTATTCCCCCACATGACGGTGGCCGAGAACGTGGGCTTTGGTTTAGAAATGCGCGGCGTGCCTAAGTCTGAGCGCCAATCACGTATTGAAGAAACCTTGTCACTGGTGCGGCTCGATGGACTAGGTAAACGCTACCCAGCAGAAATGTCGGGTGGGCAACGCCAACGTGTGGCTATTGCTCGGGCCTTGGCCATTAAGCCTGAAGTACTGCTGTTGGACGAACCCATGTCCAACCTAGATGCCAAACTGCGTGAAGAAATGCACGTAGAGCTGCGCATGATCCAACGTCGTCTGGGTATCACCACCATTTTGGTGACCCACGATCAGGTAGAAGCGATGACCATGAGTGACCGTATCGCCGTCATGCACGGTGGTCGCATTGTGCAGTTGGCTACCCCTTACGAAGCGTACGAACACCCAATTTCCCGTTTTGCCTCTGGTTTCTTGGGCAAAACCAATTCGTTTGATGGCCAAATCGTCAACCAAGACGACTCACACCATCACGTACAAATTCACCCTGACTACACCGTCGCTATTGCACGTACTCGTGACTTCACCTGTAAGAAGGTACAGGTGAATATTCGTCCAGAAAAAATTCGTCTGGACAGCACACTAGGTCAGGGCTTGGCCGGTACGGTAACCACCCGCTTGTTCTTGGGTGCAAACTGGATGCTAGATGTAGACACCACGCTGGGCACACTACGCGTCAGTGTTCCTAACAAAAATGCCTATGCCCCCGAAGAAGGTACCCAAGTATCTGTACTGTGGGAAGACAGCGACCTGCGTCTGGTAGAAGCAGGAGACGAGGCATGACCACGGCATCGCAATCTCGTAGCGCGCCTTGGCTGTTATCTGCTCCGGGTCTAGCTGTTTTTCTGACCATGCTGCTAGTCCCGCTGGGCCTGACAGCCGTATTGTCGTTTAGGGTGTTTGACGGCATGTTTGGGGTGCAAGACACTCTGACGCTAGCCAACTATCTGGACGTCTTTGGCGACCCCTACTATCACGAGATCTTCCTACGTACAGGGCTGATGTCGTTGGGCGTAACCTTCATCTGTATTTTGATTGGGGTTCCAGAAACCCTGATTTTGTCCCGCATGCGCCGACCATGGCGTGGGCTGTTTCTCGTACTAATTCTGGCTCCACTGTTGATTTCCGTCGTGGTGCGTACCTTAGGTTGGTCTATCTTGCTCGGCAATAATGGCCTGATTAACCAAATCCTACTGGCGCTGGGCATTGTGGATGAACCTCTACGCTTGGTCTTTACCATGAGTGGCGTCGTCATTGCCATGACCCATGTGATGGTGCCTTTTATGGTGATTTCTATTTGGGCATCACTGCAAAAGCTAGACCCTCAAGTCGAAAACGCAGGATTGTCGCTGGGCGCGTCTAACGCTACCGTGACCCGTCGCATTATCTTGCCGCAAATTTTGCCGGGCATTTTATCGGGCAGCATCATCGTGTTCGCCATGTCGGCTTCTGCGTTTGCGACCCCTGCTTTGTTGGGTGGACGCCGCCTTAAAGTCGTTGCTACCGCTGCCTACGATGAATTCCTCAGCACCTTGAACTGGCCGTTGGGCGCCACCATCGCCATCGTTCTGCTGATTGCCAACATCATCATTATTCTGGGCGCCAACCGCTTGATTGAACGCCGTTTCAAACAAGTCTTTAGCTCCTAAGGAAGAATCATGAGAAAAAACTCTTGGCTCGCTCTGACCTATCACGCGTTGTTCACGCTGTTTATCCTAGCTCCGCTACTGATTGTTATCGCGGTTTCTTTTACCGACAAAGGCTATATCTCGCTGCCTACGGACGGTTTGTCACTGCGCTGGTTCTACGCCATTTTTGAGGCCCGTGAGATCGTGTCAGCGTTCTGGCTATCACTAGGTATTGGTTTGGTGTCAGCCACCATTGCCATTGTGTTAGCGATTCCGGCTGCCTTGGCTTTAGTGCGCTACAACTTTACTGGCCGTGGTGTAGTCACCGCATTTTTCATGTCCCCGTTGATGATTCCCCAAGTGGTATTAGGGGTCGCGTTTCTACGCTTTTTCAACGTTGTGGGCATCAGTGGCTCGTTTATCTGGCTGGCCTTCACCCACGTCATTGTGGTCATGCCTTATGCCCTGCGTTTGGTGCTGTCGGCTGCCACCGGTATGGGTAACGACGCTGAAAACGCCGCCATGTCGCTAGGTGCTTCGCGCTGGACTACCTTCAGACGCATCACCATCCCCCTGATTTTGCCAGGCGTAGTCGGTGGTTGGATGTTGGCCTTCATTCAAAGTTTTGATGAGTTAACCATGACTATCTTCGTGGCTACACCGGGCACCACCACCTTGCCTGTAGCCATGTACAACCAGATTACTCACACCATTGATCCACTGGTGACCTCTGTATCCACCGTACTCATTGTGGGCACATTAATCCTGATGGTTCTGCTGGATAGGATCGTTGGTCTGGACCACGTACTCATTGGTAAAAATTCTAGCAGGTAAGCAAACGTGCACACATCCGATATCGTAGTTGTAGGCGCCGGACTGGTAGGTAGCGCCCTAGCTTGGGGATTGTCCCGGCTAGACCAAAAAGTCACTATTCTGGACGAGGGTGACCAAACATTCAGAGCCTCTAGAGGCAACTTTGGCCTGGTATGGGTACAAGGAAAAGGCACTGGTTTGGCAGACTATGCACGCTGGAGTTTACGCTCTGCCACGCAATGGCCTGAGCTCGCCAGCGCACTGACAGCACAGACTGGTGTGGACGTCGCCCTGCAACAAAAGGGCGGCTTGAGCCTTGCCCTGAGCGAAGACGACCTGCAAAGCAAGGTAAAAAACCTAGAGTGGTTACGTGGTGAGGTGGGTGCTCCCTATGACTTTGAGGTGCTGGATAACAAAGCCCTTAAAGAACTCGTGCCCAGCATTGGCCCCACCATTCCGGGGGCTACCTACTCCCCTATGGATGGGCATGTAAACCCCTTGAAACTGTTCTTGGCGCTACATCGTGGTATGCATCACCAAGGCGTATCTTTGCACAGCAACGCTGCGGTAGAGCGTATTGAACGCAAAGACGGTTTATTCATCTGCCATACTGCTGCGGGCAAATTTGCCGCTAAAAAAGTCGTGTTAGCAGCCGGCTTAGCTAACAAGAAACTAGCGCCACAGGTGGACATTCATGCTCCGGTAGAGCCTAACCGTGGCCAAGTATTAATTACCGAACGTCTGCCTGCCTTCTTGAACTTCCCCACTAACTATGTACGCCAGACAGATGAAGGCACGGTGCAGTTGGGCGACTCGCTAGAAGACGTAGGCTACAACGACATCACCACCACTCCTGTACTGGAAAACATTGCGCAACGTGCCGTGCGCTGCTTCCCTGTGCTTGCTCATACCCGCGTGGTGCGATCGTGGGCGGCGCTGCGCATTATGAGCCCAGATGGTTTCCCTATTTATCAAGAATCCAGCAGTATGCCCGGCGCATTCTTGGTCACCTGTCATAGCGGTGTCACGCTGGCTGCCAATCACGCACTCACTATCGCACCGTGGATTGCAGGCGATCAAAAACCTGAAGCTATTCAGGCCTTCACGGCCAACCGTTTCAACGCAGCACGCACCAGCCCGCTGGGAGAAGAACATGCTCACTAAAGCTTTATTTAGAAAACTACCCCTTGCCACAGATAACAACGCTCCTACGGTCACCATTGTGGTGAATGGTGCCTCACACCGTGTAACCAACGACCTATCCGTTGCCGCTGCACTGCTCACCCTAGGCCCCGCTGCCATTCGACGTAACCTCGCAGACAACAGCGCACGCGGCCCCTACTGCATGATGGGCGTTTGCTTTGAATGTCTGGTTGAGATTGATGATGTACCTAATGTGCAGTCCTGTATGGTCCAGGTGACTGAGGGAATGCGTATCAACACTGTAAATGCGACGGAACCCTGTCATGACTGAACTGACCGCTAACCCACAACACGCTAAAGCGCCCTCTCGCCACGTGCCTGTGGTGATTATTGGAGCTGGCCCAGCCGGTTTGTCGGCAGCAAGCGAATGCGCACAACACGGCATCAAAACACTGTTGCTGGATGAGCAAAACAGCATGGGCGGGCAGATTTACCGGTCCATTACGCGCACCAATGCCGAGCGCAAAGCAATCTTGGGGCCAGACTACGTTGCTGGCGAGAAAATCGCCGAAGCGGCTAAAAACCCACTGATAGACTATTCGCCCAACAGCACAGTTTGGCAGGTTAACCGTGACCGCCAAGTCAGCTATAAAAAAGACGGTAAAAGCGTCACCGTACAGGCTGACCACATCATCTTGGCAACTGGCGCCATGGAACGCCCTTTCCCAGTGTCGGGTTGGACTACCCCCGGTGTGCTCAGCGGTGGCGGTGCCCAGATTCTGTTAAAAAGCGCCGGTGTAGTGCCTAACGGTTCTGTCGTTCTGGCTGGTTGCGGCCCATTGCTGTACTTATTGGCCTACCAATACTTGCAAGCGAATGTCGCCATTACCGCCATCGTAGATACCAGCAGTCGCGCCGACATCAAATCCGCCTTGCCACATTTGTTTCCTGCCTTGCGTGCATTCAATTACCTGCGCAAAGGCTTGAGCATGATTAATGCTATAAAAAAGGCCAATATTCCAGTCTACAAAGGCAGTACTGATATCGCGATTCACGGTGACGATACTGTCAACAGCATCCGCTTTAACAGCCAAGGTCGTTCGCACACCCTGAAAACCGATGTCGTGTTGCTGCACCAAGGCGTGATTCCCAACACCCAAATCAGTTGGTCACTACGTGCTGAACACGAGTGGAATAGCGAGCAGTTGTGCTGGATACCTGTGACCTCTGATTGGGGTGCCCTCGATGTACCCGGTATGTATACTGCTGGTGATGGCGCAGGCATTGGTGGTGCCGTCGTTGCGGCTCTACAAGGCAGAATCACAGCACTAGAAGTCTGCCAACAACTGGGCAAACTGGACAACGCCAAACGCGACGCCCTAGCGGCACCGTTACGTAACGACCTCAACCGTAATCTGGCTATTCGTCCCTTTATTGATGCACTGTACGAGCCTAAAAAAGCCAACCGCATCCCTACTGGCGACACCGTGGTCTGTCGTTGCGAAGCTGTCACAGCGGCCGACATCAGCTCGTACGTAGAACATGGTTGTGTAGGCCCCAACCAAGCTAAAGCCTTTGGCCGTTGTGGCATGGGCCCCTGCCAAGGCCGCCAATGCGGTACTACCGTAACGGAGCTCATTGCCGACAAGCTGCAACGTAAAGCCGGTGAGGTGGGCTACTACCGCATACGCCCACCTATCAAGCCCATTACTCTGGCTGAGTTAGCGGGCAATGAGTAACTCTGACCACACGCGCTGCGATGTCGTGGTGATAGGTGGTGGCCTGCAAGGCTTGTCTTCCGCCTATCACTTAGCCAAACGCGGGTTATCCGTCACACTGCTGGAAGCAGAATACTGTGGCCGCCACGCCTCTGGTGTCAACGCTGGTGGCGTGCGCAGTCTAGGTAGACACGTTGCTGAAATCCCCATTTCGCTGATGGCGTTAGACGACTACTGGCATCGTATGCCAGACGTAGTAGGACACGACTGCGGTTTTGTAGGCAGCGGCCAATTACAACTGGCTGAAAACGACGCAGAAATGCAGGTGGCGGCTGAGCGCGTCGCTTTGCTCAACAGCTTAGGTTTTCACCACGAAGAAGTGATTGATGCCGCCTATGTACGCAAGTTGGTGCCCAGCATCAGCCCCCATGTACACGGTGGTATCTGGGCAAAGCGTGACGGCTATGCCTTACCTTTCCAAACCGTGGTTGCCTTTAAGCACAGTGCGAGCCAGCTAGGTGCTCGTATCCACGAAAAGTCCCCTGCGCTGAAGGTGGAATCCCATGGCGCAGATTGGGTCGTACACACAGCCAACCAAGAATTTCGCTGCGGTCATATCGTGAACACAGCAGGTGCGTGGGCCAATGGTTTTGCTCGCCAACTAGGCGAAGAAACACCCGCCAAAACCAACGGGTTGATGCTGATGGTAACCCAGCGCGTGGCGCCTTTTGTACGCCCCACTCTAGGGGCTTTAGGCCGACCATTATCTTTTAAGCAATTTGATAACGGCACGGTAGTCATTGGCGGCAGCTTAATGTGTGACGCTGATGAAGTCGCACGCTGTGCAGATGCTAACGCCGCTGCCCTCTATAAAAGCGCACAAACCGTCACCGACTTATTTCCGCATTTACAGCATGTCGCCATTAACCGCGTCTGGGCAGGGGTAGAGGCATTTATGCCTGACAGTATCCCCGTTATTAGCCCCAGCTCTACGGTAGAAGGCGTCACCCATGCTTTCGGTTTTTCTGCTCACGGCTTCCAGCTAAGCCCCGCGATCGGACGCTTAGTGTCCGAACTGGTCTGTGATGGCCGCGCTTCGCTGGATCTGCGTGCATTTTCCATCACCCGTTTCCAAGAAAACGGGGAACATTCTTCTTAATTTATAGGAAATCCCATGAGCGATATTCAACGCATTGATAGTAACGAACGTCTGAGCCGCATTGTGATTCACGGCGGTGTAGCCCACGTAGCTGGTGTGACCGCCTCTGACCGCAGTGGCGACATTGGTGCACAAACACGTGAAGTACTGCAAAAAATTGACGGCTTCCTGGCACAAGCAGGTACCGACAAATCCCGTCTACTGAACGTACAAATCTGGTTGAAAGACATTGACCGTGATTTCGCTGGTATGAACGCCGTATGGGGCGAGTGGGCCGACAAAGCTAACATGCCTACACGTGCGACCTGCGAAGCCAAATTGGCAGCGCCTGAACTGCTGGTAGAAATCATCGTTTCTGCTGCAGTGTAATACGCAACACCCACGCCCTTTCTGTTCTGGAAAGGGCGCTGTAACGGTTGCTCATCCCTGATACATTCGCACGCTAGCTCTCTTTGCCCCACACGCTACAATAAAGCTTTCTGACTTCAGCATGGGAAACCATCATGATGCCTGACACCGATTACGCTTCGTTGCTAGCCCAAGCCAAAGGCTTGTTCGAAGGCGAGCACGACAAGATTGCCAACGCTGCTAACCTGAGCGCTCTGGTCTACAACGCCATCCCCGGCCTGAACTGGGTAGGCTTTTACTTCTTTGATGGCAAAGAACTGGTGTTAGGGCCCTTCCAAGGCAAACCCGCCTGTATACGCATTGCGCTTAACAAAGGGGTATGCGGTACCGCAGCAGCCACTCGTCGCATTCAACGCGTAGACGATGTACATACTTTCGACGGGCACATTGCCTGTGATGCAGAGTCCAACTCTGAACTCGTGGTGCCGTTAGTACGCCATGGCGAGTTGATAGGCGTCTGGGATGTAGACAGCCCTTTGTTAGCACGCTTTAACCCAGAAGACGAAGCAGGCATGCAAGCACTGTGCACGCTGTTTTTGGAATCGTATAAATAATTACTGCAGGCCCTGCCAGCGCTCTACGGACGGTTCAGCCACCGCCCAATGCCATTCACCTTGGTAATGGCAAATAGACGTGACGTAGGGCACCACCTGCTCTTCTGCACCTTCCACCGTAAATAAGACTTCACGGCAACGTGCGAGTGCGTTGTCAATGTCGCGCACAACTTCTAGTTGGCCTTTCTCGTTGCCATAGGGAATGGTGTTAGACACTTCCCACGATACCGTCTGCCCAATAGCTAAGCTACCGGCCAAGTTAGCCATGTAATTTTGTTGATCGTTTTGCCATTCGCGCAGCACATATTTCACTAATGCATCGGTAGCGGCTTGAAAGGTCACCCCTATACTAAAGCCGATGGCAGGGTTGGCCGTAATCGCGCTACCGGCCACCCCAGTAATTGCCCCTACAGCACTACCAATGTTGGACGACGCACACCCCGACAAACCCACTACCAGTGATCCTATACCGACTAGGCCACGCCATCCCATCATTGCAATGAGCCCCACCGCGAGGTTGCCGGCTCAGCATTCGCCCAGCGCCACACCTGACCGTCTTGGCAAATGGTGCTGACATAAAACTCTTGTTCACGCTCAGGCTCGTCTGCCTCTACCGACACCACCGAGAACACCACTTCTTTGCATTGCAGCCCCATACCGCCCATGAGTCTGCTGACCGTCACTTGGCCGTAAGCATCTTCTTCAATGGGGATTTTATGGCTGACCTGCCATTCGGCTACATCACCTACTTGCAAAGTGCTGGCAGCCAGCGCAATCGCATCTTGCTCTTCTGCTCGGGTAGTACGCTGCATGTATTGCACACCCGCACGCGTTGCGGCTTGCACCCCTAAACCTATGCCTGTTGCGGCCGCTGCGTTATCCGTGATTCTGTCGGCAATGGCAACCCCTGCTATACCCGCGGCTGCACTACTACCTTCGGTCAACATGGAACTGCACCCAGACAGCAGCCACCCGGCTAAAACTAGCCATGTGGCACGTGTAGTTTGACGTGTTACGCAGGCGTTTTTAATCCGGCGCATAACAGTTTTTCCACCTCGAGCGAAATAACAACCACCCGAGTGTAACGGACACACTACGTCTATACGGTAAAAGAACGTAAAGCTTTAAAAAGAATCGACCTAATTGCCGTTTTTAATTATCTTCCTGGGCAACGGGTACTTTCTCGTCCGCCTGGTTCATACGCTGAATCACCGACGTGATATAGACCGTGAAAATAGGAAAAGTAGTCATCCCAATAACCGCTAACGTGGTGGCCGACACTTTACCTATAGGCGTTTGCGCAATGATATCGGAACCTACAGTAGTGACCATCATGGCCGCCCACCACAATACGTCGTAATAATTTTTCACCTGCTTATTCACACCTACTTCGAAAATATAAAAGATCAGTGTCTGTGAATAAATCAGTGCAAAGAAAATCACTATGTACGAAATGAACAAGCTGGTAATGCTATTGCGCACCACGATACGCGTCAGTACCACTAAGGCAGCGCCCCCACGCAAAACGGGCACAAAGCGCAGCAAATACGTCACCTCGTGCGAAAAATCTATAGAGAAATACTCAAAAATATACAGATACGGTATAGAGAGGAAAATCACTACAAAATAGCGCCAGAAGAACCGCCGTCTATTTTTCGCCAACAAAAAAAGGATGAGAAAATCCAGTAAGAAATACCCGCAGATCCAAAACTGTATGGTGAGGTAAATAGAACGCCCTTGAGACAGCTTATCCTCAAATGTTTCTAGGGAAATACAGATAATCAACAGGATGGTCAAAATGATAGTGACCACATTTAAGGCCTTCTCTACATCACTTTGCCAATTTTTTTTCTGATCATTGTTCGATGACATACAAACACCACATTGGGATTGATTCCACGGCTACTACCGTACCCTAGGTCCTTAACGAGGGATTGTCGCCAAGCATACACGACAAAAGGCTTACCACCTTATAAAAAAACCTCATTTCTAGACAGTGACGTTTTCATCGCTCTATACTAAAAACTCTTATCCCCATCGAGGTACTACGCCCATGCGCCAGTAATGCTGCCGTTCACACATTGACGGCCTGTTTTCGCCCCCCTTCTTAGCGGGGATGTACAGCATTACGCTACGGTTACGCGCATGACACCTCCTTATCTCTTGCTTGATAACGTCGGCTACTCCCTACCCGACGGACGTATTCTATTTTCTGATCTGAACGTAAGCCTAGACAGTACCCGCACCGGTCTTGTAGGCCGTAATGGTGTGGGCAAAAGCATGTTGGCCCGTATCATGGCAGGCGAACTACCACCTAGTCATGGCCGCTGCCACCGCTTGGGTTCAGTCAGCTACTTACCCCAACACATTCCCATCGACAACAGCACCACCGTCGCATCCTTGCTCGGTATAGATGATGCTCTGACTGCCTTACAGCACATAGAGGCAGGCAGTACTGATAGCCTGCACTTTGATGTGCTGGCTGACCGTTGGGATGTACGCCAACAGTTGCAACAAGCACTAGAGAACACCGGACTTAGCCACCTGCACGCTAACACACCTGCGCAGCAACTGAGTGGCGGTGAATGTATGCGCTTAGCGCTGGCTGGTGCCCTGATGAGCAACGTAGATCTGCTCATTCTGGACGAACCCACTAATCACTTGGACAGCCTCAGTCGCTCGGCTCTACAACGACAGCTACAACAATGGCCCAACGGCTTACTGCTCATTAGTCACGATAGAACTCTGCTAAATACGGTGGACCACATCATCGAACTCACTCCTAGCCGCATTCAGAGCTACGGCGGTAATTACCAGTTCTACAGCGAACAAAAAGCCATTGCTCACGCCGCAGCCACACAGGCGTTGGAACACCTGCAACACACCCAGAAACAAGAGCATAAACGTCTGCAAATGCTGCAAGAGCGCCAAAGCAAAAGGCAGGCCCAAGGCGCCAAACAGGGCAAAGAGGCCAATCAAGCCAAGATTTTGCTGGATAGACAAAAAGAACGCAGTGAAAGCTCGGCTGGCCGCATTCACCAACAACAAGCCGCCCGGCTGCAGCAGCTTGGTCAACACGTGCAGCAGGCGCAGCAACACTTAACCCAAGAAAGCATCACAGCTATACATGCGGTGCATGGAGCACCACCCACGCAACAACGTGTCGTGATATTAGAAGAAATCGAGCTGCCGCATTGGCTTGCCTGCTGTATGCCGATGAGCCACCTCAACTGCTGCTGTTAGACGAACCCAGTAACCACTTAGATTTGCCCGCCCTACATGCGCTAGAACATATGCTGCGTCACTACCAAGGCAGCCTCATGGTGGTGTCTCACGATAGCCATTTCCTAGACCAGTTAGCCTTGACGCATGCCCTCAGCGCCACCGATATAGGCTGGCAACTCGCAGAACTACCACCTACTCAGACTGACAATCCACGGTGATCAAATGTATGTCGTTATGGGTTTCGATATTGGACACGTCGAAGTCCACAAAACACTGCTGCCACGCTTCGCCTTCCGGCCAGAAAATAGCAAGCTTGCCAGCAGGAGTGGGGGACACCATGTACAACTGGTTAAACGCGCCTACCGTGAAATACTGCCCCAACTCATCTTCCAAATAGGCGCGTGCACCAGATGGAATATCCTGATTACCAAACAGCAGCATGATTTTGTAGCCTTTGGTGGTTTGGAACTCTGCCAACACCAATGCCCCCTTGGTGGGATACAAATCGGTTTGCGATAAACGACCCACATCCACATTCAGCGGCAAGCTACGGCTGTCTAGCCTAATGGTGTTATTACGGTAGGCAGATAAGCCCGGCACAACAGCCAAGCCGTCCGTATCCGTATGCACATTCACACCATTTAGTACCCGTATGCCCTCGGCATCTGGCGCAACCACCATCGCATTGGACTCAGACAACGAATGAGAAAAGACTACGCCATACTCCGATGCGGTCACTGCCCCCGTCATCCCGTAACTCACAGTACTGTGGTTATGCCGCGCGTACGAGAACGCCGCATTCATTTCACCAAAACCACCTCTATACACCGCGTTCACACCACCATAATTCGCCGTGCCATGCGTGCCATAACCTTGCTGCACACCCCAGCTCAACCGTTTATCGTAAGCATCGCCATCTAACCGTACACTCTGATCCACCACACCATCGTTGTTATGACTAAGGGTGTAGCCCGCCCGCAAACTGTTTTCCCCTTTACGCGATAACGGAATGCCTACGGTGAACATCACTTCACTGGAATTACGGCCACGCTCTGCCGAGGCCAATGCACTGCGCTCTCTGCCCGTATCTTGATAACGACGGAAATACAGGCCGTAATTAATCCCTTTATAAGTACCGGTGTAGCCCACACTTAATGAACGTATGTCGCGCCCACTTCTAAACCGTTGATACACCATGTCGGCATTCAACGCCCCCAAGCTATCGGGTAAGCCTTGCACAATAGACGCCCCCACTCGGTTTTTCTCTTGGTCTGCAGGCCTATCAAAAGCAATCGCGTCTTTAAAGTTCAGATAGTTTTTATCCAACTGCTGCTGCAAACTAAACGAGAACCTTGTGTTGGTGCTCGTCACCCCTTTGGCATAGTCCATGACCAAAGCGCGGCCACTGCGTGTGCCTTCATGCCGCGTATCGTAGCGTGCGTATTTCACCCCGCCAGACAACGCGCCAAACTGCCCCAAATTCAACCCTATACCCAGTGCGGCAGCTTTGTAGTCGTTCGTCACCTGTGTGCCACCATAAAGCGTGGTGAAATCACTCAAACCATAGACTAGTTCCGCCTGTCCCACATTGTGATGCGTCCCATCCCAACTGTCTTCCAGATAGCGCCCTACGGATACGCTGTACTTCACACCGCCATTACGCTCTAGGATAGGAACAGAAGCAAAAGGCACAATAAACTCATTGGTACTGCCATCCGACTCTTGTACCGTCACATGCAGATTGCCACCATAACTCGCAGGTGAGTAATCAGTAATGGTGAAGTGCCCTGCTGGCACCGAGCTTTGGTACACCACTTGGCCATTTTGTCGTATGGTCACACGCGCATCCGTACTCGCCACCCCGCTCACCGCAGGCACATAGTTTCGTTCCCCCACAGGACGCATCTGCTCACTACTTTGCAGCATCACGCCCCTGAACTGGATAGAGTCAAACACCGTCGCTGACGAGTACACATCGCCCAATACCAGCTCACTGTGCAACGAACGTATATTGCGCGACAACGTGTTATTCAAGTTTTCCCAGCTTTGGGAAACATCGTCCTTATGCCACACCGAATAATTACGGTAGCGCCATGCCCCAAAATTGATACCAGGTCGTACGTTCAGGTATTGCTCACGCTTGTTTGCATTACTGGACGCTGAATACGCATAGTTCAAAAATACGTTATCTATGCCGTCATCCCATAAACCTTCTTCTACTTGCTGCAACTTCTGCACATCCAAATAGGCTTGCGGCACGGTTAACAGCAACGAGCGATCTTCCCAGTCCGCTTTATACGTGATGTAGCGCAGTTGGTCTAAGTCTAAACACGAGCGCTCGCCACTTTGAAAAGTAGAGGGCTTAAAGAGCCAGATGCCTGCATTGCGCAGGCTATCTTCGGATAGGCAAGGTAGCAATTTGCGTTTTGCACCTGAGCCTTTTTGGGAAAATGGGATTTCTAGTACGTCTACTAGGCGGTTGTTCACGTACAAGTGCATGCCATAACTGCCGGGAATCACGCCCCCATCGGGCACCATGACATCTTCTTGGTTTAGCTGCTCTACTTCTTGGGCTATCCAATCAGGCAAAGGTTGCGCGCAGACGCTACTACTGGTGAACAGGCTTGCTGCACTGACCACACTACACACATAGAGAAAACGAAATACGGTATTCATCTGCTGTGCGAGTAGCGCCGCTACTACTGATTTAGGCCACGGGCGACGGGCGGTGCAGTGCCACCCACAAGGCATGTATGCCCAACGCCCCCAAGCACAACCACCAGTACCACTGATGCCATGCCAGCACCCCTATCACCCACACGGCGAGGCCCATTACTACCGCAATCCAGCCCCAGCGCGCCCAGTTTCTACCCTCAGATAACCCCCCAATAGCGACCGTACCCAGCACCAATAACGTGAAAATAGAATATTGCTGCCACACTTCCCAATACCCATCCCCCGCCACGTACAGCAACACCACCACAAATAAACCTACACCAGCCGTCGCAATCACCCATGCTGGCCATTGCGCTGTAATCGCCGCGCGTGTTAGCAACGGCTTACGTAGCCACCTACGTAGCGGGTCATGGTTGGTATGCAGGGGGTTCGTCGATGCATCGTGCCCTGTCACCCCATAACACAAAGGGTGTTCAGGCTGCTCTGTTTTATAGGTGCCGAATAACTTGTCCCAGATCAGAAACGTGCCACCAAAATTGGTGTCGTGATACACCGGATGGTCACCATGATGCACACGATGATGATTAGGTGTGACCATAAAGGATTCCAGCCATCGTAATCGAGGCGTCACGGCATTATGGTTAAACAGCTGTACGCCATAATGAATGGTAGAAACCACCAAGAAAATCTCTACGGGCAGTCCTAAAAAGGCCATCCACACAAAGAAAGGGATAGAGCTTAATGATGAATACCAGGAGTTACGTGCGCCCAACGACACATTAAAGAAGCGCCCTTCGTGGTGCACCTCGTGAATGGCCCATAACAAACCGATTTTGTGGTGGGTGTAATGCAGTACATAAAAGCACAGATCCCACACGATGAAACCAAACACCCACTGCCACACGAAAGGCCAGCGCGAGATCACATCCAGGCTCCAGTGACTGGCCACCCACCCGAACACAAAGACCTCAAAGCCTCTAAACAGCCACAACACCACATGCCCGGAATTCAGGTTCAAAATAGTGTCTTTCCAGCTGAACTCTGATCCTCTACCCTGCCATTGCAGCACGAACATCTCGGCCACAATAAAAAACAGCATAAACGCCAGAGGGAAAACCATCAGATTAATCTGCGTCACCCTGCACCCCTGCTCTATTTGCCCGCCAATACGCACTTAAGACAATCACTACAACCGCTACCACCACAGCCGCCATCACATCGATGAGCAAGTGCCGTTTTAATTGCAGCACGGTATAACTAATCCATACCAACCAACCGACATACCCGATTTTCACCCACCAACACTTGCCTTGCCATACGGCATGCACCGCTAATAACGATAACAAGATATGCAGTGAAGGCACACAGTTTTGACTGGAATCTATATGTAACAACCCTGCCACCCACGGCCCTGTCCACGTTTCCAACTCTACAGGTGGATACACCATCGTCGTGGGATACAGTAAATACACTGCGCCACAGAACAATGCCCCCCACTGCATTTGTCGTGCCAACATCCGTACTCTGGGCAGCTCGGCAAACAAGTAGGCCGCAGGTATCAATACAAAGAACGATAAGTACCCCACAATCGCACTTTGGTCATAAGAAATAGCCTGATCCAACCAAGTTTCAGGTACCACATGGCCTGCACCTTGCCAGTAGTCCGTCAGGCTATAAATCACGCCTACCGTCCCCCAGCCCCATGCCATCCACCACAATCTATAGGCTAACGACTGCCAACACGATTCTGGTAAAGATTTTGCACTACTAGTCGACATGGTTAAGGCCTTTTTGCATCGTTGATACGGACGATACGCCGTTTTTTACGTAAGAAATCACGTACCACAGCCTGTGATACCCCTTCCCAACGCAGTTTTTGTACATCGACCTGCTGTGTCGCAAACCATTGCCATAACGCCTGCTGCACCTGCTGCTGTTGGGCGATTGATAAGGGAGCCTGCAAACGTAGCAAAACGGTCTCAGTGTCATCCGCCACCGTATGCGCTAAACAGTAATCGACATCCCACGGTAAAACCGTGGCGAGCACCCTATTGCATGCATCAGCAAAAATCGTCACCCACGGCTGCCCCACTCCCGGTAAACGCAGTTGATCGTCAGCTCTACCCTCTATATGGCTCACCACTCTTGTGGGCCTACCGCACGGGCACGCACAACCCCCGTCATGCAACACATCATCTAATCGGTAGCGCACAACGGGCTGTGTAGAACGGCGGAAATCAGTAATGATGGGGACAAAACGGGTCTGATCCAGCCACTCTGTTTCCACCACCAACGATTCCTCATTTAGGTGCATGGCCCCCAACTCACACGTAGAGCCCAGAAAACCCTCGGTAGCCTGATACACCTCGGCCACATCCCCAAACTGCTGTTGCAAGACCTTTTTATCTTGCGGGCTTAGCACCTCGGCAGCGGAGATCACGCGTGCGGGGCTGATCGTTAGGCTGCGATCCTGACACTTCTGTGCCAAGGCCACCAACACTTGGGCAGGAGCCACCAGAATTGTGGGCTGATACTGCTGTAAAGCCGCACACTGCTCATCAAAATTAGCCAACAGATCGAAAAATCTAAAGCTCAGAAAACGGCTGTTAACGTTTTGGTATAACGCATTGTCGGCACGTAAAAATAAGGCGACGCGCTCACCTGCGAACAAACCTTTAGGCAATAACTTGGACAGAATCGTCGCTGACCATAAAGCGCGCTCGGCAGGGCTAGTCACAAACAGCCCACGAGTCCCCGACGTGCCAGACGACAACCCCACACTGTACTTCGACACCAGTTGAGAAAAATCACGGCTGCGCTCGGCCTGCAAAGCGTTTTCCAACAGAACATCCCTGCTTAGCCCCGCCGTATTCATCTGATCGAATTGCGCCATCATGCTGGCTTTATTCATCAACGGCCATGCCGATAAAGGCTGCCCTACATACGCACTAAAGTACGGACTTTTTACTAGAACTCGCTGCATAAACCGCTGAAATTGCTGCTGCTGGTACTGTTCCAGTTGTTCGCGTGACCAACGCCGTACACGCTGCTGCAAGCGCTTGGCCTTCGCGTACTGCCACACTGTTTGTAAGCCTTGCACCATTAGGTAGGCTCCACCGTAGAGGGAATACCGCCCTCATGCGCCAATAAAATCTTTACCACGCCACGCTGATGCAACGCATGCAGCTTCTGCAAGGTTTGCAGCATTTGGCTGGCATCATCCATGATCAAACGAGCAATCCACGCTGGTTGGCGCAGTTCGGTGTAATTTTCTGGTGCCCATGCCGCATCTGCAGCCAATAACACCCACCCTGTTTCGGTATGGATAAAAGCACCTATATGCCCTCGTGCATGCCCTGGCAACGACACCACAAACACCTCGCCATCACTATCAGGCAGTGCCCAGCCAGACTCAAACGGAGCCAACTCAGGTGGCAGCGCACATGACTCCCACTGCTCCACAAACTGTATGCGTGACTCAAAATCATCGGGAATAAGCCCTGGTACAAAGCCTTTGCGCACGGCGCGTAAGCCTTTCAAGGTTTTGTGATACTCCCAGCCCGGCTTACTGGCATACATTTCTACACCGGGGAAATCTCGTAGCCCGGCAATATGGTCACCATGAAAATGCGACAGCACCATACCCCGTATATCCTTGCCCGTTATACCTTGCTGAGCTAACTGCAAAATCAGCGCTTCCTCATTTTGGAAGTGCACAGGAGTAACCGCTGGATATAAGCGATATATCCCTTTCGCTGTACGCGTATGAAAATGGCTGGCATAACCGGTATCCCATACCCATAGTTCACGCCCTACCTCAATAACATAGGCACGTGCAGGAAAACGGCATAGCTTAAAACCGCTACCTTTCAACGCTACGCAGGCTGGGTGCATGCAATAGCCCACTTCATACGTATGCAAGATAGCCATGAGTTACCTTTGCTGCTGTTGCAGCCATTGCGCTGTCAACGCAATACTTTGCTGCATGGAATACAACGGGTAATAGCCCAACTCTTGCTGTGCGTTACGCGGGCATAAGGTCATATCAAAGCTGAGAGCCCCCACACTATAACGTGTCAACATAGGCTCTTTACCCGTGATCTTGGCTACCGCTTCCATACCCGTAGCCACCGCATACAGCACATGATACGGCACCGCCTGAATGCGTATATCGTGCCCCAGTTCTTGCCTGAACAAGGTATCAATCACGTCACGCAGCACCATAGGTTCTTGATTACTAATGTTGTACACCGCCGCAGGTGGCAAGTTAGGCTGGGTACTGGCCAACTGCATGGCATGCACTACATTCAGCGCAAAGGTCAGATCCACGTAGGCTTCGCCGCCACGCGGTAGTTTCAGCACCCCATCAAAGCGCGCTAGCTGTTCTTGTAAACGCGGCACAATCACCCTATCGTAGGGCCCAAAAATACCGCGTGGACGCAGCATCGTAAAACGCGTTTTCGGATACTGCTGCTGCGCCTGCTGTATACAGCCCTCAGCGATAAATTTGGTCTGCGCATACATATTCGCAAACGTGCGCGCTACAAAGCTTTCTGGAATTTGCTGCCTATTTTGGAAGTCGAAATACAAGGATGGGGTAGAGATATGCACAAAACGCTGTACCCCAGCTTGCCCCGCTGCCTGCGCTAACTTCTGGGTAGCCACCACATTGGCAGCCATAAACGCTTGCTTATCGCCCCACGGCGCAGACAACGCCGCACAATGCCATACCCAATCCACCTGATGCACTAAGGCTTGTAAGGCTGCCGGTTCCGCTGTGGATAAGTCACACGCCACAAACTTCACACCCTGTTTGGCCAGCTCCGCACCTGCTTGCTGGTCTCTACCTAAACCTATGACCGTATATCCGGCCTGCTGCAACCACAATGCGGCATTTCGCCCCAAACCACTGGTAGCGCCCGTCACCAATACAATAGGAAATAAAGAAGGTTGCGTCATCAACGGTTCACAGTTGCAAAATCATGCCAGCAAACGACACACTGGCTGCCGTCGCAATCAACATCACCACATCACCCGCCTTACAGCGCTGCTGACGAAAAGCCTCGTACAACGCCGTGGGTACAGAAGCGGCCACCTGATTGCCATGCGTCGCATAAATATCCATCAACTTATGCGTAGGAATGCCTAGCTGCTTATGAATATGCTGCATCGCTAAATGGCTAGCTTGGTGCGGAATCACTAAATCCACCTTATCCAAGCCCAAACCTGCTTGCTGCAGTAACGCCTCTTGGTAGCCATCTATAAAACGCGAGGCAATCTTAAACACCTTGCGCCCCTGCATCTTGAAATAAAAATCATGCTCCTGCATACCGGCCCGCTGATTAGCGCGTGTGCCGCCTGCACGGATTTCACAAAAATCACCTTCCAAGATATGGTTTTCCAGACGCGTCGCAAGAATACCTTGGCTACCATCGCCTTTTTGCACCAATGCACAGGCTGCGCCATCCGCAAACAAGTATGAGGATTCCTCGTCATCCCAATTCAGGCCGCGCGAGGCCAGCTCAGCACTCACAATGGCGATACGTCGGTAACGACCCACTTGCAGCAAACCGCTAGCCACCTCTAACGCGGCCACAAAACTGCCGCAACTCAGGTTCACATCAAAACCTGGCATACCATCTGGCGCTTGTGCCGCACGTAGTATGTGTGTGGCCGTGCAAGGTAAAGCTTGTACGGGAATGGCGGATGCGCTGATCAGCAAGTCCACCTCACTGATGTTCCAACCAGCTTTCTCTAAGGCATTATGCAGCGCCTGAGCAGCCAGATCCGCCTGTAATACCGAGGCATCCGCCAACGAACGGGACACAATACCAGAACGTTTTTGCACGTATCCAGTCGGTTTGCCTAATTGAGAATCCAGATCCGATGACAACACCGGCTCTGAGGGTAGCGCTTTGCCCATGGCGCTGATTTCTAGAGGGACCAGCCCCATGCTTATATATCCTTTACCAAACTGACTTCAACCACCATACCGTCGCCAACCCGGCGATAGTCATCAGCAGAGAGCCCAAAACGTGCACCGTCACCATCCCTAACGCCCAGCTATACGCACCGCGCTCTAAGGCTGTGACAACCTCGATGGAAAACGTAGAAAAAGTAGACAGCCCACCACAAAAACCGGTGATGAGGACCAACCGCCACTCTGGGGATAAATTTGGCATCTGCGCAAAACATGCCACCGCTACACCCACGATATAGCCTGCCAGTAAATTGGAGACTAAGGTTCCTAATGGCATATTGGGCCATAAGGCATTTAACCGTAGGCTAAACATCCACCGTAAAACGCCGCCACAACCTGCCCCAATGGCTACTGCAGCTATGGCCTTCCACATAGAACTTTCTCCATAACGGCACATTACCGTCATCTGACAAAAATCTTATCGTAGCACCAGAAAAGCAGCCATCCCGCACTTTTTCCTATTTTTGTTATGTTGAGGGGCAAGGCTATTGCGACATGACGATTCGGTATGACTATGGTTTTCCCAATGTGGTTGAGCCTATTGTTCAATACCCTTCTTTCGCATTACAAACCATACGCTAGCCTTACAAAAACGAAGGGATTAGATCCCCACAGCGAATGTTTATGCGAGTGGCTGGCTGTGTATGAGAGCCCTATGGTATGAATGTTGGTGGTGAAGTAGGGTACGAGAGATACAGCTCTTGAGAATCAAAAATGTAGGTAGTATCGATTCAATAACAACCAGCTCACTCCCACACACTTGGACACTTTCACTAAAGAATTCTTAATGAAATATTCCAAGACACAAATGTGCGTGATATAGTTCGTTCAATACTTGAACGCAGATCGGACCACATAGGCCCTTGCACCATGCTCAATACTGAAAACTCTGCAGTCCAAGAAGAAAGTCACCTCAAGGTACTGCGTTTACTCGAAAAAAACCCAACTCTCAGCCAACGTGAGCTAGCAGACGCCCTGGGCATTAGCGTAGGTAAAACAAATTACTGTATTAAAGCCTTAGTAGATAAAGGTTTAGTAAAAATCAACAATTTCCGAAACAACAAAAACAAACTAGTTTATGCTTATTTACTGACGCCAATAGGAATAAGCGAAAGAACAGAGCTAACCATAAAATTCCTAAAAAGAAAAATGAACGAATATGAAACTTTAAAAGCGGAAATAGAATCCTTACAAGCAGATTTAGAAAAAATCCCACTTAATAAATAAAACATTACCTTTATAAAAAACCATGAGAGCAGAAGAAATTTCTTTAGCCGTTATCGGCCTTGGCTATGTTGGCCTCCCTTTGGCTGTAGAATTTGGCAAGAAACGTAATGTTTTAGGCTTTGATATCAACAGGAAGCGAATTGAAGAACTAAAGAACGGCTCTGATCATACTCTAGAACTCACTAACAGCGAACTAAAACAAGCAACAGGACTGCAGTATACAGATGACCTGATGCAGCTAGCACAAGCTAACGTCTATATCGTAACTGTTCCTACGCCCATCAACGAACACAAGCAACCTGATTTAACCCCCCTAATAAAAGCCAGTGAAACAATAGGGAAAGTTCTAAAAAAAGGGGATATTGTTATCTATGAGTCTACGGTCTATCCTGGCGCAACCGAAGAAGAATGCATTCCCGTACTAGAACGTATTTCTGGTCTGAAATACCAAACTGACTTCCATGCTGGATATAGCCCCGAACGCATTAATCCCGGCGACAAAGAGCATCGCGTCAGCACCATAAAAAAAGTCACCTCAGGCTCCTCGCCTGAAATAGCTGATGTTGTTGATTCTCTTTATCAGGAAATCATTGTTGCGGGTACCCATAAAGCACCTAGCATACGTGTAGCTGAAGCAGCCAAGGTCATTGAAAACACTCAGCGTGATGTCAATATTGCATTGATCAATGAGCTAGCCATTATTTTTAATAAATTAGATATAGATACACAAGCTGTACTAGAGGCTGCTGGTACTAAATGGAATTTTCTACCATTCAAACCTGGGCTCGTAGGCGGCCACTGCATAGGTGTAGATCCTTATTATTTAACACATAAAGCTCAAGCCATAGGCTATCACCCTGAGATTATTTTGGCAGGCCGACGGTTGAACGATGGCATGGGAGCCTATGTAGCATCCCAACTAGTCAAAAACATGGTCAAACGCCGCATCCAAGTGGATGGCGCACGAGTACTAATAATGGGGCTGACATTCAAAGAAAACTGTCCTGATCTTCGCAACACGCGCATTATTGATATTTACAAAGAACTACAAGGCTATGGTGTCACAGTGGATGTATGCGACCCATGGGCAGATGCAGACGAAGCAGAAGCAGAATATGGTATTCGTCCTACTCAAAACATGGTAGAGAAGAACTATGATGCTATCGTTTTAGCGGTAGCTCACCAACAGTTTAAAGATTTAGGAATTCAGGCCATACGCCGTTTTGGGAAAACTGAACATGTGATTTATGACCTTAAATCCTTGTTTGAACCCGATGAAGTTGAAATACGTTTGTAATTAATTTTTTCACTAGATTGAGTAAAGCATGAAAAATTTTGCCATGATAGGGGCCGCTGGTTACATTGCTCCACGCCATATGAAAGCAATTAAAGACACCGGTAATCTTCTAGTTGCTGCGCTAGATCCAAATGATTCTGTTGGTATTATTGATAGCCACTTTCCAGAGGCTAATTTTTTTACTGAATTTGAACGTTTTGACCGTCATGTCGACAAACTGAATCGTTCTAGCGATACCCGAAAAATCGATTACATCGCTATCTGCTCCCCTAACTACCTACATGATTCTCATATGCGCTTTGCGCTACGTTCAGGTGCGGATGCTATTTGCGAAAAACCTTTAGTACTAAATCCTTGGAACATCGATGGTTTGCAAGAGATTGAAAAAGACACAGGTAAAAAAGTAAACACAATTCTGCAATTACGTGTTCACCCCGCTATCATTGCACTAAAAGAAAAAGTCCAAAAACTAGATAAAAACACCAAACACGAAGTAGACCTCACATACATTACCTCTCGCGGTCACTGGTATCTACAGTCATGGAAGGGTGATGTAAAAAAATCAGGTGGTATTGCTACAAATATTGGTGTTCATTTCTTCGACATGCTTCATTTCATCTTCGGCGAACTACAAGACAACATTGTCCACCGATCTGACGATACAAAAGCTGCTGGTTATTTAGAGTATGAAAAAGCTCGCGTTCGTTGGTTCCTATCTGTAGATGTTGAAGATGTTCCACAAGCTCAACGTGAGGCAGGGCAACGTACTTTCCGTTCTATTACCGTAGATGGGGAAGAAATTGAGTTCTCAGGCGGCTTTACCGATCTACACACTCGCAGCTATGAAGAGATCCTAGCTGGCCGTGGCTTTGGCTTAGAAGAAAATCGTGTCGCTATCAGTACCGTTGCACATATCCGTAATGCACAACTGACTGCATTATCTGGTGACTACCATCCATTTCTTGCAAAATGAGCTATTACCAACACGAAAGCGCCATCGTCGATGATGGCGCACAAATAGGAGAAGGCTCACGCGTATGGCATTTTGTGCACGTATGCGGAGGAGCTCGTATAGGTAAAGGCGTCTCCTTAGGACAGAACGTTTTTGTAGGCAACAAGGTCACGATTGGCGACCAATGCAAAATACAGAATAACGTTTCTGTTTATGATAACGTCCATCTAGAGGAAGGGGTTTTCTGCGGCCCAAGCATGGTATTTACCAATGTGTATAACCCTCGTTCCCTCATTGAGCGCAAAGATCAATACCGTGACACACATGTCAAGAAAGGGGCTACGCTAGGCGCAAACTGCACCATAGTATGTGGTGTCACTATAGGCGAATTTGCATTTATTGGGGCAGGCGCCGTAGTCAACAAGAATGTTCCTGCTTATGCGCTGATGGTTGGCGTACCAGCTAAACAAATTGGTTGGATGAGTCGATTTGGAGAACAACTAGACTTGCCTTTAAGTGGCGAAGCAGAAGCTATCTGCCAATACACCGGTGCACGCTATTCCCTGCAAGGCCAAGTCCTTCACGTTATCAACTCCTAAGCAGCTATTTATACAATACTAAACTGGTCTATCAAAATGCAATTTATTGACTTGGCAGCTCAACAAGCCCGTATTAAAGACAAAATTGATGCTGGCATACAGCGCGTCTTAGCGCACGGCAAGTACATTCTTGGCCCAGAAGTTCAAGAGTTTGAAGAAAAACTAGTAGCTTATACAGGTTCAAAATACTGCATTACGTGTGCCAACGGTACGGATGCGCTACAAATTGCGTTAATGGCTCTAGGCGTAGGACCAAACGATGAGGTTATCACCCCCGGTTTTACCTATATCGCCACCGCTGAAACCGTTGCTCTACTAGGGGCTAAGCCTATTTACGTAGATGTAGACCCACAGACTTACAATCTAGACCCAACTAAGCTAGAAGCAGCCATTAGCCCTCGCACTAAAGCCATCATCCCGGTTTCTCTCTACGGGCAGTGTGCCGACTTTGATGCTATTAATGCCATCGCTGCCAAACACAAAATTCCGGTTATTGAGGATGCAGCACAAAGTTTTGGGGCCACCTATAAAGGTAAGAAATCTGGAAATTTGAGCACCATTTCTTGCACTAGTTTTTTCCCAAGCAAACCACTGGGTTGTTATGGTGATGGCGGCGCTATTTTCACCAATGATGATGAACTGGCCAAAATTATCCGCCAGGTTGCTAGGCACGGCCAAGATAGACGCTACCATCACGTACGCATAGGCATTAATAGCCGTCTAGACACGATCCAGGCAGCCATTATGCTGCCCAAGCTAGACATTCTAGATGAAGAAATGAGCTTAAGAGACAAGGTAGCTAAGCGCTACTCCTCACTATTTAAGCAAGCTGGTATTACAACCACACCGTTCATTGAAAGCTATAACACCAGTGCCTGGGCTCAGTACACCATCCAGATAGATAGACGTGATCACGTACAAGCACAACTACAGCAACAAAATATCCCAACGGCGGTTCATTACCCTATTCCTTTAAATAAGCAGCCAGCTGTTGCTGATACTACTATCCACTTGCCAGTAGGCGATAGCATTGCAGAACGGGTTATTAGCCTCCCCATGCATCCTTACATGGATGATGAGTCAATAAGAGTGGTAACAGATGCAATAGTGAATGCTTTGGAATAAACCAGTAAATATTTCTTATATTTATAGCTTATTGAGTTTCATGCATACAAATTTTCAAGATTAGATTTGAGAAATTAAAGATTGATAAAAAGCATCCGAGAAAGAATTCTAGGAAACCAGTTTTTCAGACAAGTGAGTTTACTCGTCAGTGGTACTGCGATAGGTCAACTTATCACTGTTCTCTCTTTGCCTGTATTAACCCGTATTTATGGCCCTGAATCGTTTGCAATCCTAGCTGTGTATGTTTCAGCACTATCTCTGCTAACTGTTATAGCAGGGATGTGCTTTGAGTATGCTATTCCTCTTCCTCAGTCTGATCGGATAGCCGCTGCATTGTGCTCTATTTCTGTAATAAGTGTTTTACTATTTACCATATTAAGCTCAGTTTTCGTGTGGGTTTTACCAGAAGCAATCAACTCATTAACTGATCATAAAATCCATGATTACCTATGGCTACTTCCAATCGGTATATTCTGTATTGGCATTTATAACTCTTTACAATACTGGTCTACTCGAAAAAGGAAAATCAAACTTATTGCAAAAACACGTGTTACACAATCAATAATAGGCACGACAATCAAGCTCGGATGCGGTTTTCTTATGAATGGTTGGACAGCAGGCCTCATACTAGGCCAGCTCATTTCACAAGGATCTGGTTTCTTGAGCCTAGGTCATTCACTATACAAGAATGATTGGACTATTTTCAAAAATTTAAAGTTTAAGCATCTTAGGCTTGCTGCAAAACGATATGCAAAATTTCCTAAACTGGTTACGTTAGAAAGTTTCTCGAACACTGCGGGAATACAAGTCCCCATCATTCTTATTGCCTACTATGCGGCAGGGCCTGAGGTTGGCTATCTAATGATAGCTATCCAACTTCTCTCCATTCCTATGAGTTTGATAGGCCGTTCAGTTTCTCAGGTTTACCTAGCTGAGGGCTCAGACAGATACCATAAAGGGGAGTTAGAAAAATTCACTAAGAGAACAATGCTAAATTTAGCAAAGATCTCTGCTCCACCACTATTACTATTAGCTATATTCTCCCCCTTTGCCACCCCAATAATTCTAGGTAATGAATGGGTCAAAACGGGTATTTTGATTACCTGGATGACTCCATGGTTCTTCATGCAGTTCATCACATCCCCCGTTTCTACTTCACTCTATATCACTAACAATCAGCTAGCCGCTTTGCTTTTACAAATTGGTGGGCTAGTGCTTAGGGTTGGGTTTGTATTTATAGCTGTTATTTATAATAAATCACTAATCCCGGAATTTTATGCCGTTTCTGGATTTGTTTTTTATTTACTATATTTCTTCATTGTCCTGAAATTACTGAAGAATTAAAAAGGCCTCCCATGAAACCAGACTCTTATAAACAATGCACACGCTGCATAATGGACAACCAGTCAGACAACACTATTACGTTTGATGATAGCGGTTGTTGCAATTATTGTACAACCGCTTTAGAACTTAAGAATAAAGTATACTTTCCCAATTCCATAGGTCAAGAAAAATTAGAAAAATTATTATCTGCACTTAAAACAAAAAATAAAGATAATAAATATGATTGCATTATGGGAATCTCTGGTGGCTTAGACTCTTCATATTTAGCATATCTAGGTTCCGTAAAATGGAATCTACGAATTCTTGCAGTTCATGTAGATGATGGATTTAATACAGAGATTTCAGAACGTAATATTGATAGGATTGGTCAATTTCCAAATTTTGACTTACACATAATCAAACCCGATCCTTACCAATATAATGAGCTAATCAAAGCTTATATACGTGCAGGTGTTCCCAATCTTGCGGCTCCGCAAGACAATGTTCTATTTGCCTGCATTTATAAATTTATGAAGGAAAGTAAGATAAACACTTTTCTCTCTGGTGCAAACTACGCATTAGAATGCATTCTTCAAAGAGGAAATACTCATACAGCATATGATCTTACCAATCTTAAGGCTATAAATAATAAATTTGGCCATGCAAAAATCGACAAGCTTCCATTAATATCGTCTTTTTCACGAGACCTAAACTCTTATTTACTAAACATAAAAACCATCAGACCATTAGATCTAATAGATTATAATAAAAATAGTGCAATGCAGAGTTTAATTGACTATTGTGGGTTTGAATACTATGGCAGCAAGCATTTGGAAAATGAGTTAACAAAATTTATCCAGCAATATTGGTTCTACAAGAAATTTAATGTTGACAAAAGAACATCTCACCTTTCAAGCATGATTGTTTCAGGACAAATCACAAGAGAGGATGCATTAAAACAATATGCAATAGATCTTTATGAAGATGAAGATATGGAGAATACCATATCTGCAGTACTTAAAAGATTAAACATGTCAAGAGAAGAATTAGATACCATAATCAACTCAGAATCAAAACAGCACACAGACTATCCCGTATCAAATTACCTAAAAATACACCCTTATCTATACACTTTTTTCAAAAAAATAAAAAAATAGAAATTTCTAAATTTCAAAAAAAGAGAAACAATCGAATTTAAAACATATGCTTATCCTAATACTCATATCTTTCTCGTTTCTCACATACTATTTATGCAAGAAAAAAACCGACTCTTTTCTTTGTTCACCTGACCTCAAAGGCATGGTCTTCTATAGGGATTTTTTATTTCTAACAATGATCCCTTATCTTTACTACTATTACACAGGGTCATACAAAGAACATTACATATTAGGCCAGCTAGATTCGGATATCTATTTTATTTATGCAGCCATATCAGCCACGGTATTCATTTTTTTATTTATCACGTCTTATTCTATATTCTATCCAATCTTCAATGGATTAGCCAAGAGAATTGTTGCCGACATAAACCATAAAAGATTAATTTTTCTAATATCTATATTAGGTTTAATTTCCTTTATATTAGTTATAACATTCTCTCATAAATATAGGACAGGATTATTCTTCATACTTTATAACAGCCAACCATCAGAAGTTGCTGAAACAAGGCACTTTTTAACACAAGGTGGGGGCTGGTTAGCCTTGAATAAAATTTTCATGAAATCCTGGATACCAATGCTTGGTTATCTATTCTTCTTCTTATATTTGTCTCATCATAATTTATTCAAATTTTTTCATAAATTCGCTTTTTCAGTAACTTTATTAGCAGGAATATTAGCCTCAATCTTTTTTCTAGAAAAAGCCGTTATATTTTTCTACTTTTTAGGGTTTCTAGGAATCTATATTTATTCTGGAAGAAGGTTAAAAAAATATTTACTACCTGCCTTTTTCATATTATCTATAGCCATAGTTTCTACAATGTATCTAATAACATATGGCGATAGAATTATTGATTATTACTACCTTAGAGATATTTTAATACATAGAATCAATACTCAATCAGTCGGTAGTGTTATGGCTTATCATTATTTTAATTTGCATGATATAAAAGGAATGTCCGGAGTTTCTAGTTTATGGGCGGAAATATTCGGAGAAAAATTCTCGAGTCCATACTCTGACCTGATTAAATACTATGTGCCTGAATCCGCTGATACATCTGGCTCTCTCTCGTCTTTTGTGACTGGGGAAGCATATGGATTGTTTGGTTTATTTGGTATTCTCCTTAGTGGGATTCTAGTTTCAATTTTTTATTCTTTTTTTGAATCCACAAAAAAATCACCTGTCTTATCTATAATTTTTGTTGGAGTATATGGTTTATATTTCTCCCATGACTATGTTGCATCAAGTTTCTTTGGTTTTGTTTGGCCAATAGGATTAGCATATAATATATTTCCATTTTTTATAATATTATTACTTTCTATTAATATAAAAAGGCTTAAAAATGAAAAATAAAATATCCTTTATTTTTGAGCATGGCAATGAAGGCCTGCCTGTAGTTTCTAGAATGCTTGCCTTTAAGGATTATTTTAATAAGAATGACTATTCAGTAGAATTTATTAACAAACCAAAAAACTTTCTCACCACTATAAATACAATCCTTAAAATAAAAAAAGACAAAAAGGACCTTATATTTATTTCCATGCCTTCATTCCGAGGTTTTCTTTATTTCTTTATACCAGGAGTCAAAGTTATATTAGACATCAGGGATGGATGGTCTATAGCTCAAGCAACCGGGTATGGTGGAACAACAGAAAGAAAACCTTTTAAGGCGAAGATCACAAAAATAATTGAAAAAATAATTATCAGAAGATCTAAAATAGCAATTACTTGTACTTTAGGACTAAAATTACATTTAGAAAACTTATCAAAAAGAAAAATAACTCTGATACCAAATGGAATATTGGATGACGATCATAAGTTATCATCTTTAATTAATGAAGAAAAAAACAAAAATAAAGAAACAAAAAACAAATCTCTAACATTCACATGCGCAGGTAAATTTTCAGAATACGGTAAAGAAAAGGTAAAAAAACTACTAAATGTCATAATAAATAGATACCCACAACAAACAATAACAATTCAACTCATAGGATCAAGTCTTGAAGAGAATGAATGGATATCAAAATACCTGTATACGATATCTATGAATCGAGCAAAAGTTATCTTCTTACCACGTATGGATAGAAAAAATTTATACAAGACCATTTCAAACTCAGATTTTGGGTTAACTATTATCAGAGATCCTGAGTACGATGTAGGCACTAAAATTTATGACTATATAGCTTTAGATATTCCAGTTATTAATTATTTTGACGAACCTAATAACTTCACTTCTTACTTTGACTCCTGTTTAGATCTAAGTTTTGAGAACTCTACAGAGAAACCTGAAATTTTGCGAAGCAAGCTAATATCACAAGCCCTAGATCAGGAAATCCTCAAACTATGAAAGTTGTTCTTTTTTCTGCGGCATCATCTATACATACCATTCGGTGGGCCAATGGATTGAATGCAGCAGGTCATGAGGTGCATGTTATTAGTCAGCATCAATCTAATGACCCTTTTGATGACGGCGTTAAGGTTTACTCCTTTCCAAATCGTGGCGTCTTAGGCTATTTCACTATGGTGCCTAAAGCCAAGAGGATTCTTTCTAAAGTTAAACCAGATATCGTGAATGCTCACTACGCAAGTGGCTACGCTACGACAGCACGCCTTGTTGGATACCATCCATGGGTGCTGTCAGTTTGGGGAAGTGATATTTATGATTTTCCTTATATATCCTTCTTACATCGGTATTTAGTCAGGAAAAACCTACTTGCAGCAGATGCTATTGCCTCTACAAGTTATTGCATGGCTAAACAAACCAAGAGAATCGCCCCTGAAATTGCAGAAATTAGTGTGACGCCATTTGGTGTAGACATGAGTGCCTATGCATCTATTCCATTAACAGGAAATACCAATGCAAGTCCACTAGTCATTGGTACAGTCAAAACAATGGCAAAAAAGTACGGTATCGATACGTTGATAAGAGCTTTTGCTTTATTACATCGAGACCTACTCTCCTCGCATCCTGAACTAGTCCAGACTTTACGCCTGCGATTGGTCGGCGGGGGTCCACAAAAAGAAGAACTGGCACTATTAGTTGACCAGTTACAGTTAACTAAACAGGTAGATTTTATAGGGCGAGTGCCACACGCCAATGTCCCAAGCGAATTAGAAAAAATGGACATTTATGTTGCTCTGAGTCGTCTCGACAGTGAAAGTTTTGGTGTTGCCATAATTGAAGCAGGGGCAGCAGGCCGTCCTGTAGTTGTCTCTGATGTAGGAGGACTACCTGAAGTAACGATTAACAATGAAACAGGATTAGTTGTACCTCGTGAGGACGAAAAAACAGCAGCTGAAGCCCTAAAGACACTAGTTCTGAACCCAGAGCTACGACAAAAAATGGGTATAAAAGCAAAAAATCATGTACAAGAAAACTATAGCTGGCATGTTTGCTTAGAAAGCATGGAAAAAACCTACCAAAATACAATTGAAAAATACTCGGAGCAGTAATGAGAAAAATTCTTACTATTATCGGTGCTAGACCACAATTTATTAAGGCAAGTGTAGTTTCTAGAGCATTTTCTGAAACTAATAATATAAATGAGATTATTTTGCACACTGGCCAACACTTTGATGCCAATATGAGCGAAATTTTTTTTGATCAATTACGGATTCCACGGCCAAATTACTTATTAGATATTCATGGCGGAACCCATGGTCAGATGACTGGTCGCATGCTCTCAGCTATTGAGGAAGTACTACTTACTGAACGACCTGATTGTGTAGTCGTTTATGGTGATACTAATTCTACTTTAGCTGGTGCTTTGGCTGCTGCAAAACTACACATTCCCGTTGCTCATATAGAAGCTGGGCTACGCAGTTTTAACATGCAAATGCCCGAAGAGATTAATAGAATTCTGACTGATAGAGTCAGTAATATATTATTCTGCCCTACAGTAAGCGCGACTGAAAATTTAAAAAAAGAGGGATATCCATTTATTGCTGCAAATGGTTTGACTCAGCATATAGAGTTAGTTGGTGATGTTATGCAAGATGCTGCTATTTTATTCGCAAATAAAGCAGTAAGACCTGATGACTTTGCGGTAGAAACAGACTTTATACTTACCACACTGCACCGCGCTGAAAATACTGACTCGCCAGCTAGGTTAAAAAACATAATTGATGCTCTTAACCGAGCACACCACGAGATAGCTCCTGTAGTCCTCCCTCTGCATCCACGTACTCGAAAACTAATAGAACAGCAAGGTATAGAACTCAAAGTACATACAATTGATCCCGTTGGTTATCTTGAAATGCTCTGGCTACTCAATCACTCTAGCCTTGTCTTAACTGATAGTGGTGGTGTACAAAAAGAAGCCTTCTTCTTTGGAAAAGCATGCGTCACGATGAGAGATCAAACAGAATGGGTGGAGTTAATAGAGGTGGGGGCCAATACACTAGTAGGTGCAGAGTCCCAAAGAATCCTACATGCTGTTGCTGATAACTTGAATCGCGTTGTCATAGACGAACAGAAGCTATATGGCGGTGGGAAAGCAGCACAGCGAATCGCAAATATTATCCAAAACTTTTAAGAAAGAAGCTCACTCGGAATATGTCTTGAGTGAGCCTTTCCATCAACAGGATCAGTTAATAAGCTTAAGATAATTATTTGAAAGGTTTTCATAATCATGAAAATCTATTACATAATTTCTTCCATTTTCTCCAAGAGCCTTTAGCTCAGCATCAGACTTCATCAACAAGGTAGTAATTGCCTCGCTAAGTGACTTGTGATCTGTAGGTGAAGTGCTGATCCCGCATGACGCTTCTGTAATAAAATCATTACCTGCATTTATTGCAGATAATATTGGTATCCCAGCATACATATAATCAAATATTTTATTTGGACTTATGCCAAATCTAAATATAGATTCCTCAAGTAAAGATATATACGCTATATCACATTTTTCCAGCAGTAAACTTATGACTTTCTTCTCTACTTGGCTGAAGAATTTTACATTACTGCTTAATCCCAAGCCAGTGGATTCTATCTTTAACTTTTCTTCTAAAACCCCCCCACCAATTATAATTACTCCATACGAATCTTGGTTTAATTGAGGAAGCGCTTTCAAAAGTGTTGATAAATTATTTGGAATCCCTAACGCTCCAGCATAAATAATTACTCTTTTACCTTCTTCTTTCCATTTTTTTACCTGTAACAAGCTTGTGTGAGATGTATCTTCCTCTGATACAAGCAAATGATTTTTTACGCTGATTCCATTAGGGATATAACTCCACTTACTTTCTTTCATTCCCTTATTAACCATATACTCTTTAGTTAAGGGCAACAATGAAACAACATAGTCAGAGTGCTTATATGCTTGTTTTTCTATATAACTTGTCAAGACTACCAATGGGTGGCTTTCCCTCACTCCTGCTAATTCTGTCAGACTAAGTGGCCATAAGTCCCGAACTTCAAAAATCAACTTGGAAGAATACTTTTTTGCTATTTTTTTTGCAGAAAAATAAGTGTACGGGTGCGGTGAAGAAAAAACCACTGCATCTGGTTTTCCATATAATCTTTCTAACTTTTTATTTAGCCACCATAACCGTATAGAAAAGTAGAACATATTTATTATTCTACCTAAACCATTACCTTTGTATTCAGGTGAATATATAAAATGATATTTGACTCCATCAATAACCTCGACACCCTCAGATCGTTTTCTTGATGCCTGATGATGAAAAGTAGGAGTCAGAATTATGGAATCGACATTTTTCTCTTTCCAATGCTTGGCAAGATGGTATGGCCGATCATACCTACCCACACCAGGACCTCCAGCATAGGGATGGATATACCAAATTGTTTCTGATTTTGACTGAGACATAGTGTGTATTAAGAGATGATTCAGATCCGATTCAACGAGCACCAAAACCCGTCAGCATTATCTTAATAGTTAAGATAGCAATAATTAGATCCAAGCCTAATGAACAGTTTTTAATATAATAAAAATCATGCTCAATTTTGACTTGTGTCTCATCCATGCTTGCCGTATAGCCATGCCTAACTTGAGCCCAACCACTAATTCCAGGCTTAACGATATGTCTATAGCTATAGAAAGGAATTTTTTGGTCATACTCTGCAACGAAAGACGGCTGTTCAGGCCTAGGCCCTACTAAACTCATTTCGCCTTTGAGCACATTCAAGAATTGCGGTAGCTCATCAATACGTAGTTTACGGATTACCTTTCCTACCCTGGTGATACGTGGGTCATTTTCGCCTGCAAACTGTTCGGGCGCAGCACGATCAAAACGCATGCTACGAAACTTATAGATAGTAAAAGGCTTATTGCCTTGACCAATACGTGTTTGAGTGTAAATGACCGGACCAGGACTTTCTAAACGTACCAAAATAGCGGTTACCACTGCAATGGGTAATACAATTGGTAATGTGATGAGTACCAGCAATATATCTATGCAGGTTTTTATGCGTTCGTATACCGGCGAGGGCAATAATGCCCCCATATTATTCTCCGACATGCGATTTATTTTTACTTTACCTGTAAGTGACTCATAAATCTGTTTAGCGTCGTATACAGGTATACGGTTAAGCGCACACTGTGTCAAAAAGCGCTGAGTATCATCATTAATACTGCGAAAATCAGCTACTACTCCGTCATATCGACGATCACCCAAGCACAATTCAGGTAGAGGTCTAGCATCAATAAAATCCAATTGAACAATTTCATCCGTATACAGACCTCCAGTCACTACTCCCAACTTCAAGCGCATATACTTATAGGTCAGAGTATATTCAATATGAAACCATAAAACAGATATGACAGCGCTACTGAGTAATAAATAACGCGATACTTCTACACGCAATAACAAAGTAACTAATGTTGCAGCTCCGTATATAAGCAGCACTATCGGAATAATGAATGCAGCAGCCCGGCCACCAGGGTAAATTTGTCGAAGACGCTGAAGACCGATGTAACATAGCACACAGGATAAGCTGGTGGTTATCAATGCAGTCTGTTGTCCACCCGTCGGATTAAAGAGGCTCTGCCACGACCAGAACATAACAAAAGGAGCTACTACAGCAATCAACCAGCTAAGTAGTAATGAAAAAGCTCTAGAAAGCAATATCTGCTCATGCAAACGTTTAAATCGTCTAGGGGAGGTAGGTTTCATTGGGACCTTACTAATACAACTGTTACATTGCAGACATTATAGCCAAGCCCCTTGTTAAAGCAGGGTATTATGCTTCTGCTATTTGCCTTACATAACAAAATTCACTACAACTTATTGAAAAAATGAGGATTCCCCTCAAGTTTCGCTCTATTTAGATCACGATAAAAATTTATCCAGTTTATAGAGGCTAAAAAGAGTTATGGGTCTGGGTATGTCTGCTCATATAAGCGCACAATAATTTTATCTAGCCCCTCCCCCAGAAAATCGTAAGAATCAGTCAGTCGCTTATTAGATATAGTTGTTCCTAGCAAAGAGAAAGCTGGCCTTTTTGCACTATTTTCAAAAAAACGATATGAAACTGACTCTACCTTCATACATTTTTGGTGTTTCTTTTTCTTAAGTAGCAGTATGCGTAGATGTTCGATCAACTCATACTTACTACTACACTGCTTGCCTGCACAATGAAGGGCTCCCCTAGGTATAAACTGTGCCTCTTTGCTACGACTTGCTAAGCACCAGATAAATGCAGCGAAGAGGTCTGCTCTCGTAGGCGCTGAATACTGATCAGCCACTACAAAAATGCGCTCTCTCTCCGTCATGAGTTTGATAAATCTACGCATAAAGCAATCTCCATGCACACCAACCAACCAACTAGTACGCAGTATCAGACTTCGCTCACAAACCTGCTGTAAAGCCCGCTCTCCTGCTAACTTACTTTTCCCATACACATTAATAGGATTAGGCTCATCCTCTTCGGTATAGGGCTCACCTTTGGTGCCATCAAACACATAGTCGGTAGAGATATGAAATACAGGGATATTGGCTTGTGCCGCATAGATGCCCAAATTTTCTGGGCCATCACGGTTAATAGCAAATGCTAGTGCTTCATTAGTTTCTGCTGCATCAACATTGGTATAAGCAGCCGCGTTAATAATAAGGTCGGGTTGGTATGTAGCCGCCTTCTGCAGTACTACATCTTTATGACGTATATCCAACTCAGTAGAACTTGGCGCCCACACGTCTATGCCATCCGGTATGCTGTGCAGCAATTCCTGACCAAGCATGCCGCTACCACCACACAGCAAGACTTTAAACGGCACCTTAGTCATGTTTGTCCTTGGGCTCTGCATTGTGCGCGACACGTATATGTTCGCACCATGCCAAATTCTCTACATACCAACTAACGGTCTTTGCTAAGCCCGCATCAAATCCTTCTTCGGCCAACCAACCTATTTCGGTATTCAGTTTTTCCGCATCCAGCGCATAACGTACGTCGTGCCCAGGCCTATCCTGAACATAGTGAATCAATTGAGCATGAGGGGTATACGCTGATTCTGGATATAAGGTGTCCAGCAACGTACAAATCCGGGTAGCAATCTCTATATTCTGCTTTTCTGTCTGCGCGCTGATATTGTAGCTTTCCCCAAGTTTCCCTTGTTTCAAGACGCTACATAGCGCCTTGACGTGATCATCCACAAATAGCCAGTCGCGTACTTGTTTACCATCGCCGTATAAAGGGATGGTTTGCCCAGACAGGGCATTCAAAATCACCAATGGGATAAGTTTTTCTGGGTACTGATAAGGGCCAAAGTTGTTGGAGCAATGGGTAAGAATGACAGGCAACCCATAGGTACGCCACCACGCCCACACCAGATGGTCTGAGCCGGCCTTAGTCGCTGCATACGGTGAACTAGGCGCATATGGGCTCTGTTCTACCGCTAAGTGATTGCTGTTTGGCCCTAGGTCTCCGTACACTTCATCCGTGGATACATGCAGCAGCCTAAATTGTGATTTTTTTTCTTCTGGTAAGGCCACCCAATAATGCTTAGCAACGTCTAACAAGACGTATGTACCGACGATATTGCTCTGTATGAACGCCTCTGGGCCTGATATAGAACGATCCACGTGGGATTCAGCCGCCAAATGCATCACGCTATCAGGCTGATGGGTCTGAAAGACGCGGCTCATGGCCTGATGATCGCAAATATCAACTTGCTCGAAGGCAAAGCGTTCATGCCCACTCACGCTGCTTAACGATTCCAAGCTACTGGCATAACTCAGCTTGTCCACCACAACCACCTGATCGTCTGTATGCTGAATCAGGTGGCGAACAAGTGCGGAGCCTATAAAGCCGGCCCCACCGGTAACAAGGATTTTCATGTGTTTACTGGTACTCAGGTACGATGACATGGCCCTACTTAAAAATATAAATAGGTCGTAACGTTATATTGTAAAGATATTGTGCCTAGTGACGGCGTTATTCTGGACCATTCTTTAGATACTAAAAAGCCTGCCTAGCAAAAACTAGGCAGGCTTTTCAAAACGTTACAATTGCAAGCTTATTTATACATCAGCACCTATCGCTTTTAGGCCGGCTACTGCACATTGCGCATCAAGGTCTCCATTCGGTGCGCCGCCAACCCCTATACCCGCGACTAAGGCATTACCAAACTTCACAGGTAAGCCACCGCCTTGTATCACCATGCGGTCGTCCATGTCGCGCATACCATTGTTAGCAGGCTTAGAGGCGATGAACTCAGCCAGCCCAGCAGTATCACGCCCCATTGCGGCAGAGGTAAATGCTTTACCTGTCGCACTGCCTACAGTGTGAGGGCCTGAGTTATCGGCTTTAAGCAGCACCTTGGTTGCGCCATCTCGCGCCACAACCGCAACGCTTACTGCATAGCCTTCGGTAGCACATGCTTGTACGGCTGCTTGTGCGGCTTGAGTAGCGAGTTCTAATGGCAAATACGGTGCGGTGGGCAAGGTGGTTTGAGCACCAGCAGCCAAAGGAAGCAATAAAACAGACGTTAACGCGAGTGTACGAATCATGGTGAGTCTCCACTGAGTAAAAGATAACAACAGAGTAAACGGGCTCATTTCTTTGCACTATGCGTAGTGCTTGCTGATTATCTACGTAGTCCTACGGATATTCTCTGCCTTCCAGCCACAAGCGCGTCATCTCGGCTTGTGAGGTAGTGCCTAACTTGGCTCCTAATGCCGCTCTATGACTTTCTACTGTACGTGGTGACAGGCCCAAACCCTCGGCGATTTCTTTGGATGTGAAACCAGCGGCCACTCTACCTAACACTTCTTTTTCTCTAGGGGTCAGGCTGGCTAATAAGGCTAAGGTTTCTTCTTTCTCTGCTTGTACTCGCAGGCGTTTCTCTAGGATTTCTTGGCCTTTTTGTATGGCATCAATCAAGTCTTGTTCGTCTACTGGTTTAGAGAGGAAGTCTATCGCGCCATTTCTGAAGGCACGTCTACAGGCTTCTATATCACCGTGCCCAGAGATCACTATGGCGGGCCAGTCTACGCCTTGCTCTAGTAGTTTTTCTTGTACTTTTAACCCAGACACCCACGGCATGCGTATATCCATAATGATGCACCCAGGAGCTAGCTGACTCACTGACGCTAAGAATCGTTGGGGATCAGCAAAACTATGTACGGCTATGTCTACCGTCGATAGAAGCAGCTCTAATGCGTCACGTACAGCTTGGTCATCATCGACTAAATAAACAGGGTGGCTCATTCACTAGGCTCCGGTGTCGCGGGTTGGCTGGCTAAGAGTATGCTAAATACCGCCCCTTTATCAGCGGTTTCTTGTAACAGTAGCTCTCCACCCGCTCGTTCTACGAGGCGCTGGCTTAATGCCAATCCTAGTCCTGTGCCGCCTTCTTTTCCGGTCACAAACGGCGTGAAGAGCTCGCTACGCAACTGAGTCGGTACGCCTGGACCATTATCCGCCACATCTACCCGTACCTGACTACCCTGTTCTGATGCGGTAATCGTAATGAGTCTATCGCCTGTAATCTGCTGCAATGCATCCATGGCGTTACGTAGCAGATTAAACAGTACTTGCTCCATTTCTATGGAGTCCGCCTTTACCAATAAGGGGGCAGCGGGCACGTTCAAAATGATCTGTACCTGTTGATTCTGTGCTTCTTGGCGTAATAATGACTGTACATTATGCAATGCATCCCGCAGATCAAAACTTGCCGTAGGTAAACGCTGTGGACGCGACCAATGCCTGAAATGTTCCAAAATCGCCGAGGCACGCTGCGCTTGGATAACGGTTTCATCCAACGACTTAGCGAGCCGCTCGGTGTCGCCTTTGCGAAGCAGCCGCCTACCTGCTTGGCTTTGCGCCAAGATGGCCGTTAAGGGTTGGGTCAGTTCATGGGTTAGGCCACTCGCCATCTCGCCCAAGGCGTTTACTCGGGAAGCGTGGGCTAATCTGGACTCTATACCGCTGATGCGTGCTTGCTCAACCGCCGCAGTAACGCGTCTACGCTGACGCCACGCCAGACAAACTCCGGCGTATGCTACCCCTACCAGCAACACCATGCCCAAGGTAGGCCAGAGCGGTAATAGGTCATCCCATTTCAACTGCAGACCTGTTTCGAGTAACAAAGGCTGTGTGACACTGCTAAGTGCTTTAGAGAAATGTAATGTCGTGGAAGCATCTGTGGCCGCCCCCAAAAAAGGGGTGCCATTAGGTAAAGACAAGCGCAGCATAACGTCTGGTTTGGACCATAACGCTTCACCATTGCCTAGCAAGCGCGCGGCATCTATATCTAGCATCAGGGCATAGCCTAATGCATCCAGATTAGTATTACGCTTAATCAGCAAATAATGGCCGGGGTGCGTGGGGTGCACCAACAGCTTCATATGCTCATTGCCGGTCCATGCTTGTTCTTGTATCCATGATTGGATATCAGGGTCTACAGCCCCCACGCCTGTGGGTAACTCGGTAGCATCGGGTTGTGTGACCAATTCAATGGCATCAATACTGGGATAGAAATTCAGGATGCTGTGGGCCACATCTTCAAACAGTTCATGCCCACGCTGATCGGCCGTTGTCTGTACTACCGCCGCCAATGCCGTTAAGTGTGCATCGTGTTGACCCGCTCGCTGAGAGGCCAAGCGCTGCAACAACACACTTTCTTTTTCCAATACCTGTATATGCGTGTGATAACGCCAGCTTGCCAACCCAATAACAGTCAGCACCAACAGCAGCACACCTATCAAGATTGCTACACTGGGACGGTAAAAGAAAGACGGGCCAGTACGCATGACGTAAAGCTTCCCACAAGGCATGAATGAATACGAATTATGGCACAGAGCCTGTCTGGCTCCGCCTACGTATACGGTAAAATCACCTTTCTCTTTGCACGCACACCCATGAAAATCATTACTACTTCCCTACCCGGCGTACTCATTATAGAACCCAAGGTTTATAGTGATGAACGCGGCTTCTTCACGGAAACCTTCCAGCTAGAGCGCTATAAGCAGGCTGGAATGACGCTGCCTTTTGTACAGGAAAATCATTCCAGGTCGCACCGTGGTGTGTTGCGTGGCCTGCATCAACAACGCACCCACCCGCAAGGGAAATTGGTACGTGTCAGCCGAGGTGCAGCCTTTGATGTAGCGGTAGATCTCAATCCAGACTCACCCACCTATGGACAACATATAGGGGTGGAACTCAACGACGAAAACCACCGCCAGCTCTGGATTCCGCCAGGCTATGCACATGGTTTTTGCGTGTTAAGTGAGGTCACAGACGTACAGTACTCGTGTACGGACGTGTATTACCCAGACGATGAGGATGGTGTGCGCTGGGATGACCCAGATCTAGCCATCCCCTGGCCTATTCAGCAGCCTGTTTTATCCACCAAAGATCTAGCACTGCCTACGTTACGTGAACGTATGCAACGACTATAAAAAAGGTTTACAAAACTGCTGTGCAGCAGCCTGCAGCGTTCAATTAACGACGTGCAGCGCGATTTTGCGGCTGACGAGGGGCGCGATCTTTAAGGTGACGGAAAGTAATACGACCTTTGCTCAGGTCATAAGGTGATAGTTCTAATGAAACATCATCACCTGCCAAAATGCGAATGTGGTGTTTACGCATTTTGCCGCCTGTGTAGGCAATCAATTCGTGACCGTTTTCTAAGGTCACACGGAAGCGTGAATCTGGCAGCACTTCATTCACAGTGCCACGCATTTCAAGGATTTCTTCTTTAGCCAATAGTTTGCTCCTAAAAAATTAGACTACTAGTATAACATACGCCTTTTTTTAGTGATTTTTCAATAAAATACGCTAAACTTGGTGGTTACTCGTGGCTTGGGCTCACTGCCCTCTGTTGCGACCTTCGCTATGACGCTACGCCGGACTATTTTTCTGGTGGTAGCAGGAGTTTTTCTATGTTGCGCGCCACATGGCTAGCGGCGTATGCGTGCGCCGTTCTCTTAGCCAATGTCTACTTGGACAGCTTTATTGAGCTGCCATGGTTTGGGTTATTCAGTATCGGTTCCATCTTTTTTGCAGCAGTCTTCACCCTACGTGACCGCCTGCATCAGTATGGACTACCTACGGTATATCTGGCTATAGCGTCAGCCGTGCTGATCACAACGCTATACGGCCAATTTGTTGCCCAAATCAGCCCCCGTTTCTTGTTCGCCTCCTTTGTTGCGATCTTAATTAGCGAACTCGCCGATACCGCTATGTTCCAGCGTTTACGCCATTATCGTTGGCATAAACGGGTGCTCGCTAGCCATGCCGTCAGCGTCCCTTTGGACAGCTTGGCCTTCACTCTGCTGGCCTTTGCTGGCCTGATGAGTACCTATGACATGGTGCAAATTATCTATGCCGATGTGCTGGGTAAATACATCATTGCTGCCGCAGTCGCATACTTACCGTTTATTTCTGTGCGTGAACGCCGCACCGTGTCGCCCTGACTTTCTTCGCGAACTTTACTTATGACTACACCCACTGATCATACCTACGTGCCGGCGGATGCTCACAGCTACACTTCGCCGGATACGGGTGCTGTGTTGAAAACCATTGCTAACCCGCACCCCCATTTTCAAAGCTGGCAAGAGCATGTACTGACATTGCCTGAGCTATGCCCAGCATCACGTAACCCTGGGGCCGGTTCTACTCTCGCCATACGCTACCAAGCCACTCAACGATTTTTGGAAGTGTTTTCGCTCAGCGCGTACATACAGGCTTTTATAGGCCACAAAACAGTGCGCGATGTGGAAATGCTGACTCAAGTCATTGCCCGCGACTGTGCCGCCGTATTGCAAATCACCGTAGAAGTGGAAGGCTGTTTTGAATTGCCTGCGTTAGGCCAACGCGTGACCACGCGCGTACAAGCCTAAAAACACGATGGCCACCCTACGTAGGTGGCCATCGTGATTACCGCTTGAACTACTCGCTGCGATTACGCATTCTCTGTTTTTCGCATGCGTACGCCTTGGTTCCACCACAAGAACGCCAGAATCAGCAGGGCTGGCAAATACATGTAGTAGTCCATCAACGCATTGGGATTAGGCTGTTTTACCACCATCACATCCCAACCTTGCTCCCAGCCTGAACGTCTGGCCTGGCTACCAAAACCGATATTAGAAATCTGTACCATATCGCCAAACGCCATGATACCTATACCCGCATCGGCCATACGCTTACGACCAGCCGCTTCGCCGGTGAGCGTAGAACCCTCTTCCAGCATAGGCAATTCTGCCGTAACGGTTTTACGGATGGTATCGCCTTCTAGCGTCATCCCTTCAATTTCTACCACCAGTTGCTGGCCTGGACGCAAGTCGCCCGCCACTGCGTAGATTTGTGCAGGTTCGGCATTCAAGTAACGCTCTTGGATGTGATTCATGAACCAATCTGGGCGGAACATAACAAACATCACTACCAAGCACAGCAGGATTTCCCACCATTTGGATTTGATACGCATCCAACCCATGGTAGCAGCCGCAAAAGCCAGCGATCCCAGAATAGAACCAAACACCACAAACACAAACTCGTACCAACTTTCTATACCAATCAGCAAGAGCAGCGGGTTAAACACGAACATGAACGGCAATACCGCCGTACGCATTGCATACTTAAAGCCCTGTATACCGATTTTCAGTGGGTCCTCACCCGCAATCGCTGCTGCGGCAAAGGTCGCTAACCCTACAGGTGGCGTGATATCAGCCATTAATCCGTAATAGAACACAAACATGTGCACTGCTATTAGCGGAATAATCAGGCCGCTTTGTGCGCCCAGCTCTACCACCACAGGCGCCATCAAGGTTGCCATCAAGATGTAGTTAGCCGTAGTTGGCATACCCAAGCCCAACACCAAACACACTACCGCTGTGAAGCCTAGCATCAACAGTACGTTCCCCATGGACACCAGTTCCACAAAGGACGTCATGCGTAGCCCTAAACCGGTCAGCGTGATGGTACCTACAATCAAACCTGCCGTACCACACGCCAAGGCAATGCCCACCATGTTGCGAGCACCTTCTTGCAACCCCACCAACGTATCTTTAACACCTTCCGCTAAGGCCGTACCAACTTGTTGACGGCGGAAGAATGCTTGTAAAGGACGGCGCGTTAGCATCAGCAGCAACATCGTTGTCACTGCCCAGAAAGCTGACAAACCAGGCGAGAAACGCTCTATGGTCAAGCACCATACCAAAATCCCGATAGGGATTAGGAAAAACAAACCTGTACGCACGGTGGCCCATACTTCAGGCTGCGTCATCGTACCGTCTTGTTTCACTAGAGCCGGTAAATCGTCATGTTTAGACGCTACCCACACCAGCCCAACATAAAGCACGGCCAGTAAGGAGACCAAAATACCAAAGGCTTTTTGTGGGAACAATTGCTGGGTGCCCACACCTATCCAGTAGATCAGAGCAACCACAATAATGGTGGCAGAAATCCCCATCCCTATTCGCCCTATGCGCTGAATAGGAGTGCGTGTTTGTATAGCCGCTTGCATAGGTTGCAAGCCCAGACGCAACGCCTCTAAATGCACAATATAGAACAGCGATATGTAGGACAACATCGCTGGCAACAGTGCGTGTTTGATAATTTCTGTGTAGGGAATGCCCACATACTCAATCATCAAAAATGCCGCAGCCCCCATTACGGGCGGCATGATTTGCCCGTCTGCCGACGCAGCCGTCTCGATTGCCCCAGCACGTACACCGCCGTAACCGGCGCGTTTCATCAACGGGATAGTAAAGATACCCGTAGTCACTACGTTCGCCACGGATGATGCCGACACCATACCGTTCACCGCCGACGATACCACCGACACTTTGGCCGGGCCGCCACGCAAGTGGCCCAATAACGAGAAGGAAACCTGCATCATGTAGTTCCCTGCGCCACAACGGTCTAGCAAAGAACCCAGCATCACGAAGATGAAGATATACGATACAGATACACCCAGCGCCACACCGAACACACCTTCGGTAGTCAGCCACATGTGCGATACCAAGCGCTCAAGCGACGCGCCTCGGTGTGCCAACACATCAGGCAAGTGCGGGCCTAAAAATACGTAAATAATAACTAGCGTTCCCAACACAGCCATTGGCGCGCCCAACGCACGGCGCGTTGCTTCTAATAGCAACACCAAACCAATACTGGCCACCACAATGTCCATGGTGGTAGGAATACCGGGGCGTAATGCCAGTTCCCGGTAAAACAAGAACAGATACGCACCACAAAAAGCCGCAATAATCGCTAACACCCAATCGATTAGGGGGACACTATCGCGCTTTGATTTTTTACTGGCAGGAAACGAGACATAACCTAGAAACAAGGCAAAGCCTAAGTGCAAGGCACGCGCCTCAGTATCATTGAAAATGCCGACGTGAAAGGTAAAAGGTAGCGGAGAGGCATACCAGAGCTGGAAAAACGCCCAGCACAACGCTACTACCGCAATAATCAGCGCCACAACACCACTGACATTACGCCCCCCTCGATCTACCTCTTCTACCATCTGCTGCAAGGCTTGCTGATTGGAATCACTACTCATCATCCATCCTTTTTCTGATTATCTAGATAACGTGGGCCACCCTTTTGGGGCAGCCCACGACAGAGGGTACATAGACGCACGCCCCTCTTTACTACAAAGGATTACAGCAGGCCCTGCTCTTTATAGAAACGCTCTGCACCAGGGTGCAAAGGCGCGGACAGCCCATTTTTCACCATGTCTTCTTTCTTCAGGTGAGCAAATGCAGGGTGCAAACGTTTGAAGTCTTCGAAGTTGTTAAATACGGCTTTCACGACTTCATACACACGGTTGTCAGGCACATCTTCAGATGTCACAAAGGTCGCTAATACACCGTAAGTAGGAACGTCATTCGGGTTGTTTTGATACACACCACCAGGGATTTCTACTTTAGCGTAGTACGGGAACTCTTCTACTAGGGAGTCAACCGCCTCACCCGTCAAGGCTACCAACTGCGCGCCGCATGTAGTGGTAGGGTCTTGAATATTGGCCGAAGGGTGACCTACACCGTAGAAAAAGCCATCTACTTTGCCATCACATAAGGCTTGACCGTGCTCATCAGGACGCAGCTCAGAAGCCAACGCGAAGTACTCTTGTGGTGTAGTACCCATTCTTTCTAGCAACTGCTCCATCGAAGCACGCGTACCAGAACCTGGGTTACCTACGTTAAAGCGCTTACCTTTAAGCTCTTCAAAATTTTTCACGCCACTTTCTTTGCTAGCCACTACCGTGAACGGCTCAGGGTGCAACGAGAAAACAGAACGCAATTTTTTGTACTCGCCAGCGTCTTTGAACTGACCTTCACCGTTATAGGCGTTATAGCCTACGTCAGACTGCACCACGCCCAGATCCAACTCACCCGCTTTAATGGTGTTGACGTTAAAGACCGAGCCACCTGTGGACTCTACAGAGCAACGTACACCGTGTGCGTCGCGATCCTTATTCACCAAACGACAAATCGCACCACCAGCCGCGTAATACACCCCCGTTACGCCACCTGTACCGATACTCACAAAATCTGTTTGTGCTGTTGCTGGCAGAGGAGCCAACAACAAAGAGCAGAATGCCGCACCCACTGCCAGCGCAGAACTTTTTACTTTTAACTTTTTATTCATATATGACTCCTCTATTGACGCGTCTTGCGACGTTACAAACCCTTGGTTTTATTCAGAGTGGACCACTAGATGGTACAGATCTCTGGCCTGAAAAAAACAAGTGAAATCCCTGATGTGCAATGCAGATTACAACAACAAATGAATCTTAAAAACACCAATAAGAAACATACGTATCAGGAAATCATGATGGAAAATCAATGAATAACAACGACTTGTTTTTTATAACCATCTAAGAAGAACACAGCCAACTTATACACCAGAATGCTTTGTACACATAACCGTGAGGCTCTAAATAAGGCAAAAAATTGGAAACCAAATGCGTTAGATCAAGAAAGTCTCATACAGCGAGACACATGAATCCTACTCACTTTACCCATAAAAGAAATCGCCATTTAGTCTAGTTTCTCCTATAGCAACGCAGACTACAGGTAGTCTCTACGGCGGTAGGCTTTTGCCCCTTCACCCTATAACTTAAAGCCATGTAATAATGAAAACACTCTACTCTGAATGTCCTATTTTCAGCCCCCATGCGTTTACGTCATATAGAAATTTTCGATGCCATTTGCCGTACCGGTTCGCTGACCGATGCAGCCAAGCTGCTGCATATTTCACAGCCTGCTGCCAGTAAGCTGCTCGCCAATGCCGAACAGCAACTTGGTTTTAAGCTGTTTGAGCGCATCAAAGGCCGCCTACAACCCACGCGTGAAGCCGGCATTTTGGAACCCCGCGTTGCCCACTTACAGCACGAGTTAGCCCATGTACGTCGTTTGGCCTTCAACTTGCGTCACAGCCAGCATGGACATTTACGTATAGGCATCAACCCAACGATGGGTTTGGGTCTGCTGCCAGAAGTGATGCGTCAAAGCCAAAAGGCTCAACCACACATCACTTTTGACCTCAGAGCACATCACAGTGGTGAGCTGCGTGAAGCCCTGCTATCGCGCGATCTGGATATGATTATTTCTTTTTCTAGCGAAGAATCGCCTGGGATTCAACTGACTCATATAGGGCAAATTGAGTTGGTACATCTAGGCCCCGAAGGGGAGTCAGGCGCCAAGCATATTACCGATTTGAATCACAAAAATTACATTGCATTGGATTCCAGAGACCCTTCTGGCCGTATCCTGCAAAACGTCTTAGATGAGTACAACGTAGAGACCACCATCACCGCTCAAGTGCAAACCCATTATGTAGCCTGCTCACTGGTCGCCGTGGGTTTAGGGGAAACAGTGATAGATCTGATTACAGCCCAAGCCATGCTTCGCCCAGGGTTGATGATTAGTCGCTTGAACCCACACACTACTATCCCCATTACCCTGATGACCCACGCTAATGACCCGTTATCTGCCGTGCAACGTACCTTGATTGATACCTTGCAGAAAGTCTGTAAGCAGTACGTATTTCCCGGTCATACGGATAACCTACTTTTCCCATCATCCATAGCCTAAGGTTATGCCTTATACCTACTTGGCTATTGGAAAAATCCAGTCTTCACTGTCAGAATCGTAGCGTTACCCATTTAACGTTACGGTTATATTCATGCATGTCTGCATTATTGGTGGCGGGATCATTGGTGTTGCCTCCGCCTACCAACTCACCAAACAGGGCATCAACGTCACCCTGATTGAAGCTGAACACGATGTTGCGATGAAAGCGAGCTTCGCCAACGGCGGGCAGCTCAGTTACAGCTACGTCGCTCCGCTGGCGGATCCTTCCGTTTTTGTAGACCTACCTAAATGGTTGGGCCGCAAAGACTCCCCACTGAAGTTCACCCCGCAACTCAGCTTCACGCAATGGCGCTGGCTTAGCCATTTCCTCATGGCGTGCCGAAGCTCTGTGCAGAGTGCCTCTACGCAGGCATTGCTATCGCTGTCTTTCCTTAGCCGTAAGAATATTCATCACTGGTTGGAGCACGATGGGCTGTCATTTCACCATCAGGTAAATGGCAAGTTAATTGTGCATGAGAGCCAAAAAGGCTGGGACAGTGCGCGAGCACAAGTAGAGAAACAAGCCAAACTGGGTGCATCGCAAAAACTGCTGAATGCCGAAGAACTGTTTGCGTTAGAACCCGCTATGGAAGGCATGCGTGGCCGTGCTATTGGTGCGGTCTACACCGCCGACGAAGAGGTGGGTGATTGCCACGTATTGGCAAAATCCATGCTAGAGAAATTACAGCAAACCAGCACCTTTACGCTGTTAACAGGCGTAAAAGTTCACGGTTTCAAAAAATCAGGCTCTACCGTTAATGCGGTACACACCACTGCTGGCGAAATCCAAGCCGACCATTTTGTGGTGTCTTCGGGTGTGCAAAGTGGCAGTTTGTTGAAACCGCTGGGCTACTCCCCACTGCTTTTCCCGCTTAAAGGCTACAGCCTAACGCTGGATCAAGAAAACCAATCCGCGCTATTCCCTAAAATCAGCGTGACGGATTACGCTCGCCGCATTGTGTACGCCCCCATAGGTACACAACTGCGTATTGCTGCGATGGTGGATATCAAGAACTTTTCCAACGCTGTAGACCCTGAACGTATCGCCATCCTGAAAAACCAGATTCAGGGCACGTTCCCACAATTGAATCTACGTGACGCACAGCCTTGGGCTGGCCTGCGCCCAGCCACACCAACCGGTAAACCTATTATCGGTACTTGCCCCAACACCCAGAACGTGTGGATGAATATTGGTCACGGCGCACTAGGCTTCACGCTCGCCGCAGGCTCTGCTCAGTTGCTAGGCGAAATGCTGACCGGCAGCGCTTTGTCGGTAAACCCAGCTCCTTTCGCTCCATAAACCGGCAGGTGTCACGTGTTGCGCCTGATCGCAGTACGCTGCATGTAGTGCAACCCAGCTACTACATGCAGCCGTCCACTGCCGCTGTTCTACACCGCGCCCCTCCCCTAAAAAGGCGGGTGTCTTGTCTATGTCCATGCGGTGAACACGATGAAATCCTTTAGGTTACAAAAAAGTGAATCTCACGCAACGATTGAAGTTTTTTTTGTAAATCAGCTGAAACAATTGCTCCATCTGAACCCTATAATGAACAGAACGGTGTCACTTCCCAGCTGTGCCTGTTAGTATGTAGGGTTCATGTCATGGTTACTACCCTACTAAGTACGGGTCGCGGGCATCGCGGCGTCTTGCCAAAAACATAGATGACGAACATTGAAGTCCTACGCTCACTCCCTACACAGGATCTTGTGAATGCGGCTCCATCACTCGTAAAAACCTGCATGCTCATCACAAGCATCGCCCATCATCGATTGGTTTGGTAAGGGGCGATCACTTCATTTTTTGTTTTTTATCACCGCGGACATCTACGTCTAAAAACATTTAATTATGAGCACTTCTTCACTCTCACGTATAGAAAAAGACCTTCTTGGAACACGAGAGATCCCTGCCGACACCTACTACGGTGTACAGACACTGCGCGCAGCCGAGAACTTCAATCTGACCGGTATTACTCTGGCAAACTTCCCTAGGTTTGTCGCCGCCTTGGCAATGGTCAAACACGCCGCCGCATCAGCCAACAATAAGTTAGGCTGCCTGAGTGACGAAAAATTCCAAGCCATTACCACTGCGTGTAACCGCATTATTAATGGCGAATATCTGGATCAGTTCGTTGTGGACATGATTCAGGGTGGTGCAGGTACATCCACCAACATGAATGCCAATGAAGTGATTGCAAACGTGGCACTGGAAAGCATGGGCCATCAAAAAGGGGAGTACAAACATCTGCACCCCAATAATGATGTGAACATGGCGCAGTCCACCAACGATGCCTACCCTACCGCGATTCGCGTAGGCTTGTTGCTGAGCGTTGAGCGTTTGACGCAAAGCTTGGATCAGTTAGTTGCCTCCTTCAACAGCAAAGCTGACGCGTTTGACGGTATCCTGAAAATGGGCCGTACCCAAATGCAAGACGCTGTGCCTATGACAGTAGGCCAAGAGTTCCGCGCTTTCGCGAACAACATTGCTGAAGATGCACGTCGTATTCGCCAACAAGCTCCTGAGCTGTTGGAAGCCGTGAACCTAGGCGGTACTGCTATTGGTACAGGGATCAACGCTGACCCCGACTACCAAATGTTGGCTGTGAAATTCTTGGCTGACGTCAGTGGTTTTGACATCAAAGCTGCTCCAGACTTGATCGAAGCAACTTCCGACATGGGCGACTTCGTTTCCCTGTCTGGCGAACTGAAACGTACAGCCGTGAAGCTGTCCAAAATCAGCAATGACTTGCGTTTGTTGTCTAGCGGCCCACGCACTGGCTTTGGCGAAATCAACCTGCCAGCACGTCAGCCCGGTAGCTCCATCATGCCAGGTAAAGTAAACCCAGTAATTCCTGAAGCCGTAAGCCAAGTAGCTTTCGAAGTGATTGGCAATGACTTAGCTCTGACATTTGCTGCTGAAGCAGGTCAGTTGCAGTTGAACGCGATGGAACCACTGGTTGCTTACAAACTGTTCAGCTCCATCGAAATGCTGGCACGCGCTGCCGACATGATGCGCACACTGTGTATAGACGATATCACTGCTAACCAAGAGCGTTGTGAAACACTGGTTAAACAGTCTATTGGTCTGATCACTGCGTTGAACCCATACATCGGCTACGAAAACTCCACACGTATTGCTAAACATGCGTTGGATACTGGCCGTGGCGTATTGGAACTGGTTCAGGAAGAGCAATTGCTGGCTGAAGATGTACTGTCTGATGTAATGCGTCCAGAGAACATGATTGCTCCACGCAAAGCCCAATAATTCGTTATTGGCTAACGTTACACAAGACCGCATAGTGAGCTGACACCCCTAATCGGCAGTCAGTCACTACGCAGCTAAGGTCTGAGATTCTGGTATCACACCGAACTCAGGCCTTTTTTGCGTCTGCCGTGTTTGCTCTGATCACCATAGCTAAAGCAAGGGCAAGATACCAAGACTTAGCTATGCAGATACGAGAAAGGCAGGCCAAATGGCCTGCCCTTGCTCCTTCACTGATACGACTGCTATCAGCTGGAATATGCGGATTCCCCGTGCGAGGAAATATCCAATCCTGTGCGTTCTTCATCTCGGGTTACTCTCCATCCAATTGCTGCATTCACAATCACGCATCCTGCTAACGTGACCACGCCAGACCAGATCATGGTGATCAATACACCTTCTGCCTGTATCCACAGTTGGTAAGGCACTTCAGAAAAACTCGCCAAACCTGGGCCACCCAATAGCTGGGCATTAAACACGCCGGTCAACAATGCACCGACAATGCCACCTACGCCATGAATGCCGAAAACATCCAATGCATCGTCAACGTTCAGCGCATGACGTAAGCCATTCACACCCCATACACATACCGCGCCAGTCAGCGCACCAATCAGCAATGCACCAAATGGCCCGACGAAGCCCGCTGCCGGCGTAATTCCTACTAATCCAGCCACAGCACCTGACGCCGCCCCCAATAACGAGGCTTTGCCTTTGGCCACACGCTCTACAAGCAACCACGCCAAAATCCCACCTGCGGCTGCAATCAACGTATTAAAAAATGCCAACGCTGCCAGTGTATTGGCACCCAATGCAGAGCCCGCATTAAAGCCAAACCAACCTACCCACAGCAATGCCGCCCCAGTCATGGTCATCGTCAGATTATGCGGACGCAATGCCTCGCCACGCCCATAGCCTAATCTACGCCCGGTGTACCACGCCGCCACTAAAGCAGCCATCCCCGCGTTGATGTGCACGACTGTGCCGCCCGCAAAATCCAACGCACCGCGTTCAAACAACCAGCCACCCGGTGACCACACCATATGCGCAATAGGCAGGTAGGAAAAAGTCATCCAAATTGCTGTGAACAGCATCACCGCGCCAAAACGCACACGTTCTGCAAAACCACCCACAATCAGTGCGCATGTAATACCGGCGAAGGTAGCCTGGAAGGCCACAAAGCTAATTTCGGGAATGCTACCAGCGACTTCGAAGGTGTTTTCAGGCAGGTTAAACACACCGGATAAAAATAGTTTTGACCAACCTCCAATAAGGGCATTGCCATCGGTAAAGGCTAACGAGTAGCCATAGGTAAACCACAACACGATTGCCAAACCAAAGGTTGCCAATACTTGCGTGGAGATAGACAGTACATTTTTACCGCGCACCAACCCACCATAAAAAAGCGCTAGGCCGGGCGCGACCATCATCAGTACGAGCAGGGTCGACATACTGACCCATGCAAAATCTGTGGAGTTCATACATATTCCTTGAAAGGTAAATCACTAGTGTGAGAGGGGCGCTAAATTGCCCCATCCCCTGCCTCTTGCGTACGAATACGAACCACCTGCTCTAAAGGCAGCACGAACACCTTGCCGTCGCCAATATTGCCGGTGAATGCAGCCGCGCACAGGCCCTCGATCACCCTATCGGTGTCGTGGTCACTGACGGCTATTTCAATTCGTAGTTTGGGAAGAAAATCGACAATGTAATCGGCACCTCGGTACTGCTCGGTGTGCCCTTTTTGTCGACCGAAGCCTCGCGCTTCGCTGATGGTCATGCCCTGAACGCCAAGCATAGACAATGCTTCTCGAACATCGTCTAACTTGAAGGGCTTAATAATGGCAGTAATCAACTTCATGATTATTTCCTCTGTTGCTCATTAAAAAGATGTGCAGGCACGCCAGGCGTGCCAGAGCTCCAGAGAAAAAATACCTTGCGATCACGAGGCCTGTTTCCAGGAATACTCGGACTCGCCAAACGCCCTATTTACTAAAATAAACACAAATAAAAAAACGCACCAGAAATTCGTGTTTACCCTTAGATTCTCGTGGTGACGCTACTACAAAAATCACCCAAATGACGCGTAGGGCACGGTGATGTAAAACTCTAACGGTCGTTAACACGCTCTCAAACGTATGAAACACAACGACATAAGAGGTAATACCTTTTTTATGCCAAAAACTGGACGGCATAAGCCATGTGTTCAGAGGGTGAAATTTTAGAACTCAACACCTATTTTCCCTCTTTGACAAAGCCCATCACACCATGCTGTTATTACGGAAGCTAGCGTAATACATTACGCGGCATATATATTTCTATAAACAAACAAGCAAGCGTCCTTCGCTCTAAAAAGGAGACCTTATGCAGCACATTAAAATTAAACCTGGTGCTCCATTATCTGAACAGGCAGAAATCGGTCATAACCGCTGGCACCCCGACATTCCAGAACTCACTAGCGTTAAACCTGGTGAAGAAATCATCTTGGAATGTCTGGACTTCTTAGATGCCCAGATCAAAAACACCGACAGCGTGAACGATGTACGCGATGTAGACCTAACCCGTGCTCACCCACTAACTGGTCCTGTACACGTAGAAGGCGCAGAACCTGGCGATATTCTGGTTGTAGACCTGCTAGATATTCGCTGTATCACTCCCGTAGGTTTCTCTGGCATTTTCGCCAAAGAAAACGGTGGTGGTTTCTTGGTAGATACCTTCCCTGATGCTGACAAAGCCATTTGGGATTTGCACGGCATGTACGCTACATCACGACACATTCCTGGTGTGCGTATTGGCGCAATGATGCACCCTGGCTTGATCGGTACATTACCTTCTCACGACCTGCTGCGTGAGTGGAACCGTCGCGAAGCTCCTTTGGGCGCTAAGAAACAAGCTAATATGCCTTACGCCGACACAGCCGTACTGCGCGGTCTGAAAGGCGCTGAGTTTGATCGCATTGCCGCTGAAGCCGCTCGTACCGTGCCTCCACGCGAGCACGGCGGTAACTTGGACATCAAAAACCTGACCATCGGTTCACGCATTTACTTCCCTGTGTACGTAAAAGGCGCCGGTCTGTCCATGGGTGATTTGCACTTCTCACAAGGGGACGGCGAGATCTCTTTCTGTGGTGCGATCGAAATGGATGGCGCAGCACATCTGGGCTTTGATCTGATCAAAGGCGGAATGGCCAAATACGGCATCACTGCACCTATCTACGTTCCAGGCAAACACGATGTACGTTACGACGACTGGCTGAGCTTCACTGGTATCAGCGTAGAAAACCGTGTGAACACCTATCTGGATGCCACCGTTGCCTACCGACAAGCCTGTTTGGCTGCTATCGATTACATCTCTCGTGTAACCGACCTGAGCCCAGCACAAGCCTACATGCTGCTGACAGCAGCGCCTGTTGAAGGCCGTTACGGCGGCGTGGTTGATCTGCCTAACGCATCCGCATCGGTATCCATTCCTACCGGAATTTTCGATACCGATATTCTGCCTAAAGGAGCACTGAATGAAGCTGCTCGTTTTGGCCGTCCTGGTGTGAAAACCACTCGCGGGTAATTGCTACAACCCACCCTACAGCGTCATGTTGTAGGGTGGTCAGACTGATTGGTGAGATCACAATGCCTCTTTACGATTACGAATGCTCCCACTGTGACAGCATAGTCAGCGCCTTACGTCCCATGGCACGTCGCCATGACCCTAGCACCTGTCCAGATTGCGAAACGGGTACGCTTAGCCTCAAAATTACGGCACCGCGTAGCCTGCAATTCAAAGATGGTCCACGTCGCGCCCTGACTCCACAACAAGCGCTAGCCGGCCCTGATGTACGCGGCCCTGGCACACGAGCAGGCACACGCAATTCTGTACTGCATAACTGTGCGGGTGCAGCCTGTGCTGTATGTGCTGCTTGATAAAGGCAATCGCGCCATCTTGCTATAGCCCATTACGAGGAATCAGACCCGTTTACATACGGGCCTGACCTTGCATTGCTCTACAGCACTACACGGTACTGTGTAACAATACACATGGGTAATACATTGTTGGGGTAGCAGGAATCATGCAATATGAGGCCATTCTTTTTGACTGCGATGGCGTCTTAGTAGACAGCGAACCACTAGCCTTACGACTGCTGCAAGAAATGCTGGCAGACCTAGGCTGGCATTTGAGTACAGACGAATGTGAAACACTGTTCGTAGGCAAATCCACCCGCGATGAGCTACAGCTGATTCAAGCCCGCACAGGCAAAAAATTAGAACAAGACTGGATAGACGAATTCCACCTGCGGCTGATGCAGTCCCTACGTCAAAAACTGGTACCTGTACCCGGCATCATTCCTACGCTGCAAGCTGTACAAGCACGCTGGGGCAAGAACATGGCCTGCGCCTCAGCCAGTGAATATCACAAGCTGCATCTGCAATTAGACATGACTGGGCTATTGCCGTATTTTGAGGATAGGATTTTTAGCGGTGGCGATGTACCCCGCAACAAACCCTACCCCGATGTGTATCTGAAAGCCATGTCGGTGCTGGGCTGCACACCCAAACAGTGCTTAATCATTGAGGATAGTGTGACAGGCATTACGGCTGGTGTAGCTTCTGGTGCAACCGTGTGGGCCTATGATCCCAAACACAACCCAGCTCCGTTGCTGGAGCTAGGAGTACAACGCACCTTCAATCATATGCAGGAGCTACCTGCACTCTTGTCTATTCCTTACCCCTGCGACGCATCGTCACAGTAAAAACAGCTACTGAGGCTAGGATTATTGGCACTGTCGTAGACCACCACAGTGCGTAGCTGCCATACCCAACGCATGTCATAGCGTATGTCTTGCAGCTCTTTCAGTGAGTCGCGCGGATACACCACCCATACCGGGCCAAAATGCCTGACCGATAAGCGCAACCCGCTCATCGAATGCGCAAAAATAGCATCAAAACGTCTGAAATCACTTAATGGCACATCAATGATGTAACCGTTTAGCGCTTCTAGTCTGACGGTATCGCCCACAAAGTTGAATTTGTCTAATACGTTACGTATTAAGGGCCCACTGAAAATATGGGAACCGTACGTCACCTGTGTAGATGTTTGTATTCTCTGTTCGGGGAAAGCGTATAGCTCAGCATAGCTCATTGTATAAACACGGGCCCCTTCGTCGCCCGCCTTCTGACCCACAAAAGTCAGCACTACATCGCTATTTTCTTCCGCTTGAGAAAACCCCGCGCTGAAGAGCATCAATAAAAAGATACCCACGCAATACCAGAGTCTTACCCTTTGCTTCGCCCCATTAGGCATATCACCCATTACAGTCTCCGGCCGCATACAAAATGAAGCAGATAAATATTTTCGAAAATTATAATCACAGTATGGCAATTTATTGTCACACAATAAACTTATTTACAATATTTGAAGATATTAAGTTCTTTTATTGGCCAGATATTAACTATTATTCACAATTAATGATTGTTATGTTTCTGCCATCTCCTATTGGAGAAAAGACATAAACCACCAAAAAAACCTTCCCGTTCAAGCATAGATACAAGCCCTTACAATGCAGCACTTCAAAACAACAACGCTACTGTACCAACACTCATCAAGAGTGCTCTATGCCTTGCGTGGCCTAGCCTAGCAGGATTTAGCACCTACTAGATGTGAGCAGTATCCACTGCCATGTTACCTAACGTATAAATGCTATGAAGTCGTAACAGCACAGCCACCGCCACCACGCATTATCTTCACGCTCTCATTTCTGTTTTCAATCATTATTTATAATTATTTATGGTCAATCTGTATTACCAAATACCTGGGTAATTTAAATACTTCTCCAGTATCTAGTTAACAGAAATTGACAAAGTTTATTACTTATTTAACACACAGACATTCTCGGTATTTCCTAGAATAGGGTGTTCTTGATATGTAACAAGGAGCAAAAGATGGGCTTTATTTGGATGTTACTCGTAGGCTTCATCGTAGGTTTACTGGCACGCGCAATTATGCCTGGCAACCAAAGCATGGGCATTATCCTGACCACCGTGCTGGGGATTATAGGTTCGCTGGTAGGTGGCTTTTTAGGCCAAAGCCTAGGTTTGTATCAGCAAGGCGCGCAAGTAGGCCTGATAGGCTCCGTCATCGGCGCTATCGTTGTACTCTTTATCTATGGTCTGATTAGCAAAAAAGGCTAATTACGCACCGTTTACACACGCAGTCGGGCCGCCAGAGCAGCTACAGCCTGCTCTCTACGGCCTGATGCGTTTTGCATGTGCAGCATCGTGCTCCATTCAGTATGCAACCTAGCTTCTGTGAGTTCGACCGGCAAGCCACCTTTACGCCAATCCAATATTTGGGGTGCTTCGGCTACCGAAGTCGCCACCTCTGGCTCACTCGCACTTTCTGTATCTAAGGCCACCACAGAGCGTGCAATAGCGATGGGCACTTGTGCAGCATGACCACGGCGCTCTAACGCATGAATCAATGCCGTTTGGCGCAATGCCAAAACGCGTACCACGCTGTCATCTACCGTGAGCTCCATTTTCCCTTGCCATTTCCCTAGCAAGCGTTGACCCCATTTATCCAAACCCTGCCATACTCCGCCAGCCGCTGCGCCAATCACGGTACCACTACCTAGGCTAAAGCCTAGCGTCAGTAAATCCACCGTAGCGCCTGCCAGAGCACCTGCAGCAACACCTTTACCCATGTGTACGCCCAAGTCTTTTAAGGCATCAGGATTAAACAAATCCATTTCCCAACGCGTGCCATCTAACGACAGGGTATCCGGCAAATAGTCTCTAGAGGTGAAATTAAAACGTTTGAGTAGCGCTTTCACGCAGCGCTCTTCACGCTTACGTACTTGCTCTTGCATAGTGCGTGTACTTTCTTGCATTGAGCGTTCATCTGGCTCGCTCACCATGCGCCACGCCGCTACATCAATGAGTAAGTCCGCCAACAAGCGCCACGCATCTTCTAAACGTTGCACACGCTGTTGCTGCACATTCGTAATCAATACCTTCAACGTTTGGGCATGCGTGTCTTTCACCAATAACGCTAAACGCTCATACAGTTGCTCTTCACCATTTAACGGCGGTGCGACAGTATCAAACTCGCTAATCGCATGTAGGCCTACACTCGCCAGCGCAGCACGCCACTCATCAATACGCTGTTCTTCGCTACGCGTGAAATTTAGCACTGGCAGCAATGGTTTACCTGCCCACGCCAAAATACGCAGTTCATCTTGGTGTTTGGCTAGCACGGGGTCGCGTACGTCGATCACATACAACCCTGCATCCGAAGCCAACAATTGCTTCACCACCCTAGCTTCTTGCTCGAAGCGGCCAACGGCCTCTGGCATCTGCAAGAAACGCTCTAATACGCTGGGGCCGTCTAAGCGCTCACCTGGCTGTACCAATCGCTCCAAATAATCACGCAATGCCATGCTGTCTTCAATGCCGGGGGTATCAAATAACTCCACCACAGCGTGGCCATCATTAGTCAACCTGACTGCTTCTACATGGCGCGTCGTCCCCGGGCTATTACGCACTTCCCCAAACTCGGTGTCTCGCGTCAAGGTACGCAACAACGAGGTTTTACCGGTATTGGTGTGCCCAACCACCGCCAAACGCAAAAGAGAAGACTGGTTATTCATAGCTCATTCAGAAGGGGGAAATAAGGACTGCAGGTTAATGTGTAGCTGTTCAGGTTTAAAACCGGCCGCGCTCAATCTATCGCGCCATGCTTGTAGGCGCTCTGGCAGCACAGCAACCTCAGAAGCCGCCTGCAGCACAATCGCACAATAACGACCATAACTACTGAGTTCACCTAACCATGCCACAATCCCGCGATCGGGAGTCTGGCTCGCATCACACACCAACAGCAGATAATCGGGCGAACGTTGATGCAGACGTTGCAATAGCTGCTCTCGCTGCGCGCGTGTATCGACCACACCCGCATTCATCCACGCCTCTGGCAGCGGTAACGGCGGCCAAGGGCGGTCTTGTGGGTACTCTATCGCAGCCACACACACCGTATCGGTAGTGTGCGGAAATTCAAAGCGAGTAGGTTGAGCAACTGCCACCTGATCTGTAGGGGCTTGGGCATCAATACCCACCCGTACATGCACGGGTAATAGTCGTTCTTGCTGCTCTATCCAGCCCGGTAGCTGTCTATCTATGTACAGATGTCGTAAGCGAAAACGCACTACACCTGCACTACATACCCACGCCACCAAACGTGGCAACAAGCCATAGCACACCAAGCAGCCCAACAACCAACTGGACCACACCCGTTGATCATCCGGTGTCAGAGGGGTTAAGCCATCACTCAGGCGTATCAAGGCAGCAGAAGGCACCTCAAAACCCAACCAACGCGGCACACGGCCCAAACCTTCTACCAACGCTACAAAACTATCAGACGATAGCAACGTCGTTTCCCAACCAAAACCGTAACGCCTAGCGGATAAGGCCCACAACAATGCCAAAATAGCGACCAAGGTCGCCCAGAGCCAAAACGTGTGGCTAATGAGCCCCGACACCCAACGGCCTAACTTTTGGCGCACCATCACGTTTACGCCTGCACCCAGCACTAAGGTCGCCGCCTCGCCACGCGCGAAACGGCCCAATAGTTTTAAGCTCAATTTCCCCAGCACGCTGCCTTGCTGTGCCGAATCGCTTTTAAAAAGAAAACTAGTTAACCACAGCACTAGCGTCAGGACATTCAGCCCCACCAAACTCACGACGGCGGTGATCACATTAATGTAGGCGCCAGCACCCAATACGCCCCATACCGCACTCAAACCCGCTACCACTGCCAATACCAACCATGCAGGCAGCAACCAACGCCCTATCTGACATAACCGCTGATATGCCGTTACCCAACCTTCCCGCTGTGCCAATAAGGTGGCTCTGAACACCAGCCTATCTTCTAGGCTACCGCCTTGGGCAATGGCACGTCGTACCTCGGCGGCATCCTCCAAAGGCCCCCAGCCACTTTCTTTCAAGCGCACAGCCTCCGCCAGACAATGCGCCTGGAAGCCCGTGGTACGTGAAATCAATGCGTGAGTCATGTCAACCTAAAAACAGGGGAAAACACACCAATCATGGCGAAACCGCATCGTGATGCTTACAGCAGCACAGGTTCATCCGGTAAATAATTGGGCTCGTCCGATACGGACAGTGGTGGTGCAGCACGGCGCAAAATAGCTTCTATGTCTTCTACTGCTTGCAGCAAGCCCTCAACATAGGCTTTACGGCCAAATGCTTGCTGTAATTTAGTGCACACTGCTTGCCACTGTTCAGCGCTGGCTGTAATGCCGCGATCAGCCACGATTTCTATGTAGCGCTGATCTAACGCCAAATACAACAACACGCCACTGTTTAGTGGCGTATCCCATACCCGTAATCGGCCAAACACTTCTAAGGCACGTAAATGGCTATCCGTCTCATGGCTAGGCATAACCGCCTCTACAGCCAAGACTAACTCACCGCTGTGCCCTTGCTCGCTGGCATGTATACGTTGTGCCACCTGATCTAGCACCTGAGCGGTGAAGTGCTTATGCCGTAGCCAATGACCTTGCACTTGCGACACGCCCATCATATTTTTCAAGATTCTTGACATGGGTATCTCCTACCAACTGCCGGAAGCACCACCGCCCCCGCTGCCGCCACCGCCTCCGCCGCCAAAACCTCCACCACCACCGAAGCCACCGCCGCCAAAACCTCCACCACCACCGAAGCCACCGCCCCCAAAACCACCACCGCCTCCGGGGAAGTTTCCGCGACCGCGTTTACGACCATGGCTGGCCAGCCCATCTAAGGCTCCGCCATATTTGGATGCTCTGCCTGCTCCGGAGCGACGCCCACCTGCGCCTATTACGTAGCCGATAACCGAGATCAGCAACCCCACTACGGCACCGACTATGGCCAATGGCAAGCTTTCAAATACGATGAACGCAAACACGCCCGACATCAGCGCCGCTGCTGCCATAGGCATCACCAACGCAAAAAATGCCAAGGGGATGAGCACAATCACGGGGCTTTCATCGTCATCATCGCTTTGCGCTACCGGTGGCAAACTTTCGCCACGAATTAGGCCCGCCAAACTGTCCACCCCCGCCTGTATACCGGCGGCGTAGTCGTCCTGCGCAAAGTAAGGTGTGATGTTCTCGCGAATAATACGGCCGGACTGCAGGTCAGTAATCGCACCTTCTAGCCCATAACCTACTTCTATACGTAGACGCCTATCATCTTTAGCGACCAATAGCAGTACACCATCGTTTACCTTTTTGCGCCCGACTTTCCAGGCATCAAACACACGCCTAGCATAGCTTTCAATGGTGTCATTACCCGTAGTAGGTACGACTAGCACAAAAAGCTGCGCGCCCTTCTCCAGCTGTAATGCTTGTAATTGCTGGCTCATGGCTTGCTGCTGAGCACTACTCAACGTACCCGTGGTATCGGTGACCCAATCATTCAGCTTAGGCACAGGCACGGTGGCGGCTTGCACCGGCAAGCACACCACCAATAGCAAAGCCATCCAGAGGCTACGCCAATAACGCAGCAAAACAGCGGGGTTACGACGCATAGTCATATCCTATCAGTGACTATTGAGCGGTTGCCGAGGCAGGCAAATCAAACTTCACTTCTGGATCACGGCGGATGTCGTACTCGCGGTCTACTCCGTAGTTCTCCATCACTTTGTAGCCAAACAGTTTGGCTGTTACAACAGCGGGGAACTGACGTATATACACGTTATAGGCCTGTACCGCTTCCACATAACGACCGCGTTCAGTAGCAATGCGGTTTTCTGTGCCTTCCAACTGCGTCATTAAGTCACGGAACAAACCATCACTTTTCAGCTGTGGATAATTTTCAGATACGGCCAACAAACGGGACAAAGCAGAAGACAACTGCCCTTGTGCTTGCTGGAAACGTTCCATCACTGCTGGGTTATCCAAATCCTCTGCCGTAATGTGAATGCTGCCTACACGTGCTCGTGCTTCGGTGACCTCCACCAACACGCTACGCTCATTCACCATATACGCATTCACGGAGCTGACCAATTTAGGCACCAACTCAGCCCTACGCTCGTACTGATTCAGAGTTTGCGACCACGCTGCCTTGACCTGCTCATCCAAACGCTGAATTTCGTTGTACCCACAACCGCTTAGCAACAATGCCATCGCGGAAATCAACCATAGTCGTAAAGAGTTTTTCATGATGCTCACACGGCAAAAAAAGTAGAGTGAAAAGAGTATCTTGAGCCGCTGTACAGAACAAGGGCTCTTTACATTGGTTATCGCTTAGCGACACATTGGCTAGGCATAAAACTCGATGATACTATGACGTAGGCTCTCTGCCTTAAGCTGTCAGTACTTGTTTCACCGTAAACGACTACGCCAATGTTTGGCGCCACCTTATGATTTCTGCAATCCTCTGCGATGTAGAAGGCACCACGACAGACCTTGCCTTTGTGCATCAGACCTTGTCTCCCTATGCGAGACGCCATATCGCCAATTTCCTGCGGCAGCAGCACGCACAACCCGCCGTGAAAAGCGCGCTACTCGCGCTGCGTACCGAGGCTGATTTACCGTTAGCCGGACTAGATAGGCTCATCGCCGAACTGCTGCACTATATAGATATAGATAAGCCCTCTCCTGTACTCAAACAACTACAGGCCATGATTTGGGCAGAGGGTTATATCAGTGGGCAGTTCACGGGGCATATTTACGAAGATGCCTATGAGCAAATCAAACGCTGGCACAACGCAGGGAAAGCCGTGTACCTGTACTCGTCTAGCTCCATTGCCGCACAAGAGCTACTGTTTGGCCACAGTGACCATGGCAATGTACTGCCGCTCATCAATGGGCATTTTGATAGTTCAGTAGGCTCTAAACGGGATAGCGACTCCTATCGGAACATTCGCGAAACCTTAGGCATCCCAGCCGAACAATTGTTATATGTGTCTGCCGTACATCAAGAGCTAGACGCGGCTCGCCAAGACGGCTGGCATACGGTACAAATCAGTCGCCAATCGCCAGACCGCCGCAGCACCCACACTCAGGTCAACACATTTCTAGAGATACATACGGCCCCCTAGATAGCGCCATGCTGTACCCACCCAGCGCTGTACTGTATGGTGCTGGCTTCAGCTTTGTGTATTTTTGTTATTTTTACAGGTTATCACTGCTTTCAGGGATATCCGAGCGCCTTGTTTTAGGCCATAGTGAAGTCACTTGCTGTTCCCAGACATTTTCTTGAAAGCTGCTCTTATGTCTCCTTCTGCTCCCATCGCCACAGAATCCACGCTACCTGCCCCCGTGCTGATTGTGGAAGACGATAACTTAGTCCAACACAGACTAGACCTTATCTTGCAACAACTGGGCTATACCTCAGATGCCTTAATCTTTGCCGCTAGCCTAGCCGAAGCACGCGCTAGACTGGCTGAGCATCCGGTGGCGTTAGCGTTGGTTGATTTGGGATTGCCTGATGGGAACGGTCTAGATCTTATTGCTGAGTTATCTGCCGCAGATCCTTCCTTAGGGATTTTGGTGATTTCTGCATGGAGCACCGAAGACGCTATCTTGGCGGCATTACGCGCTGGCGCTACAGGGTATGTGCTGAAAGAGCGTGAAGATGTAGAGGTGGCCTTGTCCATACGCAGCGTGCTGCGTGGCGGTGCGCCCATTGATCCATTCATGGCCAGACGTATCATTGCCGAGCTACAACCCTCGCCCGCACAAGTGGTCGCCACCCCACCAGAACCTTCACAAACAGCGAACTCCACGCTCACCGCACGAGAACAGGAAATACTGCAGTTGGTAGCCGACGGCCTGACCAATCGCGAAATAGCTGAAAAACTCGAGTTATCCCGATTCACCGTAGAATGCCACGTGAAGCATATCTACCGTAAACTAGCGGTGTCTTCCCGCACCCGCGCTGTCGTTAAAGCACGATCACAGGGGCTGCTTTCCTAACACGCCGACTTTTCACGTATGGGTCTCACCTACCGCAGCATGCTCGCTACCTTGCTTCGCCACTGCTGCAGCGTGATCACTCTGTGGCTAGGATTGTGTGTACTGATTGCTCCAGCGCAAGCGCAAACTCAGCCCCATAACACCTGTGAACCTAGACTCATCGCGGTAGAAGTCGCTCAGGCAGTAGGTGAGCCCTTATCACCACCGCCTGAAGACGGTTGGCACGCAACGACTCTGCCCGACAAAAACTGGGCTAGCCGCTGGCCCGCCTACCGAGGTAATGCCTGGTACAAGCTGCAGTGGCAAAACCCCAACTGCGATAACCACCCCCTCGCTTTACACATTAGCTCTCTGGGTGTGGCGGGCGCTGTATTTTTAAACCACTCTTTGCTCTGGCGAGACGCTAACCTTAGTGAACCGTTATCACGCAGCATCGGTATCCCACGTTATTGGGTACTACCCGATGCCCTGTTAAAACCCGGCTTAAATACCATCTGGATATGGGTAAGCGGCGCGACTACACAGTTCACAGGATTGCAGTACATAGAGCTAGGCACTCTCCCTACCGTCCTAGCCACACAACGCGCTTCATGGTGGCAAAACCAAGCCTTACTGTTACTTAACTTGGGCGTCACAGGCGTATTAGGGACACTGGCCTTCTTTATCTGGTTACGTCGTCGCAACGAACAAAGCTATGGGTTATACGCACTGCAAGGCCTGCTGTGGGTGTTGTATTGTTCATTACAGATGCGACACGAAACGGGCCCTCTGTTTAGCGATTCACTGCAATTATCCAGAGTAAACATCTTACTGTTCTTCAGTTTTATTCTGAGTTTTGCTTTGTTTGTGTGGAGCTTTGGCAATTACAAACACATCAAAAAGTTGAGCATTGCGGCCATAGCCCTGTTTGGCCTTGCTACCCCTGTAGTGCTGCTTGCCTCACCTACAACTGCCCCCTTGGTACTCTTTGCCGTATTTTTCATTGCCCTGATCGTCTTTTGGGGCACATGCGTACTTTTCCCCATACGAGCATGGCGTAACAAACAGGCTGAACAACGATGGCTATCACTGTGCTTACTGGCTTATTTAGCAACCAGTGTGTACGACACCCTGACCATATTAGGGCTGTCTTCCTCTGGACATTTGTACTCCGCTTACACCAGCCTACTCACCATGTTGTTCATGTCAGCGTTGCTAAGCTGGCGTTTGGTGAACACCATGCGTCGTATTGAACAGTTCAATAAAGAGCTTACCCACAGCGTCGCTGAAGCCAGAGAAGAACTGCGAGACACACTAGCACGCAAGCATGAACTGGCACTGAACAACTCTAGGCTGCAAGAGCGCTTGCATATTGCCCAAGATTTACACGATGGGCTGGGCAGTTCATTAATACGTTCTATGGCGATGATTGAGCAGCAGAAAACGCCACTACCCAACCAACAGTTTCTCTCTATTCTGAAACTATTGCGGGATGACTTACGCCAGCTCATTGATGCAGGGGCCAGCGCCAAACTGGATGTACCCGAATTACCATCCACATGGATTGCCCCCCTGCGTTATCGCTTTGGGAATTTGTTTGATTCCCTAGATATCAAGGCCGATTGGGTCATTGGCCCACAGTGGGATCCACGCCCCTCACCCTTGCAGGTTCTGGCTTTAACCCGACTGGTGGAAGAAGCCCTCACCAACGTCGTCAAACACAGCCATGCCACGCACCTGAACATTATCTTGCAACAACCCGATGACCACACGTTGCGGCTCATCATTGAAGATAATGGCATAGGCTTTGATGTGGATGCCGTGCAAACAGCCGGTCTTAGCATAGGTATGCGCAGCATGGCCAATCGTATGCAGCATATAGGCGCCACCTTGCATGTGCAGTCACGACCCGGTCATACGTGTTTGGAAGTATTACTACCGTTGAATGCGGCCAGCGCCAAATAGCCTGAAACAGGTACTACTGCGGCAATTCCACACCGCGGACTGAACACGTTATAATTTATGCTTCTCTACGCGTTCTTACCAATTACAACGCGCTACTGTCAGGCCATTTAGTGCGCCTGGTTTATCTACCTGCTTGTCACTGACCTGGATTGGTATTGCCCTGAAAGCAATAAGGTTGGTTGCTGGAAACTCTCTTGAATTCTGACACTACTTTCGCCTCATTAGGATTGGCCGCCCCTTTGTTGCAGGCTATCACTGATGCAGGCTATACCCACCCTACGCCCATTCAAGCCCAGGCTATTCCACATGTGATGACAGGTGGCGATTTGCTCGCCGCCGCGCAAACGGGTACGGGTAAAACAGCCGGTTTTACGCTGCCTATTCTGCATCGTTTGTTGACCCAACCCGCGCCCAAACTACAACCCGGCTCACCCCGCGTTGTGATTCTGACCCCTACCCGCGAATTAGCGGCACAGGTAGAAGAATCCGTACGTTTATACGGTGCGCATAGCCGCATTCGCTCACTGGTGCTGTTTGGTGGTGTGAACATCAACCCCCAAATCCGTGCGCTGCAAAAACCCGTGGACTTGGTTGTTGCCACACCTGGCCGCTTGTTGGATCACTGCGGTCAAAAAACCATCGATTTGTCTCGTACTGAAACCTTGGTACTAGACGAAGCCGACCGCATGCTAGACATGGGCTTTATCCGCGATATTCGTCGCGTGCTCGCCTTGATGCCTAAACAGCGTCAAAACCTGCTGTTCTCGGCCACCTTCTCGTCTGAGATTCGTGCGCTAGCACACCAAATTCTGAAAGACCCTATCGAGGTCTCGGTTGCCCCGCGCAACACCACCGCCGAACGCATCACACAAAACGTGGTGCTGACTGAGCAAAGCCATAAACGTGAGCTGATCAGCCACATCATCCGTGAAAGCGGTTGGCACCAAGTCTTGGTGTTCTGCCGTACTAAACATGGTGCCAATAGACTGGCCGAGAAACTGAGCAAAGATGGCCTCAATGCAGCCGCTCTACACGGCAACAAGAGCCAATCTGCCCGTACCCGTGCGTTGGATGGGTTCAAAAGCGGTAAGGTCGTAGTGCTAGTTGCCACCGACATTGCTGCTCGTGGTATTGATATTGACCAGTTGCCCTACGTGATCAACTTTGAGCTGCCACAAGTACCTGAAGATTACGTACACCGTATTGGCCGTACAGGCCGTGCAGGCAGCGATGGCTTGGCACTGTCTTTGGTAGATCGTACCGAAAGCCGCATGTTGCAAACCATCGAGAAGATGATCAATCAGGATATCCCTCGTATTGAGTTCCCTGACTTCAAACCTCCAGTACGCAGTGCAGCAACCGAAGAACGTAGCCGCCCTGCTCGCCCAGAGCGCGAACGTGATCGCCCCCGTAGCAATCAACGCCGATCGGCTCCGCGCCAAGGTCAAGGCAAGCCTCAAGGCCAAGGTAAACCAGCAGGCCAGCGTCGTCCACGACGCCCCGCCAACACGGCTTCCTGACCCTAGGGATTTACCCTTTACTGCATGAGTACGCTAACACGCCCCATTTTGGGGCGTGTTTCGTTGTGCGCCGCATCATCACTGCCTTTAGCGCTAAAAACTGCACTGCGACTAAAGTTTTATCTCAAAAGTGGACCCCTGCTTTTGAGCCTAAATGGCTCTATGTCATGTCCACTGGCTTCACTTATATTGCCCCTTATTAAAAGATCAAAACGAGACAAATAAGGAGACCAATCAGTGTCCACACGACCACTGGTGCGCTTTGAGCAGGTACAAAAATCCTATGACGGCGAGACATTTGTAGTTAAAGATCTCAATCTGGATATTCAGCAAGGAGAGTTCCTTTCCCTGCTTGGACCTTCCGGGTCTGGTAAAACCACCTGTTTAATGATGTTGGCGGGGTTTGAATACCCCACAACGGGCAACATCTATTTAGACCAACAAAACATCAACCGCGTCCCGCCTCACCAGCGCAATATAGGGATGGTGTTTCAGAACTACGCTCTGTTCCCCCACATGACTGTGGAAAAGAACTTGGAGTACCCCCTCAAAGTTCGCCGCTTACCGGCATCTGAACGTAAAGCCAAAGTACGCAAAGCACTGGAAATGGTGCAAATGGAGGCGTTTGCAAAACGTTATCCCGCTCAAATGTCGGGCGGTCAGCAACAACGTATTGCACTCGCGCGTGCTCTGGTGTTTGAACCTAAGCTGGTATTGATGGATGAACCCTTGGGCGCATTGGATAAGCAATTACGCGAACACATGCAGTTGGAACTCAAAGCACTGCATCAATCGCTGGGCATCACCTTTGTATACGTTACCCACGATCAAAGCGAAGCCCTAACGATGTCGGATCGCGTCGCCGTATTTAACGACGGCATTATCCAGCAGATTTCGTCGGTAAATACCTTATACGAAGCACCACAAAACCCATTCGTAGCAAGCTTTGTGGGTGATAACAACCTGTTGACCGGCACGGTATCGCAGGCCGACGGCGACATGTGCCAGATCACACTGGGCAACAATAGCGTGATCCACGGGTTGAACGTTAACCACGCCTCTGCTGGACAAGCCGCTGTGTTGAGCATACGCCCTGAACGCATTCAGATCATGGCCGAGCCCACTCACAACTGCCTACAGGCACAAATCACCAACACCGTGTACTTGGGCGACCACGTACGCTTGATCTGCAAAACCCATGATCAGCAAGAGATCAGTATCAAACAGCAGATCAGTCAATTGTCCTCAGATACCAGTCTTGCTCCGGGCGCATGGCTATCACTACAACTACCCTCAGCCTTTGCCCGCGTTTTTACCGCCTGAGTCACCCTCAGTAGCAGCAGTACATCCTATACCTAGATATAACGGAGACAACCATGAAAACATCCCACAAGGTAGCAATTGGTGTAATCAGTAGTATGTTGGCAGTTGGAGCTCAGTCCGCCCTCGCGCGTGATCTGACCATTGTGAACTTTGGCGGCGCAGCCGGCGAAGCACAACAAACCGCCTTTGTTGAACCGCTGCAAAAACAAAAAAACATCAAAATCCTGAACGTCCCTTACAACGGTGAACTGGCAAAAATCAAAGCCATGGTAGACACCAACAACGTCGTCTGGGACGTGGTGGAAGTAGAGACCGCTGACCTTAGCCGTGGCTGTGACGAGGGCTTATTTGAACCACTGGATTGGGACAACATCATCGCGAAGGATCAACTGATCCCCGAAGCCGTACATGACTGCGGCATGGGCGTGTTCGTCTGGTCCACTGTTATGGCCTATAACGGTAAATCCCTGAAAGACGCGCCTAACGGCTGGGCTGATTTTTGGGATGTGGAAAAGTTTCCAGGTAAACGTGCGCTGCGCAAAGGTGCTCGCTACAACTTAGAATTTGCGTTGATGGCAGATGGCGTCGCCCCTAAAGATGTCTATCAAGTCTTGAGCACTCCTGAAGGTGTGGATCGCGCTTTTAACAAACTCAACGAACTCAAACCCCATATTCAGTGGTGGGAAGCCGGTGCCCAGCCCTTGCAAATGCTGGCTGCAGGCGACGTAGTGATGTCCACAGTCTATAACGGCCGTATTGCTGCCGCTAACGCCGAAGGCCAAGACCTGCGTATCGTCTGGAACGGCAGTATCTACGATTTGGACTACTACGTGATCCCTATGGGCTCACCCAACAAAGCCCTGGCAGAAGAATTCATCAGTTTCTCGGCACAACCTGAGCAACAGATCAAACATGCTCAGAACATCAACTACGGTGCGATCAATAAGTCAGCCATAGACAACTTGGATGAGGCCACTTTGGCACAAATGCCTAACTCACCCCAAAACGCCGAACACGCGCTGTTGTCCAGCTATGACTACTGGGCTGATCACGGTGAAGAACTGGATCAACGTTTCACTGCTTGGTCTACTCGATAAGCCTTCTGTGATGAAGCCGTACTCTACATAGAGCGCGGCTTCCTTTACGGGTACATCTGAATGAATTCTTCCATGACGCTGTCCACAGCGGACATTAAAAAAGCCGTGGTCAAAGCACACCGCAAACAGCGCTGGCAAGCGGCTGGTTTACTTGCTCCATTGGCCATCTTTCTATTGGTGATTTTTGTTATTCCGGTTGCGGCGCTGCTATTTAGGGCTGTGGATAACCCAGAGGTTATAGAGCACATGCCACGCACGTTACTGGCGCTTAAAACCTGGGATCAACAAAGCGCCCCCCCGGCAGAAAGCTTCGTTGCCTTAGCTACAGACTTGCAACACGCCAAAGACGGTACTGGTTCTGGTCTATTAGCACGCCGCTTGAACTACGAAATTGCTGGCTATCGCACCTTGATCTTCAAAACCGTGCGCAAAATGCCATTGGCTGACATAGACAACAAATCACCTGAGGTCATACGCGAGGAGCTGATTGCGATAGATCCTCGCTGGGGCGAGGTGGATTACTGGCGTGCCATTGCCAACAACGATAACGCGTACTCAGACTATTACCTGCTAGCCTCGCTGGATTTGAAGCGCGACACCCAAGGTGACATCGTCAAAGTCCCCGAAGGCAGTTCTGCTTTCCAAGATATTTTTGCTCGCACTTTTGAAATCAGTCTGGGCGTAACCGTGATGGCCTTGCTATTAGGCTTCCCACTTGCCTACTGGATGAGCCGCATGAGTGCGCGTGGCGCCAATCTGGTGATGATCTGTGTACTGATCCCTTTTTGGACGTCGGTGCTGGTGCGTATTGCCGCATGGATTGTATTGCTGCAACGCCAAGGGCTCATCAACAAAACCTTGATGGAAATAGGCCTTATCGATGTGCCTTTGGATTTACTGTTCAATCGCATCGGGGTCTACATCGCCATGATTCACATCATGCTGCCTTTCATGGTCTTACCTATATATAGTGTGATGCGTTCTATTCCACCTACGTATCAACGCGCGGCCATTTCACTAGGTAGCCATCCGTTTGCCGCATTTTGGAAAGTGTATGTGCCGCAAACCTACCCCGGTATAGCGGCTGGCTGTTTGCTGGTATTCATCATTTCCATTGGTTATTACATCACCCCCGCTTTGCTAGGTGGCGCTAACGACCAAATGATTAGTTACTACGTGGCCTACTTTACCAACCAGACCATTAACTGGGGCATGGCCAGTGCGCTGGGCTTCTTGCTGTTGGCAGGCACCTTGGTGCTGTACACCTTGTATCGTCGCCTATCTGGTCGCGAACTGGGACTGGGCTAAAGGAAACGACTATGACACCCAATCCTTATCTTTCTACCTCAGAACGCGTCTGGCGCATCGTACAGCGGTTATTGTGCTGGCTGATTTTGATCTTCCTGTTGATTCCTATACTGGTGATCATCCCCTTGTCGTTCAGCGAAGGTAGCCTACTGCTGTACCCCATGCCAGGTTTGTCATTGCGCTGGTATGAAGCGTTGTTCAACTCTGAGGACTGGATACGTGCCACCCGCAACAGCTTTATCGTCGCGCCACTGTCTACGATTATTGCCACGGTGTTAGGCACCATGGCAGCCATGGGCTTACAACGCGCCAGCTTCATCGGCAAAAGCCTATTAATGGGGATGCTGATTTCCCCCATGATCGTGCCACTAGTGGTCGTGGGTGTGGGGGTGTATTTGTTCTTTGCCCCTTACGGCCTTACCAACAGCTACATGGGGCTGGTGCTGACCCACGCCGCACTGGGGTCGCCATTTGTGCTCACTACGGTACTGGCCACGTTGCAGGGTTTTGATAGTAATTTGGTGCGCGCTGCCTACAGCTTGGGTGCTAACCCGTTACGCGCATTTTTCACAGTGACGCTGCCCATCATTGCCCCTGGGGTTATTGCAGGTGCACTCTTTGCCTTCATTACTTCTTTTGATGAGGTGATCACCACCTTGTTCTTGGCAGGCCCTCAGCAGGTCACGTTACCACGTCAAATGTTCACAGGTATTCGTGAAAACATCAGCCCCATTATTGCGGCTATCGCCACGATTCTGATTGTGTTTTCAACGGCTCTACTGCTGACATTGGAATGGCTACGTGGGCGCAATGCCAAACGTGCCGTACGCCTAGACAGCGGTTCGTAATCCACTGCAGGCACACATGCCGAACACATGGTGTGTGTGCCTGTAATGGTTACTTAGAAGCGTTCGTCGTAGCGTGCTGGCAGCAGTACCTCACGCATAAATGAGGCATCTGACAACGTCAGCATCGTACGCACCACACTCACCACATCGTGTACCGGAACCGTATGGCCTTCATCACGCGCGGCGGCATCTTCCACAGGCACCGACAAAGCATCTTCGGTATTTAAATACCCCAACTGCAGCACACTCACTTTTAAGCCTTGCTCTCTAAAGCCTTCGCGCAATGAGTCGGCAATGCCGTTCAACGCAAACTTACTCGCGCCAAATGCCACTTCAGGCCGCCCGCTTTGTCGCAATGCTGAGGTAGAGCCGGTCAAAATCACTTGAGCTTTGTCAGATCGCAACACATGCGGCAGCAACCGTTTCAACACCAACAAGGTAGCCGTGATGTTCACCCCTACCAATTGTTGAATGCTCTCGTCGCTATCGTCTAAAAAGTTGTAGTCCTCGGAAAACGCCTTCGCTTCCCAGATACCTACGTTATAAATCAGCACATCAATCGCATGTGGAGCGGCAGCAGATAATGCATCCGCTGCTGCTACGGGATGGCTCATATCGGCCTCTACCCATGTCACGGTAGCCCCATTTGCCGACTGCACACTATGTGGCCGTTGTCGTGACACACCAACCACGGTATCACCTACCGTACCCACACCTTCTACCAAGGCTCGCCCTAGCCCTTTACTGGCTCCTATCACCATGATGTGCATAGTTTTTCCCTTTTCTACCCTGACAAATACCGTCTAATACGGCAAGATAATTGTGAGTCTGGCAGATTTGAGCGAAAATAGACGTTTTGCCTGATTTTTTCTACAGGCTTTAGCCTCTTTTACCGTATCTGCTGATGTCCACCCTTGCCCAAGAAGCTTCGCGCCGCCGAACTTTTGCGATTATTTCTCACCCTGACGCGGGGAAGACCACCCTTACGGAAAAGCTTCTGCTGTTTGCAGGCGCCATCCAAATTGCAGGTAGCGTGAAATCGCGTAAAGCGGAACGGCATGCCGCATCCGACTGGATGGAAATCGAAAAACAACGTGGTATTTCAGTTGCCTCATCCGTGATGCAAATGGAATACCGTGACTGTGTGATCAACCTGTTGGACACCCCCGGTCACCAAGACTTCTCCGAAGATACGTATCGCGTACTGACGGCGGTAGATGCGGCGCTGATGGTCATTGATGCGGCGAACGGTGTAGAGCCACAAACCATTCGTTTGTTGCAGGTCTGTAGAGCACGTAACACCCCCATTATCACTTTCATCAACAAGTTGGACCGTGAAGTTCAAGAACCATTGAACCTGCTGTCCGAGATTGAAGACCACTTGGGCATGGAAGCGATTCCTTTTGCCTGGCCTGTAGGGATGGGGCGCGCCTTTGGTGGCGTATTTAATCTGGGCGCCGACCACCTGCACGTCTTTACCTCTGGCAAAGAACACCGCAGCGATAACGATGAAAAGCTCCCCGGTTTAGATAACCCTGAAGCAGAACGCCGCTTTGGTGAGAACTTCAGCAAAGCTCGCGATGAAATTCACCTGATCAAAGAAGCGGTTAGCGATTTTGATCACGAAGCCTTCTTAGCGGGTAAACAAACGCCTGTATTTTTTGGCTCCGCACTGAACAACTTTGGTGTTCAAGAAGTGCTGGATGCTCTGGTAGACATGGCTCCGCCACCCGGACCGCGCGTTGCGTTGCAACGTACTGTTGAGCCCGACGAAGAAAAATTCAGCGGTGTAGTGTTCAAAGTCCAAGCCAACATGGACCCTGCTCACCGTGACCGCGTAGCGTTCGTGCGCGTAAGCTCTGGCCACTTCCAACGTGGTATGCGTTTAAAAGTAGCTCGTACGAACAAAGAAATACGCCCGAACAACGTGGTGTCTTTCCTGTCACAACGTCGTGACCTGCTGGAAGAAGCCTACGCTGGCGACATTATCGGTATTCCTAACCATGGCGTACTGCAATTGGGTGACGTACTGACCGAAGGCGAAAACCTGCAATTCACAGGCTTGCCATTCTTCGCACCCGAGCTATTCCAAGCGGTAGAAGTTAAAGATCCACTACGTACTAAACAATTGCGCGTAGGTTTGACACAGTTGGGCGAGGAAGGTGCTATTCAGGTATTCCGCCCACATCTCACTAGTGGTGTACTGCTGCTCGGTGCGGTAGGTCAGTTGCAGTTTGAAGTGGTTGCTCACCGACTACGCACTGAATACAACGTAGATGCCCGTTTGTCCCCCTCACGCTACAACTTGGCACGCTGGGTTACAGCTTCTGACGAAAAAGTAATGAAGAAGTTTCTAGAGACCAACGCGGCCAATATTGCCTACGATGTCGTAGACGCCATCGCGTTCTTAGCCTCTTCACCAGCCCAGTTACGTGTGGCTCAAGACCTTAACCCCGGCATAGAATTCCATGCCATGCGTGAACATGGCGGACAGGTTTTCGCTACAATGTAAACTTCAAGCTCTGGCCCTTTCCTCTGAAAGGGCCAGCCGCTATCATCACAGCGAACACTTACTATGTCCTGGCGTTTAATTCTTGCAATCGTGTTACTAGCTTTGGGAGCCTCAGTATGGGGCGGTATCCAGATGGGTAACTGGCTAGTAGAAAATGGCCCATTACGTGCTCCCAATATGGTGGCGATTGAAGAGGCTGCTCAGCTCATGCCTACGCTAGATGCTGATGGCAAGCCATATGTCACTCCTGCTCCCCAACCACTGGTCAATGGCCGTTTGGGTATACCGGAAGAGCTAGAGGGTTTCGAATGGAAAATCGTCGCAAAAACTGCTGACAAATACAATCCGCCTATCGCGCTAGCCAATACCAAGCTATCGGCAAGCGCGCTCTCTGATTTGCGGCAACAAGGCGCCACCTCACCGGGCGGTTTACAAGGTATCGCTCGTATAGGCCCTTCAACTGGTAGCAACCGCAGCTCTGGGCAGCAAGCCATACAGCCTGTGGATGTAACGATTCCTCCGCCGCCTCCTACTGCCCCTGTGCCTAACGTAGGTCGCAACAGCAGTTGGATTCCTCAGTTCCAGCGTGAACTCGCTGCATGTTCGCAAAAAGGCTTCTTTGAACGCCCAAGTTGCTCATGGGATGCCCGTAATAAATACTGCGGTCCCAACAATGCATGGGGACAAGTGGAAGGCTGCCCAAGCCGATAATTCGGCTTTGTAAGATCTGGATACACAAAAAAACGCTACGTACATTACGTAGCGTTTTTTATATTGACAGCACAAAAGCGCGTTATTCGTCGCCCATTTGTGATTGCAAGTAGTTCTGTACGCCGACTTTTTCTATCAATTCCAGCTGAGTTTCCAGCCAATCAATGTGCTCTTCTGTATCGTCCAGAATAGTCAGCAGCAAATCGCGAGAAACGAAATCGCTCACGCTCTCACAGTACTCCATGCCTTCTTTTACCGTCACGTGAGCGGCTTTTTCTAGCGCCAGGTCACATGCCAGCATCTCGGGCACATCTTCGCCAATGCGCAGTTTATGCAGGTCTTGCAGGTTAGGCAGGCCTTCTAGCAACAAGATACGTTCAATCAGCAAATCGGCATGCTTCATCTCGCCGATGGACTCTTTGTATTCTATCTTCCCCAGTTTGCCAAAGCCCCAGTGGTTCATCACGCGGGCATGCAAGAAGTACTGGTTAATTGCCGTCAGCTCATTTTTAAGCTGCTGGTTCAGGTAATAAATAACTTTGGTGTCGCCTTTCATTCTTCTCACCTCCGGAAAGCTACGTTAAGCCAAACAGACCTAACTATAACAGCCCGGACATCATTACTTGAGGCTTGAAGCCAGAATAATTAGCGCGAAAAAAGGCAAAAAAGAGAAGCATTCTCAAACACTTAGCTTGAGAGTGAGAGCGAGCGAAGTCGAATCAGGACAAGGTAGCGTACGAAACCGTACGGGCTGGGCGCAATTGTGACTCGTTTGCGGCCATTTCTACAGTTTCTGGCTGACGTGCAATTGGCGTAGCGAACAGTGAACCTTCGCTGGCATATTGCCCACCGGGCAAATACTCAACGGCAGTGTCCGCGCAGGCTCCGCAGCACGTAGCTACTCCAAGTTGAGCTTGTAGATCAGACATGGTGGAGACACCATTATCTACAGCTTCTTTGACCTGACGCTCTGTAATAGCGTTACATATACAAATATACATGAGAACTATTATCATCCGCAGTTCTAAAAAACGCAACTACTAATATTTGGACACGATTTGCCCTTTTTCACAGTGGGCTAAAACCAACAATTCTGGAGGCCAAAAACTGGGGGCACGGCGGGCTTTCTGCAACAATACCAGCTTGTCAGACTTTCCCGGATTCTCACATTTAGGTTGCCATGAAAACAGCTTCTGCTACCCAACGCTCCGATCGCGCTCTGCTACGCACTACGCTGATGCGCCTGACCATGCCTCAGAAATTACTCAGCCTCATCGTCGTCATCGTGGTGGCGCTGATATGGTGGCCCCTCGTGCAACGTCTAGTACGTTTTGGCGACACCATCGACTACTCCGGCCTGCATGCCCTGGGCTCAGACGGTTTATCGTTCATTCAACACTACGGTACTTATGTATGGTGGTTCATTGGTTTGCTGTGCACGCTATTGATCGTCTATATGCTGTACAGCTTTGTGGTGTTTACACACGGGCTATGGCAACAACGTGCCGTGAGTGAAAGCACGCTGAACACACTCGTTCCTCAGTTGTCACCCGATGCTTGTGAGGTCATACATTGGACATGGTCCGAGCGCCGTAACCCCATTACTATCGGCGACTTACAACGTGCTGCCCAAGAGCTGGGCAACAACCGGTTCGACAAAATTCGCATGGCAGAACGACAAGCCGCTTTGCTGAATACGCATCGCAATGTCGACACAGTGCCCGAAAATGACTTGCAATCAGCCGGATTTCATGTTTGACTAATAGTTATGGATAACGCACGCACTATTTCTCTCAGCATTGCTTCCGCCGACCAATCTGGTCGCAACGGTGCTGATGTGCGTGCAATTATTTCCCTGTCCCAGATTAGCCTACTACCACTACTACTAGCGCCCGGTTGCCGGGCCTAGAGCCTAGTGGTAGTTCGGCAGCCAATATTCAGCCACGTGTTTATATGCCGTCATTAGCATGACGTAGTGGTTCTGGTGACGGCAAAAAGTTTATATACTTTTTTCGCCTGACAGGTGCATCAATGATTACCCATCCCGCTTCAAAATACATTCCATTTAAACCTTTCGCCCGCGATTTTTCCGAGCGTACTTGGCCATCCAAACGCATCGAGACTCCGCCTATTTGGATGTCTACTGACTTGCGCGATGGTAACCAATCCTTGATTGAGCCCATGAGCGTAGCGCGCAAATTGCGTTACTTCGACATGCTGGTCAACATTGGCTTCAAAGAAATCGAAGTAGGCTTTCCCTCTGCCTCACAAACTGACTTCGACTTTGTACGTACACTGATAGACGAAAAACGCATTCCAGACGATGTCACCATCATCTGTTTGACTCAATCTCGCCAAGATCTGATTGAGCGCACCGTAGAAGCCATGACTGGCGCTAAAACCGCCATGATCCACCTGTACAACGCCTGCGCCCCCGCATTCCGCAAAATCGTCTTTAAAATGAGCAAAGACGAAGTGCGTCAGTTGGCAGTCAATGGCACAAAAATGATTAAAGAAGCCATTAAGGCTCAGCCTGCTACCAAATGGCGCTATGAATACTCCCCAGAAGTATTCAGTACCACCGAACCAGAAGTCGCCTTAGACGTATGTAATGCCGTCGTAGAAGCGTGGGATCCAAGCCCAGAAGATCCAATCGTGCTGAACTTGCCAGCAACGGTTGAAGCCACTACGCCTAACTTGTACGCTGACCAAATTGAATGGATGCACAACAATTTGGCACGTCGCGACAGCATTTTGATCAGTTTGCACCCCCACAACGACCGCGGTACCGCTGTTGCTGCCGCTGAGTTCGGCGTGATGGCTGGCGCCGATCGTGTAGAAGGCTGCTTGTTTGGTAACGGTGAGCGTACTGGTAACGTGTGTTTGGTTACTTTGGCACTGAACTTGTACACCCAAGGTGTGCACCCAGGCTTAGACTTCTCTGATATCGATGCTATCCGCTTATGCGCAGAAGAATGCAACCAGATTCCGGTGCACCCACGTCACCCTTATGCTGGTGATTTGGTCTTTACTGCCTTCTCTGGCTCCCACCAAGACGCCATCAAAAAAGGCTTTGTGTTACAGAAAGCCGATGAGCCTTGGGAAATTCCTTACTTGCCAATCGATCCTGCCGACTTGGGCCGCAGCTACGACGCCGTGATTCGCGTCAACAGCCAATCCGGTAAAGGCGGTGTGTCGTACTTGCTGGAACAAGAGCATGGCTTGGTATTGCCACGTCGTTTGCAAATCGAATTTAGCCGTGCCATTCAGCGCGTGACCGAAGAGACAGGCAAAGAAGTTACACCAGAAGCCGTGTACAGCATTTTCGAAAGCGAGTACTTGGATACCAAAGGCCCATGGAAACTGATCAACCACACCATCAGCAGCGCGCCTAAAGATGATGACGGCAATCAGCGCGTCAGCATCGACCTGACAGTGAAGGTAAATGGCGAAGAGCGTCAGTTGAAAGGCGCAGGCGACGGTGCCTTGGCCGCATTCATCAATGCGTTGGATATGCCTATCAAGGTCATGGACTACACCGAGCACGCGATTGGCAGCGGTATTGATACCAAAGCAGCAACCTATATTGAAACTCGTATTGCAGACAACCAAAGTGGCTTTGGCGTAGGTATTCATCAGGACATCCTGACCTCTACCTTCAAAGCGATTTTGAGTGCCGTTAATCGTCACGAACTGGCGAAACGTGCAGAAGCTGAATGCGCTTAATACAGTGATCCTGTTTAGCGCACGCTACCTATAAGCGCCTGCCAGACACCCTGGCAGTGCCGCTACAACGCCCCTACCAGGGGCGTTTTTGCGTATTGGCTTACCACTCGGTGTGAGCAGGCTCCCACATTACGTCCACATCAGCTTCTGCCGAGCGACGCATCATATCCAATAATGGGAAAGCACGTTGTTTGAAACTCACTGGCAACTGCATAGGGTGTTTGTGGCTTTCTTCTTCCTCGTCTTGATCGGAGTCTTGATGGGAGGAGTCCAACGACATAGCACGTTCTATACCAGTAATGGCTGCAGCCAATTGATCATGCGGGATAACACCCTGCTCTGGCAGTGCATCAAGATAGGGACGCCCAGCCGCTTTTAATACCAGCAATGCATGCTCCGCAAACATCATGACGTTGGGGGCAGCTTTAGAACTAAACACCAGCAACATAGCACTTTCTCCAATAGATCATCATGGCTCCTATGGTAACGCGCTTAGGGCAAAAAATTGCAGTATAGAAGCTGCTTTTTTATGTCTGAGGGCACAGCCTTATGTTGCGTCTACTGTTATACAGCTTATTGCTTTTCTGGCTGGGGGCCGCGAATGCTCAACAATGTCAGGCCCCCACGGCAGACCAACACTGCAATGCCAGATTAGGTAGCCCGAACCAGCCTTATCAATTACCTGACCCCACGGCAGGTAACCCTATACATACGGCCACTGGCAACAAAACCCACCATAACTGGGACCTCTTTGCACTACCGCACAGAGACAACCTAGGCTTTAGCCGGTACTACAGCGCGCAAGGTGTAATTTTGGGCAGTCTAGGAGCCCAATGGCAGCACAACTATGAACTCAGTCTTACTGTGTCTGCAGGGCGCTATGTTGTGAAACTACCAGGCGAACCTGATCTCACACTGACAGAAAAACCATCGCCCTCTGGTTTCATACGGGTAGACCAGAAGCCAGACACCTATACGTGGCACCGCCATAATGGCGACAGCTATACCTTTGTAAACGGCAAACTACATCATATACAGCAGGGTGAGCAGGCTACCTATTTTGACTACTACCCCGATAACAGCCAATGGCCTGCGCAGCTATACAGAATACGTACCACCCACACACAGTTGGAGCTACGTTATCTGCAACACGGCTCACGTTATTACCTGCAACAGCTACATAGCCCTGTAGGCACCATCACCTACCATTATGATCAACCCGCCTCGTCTCAGTTGTTACGGTTACAGCGCGTGCACTATCCCGATGGCCGTAATCTGCATTATTTATACGAAGCCGAGCATCAAAACGGCCACCCCTTCGCGCTAACGGGCATTAGCATCCAACACAGCCCCACGGGTCAGTTCTACCGCTTACGGTATTGGGCCTATGACCAGCAAGGGCGCGCCATCAGTTCGGCACAAGAAGATCGCCAGCAGTCAGTCACTATCCACTACCCTGCCTCTGCTGAACAACCTATACGTATACAAAGCGAAGCCGGAGAACAGCAGCAATACCTCAACCACTCTGGACGCTTAATTCGCACTACGGGAACTACGTGCCCAGGTTGCCCTCCTCCTGATCTACAGGTGTCATCACCACGGCAAGGGCAATTACAGATCAATACCCTTAACCTGCAACAACACGCACAAGGTATAACGCTCACTCCCCGTCACGCCGGTTGGGCAGGTCTGCAATTAGACTACGACACCGAGGGCAAACTACAGCAATGGTCTAGCACTCTGAGTGGCACCACTCGCTGGTTTTATGATTTAACAGGCTTACCGCTGCGTCAAATTCACGCTAATGGCGATCAGCTCACGGTTTCCCACCACACTAGCCCACTACGCTGGCAATTACAGTACCGTTCTGCTCGTGCCCGTAGCCAAACCAACGTAGCGTGGCTACAGCCCACACAGCTACGTGTAGAGCACCCTGCTGAAACGCAAGAACAACATGTAGGCGCAACGGGTAACGTGCTAACCCGTACCATCACTCGTCCACTACTCCCTACGTTTGAAGACAACTACGTTTACGATGCACAAGGCAGACTACAAACACATACACTGCCTGAAGGAGGCCACCTGCGCTATGTCTGGGCCGACTCCACCCCGCAGCTACTTGGCATCACATGGCAAGACAATACAGGCCAAAACACCGCGTTACTGCGTAGCTTACCGGGGGGTTATGCCTACTCAAATGGCCTCATCACCCAGTTGGACTACAACACAGCTGGCCAAGCTTATACATTGTCGGTGCACTCGGATCAAACGCTCTATTACCTAAATACTCGCTATTACCACGCCACCTCTGGCATGTTGCGGGCTGAACACCACCTTTTACCTACTTTGCAGTCACAAGAACGCTATGGCTTTGGGTATAACGACCAGCAGCAAACCGTAGTCTGGCAACGAAACCAAGACTCTCCTAAGTACTATGCCTGGTCAGAAGAAGGAGCGCTTTGGCGCACCAATGCTATCGCTCTACCTAACATAGAGCGTGATGCCTCTGGCTTACCCACCACAGTACGGTATGGCAACAAAACCCTGTCATTACGCTACAGCCCACAACGACAGTTGCAACAAGTATGGAACCAACACGAACTGCTAGCCACCTATGAGCACAATGCATTTGGGCAGCTCATTGCCGCACACTACCCCAATGACAGCCGGTCGTTCTATTTCACTGGCACCCGATTAGAGATAGAGCAGCGCCGCATCAGCCCTACCGCACCGGTCTATGAATCACGCCGTTATATCTATGCACACAATGTGCCTATAGCCATGCTGCGCTATCTACCCGATCAAAGCACCGAGCTATACCACATACACAGTGACTGGTTGGGTGCCCCTCACAGTATGACCGATCAACATGGCGAGATAGTCTGGGCGGCGCAGTTGACACCTTTTGGTCATGCACAGGTGTTGGTAAACCGTGTTGACCTACCCTTACGCCTACCCGGGCAGTATGCCGATCCGATCACCGGTTGGCACCATAATGGCTACCGTACCTATCTACCGGAACAAGGCTATTACGTAGAACCAGACCCTTTAGGCCCGGTTGCTGGGCTACAAGCCTTAGGTTATGCACAGCAGCAACCTCGCCATTATGCTGATCCCACAGGTTTGGTGTTATTTGCCTTTGACGGCACACGCCAAAACCAGCACACCGAAAGTAACGTGCAATTATTGAGTAGGCTGTATGACGGTGAAAGCTTCTATCAATCAGGCCCCGGCAACCCATATTACGTAGATTGGGATGCCATCACGGCCAGCCAAGCGCATCAGATCATCCAAAACCAATGGGCACATTTGCTCAATCTAATTGAACGCGGTCAGCGACAGGGGCAAGCCGTACTCCCCATCGATATACTGGGTTTTTCTCGCGGTGCTGCATTGGCTAGGCACTTTGCCAACCTGATTGTGCAGCACACACAAAACGGCTGGTTTCAGTACCAACACCCGCAACGCGGCCTACTCGCTCTGTGCATACAAACACGCTTTATGGGATTGTTTGATACGGTTGCCCAGTTTGGGTTGTCGGGATCAGCCAATCATCTCTACGATTTGTCTATATCGCCCGTTTGGGGTTGGGTAGCCCATGCTGTAGCCCTTAACGAGCACCGCTGGATGTTCCCCTTGTACAGCCTAGACGTTCCCAGCAATCTGAACCGACTAGAACAAGCATTTATAGGTGCTCACTCGGATATAGGTGGTGGCCATGACCTGCTTGAACCTGAACCGGGCGATCTGAGTCGCGTCGCGCTGATGTGGATGCTCTGGCAAGCACGCGCGGTAGGTCTGAATTTCAAATACCTAAACACCGATGACGCTAACGTCAGCACTCCCATCTTGCATGATGAACGCTCCGCCATAGAACGCTATCTGCTCAACAGTGACCGACGCGTGCAGTCTCCGTCACACCCTGCTCATAATCAATACCAACAAGACCATCCCGAATTGGGAAAAAACATACGCGATCAAGTCGAGCCCTTCTTACGACGTTTTTCAGATTGGCGTACACGCGACGACAATCAAGTAGCTGAAGTCGATATGGCTGCCTACTACCAGTGGTTGGCGCAGCAAAACGCCCAAGCACCTTGAATCAAAGAGGAAATCTAGCGCAAATCACGCTATCATGTAACTCTTGGACTTTCTATACGTATGGGCCACGGTAAACCTCCGTTTCCCCATCACGCAACCTGATACTACACACGATTTCTATGCTTGCAGAGCAACAACAACAGCTCATCGCGCTGCTTCAAAGCGCCGTTCACGCCCTCGTTCCTGACGCGTCACCTACGATCACCCTTGAGCGCCCAAAAGTGGCTGCACACGGTGATGTTGCTTCAAACATTGCTATGCAATTGGCTCGTCCAGCAAAACGAAACCCTCGTGAATTGGCACAGGAAATCGTGGCGCACGTAGCAGCCAACCCTGATGCACAACAGCTTATCGCTTCCGCTGAAGTCGCTGGCCCTGGTTTTATTAACTTCCGCCTGACAACTGCCGCACACCAAGCTGTACTGCACACCATCGCCGCACAAGGTACACAGTATGGTTTTCAACCAGCGCGTACCGATAAAGTATTAGTGGAGTTCGTCTCTGCCAACCCCACAGGCCCCTTGCACGTAGGCCATGCTCGTCAAGCTGCTTTGGGTGACGCCATTTGCCGCCTGTTTGCCACCCAAGGCTTTGATGTCACGCGCGAGTTTTACTACAACGATGCGGGTAACCAAATTGACAATTTGGCGATCAGTGTGCAAGCCCGTGCTCGCGGCATCGACCCTGAGTCCGAAGAATTTCCTAAAGATGGCTACCGTGGTTCGTACATCCAAGACATCGCTGAAGACTTCTGCGCTGGTAAAAGCGTAGGCGCAGCTGACGTAGAAACGGTTGTAGCCTCTGGCGATGTGAACAACTTAGACGACATCCGCCGTTTTGCGGTTGCCTATCTGCGTCGCGAACAAGACTTAGATCTACAAGCTTTCGGTCTGAAGTTTGATAACTACTACTTGGAAAGCTCGCTATACACCAGCGGCCGCGTAGAAAAAACAGTAGATGCGCTGGTGAAAGCCGGCCATACCTACGAAGAAGAAGGCGCGCTGTGGCTGCGCACTACCGAACTGGGCACAGGCGACGATAAAGACCGCGTGATGCGCAAGCGTGAAGGCGGCTACACCTACTTCGTACCCGATGTGGCGTACCACGTCGCTAAATGGGAACGTGGTTTCCACCACGCTATCAACATTCAAGGTACAGACCACCACGGCACGATTGCTCGCGTGCGCGCTGGTCTGCAAGGCTTGGATATTGGCATCCCTAAAGATTACCCCGCATACATTCTGCACAGCATGGTGAAAGTCATGCGTAATGGCGCAGAAGTTAAAATCTCCAAACGTGCAGGTAGCTACGTCACCATGCGCGAACTGATCGAATGGGTAGGCCAAGACGCTGTGCGCTTCTTCCTAGCACAACGCCGTGCCGACTCCGAGTTCGTGTTTGATATAGATTTAGCTCTGTCACGCAGTGAAGAAAACCCCGTGTTCTACATCCAGTACGCACACGCACGTATACACTCGATGGTGAACCAATCTGGTGAAACACCAGAGCAGATTCAACAAGCTGATATCAGCTTGTTGGTTGCACCTACCGAGTTGACCATGCTGCAACGTCTGGCTGAATACCCAGCCATGCTGCAATTGGCAGCCAATGACTTGGCTCCGCACCAAATTACCTTCTGGTTGCGTGATTGTGCCGCAGACTTCCACGCTTGGTATAACGCCGAGCGCGTAAATATAGACGACTTGCCGCTGAAACGTGCCCGTCTGGCTTTGGCTATTGCTTGCGCGCAAGTCATTGCTAACGGCCTAAGTGTACTGGGTGTGTCTGCACCTGAAAAAATGTAGGAACTATGGCAACACGACGCAAGAATACCCGATCTAGCAAATCCTCCAGTGGCGGAGGCAGTACCCTATTTGGCGTCATCATCGGCCTCATACTGGGTTTGGCGGCAGCAGCATTGGTCGCGTTTTACATCACTAAAGCGCCCATGCCTTTTAATGACAAGGCAAGCCGTGCTGCACCCAATGTGCTGCTTCCCGAAGTACGTGATGCACCCGACCCAAATATAGGTCTGTATCCTCGCCCTAGCACCACTGCCAATGGTCAGCCAGATAGCTTGAGTCCTGTTGCCCCTGCAGGTGGTACACGCCCTGAAAAAGACGTACTAGGTGAATTGATTGCAACGCTGCCCGAGGCTGCTAAACCTCCAGCAGTAGCGGCACCGACTGCCGCTGCTACGCCGTCAGCGGCCCCCGCAGCAAACAACAACGCCGAGCCTAAACAACTCGCCATGATACCGCCACCCGCACCGCCTAAGGCGGCTGCGTCGCAACGTTACTTCTTGCAGGCCGGAGCCTTCCGTTCTGCTAACGATGCGGATGCTACCAAGGCGCGTATTTTGATGTTGGGCTTACCTGCCGAAGTACAGGTTGCCGAAGTGAACGGCACCACATTGAATCGTGTACGTGTAGGCCCTTTCAATGGTTTGGATGCCATGAATCAAGCACGCATCACACTGGGTAACGAACAGATCGCTACCTCTGTCGTGCGTCAGCCTTGAACTTTATGCGATCCTCACTGTCTTATAGCCCTATTACCTAGCAGGAAGGAAATCCTATAATGAACAAAACTTCAGTTCTTCGTCTGGCGGCTAGCAGTGTACTTACACTGAGCGCCCTTTTCAGTGCTCCCTCCATGGCCCAGCAAGCGCAGACGTATGTCACGTTGGAGCAGGCTCAGCCCTCGGATACGCTTAACAAAACCGAAGTACTGGAGTTTTTCTCCTATAGCTGCCCACACTGCGCAACGGCCGAGCCACTGGTCGCAGAATGGGCCACCAAACTTCCTGAAGACACGGTGCTACAACGTGTGCCTATCGCCTTTAATGCTGGCATGGTAGACCTACAACGCATGTATTACACCTTGGAAGCCTTGGATCGTTTGGACTTGCACGAAGCACTGTTCAAAGCCCTACACCAAGAAAGAAAACCACTGTTTGATGCCAAAGCACTGACCCAATGGGCGGTTGACCAAGGCGTTGATAAAGACGAGTTCACCAATACGTTTAACTCATTTGGCGTGAACACCAAGATTTCCAAAGCTAACGATTTAGCCCGTGCCTACCGTATTGAGGCTACGCCTAGCTTGGCGGTGAGCGGTAAATACGTCACCAACCCAAGCATGGCTCGTGGTATTCCACAAATGCTGGAGCTGGCGAACGGTTTGTTAGCGCAATAATACACAGTGAGTATGCGCAGCTAGCGTTGTAACGTTTCAAGTGATTCGCTAGCTTCGCTACTCATAAAAAATCCCCCTGATGCCATTGGTATCAGGGGGATTTTCTTTTCACATGGTTAACCCATGTGAGCGTATCGCTATTTTTACAGACCTGCTGGGCGTACGTAGCCTGGGAAGTGCTCATCCAACGCTGCTTTGAACGCATCGGATTTAAACGCATCAGCCAAATCTTTAGCCCATGGTTTGTCCAAGTCTTCTGTACGTACAGCCACTACCTGTTGGTAGTCTACTGGAGGCTGCTCCAACGCTACCGCGCTGGTCAGATCCAAACCAGAGGCAATCGCAAAGTTACCGGGTACAACAGCGTATTCAACACCGCCAATAGTACGTGGCAACTGTGCTGCTTCTACTGGCTGCAAACGGATGTTTTTAGGATTTTCAACCACATCACGCTCGGTCACACGCAGTGGGTCTACGTCTTGTTTCACCACAATCACTTGGTGCTGTTGCAGCAGTTGCAAAGCACGTGCCAAGTTACTGGGGTCGTTAGGTACGGTGAAGCGGTCTTTGTCTTGCACATCAGCCAAGCTGTCGCGGCCAGTTGCGTAAATACCCATAGGGGCAGTCGTGCTCTGTACCAAATCGCTCAACGGCAAGTTTTGATCTGTTTTAAAACGGTTCAGGTACGCAATGTGCTGGAACAGGTTGGCATCCAACGCACCATGAGCCAAGGCAATATTTGGCTGCACGTAATCGTTGAACTCTACCAGTTTGACCTTGTAGCCTTGCTCTTCCAACTGAGGAACAATAGCCAACTTCAGCACATCATAGTTATAGCCAGCCGTCGCACCAAACACCAAGCTTGGCTTGTTGGGATCTGCTGCGTGAGCAGCGCTAGTGCCCAGAGTTAGCATGGCGGCAATGGTGCCAAGCATAAGCTGGCGGCGTAGCTTCAACATGAGAATACCCCTTGAGTAATACGAGAAAAGTACAACAAAAATTACGAACGTTTATCCAGTCGGTGTGCCAAGGCATTACCGCCAAACTGTATGATCTGCACGATCACAATCAGTATCGCTACCGTCAGCAACATCACATCGGTTTGGAAGCGGTAGTAGCCGTAACGAATGGCCAAATCCCCAATACCACCGCCACCCACCACGCCAGCAACGGCGGAGTAAGATAGAAAACTGACTGCCAGCACGGTGAGCGCTAGGATCAACCCGGAGCGCGCTTCTCGCGCCAGCACACGCCACACAATTTGCAGCTCGGACGCACCCATAGCTTGAGCAGCTTCGATCACACCTCGCGGCACTTCGCGTAGGCTTTGTTCTACCAAACGAGCTAAATACGGAATCGCTGCCACCGACAACGGCACCGATGCTGCCAAGGGGCCAATAGGCTCACCCACAATTTTCAGTGTAAACGGCGCCAACACCACCAGCAAAATAATGAACGGGAAAGAACGTATAGTGTTCACTACCCAACTCACTACCAAATAGATTTTTGGACTGCTCAGTGATTGGCCTGGGCTCATCAAAAACAGCAATACGCCCAGTGGTCCACCTAAGACAATGGCGGCGCTCACCCCTATGCCCAACATTAAGAAGGTTTGGCCTATCGCCAGCCACAAGTCAGGAAGAATGGGAATAATATTATCGAACATACTCTACAACCCTTACGCGGCACTTAGCCCTTCTTGGGCATAAAATTTCTGCAATAACTCAGCACGTCGTGCTTCTTCGGCTAACTCACGCCCTAACGCACTCACTCGTGGGGAGTTTTGATCGGCTACATCAACGACTTCTACCAACTGGCCAGCTTCCAGAATGGCGGCACGTGTACACAACGACAACACCACTGGCAACTCATGCGTCACGATCACAATCGTTACGCCCAACTGGTGATTAATATCACGTAAGGTATCTAACACCGAGCGCGTCGTTTCGGTATCCAGTGCCGACGTAGGCTCGTCACACAACATCACTTTGGGACGCGGCGCTAACGCACGGGCAATCGCCACACGCTGCTTTTGTCCACCGGACAATTGAGCGGGGTAGTGATGAATCTTGTCACTCAAGCCCACCAATTCCAAACACTCACGCACTCGCGCTTCTACTTCTTTCTTGTTCACTCTGCGGTGCAGCGTCAGAGGAAAGGCGACGTTCTCAAAGACAGTGGCGTTTTGCAGCAAGTTGAACTGCTGAAAAATCATGCCCAAATCTTGTCTGGCCATGCGCAAATCGCGCTTGGACAGCGTGGTTAAATCTTGTCCTGCCAGCAATACTCGACCGCTATCAGGGCGTTCCAGCAAATTAATCATTCGCAGCAGCGTTGATTTACCCGCACCACTTTTACCAATCAGACCAAATATCTGTCCTTCCGCAATATCTAGCGTTAAGGAACGTATGGCATTAAAAGTGGAACCATCCGGTAAGGGAAAAGTCTTGTTTACGGCGTCCAATCGTATCAAGGTTGACGCACTGGTTTGATTTTTTGGTTGCATGGTTACTTCAGAACAAGACTGCTTACCACCCAGCAAACAGTCGAAAAGAGCGATTCATTATCGCATCTATTGCTTATTTCAAAACTGAACATTTAGCCATAACATAATATCTTCTAGTTATTAGAAGTTATTGCTATAACCAAAACAAGCCAAGGGTGATGGCAGCCCATCACCCTTGATTACACGGTTTCTCTACCCTAGACAGGAAGACATCCTGCCTAGAGTCTCATACCGTTAAACCGCGACGACCAGAGAAATTTCCAGCGGCGATTTGCTAGGTAGAGTGAATACGCCCACGGCAGCACGTGCACTAATACCGGCTGCACCCAATTCAGCAGCCAAATAGTCAGACGCAAAATCAGCCACTTTAGGGTGTTTATCGAACTCAGGGTCCGTGCTGGCGACATAAACAGTCATGCTCACCACTTTGCGCAGTTGCTCAGACTCGTTCAGCACGCTACGAGCGGCTGTCAGTGCATTTTGTACGGCCAACTCAGCAGATTCACGCAGTACATCTACGGGATCGCTGCTGCTAATACCGCCAGTACGAATCAACACACCAGCACGACGTGGTGTCATGCCAGCTGTAAAAATCAAATTCCCTTCGCGCGTAGCGGGAGAATAATTACCTTGTGGAGCGGGAGTGGCGGATTGGTTACTACTCATTTTCTATACCTCTGGATTAAGGTGGCGACACGCTGCATTGCCTGCACGGTTGCCCCATAATCTTGTGAAAAATTAACACGTATACTGTGGGTGACGTTGGGCCCGAACTCACTGCCCGGGGTGACTGTCACCCCTGCTTGCACGCGCAAAATACGCACAAATTCTTCTGGTTTCACAACCAGATCAGGTAGCTGGGGAAACAAATAACTACCAGCCTGTGATGGCCGTACCTGCACCCCATCTACTGCATGCAGGATGTCTAGAATAGCATCACGAATACGCTGGTGCTCAATAATACGCTGCGACATCCACCCATCCGGCTCATTGAACCACGTACGCAACACTGCTTGGTTATAGCCCGCCGCACGCAGAGCGATAATGGCCTGCAATTTCTCCATGCGCTGTATTAAACGAGCCGCCCCAAATGCAACGCCTAGACGGAAACCGCTCAACGATTCGGTTTTAGATGGCCCCATAATGGTCAGCAAGTTATCGCTGTTCATGTCAGGTTGCGCACGCAGGTGGGTGTACTGTTCCCCGCTATATAACAAACGGGAATACAGCTGATCCACAATGACGGTCACGTTGTACTGTGCCGCTAGCTGCGCCACGCGCACGATTTCCTCGCGTGAATACACCACACCGGTAGGATTGTTGGGGTTAGAAAACAAGAATACTTCTACACCAGATTTGAATACCGCTTCTAGCTGATCCAAATCTAAACCCGCTGCCGTACGCGTCGCATGATAATTCAACTGTACTGGCACTAACTCGCCTTCCATAAAGCTGACCAGTTTGCGGTTCGCGAAGTAATCGGGCTGCACGATGGCTACTTTGGTGCCACGCGTGACACACGCCGCAATGGCTAAAAACAATGCACCTTGCGTGCCTGTAGTGATGATGAGTTCTTCTTCCGCATCAACAGGACTACCCGTGAACGTACCTAGGTGTTTGGCGACTTCATGACGAATCGCTGCCTTGCCTCTATATTCGGTATAGGCTTGCGCACCCCCTTGATGATAGCCCTCGGAAAACACCGCCAAGGCGTTATCCACAGGCGGGAAGGCATCCACATCGCCATGTGAGAAATCCACAGGGCGACCTTCTAGGGTTTCACCACGCAGCAAAGCTTGAAACTCGGCGCCTTCACGCTGCCGTACTTCTTGGCCTGGCGCATTGTCTGTACCCAGGCGACTGAATTTCTCGTCTAACTTATCCATTTTTTACCTCTTTAGCTTCCTGCTCAGCACGGTAGGCTCTATAACGCGCCATGTTTTCTTCATTGGCCGGGTACAAGCCGGGTAATGGATGCCCTGCCCGCACTTGCTCTACCACCCAACCTTCTAGACGCTCTTGCTCAGGTGCTAATTCCAACACCTTGTCCAAGAACGCAGCGGGGATAGCCACCGCACCATCTTGATCGGCCACGATGATATCGCCGGGGAAAATCGCCACGCCACCGCACCCTATGGGCTCTTCCCAACCGATAAACGTCATACTCGCCACTGACGGCGACGCTGCTTGGCCTTGGCTCCACACCGGCAAGCCAGAGGCCTTCACACCAGCACCATCCCGCATCACGCCATCTGTCACCATCGCTTTGATGTTGCGCTTCACCATACGCTCGCACAAAATGTCGCCCCACACACCGGCATCGGTCACACCAAAAGCATCCGCGACCGCCACACACCCTTCGGGCATGGCTTCAATCGCAGCACGGGTAGAGTTAGGAGCACTCCACGATGCGGTTGTCGCTAAATCTTCACGCGCCGGAATAAAACGTAGGGTAAAAGCAGGCCCCACTATGCGCGGCTGCCCTTCCGCCAGCGGTTTGGTGCCGCGTATCCACGTATTACGTAGCCCTAACTTCAACAGAACGGTAGTGATTGTGGCCGTAGTGACCCCTTCTAGAGTTTTGACAATTTCAGCATCCAACGCCATATTCTGCCTTTCAAAAAAGTAAGTAGACGTAGTTAGTCTCTCACCAATTATTTTTAATGGAAAGCTATAATTTTTTATGTTTTCCATCAATTTAATTGATCAATTATGCTGAGTGAATTACGTACCTTTCAGGCGGTAGTGCGTTACGGTAGCTTTGCCAAAGCTGGTGAGCACATAGGCCTCACACAAGGCGCGGTAAGCGCGCAGATTCAACGGTTAGAACAACACGTAGGACTACGCTTATTTGACCGCAGCGCCAGACGTGCCACGCTAACCTTAGAGGGCCGTGAGGTACATTCACGCGCCGAGCATATCGTTACCGCCATGCAGCAGTTAGGGAACATGAGCTATAGCGATGGCGCACAAGGTACCTTGGTGTTGGGTGCGATCACCTCTGCTCAACAGTCGTGGTTAATTGATGCGATGGCAGCGTTCAGGCAGGAATACCCCGGTATTTCGCTACGTGTCATACCCGGGGATTCGTTAAACATCATTGCCCAAGTGGACACCGGCGATATGGACTTGGCTGTGATGGTGCGCCCACCGTACACGCTGCCGCCCGACATCACATGGCACACCTTGCTGCATGAGCCCTTTGTCTTGATTGCCTCGGACCATCATCCCGGCAGCGATTGGCAGCATCTGCTGCAACACGCTCCGTTTGTGCGCTATGTGCGCACGTCCTTTGGTGGACGACGCATAGAACAATTTTTACGCCAGCATAAGTTATCGGTGCATGACGCCGTGGAATTGGATGAAATAGGTGGGTTAATACACGCAGTAGAAAAAGGTATAGGCGTAGGCATTGTGCCAGTGACCGCCGCGCATTACCCCTTTCCTCAAGGCGTGCGCATGCTCTCGTTAGGCAAACATGCGTTTTCCAGAGAGATTGGGATAGCAGAAAGGGGTACGCTCACGCACCCCTTGTTGACTCGCAGATTGATCAGTTTGTTAGAGCACAGCGCAACCACCAATGCTGTTGCGCTGCCTGATTCATCAGAAGGTTAGAAGAAGCCCAACGCGTCTGGGCTGTAGCTCACCAACATACACTTGGTTTGCTGGTAGTTACTCAATGCCATTTTGTGCGTTTCTCTACCAATACCCGACTGCTTATACCCACCAAACGCGGCGTGCGCTGGGTATAAGTGGTAGCAGTTGGTCCACACACGACCAGCTTGTACGCCACGCCCTACGCGGTAGGCGCGTGAACCATCACGGCTCCATACCCCTGCGCCCAAACCATAGGAGGTGTCATTCGCAATGGCAATGGCTTCTTCTTCGTCCTTAAAGGTAGTCACGGCCACAACTGGGCCAAAGATTTCTTCTTGAAACACACGCATGGAGTTATCACCACGCAGCATAGTGGGGCTCACATAGAAACCAGCGTCCAGCCCTTGCATGCGGTTTCTATCACCACCCGTTAAGCACGTAGCCCCCTCTTCACGCCCTAGGTTGATGTACCCCAGAATACGATCCATCTGAGCCTGAGATACCTGCGCCCCCACCATCGTGGCAGCATCCAACGGGTTACCTTTTTTAATGCGCTCTACCCTAGCCACCACTTTCTCGATGAAGCGCTCGTAAATGGATTCTTGCACCAGCATACGGGTTGGTGCGGTACATACCTCGCCCTGGTTCAGGGCAAACATGCTGGCACCTTCCAATGCTTTATTCAGGAAAGCATCGTCGTTTTGCATCACGTCTTCAAAGAAGATGTTAGGACTTTTACCGCCCAGCTCTACCGTAGCGGGAATCAGCGAATCAGCCGCATGGTGCAAAATGGTTTTACCCACAGGCGTAGACCCTGTGAACGCAATTTTGGCGATGCGTGGGCTGCTGGCCAACGCGTTACCGGCTTCTTTACCAAATCCGTTCACCACGTTCAGCACACCCGGAGGCAACAAATCACCAATAACTTCCATCAATACCAAGATGGATGCGGGTGTTTGCTCAGCTGGTTTCAGCACAATTGGACAACCTGCCGCCAACGCTGGAGCCAGTTTCCATGCTGCCATCAGTAGTGGGAAGTTCCACGGAATAATCTGCCCCACCACACCCACTGGTTCGTGGAAATGGTACGCCACCGTAGTGCTGTCTATGTCGGAAATAGCGCCTTCTTGAGCGCGAATGCAGCCCGCAAAATAGCGGAAATGGTCTACTGCCAGTGGCAAGTCAGCCGCGCGTGTTTCACGTACAGGTTTACCGTTATCGATGGACTCCGCCACCGCTAATTTCTCTAGGTTTTGCTCTATCCTATCTGCGATGCGCAACAAGATATTGGAACGTTCGGCTACAGAGGTTTTACCCCACGCCTCGCGCGCCGCGTGCGCTGCATCTAAGGCCAAATTAATATCATCTGCATCGGATCGTGCGACTTCGCAGAATACTTGCCCCGTAATGGGCGAGATATTCTCGAAATAATTCCCCGCTACAGGAGGTACCCAACGCCCCCCAATGTAGTTGTCGTATCGTTTTTTATAGGGGAATTCCAGATCGATGCCAAACTGTTTTAAATCCGAAAAACTCATTTCAACCTCCTCGGTCACGCATGAATTGCTCGAATACTGCAGAGCGGAATGTACAGCGGAAACAGCGCCGTGTGATTACTACTATACTGTGATTTCTATCATATCTTTATCCTACTTTGTGATATGGACAAGACCCGTTTAGACAAATGGTTATGGGCAGCGCGGTTTTACAAGACTCGCAGCCTAGCCGTAGATGAAATCAATAAAGGCCGAGTGCTGGTGAATGGCCAGAGCTCAAAACCGGCACGCGATATTCAGGTGGGTGATGAAATTTCCATCACCAAGCAGCCTCCGGCTACGGTAGTGATCGTGCAAGCCATTAGTGCTGTGCGTGGCCCGGCTACCGTTGCCCGTACCTTGTATGCCGAAACGCCTGAAAGCATTCATGCTCGCGAAAGCGCTGCTGAACAGCGCCGCTTAGCGCCAGAGCCTGCCTTAAGCATTCACACTGGTCGCCCTACCAAGCGCGATAGACGTAATATTGATCGCTTAAAACACGACGACTATTAAGCGTTACGCCAACTCGCCGCAAAAATCGGTGAGCCAGTAGTCGGGCAGTTGGCGGGCCGTGATGCCCGCCCCCAACAAGGCAAATAATTTGGCTAAGGCGGCTTCTCGCGTCATGCTGCCGCTAGGTAGCATGCCGGCCTGTACCAGCAAACTGCCCGCTGCGTATTGCCCTGGCAGCACGCTACCCACTGGGCATTGGCTAATCCCCACTACAGCCACTCCTTGTGCGGTGGCTCGGTGTAATACAGCCAAGAGCTCAGCGTCCTCTGTTGGGCCAGTGCCGGTACCGTAGCACTCCAAAATCAGCCCTTGTACACCTGTATCCACAATGCTTTGCAAGGCATTAGCCTGAAAGCCGGGGTAAAACGGCACCACCGCTAAAGATACCGGCTGACGCTGCACCTGAAAATTCAGTGCGGCAGGTACATGACCAGTAATAGACTCAGCACCCTCATGGCGTACTGCTCTGAATGCGTCATCCGCATCACTGTGCCATTTGCTTACCTGTGTGCCACGTAACAAACGCTGGTGAAAGTACACAAACACACCCGCTGCACAGCTAGTGATGGCCGACAACGCACCAAACACATTGGCCCATGCATCGGTATCAGGTTGCACCGCAGGTCGCATCGACCCCGTTAACACAACGGGCATACCTACACCGCACAGCAAAAAACTTAATGCGGCCGCGCTATAGGCCAATGTATCCGTGCCATGTAGTACCACGACACCACTACACCCCTGCTCGGCGGCCTGCACAATCGCATCTCGCATGCGTAGCCACAACTGCTGCGTCATGTTGGCACTATCTATAGGCGGGTCTATGGCTGCATAACGCCACGTGGGCAGAGACTGAGCCTGCGGCCATGCGGTTTGTGCTTGCTGAATACGTTGCTCAAACCCGGCTGCAGGTGCCCACCCGTCGGCACCCAGTTCCATACCTAGCGTGCCGCCGGTGTACAAAATCAACACAGGCCCTGTGACTGGTACAACCGTCGTCATGCTGCTTTAGCCGCTGCCAATGCTTGGGTTAGATCCGCAATTAAATCTTGCGCATTTTCTAAGCCGGCATGTAAACGTATCAGTGGTTTGGTGTTGCGATTCCAGTAGGAGTGCGGCGTCACCAGTTCAGGCTCTACATACTGCACTAGGCTCTCGAAACCACCCCATGAATAGCCAATACCAAACAGCGTCAACGCATTCACAAAGCGACGCGCCTGTTCAGGTTGCAGGTTCAAACTGAAGGCCAACATACCGTTAGAGCCTGTGGCATCACGTTTCCATAATGCATGACCTGGGTCGCTAGGCAAGGCGGGGTGAAATACACGCTCTACCTCGGGCAAGGTACTCAAGAATTCGGCCAGTTTCAGGCCATTGGATGCACTTTCACGCATACGCACCGACAAGGTACGCACACCGCGCAATGCTAGCCACACGTCATCGGCACTCACCGAATAACCCAAGGCGTAATTCGTTTTCTTCACCGCAGAAATCAGGGCTGGGTTATCGCCCACCACCACTGCGCCCATCATCAAATCAGAGTGGCCCGCCACATATTTGGTCGCGGCAATCACCGATACATCCACGCCCAGCTCTAATGGTCTGTAGGCATAGCCAGAGCCCCATGTGTTATCAGCAACAGTCACCAGATTATGCTCTTTGGCTACAGCGACTAAGGCGGGCACATCCAGCATTTGCATCAACAGCGAACCGGGAGACTCCAAATACAGCATTTTGGTATTAGGACGTATGGCAGCACGCACAGACTCCGCATCTGGTTTCACATACGTGATCTCTATACCCAAACGTTTAGCCAAACCAGAATCATAAAGCCGTACAGGCGCGTAGGCAGAGTCAGTCACCAACACATGGTCACCGTGCTGCGCCAAGGCGGTAATGCTTAAAGCAATTGAGGCCATACCAGAGGGCACAAGCGCACAGTACTGGCCTTGTTCTAACTCACAAAACACCTGCTCTAACGCGGCATGTGTATCTAGCCCGCCCCGGCCGTAAGCCGGTCTGCGTTGGCCTGCCGCTTGGGCTGCTTGGGCAGCGTCTAAGTCTTCCAAGGAACGGAATCGCACCGTACTGGAACGCACGGAAGGAATCGCCACTGGGGCTGCGCCTGTTTGTGGGTCAAACTCGGCTAACCCTAAATGAGCAAGCAACGTATCCAGATGACGGTAAGAGGACTGACTCATAGTGACTGTACCCTGCAGAAATTAGCTAAAGGTATACGCTAGCATAAAGTCTGCAGAGGCGGTACAGCCACGATGGCATTAGCTACACACGAAATAATAGATGCCATCTGCGCGTTTTTCGCGGCGCAACTTGCCCTCGTACCACAGCGCATGCAAGTGAGCCAAAGCTTCACCCATCGCAAAGGTGAGTTGATGCAGATCCAACTCGCGCTTAAATAACACGGGCACCAAACCGGCGGCATTCAGGCCAGCACTACCACAGGCTTCTAAGGTGTCGACCAAACGATCTTTATGGTGCTGTTGCAAATCATCGATACGCCCATGTAACCCTCGGAATACTTTGCCATGCGACGGCAAAATCAACACGTCTTCCGGCAATACACGGTATTCATCCAACGAGGTCAAAAAGCAGGGCAATGGATTTGCTTCAGGCTCGTGGTCAAACACGCTGACGTTGGTAGAAATACGTGGCAGCATCATGTCGCCAGAAATTAGTACATTCAACGCTGGGCTGTACAGCGATACATGCTCTGGCGCATGGCCGTAACCCACAATAATTTCCCACTGGTTAGCACCAATCGTAATGCTGTGGCCTGCCATCAAACGGTGGAAGCTGCTGGGCATATCGGACACCAACCCAGGGTAATAGCCAGCGCGTTCTTTGATTTTTTGTTGGGACTCTGGGTCGCTCAAACCGTTACGCCCAAAGTGCGCCGCCGCGTTCTCACCACTTTGCTGCGCTGCTTTGGCATCATGACGACGCTGCGACCACAAACAGGCCACTGTGTAATCGGTCATGCTCATGTACAACGGCGCTTTCCAGTGCTCACACAACCAGCCTGCCAAGCCCACGTGATCAGGGTGCATGTGAGTGACCAGCACGCGCAATACCGGCAAGCCCTGCAACTGTGTGGCAAACAACTGCTCCCATTGCTCGCGAATCACCTCTTTGTTCACGCCGCAATCCACAATCATCCACCCTTGCTGCCCTTCATACTCATCGCGCAGCAACCACACGTTGATGTGATTTAAGGCAAACGGTAACGGTAATCTCGCCCAAAAAACGCCAGGGGCAACTTCCATGATCTGACTAGGCTCAGGCAGTGTGTCACCAAAGGGATAGGTCACTGCTTCTTGGGTATCTTGCATTCTGTCTTCTCCAATCATTACGTTCGTGCTTTGCAACAGGCATAATAGGACAGCCCCTTGCCTCAGCCAATCTTTGTTTGCTGAAGCGCACTTTCTGGAACTTTTCACCTTGGTAACACGCAGCCATGTTTGAGTCAGATAGTCCCAGCATCACCCCAGTTTCACCTAAAGGCCCTTCTCCACTGGATATTGCCCAGACCATTCTGAATGGCTTTAACCGCCACTATGCGCTGTTTCGTTACAGTGCGCAGCGTGCCAAAGTGCTGTTCGAGTCTGCCGCGTGGCATGCCATACAACATCTGTCTCGTGAGCGTATCGAATATTACGATATACGCGTACGCGAATGTGCCACCATCCTTAGCTCAGCGCTTAAAGGAAACCGCACCACACCAGATGAGCATAGCCAACTTACCCATTTGGATGAACCCCAGCACCAATTTTGGCATCAGGTAAAACGGGAATTTGTAGGGCTGTTACGACGTCACCATCAGCCAGAATGTGCAGAAACGTTTTTTAACTCGGTGTCGTGCCGCGTACTGCACCGCAACTATTTCAACAACGATTTTCTCTTTGTACGCCCTGCTATCGCTACCGAATATCTGGATGGTAGCCGCCCGTCGTACCGTGCCTATTACCCGTTAGAACAAGGGTTAGTCGCTACGCTAAAAACCATGATTCAGGATTTCGGCTTGGCCGCACCCTTCGCGGATTTGCCGGCCGAAGTACGTATCTTGGCGCGCCGCATTGTGCATACACTGCGCCAACGCTTGCCTGATGATCCCGGTCACCGCCTAGGCCCAGACTGCCAATTCCAAGTCTTGAACTCACTGTTCTTCCGTAACAAGGGTGCATATATTGTGGGGCGCTTTATTAACCACGGCAACATTCACCCCTTTGCGATTGCGCTGACGCACACACCGGCTGGCTCTATTTCGCTGGATGCCTTGTTAGACACCAGTGACGACATCAGTACGCTGTTCAGCTTTACCCGCGCCTATTTCTTGGTGGATATGGAGACCCCTTCCGCCTATGTGAATTTTTTAGTCACCTTACTGCCCCGCAAGTCCAAGGCCGAGTTCTACAACGCCATCGGTTTGCAAAAACAAGGGAAAACACTGTTTTACCGCGATTTTCTTTACCATTTAGCGCATTCCAGAGACCAATTCACCTTATCAGCCGGTATTAAAGGGATGGTGATGTGCGTGTTCACGTTGCCCTCATACCCATACGTCTTCAAACTTATACGCGACCGCATACGCAAAAGCGGCATGGATCACGCCACCGTCAAAGAACGCTATCAACTGGTGAAAAAACACGACCGTGCAGGACGTATGGCCGATACCTGGGAATACTCACAAGTCGCCTTACCGTTAGACCGCTTTGACCCCGAATTACTGGAAGAACTACGCCGTGAAGTACCGTCACAAATAGAAGAAAGCGACGGCTCACTGGTTTTGCGTCATGTGTACATTGAGCGCCGCATGTTGCCACTGAACTTGTTCTTATCTCGTGCCAGTGAAACAGCCATTGAAGGCGCAATCAAACAATACGGTGACGCCATACGCGAACTGGCAGCAAACAATATTTTCCCTGGTGATATGCTGTACAAAAACTTTGGCCTTACCCGCTTAGGACGCCTTGTTTTCTATGACTACGATGAAATTCAACGTATGACGGAAATGCAGTTTCGCACCATTCCAGCCGCGCCCAACGAAGAGGCTGAAATGTCCGGCGAGCCATGGTATCCCATTGGTAAGAACGACGTATTTCCCGAAGAGTTTGAATACTTTTTGCTGGGCGACCCGCGTATCAAAGAAGCCTTCAAAAAGTACCATGCAGAATTGCTGGATGCGCACTGGTGGAATCAATGCCGCGAGCGTGTCGCACAGGGCAGATTAGAGAATATTTATCCCTATCCCCTTACTAAGCGATTAGATAATTGCCGCAGTGCAGCAATTTAATGGATAATGGTGTGACATCAACCTGACTACAACAACCCGAGGAGCTCTTGCCATGTCAGATCCTGTTGTGATTGCTTCGATTGCCCGTACCCCTATGGGTGCCATGATGGGTAGTCTTTCTTCCCTAGCCGCTCACGAACTGGGTGCGGCTGCCATTAAAGCCGCTGTAGAGCGCGCTGGTATTGATTCTGCCCTGATCGACGAAGTGATCATGGGTAACGTACTGCAAGCTGGCCAAGGCCAAGCGCCTGCACGCCAAGCCGCTATTGGTGCGGGTCTGCCGAAAAGCGTAGGTGCAACCACCGTCCACAAAGTGTGTGGTTCCGGTATGCGTGCTGCCATGTTTGGCCACGATATGCTGGTAGGTGGCAGTGCTGACGTCGTCGTTGCTGGCGGTCAAGAAAGCATGAGCAATGCTCCTTACCTGTTGCTGCGTGGTCGTCAAGGCTACCGTTATGGTCACTCCACCGTGTATGACCACATGGCATTGGACGGCCTAGAAGACGCGTACCAAAAAGGTACAGCGATGGGTGTTTTTGCAGAAAGCTGCGTAGACAAATACCAATTCACCCGTGAAGAACAAGATGCCTTCACCCTAGAATCTCTGCGCCGTGCTACAGAAGCCAGCAAAGATGGCAGCTTTGCGTTTGAAATTACACCCGTAACCATTGCTGGCCGCAAAGGCGACACCGTTGTGGATACAGACGAAGCACCTCAACGTGCTATGCCTGAAAAAATCCCAACCCTGCGTCCTGCCTTCAAAAAAGACGGTTCCATCACTGCTGCTACCTCATCCTCCATTTCGGATGGTGCTGCTGCTATGGTGTTGATGCGTTCGTCTACCGCTGGCGAGCTGGGTGTCAAACCTTTGGCAAAAATCGTAGGCCACACACAGTTTGCGCATGAACCAGAATGGTTCACTACCGCTCCTGTAGGCGCGATTGAAAAACTGCTGAAAAAAACCGGCTGGAAAGTTGAAGACGTAGACCTGTTTGAAATCAACGAAGCTTTCGCCGTAGTCACCATGGCTGCCATGAAAGAGCTGAACATCCCTCACGACAAAGTGAACGTTCACGGTGGTGCGACAGCATTGGGTCACCCTATTGGTGCATCCGGCGCTCGCTTGATCGCAACACTGGTAGGCGCGTTGAAACACAAAGGCCTGAAACGCGGTATTGCTTCTCTGTGTATTGGTGGTGGTGAAGCCGTCGCTATCGCCGTGGAAATGCTGTAATTTACGGCACTGCTGTTACCTACACGCCAGTGTGAAAACACTGGCGTAGAGAGCTGAAAACCTCTGGTGTTTTGCCAGAGGTTTTTTCGTTTTAGCGCTGTATTCATTGCACTCGCTGGGGATTGCGGAAATACTCCATTAGCGAGCACGTAGTAACCATGCATATATGTAGCTCTATCGGCCTAAGAAACCCAAATTTCCACACATTCCTGCAACATCTACACCTTATATCCCGTGCTAACCCTAGCGAGACTACGCTAAAGACCAAAGCAACGCAGGTTATGCGTTAAAATCGTTAGCTTGAAGTGGGAAATCGCATTCCTACTGCCCATATCTATCCCGCTTTCTCTACGAGGAACTCATGCTACTGCGTACCTTGCTGGTGACTCTGGCTACTGCTTTTGCTCTGCAATCACCCATCGCCTCTGCCCAAGTCAAGGTAGGGGTCATTACCTCCTCCACTGGCTCTACCGCCATGGTTGGCATTCCGCAAAACAATACGGTTCCTCTGCTCCCTCAGAAAGCTGGCGATCTGGATATCGAATACATTGCGTTGGACGATGCTAGCGTCACCAACCAAACGGTGACGGCTTTCCGCAAGCTGATCTCCGAGCACCAAATCGATGCGTTGATTGGGCCTACTGGCTCACCGCATGCGATTAGCTTGATCCCTTTTGCTGCAGAATCCGGTACACCGATTTTGTCACCCGTGGGTGCTGCAGCCGTGATCTTGCCCATGACACCAGAGAAAAAGTGGATTTTCAAAACCACTCAAAACGATGACATCATCGGATCTGCATTGGTTAAACACATGGTGGACAACGGCGTTAAAACCGCAGGTTTCATTGGCTTTAACGATGCCTACGGCGAAAGCTGGTTGAACGTGTTTAACCAACTGGCTGCTGAAAACGGTATTGAGATTGTCGCTACCGAACGCTATGTACGTTCAGACAACTCGGTAACTGGCCAAGCACTGAAAGTGTTCTCCGCTAAGCCTGATGCCGTGCTGATCGCAGGTACTGGCGCTGCCGCTGTGCTGCCACAAGTAACCTTGGCAAAACTGGGCTACGAAGGCCAGTTCTACCAAACTCACGGTGCGGCACTGCCTGCATTCTTGTCGCTGGGTGGCCCTGAAGTAGAAGGTACAGTGTTGGCTGCTAGCTTGATGTTGGTGCTGCCTGAAATCGACGACAGCAACCCGTCTAAAGCAATTGCTCAAGACTACATTGACCGTTACACCGCCAAATACGGTGAAGCCCCAGCTACGTTTGGTGCCAACGTATTTGATGCTGGTTTGTTGCTAGAAAAAGCGATCCCTGTTGCCGCACAAAAAGCGCAACCCGGTACGCCTGAGTTCCGCGCTGCCTTGCGTGATGCTCTGGAACAAACCACGGAGCTTGTGGCCACACAGGGTGTGTACAACATGACGCCTGAAGATCACAGCGGCTTTGATGAGCGTGGTCGTGAGATGATCATCGTGAAAGATGGTCAGTGGCGATTACTGAAATAAACGCCTGATAACTAGCCGGGAAATCCACCAGATTCCCGGCTTTTTTTACGCCGTAAACTCGAAGCATTTATTTACGCACCACCACTTCTGCAAGCATAGGCTCCATGCTATGCTGCCCTAATAAAATTCTTATCGACATAGATATAAGAAAACCTGAATACAGGTATAACAACGGTGGAGCAACATGGAACAACATAGAGTCATCCTCATTACGGGTGCTGGTTCAGGTATTGGTGCGGCCATCGCTCGTACCCTCGCCTCTGAACACACCTCCCTTCTCTTACATTCGCGTGGCGCTGATGACAGTAGCAAACAAGCCATGCAACACGTGCTAGACAGCGTACGCGCCTTAGGTGCTAAATCAGAATGCTACTTTGCTGACCTGAACCAGCCCCAACAAGCACGTCGCATCGTCGAGTTTTGTGTGCAAACCTTTGGCACCGTAGATCAACTGGTCAGTAACGCCGGCCATGCCAGCAAGAAAAACCTACAAGAAGCGTCGTCTCTAGACTTAGCCGAAGCCGTACAAAGCATGGCAGGGGCATTTCTTGAGCTAGTACAAAGCGCTAGACCGTATTTAGAAAAATCCTCCTGTGGCAGCATCGTGCTCACTAGCTCCTTTGTGGCGCACCGCTTCAAACCGGGTGAACTCTACCCCCTCACCGCTGCCGCCAAAGCCACTGCTGAAGCCTTGGCCATGAGCCTTGCCGCCGAACTAGCCGCTACGGGCGTGACCGTCAACTGTGTATTACCTGGCTATACCCTCAAAGACAGCCAACGTTATCCACAGGTAGACTGGCAAAATCGCTTGCCCATGCCCCCTCTAGGACGTTTTGGCCAACCTGATGACGTAGCTGGCGCAGTAGCGTATTTGCTGAGTTCGCACGCCCGCTATGTGACCGGTCAGAAACTTTCTATAGATGGCGGTTTACGTCTAGGGTAATCGCCGCTTTTTTCCGTTCTGTTTGCCGTAATACGGAGCTATAGGCCTATGTATCAATGGGACTTCAGCCAGGTCTGGCGCTACAAGGAAATCCTGCTGGCAGGTTTGGAATACACCTTGTTTTATACCGTGCTCAGCATTGCCTTCGGGCTAGTGCTGGGTTTGTTTGTCGCACTAGGTCGCATCAGCAGCCCACGTGCCTTGGGCATCCCGCTACGCGGAGCCGTAGAGCTATTTCGATGCACCCCGTTTCTGGTCATCTTGATCTGGTTCTACTACGCCCTACCCGTACTGATTGACATCAATCTGTCAGCCCCTATGGCGGCGCTACTCGCCCTGTCGTTGTATGGCGCAGCCTTCTACTCGGAGATCATCCGTGCGGGGATTGTGTCTATTGACCCCGGGCAAGTCGAAGCTGCCAAAGCACTAGGCATGCGAAAGTGGCAAGCCTTACGCCGTGTGATCTTGCCACAAGCGTTCAAACGCATGATCCCACCGTTGATGAACCAGTCTATTTTGCAGCTGAAAAACACCTCGTTGGTGTCGGTGCTGGCTGTACCCGACTTGGTGTATCAAGGGCAGCTTATTGCACACGAAACCTACCGCCCACTAGAGGTCTATACCGTGGTGGCCTTGGCGTATTTCGTTGTACTGTTCCCAGCCACCCTGCTGGTGCAGCACATTGAAAACCGTTTGGCTCGCAGCAACTAGGGAGCACGACCATGATTCATGTACGAAATCTGCGTAAAGCCTATGGTGACAACGTGGTGCTTAAGGATATTTCCTTAGAGGTGCCTAAGGGAGCCGTACTGGCCCTGATAGGCCCATCAGGATCCGGGAAATCCACTTTGTTGCGCTGTTTAAACCTACTGGTACAGCCCGATGGCGGGACAGTACAAGTAGGCGACATACACTTTGACTTCAGCCAAAAAAAGCGCCAACCCAGCGATGCTGAACAAGCCTGCTTTCGCACCTCTACCGGCATGGTGTTTCAGCACTTCAACCTGTTCCCTCACATGAACGTGCTGCAAAACGTGATGGAAGGCCCCATCACCGTGCGCAAACACAGTCGCGCACAAGCCGCTGAGCAAGCGAAAATTTTGCTAGAAAAAGTGGGGCTACTACACAAGGCTGAGTTCTTTCCCAACCGTTTATCGGGTGGTGAAAAACAGCGTGTTGCCATTGCACGTGCCTTGGCAATGCAACCTAGCGTGATGCTGTTTGACGAAGCCACCTCGGCACTAGACCCTGAACTAGTAGGTGAAGTGCTTAATGTGATGCGTACCTTGGCCCAAGAAGGAATGACCATGGTGATCGTCACGCACGAAATAGAATTTGCCCGTGAAATGGCCGATAGAGTGCTATTCATGAAAGACGGTGTGGTGGTAGAGGAAGGGCCTGCAAAACAGCTGATAGACAGCCCGCAGCAACCCGCTACCCAAGCGTTTCTTAGCCACTTCCACCATGCTAGCCAGCGAGGTGCTCATGTCTGAAACACCTCCACACACGGTACTAGAAACTGTTTTACCGGATGCGGCTAGTGCCGAAGAAACGCTAGAGTTCCAGCGCGGACTGCAACTCATTGCCCAACTGATTGCACACCAAACACACACGCCTACGAACCCTATTGCTGTGCAATCGGTATTGGAGTCTACGTCATGATTCCTCGCCATATTGCCGCCTTACAGAACGCCTACCGCAGTGGCCAACTACGTATCACCGATGTGGTGCAAACACAGTTGGATCGCATTGCCGAGCAACAGCCACATTTGCACGCCTACATCAGTTGGCATGCTGACAGCGCCTTGAAACAAGCGGCACTACAGCAGCAACAGCTGGACACCCACCCTAATGCCTTACCCCCGCTGTTTGGCGTAAGCCTATCCATCAAAGACAACATGGATGTAGCAGGGATGAAAACCAGTGGCGGTTCATTCTCACAGCAACATCAACCTGCAGCCACGCAAGATGCAACCGCTGTGGCACGGTTACGCGCTGCTGGTGCCATCATTCTGGGCAAAGCCAACTGCCATGAGTTCGCGTTTGGCGGCCCCTCCTTTGACCTACCAGTTCCCCCTGCTACCAACCCTTGGAAAGCCGGTTACTTTCCGGGTGGATCATCTAGCGGTTCTGGCACCACCGTAGCAGCCGAGCTCTGTCTGGCCTCTATTGGTACAGACACGGCAGGCTCTATACGATCACCCAGTACAAACTGTGGCCTAGTGGGACTAAAACCCACCTATGGTGCGGTGCCCTTGGACGGTGTACGTATGCTCAGCGTGAGTCTGGACCATGCTGGGCCTTTGGCGCATAGCGTGGAAGACTGCGAGCGAATTTTCACAGCATTGTGCCCACAGGCTACACGCTCTGCTGCGCCCAATCGCCCCATACGGTTAGGGATCCCTACCAGTCACTGGGGGCTGAAAGCCTTACTACAGCCCGAAGTACACAACATGATGGAAGGGGTACAACAACAGTTGCAAAGCGCAGGTGTAGAGATAGTACCGGTGTCCCTTCCTAGTTTAGAAGCACTGCACACCAGCAGCGCACTCTTAATGATGGCCGAGGTGGCTTACGTATTTGGCCCTAAAGTACGCCAACACTTTGAGGCATACGGTCAAATTTTCAGAGGTCGAGTTTTAGTAGGGGAAAACATCCCTGCCAGTGCCTATCTACAAGCCACACAAGACAAGTTACGACTGACCCAAGCCTTAGAACATAGCTTACAAGCGGTAGATGCTTTGCTACTGCCGGGAGCCACGGCGGTAGCCGGTCCGTTGAATCACGTAGACACCTTCTACTTTCTTACCCAACCCAACCTCAATGCCATTGCCAACTTAAGCGGACAACCTGCCATCGCTTTGCCTAGTGCAATCAGCGAGGAAGGATTACCTATGGGCATACAACTGCTGGGTAAGCACCACCAAGACCATGCTTTGCTACACATTGCTCAACGCATAGAAACCATTCTTGATTTTGCCCATCAACGGGATCAACACCACGCTGTAACCAGTCCTCTAGGAGACAACCATGGACCACTACAATAACGATGCGCCCCATCAGATGTCCCGTCGCCAACTTGCTAAGCTGGCCGCCGCTTCCGCTCTAGGTCTGAGCCTACCTATTGCCAGTGCAAGTGCTCAGTCCGCCCCCTCAGGCACCGAGTCCACACTGGAGCGTATTCGTCGCACCAAGAAACTACGCATTGCAGCGCTGGTAGGTGAGCCTCCGTACTTCACCCGTGACCCCTTTACCAAAGAGTGGTCGGGTGCATCGGTAGAAATGGCTAAAGACATCGCCAAGATTCTGGATGTGGAACTGGAATATGTGGATTCCACCTACGGCAACTCGGTGATACAGCTGCAAACCGGCAAAGTGGACTTGGCGATGGCGCTCACCCCCACCCCACAACGCGCGTTATCCATTGGTTTCTCGCACCCCACGTATCTGCACCCCTACGGCATTGTGGCGCAGGAAAGTGTTCAAGCCAGTAAATGGGCAGACCTAAACAAGCCTGAAGTGCGCATCGCCGTAGACTTGGGTTCCACACAAGAAATGGCCGCACGCCGCTATGCACCACAAGCCCAAATTACCGCCTTCGCGACACGCGATGAAGTGATGCTAGCGCTGCAAAGCAAGAAAGTAGACTGCGCTGTGTTCGCTGTGCTGCTGGGTCTGACCGCCGTGAAAAAGAACCCTAGCATCGGCAAGTTCTCTATGCTGACTGACCCTATCGTAGGGTTGACCTCTAACTTGGCCTTTGCCAAAGAGACCAATACCGACTGGCGTGACTTCTTAAACGTTTGGGTAGATTACAACCGTGATCTGGGCCAAATCAGCGGCTGGATTCTAGACAGCTTGAAGTTAGCGGGCATTGAGCCTAGCGATATCCCTTCGGACGTCGTGTTCTAAGCCACCCGCTATGGATCCCTACTCATCTTCTCCTGCCGTCACCATTATTGGTGGCGGCATGGTTGGCACTGCCTGCGGCTTGGCGCTGCAAGAGCGTGGGCTATCTGTCACTATTATTGATGCGGGCGACGAACGCGACAAAGCCAGTTTTGGCAACGCCGGCGTCATCAGCAATGGCTCTATCTTTCCCATGGCCAGCGCGGGTATCTGGAAGCATTTGCCACGCTACGCGCTGAACCGCGATAACGGCTTGCGTATACGCTATGGCAATCTACCTTTTCTAACGCCATGGCTGCTGCGCTTTATGGCGAACGCCAACACGACGCGACGCGAACAAACCGTAGCCGCACTCGCCCCTTTTACTGCCACGGCACTGAGTTACCACCAAAAGTGGGCGCAACGTACCAGCAGCGAGCACCTCATACGCCAAGAAGGCTGGCTACGCTTATATAGAAGTGCAGAAGGCTTTGCCGGTAGCGAGGCCGATCGCCTGCTGTTTGAACGTCATGGCGTGAAATTCGACGTGCTGGATACGCATGCCTTACGTGAGCTAGAACCTGCGATTCAACACCCGTTTCACCGTGCTATTTGGCTAACGGAAACCGCTACAGTCGCCACACCTGGTGAGTTACTCTTGGCCTACCAACAGCTATTCCAGCAACAAGGTGGCCGATGGGTAAACGATCAAATACAACAGCTACATACCGCCGAAGGCTACGTGCAGCTGTACGGTAAACAGCAGCATTACAAGAGCCAAACTGTGGTGCTTGCAGCGGGAGCCTTAAGTGCGCATCTGTGCCAACAACTGGGCTACCGTATTCCGCTGGTGGCAGAACGTGGCTATCACGTCAGCCTACCTATGCCCGAAGGCCCAGCCTTACGGCGTGCGGTGTACGACGTGGCGGCAGGCTACGTGGCTGCCCCTATGCAAGATCAATTGCGCTTACTAAGCGGCGTTGAACTCGCACACCCACAAAGTCGTGCGAACCCTATTCAACTTGAGCGGCTATACCCTGCTGCTCGCGAAGCCTTGGGGCTCGCCCCCAGTATGGATACCTCACAACTATGGTCTGGCAATAGGCCCTCTACCCCCGACAGCTTGCCGGTATTGGGCTTTGCTCCGCGCCATCAACACGTGCTGTGTGCATTCGGACATGGCCACATTGGTTTTTCCACAGGCCCTATTACCGGAGAACTGATTGCCAGATTGATTTGCCGCGAGCATTTACCTGTGGATATACATCCGTTTAGGGTGGATCGCTTTTAACTGGATGTAGATATCACTCTGCTAGTTATGCCATAAAAAAACGCCCCGTCAGGGGCGTTATTCTTGGTGTAGCCGTACGCAGTCTGATTAATCCAGCGCTTGTTTGGCCTGGTCGCGCAGCGTATCCATATTGCCGCCCTGATGTACACCTTCCAACCACTGCAAACCTACTTCACTGATTTCCTCAGCCTGTTCAGCCTCCAGCGCAGCACCCACTTTGTGCTCGGCAAAATCAATGATGTTGTTGATGTTTTGCAGTGCAGTTTTCAGCTGAGCATAGTTTTGCTGCATATCCCCAACAGACTGAATATACGCTTCTAGAATATGAAAAGGGTCACGTCTGAACATCATAATTCTGCTCCTAGTTGTTATGCCATGCCTGCCCTGCAAGCACTTCGCAAATGGGTAAATTCTGCTACGCCTAGTACAAAAGCTATTATGCGACAGATTGCCGTATAGAACACCTCAATGCCTACTTGAATTGACCTAGATTGTACTTTTCACTATCATTCAATTAATTTATTGAATGAATGAAACATGCAGACTCTTCTGCTGACACGGCAATGCTAGCGTCCGAATTTCATTCTTGTTGAGTAAGGTAGGCCATCATGGTTCAAGACGTAAACACCCACAATTTCGATCAACTCATCACCCAAGCGCCCGGCTTACATGCTGTACGTTTTTGGGCTGAGTGGTGCGGCCCTTGTCGCATGATGGCCCCCATTTTCCAACAGACAGCAACAGCACTACATGAGCAAGCAAGCTTTGCAGAAGTGGACATTGATGCCGTGCCCGAATTGGCGAGCCAGTTCCGTGTGCAAAGCATCCCCACTGTACTGCTGTTTAAAGATGGGCAGGTCATCGATAAGATGATCGGTGCGACGAGCCAAACACAATTGCAGCAACTGATACAACGCCACGCCGCCTAAGTGTTTTGGGCCATCCACACACAACAGCCTAGCTGTAAAGGCTAGGCTGCATCACACGCTTAAACATGCCTGCACTTCAAGGCATCTAAACTGCCGGTATACGGAAAACGTACGGAGTCATCGTAGCCAAAGGGCTGGAAGTGCACGGTGACGCCTTCAGCATGGGGCAAGATTACAGCGTAACTTGCCGGTTCAAAGGTAGACGTTGCTGCCCCTGGCGTGTTTAGGTCCAACTCATGTTGGTGATTAGTACCGTTTACGGTGAAGAACGGTATACCGTTCCACATCCCAGCCGAACAACGATGCACATGCCCAGAGAACAAATGCACCGGCTGTGTACAGCGCTTTAACAGCGGCAAGACTTGCTCGGCATTGCTTAAACGCAGCCAATCCATGGATGGGTACTGCAGCATAGGCATAGGATGGTGCGAGAACAGCAAGATAGGGCGAGTAGCAGCAGCTAACTTCTGCTCTAGCCACATTAAACGCTGCTCACACAAATACCCATCGGTATAACCGTCTTGTAGCGTGTCCAAATACAAGGCTTCGTAGTCGCCTAACACTTCAGCATGCTGCACAAAACCAGCCACTTCTGAAGGCTGCTGGGTAAACACCTCGGCAAACGCGGCGCGATCATCGTGATTGCCCATCAAAAAGCGCACAGGCATCTTCAAGGCCGTTAAGCACTCTGCCAAACGCTGGTAGGCCAAAGGGTGGCCCGCATGCGTAAGATCCCCTGTCAGTACACAGTACTGTGCATCGGCGTGATGTCTATTGATGTGGTCTATGCACTGCGACAAATGCTCGCTAGGGTCTTCACCAAATAAGCTTTTTCCTGCGGGCGTAATGTGCAGATCGGAGAGATGGATGATTTTCATAACACGTCCTTAACGTATACCAGCACGCAGAAACGCCTGCATAAATTGCTTTTGGAACAGTAAAAAGCCTACTAACAACGGGAAAATAGTCATCAGGGTGGCAGCACTAATCAACGAGATGCTGACCCCACTTTCTGGCGCACCGAACAGCGACAACCCTACCGTTAACGGGCGAGTGTGCTCTGAGCTGCTTACCACCAACGGCCACAAAAAGTTATTCCAGTGCGACGACACCGACACCAAGGCATAGGCCAAGTACACCGGTTTGACCAACGGCACATACACGCGCCACAGCACACCCAATCTAGAACACCCTTCTAAGCGTGCAGCGTCTTCTAGTTCGCGTGGTACTTGCTTAAACGCCTGACGCAACAAGAACACCCCAAACGCACTGGCCATATAGGGCACACCCATACCCCACACAGTGTCTGTCCACCCCAACACCGACACCATACGGAAATTCTCCACAATCAGCACTTCGGGCAAGATAAACAGCTGCAACAGCAACAACATAAACAGGAACTGGCTGCCAAAGAACTTGAATCGAGCAAAGGCGTAGGCAGCCAAGGTACAAATCACCAACTGCCCCACCAAAATAGTCAGCACCAACAAGGTGGTATTAAACACATAGCGTAGCCACGGCGCACGCGCCCATGCTGCACTGAAATTCTCTAAGGTCCAGCCCTGCATCATGTCTAACGACAAGGCCGCGGAAGGGTCCCTAAACGCTGCCCAGCAGGCGTACAACAAGGGGGATATCCACAACAAGGCCAACAAATACGCCCCCACATTTTCCAACGGGAAAGCGGTAATGGCGCGACGCCAGGCGGGGGTACTACGAATAGGGTACACAGTAGTCATCATGGTTACTGGTAGTGCACACGCTTTTCAGCGTAACGGAATTGAAGAATGGCGATCAGCCCTAAACCACCTAACAGAATCACGGTCAGCACCGCCGCACTAGGCGTATCCATGTAGGCAAATGCGGTTTCCCATATCCAATACAACAGTAATTTGGACGCGTTATTTGGGCCGCCCTTGGTCAGAATGAACAGGTGATCCACCAGCTTCACCGAGTTGATCAACGCATTAATCAGAATGAACAACGTCGTGGGTGCTAACAACGGCAACAACACACGTCTGCCGTACTGCCAGCGGCTCGCGCCTTCCAAACGTGCAGCATCGCGCAGTTCAGGTGGCACTGTTTGCAACGCTGCCAGATAGAAAATCATGAAAAAACCAGCTTCTTTCCAGATGGTCACCACCATCACTGCGCCTAACGCCGTCTGTGGTTGACCCAGCCAGTTGGTAGAACCGCCGCCAAACCACTTCATGATCTGATCTAACAAACCCAGATCAGGGGTATAGAAGAACAACCACAAGTTAGCGGCTGCAATCATGGGAAGCATGGTGGGCGTGAAGTACGCACAGCGCACCCACGCCCGCATGCTCATGGCACGGTTTGCCCACAACGCCATCAATAACGCCAAAGCGATAGACACTGGAATCGTGACAGCGGCGTACCACAGGTTATTTTTCAGTACCAACCAGAAGGTAGGGTCTGCCAGCATGGCGTCGTAGTTGTCCATGCCCACAAACTGCGAGGCACGGCGGGCCGTCCCCTTACTTTGCAGACTTGCCCATAACGTGTGCAGCGCAGGAATAAAGGCAAACACACTTAACAGTACCAACAAGGGTGTAAGCAGCAAGTAGGCAAACACCGATTCCTTTCGCAACACACGCAATGGTTTCATCTGTGTTCCAGCTTAGTTAAATGGACGCAGCAAGCGATCAGCCGCTGTTTGTGCTTCATCCAAAGCCGCTTGCGGTGTTTTGCTCTGTGTCAGCGCAGACTGCACAGCGTTGGACAACAACTCACGCACACGGGCGGTTTCGTAGGTAGCAAACTCAGGGGAAGCTACTGCCAATTGGTCACGTGCCACGGTCGCTTGTGGGAAAGTCTTGGCGTAGTCTTGCAGCGCCTGTGTTTCGTAGGCCGCTGGGCTCACACCCACATAACCCGTTGCCATCGACCATTTCGCTGCACGTTCAGGCGCTGTCATCCAACGCACGAACTCTACAGCAGCTGCTTTCTGCTCGTCGCTCGCACCTTTAAACAGGTAGAAGTTACCGCCGCCTGTTGGTGAACCTGCCGTTTCGTTAGCCGGCAACATGGCTACACCAAACTCAAACGGTGCTTCGTTTTTCACCGCTGTCAGGTTGCCCGTGGTGTGCCACATCATGGCTGTTTGGCCTTGTACAAAGGCTTGGCGCAGTGTGCCCCACTCAATGGTGCCTGCTGGGCTGACTTTGTACTTCTGTGCCAAATCTTGGAAGAACTGCAACGCTTCTACGGCTTTAGGGTCATTGAAGTAGACTTCCGTACCGTCTTCATTCATCAGTTGATGGCCATTTTGCAAAGCCAGCGCTTGGAACATCCAGTAGGGGTAACCTGTGGACGGGATCATCAAACCGTAACGTTTGTCGGTAGTCAGTTTTTGAGCCGCTTCCACCATTTCAGCGCGTGTTTTTGGTGGCTGTTCTGGGTCCAGACCTGCTTCGCGGAACATGTCTTTGTTGTAGAACATCACGATGGTAGAACGCTGGAACGGAATGCCCCATACCTTGCCATCCAAGGTACCGTTTGCCATCAATGCAGGGTAAAAACTGCTCAACCAGGCTTTGTTTTGGTCGCCTTGCGCTACATCGCTAAAGGCCTCTACCAAACCTTGGTCAACCAAGTCATGCGTATCCAACGCACCCAACACCGACAATTGCACAGGCTCGCCCGCACGCAAGGCTGACAACGCCCGCACACGCGTTTCATCGTAGTTACCGGAATACACCGCTTTCACTTTGATGTCTGGGTTTTCGGCTTGGAAATCGTTAATCATGCCATCCACCACTTCGGTCAACGGACCACCTACCGAAATGGGGTAGTACATGGTCAGCTCTACCGCACTCAGCGCTTGGGCGCTTAGACCCATCAACAATGCACTAGAGGTAGTCATCACAAATTTTTTCAACATAGCTATCTCTCTTAAACGTTAATCGGCCAGCACGGGCGAGGCCAGCTGCAAACGCGCCCCGGTGTCCTGACTGAAGTAAAAAGCATGTGCAGGATTCCAACTCAATCCACAACGCTCTCCTGCCATAAAGCGTCGGCTGTGCGGCGCGCGCACAATCAAGGTATTGCCATCTTTAAGACGTACATACACATAGGCATCAGCACCTTGAAACTCGTGGTGCACGACCGTAACCCCCACACTTTCAGGGGTGGGTTCGTGCAACTGCAATTGTTCGGGGCGTACCCCAATGGACACCCGATGAGGCAAATCAAAGCCATAGCGTGTGGGCCACAATGACAGTGGCACAAAGTCGCTATGGATCAGCATCATGGGTGGGCTACCTATAAAACCTGCTGTGAACATGCTGTTAGGTTCTTGGTAGAGTTCTTGTGCAGAACCTTGCTGGGCAATGCTGCCTGCATTCAGCAACACCACCTGATCTGCCATACCCATGGCTTCGGTTTGATCGTGCGTGACATACACCACCGTTAAACCCAACCGCTGCTGTAATGCGCGGATTTCATGGCGCACGCTGTGGCGTAATTTGGCATCCAAGTTAGACAGCGGCTCATCCATCAAACAAATACGGTGACCCGACACAATGCTGCGAGCCAAGGCCACACGCTGACGCTGTCCGCCCGATAACTGTGCGGGTCGGCGATGTTCTAAACCTTCCAAATTCGTCAGTGCCAAGGCTTCTTGCAAGCGCTTGTGTTGATCAGCCTTGCTCACACGACGCACTTGCAACCCAAACAGAATGTTGTGCGCCACACTTAAATGCGGAAACAGCGCGTACGACTGAAACACCATAGTCAGCCCGCGCTGAGCTGGTTCTTGATACGTCGCATCTTGCCCATCAATCAGCAACCTACCTGTAGTGGGCTGTTCTAATCCGGCGATAATGCGCAGCAAGGTAGACTTGCCGCAGCCTGATGGCCCCAACAATGCGGTGAACTGCCCTTCTGGAATAGAAAGATCTATATGCTTAAGTACCGCATGATCCCCCCACGATTTGCCTATACCTTGCAATTGAATGGCGGCTTGACTCATGCTGCACCCTCACTGGCTATTACTATGTGTACGTGCGCTGGCATACGCTGCCTGTAACCCTCGGGCAAAGGCAGGTCTGTCACCAGCACATCTATATCGTCTACGGACCCGCTGCGTACCGCCGCCAACCGTCCAAACTTGGAGTGATCCAACACCAAGATACGGGTGCGACAATTACCGCGCAGGGCTTTATGGCAATCAGACTCAGCAATATCAAAATCCAGCAGCGCCCCTTCTAGGTCAAAACCGCCTACGCCTGATACCCCAAAATCCGCCTTGAAACTATTGAATAAACGCTCAGCCTCTGGACCCAGAATCTCTGGATTAGGCTGGCGCAATACGCCACCGGCAACCACCACCCTGTTGCTGGGATTCTGACTTAGTGGCATCGCTGCACTAAGGTTATTGGTGACTACGGTAAGTTCTTGATGCTCCACCAAGGCCAAGGCCACTTGCTCAGGCGTCGTCCCAAACCCCAGCAACACGCTAGCACCGTCCGGGATCAACGCGGCCACCGCTCGGCCTATTTGTACTTTGGCTTGAAAGTGGGTGATGCGTCGCGTCTGGAACGACACGTTGCGTTCATGGCCTGCTAACTCAGCACCACCATGACGGCGACGCACTAAGTTGGCTTCATAAAGTGCATTCAGATCCCGTCGGATGGTTTGCGGCGTCACGCTAAAGTGCGTGGCGAGTCCATCCACGGACACCGCCCCCTGCACGCGTAACAACTCCACAATCCCACCTTGTCGAACCGAAAGATTCATAACACTGCATTGCCTTTCATTTGAATACTCAGCAGTGTAAAAAACGAAAATTACGCTCGGATTACTACCATATGAACCTTTTATGACGGTAAAAATGTTCATATGAACATCTAGGGCTACCTACGATCAGCAACCTTCGGGCTTTTGTGTAGTCCAACCCTTTTTGTTAAGGTGATGGGTATGGAGTTTGCACCTAGCCGTTATGACCTATTCCAACGCTGACTACGCCAAACTGGATACTGCCCGCTGGATGGCCGCCTTGGCCGTCGTGCTCTTGCACTGTGCAGCCGTCCCCCTAACCACTACCACCGATTACGGCACACAAAACTGGTTCTGGGCCAACCTATACGATGCCGCTACCCGCTGGTGCGTGCCTATTTTCGTGATGGTCAGTGGCGTGCTGTTGCTAGACCCTGCCAAACGCGAAGGCTTTGGGGAGTTCTACAAAAAGCGCGGCCGCCGCATCTTGCCAGCGCTGCTGTTTTGGTCGGTGTTTTATCTGTTTTGGGGTGCATGGATGTATCACCAACAAGGTGTGCCCATGGATGCCCAAGCCTGGTTACGCAAAGCCACCAGCGGCGAGCCCTACTATCATTTGTGGTACTTATATATGTTGGTAGGGCTGTACTTGTTCGCCCCCTACCTGCGCTTGCTATACCAACACTGCACCCCACGCCAAAGCCGCTATATTTTGTTGTTCATGCTGGTGCTCGCCATGCTGCAAAGCCTGTACCGCGAGACCCAAGACAATAGCTACGGCTTTTTCCTGCTCTGGTTTCTGCCCTACATTAGCTACTTCTTGGCTGGACGCATGATGTTCGAGCGTCGCGTGGTGATTCCCTACCCCGGCTGGGTGCTGGCGGCCAGTATTGCTGCCACGGTAGTCGGTACAACGCTGTTGTCCTCGGAAGACTATTTCAGCACCTACTTTTACGACACCTTCAGCCTTACCGTGCCAGTGATGTCGTTCGCTGTATTTCAACTCATACTAGATCGCCCCCGCCTGCCACAACTGCGCATGTTGGCGCCCTTCACCTTCGGGATTTATCTGGTGCATCCTATCTTTTTAGATCTGGCACAACAAACTGGTTTATACCAAGCGCAAACCGGTATAGTCTGGCAGACACCCTTGATGGCATTTGCGGTTTTTATGCTGTCGTGGTTATTGGCTCGCCTATTACGAACCCTGCCTGGTGGTACACGTATCACCTGATGACTTATGACTCAGCCCCCTGCGCCCCCGCCTTCTGACCAGCGTGCACAATCCGTTTTTTTGCGTGCATGCTGGTTCATTCTGGCAGTGTGCAGCTTTGCGTTAGCGATCATTGGGGTCATTGTGCCGGGGATGCCTACCACGGTGTTTGTGCTGATTTCGGCGTGGGCGGCAGCACGCAGCTCGCCTCGCTTTCATCAATGGCTCATGAATCACCGCCTCTTTGGTCCCTCCTTGCACAACTGGCAAAACGGCAGGCTGGTCACTCGAAAAGCCAAGTGGACAGCACTCGTTAGCATGAGCGTGTGTGCTGTGTTATTACTCTGGCTAGCACCCCACTGGGGGATTAGCCTAATCGCCATAAGCTGCATGTTATGCGTGCTGCTATGGCTATGGTCTAGGCCCGAACCCCCCACGCAAAAAAGCGAGCCTTAAAGGCTCGCTATAATCTGGCACCACTTCCTAACCATTAGGAGTTAGTTGGGTATTGCTGTGGGTACATCTGGTTCAGTGTTTGGCTGGACTGGCCTGACACCATATCACCAGCACGAATTGCTTCTGCTAATTCCGCTTGTACTTGAGTGCGGGACTTCGCTGCGACATCTTGATGAGCGGCTGGGTACAACGCAGGGTACATTTCATTCAAGCGGGCGCTAGATTCGCCTGGTACTACGTTACCTTCACGTACCGCTTGTTCCAGTTCAGCACGTACTTCAGCACGTGTTTTTACTGCTGCTGGTTGAGCGGGGTATACAGCAGGGTACATCTCACGCAGTGTTTGACTAGAGTCGCCAGACAACATGTCGCCCGCATTGATTGCTTGAGCCAATTCAGCCTGTACATCGGCACGTGTTGGTGTGGTATTTACATTCAAAGCCATCGCTTGGCCAGCAAACAGGGTAGCAACAGCAAGACTCAAAGCAGGTAGTGTGCGTTTCATAATAATGATTCCTTTCATTTCCAATAATTAAGGGGACTCTGTGCGATACATCCCAGAACACTCAATAGGTTCTTTCTAATCAAGAATAAGAATCACTATAGAATTTGCATGAAGTGCAGAAAAGTGAGTTTATCGGAATCCATCAATGCTTTTTTTGCACGACTGAAATCAGAACTTCACTCTACCCTTTCTTGCGTGTAGCCTACTACTTCACACGGGATGAATGCTCTTTGGCTTTGTATCGCTGCATCCATGGCTACACTTTAAGTCAACCAAAAAAACAGATAAACCAGACAAAAAGACATACACTATTTCAAAAAACGAAATAATAAATTTTTGCTACAGGTAATTTATGAGCCGTTTACTCGCTATGCACGTGTTCGAACGCGTGGCAAATGAGGGTGGTTTTGCTGCTGCAGCACGCTCGCTCAATATGTCCCCCTCGGCCGTCACCCGTCATGTGGCCGAGCTTGAAAGCCATCTAGGAACACGGTTATTCCAACGCACTACCCGCCGCGTTCACTTAACCGATGCGGGTGAGGTGTATCTCGCCCGTATACAGCACATTCTGCAAGACATTGAAGAAGCCGATGCCCAAGTCAGTGCCCACACCAATGCACTGGCTGGCAGGCTACGTGTCTATGCGCCCCCTGCCTTGTCGTATCACGTCATCGCCCCCGTTTTGGGCGACTTTTGTTTGGCCTACCCCGACATACGCGTAGAAATCCAAGTTGGCGCCGAATACGCACTGCCTATTGAAGACTTTGACATCACCCTGTTGGGCAATAGCGTGCAAGAAAACGCCAACATCGTGGCGCGAAAAATTGTGCAATCGGAAGTTATTTTGGTGGCTTCACCCGACTACGCCGCCCGTCACCCATTGCCGCAACACCCTACAGAATTATCCCAACATCGCTGTTTGCGTCTGCGCGACTCTGATCGCTTGGAAAACTGGATCTTCCGTCATCCTGAAAAGCCCGATGAACGACTGAGCCTCCCCGTAGACCCTGTGATTGTTGCCAATCACACCGACACGCTACTGAGGGCAACTTTAAATGGTGTGGGCATTACTTCAGTGGTATTGAGCTTGGCTGCGCCGTACTTAAACCGTGGCGAATTAGTGCGTGTGCTGCACCCTTGGAGCGCCGGTGAGATCAACATGTATGCCGCGTTGCCGAGCCGTAAACACATACCGCAACGCTCCCTCGTTTTCTTGGATTATCTGATTAACCACACTAGACAACAACATGCGGCGGCCAAAGCCAACTGTACTGCCTGCTAAACGCCACTTTTCACGCCTAATGCTATTTGCCCCCACCCAAAATTCAGCGTAAAGTGGCTACTAGGTTTTTCGCTTCTTTCGTTTAGCGCTTCCTATTTCTGTACGGCACTACGCTTTATGTTCGATATTCTTGTCTATCTGTTTGAAAACTATTACAACCCACAGGCCTGTCCTAAAGCTGAAGTGTTAGCACACAAGCTGGCCGCTATCGGGTTTGAGGACGATGAAATCAACGATGCATTGAGCTGGTTACACGGTTTGCACGAGTCTTCTGCTCAGCACCAGCCAGTGCAGGCGTTGCATCATCAGCAAAGCCTGCGCGTCTACACTGACTTAGAGTACGAGTTTTTAGGTCAGGAAGCTTTGGGCTTCATCAGCTTTTTAGAGCAATCCGGCGCGTTGCCGCCTACATTGCGCGAGATCATTATCGAGCGCGCTATGGCTATAGATGAATCACCTATAGCCTTAGAAAAAATCAAAATCATCACATTGATCGTGCTCTGGAGCAACGACGCCGAAGTCGAGCACCTGATCTTTGAAGAGTTGGTCACCGACGACGGCGACCGCCTCTACCACTAATCCTCAGCCGCTACGACTTTCCCCTGCTCATCCAGCATATGTTTGAGCAGTGGAATACCATTTTCTACGCGGAATTCAGCAAACTTCGCAGGCTCAAAGACAGAAGCTTGGCCTTCTTTGAAGAACCAGGCATCGGTACCGGGAGCCCACTGGCCATTCTTACGCACTAAGCGTAACAGCACCCAATCTGGTTGCACGGCTACGTCCACGATCTGGCTTTGATTGCTACCGTCTTCTAGTTCTACGTAACGATGCTGATAGGCTTTGTCTGCATCACGTGAGCTTTGCAATGCTTGTAGCTCCCACGCAATCTCACCCGTTTTCGGTGGCGACAACCACGCCCATACGGTAGAACCATCACTCTCGTAGGCATCCATATCACCTTGCTGTATGCCACGATTCAATCTATCGGCTTCTCGGGTCACTTGGAAATCCAGTGACATGTAATCGCCTTGCATCAATGAGCGCGGGTCTACCGGTGCCAATGCCAACACCACCACCTTGCCATCCGACAAAATGCGCTCTTTGTTCCAGATGTTGTAATTCGCTAAACCCAGCACCAACAGCAAGCCCACCGCAATCACAGGGCCGGGACGCAAGTACTTCATACCTTTAGGCGTGGGGGTAGTGGCCTCTGTATCGGTCAAGGCCGCTAAGGACTTCAGCGTCCCTCGGAACAACAACGTATAGACCAATAGCACCACAGCGCTACACGCCAGTAATAACGCTTTTTGATTCAGACTGATATCGAAGTCGTAATACAGTTTTCCTAGCGCAACAAAGAGCGCGAGCAGCATCACCACAAACAACAGGCGACTACGCCATGCATACGCCACCAGCAACCACGCCAAGGTCAACGAGATAGTCGGTGCACCCGCCCACGTGATAGACAGCAACACACACACTGCCACACCTACCGCTGTGACCACCGACCACCCCTTCTGGCGTTGCAACGCTACAGCCAACACCACAGCGGGTAAGGGGAAGAGTAACCAACTGGGTATCCATGACCCCAATGCCCACTCTGACAAGGTTTCACCAAACATCAACACGGGTGGCATCAACCCTATGCCCAGCAAGCTAGCGACCAAACCTGCCCACATCGCAGGTGCCCAGTAACGATAGCGCTCTGGCGTTTGGTGTGCTCTAACGCCAATCACCAAACTCAACACCACCACGGCAAACACCTGCCATTGCATAAAGGGAGTTAACCAGGGGAACTCGTAATAGTAGCTCGTCACCAAACCATGAAAATTCAGCCACAAGAAAGCGCTGATAATCGTCCACGCTGCTGCCAACAACCGCACTAACCAGACCGGTGATAAGGCATATAACACCACACCGAGGACGACTTGCAGCATGGGGTAGATCGTATTTTCTTGCTCTACCTGCATCACCCATTCCACACCGCTGAACACGAGGCCAACGATCACCAATAGGGCTGGAATGTCTTGCAAACCTTCTTCGCCGGCTTGGCGCGATAACCACAAGCCGCCCCCGACGAAACACAGCATTACCCAGAAAGAATATTTGAAAATTTCGGCGTCAGTAAGCAGCGTTAACGTCACCAGTATTAGGGCACTGCCCAACAATACGGCGCCCAAACGCAACAAACGCAAAAACCATGGCGGTGACGCTGTATCGGTATGCGCAGGTACGGCATCGCCTTGTTGTTCGGTTGCCGCTACCGCCCGCGCTGTATGCTGACGCCACTGCTGAAACAAGTCTTTAGCCAGCAGAATGGCAAGAGCGATTTCTACAATCGTGAAGAAGAACCATGCGGCAACATCATCACTACCCAGACGAATAAAGAACAGTATCAACGCCGCCAAAAAAGCGCCGTATACAAAGCTCAGGCTGACTTGATCAGGACAACGCTGTCGGTAGTACCACGCCATTACCACCATCGCAACTGATGCCCCTAACCAATAGCGTAAGAAGCCATCTTCCCACTCTATTAGGCCACCCATGACCAAATAGAACAGCGCAACACTGCTCACCGCTGCCAACAAGCGGGGCACTACCCTAAACGGATCACGTAAATAGTGCTGACACATCTCGGACAACACTAATAAACACAAATTGAGCACGACAACGATCAGCGTCACCGCCAAGGGGCCTTCTACCCACCAATACATCCGGCTCCACATGTTCAGTGCGTTAAACCCTAGCAGTATGCCTGCTACGTTCACAATCACTATCCACAGCACAGCTAAGATAATAGAGCGCAGCCCCACTAGCCATGGCGTAATGGTCAGTGCCCACACGGCAAAAAGCTGCCATGGGTCAGCACCCGTTTGATAGATTTGGCCTAACAATGCCCATAGCCCACCCACGGCCACAGCAGATAGCCCCATCAAAAGTGGCACAGGGGAGTATTCGGGCCACCAGCCGTGGCCACGTTTGTGTAATACCCACGCCAACCCGGCCGTCAGCACTACAACACCTTGCACCAACGCAATGCGTATGGTTTTGCTTAACTCTGACCAGTTCGCTGCAATCACACTGATCAGCGCACTGCATAATAGTAAGATGGCTAATGCCAGTGAGGCCCGCAATAAAAACCTAGGCCAAACAGGCATACCGAATGTGGCAGATACTGGGGATTTAGTGTTAGACATAGTTCCGAGTGTGGATAATTTTTTTCTGCTATCGTACAGTAGCAAACAATGTTGCGCATACAAAAATGGTAAGGCCTTGTGGCTGGAACTTGCGTATACGGGGCTCAACCCGTAATATCCGCGCTATTGCTGCGGGCACGCTGTCATTGGAAATACATGAATAAAACACTCATCATTGCTGAAAAACCCTCTGTTGCTTTGGATATTTCCAGAGCGTTAGGTGGGTTTACCCGTGAAGGGGACTACTTCGAAAGTGAACAATACGTACTCTCGTCCAGTATTGGTCACTTGCTGGGCTTAGTCGCGCCCAACGACCCTAAACGTGGCAAATGGAGTTTTACTCATCTGCCAGTTATTCCTGAAAAGTTCGAGTTGGATGTAGCCGATAAGCGCTCGGCGGAACGACTCAAACTCTTGGTCAAACTGCTAAAACGTAAAGATGTAGACCGCATTATCAATGCCTGTGATGCGGGGCGTGAGGGTGAACTGATCTTCCGCTACATTGTGCAATACGCGAAAGTAAACAAACCTATACAACGTTTGTGGTTACGCTCCATGACTCAGGCCGCGATACGCGAAGCCTTTGAGAATCTGCGTGACGACGACGAAATGAAACCGCTTGAAGCCGCTGCCCGTGCCCGTGCCGAGGCAGACTGGCTAGTCGGTATCAATGGCACACGTGCCATGACGGCCTTCAACAGCAAAGACGGTGGCTTCTTTAAAACACCCGTAGGCCGTGTGCAAACCCCTACGTTGGCTATCGTGCATGCACGTGAAGAAGCCATTCGCAAATTCGTCTCCCGCGACTACTGGGAAGTACACGCCACGTTTGTGGCAGGTGCTGGCCTGTATAACGGTAGATGGTTTGATCCCGAATTCAAGAAAGACGAAAAAGACCCAGAGAAGCGTGACTCACGTCTCTGGTCTGAAACAGCCGCCAAAACGATCGTAGTGGCTTGCGACGGCAAACCCGGCATTGTGAGTGAAGAGTCCAAACCTTCTACTCAGCAATCACCTGCTCTGTTTGACTTGACCACACTGCAACGTGAGGCTAACTCTCGCTTTGGCTTCTCGGCAAAGACCACACTGGCGCTAGCTCAAACACTGTACGAACGCCATAAAGCGCTTACCTACCCACGTACTGACTCTCGCTATCTGCCTGAAGACTACGTGGCCACTGTGAAAGACACCATGCGCGCGTTGGCTGACTCGCAAAGCTCTGCTAGCGCTTCGGTGCAGCCTTTTGCGCGCCAAGTGGTAGAACAGCAGTGGGTGAAACCTAGCCGCCGTGTCTTTGACAACAAAAAGGTTTCTGATCACTTTGCGATCATTCCTACGTTACAAGTGCCACGCGAGCTCAGCGATGCCGAGTTCAAAATCTACGAACTGGTCACACGACGCTTCTTGGCGATTTTCTTCCCAGCAGCCGAGTTCCGAGTCACCACACGTATTACTAAAGTCTCTGGCAACCACTTCAAGACCGAAGGTAAGGTACTGATCAACCCCGGTTGGTTGGCAATTTACGGTCGTGAAGCACAAGGCGAAGACGACAACCTCGTTGCTGTACAGCCTAACGAAGAAGTACTCACTGAAGACATTGAAGCGCGCGGCTTGGCCACTAAACCGCCTGCACGCTTTACTGAGGCTACCTTGCTGTCCGCCATGGAAGGCGCAGGCAAGCTGATTGACGACGAGTCCCTACGCGATGCCATGTCCGAGCGTGGTCTGGGTACGCCAGCCACTCGCGCCTCGATTATTGAGGGCCTGCTGAACGAAGGTTACTTGCGCCGTGAAGGCCGCGAGCTGGTGCCTAGCGCCAAAGCCCGTCAGTTGATGACCCTGTTATCCGGGCTGGATGTCAGCGAATTGACCTCACCTGAGCTCACGGGTGAGTGGGAATTCCGCCTCAAGCAAATAGAACAAGGCCAAGAAGGCCCCGAGGCCTTCCTGACCAAAATCGCGCAGATGACACAAATCATCGTGAAGCGCGCCAAAGAATACGAACGCGATACGGTGCCAGGTGATTACGCCACCTTGCAAACCCCCTGCCCTAAATGTGGCAGCGTCGTGAAAGAGAACTACCGCCGTTTTGCTTGCACCAGTTGCGACTTCTCGTTCGGCAAGCACCCTAGCGGACGCACCTTTGAGTTGCCTGAAGTAGAAGAACTGCTACAAAAACGTGAAATTGGCCCGTTGACTGGCTTCATCAGCAAAATGGGTCGCCCTTTTGCCGCCATTCTGCGCATCACCGACGAGTTCAAGCTAGAGTTCGACTTTGGCCAGAACGACGAGGAAGACGAAGAAGAAGTCGACTTCTCTGACCAAACACCGGTAGGCGCTTGCCCTAAATGCCAAGCTAACGTGTTTGAGCACGGCATACGTTTTGTGTGCGAGAAAGCCGTAGGCCCTTCACAAACATGTGATTTCCGCAGCAACAAAGTCATTTTGCAGCAAGAAATCTCACGTGAACAAATGCACAAACTGCTCACAGACGGCAAAACTGATTTGCTGGATGGCTTTGTGTCCAACCGCACGAACCGCAAGTTCAAAGCCTTCCTGACACGCGACGCCAAAGGTGCCGTGAGCTTTGAATTCGAGCCTCGTCCTGGTAAAACCGCCGCGAAAAAATCCTCTGCTAAAAAGGCTGCCAAGAAGGCCGCCAAAAAAGCAGCGAAGAAAGTCGCCAAAAAAGCCGCTAAGAAAGTGGCCGCCAACGAATGATCATGTCGATCCTTGAGCCTTGGCACTATGTAAAGCCCTCGTCCTTACACGGGACGGGGGTTTTTGCTGCGCGTGATATTCCTGCTGGCACCAGCATTATGGAATACGAAGGCAAGCACATTAGTAGCCAAGAAGCTGATGAAATGGAGCCATCAGACCCTAACAACCCCTTTCATACCTTCTTCTTCTCGCTATCTTGCGGCAAGATCATAGACGGTGGTGATGGAGGTAACGAGTCGCGCTTCATCAATCACTCCTGCGCCCCCAACTGCGAAGGGCACGAAAACAGCGCGGGCACCCGTGTGTTTATCGTCGCCTTGCGAGACATCGCCAAAGACGAAGAGCTGCTGTATGACTATGCCCTTGTCATTGACGACGACATCACGCCTACACTGCGAAAACAGTACCAGTGCTTATGCAATGCCCCCAATTGTCGGGGCACGATGCTGGCTTTGCCCGACCCTAAAGACAAGCCTAAAACCACCAAATCGGCATTGCACAAAAAGCTGAAAAAGATTCGCCGCGAGCAAAAGAAACTACGCAAGCACATGCGTCAGTTGAATAAAAAACTAGACCGAATCCTCCAACATACAGAAGATCCGGTCTAGTGGTAGCAAGGCGGTTAGTTTTTTATTTATCGCACCATTCCTCTTACAGAATCTGACTGAGGAATGTTTGGGTTTTGGGGTGCTGTGGGTTATCAAAAAAGCGTTGTGGCTCGGCTTCTTCCAGAATTTGCCCATCAGCCATAAAAATCACTTTATCTGCAACGCTGCGCGCAAAGCCCATTTCATGAGTCACACACAGCATGGTCATGCCGTCTTCGGCTAAACCAATCATCGTGTCCAATACCTCTTTCACCATCTCTGGATCTAATGCAGAGGTAGGCTCATCAAACAACATGACTTTGGGGCTCATACACAGTGCTCTGGCAATTGCTACACGCTGTTGCTGACCGCCCGATAGCTGGCTGGGGTATTTATGCGCATGGGCTTTAATACGCACGCGATCTAAGTACTTCAAAGCAATGGCTTCAGCATCAGTTTTAGACATTTTGCGCGCCCGCATCGGTGCCAACATGCAGTTTTCTAGTACCGTTTTGTGGGGGAACAGGTTGAACTGCTGAAACACCATACCCACCTCACGACGAATCGCCTGCACGTGGGCTGGGTTCTGGTCTAACACCATACCATCCACAACGATCTCACCCGATTTAATGGGTTCTAGCGCATTGATGCAACGTATCAACGTGGACTTTCCCGATCCCGATGGTCCACAGATAACGATTTTCTCACCCGGCTGAACTTCCAGATTAATGTCTACCAGTGCATGGTACTCGCCATACCACTTGTCGACATTGCGCATGGTAATAATAGGTTTAGACATGACTCACTTCTACTCAATATTCATGATCAGAACAACGCACGGCGTAATGACGTGGCCCTAGGCTTAGCTGACTTTCAGCTTGCGCTCCAAACGGCTGGCATACAGTGATAACGGCCAACACAGAATGAAGTAAATCAAGGCAACCAGACCAAACACAATCATGGGCTGGAAGGTCGCGTTATTCACAATTTGTCCTGCACGGGTTAACTCGGTAAACCCGATAATTGCCGTCAACGATGTAGCCTTGATGATCTGCACCAAGTAGCCAACAGTAGGTGGAATAGCAATTTTTAGCGCTTGCGGTAAGACCACGTCGCGCATCTTTTGGGCGTAGCTTAAACCCAGCGCTTCAGCCGCCTCGCTTTGCCCTTGCGGAACAGCCTGTATACAACCACGCCAAATTTCTGCCAAAAACGCGGCACTATTCAAAATCAACGCAATGGCTGCGGCATACCACACCCCAATTTCCAACCCAAGCACCGGTAAACCAAAGAACACCAAGAACAACTGCAACAGCAAAGGAGTACCGCGGAAAAACTCGATAAATACCCTCATGGATTGGCTCAGCCAACAGCGCTCTGACACCCTACCCAACGCCACGGCCAGCCCTAATATCCCACCCCCTATAAACGCGATGAGAGATAGCCAGATCGTCCATTGCGCGGCCTGGACAATAAACCAGAAATCTTCTATTCCAAATGTACGCATTATTTACGGTCCGGATAGTCAAGCAGGTACTTGTAAATGATGGAAAACAAGCCTGAAAACAGTAAGGTCAGCAGCAAATAAATCACTGTTACTGTGATGTAGATCTCAAAGCTGCGGAAGGTTAACGACTGCAGCCCTGTTGCCACCGACGTTAAGTCATCGGCAGAAATTACCGACACCACACTAGAGGCCAACATCAAGTAAATAAACTGGCTGGTCAACGCTGGATAAATCGCTTTTAAAGCAGGACGCAAAATAATGTGTAAAAACACTTCTACGCCCGACAAACTCAGCGCCCTGCCTGCTTCAACTTGGCCCTTGGGAATAGACTCAATCCCCGCACGCACAATCTCACTGGCATAAGCACCCAAGTTCACGGTCATGGCCACCAACGCTGCCGTATGCGCACTCCACTTCACGCCCACAGAGGGTAGAGCAAAGAAAAATACAAACAGCTGAATGATGAAAGGTGTATTGCGAATAACCTCAATGTAGGCATTCACCAAGAAACGCAGAAACGCATTGCCGTTAATTTTGATACTGGCGCAAATCACCGCCACGATCAGCCCAAAAAACATAGACAATGCTGACAGCTGAATAGTGACCCATGTCCCTTTTAGTAGCAGCGGCCACGCTTCCAGAACAGGATCAAACTGAAAAACGTAATTCATAGCAACTTCCAGACACTGGCGAAGGGGTTACCCCGCTTCGCCAAGCGCTTAGCAATACATTAATTTGATGCAGCGTGTACAGAGGCGGGCAAGGGAGTACCCAACCATTTCTCAAACGCTTTATCCAACGAACCATCGGCCAGTTTCTCTTTCAAGAAGGCATTCACAGCTGCTTCCAGCTCTGGACGATCTTTTTGCATGGTTACACCCATGACCTGCTCGTTAATCACGTAACGGACTTCAAATTTTCCTGGGTGACGTTTTTGCACTTCTGAAGCAATCACTGTCGATGTACCCGCCAAATCTACTTGACCTACGATCATGGCTTGCAAAGCAGACGCATCATCATCAAAACGGCGGATATCAGTGCCTTCAGGGGCAATTTTCATCACACCAATGTCGGTAGTACTGGCGCGTGGCACACCAATTTTGTATTTAGTGAAATCAGCCGGGCTATCTACCACGATGTCCGCTGGCCCCAACAACACCATACTGGCTGCAGAGTATGGGTTTGAGAATTGCACCTGCTCTTGACGCTCAGGAGTAATCGCCAACGATGCCACTAATACATCGGCTTTGTCGGTCAGCAAGTAGGGAATGCGGTTTGGGCCTGTAGTAATCACTGGCTCCACTTTCACACCCAAGTAATCTGCCAGCATTTGTGCCACTTCAGCATCATAGCCATCGGGCTTATTACCCGCACCGGAACTCGCGTACGGAGGGAAATCCAACATCAAACCAATTTTGATTGTGCCTCGGTCTTTAATGCGTTGCAGGCTTTGGTCTTCCTGCGCATGCGCCGTTCCAGTTAGGCCAATCATTAACGAAATACCCAGTGCTACACATACTTTTTTCAACATTGTCTTCTCCACAGTCCGTAAGAGGTATTACTTCATTTTCTGCATCCCACATGTCTGTAGGATGCATTGACGAAACGGCTATAGGCATAGTAATTTCATCAACGAAAAAACTTTTTGTATGTAATTTTTTTGATGCAGACTATCAAAAAAAAAATTCGTGATCTACACCGCATGGCTAGGTAAAACCCTATCTTTTGAGATTCAGAGCATAATCCCGAGGTTTTCCTCTCACATACGAAAAAAACTTTTTATTGATAAAAAATACAAGAACAACATGAGCCAATCCTCGACTACCCACGACTACAGCACCACCCAACGCTATCAAGCTCCTGCGTTGGATAAAGGACTGGATATACTGGAAGTGCTTAGCCAAACCCCGCACGGCTATACGTTGAGCGAACTAAGCCAAGCTCTGAACCGAGGCGTGAATGAAATTTTTAGAATGGTCAGTACACTGCATCAACGTGGCTACATACAAATCAACGAAAGCGACCGCTATATCCTGACGCTGAAATTATTCGAGCTCTCGCACCAACAAGAGCCCGCAAAAAGCCTAATCAAAGAAGCCCTGCCCTTATTGGCAGAGCTGGCTGAGCGCAGCATGCAATCGTGTCACCTAGCGCTATACCAAAATGGTAGAGTGATCATCGTGGCGCAACAAGACAGCCCTGAACGCTGGTCATTTGGGTTAAAAATGGGGGCGCTGATAGGTCTGACCGATACCTCCTCGGGTCATGTACTGTTGGCCTTTGCCGATGAAGTTACACGGGTACGCATGCTGAATCATCACATACGCATTGATGGTGAGAACCAAATGGATCCGGGTCAGCTGTTTGATTTACTACACACCATACGCCAGCAAGGCTATGCCACCATGCCTAGTGCTCAAATTGATGGTGTAACCAACATTGCCATGCCAGTATTAGGCTTAGAAAACAAAGTCTTAGCCGCTATTAATGTGCCCCACGTGTCTCGCATTGATGGCCTACGACGCCCTGATGCACAACAAATTGCCAGCATTTTGTCTGATGTCAGTCTGCGCCTATCGCATCGTATGGGCTATAGTGGCCCCCATTGTTACACTCCCTGAGCAGTGCTATGCCTGATGTTTTTTCGTTGTATGTATCCGCACTTAGTTCTATTGCCCCCTTGGTTATGTGTGGTGGTATAGGGTTTATGTGGGGTAAAAGTACGCTCAGATTCGACATTGCTTTTATCTCCACACTGGTCACACTAGTGGGCGTACCCGCGTTGATTTTCCATACGCTTTACACCACAGCAATTGACACTGAAGCCTTGCTGGATATTGGCTTGTCTACCGTTGTAGCGCTGGTGGTAACCGCCATACTGTGTGCTGCCACCCTTAAAGCTTTTAAGATGTCTGTGCGGGCAAATATGCAGTTGGTCACCTTTCCTAACTCGGGAAATTTAGGTCTGCCACTGTCTACACTGGCCTTTGGCCCCATAGGCTTGTCTGCTGCTTTGGTCTTTTTTGCGATTTGCACCTTCCTACACAACACAGTAGGCGTGCGTACCCTCACTGACAAACAAAGCGGCAGCAAAAGCACACAATTCATTGTGATCGGTGCAGCGCTAATCGCCATCCTTGCTAAAAGTTTGTCTGTTCCAGTACCTGAATGGACATTAGATGGCTTAGGCCTAATAGGCAGTATTACTGTCCCGCTGATGCTGTTTAGCTTGGGTTATTCACTGGCCAATATTTCGTCAGAAGGCATGCAAAGTGGCAGTTTTATGGCTGTCTTGCGTTTGGCTGCAGGCTGCATAGGCGCTGTGCTCGCCTGCTGGTTACTGGGTACGCCGGGCTTACTGGCCGCCATTATTATTCTGCAAATGACGATGCCCTGCGCCGTACTGAGCTACATGTATGTGTCGCACTTCCAGCCCGACCAAAAACACATCGCGGCCAGTGCGGTACTGGTGTCTACGGTAATTTTCTTGCTGGCCTCACCGCTCTTTATTGCCGCCTTGCAGCACTTCTACCTTTAATCCGCCAGCACCAAACCCTCGCGCCTAGGGTCTGCACCACCGTATAAGCCATTTTTGGTGATGACAATACCTTGCAAGCCACTGGTGAAGGGCAAGACATTCACGTTATGGCCCTTGGCGCGTAACGCATCGGCCACATCCACTACTGCTGTGCCTTCTTCCAACTCTGTCGCGCCATTACGGCTACCGTAGTGAGGCAACGCGATGGCGGCTTGTATATCCAACCCCCAATCCAATACCCCTACCAAGGTTTGTGCCACGTAGTTGATGATGGCACTACCACCTGGTGATCCTGTAATCAGATACGGCTCTCCTGCCTCAAACACCATCACGGGTGCCATGCTACTGCGTGGCCGCTTACCCGCTTCTACGCGGTTTGCAACAGGCCTGCCCTGTGCGTCAGTAGGCAAGCTAGAGAAATCCGTCAATTGATTATTCAACAAGAAACCGCGCACCAATATTTTGCTGCCAAAGGCGGCTTCTACACTGGTGGTCATGGTCACTAAGTTGCCAAAAGCATCTGCCGCCACCAAGTGGCTGGTAGAGGGAAGCTCATACGCATGGTCTTTACCTAAGCTGGCTAACAACGCCATAGGATCGCCCGGCTCAGCCTTGCCCATGCTGGAGTCAGGTTGTATCAACGCGCTGCGCTGTCGCAGGTAGGCAGGGCTTAATAGCCCTTTGACAGGAATACCCACATACGCAGGATCCGCCACATAGAAATCACGATCGGCATAGGCCAATCGGCCCGCTTCCGAGAAATAATGCACAGCCTCTACACTCTGTGGCGCAAAGTGCTGCATGGGAAACTGCTGTAGCACCCCTAATAGCTGCAGCACAGTCAGCCCGCCAGAGCTAGGCGGCGGCATACCGCATACGGTATAGCGGCGATACGGCCCACATAAAGGCGCACGCTCTACGGCAACATAGCTTTGCAAATCAGCGAGGCTTAAGTCACCTGGTTTTGGGTGATTTCTCACCGAACTCACCATATCTTCGGCGATTTCCCCTTCATAAAACGTCTGTACACCATCTTGGGCAATGCGTGTCAGGGTATCGGCCAACGCTAGATTTTTCAGCCTATGACCTACAGGCCAAGGCTGACCCTGCGCATCCAGAAAATAAGCGGCCGCCGCAGGTTGCTCACGCAGCGCCTGTTGATTATCCGTAATCAAGGTATGCAAGCGTGGGCTCACACTAAAGCCCTCTGTCGCCAGCTGTATCGCCGGTTCAAATAAGGTCGCCCACGGTAAACGGCCATACTGTTGATGCGCCATTTCCAGCGCACGCAACACACCTGGCGTGCCAACGGACAATCCGCTGTTTACAGCCTGTGTATAAGATAAAGGTTGGCCTTGCTGCAAGAAACGATCAGGCATCGCCAACGCAGGCGCTGTTTCACGCCCGTCATAGCTTTGAAGTTGCGCTTCTGCTCCGTCGTAGTGCAGTAAAAATGCGCCCCCTCCTATGCCTGACGACTGCGGCTCTACCAGCGTCAGCATAGCTTGGGCGGCAATAATGGCATCTATCGCACTACCACCCTGCTCTAACATGGCGTAACCCGCCTGTGTCGCCAGAGGATTAGCCGTCGCGAACATCTGGCGCTGCCCGTGCACCAGTTGCTGTGTAGTGCGTGCGCTGGCTGCCTCAGGCGCAGTATCTGCCGCCGTTAACGTAGTGGAAGGCTGTGTGGCACACCCTAGCAATGTTGCAGTCGCTATCACTAGCGCCATCACACGCCATGGTTGATTGTTAGCCTTCATCACTACTCCTTAACGCGCAGATTATTGGAATGCCGTCTCCAAGAAGCTGCGCAGTTTACGTGAATGTAAACGCTCACTCGGCATTTCTCGCACCATCTCTAAAGCACGTATACCAATGTGCAAATGCTGGCCTACTTGCTTACTGTAGAACGCATTGGCCATACCCGGCAGCTTTAATTCACCATGCAACGGCTTATCGGATACGCATAACAAAGTGCCATAGGGGATACGGAATCTAAAGCCATTTGCTGAAATAGTGGCGGACTCCATGTCCAACGCTATCGCACGCGACTGCGATAACTTCAATACAGGCTCATGGTGGTCGCGCAGTTCCCAGTTACGGTTATCAATGGACGCCACCGTACCCGTGCGCATAATGCGTTTTAACTCCCACCCCGACAAACCAGCAACCTCGGCTACCGCTTGCTCCAGTGGGACTTGAATTTCGGCCAGCGGGGGAATAGGTACCCACAACGGTAAGTCGTCATCCAACACCTTGTCTTGGCGCACATAACCGTGTGCCAACACATAATCGCCCAAACGCTGTGAGGTGCGTAGCCCAGCACAATGCCCTAACATCAGCCATGCTGACGGACGCAGCACCGCTACGTGGTCAGTAATGGTTTTAGCGTTAGACGGCCCCACGCCAATGTTGATTAAGGTGATGCCAGTATGGTCGTCACGCATTAAGTGATACGACGGCATTTGCGGCTGACGTGACGCATGTGCGCCTTCGACGACGCCACCGGCACGGGTAATGCGGTTGCCCGGCTCTACCAGCGCGGTATAACCGCTATTAGGATCATCCAACGTAGACTGCGCCCATTTGCAGAACTCATCCACATAGAACTGGTAGTTGGTGAACAGTACAAATTTCTGGAAATACTCAGGGCGCGTCGCGGTGTAATGCTGCAAACGGTGCAACGAGTAATCAATACGCGGCGCCGTAAACGGCGCTAATGGCAACTCCTCGCCGGGTTTACCTACCCATGTGCCATTCACAATGGCATCGTCCATCACCTCTAAATCTGGCACGTCAAAGTGGTCACGCAGGGTATGCGCAGACGACTCGGGGTACACCGCTTGTACCGAGTTCTCGCCGGCCAAGCAGAAATGCAGCGGTATGGGTTGTTCGGATTCGGCGATTTCTACGGGCACACCGTGATTCTTCAGCAGTAAGCGTATCTGCTCACGCAAGTAATCAAAATACAGTTCAGGTCTAGTTACCGTCGTGGCATACGCACCAGGCTCAACCACGTAACCGTAAGCCAAGCGACTATCTACCTCTTGGAAGGTGTCTACTCGTATGCGTATTTGAGGATAGCAAGCACGGTATCGCACCCCTTGGGTGAAGCCCTGCGCCATGCACATTCTGAATTGTTCGCGTATGAATGCCGTGTTGCGTCTATAGATTTCGACCAATCGCCATACGGCTGCCTCGGCATCCCAAAACTCTTCAGCCCCGATGACTGGGGGGGTAACCACTTTTACATCGTATTGCACAGATTCACGCATGATGTCCACAGCCTCAAACAAAATTCCAGTGTATACAGGATTTATGACAATAGAGAAAACCCCGGTCTTTTAGGTATGTACGGGCTTTCCCCTATAAAAACATTCTAATACTAGGTATAGTCTTATATAACACTGGAAGGTCTTATATAAGACCGAAGACATCACTGCCATGTCATCCTATGCAAGTCACTGTATTTATTGGTAAAATGTGAGAATTCACGCTTTATGAAGAAATGGATTCGTTCAGGGCAACTTCCATTTTTCCGCGTTGATCGGGCTATTTCCTCCGCTCATCAGTCAATACTTATAGTATTGAGTGTTCTTACCAGAAGTACATTCAGAGCCAGTGCTCTGAGTTTCTATCCCTATTTTCGTGCCCTGCAGCGACCTTCCTGCCCGGGACTACCCTCCCGGCTTCAGCAACCTCTTAACCTTACGCAAAGGCAATCATGACCAAACGAATCACATGTGAAAGACTGCAGATTGCAGAAGCACTGCACCAATTCATCGAAAACGAAGCCTTGCCCGGCACAGGCTTGGATTCCAAAACATTCTGGCAAGGCGTAGATAAACTGGTGCACGATTTGGCACCACGCAACCGCGAATTGCTGGCTGAACGTGACCGTCTGCAAGCTGAGCTAGACACATGGCACGGCGCCAACCCAGGCCCTATCAAAGATATGGCCGCTTACAAGACATTCTTGAAGCAAATTGGTTACCTGAAAGACGTTCCTGCTTCCGTGAAAGTGAACACCACTAACGTGGACACTGAAATCACCGAGCAAGGCGGTCCTCAGTTGGTTGTACCTATCATGAACGCTCGCTACGCACTGAACGCTGTGAACGCTCGTTGGGGCAGCCTGTACAACGCACTGTACGGTACAGATGCTATTTCCAACGACGGCGGTGCCGAAGCTGGTAAAGGCTACAACCCTGTACGCGGTGCCAAAGTAATCGCTTTCGCACGCAAATTCCTGAACGACACTATTCCTCTGAACCAAGGCTCTCACACTGACGCTACTCAGTACGCCATTGTGAACGGTGCACTGGAAGTCACACTGAAAGACGGCAGCAAAGCAACATTGGCTGATGCCTCTACATTGATGGGCTACCGTGGCGACGCCGCTAATCCAGAAGCCATCGTATTCGGTCACAACGGTCTGCGCTTCGAGCTGCAAATCGATCGTAACGATGCAATCGGTAAAGACGACGCAGCCGGCGTAAAAGACGTACTGCTGGAATCCGCACTGACCACCATCATGGACTGCGAAGACTCCGTAGCTGCTGTAGACGCCGAAGACAAAGTACTGGCCTACCGCAACTGGTTGGGTCTGGTAACCGGCACACTGACTGAAGAAATCAGCAAAGATGGCCGCACCTTCACACGTAAGCTGAACGCTGACCGTGACTACACCGACCTGCAAGGCAAAGCACAAACGCTGCCAGGCCGCTCCATGATGTTCGTGCGTAACGTTGGTCACTTGATGACCAACCCCGCCATTTTGGACGAAAAAGGTAACGAAGTACCAGAAGGCATCATGGATGCTATCTTCACTAACCTGATCGCTATGCGTGATCTGAAGTTGAAGAAAAACTCCCGCACTGGCTCCATCTACATCGTGAAGCCAAAAATGCACGGTCCTGCCGAAGTTGCTTTCGCCAACGAACTGTTTGCTCGCGTTGAAGACGTACTGGGCGTGCCACGCAACACCATCAAAATGGGTGTAATGGACGAAGAGCGCCGCACTACCGTTAACCTGAAAGCGTGTATTGATGCAGCTAACGAGCGTGTAGTGTTCATCAACACTGGTTTCTTGGACCGCACTGGCGACGAAATCCACACCATCATGCGTGCGGGCCCTGTTGTACGCAAAGGCGACATGAAAACCCAGAAATGGTTGTCCGCTTACGAGCGCAACAACGTTCAAACTGGCTTGGAATGCGGTCTGCGCGGTCGTGCTCAAATCGGTAAAGGGATGTGGGCTATGCCTGACCTGATGGCCGATATGCTGGTACAAAAGATTGGTCACCTGAAAGCCGGTGGTAACACCGCTTGGGTTCCTTCCCCAACTGCTGCCACGCTGCACGCTCTGCACTACCACCAAGTCAGCGTGGATGACATCCAGAAAGGCATGGAAGGCCAGAAAGTTGAGGTTCTGGACGACATCCTGACTATTCCTGTTGCAGAAGACACCAACTGGTCTGCTGAAGAAATCCAGCAAGAATTGGACAACAACACCCAAGGTATTCTGGGTTACGTTGTACGTTGGATTGACCAAGGTGTGGGTTGCTCCAAAGTGCCTGATATCCACAACGTAGGCTTGATGGAAGACCGCGCCACACTGCGTATTTCCAGCCAGCATATCGCTAACTGGATGCTGCACGGTATTGTGACGCCTGAGCAAGTAGACGCCACACTGCAACGCATGGCTGCGGTCGTAGACAAGCAAAACGCTGGCGACGCACTGTACCGCAACATGGCAGGTAACTTTGAAACCTCCAAAGCGTACAAAGCCGCACGCGACTTGATCTTCAAAGGTCTGGAACAGCCTAACGGCTACACCGAGCCTCTGCTGCATCAATGGCGTTTGGCGCTGAAAGCTGAAGGCTAATTGCTTTACTGCTTTGCCATACAAAACGGGCTGCCTTTGGGTAGCCCGTTTTTTTTTATTGCTGTCTGCGTCAGGTGATATACCAAGACCGTTTTTCTCTTGCGTGATACCGCCACTCAAACGCTTAGGTCCTCGTACCAAAGACAGCACGTTTACACAAAAAAAACCCTATAACGCGCAGGCTATAATGCATTCTCACTTTGTTGCAGATGCTTTATGTCTACCCCCGTATCCCCCCAATCGCGTGCTAAACGCTTGCTACTGCGCATTTTATTGATTCTGGCTATCGTGGCTGGCGTCGGCTATTACCTGTATTACGCCATTCGTTATCAACATCTGCACGTACCCGTGTTGAATTGGTTGCAACAACACGAACAAAACGACCAACACTGGAATCAACCTGCACTACACGCCGATTCATTTCCTCTACAAGATTACCGGCTCACGTACTCCCGCAGCATTCCTCAAATTGAGAAAAACCTGTCTGGTCTGACCTATATGGAAGATCACCAGACACTCTTAGCCGTGCTAAACAGGCCGCCCACCATCCTAGAGCTAGATCTACAGGGCAACATTCAAGCCACTTACCCATTGGATGGCATCTCTGACACCGAAGGCATTAGCTATCTAGGTAATGGGCAGGTGGCACTCAGTAACGAGAAACACGGCAGAATCGTCTTGGCACAGTTGCCCGAACAACCGGGTCGCCTAGACCTTAGTCAGGCTCCTACATTGTCTCTAGGCCCTGCTGACAGTGATAACGGTGGTTTAGAAGGGTTAGGCTACGACCACATACGAGATCAGTTGTATGTAGTAAAAGAACATTCACCCAAAGGGCTGTTCCGCTTGCATGGGTTATGTGCCGAAAAGCCCACATGCTCATTCGATAATATACAGATCGAAGATTTAAGCCAGTGGTTAACTACTTTAGATTTTATTCATGACTTCGCTAGCGTAATTGTGGAGCCAGAACGCGGCCATATTATTTTATTAAGTGAACAAAATCAGGCATTACTAGAATTAGATGACCATGGTGAACCTCGCAGCTATAGAGCATTAAATCATCAGCACAATGACCAAAATATTCCGCAAGCAGAGGGTATAACATTGGGCCCAAACGGCCATCTTTATCTGGTTAGCGAGCCAAACTTATTTTATGTTTTTACGCGCTAAATTAGTTCAACATTAAATTAAAAAAACTGCTCAACTACAATAAATTAATTCCCGGCAACGGTAATTTAAATAATGCATCTTCGCCAAAATTAAGATTTAGTTACACGAAAAAAGGACTTTCGCGCTGCTATACTACGGGCTAATTTTTTGCTAATACAGAGAGCACAGAAAATGAAAAAAGTACTACTTATTGCAGCACTGACAATGGGCCTAGCTGGTTGCGAAACCCTAAACTCCGTAACCAAAAGCATTGACGACACATTTGCCAGCGTTAATGACGCAATGGGTGGCGCTCCTATTACGGACACACCAGCTCAAATTTGTGCAGAGATTCGCTCTAACAAAGCACGTGCTACCAACAAGTACATGGGCAAAACCATCGAAACTACTGGCCGCCTGACCTCTATCGAACAAAACTTGGTCGCAAAAAGCATGAGCAGCTTCAACTCCGATGTATGGGGTAGCGCTAAACAGTTCGATGTACGTGTCACCAACGGTCAAACTGAGTTTGTGACATTGATCACCAAACGCCCAACACAACTGGATGCGTTTAATCTGGGCGATTCCGTTACCATTAAAGGTCGTATCGAGAGCGTAGACGGTGGTAACAAAGGCTGCCGTATCGAGCTTGCTTCCGACCCAAGGCTCACTAAAAACTAACTAGCCTACGTTTGGCCCGCGCTTCACGCTGCTGCATTTCGGCTTTTTCAACCAGCACGTCTTGTATGTAGCGTATGTGCCCTTGCGCGGCCAGTAGCGCGTTATCAGCGGATCCTTGCATGATGGCCTCATACAGCGCTTGATGTTGCGCGATGAGGTCATCACGTATGTTTTGCCCCTCTTGTACGCCACCAAAATTGATACGCACCTCGGGCCCTAGCACCTCGTAAGTATTGCGTATGGTATGTAGCAACACCGCATTATGGCTGGCTTCAGCAATCACCAAATGAAAATGCGCATCGGCATCTTGATGCTGCTGCTCGTTCGCGCTATGCGGTTGCTCGTAGTGCTGCTTCAGCACGCTAAATGCCTTGCTCAAGCGCTCTTTATCGGCCTCTGTCGCACGTAAAGCAGCATAGTACGAACACGCCCCCTCAACCATGTGCCGGAATTCCAGTAAATCACGTTGCGCATCGGCATTGGCTAGCAACACGTTTTGCAAGGGATCGCGGAAAATCGCCCCTACTTCGTCGGCAACATAGGTGCCACCGCCGTGCTGCGTTTGTAGCAGCCCCATTGCAACCAAAGAATGTATAGCTTCGCGCACGGAAGGACGGGACACGCCAAAGCTTTCTGCGAGCTCACGCTCGGCAGGTAAACGTTGTCCACGTACCCAAGCCCCCTCAAAAATCAGATTTTTGATTTTCTCTGCAATCTCATCTGACAACCGGGGCCGCTTCATGATTGGTGTATTCATAAAACTGCAATTTCAGGTAACGCTGTTACCTGCCCTCATTTTTTTCATGATTATACGCTGTAGACACAGGGAGTCGGCACACAATACACCGCTTCTCTGGCCTAACAGGGTTTTCCCTCAAATTCCCCAGCCACAGCGCTAAATAGCTGATTTTCTTTAGGGTTTTCCCCTGACTATATACAAAAACAAGAGCTCTATATCTGCTTTGCTGTATAGCCCTACAGACTTTACCCCATTACAGTCATATGCCATACCTGATTATGGTTATCACAAATAAAATGGAGACTGCTACATGGAGACACATGCAAAAGTAGCGCCTGTGGATGAGCTGTTACCACCAGGGAAACTAGGCTTATTAGGCTTACAACACGTACTAGTCATGTACGCCGGTGCGGTTGCTGTACCTCTGATTGTGGGTAGAGCGCTAAACCTTAGCCCTGAAGAAGTATCTTTACTGATAGCCGCCGACTTATTCGTGTGCGGTGTAATCACCATCATACAGTCCTTAGGCGCCACGCAATGGCTAGGTATACGCCTACCTGTCATGATGGGTGTTACCTTTGCTGCCGTTGGCCCTATGGTGTCCATGGCACATGCCAATCCTGGGCACGAGGGGGCCCAACTGCTGTTTGGCACGATTATTGGCGCGGGGATTATCACCGTGCTTATTGCGCCTATAGTCAGTAGGCTCTTACGTTTCTTCCCGCCTGTAGTGACTGGCACCATCATCACCATGATTGGTATCACCTTGATGCGTGTGGGGATCAACTGGATCTTTGGTAACCCTGTAGGGCCTACCGCGCCACAAATCGTAGACCCCAATCACATCGCATGGCTGCAAGCAGTGCAACAAGCCGCCGCACCGGGTTCGGCATTGCCGCCCCCACCCGATGGTCTAGTGCTTGCCGCATCCGTACCTAACCCACGCTACGCTGCCATGCCAGCCCTGAGCATCTCGGCTATCGTGCTGCTATCCATTTTGCTGATTGCCAAATTCTGCCGTGGCTTTATGGCTAACGTAGCAGTATTGATGGGCATTATCATCGGCGCCATTGTGGCTACCGCCATTGGCATGATGACCTATGAGAAGGTCGCCGCTGCACCGTGGGTGGATATTGTGCTGCCTTTCCACTTCGGCATGCCTAAATTCAACCTGCTCTACATCATGACAATGACATTAGTCATGATTGTGGTGCTGATCGAATCCACGGGTATGTTCTTGGCCTTGAGTGACATGACAGGCAAGAAGATTACCCAACGCGAATTGGCAGCCGGTCTACGTACAGATGGTTTGGGTACTATTGTGGGCGGTATTTTTAACACCTTCCCGTACTCCAGCTTCTCGCAAAACGTAGGCTTGGTGGCTGTCACCGGTATTCGTAGCCGTTTTGTATGTGTGGCCGCGGGTGTGATTCTGATTATCTTAGGCTTGCTACCAAAAATTGCTGCCTTGGTTGAATCGCTACCTACTGCCGTACTCGGCGGTGCCGGTATCGTGATGTTTGGTATGGTGACTGCTACAGGTATTCGTATCTTGTCGCAGGTGAATTACACCAGCAACCGTAACAACGCGATGATTGTGGCGATTTCAATTGGCTTTGGCATGATCCCACTGGTGGCTCCGCATTTCAAACAATGGATGCCTGAAAGCTTAGGTCCACTGATTGAGTCCGGTATTTTGCTGACCTCCATTTGTGCAGTAGCGTTGAACCTGTTCTTTAACGGTGCCAACAAAGACACACAACTGAGCGCAGACCCTGACGCCCCAGCCGTGGATGCCCATATCTAAAGTACCCCTACAGTTGCCCGCACACGCAGGCAACTGTATAGCTCACACAGAAAGCACAACGCCCACAGGAGTCATCCTTGTGGGCGTTGTGTTGTGTAGCGTGTAATGCCTTAGATTTGTGTCACAAACTTAGTCACCAGATACCCGTCAAAGGTTTCTGTACCGCCTTCGCTACCGATACCACTGTCTTTCACACCGCCAAATGGTGTTTCTGGCAGGGCACTACCGAAGTGGTTAATGTTGACCATACCCGACTCAATGCCTGTCGCTGCCAAATGCGCCGTGTGCAGGGAGTTCGTGAAGACGTAAGACGACAAACCAAAGGGCAAGTGGTTGGCTTTACGGATCACGTCATCCGTATCCGAGAATGGCACCACTGGTACTACAGGGCCGAAAGGCTCTTCGGTCATCAACATAGAGTCGTCGCTCAAACCTGTAATCACGGTAGGCGGGAAGAAGTTACCAATACCTTCCAGTTTTTCGCCACCCAGTACCACTTTACCGCCGTGCTGTACGGCGTCTTCCACGAAACGCGCCATGCGTGGCACGCTACGCTGGTTAGCCAGAGGCCCCATCTGCGTGTCTGCATCTAAACCATTGCCCACACGTACTTGTTTCAGCGCATCAACAAACTCAGCCAAGAAACGGTCGTACACGTTTTTATGTACGTAAAAACGGGTAGGCGATACACACACCTGACCGGCATTACGCACTTTAAAGTTAGCCAACTGTTTAGCAGCACGATCTACATCAGCATCTTCAAACACCAGCACTGGAGAATGGCCACCCAATTCCATGGTGGAGCGCTTCATATGTGCGCCGGCCAACGCAGCCAATTGTTTACCCACTGCCACCGAACCTGTGAAGGAGATCTTGCGCACTATAGATGAGCGGATCAGGTAGTCGGAAATAAACGGTGGATCACCCCAAACAATGTTCAGCACGCCTGGAGGCAAACCGGCATCGTGGAAGGCTTTAGCAATTGCCATCACAGCGCTAGGTGCTGTTTCTGGGCCTTTCAAAATGATGGTACAACCCGCACCAATCGCTGCAGAGATTTTGCGGATGGCTTGGTTATACGGGAAGTTCCATGGCGAAAATGCGGCGCAAACACCAATAGGCTCACGCAGAACCATCTGACGCACATCGGGATTACGCGCAGGTACGATACGGCCATAAATACGGCGGCATTCTTCAGCATGCCAGTCAGCATGATCAGCACATGCTACGACTTCACCCACCGCTTCAGCCACAGGCTTACCCATATCTTGCGTAATATTGCGACCAATTTCCTGAGCACGCTCACGTGACAATTGGGCTACTTTACGCAAAATCTCTGAGCGCTGCATGGGAGAGGATTTTTTCCAGCTCTCAAATGCTTTTGCTGAAGATTCCAACGCCAGATCCAAGTCTGCCTTCGTCGCCATAGGCAACTGACCCAGAACCTCTTGTGTGGCCGGATTCACTACCGGCATGGTCTCCCGCCCATCGGCCTCTACAAATTGACCATTGATATATAAAGCCAGCTTTTCGTACATGTTTGTCCCGTTATGCATTAATAAATATTGTGTAATACCGTCACGTGCACGCATTGTTCAATTGTGACTTTTCCACTATACCCGAACTGCTTTATGGGGTCATCGTTGTTGCAGCGGGCATACGATACAAGTCTTTGTTTACACCATCTTCACGACCATTCTTGAGCGTCGTATCAAGTGCATCAAACCCGATCATCTGCACCCCCCCATCCCGAAGTTCTTGCTTGATCTCGTCAGTGTATTTCTCGGCTAATTCGTGGCTAAGTATCCCAGCGTCTTGAGCCGTACTGGCGAGCATCTCTTGAACCTCTGGCGACAACCCGCTCAGGAAACTTTCGCTGCCCAACCACACACGGATCGTAGACGTGGCGCCAACAGCCGATAGGTATTTTGCTGGCTCATACCAGCCATGTTCATAGAGCGTAAATAAGTCGCCTGCTGCACCATCCACCGTGCCATAGGTTAAGGCGGCGGATACTTCGTCGGGCTTCAACACGACTGCTGTGGCTTTTTGATCATCCAGCAATTTTTGCTGAATAGGGTCATTCACTGTCGCAATGCGCAACCCTGCCACATCGCGCAGGTTATTTAACGGTTTCTTCGCTAAAAACAAAGGCGCACCGTTGTAGTAATTTTTCATCACCACACGCATCCCTTGATCGCGCAACGCCTGACTGTAAGCAGTAAACAGCGTATCACTACCTTCGGTAGGCAGAATACTCATCATTTCTTGATTCACCGCGTAATTTGCCAGCACGGGTAACGCCACCAACGCGACTACATTTTTGCCCTCGGCAATATCTGTCAATGCTTGCTCGGTAGTGACATCATCCTTAGGGTCGTAACGCAGCACTACATCCCCCCCACTGCGCTCTTGCAGTAGTTCTGCCCAAAACTCCACCACTTTGTTGTCAAAGCCATTGTCTTTGCCATCGTGCACTACCTGTATCTCAGTAGGCGCTGCCCCTGCCATCAAAGGAGCACAGGCCAAGCACACTAGGTGTAGCCATTTACCTAAAACTTTGCTTTTCTGCATGGTTACTTCTCTCCGCTGCGCTGATACTCTTTACACTACGAGCTTAACCTCTCAATGAGGCAAACAGAGCTACACAGTACCCCACTGTAGGTTAGGCTTACACTTTTTTTGCGATTAGTATCAATCCATGACGTGTGTTGACGAGTTTACGTTTATACACGTTCCAGGCTTGCCAGAGATAGAGCCGCTTCGGTACAGTTTCACTTAACTACGTCACGCGTTGGCTGCGTCTCCTGTTGCGCAACGTAAAACGTTACAATGCACCATCACTGGATTTTCACTGCATTTCATGAACAGCTCTTCTTCTGATACGTTGCTGAAGTTCGAATCTGCTTCGCTAGGTTACGGTAAGTTCACCGTCCTGAGCGAGATTGATATTGAAGTTAAGCGTGGCCAAGTCGTGGCCATGATGGGTGGTTCTGGCTCAGGGAAAACCACACTGATGCGTGCTGCCACACGCCAAATTGTGGCGCAAAGCGGCAAGGTCTATGCGTTTGGCGACGATTTAGCCATGCTTAACGACCAGCAAGTGCGCCACGCTAGGCAGCGCATGGGTGTGTTGTTCCAACAAGGCGCGCTATTCACTGACCTGAATGTCTTTGAAAACGTAGCCTTTCCCCTTCGCGAACACACAGACCTATCCGAAGAACAAATACTAGAACGCGTACTAGGCAAACTAGACGCAGTAGGGCTACGTGCGGCGGCACACCTACAAATCGCCGAAATCTCTGGCGGTATGGCACGCCGTGTAGCCTTGGCCCGAGCCATTGTGCTTGAGCCTGAGCTCATTTTGTATGATGAACCGTTTGCTGGTTTAGACCCTATCTCTCTGGGTATTACGGCACAACTCATACGCGACCTTACCGATAAGCTAAATTGCGCGTCCGTGCTGATTACGCACGACGTCCCGGAATCCTTTGCCATTGCTGATCACGTGTACATCGTCGGACAAGGTAAGTTGATTGGGCATGGTGCTCCTGCCGAACTCGAAAAATCGACAGATCCTTACATTGCCCAGTTCTTGCATGGCGAACCTGATGGCCCTATTGCCTTCAACTACCCCGTGACGCCCGCATTTAACGACTGGTTAAATACACAACAACGCCGCCCATGATAAAACTGCTCTCCCCCATCACAGCGCTAGGCCGCTTTGTCAGACTGAGCATTCATGGTTTGGGTGCTTTTACACGTTTGCTATTTGCCATTCTGGCGCGGTCCGGCATTGCCCTGAAACGCCCAGGTTTGGTGTCGCAACAAATTCACTTTATCGGGAATTACTCCCTGCTAATTATCGCCATCTCCGGCCTGTTTGTAGGGTTCGTGCTGGGGTTGCAGGGCTATTACACGCTGAGCCGCTATGGTTCCGAAGAAGCACTAGGGCTCTTGGTGGCATTGTCATTAAGCCGCGAGCTAGGGCCTGTGGTGACCGCACTCTTATTTGCAGGTCGCGCCGGTACGTCCTTAACTGCTGAAATCGGGCTGATGAAAGCAGGTGAACAGCTCACTGCCATGGAAGTTATGGCCGTAGACCCTATACGCCGTGTATTGGTACCTCGCTTCTGGGGCGGCATGATCGCCATGCCTATACTCGCTGCCGTATTCTCAGCCGTTGGTGTCATCGGCGGCTGGATTGTAGGTGTGCCCATGATTGGCATTGATCCAGGCTCGTTCTGGTCACAGATGCAGTCTGGCGTTGATATTTTTGATGACGTCCTCAACGGCGTTATCAAAAGCATTGTGTTCGGTTTGGTAGTCACGCTGATCGCCTTATATACAGGCTGGACAGCCAAAGCAACACCTGAAGGTGTTTCCCGTGCCACGACCCGTACAGTGGTCGCCGGCTCCTTAGCCGTGCTCGGTTTGGATTTCCTGCTTACAGCACTGATGTTCAGCAATTAATTTTTTACGGATACGTATCATGTCACGCGAAAGATCTGATTTTCTTGTAGGCCTGTTTGTGCTGATTGGCTTGGTAGCCTTAGCCTTTCTGGCACTACGCGCAGGTAACCTGAGCTCTTTCTCCTTTGCGCCTACCTACCAAGTACAAGCCTCGTTCAATAACTTGGGTGGCCTGAAAGTACGCGCGCCCATCAAAAGCAGTGGTGTGGTGGTCGGCCGCGTCACCAATATCGCTTTTGATAACGAAGACTTCAAAGCCTTAGTCACTATGGAGCTAGAAGACCGTTACCAGTTCCCTGATGACAGTTCCGCTTCCATCCTGACTTCTGGTCTGTTGGGCGAACAATACATTGGCCTCACCCCTGGTGGCAGTGACGATGCGTTGCATAACGACAGCGTCATTCCTTACACGCAGAGTGCGGTAGTGCTAGAAGAGCTCATCAGTAAGTTCCTCTATGACAAAGCTAGCGAATAACCATTACACCCCCGCCTAGAGAGTGCGTCCAAAAAACGACTCTACGGTCCTTTTGCTATATATAGGGCTCCAGCATCTGGTATCTTTGTCTTTCTTTATCTCGGATTTTTGATCATGAACGTTACACAGCAAGCTTCACCCCCTCTCTATAAGCGTCCTTTAGCCATTGGTTCCACCTTGGCTGCGCTGGCGTTGGTGAGCGGCTGTGCGACCGTGAACAACCCCAATCCTCGCGATCCCTTCGAAAGCTATAACCGGACCATGTATGCGATCAACTACAACATTGATCAAGCATTGTTCCGTCCTATCGCGTCAGCCTACCACACCCTGACACCGCAACCTGCGCAGAACTGTTTCCGTAACATGTTCAATAACTTGGGTGATATATGGTCTGCCGCCAACAGCTTCTTGCAAGGCCGTCCACACGACTTCTTCAATACGCTGGGTCGTGTACTGTTCAATACCACAATGGGTATAGGCGGCTGTTTCGACGTGGCATCCGAAATGGGTTCCAGACGTATTCCTAACGACTTCGGTACTACCTTGGGCGTTTGGGGCATTCCAACAGGTCCGTACATTGAGTTACCACTGCTAGGCCCAAGCACATTACGTGATACCGCTGGCTACGCTACAGTATTGGTAGGCGCAGATAGCCTGACCGAAGTCATCCCAATCATGGCGATTAAAAATGTACCTGTACGTAACTCGCTAATGGGGCTGTATATCATCAACATGCGCGCCAATCTGCTTGATGCAGACGAGCTCGTTAATGATGTAGCGCTAGATCGCTACAGTTTCATCCGTGACGCCTACTTGCAGCGCCGTGACGCCATGGTAGAAAGCCGTCTGAATGGTGGCTCTGCTGGCGATGCTGCCTTGCCTGATTACGGCGACGATGACGACTACGACGATGATACGTCTACCACTACAGCTCCTGCCACTGTACAAGACTGAAGGTTGAAACAATGATGCTTACTACTATTTTTAGATTACCCGCTCTGTTGCTCATGGCATTTAGCCTGACACTGTTTAGCCCATTGTCCAGCGCACAAACCATTGATGCGACCAGCGCACCACAAGACTTCGTAGAAGCCGTGGCCAGCACAGCACTGAACGCTGTAAAAAATGACGATGCCGCCCGCCAAGGCGATCGTGAAGCGGTCAAAGCTCTCATAGAAACGCACATCCTGCCTTACGTCAATTTTGAAAAAACCACCCGTCTGGCAGCAGGTAGACACTGGCGCACCGCCACACCTGAGCAACGTCAAAATCTGATTAATGCGTTCAAAAACACCTTGATCCGCACCTACAGCGGTGCCATGACCAAAGTGGACGATAAATCCAGCATTTCCATGCAGCCATTCCGTGGCGATGCCAATGCAAACGACGTCGTTGTGCGCTCCATGATCAATCAAAGCAATGGCCCTGCTGTTGCCGTTGATTACCGTCTGGAAAAAACCCCTGAAGGCTGGAAAGTCTATGACCTGAACGTGGAAAACATCTGGCTGATCCAGAATTACCGCAACCAGTTCAATGACCAGATTGCTCAAAACGGCATCGATGGTCTGATCAACGCTCTGAATCAGCAAAACCGCTGATCCTGCGCTACACTTGATCGGATCACCTCTGTTTTTCCGATCCTAACTCTATGCAGAGTCGGGTTTACCAATAAGCCCGACTCTTTGTGCTTTCATGTCTGCCATTCTGCTTGAAAACGTTTCCAAAACCTTCAGCCCTAAACGCCACAAGCTGCCGTTTTTGCGCTCGTCCAAAGCTGCAGAAGCAGCCCCTTTTCAGGCTCTGAAGGATGTCTCTCTGCGCATTGAGCCCGGAGAGTTTTTTGGTTTGCTAGGCCCTAACGGCGCAGGCAAAACCACCATGATTTCCATTTTGGCCGGCATTACCAAAGCCACCCAAGGCACTGCCAAGGTGTATGGCTACGATGTGCAAAGCGAGTACAGACAATCTAGACGTGCATTAGGTGTAGTGCCCCAAGAACTGGTGTATGACCCTTTTTTCACTGTACGTGAAACCCTGCGTTTGCAGTCTGGCTACTTTGGGCTACGCAACAACGACGATTGGATTGACGAAATCCTGCACCATTTAGGCTTGAGCGATAAGGCAAATTCCAATATGCGCGCTCTGTCCGGTGGGATGAAACGCCGTGTATTGGTGGCCCAAGCGCTGGTGCACAAACCGCCCGTGATCATTCTGGATGAACCTACCGCAGGGGTAGACGTAGATTTACGCCGTAATCTGTGGGAATTCATTTCACGTCTTAATCGCGCTGGCCATACGATTTTGTTGACTACCCACTACTTGGAAGAGGCCGAGGCACTGTGTGGACGCATTGCCATGCTCAAAGCCGGTGAAATCATCGCGCTAGACACCACCGCCAACCTGCTGAAAAATGCCGGTAGCCACGACCTAGAAGAAGCGTTTGTACGTATCATGCATGGCGAACAACTGAATGAGGCACTGGCATGAGCACACAACCTACGCCCACTAAGCGCTGGGGTGTTCCTGACCAAGACAGCCTGACACAACTGGCGCAAGACTCCTTACCACCGCTGCAAACACAACCAGGCGGCTCTGGTTTCCCTACGCTGTTGTTCAAAGAGCTGAAACGCTTTTGGAAAGTAGGCGGCCAAACCATGGCAGCCCCAGTATTGTCTGCCTTGCTGTATTTGCTGGTGTTCGCGCATATTTTGGAAGGGCGTGTAAACGTATACGACAAAATCCCGTATACCGCCTTTCTGATCCCCGGCTTGATGATGATGAGCATGCTGCAAAACGCCTTTGCAAACCCCTCTTCATCATTAGTACAAAGCCGTATGGGTGGGAACCTGATTTTTATCTTGCTCCCTCCTTTATCGCATTGGGATATTTTTGCCGCCTATTTATTAGCATCCATTATTCGTGGCTTAGTCGTGGGCATCGCCATTGGTGTGGTCTCGCTATTTTTCATCCCCCTGCAAATCCACAGCTACGTTTGGGTACTAACTTTCGCGATTTTATCCTGTGGCGTCATGGGTGCTCTGGGTATAATTGCGGGCCTGTGGTCTGAAAAATTTGATCAACTCTCAGTGTTCCAGAACTTCCTGATCATGCCAGCGACCTTTTTGTCCGGCGTGTTCTATTCCATACACAGCCTGCCACCTTTTTGGCAGACAGTGTCGCACTGGAACCCGATTTTCTACACCATCGATGGTTTCCGTTACGGCTTTTTTGCCGTCTCAGATGCCTCCCCTTGGCACAGTCTGGCCGTGGTTGGGTCCGTGTTTGTCGTACTGTGCCTGATCCTGCTACGCATGCTCATTTCGGGCTATAAATTACGGAATTAATTATGTTGCCGACACCTGAACTCGTACGCCAGTACATTGCCGACAACCTTGACTGTGAACACGTCGAAGTCACTGGCGATGGTGCCCACTTTGAGGCCATCATCGTAAGCCGTGAATTTGAAGGCAAGCGCGCTATCGCTCGCCACCAACGCGTATACAAAGCATTGGGAAACCGCATGGATGCTGAAATCCATGCTTTGTCCATGCGCACTCTTACCCCCGAAGAATACAAGGCTGAACAGAATGGATAAACTGCGCATCACCGGTGGTCAACGTTTAAACGGAGAGATCACCGTATCCGGTGCCAAAAATGCCGCCCTGCCTATACTCTGTGCCACGTTACTGACCAGCGATACGATTACGCTGCATAACGCGCCAGAACTGCGCGACATTGACACCACCCTGAAACTGCTAAATCAGTTGGGTGCTCATGTAGAGCGCAACGCCGAAAGCGTAACCATACGCGCCAACGAACTGCATAGCCTGGAAGCCCCTTACGAGCTGGTGAAAACCATGCGTGCTTCCATCTTGGTGCTGGGCCCCTTGCTGGCTCGCTTTGGTGAAGCTCGTGTGAGTTTGCCAGGCGGTTGTGCCATTGGCCAACGCCCTGTGGATCAGCACATCAAGGGCTTGGAAGCCATGGGTGCAGACATCCACATTGAACACGGTTTCGTGGTTGCCAAAGCCAAACGCCTAAAAGGTGCAGTGATCCGTACTGACATGGTGACGGTGACTGGTACCGAGAACCTGTTGATGGCCGCCACATTGGCCGACGGCGAAACCATTCTGGAAAACGCAGCCCGCGAACCAGAAATCGTAGACTTGGCCGAACTGCTGATCGCCATGGGTGCGAAAATCAGTGGCCACGGTACGGATCGCATCACCATTCAAGGTGTAGAACGTCTGCACGGTGCTGAACACACCATCATGCCTGACCGCATTGAAGCGGGCACCTTCTTGTGCGCTGTTGCCGCCACAGGTGGTGATTTGATGCTGCGTCACGCTTGCCCTGATACATTGGGCGCGACCCTAGACAAGCTACGCGAAGCTGGCCTGCACATTGACACTGGCCCAGATTGGGTACGTGGCACGATGCATGGTCGCCCTAAAGCTACAGGTTTCCGTACTAGCGAATACCCAAGTTTCCCTACCGACATGCAAGCGCAGTTAATGGCGTTAAATACCATTGCTGACGGCACTGCTATGGTCGTAGAAACCATCTTTGAAAACCGTTTCATGCACGTACAAGAGCTGATCCGCTTAGGTGCACAGATCGAGATCGACGGTAACGCTGCTGTGGTGACGGGTGTAAGCCAGTTATTGGGCGCGCGCGTCATGGCTACTGACCTACGTGCATCCGCCAGCTTGGTGATTGCCGGTCTTGCTGCCAAAGGCGACACCATCATCGAACGCATTTACCACTTGGATCGTGGCTACGATCGCATGGAATCTAAACTGCAAGCTGTAGGCGCCCGCATTGAGCGTCTAACGAAGGAAGAAGAATGAGCCCAGCCAGTGCAAATCGTCCTCTGACCTTGGCACTTTCCAAAGGCAGGATTTTTGATGAAACCCTGCCTTTGCTGGAAGAAGCCGGCATCAAGGTGTTGGAAAGCCCAGAAACATCACGCAAGCTGATTCTGCCTACCAACTCACCTGATCTGCAAATCATCATTGTGCGCGCCACCGACGTACCTACGTATGTGCAATACGGTGCTGCACATATTGGTATTGCGGGTAAAGACGTACTGTACGAACACAGTGAGCATCATCCTGGCGGTATTTATCAGCCCATTGACCTGAACATTGCCCGTTGCCGCATGAGTGTGGCCGTGGCCGAAGGCTTTGATTACGACAACGCCGTACGCAAAGGTTCACGCCTGCGTATCGCTACCAAATACACCCGTGCCGCACGTGAACACTTCGCGTCCAAAGGGGTGTACGTAGACTTGATCAAATTGTACGGTTCTATGGAGCTGGCTCCGTTAGTCGGGTTAGCTGACGCCATTGTTGACTTGGTTTCCACCGGTAGCACCTTACGTGCCAACCACTTGGAAGAAGTAGAAGAAATCGCTCAGATTTCCTCGCGCCTCATTATCAACCAAGCCGCCATGAAAACCCGTCAGACTGAACTGCAGCCTCTGATCAACGCTTTTATGCGTGCAGCGGTTGAACCACCCCAGAACTAGACGATCTCGGATACACTAAACTGTACCCCGTTGTTTCTCTTTTGATTTGCACCATGTCCATGATTCGCCGTTTGAGCACGACATCTGCCCAGTTCGACCAAGAGCTGCGCGACTTGCTGGCTTATGAAGCCACACAAGATGATTCCATCGAGCAAGCCTGTAAAACCATTCTGCATGCTGTGCAGCATCGTGGTGACGAGGCGTTACTAGAGTTCACGCAGCGTTTTGATCATGTACCAGCACACTCTATCGCTGATTTGGTCATTTCTGCCGACGAGTTGCAGCACGCACTGAACACTCTGCCTGCTGAACAACGTAACGCGCTAGAACAAGCCGCCGAACGTGTACGTCTGTATCACGAGAAACAACGCGCAAGCGATTGGTCCTACACCGAAGCCGATGGCACGGTGTTAGGCCAAAAAATTACACCACTGGATCGCGTAGGGTTGTACGTACCCGGTGGTAAGGCTGCCTACCCATCTTCCGTATTAATGAACGCCATGCCCGCCAAAGTGGCCGGCGTGAAAGAGTTGGTGATGGTTACCCCCACCCCTAAAGGCGAGCGCAACCAGTTGGTACTGGCTGCAGCGGCATTAGCGGGTGTGGATAAGGTGTACACCATTGGTGGCGCACAAGCCGTGGCTGCATTGGCGTACGGCACACAAACCATTCAGCCTGTGGACAAAATTGTTGGCCCAGGTAACGCTTATGTAGCAGAAGCTAAACGTCGTGTGTTTGGTATTGTGGGCATAGACATGATTGCTGGCCCTAGCGAAATTCTGATCATCGCTGACGGCAGCACACCCGCTGAATGGGTAGCGATGGACTTGTTCTCGCAAGCCGAGCATGACGAACTGGCACAATCCATTTTGCTGTGCCCTGACGCCGCCTACTTAGACAAAGTAGAAGCCGCTATCGCCGAACTCATCACCACCATGCCGCGTGAAGCCATCATTCGCCAAAGTCTGAAAGACCGTGGCGCGTTGATCTTGGTACGCGACATGGATGAAGCATGTAACGTTGCTAACCACATTGCCGCTGAACACTTGGAAATTTCCACACTGGAACCCGAGCGTTGGGCGCAAAAAATTCGCCATGCGGGCGCTATTTTCATGGGCCATTACAGCTCAGAGTCGCTAGGCGACTACTGCGCAGGCCCTAACCACGTACTGCCCACATCGCGCACCGCGCGTTTCTCATCCCCATTAGGTGTGTATGATTTCCAGAAACGCAGCAGCATGATTAATGTCTCGCAGGCCGGCGCTCAAACGCTAGGCCCTATTGCCGCTACACTCGCTAAAGGCGAAGGGCTATTTGCCCACGCTGCCAGCGCAGAGTACAGGCTCAAACCTTAACCCCGGTCTGGTTACCGTTTTGTTATGCGTACAGCTGAAGTTTCCCGTAATACCAATGAAACCCGTATCCGTGTTGCCATCAATATTGATGGTACCGGACGCCATAGCCTAAACAGTGGCGTACCTTTTCTGGACCACATGCTGGACCAGATCGCCCGTCATGGCCTAATTGACCTAGACGTTTTCTGTGATGGCGATACCCACATTGATGATCACCACACTGTGGAAGACATTGGCATTGCTCTAGGCCAAGCCTTTGCTGAAGCCGTAGGCGACAAGGCTGGTCTGCGCCGTTATGGCCATGCTTATGTGCCTCTGGACGAGTCCTTGAGCCGTGTAGTCATTGATTTCTCCGGCCGTCCTGGTCTGTTTTACTACGTAAATTACACCCGTGCCCGTATCGGTAATTTTGATGTGGACCTCGCCCGCGAGTTCTTCCAAGGCTTTGTGAACAAAGCCAACGCTACCGTACACATTGATAATCTACGTGGCGAAAACGCACATCACCAGTGCGAAACCATTTTCAAGGCCTTTGGCCGCGCATTGCGTATGGCACTGGAAGTAGACCCACGCAGTGAAGGCATCATCCCCTCCACTAAGGGCGTACTCTAACCCTCACTCTCTGGCTATCCATCGTGAGTACGATCGCTATCGTCGATTACGGCATGGGCAACATACATTCTGTTGCCCGTGCCCTTCAAGCAGCAGCCCCCGAGGCCACCATCTTACTGGCCAGCACCCCCGCACAACTACAACAAGCCGATAGGCTAGTACTCCCCGGACAAGGCGCCATGCCTGACTGCATGCAGTCTTTACAACAATCCGGACTACTACACTGCTTACGTGAACAAGCCCACCTCAAACCGTTGCTAGGTATTTGTGTAGGTGAACAAATGCTGTTCAGCCATAGTGATGAAGGCAACACTGACTGCCTGAACCTCTTTGAAGGTGATGTGGTACGCTTTCACGGTCCGGCTTTTTATCACCCAGAACATCAACGCCAAGGGCTGAAAATCCCTCATGTGGGCTGGAATCAAGTTTTTCAGCAACAGCCGCATCCGTTATGGGTAGATATAGCGCAAAATAGCTACTTTTATTTTGTTCATAGCTATTACGTAAAGCCAGTTGCCACTACACTATGCGCAGGAAGCACCCATTATGGTTATGCTTTCACCAGTGCAGTCGCAAAAGACAATATTTTCGCTGTGCAGTTTCATCCAGAAAAAAGTGCACAGTCTGGTTTACAGTTATTGCACAATTTTGCACACTGGAAACCGTAACTTTACCCGCATCGCGGCTTTTTCTTTTCGTTTACCATTTAGACATTAACGCTAGAGATCATGCTTTTAATCCCCGCCATCGACCTACAAGACGGGCGTTGTGTACGCCTACGCCAGGGCGACCTGGATGACGCTACCGTATTCTCCGACGACCCCGGTGCCATGGCAGCACAATGGCTAGACCAAGGAGCACGACGCCTGCATCTGGTGGATTTGAACGGTGCTGTATCCGGCAAACCTGTGAACCAAGCCGCGATCAAATCCATTTTGGCTGCTGTTGACGAAGAAATCCCTGTACAAATTGGTGGTGGTATTCGTGACTTGAACACCATCGAAGCCTATTTGGACCAAGGTCTGAGCTACGTCATCATCGGTACTGCCGCCGTTAAAAACCCCGGTTTTCTGCGTGATGCTTGCAGCGCGTTCCCTGGCCAAATCATCGTAGGCTTGGACGCACGCGACGGTAAAATCGCTACTGATGGCTGGAGCAAACTGAGCCGCCACGACGTATTAGATATTGCCAAGAAATTCGAAGACTACGGTTGCGAGTCCATCATCTACACCGACATCGGTAGAGACGGCATGCTAAGCGGCGTCAACATTGAAGCCACCGTTGCTCTGTCTCGCCACGTGAGCATTCCTATCATCGCTTCCGGCGGTGTGGCCAACCTGAAAGACATCGAAGCCTTGTGCGAAGTAGAGCACGAAGGCATTGAAGGTGTGATTTTGGGCCGCAGCCTGTACGAAGGCACGTTGGATTTCGCAGAAGCTCAAAACTTCGCTGACGAGTACGACGCATGAGTGAAACCAACACCCACAGCTGCCGCATTATTCCTTGCCTAGATGTCAACGCAGGCCGTGTAGTCAAAGGCGTGAATTTTGTGGACTTGGTGGATGCAGGTGACCCTGTTGAAATCGCGCGCAGTTACAACGAGCAAGGTGCTGACGAAATCACCTTGCTGGATATTACAGCCACCACAGAAAACCGCGACCTGATTCTGCCTATTATCGAAGCCGTCGCGAGCCAAGTATTCATCCCTCTGACCGTTGGTGGTGGTGTACGCGAAGTCGGCGACATTCAGCGTTTGCTGAATGCAGGTGCTGACAAAGTGTCCATTAACAGCGCTGCTGTCGCGAACCCTGATTTGGTACGTGCTGCGGCGGATCATTATGGCTCGCAGTGTTTGACTGTCGCTATTGATGCCCGTCGCGTGTCTGCTGCGGGTGAACCTGCTCGTTGGGAAGTACACACCCACGGCGGTAAAAAAGGCACTGGCATTGATGTGGTGGAATGGGCGCAACGCATGGCCAAATTGGGAGCAGGGGAGCTGTTGCTCACCAGCATGGACAAAGACGGCACCAAATCCGGCTTTGACCTAGAACTCACCCGCGCTGTGTCGGATGCTGTTGCTATTCCCGTGATTGCCTCTGGTGGTGTGGGTACGCTTGAGCACTTGGCTGAAGGTGTACTGCAAGGTGGTGCCAGCGCCGTCTTGGCTGCTAGCATTTTCCACTATGGCACCTACACCATCCCACAAGCCAAAGCCTATTTGGCCGAGCGTGGCATTCAGGTTAGGACATAACATGACCCAAGACTGGCTGTCTCAAGTGCATTTCGATGAGCAGGGTTTAATCCCTGCCATTGCCCAAGACGCCCACACAGGCGCCATTTTGATGGTGGCCTGGATGAACCGCGAAGCGTTGGCGGAAACCGTGGCGACCAATCGTGCTGTGTATTGGTCACGCTCTCGCCAACGTTTGTGGCGTAAAGGTGAAGAATCTGGGCATACACAAAACTTAAAAGAAATTCGGCTAGACTGTGATGGTGATGTGATTTTGCTGCGCGTAGAACAACTGGGCGGCATTGCCTGTCACACAGGCCGGGAAAGCTGCTTTTATCAGCGCCTGGAATCCGATGAACAAGGCCGTACCTACTGGAAGACTGTAGATCCAGTATTAAAAGACCCTTCCACTATTTACCAATGACCACCGATTATCGTGATGTACTCAGCCAATTGGCTGATTTGCTGGAAACTCGTCTACCTGCCAATGGCGGCGACCCACAAACCTCATACAGCGCACGTTTACTCGCTACCGCGAATGCGCCAGACGCATTTCTGAAAAAGATAGGCGAGGAAGCCTGTGAACTGGTGATGGCAGCCAAAGACAATACGCCGGACCGCATCGTGTCCGAAACCGCTGATCTCTGGTTTCACTGCTTGGTTGCACTGACTCACTACCAAATACGCCCTGAAGCCGTATTGGCTGAACTGGCCCGCCGCCAAGGTTTGTCTGGCTTAGAAGAAAAAGCCCAGCGCAAGCAAGACTAAACACCAGCAGCCATCAAGTGCTGTAAACTAAGATTTGACCTCTCTTTTTCTCTTGTCTATACGTTATGAGCGAAAACTGCCTGTTCTGTAAAATCATTGAAGGTGCAATTCCTTCCGCCAAGGTTTTCGAGAACGACGAATTTGTCGCTTTCAAAGACATCAATCCCGTTGCTCCTGTGCATATCCTGCTCGTACCACGTCACCACGTTGTATCCTTGCAAGATGTCACCTCTGCTGATGCCACATGGCTAGGCAAGATGATGGCCTTAGTACCGCAAATCGCTAGCGAAAACGGTTGCCGTCCGGGTGCAGAGGGTGGCTTTAGAGTCGTCGTCAACAGTGGAAACGATGGTGGTCAAGAAGTTGGCCACTTGCATGTACATATTATCGGGGGTCAGCGCCCCTGGAAATCCACGGCTACCGCCGTTGCCTAATTTGCGGAGACAAACATGGGAAGTTTTAGTATCTGGCACTGGCTGGTTGTACTAGTCATCATCGCTCTGGTTTTTGGTACCAAAAAACTGCGTAACGTAGGTGAAGACCTAGGCGGCGCAATCAAAGGCTTCAAAAAAGGTATGAAAGATGCACAAACCGACGAACAGCCTGAAGCTGTGACTCAAAAAGTGCAAGATACCACCACCATTGATGTGCAAGCCAAAGAAAAACAGGATTCCTAAGGTTTCCACCTTTTAAGGTTTTGCCACGTATATGTTTGACATTAGTTTCAGTGAATTACTGCTGATTGCTGTTGTTGCTCTGATAGTGCTCGGTCCCGAACGTCTACCCAAAGTAGCGCGTACGGTAGGGCACTTGATGGGGCGTGCTCAACGTTATATGAACGACGTCAAATCGGACATACAGCGTGAAATGGATCTGGAAGAAATCAACAAACTGAAAAACCAGATGCAAGATGCCGCCAATTCAGTGCGCAGCTCGGTCAACGACAGTGTCAACACCATAAAAGACCCTTTATCAGAAGCCCAACAGGCCCTCGCGGATCTACACAAACCGCTAGACACCCCAACAGAACCTGCTGCGGCGACTGAGCAAAAAGCCGCATTACCTGAAACGGCTGAAGCAGCCAAACCTGCAGCAGCAGCTACGCCAGACAACGCTAGTAAGGCCAAAGAATGACCCAAGAGCAATCTGGCGATACCTTTATCTCGCACCTTGTTGAGTTACGCAGTCGCTTGATGCGTGCCGTGTTGAGCGTACTGGTCGTATTTTTTGTGCTGTTTATGTACCCTGGGCCATCCGTTATTTACGACGTGCTGGCACAACCCATGTTGGCCTCGTTGCCGCAGGGTACACGCATGATTGCCACTGGTGTGATCACGCCCTTTATGGTGCCAGTCAAAGTAACGTTGTTGGCCTCCTTTATGGTGGCGCTACCTATTGTGCTGTACCAAGCGTGGGCATTTGTCGCCCCTGGCTTGTACAAACACGAGAAACGTCTAGCCTTACCGCTGATCTTCTCGAGTACCGTGCTATTTATCGCCGGGATGGCATTTTGTTATTTTGTGGTCTTCAAAACCGTTTTCCACTTTATTGCCACCTTTGCGCCTGACTCCATTACACCAGCACCAGATATCGAAGCTTATCTGAACTTTGTGATGACGATGTTCTTGGCCTTCGGCATCACTTTTGAAGTGCCCATTGCTGTTATTTTGCTTGTAAAAACCGGCATCACTAGCGTAGCCAAACTACGCGAAGTACGTGGTTATGTGATTGTAGGGGCGTTCATTATCGCTGCCGTGGTCACGCCACCTGATGTGGTCAGCCAGTTCTTGCTGGCCGCTCCACTGTGCTTGCTCTACGAGCTAGGCATTATCTTTGCCAGCTTCATGAAAAAACGCGAAGCGGATTCTGACTCCGAATCACGCGAACTAGAAACCTAAACACCCCTCAACAAGCCGCACTATGCGGCTTGTTTGTTTTATCCCCACGCTTTCTTCTTTTACCTACCTATCGGTAGGTAGTGATGCTAGAATACGATTTTTCTTTATGCTTGAAGCACTGTTCCTATGCCTGCTGCACTGTCACCGTCTGCCGAACGTATATGCCAAGCCGCCATTCTGCATTTTTCTGAGCACCACTACGATGGTGCATCGTTAAATGAAATCGCAGCCGCAGCCGGTATACGTAAAGCCTCGTTATATGCCCACTTCAAAAGCAAAGACGAGCTGTACCTAGCAGCCTTTAACCGCGCGTTGGCCGTTGAGCTAGAACATGTTCAACACTGCTTCAGCCACAGTGACACCGCACCGTTAGGTATGCAGTACTGTCAGAGCTTGCAAGAGCGCTATATCAAAGCGCCCACACTGCGCTTCATGCTATTGGCAGCTTACTTACAGCCAGCATCACTCAAAGCTGCCTTAGACGAAGGCTATGAAGATTACCTACAGCTACTGAATGATCGCTTTCGTGAAACTCTGCTAGCTGCGCACCCTGCGCTAGCTACTCACACCCGGGCTATCACACAATTCAGCTCAGCCTACCTAGGTATCGTAGACAGCTTGCACGTCAAACTGGTCTACACCAATGGTCAAGAATTCCAAGGCAGGTTATCTGCATTGGAAATGCTGCTCACCACCTCTTTGCAACACACTTTGCACACGCTGTAATTTCATGACATCCCATCGCAATACCGCCGCTGGCGGCCTATCTCTTTCCCTGATCCTGCTTCTTGCCTTGTTTACCGCCATGGATGCCATGGCCATAGACATGTATTTACCCAGCATGCCCGCCATAGGTCGCGGCTTTGGGGTATCAGCCGCTCAAGTACAACAAACCCTCTCCATTTTCTTGATAGGGTTGGCGGTAGGCCAAGCTGCTTACGGCCCCTTACTGGATAGATATGGCCGTAGACTGCCTATGCTCATAGGGGTAGTGATTTTTGTGGCTGGCTCAGTCGTTGCCGCCTTGGCTCCTAGTATCGAGTGGCTGTTGACGGCTCGCTTCTTACAAGCGTTGGGGGCCGCAGCAGGCTTAGTCACACCACGTGCGATTGTGTCAGATCGCTGCACGCTGGCTGAGTCAGCTCCCATCTTTTCACTGCTGATGCAGATCATGATGATTGCCCCCATTCTGGCCCCCATCATTGGTGGATTTTTACTAGAGCAGGGCAGTTGGCGTTTGATATTCTGGGCGTTAGCAGGCATCGGTGTGCTAGGTCTAATCTGGGGCATCGTCACCGTACCCGAAACACTACCTGCCCAACAACGCAGCAGTCTAAGCCTGAGCAGCATTTTGCGCTCGTACAGCCAGCAACTACGCTTACCTACTTTCATGGCCTATACGCTGGCCGGCAGCTTCGTATTATCGTCCCTGTTCTTGTACATCAGTCATTCTGCCTTTATCTTTACTCAGCATTTTGACCTTACGCCCAGTGTATTCAGCTACCTATTCGCCGGTAATGCCGTGAGCCTCGTTATAGGTGGACAACTCAGCACTTCACTGTTGAAGCGCGGCTTTGCCGAAACCCGCGTAACGTACATAGGTCTGTGTCTGCACCTACTGAGTGGTGCTTTATTGTTCATCATCGTACAACTAGGGTTAGCGTCACTGTGGAGCTATGCTACGCTCATTGCTTTGGCCATTGGTTCGCTGGGGCTAATTTTTGGTAATCTGACCGCATTGACCATGCACCATAGCGGTAAGCAAGCAGGCGTAGCCTCGGCGCTCATGGGCACGTTGCAATACCTGATCTCTGCGCTGGCAGGGTATGTGATTGCCTTCTTTGGTCAGGGCCCAGCCGTATTGCCACTAGCTATCGCTGGATGTGCGTTACTGGCGCTGTTATTCTGCAAACTGGCCGAACGCCCACAGCCACCACTGGTACAGGCCTAAGCACTACGTTCAACCTTAGTTTATTGATGGAAGCACCATGTCACAGATCACCCGAACAGAACTGGAGCACTGGCTCACTGCCACCTTGCAGCCTCACCGCTTTTCGGATTACTGCCCCAACGGCATACAGGTAGAAGGGCGCGACACCATTCGCCATATCGTGACAGGTGTAACTGCCTCACAAGCTCTGCTGGACACCGCCATAGAGCGGGGGGCCGACACCATATTGGTGCACCACGGCTGGTTCTGGAAAAACGAAGACGCTCGCATACGTGGCATCAAAAAGCAGCGCCTGCTGACTACGTTGCAGCACGACCTGAATTTGTTCGCGTACCACTTACCGCTAGATGCCCACCCCACCTTGGGTAATAACGCCCAACTGGCACAGGTGCTAGAGCTAGAACCTTCCTTCGATGATGAGGGCGAACCAGTCACCTGTGGCCCGGGCGGACTCATCTGGTTAGGCAAAAGTAAGCACCCTCAGACCCTAGAAAGCTTGGGCCAACTAGTTTGCAAGCAGTTGCAACGACAGCCATTAATTGTAGGTTCACCGCAACAAAGCGTGTCTACTGTTGCATGGTGTACTGGTGGAGCCCAAGGTTATATGCAAGCGGCACTGGATGCAGGCGCTGATGTCTACATCACCGGAGAAGCTTCTGAACCCAACTTTCATCTGGCACACGAAACGGGTGCCGCCTTCATCGCGGCAGGGCACCACGCCACCGAGCGCTACGGCGTCAAAGCACTAGGCGAAGCTATTGCACAGCGTTTTGGCATCCAAGTGGACTTTGTAGACGTGGATAACCCCATCTAACTGTTGCAAGAACAGTACAAAATACCAAAAACAAAAAAGCCCCGATTTTCGGGGCTTTTTTTGCGACGTTATCGCTAGATAACGACATTACTGAGCAGAATCACGTGTCTTCAAAGAGTCACGAATTTCACGCAGCAACACGATATCCTCTGGAGTAGGTGCTGGAGGAGCTTCTGCTTCCTCTACCTTCTCTTCAGCCATCAGCGTATTGCGCATACGATTCACCATTTTCACCATCAAGAACACCACGAATGCCAACAGGACAAAGTTGATGAAAACCGTGAGGAAGCTACCCCAGGACAGCAATACAGCCCCTGCTTCATTCAATGCTTCCAGCGTTTGTGGTCCTGTATAACCTTCAGGTGAACGTAGTACAATGAATTGATTAGAGAAGTCGACTTCGCCGCCCAGCACGAAGCTGATGATGGGCATGAAGAGGTCTTTCACCAGTGAATCAATAATTTTGCCAAACGCGCCGCCAATAATCACACCGACGGCGAGGTCGATCATGTTGCCTTTTACCGCGAACTCCCTAAATTCTTTGATAAAACCACTGGTTTTGCTCATATAAACCTCTCTGATCAAGTCACTTGTGACGGGTAATGGCTATAATACCGGGTTGATATAACTTAACCCAGACCCAAAATCCGTAAATTTTGTGGTAAGCCCCGAGGGGGGTAGGAATAAGGATACTAGAATGAGTCAGATTACGACACAGCCCGATCAAAACGGGGTCGACGAGCAGAAGCCTGCCGATCCTTCGCGCCGTTTCTGGGTCACTACTGCCTGTGCGGTTGGAGGTGTCGCCGGGGTTGGCGCCGCCGTTCCGTTTGTCGGGTCATTCGCCCCGTCAGCCAAAGCCCGCGCTGCAGGTGCTCCTGTAGAAGTAGATATCTCCACACTCGCTCCTGGCGAAATGCGTACTGTAGAGTGGCGCGGCAATCCTATTTGGATCATGTACCGCACTCCAGAACAACTCGCCGAGCTAAGCAAGCACGATAACCAGCTGGCTGATCCGGATTCGAATCGTCCTGGTTTCACTCCTGCCTACGCCAAAAACGAGTACCGCTCACGCCGCCCAGAAATTTTTGTCTGTATCGGCATCTGTACTCACCTTGGATGCTCCCCGACCCCTCGTCTGAATTCCGGTGCCCAGCCTGGTTTGCCCAGCGACTGGGATGGCGGTTTTCTGTGCCCCTGTCACGGTTCAACCTTTGATCTAGCCGGGCGCGTTTACATGAATAAACCTGCACCCGATAACCTGGAAATTCCTCCTTATGAGTTTTCTGCCGACGGCAACCGCATCATGATTGGTGTGGACGAAAACAATAAGGCATAAGACATACCAATTTTCAAAGATTAAAGGAGCCGTTTCATGGCTGGTGAAAAAACCGTCGAAACGACAGGTCTCTTAGGATGGATTGATAGACGCTTTCCGCTGTCGTCACTCTTTAAAGAGCATATGTCGGAGTACTATGCGCCAAAGAACTTCAACTTCTGGTATTTCTTTGGCTCGCTAGCACTGTTAGTGCTGGTCATTCAAATCGTGACCGGGATTTTCCTGGTAATGAACTACAAGCCTGATGCTGCCTTGGCCTTTGCCTCGGTGGAATACATCATGCGCGAAGTACCGGGTGGCTGGATCATCCGTTACATGCACTCCACCGGCGCCTCCATGTTCTTCGTGGTGGTATACCTGCACATGCTGCGCGGCCTGATTTACGGCTCATACCGCAAACCTCGTGAGCTGGTCTGGATCTTCGGTGTGGCACTGTTCCTCTGTTTGATGGCGGAAGCCTTCTTGGGTTACCTGTTACCGTGGGGCCAGATGTCCTACTGGGGTGCACAGGTGATCGTGAACTTGTTTGCCGCCATTCCATTCATTGGCCCTGAGTTGGCGATTTGGATCCGTGGTGACTACGTAGTGTCTGACGCTACTCTGAACCGCTTCTTTGCCTTGCACGTGATTGCGATTCCTTTGGCCATTATTGGTCTGGTGGTTGCTCACATCATCGCGCTGCACGAAGTAGGCTCTAACAACCCAGACGGCGTAGAAATCAAAGAAGGCCCCAAAGATGCCAAAGGCAACCCTTTGGATGGCATTCCTTTCCACCCTTACTACTCCGTACACGATATCGTGGGCGTAGCTGGGTTCCTGATCGTGTTTGCGGCTATTTTGTTCTTCGCTCCAGAAATGGGCGGGTACTTCTTGGAATACAACAACTTCATTCCAGCTGACCCAATGAAGACACCTCCGCACATTGCTCCGGTTTGGTACTTCACACCGTTCTACTCCATGTTGCGTGCAACGACTGCCGATTTCACATGGATTCTGGCTGGTTCTGCGGTATTGGCTGCTGTGGTCTTATTCTTCAAGAGCCGTCAGCCCGGTATTTTGCGCCTGATTGCACCAGTTATCCTGTTGGGCGTAGCTGTAGCACTGAAAATTTTTGACGCGAAATTCTGGGGCGTGGTCTCCATGGGTGGCGCTGTAGTGATTCTGTTCTTCTTGCCTTGGCTAGATGCATCACCAGTGAAATCCATCCGTTACCGTCCTACCTGGCACAAATTCCTGTACGCGATTTTCTTCATTAACTTCGTGATACTGGGTTACCTAGGTACACAACCACCAAACGACCTGTTCAACCTGCTGAGCCAAATTGGCACCGTTATCTATCTGGCATTTTTCTTCTTAATGCCTGTGTGGAGCCGCATGGGTACATTTAAGCAGGTACCGGATCGCGTGACCTTTCGCGCTCACTAGGACTCAACACGGATAGACCATGATTAAGAAACTATTTGGAATCTTGGCGTTGTCCCTGTCTTGCTCGGTGGCGGTTGCCGCCGAAGCAGGCTACCCGTTGGAAAGCGCCCCTAATCGCATTACCGACATGCCTGCACTGCAAAACGGTGCAAAGCTGTTCGTTAATTACTGTTTGAACTGTCACAGTGCCAACTCCATGCGCTACAACAAGCTCACGGAAATTGGCCTGACAGACGAAGAAATCCGCAAGAACTTACTGTTCACGGGTGAAAAAGTTGGTGATTTAATGACCATCGCCATGACACCTGCTGACGGTAAACAATGGTTTGGCGCTACGCCTCCAGACCTGTCTGTGACTGCGCGTGCCCTGTCTACCAACTTGGGCCCAAGCGGTACTGACTACATCTACACGTACTTGCGTACGTTTTACCGTGACGTAAATCGTCCTACTGGTTGGGATAACTTGGTGTTCCCAAGCGTAGGTATGCCGCACGCCTTGTGGCAACGTCAGGGTCACACTCAAGTAGAGCGCACAACTGTTGCTGAAGCAGTAGACGCAGATGGAAAAACATCTTGGGTACGTACTGTGACCAACTTTGATCAGTACGGTTTCTCTAGCAGTAAAAAAGAAACACTGCCCGCCGACTACAAAGACGGCGCCAGTGAGTCTGTTAAGTACACCCCTGTGAATGCATCGCAAGCCAAAGAATTTGCTAGCGATGTAGCTGACCTCAGCAACTTTATGCAGTGGATGGCAGAACCTGTGCAAAACACCCGTAAGAAAATTGGGTATGCTGTGATAGGCTTCTTGTTAATCTTCTTCTTTGTTGCCTGGCGTCTAAACAAAGCGTACTGGCGCGACATCAAGTAATGTCTTGTGACCATGCTGCCTACACGGCAGCATGGTAATCTTACAAAGACGCCGGTATTATTATCAGAGCCTACGCTGGCTCTTGTTTTTATTTCTACGACTGGAAATCCTCACTATGATGGTACTCTACTCTGGAACTACATGCCCCTTTTCACAACGCTGCCGTTTCGTGTTGTTTGAAAAAGGCATGGATTTCGAGATTCGCGATATTGACTTGTACAACAAGCCCGAAGACATCGCCGTCATGAATCCATATGGCCAGGTACCTATTCTGGTTGAGCGCGAACTGGTTCTGTACGAGTCCAACATCATCAACGAATACATTGATGAGCGTTTCCCGCATCCTCAGTTGATGCCTGCAGACCCCACCATGCGCGCCCGTACACGCCTGTTCCTGTACAACTTTGAGCGTGAACTGTTTACCTACGTTTCCATTTTGGAAGACCGTAGACAAGCAGCTGACCCCAAAGCTCAGGAAAAAGCTCGTGCGCAGATTCGCGATCATTTGGCTCAACTAGCTCCTATTCTGACCAAAAACAAATACATGTTGGGCGAAGAGTTCTCCATGTTAGATGTGGCGATTGCTCCATTGCTATGGCGCTTGGACCACTACGGTATAGAACTGCCCAAGAGCGCTGCTCCTGTACAAAAGTACGCCGAGCGCGTGTTCTCCCGTCCGGCCTTCATTGAGGCACTGACACCATCCGAAAAAGTCATGCGTCGCTAAACACTATGCAAGAGACTTCTACTAAACCCTATCTGATTCGTGCTCTGCACGAGTGGTGCACAGATAATGGCTACACACCGTATATTGTGGTGACTGTGGACGACAACACTGTTGTTCCCCCCGGTTACGTACAAGATGGCCAAATCACACTGAATCTAGACTTACTCGCTACCAATCAACTCATTATTGGTAACGACTACATTGAGTTTCAGGCACGATTTGGCGGTGTTGCTGAAGACCTATTCGTGCCCGTTGCTGCCGTCAGCGCTATTTATGCGCGTGAGACAGGTGCCGGTATGGGGTTTGAGGTCTCTGAGTCCCCCGTTTATCCGGGGACAAGCAGCACTGCTGACTCAGCTCCAGCCGCCACACCAGCGCCTGCAGCTGAAAGTAGCGAATCACGTGCAGCAGCGGATAAAGCGCCGCACCTGAAAATCGTTAAATAACAGACGGCTGAACTGTCTAGCGCCTTAGGGCTACAAAAAAGCCTACCTGCAAACAGGTAGGCTTTTTTACGCCTGTGGATAAGGTTTGAGCAACAAGATCACTCGCTGGCCAAACCCTACTATGTATAACCTTAGTTTTGCGGTGCCGCTTTGTTTTGCTGCAAACGCCATTCCAACAGACTTTTAAGGCCCACGGTCAGGATCGCCATGCCCGCCAACAAAGCCGCGGCGGTAAAGGCAGCAGCCGTTTTGTAGTCGTTATTCAATTGCTCTACCAACAACGACAGGGTAAGCGTTTGGTTCATCACCGTACCAGACACCACCGATACCGCACCAAACTCACCAATCGCCCGTGCGTTAGTCAGTACAACGCCATACACCAAGCCCCAACGGATATTAGGCATGGTCACTTGCCAGAAAATCTGCCAGCCTGACGCACCCAAGCTCAGAGCAGCTTCTTCTTGCTCACTGCCCAGTGTTTGCATCACAGGGATCAAGATACGTGCCACATACGGTACGGTCACGAAGATAGTGACCATCACGATACCCGGCCATGCAAACATCAGTTGCACATTATGAGCCCCTAACCAGCGGCCCATCACAGTTTCAGCACCGTACACCACCAAATAACACAGACCAGCCACCACAGGCGATACAGCGTAAGGGATGTCCACAAACAGGCTCAACAAGCGTTTACCTCTGAACTGGTAGTGCGTCATACACCATGCCAGCAAGATACCGAACACCATGTTCAATGGCACGCTTAGTAGCGCCACAAAGATCGTCAGCCCAATGGCATGCTGCATGAAATCTTCGCTCAGGTTTTCCGTCAGCAGTGTCCAACCGCCCGCAATCACCTGACTAAAAATCAACGCCAGCGGGATGATGAGCATCACCACCACCACAGCCAAGCCTGCACCTACTTGCAGCCACTGTCCAAAACTCTGGGGTTTCTTTCTCATGATCGTTGCCGTTGCCAGCCCAATAAACGTCCTTGCAGCACTTGCAGGACAAACAATAACAATAAGGAAGCCATCAACACTACCGATGCAATCGCTGCGGCGGCAGGGTAGTTGAATTCTTGCAAGCGCACAAAAATCATCAATGATGTGACTTCTGTTTTGAAAGGCGCATTACCGGCAATCATGATCACCGCACCAAACTCACCCAAGCTACGAATAAAAGCCTGGGAAGCGCCTGTCACAATGGCTGGAATCAGCGGCGGCAGAATGACTTTGAGGAAGATCTGCCAGCGACGTGCACCCAGCGTTTGCGCGACTTCTTCGTATTCCGTACCCAGCTCTTCAATCACAGGCTGCACAATACGCACTACAAAGGGCAGGCTGGTGAAGGTCATCGCCACCAAAATACCGGGGTACGCGTAGGAAATCTTGATGCCCATGGCAGCAAAGTATTGCCCCAACCAACCACCGGGTACAAACAGCGCAGCCAAGGTTAAGCCCGCAACTGACGTAGGCAACGCAAAGGGAATATCTACCAGGGCATCCATCATACGGCGGCCCCAGAAGTTATATCGAGTCGTCACCCATGCAATCAAGAAACCAATAAAGGTTGCCGCAATGGTGGAATAAAAGGCTGCACTTGCAGTGACCTTATAACTCTGCACCACCCTAGGATGCGAAATAGCGCGCCAGTACTGTGTCCAAGTCATGTCGCTGACGTAAATCAGTAATGCCGACAACGGTAGCAAAACCACGATGGACAAATAGAAGAGGCTGAGACCAAAGCTCAGCCCAAAACCCGGCAAAATGGGTTTACGTAAGAAAAACCATTGGCGAACGGGGGAGGCCGTTGCGACCTGCTCCCCGGATACAGCCTTAGACAATGTTGTCATAACAAACTACTTACTGTGCCTGAATCTGATCCAACACGCCGTCTGTAGCAAAGTGCTTGGTTTGGATGTCTTTCCAAGAGCCCAATACGTCGGTTGGGTTCACCAATTTGACGTCTGCAAACTTGCCTGCATTTTCTTTGGCAACTTCGTCGTTGGTCACACGGTAGTTAAAGCCAGCCAGCAAACGTTGGATCTCAGGTGTGTACTGGAACTCCAAGTACTCTGTCGCCACATTACGTGTACCGCGCTCGTCTACCACTTTATCCACAACCGCTACGGGGAACTCAGCCAACACGCTGGTTGGAGGCACTACGATCTCGAACTCTTGGTCTTTGAACTCTTCGCCATTCACGATATTCAGTTCTTCAGACTCAAATGTCAGCAGTACGTCGCCTTGGTTGTTCTGAGCAAACGCTACCGTTGCACCACGACCGCCTGTGGGGAAGTTTTCTACGTTACCTAGCACTTGGCCTACGAACTCACGGATTTTGGCTTCGTCACCGCCGAATTTCTCGTGTGCGTACAACCAGGCACCTAAGTAGGTGTAACGTGCGTTACCGGAGGTTTTAGGGTTAGGAAACACCAAGCCTACGTCTTCACGGGCCAGATCATCCCAATCCTTGATGTTTTTAGGGTTGCCTTTACGCACCAAGAAAGCGATGGTGCTGTAGTAAGGCGAGCTGTTGTTAGGCAAACGCTCGGCCCAATCGGCTGCCACGATATCGCGGTCTGCCAAAATGTCGATGTCGGTCACTTGGTTAAACGTCACCACATCCACTTTTTTACCTTGGATGATGTCTTGAGCTTGTCTGGACGTACCTGCGAAAGATTGGTCGATTTTGAGGTCTTCGCCGGTCTTCTGCTTCCAATGCTCAACAAATTTCGGATTCACCGCAGCAAAGGTTTCGCGTGCCACATCAAACGATGCATTCAATATGCTGGTTTGTGCCACAGCAGCTGTGCTGGCAGCAGTAGCAACTAAGGCAAGTGCTCCAACAATTTTCTTCAGATTCATCATTAACCCCGCAATATATTTGAGTGACTGCAACGGCAAAACCGTTTATCCATGAAGTGCATTATGCAGAGTCACCATATAAATACGAACGATAATGTACTCATTCACTTATTACTTTAAGGAATAATGAATCACTTGAAACCTACCTCGCACAGCGGACTTAATTAAAAATTCCTGACAATGATTGCATATGCTAATCATTCGTACCAGAATGATTTCTGATAAACTAATAGCCTTTAAAACACTAGTACCAAAGGTCTATGAGGTCCAATAAAACCCCTACAAGCCTACATCCTCCCGTCTTTTATCCTGCTGCTTTTCTAATTTTGGCTCTCGTGGCGTTCGCAATTCTTGCGCCAGAAACTGCCCAAAACCTCTTCAGCGCCACGCAAAACTGGATCATCACCCACGTTAGCTGGTTCTACATTCTCACCGTTGCCATCATTTTGCTTGCTGTCATTTTCTTGGCAGTGAGTCGTTATGGTGATATCAAGCTAGGCCCCGATCACTCCCAACCCGATTACAAAAACATCACCTGGTTTGCCATGCTGTTTTCTACCGGTATGGGTATTGGTTTGATGTTCTTTGGTGTGGCCGAACCGGTCATGCACTTCATGAGCCCACCTACGGGTGAGGGCGGCACAATTGAAGCCGCGCGTGAGTCCATGAGCATCACCTTTTTCCACTGGGGCTTACACGCTTGGGCTATTTACGCCATCGTGGCCTTGGTGCTGGCTTTCTTCAGCTACCGCCATGGCTTACCACTGAAACTGCGCTCGGCCTTGTACCCGCTGATCGGTGACAAGATCTATGGCCCTATCGGCCATGCTGTGGATATCTTTGCCATTATCGGTACGGTATTTGGTGTGGCCACATCCTTAGGTTTTGGGGTGGCACAGATTAATAGTGGTTTGGAATACCTGTTCGGCATGGAAGTGACCACGCTGAATCAAATCATTCTGATCGTCATTGCCTGCGGCTTGGCTACGTTGTCAGTAGCCAGTGGTTTGGATCGCGGCATTAAGATTTTGTCTGAGCTGAACTTAGCTTTTGCCGTATTGCTGCTGTTGTTCGTGCTGATTCTTGGCCCTACCGTATTCATCATGCAAACCTTTATGCAGAATACGGGGGCTTATCTTTCTGACATCGTCAGCAAAACCTTTAACCTCTACGCCTACGAACCCAACGACTGGATTGGTGGTTGGACACTGTTCTACTGGGGCTGGTGGTTGGCATGGTCTCCATTTGTAGGCCTGTTTATTGCCCGCATTTCCCGTGGCCGTACCATTCGTGAATTTGTACGCGGTGTACTGCTAGTACCTGCCGGTTTCACACTGCTATGGATGACTGTGTTTGGTGATACCGCTATTCATGCCATCTTGTACGACGGTATGCAGGAATTTGGCGTCTTTGTACAAAACAATACCTCGCAAGCCTTGTTTGTGTTCTTAGAGCAATTGCCCTTTGCGTCCATTACTTCCGGCCTAGCCATTTGTATGGTGGTGGTGTTCTTTGTGACCTCCGCTGACTCCGGCGCATTGGTAGTAGACTTGCTAGCCTCTAAAGACGGTGAGCCATCACCCGTATGGCAACGTATATTCTGGTCTGCCTTGGCTGGTGTAGTAGCGATTGCCTTGCTGTTGGCTGACGGCCTACAAGCCCTGCAAACCGCGACTATTGCTAGTGCGTTGCCGTTCTCTATTATCTTGCTGATTGCCATCTGGGGGCTGTTCAAAGCGCTGCAACTGGATGCCACGAAACGCCACATCCGTTATCAAACGGTGGCACGTAGCCAGCCAGTAGCACCAGGGCAGCCATGGCAAAAACGCTTGCGTAACCTGATTGTGATGCCTAAGCGCGAACAAGTATGCCGCTTCTTAGACAACACGGTAGAGCCTGCGATGCAAGCGGTAGCTGCCGAACTGCGTAAAGCCGGCTTTGATGCCAAGATGACTATTTTAGAGCGATCTGAAGATCAACCAGAACGTGCTTTGGCCTTAGATGTAGAGCACCACGGCGCTTACCAAGACTTCCGCTACAAAGTGCGCCCCATGTGCGTCATTCGTCCTACCTTGCGTACGGCCGATGTGAAACGTGACGACGAGGTGTATTACCGTGCTGAAGTGTTTCTAAGCGAAGGCGGTCAGGACTACGACGTTATGGGTTGGAGCCAAGACGAAGTGATCGGCGACATACTGGATCAGTACGAACGCCACCGTCACTTCCTGCATTTGGTGCACGATAACGACCCAACCATCCTGGCTGAAAACACTCAAAATGGGGAATCTTAAGAAAGTTTAGAAAAAACGCTTGCGTTTTAAGAACACCCCCCATATAATTCTTATTTCGCCGGCTTAGCTCAGTTGGTAGAGCAGCGCACTTGTAATGCGAAGGTCGAGGGTTCAACTCCTTTAGCCGGCACCAAAGATATCAAGCAAAACGCCACCCCTAACCGGGTGGCGTTTTGCTTTTCTGAATAGCTGTGACCGCATGTAGACTCTCACACCCAGTCCTAACACACTCGTCAGACTACGTTTGATTTCTGTGTCTGCCTAAATTTTCACTTCACGCGCCGCCAATAGCAGTTTGCCTAGACAAATTTGATGCGCACAGCAGAGTCATTACTCAAGGCGCGAGTTTCCTGACCCCTATCTTGTTACTGGATAAGTAATAAAAAGGAGTCTATCTCTAGCTTCCTCTGCCCCTATTATAAATTGGTAGTAATAGGTGCTTTGTGCAAGATGGAGGACGCTTAGAAGTACTTCTATCTAAAAGAGGCTAGCTCAACTAGGTTATTAAGACATGTCTCATCTATATGACCACCTTGGCGTAAGTAAAACTCGTAGACTAACCTGATGACATGGGCCTCCGCCTCCGGCCTAAGCGTTAACTCCTGTTTCGTAGACAACCTTCTAGATATCGCTATTATCTTTTCAAGCGAGTCTAAATCTATATAAGTAGGAGGGGGGTATGTCGGAGGACGTATATAAGGGCTCCCTTCGCCCGAAGCCAACCATCCCACAGATAGTTTCGCGATTTCTGACATTTTTAATAAATGCGAGCGCGATGGCTCAGAACTCCCTAAGCACCAACCGGTCAGCACTGATAGAGATACTCCCATTTTTTCCGATAAGTTCTTGGCGCCTCCTACTTGATCAATTGCAAGGTTTATTCGATCTGAAAATTCCTTAAAATTATTTTCCATATTGCTATTTATTAGTATGCTCAGCGGCATGTCATGCGAGTACCGCTGACTATCTGTAAACACAACACTGCTCAAAAATTCATGATCTTGTCATTATTGATAACTAATGACAAGTTAATGCTTGAAAGCAGCAAGTTCTTGTCGTAAGATTCGATTTAAACAGAAAAACCAACCGAAAGACATATTTGTTTACAAACTTTTTTATCAGATATGCCAGATTTTCATGTGTTTTTGGATTTTTAGCAGAAAGTTACTGTTTGCCTATGTGTCATATTGTCTACCCCTTGGTTGCATTCTATGTTGATTACTTAATGCATAGTTCTATATCTAAAATATTATTTTCAGACCATATAAAGCAAGAGGTTGACAACACTTACTGTTACTCATAAGTAAAGTAAGGCTATAGAAACACTAGAGCTCATGTAACTTTATTGAGTACAGAACGCTGACTTTGAATTTGGCTAGCTCGACGAAAAAGCTTTTGATATTTAATGTCTACGCTTTGGTAGATAGACATTGCCATAAACCTAGGAGAATAAGGCTTGGGGTCGTTGACTACAGAAAAAATTTTTTTATTGTTCGATGATGAGATAGTTATGGAAAAGCTCATCAACGATCTAGCCCTTTGGGGAATACCAGTCCGCGTAATACAAATGCAGGCTATACCCTCATTGAAAGCTCTTGGTCAGAATGGTGGTGATGAAATAGTGATGATCCACCTGCATAATGAGACATTGCTGACAGATATAGGACGTCTCAGAATGGATTTCCCAACGGCTGGCATCATAATTCAGCAGCTTGAACGTATTATTACCACCGAGCAAAGTAGCTTATTGCTGTTAGCTGGTGCTGATGTTTGTTTTGATAACAGAGCACATAGTTTGGAGGTCTTAGCAAGTATTCAAGCACTACGGCGGCGAGAGTTAGCTTTGCGATCCAAGTTTGCTACATTTATTTCTGATGACGAGATAGACAGCGGTACACCTGCTAGTCCGTTTCGTAGCCATGACTCTGAGCAATCATGGGAATTAAAAGAAGGGGGTTGGCGGCTCATCACTCCTCAATGCCAATCCATTATGTTAACTGGTACAGAAAGGCATGTATTACGCACATTGTTTGAACATAGGCCAAATCCTGTATCACGTGACAAGCTATTTGATGATCAAGGCAATAAGACACCACCAAAGCGCCATATTGATGTAGTAATAAGTCGTTTAAAACGTAAAGTCTCTCAACACGGAGAACATCTACCAATACACTCTATCTGGGGGGTTGGTTATGCTTTCTCGGCAGACTAACTACATAGCGCTCTTTAGACGAGCACGAACACTGTCTCTGTACCTGTCTATACACCCCATCTGAAAAGAAATGCAATGCACCTATTAAAGGGCATTGCCTTCTGTTCTCATGATTATGGTTTTACTAGTAAGAAAGCTATTAGCAGTAGCGTTGGTGCTTTGGTCTGCCACGTTAGCTACAAGTAGTACATCCTGTGTTCGCTCAAACAGCTCTTCCAATTTCAACTCCTGGCCAGTTCAATCTACCTAAACGAGGCTAGCTCAATTATGTTGTTTAGACTTGCTTCATCCAGTTGATGCCCTTGACGAAGGTAGAACTCATAAACCAAACGGATAATTCTGGCTTCTGCCTCTGGCCGCAAGTTTATTTTTTGCTTTAAAAATAACTGTCGAGTTTTGGTTATTACGTCTTCAAGCGAGTCCAGATCTATACACGCAGAAACTTGCTGTGGTGGTGGTGTGTCGTGGTAGGGACTTCCTTCGCCAGATGCTAGCCAGCTAATCGACAAATCTGAAGCTTTTGCCATCTTAAGCAAACTAGAACGGGAAGGATCAGAATTTCCTGACCGCCAACTTCTTAGCACAGATGTGGACATTCCCATTTTTTCAGCTAATTTCTTAGCGCCGCCTGCGCGATCAATTGCCAAATTGATGCGATCAGGAAACTCGGTGAACTCACTTTCCATATCAGTGTTAATTGATGTGCCCAACGGGTTTTGTGACACGGGTTCTCCTAACTGTTGAAATTCAAACCAGACCATAAAAACGACAAGATCTTGTCATTTATTTTCATTTTCAGCAGATTGTTGCTCGACAGAGATAAGTTCTTGTCGTAATATTCAGGTTGAATAACAAAAACTCACCAAAAAACACTCTTTTCTTACAAAAAAGCTGTTTTTCAATGACGTTTTTGGCACCCGATACAAAAAACAGAGTCAATCAGACAAGAATATGGCGCTTAACGTCTACTTCTTGATGCTATGCGTACTGGGAAATGTGCGCAACCTAGGTAAATATCAGGGCTGGCAGGGCTTGCTTATCTATATAAGCGGGTAGCTTTTTTGCGTCCCGAATTTCGTGATTTTACCTCTTGAGCGGGCTTTTGTGTTGGATGCAAACATTTTGTCCATGGCTATAGAAACGTAAAGTTCATTTGTTTGGGGTGCTCTATGGGGAAGCTAAAAAGAGTGGCGTGCATGGTTGCAATGATGGCTTTTTCAGCAGCAAACACATCGCAAGCACAACGCCAAGATCAAGGGGCCAGTGATTACTTCAGCATGCTTGGAACAGACACAACGTTAACCATTCAAGAAGCTGTAGAACGTGTAGTGGCTTATCACCCAGGGCTTATTAGTGCTTTAGGGTATCAAGCTAGCGCACAAGAAATGATCAATGTTGCTCAGTCTAGATACTACCCCCAAGTCAGTGGCGGCGTTTCAAACAGCTACGATAAATACCGCTCTGGACGCTATGAAGAAAAGCACTTACAGAGCATGGACGTGAATGTTCAGCAGCTTATTTACGACTTCGGCAAAACATCCAACACCGTCAAAAAAGCAGAATTTGGCGACCTGAAAGCAGAAGCTAGAACCAATCTGGTTCTAGAACAATTAATAAGAGAGGTTTCTACTGCTGTACTGGAAGCTGTCCGTTTCAAGGGGTTGATTGGCTTAGCTGAAGAGCAGGTGCAACAAGTATCCCAAATAACGAGTCTGGTTGAACAACGTTATGAAGAGGGAGCAAGTAACTTATCTGATGTACTGCAGGCTCGCTCCCGTTTGGATTCCGTTGAAGCTTTAGTCTTTGATGTGGAAACGCAGTATCAGAAATGGTTACAAGAGTTGGCATTGCTTGTTCAACTGCCAAATGTAACTGAAGTGTCTTTAACAGGGTTTCCTGATGTTCTTGACCAAAGTTGCGTGATTCAAAATATTGAATGGCATCGAATTCCTGAAGTCGTCATGACAGATATGGCTGCAGAAGAGGCATCTGCAGATATGGCACTAGCCAGTTCTGAAGAGTGGCCGACCATCTCTTTGCAAGGTGGAATCTCTCGTGCAATGAATGCTACTCCCAACTACGGTGGAAGAGTTGAAACCTCGGTTCAGCTCAATCTCTCTATGCCGTTTTATCAGGGTGGAGGTTTATCGGCGAATAAGCGTGCTGCCTCAGGAGCTTTACAGGCAGCAACTGCCGAAAAAGCGCAGATCAGACTGCAAATTCAGCAACGTATCGCTGATCAAGTAAATAGATACCAAGGTTTACAAAGACGTAAAGGTTTACTGGCAAATCGAGTCAGAAACATTACCGGAACTAAAGATTTATACAAAAAACAATATGTGGATCTGGGGACCCGCTCATTAGTTGATTTGCTGAATGCTGAACAGGAGTACCACCAAGCTCGCGTAGATGTACTGAACAGTGAGTTGGATTTGAAAGCATCACAAATTGAGTGTGCTTACTTTCAGGGCTTGTTAGGAAGTGGGTTTGATGTGATTGCCCTGAAGTAGGCCTGTATGAAGAGGGGGCCTTCTGGCCATTTTTTATTATTAAAAAGTTGGGGTATCCATGAACATGATCCTAGCAGAAAAGACAGGGAAGGAGGCAAAGGTACTTGAGACGCAATTAGCGGATCAAGTATTGATGTCTCCCCACCTTATTAAAATTAACGCGAGCCCTAGTGACATAGTGGGATTGTCACGCGAAGGGAACAATCTCGTTTTGGTGTTCGTTAACGGCAAAAAAGTAACTCTACAAGGTTTCTTTAATAAGAATGCAGATGGCGAACAGAGTGAACTAGTACTAGAAGATGCTGATTGTCAACTATGGTGGCTAAGTGAGAATAGCTCATTTATAGAAATCTCAGCTCAAGATGCAGTTTTTGAAAACACAGGCGCTGCCGCATCAGAAACAGTATGTGCTGCTACTCCATTCTCTGAAACTCCCCCAGCGTGGGTACTTGGATTATTACTTGCAGGTGTTACCGGTTTGGCTTTCGCTTCTAGCGGTGGCTCCTCCGGCGGCGGAAGCTCTCCCTCACTAGCTGACGGAACCATTACCGTTGAAGCAGTAGGAACAGACGGCTCCATTGGTGGCACGACAACAGGAGTAGCACCAAACTCAACGGTCACCGTACTAGTTACTGACTCTAACGGCAAAACAATAGAGTTAGAAGGACAGGTAGATGCAAATGGTAAATTCGTTGTGCAAGTTCCTGAAGGGGAACTTGCAGATGGTGCCATTACCGTTGTAGCAAAAACTACCGATAAAAATGGTAAAGAAATCTCCTCTGAGCCAGTTGAAGGTGAGCTGGATTTAGTTCCTGATGACGGTGATGCTGATGCTGACGCTGATGCAGATGCAGACGCGGATGCTGACGCCGATGCAGACGCTGATGCCGATGCGGATGCTGACGCGGATGCTGATGCGGACGCCGATGCAGACGCCGATGCTGATGCTGATGCAGACGCGGATGCGGACGCCGACGCGGATGCCGACGCTGATGCTGATGCTGATGCTGATGCTGATGCTGATGCGGATGCGGACGCTGATGCCGATGCGGATGCGGATGCGGATGCTGACGCCGATGCAGACGCTGATGCCGATGCGGATGCTGACGCCGATGCGGACGCGGACGCTGATGCGGATGCGGACGCTGATGCTGATGCGGATGCGGACGCTGATGCCGATGCGGATGCGGATGCTGACGCCGATGCAGACGCTGATGCAGATGCGGACGCCGATGCAGACGCGGATGCTGATGCCGATGCAGACGCGGATGCTGATGCGGACGCCGACGCGGATGCTGATGCGGACGCCGACGCAGATGCGGACGCTGATGCCGATGCGGATGCTGACGCCGATGCAGACGCTGATGCCGATGCGGACGCTGATGCCGATGCTGATGCGGATGCTGACGCCGATGCTGATGCGGATGCCGACGCGGATGCTGATGCAGATGCAGATGCCGATGCGGATGCTGACGCCGATGCTGATGCGGATGCCGACGCGGATGCTGATGCAGATGCCGATGCAGACGCGGATGCTGATGCTGATGCTGATGCGGACGCTGATGCCGATGCTGATGCTGATGCGGATGCGGATGCAGACGCGGATGCTGATGCAGACGCGGATGCTGATGCAGACGCCGATGCGGATGCGGATGCTGACGCCGATGCTGATGCAGACGCCGATGCTGATGCAGACGCTGATGCAGATGCGGATGCGGATGCGGATGCCGACGCTGATGCTGATGCTGACGCCGATGCTGATGCAGACGCCGATGCTGATGCAGACGCTGATGCTGATGCCGACGCGGATGCAGACGCTGATGCTGATGCTGATGCTGACGTTTCCGACGATTACTTCACGGCTCAGCTGAATATCGAGCCTACCGATATGGGTACTGAAGTTCAGTCCGACAGTCGCTTGTCTATCATCGACATCGGCGGCTTATGGGATGCCTTCTTTGACGGTGCCCCACGCTTCAACTTCAAGGTAGGCGAGGGTGAGACAGCGACCAGCGAGATCAGCGTGTCTTCGGGCTCTGCAATCAGCTTGCTCGACAACGTCAAGGTTCAGTTGCGCGTTAAGGATGAAAACGGCAAATGGAAAGTGCTGGAAGAGTCTGGTTCCGGTGGCTTGATCGATATCATTGGTATCTTTGGTGGCAAGGCCAAATTCACCATTGCTGACTTGCCTCCAGGCGAGTACGAGGTGATCGCGGCCGTGCGAGGCCTGAGCTTTCTGAGTACAACCACAGTTGAAGGCTCGACCACATTCTACGACCACACCAAGGTAGGCTCTTACACAGCTACACCAGTAAGCGGCAATGTGCTTGATAACGACGCGGCAAGCGAAGGTGCCAAAGTGACCCATATTAATGGGGAGCAAGTTGGTGCAAACGGCACAACGACGTTTGAGGGTGAATATGGCAAGTTGACTATCAGTGCAACTGGTGAGTTTACCTATATGCCTAACAGCACCAGTGGCTTGGGTATCGGCAAGGTAGAGACTTTCGAGTACACGATCAAAGCAGCAGACAACTCCTCCAGCAGCGCCACAATTTACATACGCATCGACAGTGACGGCCAAGGCCTGATCTGGCCAGAGGATCCGACACAGCCAGCTGAAATTGACCTAGTTGCCAATAGCAGCACAGGCGAGGCTGCTATCGACAGTAACTACCTTGTTAGCCAAGGTGGGCCTAGCGAACAAGCACCTACCCGAGATATTAAAGCTAGCGGGAAGGTGACGGTAAACACTTCCGTCAATTTCACGGTCGATGCAAACAGTAAGGCTGACATCAAGATCACGGCCTCTGCACCGGACGAGCTGCTAACGAGTGATAGCTTGGTGGTGACGGTGACCGGGCCTAATGGCTATTCCAAGACTTATACCGGTACGGGCGGGCTGTTTAGCAAACTGAGTGTTCAAGAAATGCTGCAAGGGCTTGACACTGGGAACTACACCGTTACAGCAACGTACAGCCGTAATAGAGGTTTAGCCTCAGGTGGCAAGCTGGAATTATCGTACCAGACTCAGTCGGTCACGCATCTGGATGAATATGTTGTCGAGACCATCCACAACGCAAGCGGTAACGTTCTGGCCGATGATCAACTGGCATCGACTTATACCAAGTTCCTAATCCTAAACGCCAACGGCGACTTTGAGGAAGTTGTTAATGGAACAACGGTGGAAGGGTTGCATGGCACCTTGACGATCAACACCAACGGTAGTTATTCCTATCAGCCTAACTCCACTCTTGAGGATATTGGCAAGGAAGATGTCTTTACTTATCGTTTAGAGCATCCTAATGGCACAACAAAGGATGCCACCTTAACAATAGAAGTAGAGCATGGTGCTGGTCCTTTCGAACCTGAAACTTCTAGTTTCATGCTTGAGAGTGACACAGAGGTAGATATTACTGAAGGCTTTGCTTCACTCGAAAGTTTGGAAGACCGCATCACTGAAACAACAGAAGAGACACAATCTCTAGAAGACATTGAGCTTCAAGGAGACGAACCTACGAATGTTGATTTAGATGCTGTTGCGGAAGAGGAAGCTGACATGTTTGGTAATACCTCTGGTATACCAACATCGGAAGACAGTGCTATTGAACCTGTAGTACCTGAAATCGATGTGGATTCTTCTTTTGATGAACTGGATGAACATAACTTGTTAGGTTAATCCACCAACTGAAGCACTGGGCTTTCTTAGCCCAGTGCTTTTCTTTTGTCTTCTGTACCTTACAAACGATTTTTCACTGCCCTGCCCATGCAGGTTATTGATAAGACGTTTGATCGTTGTATTTAAGAAGGATTAGTGCATGTCATTGCATGAAGCCATACCATTCTCAGCGGATTCAGAGTTTCAAAACCAAGAGCGCTATAAGCCATGGATTGAGGCTGTTCTATCCATAGCAAAGCACTATAGATTAGATGTTTCGCCTCAAAATTTGGAGCTAACAGCTAATTGGCTGAAAGTAAAAGACATAGGCTATGTTCTACGCCGATTAGCCAAAGAGGCTGGCCTGTATGTAAAAACCGTTACCTTACAAGAAAGTGATCTCAACATTTGGCGATTGCCTCTGCTTGTACAGCTTAGGAATGGGCAGGTCGCTGTAATAGAACAAATCAATGAAGGGGGACTGCTTGGTATTCGGTATAGCGGTGATAAAGGGCTACTTAGCGAAATTTCAGTTTCTGAACTGTTAAAACACGTACAGGCTGCCTTTGTTTTACGACCCATACATGCTGTGGCTGATGCACGGGTAGACGATTACGTAAAACCTTTTCAAAAAAACTGGCTAAAACAAATTGTTTTCAGTGATTGGCGACCATATTCTCATCTTTTTGTAGCCTCTTTTCTGATCAATGTTTTGGGTTTGTCAGGAATTCTATTTACTAGACAAGTCTACGACCGTGTCATTCCAGCCGAATCCTATCCCACATTATTTGTATTGTTTAGTGGTGTATTAGTCGCATTGGCTTTTGTGTTTGTGTTCAGAATATCCCGAAGCCATGTCATTAATATGTTGGGGAAGCGTGCCGATTTACGCATATCTGACAGGGTGTATGGACGAGTTTTACGCATACGTAATAGCAGTCGCCCTCAGTCTACGGGTAGTTTAATCGCACAGGTACGAGAGATAGATAACATTCGTGAGATGCTGACTTCGGCAACGATTACAGCATTAGTAGATATCCCTTTTTTTGTATTGTTTTGCCTAGTGTTCTGGTATTTGGCTGGCAATTTGGTTTGGGTTCCTATGATCGCAGTTATCTTAATGGTTTCCCCCAGCCTGATCATGCAACCACGCTTACGTCAATATGCTAGCCAATCTGCACGCGAAGCAAGCTTACGTAACGCAATTTTAGTTGAAGCCGTACAGGGCTACGAAGATATTAAAACGACACAATCAGAACTGCGATTTCAGAACCAATGGAATAACTTTAATGCAGCAACGGCTGATGTTTCCCTCAAATTACGTTCTTTAAATAGTTGGTTAAGCAGTTGGACTAGCGTAGTGCAGGGGTCAGTGTTTGCAGTCATCGTCATGTTTGGTGCATTTAAAGTGATTGATGGTGAACTGAGTACAGGCTCAGTAATTGCCGCCTCCATCTTAGGTACACGCATGCTGGCACCAATGGCAAAACTGACTGGCGTCCTATCTCGCTGGCAACAAACCAAGGTTGCAATCTCTGCAATTGATAACTTAATGAGTTTACCGACCGATGATGATACCGCCGAAGAAGGACGTATTCATGTCGCATCTGTGCGTGGCAATTACATCTTTAAAGACTGCCAAATTTCATACCGTTCAGAAAACCCCATACCGGCATTGAACATTAAGCATTTGCAGATTCGCGCAGGAGAAAAAATAGGCATTTTAGGACGTAATGGAGCCGGAAAATCTACCTTATTGCAAACATTATCTGGCTTATTAATTCCTACGGAGGGTATTGCCACAGTAGAAGGAGTGAGTTTAGCTCATATAGATAGCGCAGACTTACGACGAGATGCCGGGCTCTTAAGCCAAAATGCCTCCTTGTTTTATGGAACTATTCGAGAAAACATTACGTTAGCAGCACCATTAGCTAGCGATCCGGAGATTCTGAAAGCTTTACAAATGACGGGCGCCATGGAGTTTATCCAACGTTTGCCAACTGGTCTGGATCATGTGCTGACTGAAGGAGGAAAAGGATTATCAGGCGGACAACGTCAGGCATTACTACTGTGTAGATTTATCTTAGGCAATCCAGAGGTAGTGTTATTGGATGAGCCAACATCTGCGATGGATGATACCAGCGAGCGCCATTTCATCAAGCACCTGCATGATTGGGTAGCAGACAGAACACTAGTCATGGCAACCCACAAATTGCGTATGTTGGAGTTAGTAGATCGTATCCTCGTGATCAGCAACGGCAAAATTGTAATGGACGATAAAAAACAAATAGTGCTAGAAAAATTGGCGCAAGGCTCTAGAAATAGAAAGGGGCCTGAAAATGAAAACTAAGCACGATGAAGAAACAGGGCAAAAATTAGAAACAATCTTGTTGTTCGATCCAGATCTTGACCAACAACAATATCGTGATGACGTTAATGAAGCTGAAATCGTTAGATCTAATCGCATTATTTGGGTATGTGGGTTATTGCTAGTGGTATTAATAGCATGGGCCTATTTTGCCAAACTAACAGAAGTTTCTTCTGGTACCGGGAAAATAATTCCTAACTCCAGAGAACAAGTCATCCAATCTCTAGAAGGTGGCATCCTTTCACATTTATATGTAAGAGAAGGGGATATCGTTGAACCACAACAAATATTAGCCCAACTGGATTTGACTAAAACAGAAGCAACGGTAGGTGAAAGTGCTGCCAAGCATAGAGCTGCACTAGCCAGCATCGCGCGTTTAGAGGCAGAGGTAAATGGCCACTCCCTCGCCTTTCCTGAAATTTTAAATACATACCCAGAACTCATTGAGGCGGAAACACGTTTATACAATACACGCCAAGCCGGTTTGGGCGAATCACTCTCTGGGTTACGGCAGTCACTCAATATTGTGAGTGAAGAATTACGCTTAACAGAATCCTTGGCGAAGGCAGGAGCAGCGAGTCATGTAGATGTCTTAAAGCTGCAAAGACAAGTAGCAGAAATCCGTTTAAAGCTCACAGAACGCCAAGCGGAATACATGGTGAAAGCTAGGGAGGAACTGGCACGGGCTAAAGCAGAGGCTGATTCGTTAGAAGAAGTGATACGTGGCAGAGCTGACACACTGACCAGATTAACATTGCGTTCACCCGTACGTGGTGTGGTGAAAGACATAGAAATCACAACGCAAGGGGGGGTACTTCCTCCCAATGGCCGCCTGATGATCATTGTTCCTATAGAAGACCAATTACTCGTGGAGGCTAGGATTTCCCCCCGAGATATTGCGTTTATCCGCCCAGGGCTGGAGGCCAAAGTCAAAGTTACTGCCTATGACTACTCTATTTATGGCGCCTTAGAGGGCAAAGTAGAGACTGTTTCGCCTGACACTATCCAAGACGAAATTAAACCGGAAGTTTTTTATTACCGTGCTTTTGTTCGCACTAGTGATGATGCGTTAGTTAATGAAGAAAGTGGAGAGCGATACCCGATCGTACCGGGAATGATTGCAACCGTAGATATAAAAACAGGTGAGAAAACGGTTTTTGAATATTTGATGAAACCTATTAATCGTGCACAAGAAGCAATGCGGGAGCGTTAAGATGGGTATTACTGTTTTGTTAGATCAGGGTAAGTCGTTATTTCAGCGGTGGCAAAAAATAGAACCACTGACAGAACTATCTGAGGGATTACCAGCATGCGTTTTGTTCTTTAGCATCAGTAACGGTCAAAACAAAGCAAGCGTGCATATTGCCCGTGGTAATAGCTTTGATGATGCCTGGAAAACAGGTGAAGAGTGGTGCTATGCATGGGCGTCAGACCAAGAAACTCCCCCTGTATGGCTACGAATAGATGCCGTCGCATCTGTTGAAGCCTATAGTTGGGCAGAACAAAAGCGCCGTATGAGTTTAACCAAACGTAATTATTTTCGTTTTGGTTTGGCATTTGATAAAAACTTCTCAATAGCATTTTTAGAACAAGAGTTGGCTGCCAATGCCATTTTGTATGATGGTCAGATAGGTGTAGCAACACCCAATGCCACCAACCTTGCACATTACAGCCGTCAAAGGTTTTCACAATCTTTAGAATGGCCAACCGAAAACGATACAACACTATGGCGATTCAAAACGAGAGCCGTTTTTGTGGATGGCGATACAGCGTACCAAATAGAGCACCTAGGGCGTCACAGCGGTTACCGTAAAGTCGAGGATTGGGGACCTGCCCGTGTAAATAGCACAATTAGGGCCAGTACACAGTATCTGGCAACACAGGTTAGGGGTACCGGTCAGTATCATTATGGGTGGTTCCCTTGTTTTGATAGGGCGATCCCTACTTATAATGCACTGCGTCACGCCAGCTCAACCTACGCGTTACTAGAGGGGTGGGAGGTCGCAAGACAGCCTGAACAACGTCAGGCAATAGAGCGTGCCCTGCATTACTTAACAACTACCTTGATTCATCCAGTAAAGCTGCCAACAGGGGAAAAAGCTGCTTTTCTTGTTGATGTAGGAAATGAAATTAAGTTAGGTGGCAATGCTGTGTGTTTGCTGGCTTTGGTGAAATATACAGAGCTAACTGGCGATCAACAGTATTTATCATTATTAGAACAATTGGCTGTAGGCATGTTATTTATGCAGGATGCTGAAACAGGTTCTTTTGTTCATGTGTTGAATTATCCCGATCTTTCTATCAAAGCTAAGCATAGGATTATTTATTACGATGGAGAAGCGGCGTTCGGGCTTATGCGCTTGTACGGCTTGACCCAAGACGCACGCTGGCTTTCAACGGTAGAAAAAGCATTTGGCTATTTTATTGAGGCCAAGCACTGTAACGCGCATGATCACTGGTTAAGTTATTGCGTGAATGAACTGACGCTATACAAGCCAGAGCTACGCTACTACCAATTTGGTCTAGACAATGTACGTAACTATCTAGACTTTGTACAAAATCGCATCACAACCTTTCCTACCTTGTTGGAACTCATGATGGTGGCGCAACGCATGATCGTGCGTATGCAAACAGACAAAAACCCAGAAGTCAGAGCATTGCTAAATGGGTTCCCATTAGAAAAATTTTATCTGGCGTTAGAATCAAGAGCGCGTAGTTTGCTTGATGGTTTCTTTTGGCCAGAGTTGGCGATGTATTTTAAAAATCCAGCTCGAATTCTTGATAGTTTCTTCATCAGGCATCATAGCTTTAGAGTCCGTATTGATGACGTAGAACATTACTTATCTGGGTATGTAGCGTACAAAAAGTATTTGCAAATAGCTACTGATACAGTCAAAAAAAAACTCAAAAACCAATCACTAGTTGAACCACCCTCTATTAATGCAGCAACACGTGTATCAATTATAGGCTTATTAAGCTATCCCAAAAGCCCAAGACGCTTCATGGAAGTAAAGGCATTAGCTTCTCAAGCATGGAGCAAAGGTGTAGCTATCTTTTATATATCCTATCAAGATTTTGATGAACGTAATGGGCTAATAAAGGGCTACTTATTTGATGGAAATTCCTGGCAAGAGGGTTATGGAAAAGTACCTCGTGTTATAGACAACGCTCCAGCCAACACACGTGCACAACAACACATAGCAACAAGCTTAAGCAACCGAGCCAGACTACTATGTCATCGTCTTGGTGGTAAGGCCATCACATTAGAGATCTTAAAAAAACATCCACGGACGGCAAAATTCGTAATTGAGTCCGAAAATCTAACGCTTAATACATTAAGCCATATGCTGGATACTTATGGCAGTGTCGTGATTAAACCGTATAGATCCAACAGAGGTAAACAGGTCTATAAGTTTTCAAAGCAAAATACTAATCAGTATACGTTAGAGAGTGATACAGGTATTGAATCATGCTCTTTAGAAGGACTAGAGAATTTTTGCAAAGGAAAGCCCAGTCACTCTTGGATGATACAGCGTTACGTATCCAGTAGATCTATTCAAAACAAACCCTTTGATATTCGTGTTCCTGTTTTTAGAGCTAAATTAGGTGAGTGGGTAGTAGCCAGAAAGTATGCTCGTGTGGGACTAGGTTCACTGACCTCAAACCTAGCTACAGGTGGCTCTTCCCATGAGGCATTGGACTTTCTACAGGAAACCTATAGTGAACAAGAGGCTTTGGTCATTGATCAGAAAATGACTCAAGCTGCTATAGATATCGTTAACGTACTTCAACAAAACTATCAATTTGATATTGATGCATTAGGTTGCGATTTTGGTATTCAAAATGGTGAACTGTTCCTGTTTGAAGTAAATTCCTATCCCGGATTAAAGGGATGTCTAGAAAGTGCTGTAATGTTGAAGACAGATTTCTATCAATATGTTTTACAACAAAACACCAATAAAAGAATCGAAATAAAAATTGAGGCGGCGACCACAGAAAACCAATCATTATTAAGAAAAATCATGTTGGCTGGAGAAAATGACTACGCCTCCTCTCGTTACCTACGTAAAGGTATTGCAAATCCGATTTATCATATGCTTTCCTACGAGGCCAGAAAACAAGGGCTTATAGCAAAGCTACGTAAAAATAGCTGCTTAGAAATTCACGAAGCACATGCTGTTGTTGCCATATTTTCTCCTAACTCCCCAAATCTATCTTTGGCCACTCGCCGTATTGCCAATAATAAAGAACTCAGCAAGTTTTTCTTGCAACGTGCAGGTATCGCTGTTCCAGAAGGCCGCGTCTTCAGAACATTCAAGGCAGCTCAACTGTACTTTAAAACTAGAACATCTCCTCAGGTGGTTAAACCCAGAACGGGCACCGGCGGGAAAGGTGTTACAGCTCATGTCACTGACAGTACCTTATTGAAACAAGCATGGCTCAATGCTAAAGCAAGAACGTCGGGTGATATTATTGTTGAAGATTTTGTTGTAGGTGATGAGGTCAGGATATTTGTTCTAGGCGGCAAAGTAACTGCTGCCGTATGCAGAATTCCTGCCTATGTCATTGGAGATGGACATAGCAGCATTGCAGCGTTGGTGGCCAAGAAAAATGAGGAACGCAAACGTAATCCTCTGCTGAAAGTCTATCCAATCGCGAACTATGACTATTTAACACATGTATTAAAAAAAGATACTCGCTTCATCCCAAAAGCAGGCGAGTACATACGTTTGGCGATGGTTTCAAATGTCGCATTGGGTGGGGAAAGCGTTAGCGTCTTGAAATTCCTACACCCATCTATTCTCAATATGGCAGAGAAAGTATGGAAGGCTATACCACATGCCACGCAGCTAGGTTTAGACGTCATAGCAAAGGACTTCCAAGCACCTGCACAGAACAATGCATACGTAATAGAAATCAATGCTGATCCTGCCGTAGCTACACCGGCATTTTCTGCATACGGTGAGGATTTCTTAGATCTGCCCAAAGCGCTTATTACCTATGCCGTCAAAGCACGAGGCCATCAAAAGAAACTCAATACACCTATTCTAAAAGCAGCAGCGCCATACATGCCTACCTGCCAAGGAGAAACGTTCTTAGCGCTAAGTCCTGCGGCAAGACAAACCCATCTGTTACGCCACGCTGCGTATGTACGTGGTTTAGATGTGAGTATTGTGGACAACTCAGTAACGATAATCCGTGATGCTGAACGTGAAATCACTTTTGTGAATGGGATATGTGGTCTTACTCGTTCTGCTACGGCACAGGCTCTTAAAAATAAGCAGTGGATGAAAGAATTATGGTCTGAAGCAGGGTTAAACACGGCTGCTGGACAAAGCTTTGCAGTGGAAGACGTAGAGAAGGCATGGCAGTTTGTGTCAACCTTAAGCACCCCTGTTGTACTTAAATCTATAAGTGATGAGGGAACTGTGTGCGTGTCTTCAAATGAACGCGCGCAGTTTGAAATAGCCTGGAATAGATTTCGAGTCAAAAACACTAAAACCATCCTATGCGAGCAGTGGCACAAAGGCAAAAGTTATAGACTTCTTGTGATCGGCAACAGACTGTGCGCTGTGGAGGAAACGCTGGACCTGCCCATTACTGGTGATAATCAGCCACATAGTAATGGGCACGCTGAAAAAATGTACGATGTGACCACATTGGCGCATCCAGAGTGGGCTGACGTCGCCGTTCAGGCTCGTTTCGCATTATATGACCCTATTCATCTAGGCATACAGCTACGCGCCGACAATATAACACTGTCACCTAAGCAACAAAACTGGGTGTTAGTAGGAGCAAACAACCGTATTGAGTGGGGACAGTCTTTCTGGCCAACGAGCCAAGCCAGAGACGTCGCTGGCGCGATTTTAGAGCAAGTTTTTAAGGTGGTAGAAAATAGCCATACGATAGTAAAACGTGTGCTGATAACAGGGAAAGTACAAGGCGTAGGGTTCAGGAAATGGTTCTGGAGGCACGCACATTTGCATGGTATTTGGGGATGGGTAGCAAATCGTTCGGATGGGAGGGTTGAAGCAATAATACAAGGCCACCCACGTGCGATAGAGCAACTGATAGATAAAAGCAAAGTCGGCCCCACGCAGGCGCAAGTCACCTCAGTCGATGTATTTGACGAGTGTGTACAACCCTTAACGATGACCGGTTTCGAAATTACCGAGGACAGAACAGTAGAACGTGCGTAGGGAAGGCATGATGCACGATTTACTCAAGAAGGTTTGTATGGTGGTGTGTGTTGCTCTTCTAGCAATGGGCCGCAGTTATGCCGAGAGCGAAAGCTGTGCGCAACAGGTGTTTAAAAGTATGCAACAGCTTTCTCATTCTGTAGTCCAGGATGGGTTCACCGTCTGGTATGCAACACAAGGGGAACACGCATTAACCAAAATAGAGGATCTTAATTCCAATGGCATCCCAGATAGAATAGATGACCTGCTACTGCAACTTATAGCAGCAAAGAATTTTTATTCGAACGTGTTGCACTTAGTGCATCCATTACAACAAGCCCGTTACGACTCTGCAGAGACTATTCATATTTTTGTTCTCTCCATGAAAAAAGGCAATGGGCTGGCCTTCCATGAGGCGGTGCAACTTCGTCCGTCTAGGCTGGAAGCGCCTGAACCCTGCGGGCTACGCATTTATATCAATAATCAATTGGATGCTAGTCGTAATCTCACCCCTGCCCATGAGCTATTCCATCTTTATCAATATGGCTATGTGATGTTCAAACGCAGTTGGTATTTGGAAGGCATGGCACGGCTAGTGGAAACAGCCTTTGCTGGGCCTAACCGGCTAGGGCGATATATGCATTCACTGGATGAGTCTGTGCCATGTGACGCTGTAATGGAAGAGAGCTATTCAGCGGTGCGTTATTGGTGGGGACTTGCTAATCGCCACGAAAAGACACGTATTGTTGTACCTACCTCCCTGAGAAGCTTACGGTATAGCAATGGTGTCCCAGTCTTTTCAGGCCATGAATTCATGCATGGCGAGATCATACTAAAAGCGCTAGAAGAGTTAGAACACTTAAGTGAAATAACCTCCCAACGCTTAGGGCTTCCTCGTTATCGCTGGCCTACACGAGTCCAAGGAGCAAATGATTTTGATAGCTCTATGTGTGATGCCCTAGAAACCATATTCTAAAACCTGGCTAGGTGAGTAATGCGGTCTGGTAAATATTTTATAGAGGTTTATAAGACCCTATTTCATCATGTAGCTGGTTGGCTGATTGCTATTGTTTTACTGGTACTGTGCTCATTAGCAACCCTACTCATCAGTCTGATATTACCGTGGCAGCTATTGGCGCTTATGGATGCAGGGAAAGCCACACGATGGCAATGGCTAGGAACAGATCATGCAATGATGTGGATAGGCATGACGATTTTAGGTGCATTTATTGCGCATCTACTGTGTGAGTGGGCAATTGGAGTAGCGGGTAAGTTAGGAGCTGAGCGCCTATTAAAACGGCACGCAAAAGTTGGGTTGCCTAGTGGTTACCAACATAAAACGCGAAAATACTTTACGCTCTTGGCTAAGTTACTGTCATCTAGCATCTTGTTTTTTGCTGTAGTGCTATTGCTTTGTGTGGTGTATCCCTTTTTAGCACTCGGGGTTGTACTGTATCTAAGTTTGTGGCTGATTATTGGCCTTTTGTCGCTGCGCCACAGTTGTCTACAGGTTTTCATTAAGCCTACAAATCTCGTCAAGTTTGGTTGGCTTGTTGGGTTCATCTTTATTTTAACGTGGATCGTTTTTAGCTATCCCTACGTGAATACCCCCCCAGTGCTTTGGATAATAGTGTGCGTCATTGCAACTAGGCAAATGTTGATTCAGGTGTTCACGTCACTTGTACGCTTACAAGTGTTATGGAGAGATCAGGAACAAGTATTTTTGCTGTTTTTGGCTCATCGTGTTGGTACAGCAGTACAAGCTCACACGCATTTTTCCCTGCAAACCTATTTATACGAGCAGCAACCGCCTTTTCCTGTGCTCACAAAACTATTGCATCAAATGAAGGTAAACGCACAAATTACAGAAATAAGTTGCTCACTGGTGGAGAATGGCCACGTAGCATATGTCACACTGATCGCAAAAACACGGCAAGGTGAGACTGCCTATTTGTTAAAACTATACGATACGGCTCGCTTTGCATTAGCTGAACATGAAGCCTTGTTAATGCAGCATGTACACCCACACTGGCCTACCTCTACTTATTTAGCACACTATAAAGACCGTAAGGTACAGGCACTGCTATGGTCGTGGAGTGTGGGAGCTCAGTGGTTATCGGTTACCGAGAAAAGAAAATCTAACATCAACTTACGTACACAAATCTTGTCATGCTGCATCACTCATGATGTGGAGGAACGTTATTATCGGGCACATGCTCCATTACATGAATGTTGGGTTAGCGATGTAAAGTGGGATACTCTTCTGCTTGTTTCTACCAGTGCTAAGGCACAAGAACAGGTACGGATACTAGAGACCCATAAAGAAACTATTTCTACCCGTTTATCTAGACTGCCTGCACAACTGATACTTCCTAGTTTGCTACACCGGCGTATGGCAAAAGTAGGGACTGCACAGTTGTGGCTAGCGAACTGGAGTCGTTGGGAATGGGGGCCGGTTGGTGCTGGCTGGCCTTCTCATACATCCTTAGAGACTCTAACAACGGCATTACGGAAAACCCAAGATCAGCGGCCTGAGCTAGCCGCTGTAAACCCTATGGATGCATTGCTAGCCTGCAGAGTTTATTTATTGAGACTTTACTGTGTAACCAATAAACTCCATCAAGCAGAGAAAATGGTCGAAAAGTGCCTAGAAGCATTGGAGGAAGGCATTCACCCCGTCAAACCTGCCTCTTCCCTTGCTTGTAGTCTATAGCTCTGCGGCGTAGCCCCTACCCAGTTTTTAAATGCACGAGAAAAGCTTTTCTCGTTCTTAAAGCCGGTCTCAAACGCAATCTGCTTGATGGGCTTGCTGGTTCTGGCCAAGCACTCCATCGCCTTTTTCTGACGCACATCGTTTTTCAACTGCTGTATGGAAAAACCTTCTTCTTGTAGATGGCGATACAGTGTGCGCACCGACATGTGCAGTTTCTCGGCCAGTTCTTCAGCGGTTAAACCCAAATCGTTATGCAGCTGTTTACGTATGCCTTGCACCAATAACTTGTCGCGCCGGTAAGGCAGCACGGTTAATAAGATGGCTTGGCGCAGCATGCTTTGCAGCATAGCTTCATCGCGTAACAACGGCAGTTGTAAGTAGCGAGCGTCGAAATGCATAGCCGACTGACCAGCGTTAAAACTGGTTTGACCAGAGAACAACCGCGGATAGATTTCAGCGTGATCGGGCTTATCAAAGGCAAACATCACGTCTTGTAGCTGTATACGTGAATCAATAAGCCAACAGGCATAGCCCAACATGTATCGGAACAAGGTGACATGGCAGAACTCGCGCATCTCACCTAGGTCGCGGTTTTCTTGCAGGCTAATGGTTGCCACGTTGCTGGACACATCTAGGCTTAAGATCACATCGTCAGTCAGTAGACGGTGATGCCTACACCAACGTTTCAGGGCAATGCCCAAATCGGGTGAGCTCAATGACGCTCTACACAGCATGCCGTAGCTACCCCACGGCAACTTCCTAGAAAACCACCCCAAGGCTTCGTCGTCCAGTTCTTGCATGGCAAGTGCCGACATTTGTTCCATTTGGGTGGCGGTGACCCGCGCTTTAGCATCCAACAACAACTTGGGTGGAATCTGCGCTTTACGTAAGGCACTGGCAGGATCCATGCCATATTTTTGATACGCCAGCACCATAGCCTGAATGAATGCTATAGGCGTAGTGGCCTTCTTTCCAAACAATAACGGCAAACTGTGTATAACTGTCATAGGTGCCTCCTCTACACCACGGCGTAAACCACTATATAGAGTGGCAGTATTTGCAACCTTTTTGGCATGACCAGACCCACCGGCCACCTTATTATCAATTCATCACCATACCCATTCAAGATCAACTATACGTATTGCACTCACTACTCATACAGTGAGGCAACAGAGACAGCTCAGCACAGGCTTACCCTCCTGTGCTGACACCAATCACCAACAGGAGCATGACACCTGCAAAGGTGTGCATGAAAAGCCATGAGTATTTCAGGCCTTAATTTCTTTCTTGGCGACACCATTGAAATGCTGCAAGAGACTGTACGGTCTTTCGCGGCTAAAGAGATCGCCCCTCGCGCTGCTGACATTGATAGGGATAACGAATTTCCCGCCGACCTCTGGCAGAAAATGGGTGATCTAGGCCTATTGGGCATCACCAGTTCTGAAGAGTACGGCGGCACCGATGCCGGTTACTTGGCCCATATTATTGTGATGGAAGAGCTTTCACGTGCCTCGGCCTCGGTAGCTCTATCATACGGCGCGCACTCTAACTTGTGTGTAAACCAAATCACTCGCCACGGCACTACTGAACAAAAAGCCAAATATCTGCCAGGTCTTATTTCTGGTGAGCATATAGGCGCTCTGGCCATGTCAGAACCTAACGCAGGTTCTGACGTCGTGTCCATGAAGCTGCGTGCCGAGAAGAAGGGCGATAAGTTCGTACTGAACGGTAGCAAAATGTGGATCACTAACGGTGGCGATGCCGATACCTTGGTGGTGTACGCCAAAACTGATCCTGCTGCCGGCGCTAAAGGTATTACTGCTTTTATCGTAGAAAAAAGCTTTAAAGGTTTTTCTCACGGTACGCATCTGGACAAGCTGGGCATGCGCGGCTCTAACACCTACCCACTGTTCTTTGATGATTGCGAAATTCCCGAAGAAAACGTGCTGGGTGGTGTGGGCAATGGCGTCAAAGTGTTGATGAGCGGTTTGGACTACGAACGCGCCGTACTGTGCGGTGGCCCACTGGGCATCATGGCCGCCTGCATGGATGTGGTCGTGCCCTACATTCACGAGCGCAAACAGTTCGATCAACCTATAGGTCAGTTCCAACTGATGCAGGGCAAGATTGCTGACATGTACAGCACATGGCAAGCAAACCGTGCCTATGTCTACGCATTAGGTCGTGCCTGTGACTTAAGCAACCATAGCCGCACCCTACGTAAAGATGCTGCAGGCGCTATTTTGTACAGCGCTGAAAAAGCCACCTGGATGGCAGGCGAAGCGATCCAAGTCTTGGGCGGTAACGGTTACATCAACGAATTCCCTACAGGTCGCCTCTGGCGCGATGCCAAGCTGTATGAAATTGGCGCAGGCACCAGTGAAATCCGACGCATGCTGATTGGCCGCGAATTGTTTGAAGAAACCCGTTAAGAAGGGGGTTGTATGACCAAACTTACCTCCACGTTGAACACCCGCTCTGACGAGTTCAAAACTAATGCTGAAACCATGCGCACGCTGGTGGATGACTTACGTGCCAAAGCCAAACTGGTGGCTGACGGTTCATCACCCAAAGCGCGTGAAAAACACTTGGCACGCAACAAGCTGCTACCGCGTGATCGCATTGATCATCTGCTAGACAAAGGCTCGGCCTTTTTGGAAATAGGGCAGCTAGCCGCCTACGGTTTGTACGGCGACGAAGTGCCCTCTGCAGGCATTATTGCTGGCATTGGCCGCATCCATGGCACCGAGTGCATGGTGATTGCGAATGACGCCACGGTGAAAGGGGGAACGTATTTCCCCATGACGGTGAAAAAGCACCTACGCGCACAAGAAATTGCCGAGAAAAACCATCTGCCATGCATTTACTTGGTGGATTCTGGCGGCGCATTCTTGCCTATGCAAGATGAAGTGTTCCCCGATCGGGATCACTTTGGTCGTATTTTCTACAACCAAGCCCAAATGTCAGCCAAAGGCATTCCACAGATTGCGGTGGTCATGGGTTCGTGTACCGCTGGTGGTGCTTATGTGCCTGCGATGTCTGACGAAACCATTATCGTAAAAAATCAGGGCACCATCTTTTTGGCAGGCCCGCCGCTGGTTAAAGCGGCTACCGGTGAAGTGGTAAGCGCCGAAGATTTGGGTGGTGCTGATGTGCACACACGCATTTCTGGCGTGGCCGACCATTACGCCGAAGACGATGCGCACGCCTTATATCTCGCGCGCCGCATTGTGCAGAATTTGAATCGTCAAAAACCGCAGTCGCTAGTACTACAACCTAGCGAAGAGCCACTGTACGACCCTGAAGAAATCTACGGCATTTTGCCTACCGATAACCGCAAACCCTACGATGTACGCGAAGTGATTGCGCGCATTGTAGATGGCTCGCGCTTTGACGAATTTAAGGCGCGCTACGGCAACACCTTAGTCACTGGTTTTGCGCACTTATACGGCCAACCCGTAGGCATTATTGCCAACAACGGAATCTTGTTCAGTGAATCTGCACAAAAGGGTGCGCACTTCATTGAGCTATGCGGTCAACGCAATATCCCTCTGGTGTTCCTGCAGAATATCAGCGGCTTTATGGTAGGGCGCAAATACGAAAGCGGCGGTATTGCCAAAGACGGTGCCAAGATGGTGACGGCCGTGAGTACAGTCGCTGTACCCAAAATCACCATGCTGATTGGTGGCTCGTTTGGTGCCGGTAACTACGGCATGTGCGGTCGCGCTTATGACCCACGCTTCTTGTGGATGTGGCCAAACAGCCGTATCTCGGTGATGGGCGGCGAGCAAGCAGCCAGTGTGCTGTCTACCATCCGCCGTGATCAGTTGGAAGCCAAAGGCGAGAACTGGAGCACTGACGACGAGGCGCAATTCAAAGCCCCCTTGTTGCAGCAATACGAGCACCAAGGCCACCCCTATTATTCCAGCGCCCGCCTATGGGACGACGGCATTGTAGACCCTGCACAAAGCCGCCGTATTTTGGGGTTGTCACTCTCTGCTTCCCTAAACGCCCCCATAGAACCCACCAAATTTGGTCTGTTCAGAATGTAAACGCGCCACTATCAAGAGGTGTAATGATGTTTAGCTTTCTTGAGATTACCCAACACGCTGGTGTCGCGACCGTCTGGATGAATAGACCGGAGCTGCACAATGCGTTTAATGCCCAGCTCATCCATGAGCTGTACACCGCTTTTCAGCAGCTAGATGGTGATGCTGACGTACGTGCCGTGGTGTTAGCCGCCAGAGGCAAAAGCTTTTCCGCCGGTGCGGATTTGAACTGGATGAAAAGTGCCGTCAATGCCAGCCAGCAAGACAATCACAACGATGCGTTGGCACTGTCTAACATGCTGCACACGTTGGCGACGCTACGTAAACCTACCATTGCCCGTGTACAAGGCGCGGCGATTGGTGGTGGCATGGGCCTAGTCAGCGCTTGCGACATCTGCGTTGCCGCTGATACCGCTAAATTTGCCACGTCTGAAGTCAAACTAGGGCTGATTCCTAGCGTTATTAGCCCCTATGTAATTCGTGCAATTGGGCCTCGCCAAGCCCACCGCTATTTCCTGACAGCAGAGATGATTCCTGCTACTACCGCACTGGCGATTGGGCTTGCCCATGAGGTAGTACCCGCCGACCAACTGGATGACAAAATCAACACGCTACTTGCTGCGCTGCAAGCTGGTGGCCCCGAGGCGCAAGCAGCGTCCAAAGTGCTGATTCAGTCGGTGAGCTACAGACCCATAGACCAGAGCCTGCTTGAGCTCTGCGCCCGTAACATTGCTGAACTGCGTACCGGCAGCGAAGCACAGGAAGGCATGGCTGCCTTCCTTGCCAGACGTGCGCCTCAATGGCTGCACAGCAAGGAGTCCTAATATGTTCAATCGTATTCTGATTGCTAACCGTGGCGAGATTGCTTGCCGCATTATCAAAACCGCTAGACGCTTAGGCATAGAAACCGTCGCGGTTTATTCCGAAGCAGACCGCAATAGCCGTCACGTGCGCTTGGCTGACCAAGCCATACTGATTGGCCCAGCCGCGTCAGCACAAAGCTACCTCAGCATCGAGAAGATCATCGCCGCCGCCAAAACCAGTGGCGCTGAAGCCATTCACCCTGGCTATGGCTTTTTGTCTGAAAACACAGCATTTAGACAAGCATGCGACGATGCAGATATCGTGTTTATTGGCCCACCTACTGCGGCTATTAAAGCCATGGGTTCTAAATCCGCCGCTAAAAAACTGATGGAAACGGCCAACGTGCCGCTTACCCCCGGCTACCACGGCGATAACCAAGATGCAGATTTCCTAAAGCAGCAAGCTGACCAAATTGGCTACCCTGTACTGATTAAGGCCGCGGCAGGTGGTGGCGGCAAAGGGATGCGCTTGGTTGAGCGCACTGAAGATTTCGCGGCCTCGCTGGTATCGTGCAAACAAGAAGCCAGTGCCAGCTTTGGCGACGACTTGGTGTTAATTGAGAAATACATCACCCAGCCTCGCCACGTAGAAATACAGATTTTTGCTGACCAACACGGTAACTGTGTACACCTGTTTGAGCGTGACTGTTCCGTGCAGCGTCGTCACCAGAAAATTCTGGAAGAGGCTCCCGCCCCCGGCTTATCTGCTGAACTGCGTAACACCATGGGCGAAGCTGCTGTTAAAGCCGCACAAGCGACGGGCTATGTGGGTGCAGGTACCGTGGAATTCATCATGGGGCCAGCCGGTAACTTCTACTTTATGGAGATGAATACTCGTCTGCAAGTAGAGCACCCGGTGACAGAAATGATTACGGGCCAAGACTTGGTGGAATGGCAGTTGCGTGTCGCCGCAGGCCAACCTCTGCCGCTTAGCCAAGACCAACTGCACGTTACTGGTCACGCGATTGAAGCCCGTATTTATGCCGAGTCACCCGATAAAGATTTCATGCCCGCAACCGGTAAATTGCTGCACTACCAACCACCAGCAAACACCCGCTATGTGCGCGTGGACAGCGGCGTGGAAGAGGGCGATGCCATTACTCCGTTCTACGACCCGATGATCGCCAAACTGATTGTCTGGGACGAAGACCGCGACAACGCCTTAGCTAGAATGCTGCAGGCCTTGAAGCACTATGAAGTGGCTGGTGTACAAACCAATATCCAGTTCTTATCGCGCTTAGTGGGCTGCCCCGCCTTTATGCAGGCCGATCTGGACACCGCCTTGATTATCCGTCAGCACGATCACCTATTCGTGCCACCTACACCTGTACCGGATACTGCCTTTGCCGCCCTAGCCGTGAGCGAATTGCTGCGCGAGGCATCACAGCACAACGCTGAGACCTCACCGTGGGCCATCAACGATAACTGGCGCTCGAATCTGGATGCTACTCGCTTGTTTGCCTTCCAGCACGACGACCACAACGTCACCGTGCGTGCACTCGCCACCCCACAAGGTTGGAGTATTGACGTCAACGGACAGCGCTTTACCGCCGATGGTAATGCCTTGGGCGACCAGAAATTCCGTGTCTGCCTAGATGGGCGTTGCCAAGACCTGACCGTGGTCAGCACTGAGCATCAACGCCATGTGTTCTACGACGGCCAAAGCTGGCTGGTGCAGTGCACCCATGATTTGCCACCACAAGTGGCGCAAGAGCAAGACGACAAGGGCCTACAAGCGCCCATGCCAGGCATTGTGGTGGCGTTGCTAGCCGAAGCTGGTAGCCATGTCACCCGCAACACCCCTTTACTCACACTGAGCGCCATGAAGATGGAATACACCATCAGCGCCCCCAGTGATGGCGTGATTCGCAAACTACTGTGCGCAGTAGGAGACCAAGTCGATGATGGAGCAGATCTGATCGAATTCGAACCGTCAGCAGCATAACAAAACATAAGCTGAACAGGCATAAAACAACCCAGGAGACAACACCATGAGTCATGTAATAGGCAGGACTGACACCCCTCTGATTACCTCAACCATAGGGCAATTCTTTGACCAAAGCTGTACCCGCTTTGCCGATAACGAAGCCATCGTCATACACCAAGACAAGGTGAGGCTGACCTATAAAGAACTACAGGAGCAGGTCAACACACTGGCGTGTTCGCTGTTGCGCCTCGGACTGTTACCCGGTGACCGCGTGGGTATTTGGTCACCTAACAATCTGGAATGGTTACTCATGCAGTTTGCTACCGCGAAAGCGGGGCTAATCCTGGTGAACATCAACCAAGCCTATCAACAGGCTGAGTTGGAATATGCCATCAACAAAGTAGGATGCCGTGCCTTGGTCATGGCTCCCGGTTTTAAATCCAGTAACTACCTGCAGATTTTGTCAGAGCTTAAACCTGCCTTGCAGGGCAAGCTGGATGCGCAAGATAGAGTGCCTAGCTTGGAGTTCATTGTGCGTTTGGGTTCTGAGACCACCAACGGCATGATGAACTTTGGCAGCCTGATGGTGCCACCCACCGCATCTGAACTAGAGCATTTGCACGAACTGGGCGCTACCTTTAGCCCTCGTGACCCGGTGAATATCCAGTTCACCTCGGGGACTACCGGTGCGGCCAAGGGCGCCACGCTGTGTCATAGCAATATCTTGAACAATGGTTTCTTTGTGGGTGAAACCATTAAGCTCACCCACCATGATCGCGTGTGTATTCCGGTACCGCTGTACCACTGCTTTGGCATGGTGATGGGGAACATTGGTTGCATGACACACGGCTCGACGATGGTGTATCCGTCTGAAGCCTTTGATGCAGAAAGCGTGCTGGATGCCGTCACCCAAGAGCGCTGTACGGCCCTCTACGGTGTGCCCACCATGTTCATTGCCTTGCTAGATCACCCTCACTTCAGTCGTTCAGATTTCAGCAGTTTGCGCACCGGCATTATGGCTGGTAGCCCATGCCCTGCCGAAATCATGAAGCGTGTGATAGAAAAAATGCACATGAGTGAAGTCACCATTTGCTATGGCATGACAGAAACTTCTCCGGTGTCCTTCCAAAGCCATACCGACGCCCCCGTCGATCGTCGCGTCTCGACTGTGGGCACTATACATCCACATTGCGAAGTCAAAATTGTGGACTCCGACGGCCACACCGTACCACGTGGCCACACTGGCGAGCTATGCACACGCGGTTACTCCGTGATGCTGGGCTATTGGGGCGATGAAGACAAAACACTGGAAGTCATTGATGACGAAGGTTGGATGCATACCGGCGACTTGGCCACCCTTGATGAGGAAGGCTACTGCAACATCGTTGGTCGTATCAAAGACATGATTATCCGTGGCGGCGAGAACCTGTACCCCCGCGAAATCGAAGAATTCCTGTACCGCCACCCTGAAATCAAAGATGTGCAGGTAGTGGGTGTATCGGATCAGAAATTTGGTGAAGAACTGTGCGCGTGGGTGATCTTACAAGACAACGTTGCTACCACTGAAGACGACATACGTAACTTTTGCCGTGGGCAGATCTCACACCATAAGATTCCCCGCTACATACGCTTTGTAGACGAGTTCCCGCTGACGGTGACCGGTAAAGTGCAGAAATTCCGTATTCGCGATCATATGGAACAAGAGCTGAAGCAACCCGACGAATCCACCCCGCTACGTCGTACGGGTACGGCCTAATCCTTTACTTGTGAGCCCACCACCATGCCCTTTTATGAAATCAACGGAATACGGCCAGTTGTACACCCCACAGCCTATGTGCATCCCGATGCGGTACTCATCGGTGATGTCATCGTGGGGCCCAACTGCTATGTCGCCCCCTTAGCCAGTTTGCGAGGGGATTTTGGCCGGTTGATTTTAGAAGAAGGCAGCAACATACAAGACTGCTGTGTGATGCACGGCTTTCCGGGAGGGGACACCGTAGTAGAAACCAACGGCCATATAGGTCATGGCGCGATCTTGCACGGATGTCGTATCAAAGCGCATGCGCTGGTAGGCATGAATGCTGTCGTTATGGATAACGCCGTGGTGGGCGAATTCAGCATCATTGCCGCCAGTGCCTTCGTCAAAACAGGCATGATTATTCCCGACAAAGTACTGGTGGCGGGTATGCCCGCCAAAGTCATGCGCGACCTGACTGAAGACGAAATGGCATGGAAACATAAGGCTACCGGTCGCTACCAACAGCTGGTGATAGAAAGCCAGCAAAGCCTACGTCCTTGCACGCCGTTGACCGAGGTAGAGGCACAGCGGCCACGCAACCCGGCCTCTGACGTGGTGCCGTTAGCGACGCACAGGGCCAAATCCAAACCCTGAAATTTTCCACCGCCACGCAACGCGGTAGGCAGCCTACGGCCATGCCGCATTCCTGATCGCCTGACACTAAAACCAAGTATTCAAATTCTGCCCTGACAGCTACACAGAGAGCTGCCGGCGCAGGCTAGCGACCCTGTAACACCGTTGCACACTCAATCCACGATACGTATCACAACAAACAAGTAGTCGTAGAAAAAAGGAGTAGGGAGATGACACAAGCAATAAATCCCAAGGCTATAGAGCCTGGGGTGGTAAACGTATGCCCCATTATTAATGAGGCAAAATTTCAGAAGTTTCATTGGCTCACTATTTTCTGGTGTGCCTACATCATTATTTTTGATGGCTATGACCTAGCAGTACTGGGGGTAATTTTGCCTTCCATCATGAATGAATGGAACTTGAGCGGTGCCGCTGCCGGGCTGCTCGGCAGCTACACCTTGATAGGGATGATGGTAGGAGCCTTATCCCTGAGCGCCCTGTCAGATAAGCTGGGCAAGAAAAAAGTCATCACTATTTGCGTGCTGGTTTTCAGTGTGTTTACGTTCTTATGCGCCTTTGCGACTAGCCCTACCCAGTTCGGCTGGTATAGGTTTATTGGTGGCGTAGGGTTAGGCGGTGTGATGCCTGTCGTCACCAGCCTCACCAGCGAATACTCACCCAGACGTAGACGCAGCCTAACGGTTGGCTTGATGTTTAGTGGCTATTCCGTAGGGGGCATGTTGGCCGCCGTGCTGGGTATTTGGGTGATCCCCGCCTTTGGATGGCAAGCCATGTTTTACATTGCCATCTTCCCTGTTCTACTTCTGCCCTTGATGCTCAGACAATTGCCGGAATCGGCGGCATACATGGTGCAAACCCAGCAATGGGAAAAGATAGGTGCGACCCTTCGCAAAGTCAGCCCAGGTTACCAATACGAAGCAGGCACGCAGTTTAGCAACCCCAACATCACCGCGAACAACAGCAAAGCACGTATAGTCATTCGCGACCTGTTCTTAGAGGGACGCACGCTGAGTACCTTGATGCTGTGGGCCATGTGTTTCATGGCGCTGTATGTGGTGTACGGCATGACCTCATGGCTACCACGCCTGATGCTGCAAGCAGGCTACCCCTTGGGTTCCAGCCTAAGCTTTTTATTCACCGTGCACTTCGGCACGATACTCGGCGCACTAAGCTGCAGTTGGCTCATGGATCACTTCAGCGGCCGTAATGTGTTGGTGGTTTATCTATTTATTGCCGCTGCAGCTATTGCTGCGCTCGGCTTTGCCACCAACAGTGTGGTGCTCTATACCCTCTTGATCATTACTGGAGCAACCACCATTGGTACACAGATAGGTTTATACGCCTTTATTGTGCGTTTCTACCCCATGACCATGAGCTCTACCGGCATGGGCTGGGCACTGGGAGTGGGGCGTCTGGGAGCCATCATCGGCCCCTTTGCGGTAGGCCTACTGTTTGACCTTAACCTCACTCTGCAACAAAACTTCTTTAGCTTTGCGATCCCTGCCTTGCTTGCAGCGATTTTCATGAGCTTGGTGAGCAACCGCCAAACAGCCTCGTAAACTGAGCTAAACCCTGTGCAACGCCCCCGGAAAGTTTGGAGCAGTCTCCAATTTTCGGGGGCCAATTTTTGTGTAGTGCATGGTTTTCAGAAGCGGATACACAGGTTGGGACTAACCGGCTAGGTAGGCCGTTGCGTACCCATAGGGCAACACCTACGCCTTAATGTATTAGCTAGCATTACTACTCAAAATAGTAAATTAGCAAAAAGTGGTAGAGGTAACGGTTATGTAAAACACAAAACGATCGCTTGGACGTATTTAAGTACGTCTATTGATGACTGTTGTAATGCATTTTAAGTGTGTGATAAGCGTCATATCGCATTACGCATACACAATGCCAAGTTGGCCCCTCATTGCCACACTTATCCACAGCCACAACGTTGCGCTCCCTCGTGCAAAACCGTTGAAATATCAAAAGAATTACCCAAAACTTAAAAATAGCTTAAAGATTTATTGTTTTAAATTTTTTATTTAATTAATCTTTAAAATTATTTATTTTATTTACATTAATCATTACCAATTAATAAATAAATTCATTAATTATTATTAAAAATAAAATTCAATTATTAATGACTTTATATTCGTCCATATTCTAATAAATAATAGAATAAATTTACCGCAAAAAAAGCTTACACAACCCGTGCCATTCACTATTCTTATGCAACTGATGGCATAAAGACTAGCTCCTACAGACTCGCACCCTGCTGTGGATTGCTATACAATCCCAGTAATCATTCCGTTGGCCATCTGTAAAAAAGCTGTTCAGCTACTACACCAGACCAACCCATTATTCGTTCCAAAGCTTTACAGATGTAACCAGATTGATTTGGTCTTGTTATTCATGTAACTGTTTGCGGTAACTCACTGCACTTAATGATATTAATGTGTGGATTACTGCAGTAAAACCTTCAAACCCATTTGTTTTTATTTCTCCTGTCATTCAGATCTTCATCTGGGTACTTAGAAAAGGAGTTTCCTATGCACGACCATTCCCAAAAAGGAAGTCTGACGCGCCGCCGTTTCTTGATGGTGTCCGCCGCTACAGCTGGTCTGGCAAATGTGCCTATGTCATTGCACGCCAAACCTGCCGACTTTCCGCCGCTAGATCAGTACACACCCGTCTATTTCACGCCTGAAGAGTGGGCATTCATCTTGGCTGCTACTGCCCGCCTGATTCCTTCAGACGGCGACGGTCCAGGCGCGATAGAAACGCGTGTTCCACTGTTCTTAGACCAGCAATTGGCTGGCGATTACGGTAAGGCCGTGGACTGGTACATGGAAGGTCCTCACGACCCAGCCGCCGCACCACAATTGGGTTACCAAACCCCCTACAACCCTGCACAACTCTACCGCGAAGGTATTAAAGCCTTTGATGCATGGTGTGTAACCGAGCATGGCGCACTGTTTGCCAAGCTCACTACCGAACAGCAAGACGCTGCGTTACTGGCTCTGCAAGACAACAAAATGGGTCTAGAGCCTGAACTGCGCGATTTCTTCACCTTGCTGCTGGGTAACACCAAAGAAGGCTATTTTGCTGACCCCATGTACGGCGGCAACTATGGCATGCAGGCATGGAGCTACATCGGCTTCCCAGGTGCTCGCGCCAGCTTCAAAGAATGGGCTGACCAGTACAACGTTCGTTACCCACTGGGACCGGTTTCAATTTCTGGAGAGAGGGCATAACCATGGCACGCACAGCACCCAAAAAAGATGTAGTAGTCGTTGGTCTGGGCTGGACCGGTGCCATTCTGTCTATGGAATTGGCACAAGAAGGCTTGGAAGTTCTAGCCTTGGAACGTGGTGAAGACCGCGACACTGTACCCGGCTTTGAATACCCCAACGTGATTGACGAGCTGAAGTACGGCGTACGTTACGGTTTCATGCAGCGTCCATCGCAATCCACCGTCACCGTGCGTCACGCACCCGGCGAAAACGCCTTACCATACCGTATTCTGGGCTCATTCTTGCCTGGTAATGGTGTAGGCGGTGCAGGTATGCACTGGAACGGCCACACATGGCGCCCACAGCCTGAAGAAATGCGCCTGCGCTCTTACACGCTTGAGCGTTTTGGTCGTAATGTCATCCCTGATGGCATGCAACTGGCCGACTACCCTCTGAGCTACGAAGAACTGGAACCGTTCTTGGCGCGCTTTGAAGGTGTAGCCGGTATTTCCGGTCAAGCCGGTAACATCAATGGCAAGCTGATCCCCGGCGGTAACCCGTTTGAAGGCCCTCGTTCTGGCAACTACCCTATGCCAGCAATGCCTCACACCTACGATGCCGACCTGTTTACCCAAGCGACTAAAGCCATGGGTTACCACCCATTCCCGCTGCCCGGTTCTATCGCGTCTAAATCGTACGTGAACGAATACGGCATGCAAATGGGCCCCTGTAACTTCTGTGGTTTCTGTGAGCGCTTTGGTTGCTACAACTACTCCAAAGGCTCACCACAAACCTGTATTTTGGATGCGCTAAAACGCAAATCCAATTTCAGCTACAAAACCCACTCCGAAGTGCTGCGCGTAGAGTTGGCTCCCGATGGCAAAACCGCCACCGGTGTGACCTATTTCGACCACGCTGCTGGCGAAGAAGTGTTCCAACCTGCTGATTTGGTCTTGTTGTGTGCCTACCAGTTGCACAACGTACACCTGTTGCTGTTGTCTGGCATTGGTAAGCCCTACAACCCCACTACAGGCGAAGGCGCTACAGGTCGTGGCTATGCGTACCAGATGACTGGTGGCACCACCTTGTTCTTCAAAGACAAAGAGTTCAACCCCTTCATCGGTACCGGCTCCAACAGCATGGTGATTGATGACTTTGGTGTGAACCAAATTGACTTTGCTAAAGAAGGCTTCGTAGGCGGTAGCTACATCACTGCAGGTACCTACAACGGTCAGCCTATTCGTTCTATGCCGTTACCAGCCGGTACGCCGTCATGGGGTAGCGAATGGAAAAAATCCATTGGTGAATGGTACGGCCACGCCATGAGCATCGGTTCGCACGGTTCCTGTATGTCCTACCAAGATAACTACTTGGATCTGGACCCTACGTACAAAGACCAGTTTGGCCGCCCCTTGATGCGCATGACCTTCAACTGGAAAGCCAATGACATTCGCATGACGCAATTCATGCGCGGCAAAATTGAAGACATTGCCAAAACCATGAACCCCGATATCATGCAGTCCGGGTACAAAGCCGATGGCGCAATGTACGACGTACGCCCTTACCAAACCACACACAACGTGGGTGGTGCTGTGATGGGTAATGATCCTAATTCCTCCGTAGTGAACCGTTACTTGCAAGCGCATGATGTACATAACTTGTTCGTCATGGGTGCGGGTGCCTTCCCACAAAACCTGCAATACAACCCAACTGGGCTAGTAGGCGGTTTGGCATACTGGGCTGCGCACGCTTTACGTAACGACTACCTGCGTAATCCACGCATTCTGGCCTAAGGAGGACGCATCATGAAAACGTTTGTACGTATTATCCTTGCGCTGATTGTGATCGCCATTTTGGTGATCGCAGGCATGATCTGGATTCCTTCTGAGCGCACACCTGCACAAGCTTTGGCTCCCGATAGCGAAGTTAGCGTAGCGCGTGGTGAATACATGATGCGTGCTGCTGACTGTATCGCCTGCCACACCGCACCAGAAGGCAAAACCTTCGCCGGTGGCCGTGCTATTCAAAGCCCGTTTGGTGTGATCTGGTCTACCAACATCACTCCCGATAAAGAGACTGGTATTGGTAACTACACACTGGACGACTTCCGTGCAGCGCTGTACGACGGCCTGAACAAACAAGGCGCACACCTGTACCCAGCAATGCCCTATGAAAACTACCGCGTCATCAGTGAAGCGGATGTGCAGTCTCTGTACAAGTACTTCATGGAAGCAGTACCCGCTGTGAACAACAAAGTGCCTGAAACCGACTTGGCTTTCCCATTCAACCAACGTTGGGGATTGCGTGCATGGAACTGGGTAGCTCTGAACCCCGTTGGCTTCCACGCACCAACCGATGATCAAATGATCAATCGCGGTGCGTACTTGGTACAAGGTGCAGCTCACTGTGCCGCCTGCCACAGCCCACGCACAATGTTCATGTCTCAAAAAGGCGCGAACGGTGACGATCCTGCTTTCTTGTCTGGCGGTGAAGTAGACGGTTGGAGTGCCCCAAGCTTGCATGGCCCTGACAGCGTGGCTGGCCAGTGGAGCAAAGAGCAAATGGCACACTACTTGGCGACAGGTAGAAACGACTACGCGACAGCGGTAGGTGAAATGTCATTGGTAGTAGGGGATTCACTGCAATACCTGACTTCCGAAGACAATATGGCTATCGCGGCCTACCTGAAGCACATCAGCGGTGGCAAAACACCTGAAGCGCCTGATGCAGCGAACCGTACAGTCACTGCAACAGAAAAGCTGCTGGCGTCTGCTGATCCTTCTATGCCCTTGGGCCCAAGACTGTATCTGGATAACTGTTCCGGCTGTCACTTTGTGGATGGTCGCGGTGCTCCAGAAATTTTCCCCGCACTGGATGACAACCTGATGGTTACAGCCGACTCGCCTAAAGGCCTGATCTACACCATTTTGCACGGTGCAGAACTGCCTTCTACTGAGTCTCGTCCTGCGCGTTTACGTATGCAAAGTTACGCATGGCGTTTAAGCGACGAAGAAGTTGCAGAATTGGCGACCTTTATTCGCCAAGGCTGGAACAACAAAGCGTCTGCTGTCACCGCCAGCGACGTAGCCCCCGTACGCTAAACCTGCCAGCCCTTGCTGATAGCAAGGGCTAGGTGCTACACCACTACCGATAAGTGAGGCCTTTTATAGGCAACACTTATCGGTTTTTTTGGATAATATGTAGCAAAAAACGGGCATGCTAAACTGACAAACACCGCTACTCCCCGCTTTGGTAGCGCCATAAATAGCTTCTATTTTTGTGTATGAGCATTACACCCACACCGCTTTCCACCTCTAGTCATCTGGTCCTTATTGTTGAGGATGAGCCGGCTATTGCCAGCGTGTTAGAGGCCTATCTACGACGTGATGGCATGCGCACTTGCATGGCTGCCGACGGTATAGAGGCGCTGCAATTGTTCAGAGACATGCGCCCTGATATGGTGCTGCTAGACATCAACTTACCGGGTGTAGATGGGCTAGATGTACTGCGCCATATACGTGCGGAAGACCAAACCCCCGTCATTCTCGTCACCGCCTTAGCGGACGATGTGGATAAGTTATTGGGGTTGCGTTTGGGTGCTGACGACTACGTGATTAAACCCTTTAACCCCGCCGAAGTGGTTGCCCGGGTGAAAGCCGTATTACGCCGCGCGGCTAACGTACATACCGTAAGCGCCCCCATTCGGGTGGGCGACTTAGAAATAGACGAACAAGACCACGTTGCACTGGTGCACGTGCAAAATAAAGCCATACCACTGCCCCTCACGCTCACCGAGTTTAGGCTGTTAGCCTGTTTGGCCGCCCAACCACGTCGCTGTTTTTCCCGCAGCTACCTTATTGAGCAATGCTTGCCAGAAAGCGATGCGCTAGAACGCGTGATCGACTCCCATATTTCCAAGCTACGTCGTAAATTGCAACAAGCCGGACAAGACGATTTGATTGAAGCTGTGCGTGGCATCGGATACCGTCTATGGCAAGAAAGATAGACCGCATCTGGGTACGTTTTGGCTTGGCCACTGCCGCGATCATTTTTTTTATGATCACGGTACTTACCAGCAGTCTGTTACTGTTCTGGCGTGCCGAGTACCGCGACTTCTACGACCGACTGCCGCAAGATGTACGCACTGAATTTGAAGACCTGAACAACCGAGGGCTATCAGAAAGCCCTCGCGCCATGCAGATTTACGCCGAGTACTGGGTGGGTGACCCTATCAAAGGTGAGCAGTTTTCGCTATTACTCACCTTAATTGCCAGTTTGCCCTTAGGGCTAGCCGCCAGCTTCTGGGTATCTAAACTGGTCACACAACCCCTAGGCTCTATGGCTGAGACGGCCAAACGCGTTGCCGTGGGCGACTTCACGGTACGGGCGTTGCCTGGCCAAGCCCGTGGCGAAATGGCCGACATGGTGCGCGACTTTAACCGCATGATCGACTCGCTAGAAACACTAGAGCGCGAACGCAGCGCCACCATTGCCTCGCTGTCGCACGAGTTACGTACGCCACTCACCATTCTTAGCACACGTCTGCACGCCATCTGTGACGATGTGATCCCTGTCTCTCCGGAAGAGCTGCGTGGGCTCTTAGATCAATCCCTACATTTGGGCCGTTTGGTAGACGACCTACATACCATTTCTATGGCCTTTGCCAATAGGCTGTCGCTGCACGAAGAGCCTCTGGATTTAGCCCAGTTTATTGACGCAGAACTGAATAACTATTCAGCCAGACTTGAAGAGCAGGGCATGGAACTTGAGCGCCGCATCCCCGACTCGCTCGACGATGCGCTGGTCATGGTAGACCCTGATCGTATACGCCAGATTTTGTCTAATTTGCTGGAAAATTCCCTGCGCTACGCACACTCTGGTCACTGGGTAGAAGTGGCTGTCACCAGCGATGATGAGCGCGTCAGCCTACACGTCAGTGATGCGGGCCCAGGTCTGCCTGATGCATTGCGTGATAACCCTTTTAAACGTTTTCCACACCCTAGCGGTACGCACAAAGATGGGTCGGGCTTGGGGCTATCTATTGTGCAGGCCTTAGTAGAGCGCCAAGGAGGAGAAGCCCAAGGTGGTACATCGCAACGGGGTGGGGCACGCTTTAGCATCCATTTCCCGCGTCAACACTACGACACGGACTCCGTAGCCTAAGCAGGATTTCTGCCTTTCACGACCCACATTGCAGCCAGATAGTCGCTCCATCATTTCTCCATAAAACATGCATCACCGCGCAACGTTGGTCTTTTACTATTAAGGTAGCCTTAGTGTGACTCTGGCTGCCACACCTACTTTCATCTCCTTTGTACGTGTTCAGTTTGCCTTATTTTGCTACCCGCTTCAGCGTTTCTGCAGTACTCAGCCTGTTACTTGCAGGGTGTGTGACTCTCAATACGCCTGAACTGCCAACCCATACGCCCAACTCTTGGTCTGAAACCACATCCAAGACGGCGCCAGCTATTGCCTTGCACAGCTGGTGGCAATCGTTGCAAGATCCTACGCTGAACACGTTGATAGACGAGGCGCTAGCCGCCAATCTGGATATTGCCCAAGCCGCTAAACGCCTAGAAAGCGAGCGTTTACTGACAGGCCGTTGGCAAGCACCGTATCTACCCACCATCACAGGCAGTGTGCGGCCTACCCAAGACGTTGCCGCCACCGACATGTACTACCACGCCAGCTTAGACATGATGTGGGAGCTGGGCTTATTTGGCGCACTGGATAACTCCAAGCTGTCTGCCCGTGCCCGTACCTTCCAAGCCCAAGCTACCGAGCAGGGCGTGCGCGTCATGGTGGTCGCTGATGTGGTGCGTCATTACCTAGATTTGGGGCTCAGCCAACAACAACAAAAATTGCTGTATACCCAACTAACTGTAGATGAAGAAGCGCTGGCACTGGCTCAAACCCGCCAACGTGCACACGTTGGTAACCCCGAAGAAAGCACTCAAGCACATGTACGACTGGCTCAAACCCGTGCGGCGCTCGCCATGGAGCGCGAAGCCGCTTCACGCTCTGCACGCGCGCTGGCTGTACTGCTGGGCCGCGATCAACCCGACGCCGCGTGGGCCAACATTCAACGCCCCTTACAGGTACCGGCCTTTTCGCTGGAAGAACTACCTGCAGATTTACTGCGTACACGCCCCGATATACACATCGCCGAAGCCGAGGTGTTGCAAGCTGCTGCCCAAGTGGGTTTGGCCCATGCCGCGCTGTACCCGCGCTTAAGTCTGGGTGGCTCATTTCTGTATGCCTACAACACCACGCAAAACATGCGTACAAGTACCGACTCGTCTCCGTCTGTCGGTATCTACCTAGACATCCCGTTGTGGGATTGGGGCATGCGCCGTACCCGCATGGAAGCCAACGAAGAACTTCTGGACGCCGCGTTATTGGGCTACCGTAAAGCGGTGCTAGATGGGGTGAGCGAAGTGGAAAATGCCCTGAGCGGCCTAACCCACCAGAAAGAACGTGTAAACGCACTGCAAAGCTCAGAGCACGCACTGCAACAACAACAGCAATCACAACGCACATTACTATCGTTGGGGCTATCCAGCCGCTACGATCAATTGCTACAACAACGAGCGCTGTTAGAAACACAATCCGAATTGCTGCGCGCGCGCGCCTCACACACGCTGTCGTTCATCGCCCTCTACAAAGCACTGGGCGGTGCGCCTTTACCTGAAGCAGCAGCAACCAAGGACGTTACGCCATGATTCCATTAGCGCGTAAAACTCTGGTCTACGAATGGCGACGCTTTGTCCCTGTCATTTTGGCGGTCTGCTTCTCCGGCGTGTTGCTGGTAGTACAAGCCGCCTTGGTATTGGGTATTTTTGGTGCCTCTGCCCTGTATGTGAAAAGCTCATCTGCCACCTTATGGGCGGGCTATCCCGGCACACAAAGCGTGAACTTTGGTCAGCTCGTAGACCAAGACGTAGAAATGCTGATGCGCATGGACCCAGACGTCACTGACGTAGAGCCCTACCTCTGGGTGGATGGCGAGTGGAGTGCCGAACATAGCGATGCGGGTAGCGTCTCTATTTACCTCTCCGGCATCGCCACGCGTGAAGATGCCATGATGTTCTCATCCCTGCTATCTAAAGGCATGCGTGCCCGTCTGCGTGAACCGGGTGCCGTCATTGTGGACCCTGCTGACCTAGACTCCCTAGGGGCACACGAAGGTGACCGTGCCTGGATCAACACCCATCCGGTACAAATTGTGGGCGTTTTACCTGGCTTGCGAGGGCTAGGCGGTGTGAACGTACTGAGCTCGTTAGATACCGCACGCACTATCGCGGGCAACAGCTCGCAGTACGGCAGTACTTATTACGTTGCCAAAACCCCTAGTACCGTAGATGCCGAGGCTGTACGCGCGCGTTTGCAAAACGAAGCCGCCAGTTTTGGCCCCGTAGAAATCTGGACAGCACCGCAATTCGCCTACAAATCACAGTTGTACTGGTTGCTAGACACAGGTGCGGGTATGGCCGTGCTGTTTATGGCCATTATTGTATGTTTGGTCGGTGCCATCATCACCAACCAATCCTTTGCTGCCGTTGTCGCCGGCTCTGCCCGTGAATACGCCACGTTGAACGCCCTAGGAGCCAGCCGTGGCGCACTTGCTCGCGTCGTGATTGAGCAATCATGTTTGATTGGCGGCCTAGGGATGTGCTTAGCCGCGCTGGTAAGCCTCGCATTACTGAGCTTGGCAGCGGTCTATCACGTCCCTATTGCGATGACACCGCTGGTAGCGCTGGGTTGTGCTGCATTGGTCAGTTTGATGGCGCTATTTTCCAGTGTGATGGCTATACGTAGCCTGATGCGCACCGATCCATCATTACTACTGCGCTAAGGGGATATTGAATGTCTACTATCCATACCCCACACACTACCCCTACGCTAGAAGCCATTCGCATCAGCAAAGCCTTTTTGTCAGGCATGGTGCAAGTGCAAGTACTGCGCTCGTTATCGCTGTCAGTGTATGCAGGCGAGCTGACCTTGATTTCCGGCCCCTCAGGCTGCGGTAAAAGTACCCTACTGTCGCTGTTATCCGGCTTGCAGCACCCTGATGCCGGTGAGGCCCATGCCTTAGGGCAAGACCTTAGCAAAATGAAGCGCAGCGAGTTAGATACCTTCAGATTGCACCACACGGGTTTTGTGTTTCAGGGCTTTAATCTGTTTCCCGCCTTAACGGCTCAAGAACAAGTACAACTGCCGCTGGGTTACTTAGGTATTTCCGACAAGGAAAGTGCCAAACGCGCACTGCAAGCCCTAGAAAGCGTAGGCTTATCGCACCGCTCGCACATGCGTCCTGCCCAATTATCTGGCGGTGAAAAACAGCGTGTGGCCATTGCCCGCGCCATTGCTAAAGAACCCAAATTTTTATTTGCCGATGAGCCCACCAGTGCGCTAGATGCCGAGAACGGCCAGCGCGTGGCGGACATACTGCAACGTTTTGCCAGCACACACAACGCTACGGTTCTGTGTGTCAGCCATGACCCCCGTCTCGTGCGCCACGCTGACCGCGTGATTGGCATGGAAGACGGCATGATACGCAGTGACCGGCGCCTCCATGCCCGCACAGAAGGAGTCAGTGCATGATTGTTTTTACGCGCGCGCGTTGCTGCGTGATGCTTACTGCCGCTACGTTGATGTTGGGTGCGTGTTCCGATAACACCCCCCCCACCACCACAAGCAACACCGCCACGCCCACACAAGATTCCTCCCGCAAAATTGCGGTAGCCAGAGGCACAGTGGATGTAGAAGGTGGCTTGATCCACCTGTCTTCCAGCACCGATGGTGTGGTGCGCAATTTGGCCGTACGCGAAGGTGAGGCCGTCGAGAAAGGCCAAACCTTGCTGACACTAGCCAACACCACTGAAACGGCTGCCGTTGCCGTGGCTGAATCAGAATGGAAACTGGCTCAAGAGCGTAGACAAGCTAGTCTTGCCAAGCTGCCCGAATTGCGTCGTGCCGCCTCCAGATTAGAACAAGCAGCACGCGCTGGAGCGATACAAGTACAGCAATCCGACACCGCCCAACAGCAGCTCAAAGATGCCGATGCCGACGCCCGCATTGCCCAAGCCGAAGTAGACGTTGCACTGCAACGCTTGAACCAAGCCAAAGCCTTGCTAGCCGAGCGCACCTTAACCGCGCCAGAAGCCGGTGAAATTATCAGCATTAGCGCCCAACCCGGTGCCACGGTAAGCGCCAATACTCCCGCGATGAGCCTATTGCCCGCACGCCCCTTAATCGTACGTGCCGAGCTGAATGCGGCCTATGTGGGCAACATTAGCCCCGGCATGGTAGCCACCATCACCTCCGACATGGACAGCGCTTCTGATGGCAATGTACTGCCCAAAGCTCACGTGATTCGTGTCAGCCCGGTGTACCGCCAAGGCAGGTTGCAAGAAGAGGCTCAACGTGGCCCCGTACGCGTGGTGGAGTGCATCCTAGAATTTGACGAGCCAGCGAGCGTGCGCGTTGGCCAGAATGTAAGAGTAAGCTTTCATGAGTAATCGCCCCCAACTGTCCGTTGCTGACCTGTCTTGCAGCCAATCCGCTTCGGAATGGGTAATACAGTGTGATTTTGACGGTACCATTAGCCTGCGCGACACCACCGACAGTCTGCTAAACAGCTACGGCCTGCCCGGCTGGGAAGCCCTAGAAGACGCATGGGAGCAGGGCGAAATAGGCTCCAAAGAATGCATGCAAAAACAGGTAGCTCTGCTAGACATGAGCCCTGAGCAACTGGATGCCAGCCTGCAACAAATAGGTATGGATGCGGCATTCCCAGCCTTTCTGAGTGCCGCACAACAGCAGGGCATTCCATTCTTTGTGGTGAGCGACGGGCTAGATTACGCCATCAACACCATTTTGAGCCGTGAGGGTGTGCATAACTTACCTATTCTGGCTAACCATCTGGTGTACCAACAAGGCAATCGCTGGTCGTTGGAAACCCCGTGGAATCTACCCACCTGTGCCAGCGCCAACTGCAAATGCCAACATGCACAAAGCTCCCATCAGGTCGGACGTAAAGTTCTGTACATCGGTGATGGCAGCTCTGATTTCTGTGTGTCCGGCAAAGCCGATGTGGTGCTTGCCAAAGCCAAACTGATTAACTATTGCCGCGAACAAGGCATTCCTCACGTACCGTTTACCGATTTCCGTGAAGCATTAGCACTGCTGCCCGGCATACTTTCCGGTACGGCACTGGAACCTGCTGTATGAGCAACTTAGCACCTACTTTTCCTTCTACCTTGGTGGCGTCTGAGCGCCCCGATGTAAGCATTACCCCTTCCTCGTCATCGTGCACCATCACCCCGCACGAGTTTTTACTGGAAGGCAAAGGCGAGCGCGCACGCACTGGCGTGCTGCTGATACACGGCCTAACAGGCACACCTAATGAAATGCGCGTATTAGCGCGCGGGCTGAACCGCCAAGGCTTCACGGTATACGCCGTGCAATTGGCAGGGCACTGCGGTACCCAAGACGACTTGGTAGATACAGGATGGCAAGACTGGTTAGCCAGCGTGATTGCCGGCGCAGACCGTTTGGCAGCCCGAGTTGATCGCATTGTTGTGGGTGGTCTGTCTATGGGTGCTGTACTGTCACTGGCCTTGGCACAGCGTCGTCCTGATCTGATTTCAGGTGTATTGGCACTGTCTACTACCTTCCGTCACGACGGTTGGAGCATGCCTCCGCACACCCGCTTAGCCTTTATCTTGCCGGTATTTAGAGCACTGGGGATTGGCCGCAACCGCATGTTCTTAGAGCAACCACCCTATGGCATCAAAGACGAAGCCCTGCGTGCACGTGTCGTAGACCAAATGAACTCTGGCGACAGCTCTGAAGCCGGCCTACCTGGCAACCCATGGTGGTGCGTCATAGAAATGCAGGCGTTATCGCGCTCAGTACTGAAAAACCTGTCTACCATTCAAGCGCCATGCTTGGTGATGCATGCACGTCACGACGACATTGCATCGGTATCCAACGCCTATGCCATCGTCAAAGGCGTACGTAATGCCCCTGTAGAACTGCTATTGCTGGATAACAGCTACCACATGATCACTATCGATAGAGATCGCCGCACCGTGATCGCTAAAGCGGCTGATTTCATTGCCTCGCTCACCGATGGCCAACCACTACGCGCCGGAGGCACGCACTGATGGAGTCAATCACACCGTTGGTGCTGCTGTTGTGGACAACAAATATTATCTTGGATAGCGGCGGGCAATTAGCCCTTAAAGCTGCTGCGGCTGATCCTAGGGCAGGCGATGGCTTAGATCGTTGGCGTTGGATGTGTAAACGCCCATGGCTGTGGGTGGGCATCAGCTGCTACATCATCGAATTTGTGATGTGGTTAGCCTTCTTATCGCTAGTACCGTTATCCAATGGTGTGCTGCTAGGCTCTATCAATACAGTTGTCATCATGATCTTAGGGCGTATGTTTTTTAACGAACAACTCACCCCCTTACGCGTGACGGGCATTGTATTAATTTCCATTGGCGTCGCCATTGTGGGCTTGCAAGCGTAAGGAACTCAACATGAAACGTTTTTATTTGGTTGGCTTCCTCGTCCTAATGGCCTTGGACACCTTCGCACAAGTCAGTTTTAAAATGGCCGGCAACAGTGCGCTGCCACTGGAATTTACCGCCAGTTGGTTTGGCCGTGTGTTTGGTCAGCCTTGGATTTACGGTGCATTGCTCGGGTACATAGGCACGTTTTTTGCGTGGATGACCCTGCTAAAACATGCCCCCATTGGACCTGCCTTTGCGGCATCGCACTTAGAGATTGTGGCGGTGCTAGTAGTGTCAGCGCTGCTGTTTGGTGAGTCCATAGGATGGCCACAAATCACCGGTACGATTTTTATCCTGGCCGGTATTGTGTGTCTGGCGATTAGCGAAACCCGATTGGCCGCTAAACAGCCAGAATAGTCACACCGTATTACGAGCGGGCCGCCTGCAGCATCTGCAACAACTGTTGATTGAAGCGAGTCTGGTGTGCCTGCCATTGCGGCAATTCGGCATCTTCTTGCGTGGTGTCTTGGCCGTCAGCAGCGCTTAACCAGCGCTTCCACGGCGTGGTGTAATTCCACACCGAGACCTCACCCGTCACATCGCTACCTGCGATACGACCACGCAGCGCGTGCACGATTTCTTGCATATGCCGTGTACGCAACTCACCTTGATCCCAATTGGTACGTACCACTTCTGGCGAAAAAGCGTCTTTATCCACACTTAAATAAGTGTCTGTATCGCCCTCAGCCAAGGTGTCGCACAGCGCTTGTACCATCGCGTCTTCGGTGTCGAATGACCGGAAGAAACTGCCCAGTCCCAACAGCTTCGCCCAACCGGTATCTACCTTGGTGCTCCAGTAGGTCAGCTTGCCGGCACACAGTGCAGCCAAACGGTGTTCCCACGCGTGAGCAGCACCCAAATCGGAGGACGTAATACCCACCACATGCACCTTAGCGACAGCAGGCAACAAGGCCACGCGCTGTACCCACGAACCGCAGTGAATCCCCCACGGAAAGCGCATGTTATCGGGGTGATTATCCAAAATCACCACTTGCAACGGGCGCAGCATATCGTACCCACCCGCTGCAATACAACGCTGTATCAGCGAAAAACTCAAATGGTGAAAGTCGCCACTGCCCATAAACACCGTGCCATGCTCGTTAAAAGCAGGCATCAGCGCTTCCATTTCGGCAATGCGCTTTGTCCACACCGAACGGCGGCACCCAAAACGTACTGCTTCGCGCCAGTCGTACGAGAGGGTAATACGCTGCTCATTGTCTAAAGTACCGATAGAGTCATCGGTATTGAGCACGACAGGGAACAGCGGTTCAGAAGGGGTTAGGACGTAATCCATTGGCTATCACTTTCAAAACGGTTGGCAAAACGTCTGGCCAACGCACGCAAAATTGGGTTACGCACATACACCATATGACGCGTGGGCGTAAACGTCGCGCCCAACAAAGCCTTCACTCCGGGGTCCGTCCAGCCAGCCACATAATGGCTTAAGCCTTTTTCCAGAGCGTATTCCAGATTCACAAACCAGCTCACAAAATACAGGTTCATTTCCCGTGACAAGGGATACGACAGCCCTATGTATTTATCCACCAATTTGCCTTGGTGCTCAAAGCACAAATTCCAACCCAGAAACTCATGAGTTTCGGCATGGCGGTACTCAAATACGATGCCGCCATTGCTTTGGTCGCGCAGTAATTGCGTGAAAAATGCTTTGGTCAGTTTATCGAAGTGCACGTCGCTTTGCGCATATACCCCTTGGTACAACGCATAGTATTCATCCACTTTTTGGTCATCGCCAAACGCCGCACCGGTGTACACACGGGTGACGTCTATCTGCTCGCGGGTACGCAACTTACGACGCAAATAGCGACGTGAATCCTTGGTCAGCTTGTCCAAATAATCTTGGGTGCTGGCAAAGGTAATGGGTACGTACGCCAGGGCTTGGCCTTCAATCGGTACAAAACCCGCTTGTTGGCAAGCGGCGACCACGGCATCTGCGTACGCATTATCGTCATCAGACAACAACGGCGATTGCTGTGGCAGATCTTTGATGATGGTGAGCTTTTGCGCTTTACAGGGCCCACTCAATAACGCTTGTACGGCTTCGTTGACACCCAACTGTGGCGGCCACACCGCGTACTCACTCACCGTCGTCCCTACAAAGGCAGTACGGATGGTAAGCCAACGCGACCACATGCTGTAGCCCACAAAACCAGTGATGCGAGCTTTGAACTCGTCATCGGCGGTGGTGAGCAAATCAAAGGGCGCTACAAACGCCGGAACCGGCACGCCTTCCAATACATGAAACCCCTCCGGCGGGTGCCGGAGGAAACATGCATGCAAGGCGGCCGGTTCTAACGCGTTACGTAATAACGGCAAATCTGGCATTAGGCCTGTTTTGCACGTGTGATCAACTGATCCAGCAAGGCCATTGCTTCGTCAATTTCTGCACGCGTAATCATCAGTGAAGGCGCAAAGGTAATGACGTTTTTGTAGTACCCGCCCACATCCAGCACCAAACCACGTTTGCTGCCTTGGTAGTCCAGATTGCCTTCCAGACCGATATCCACCATTTTGTCCAACAGCGCTTTGTTGGGGGTGAAGCCGTCTTCGGTACAAATCTCTGCACGCAATGCCAAGCCCAAACCATCCACATCGCCGATTTCACGGTGACGTTTTTGCAGGTCGCGCAGGCCATCCAGGAAGTAAGCACCCGCGTCACAAACTTGTTTACCGAAGTCTATTTCGTGAGTCATTTTCATCACTTCCAGACCAATTGCGGTACCCAATGGGTTAGACGCAAAGGTGGAGTGTGTAGAACCTGGAGGGAACACCGTTGGGTTGATCAACTCTTCACGAGCCCACAAACCGGACAATGGGTTCAAACCGTTAGTCAGTGCTTTAGCAAATACCAATACGTCTGGTTTGATGCCAAAGTTTTCCACAGACCACAACTTACCGGTACGCCAGAAACCCATTTGAATTTCGTCTACGACCAGCAATACACCGTGGTCATCCAATACGCGTTTCAAGCCTGTGAAGAAGTTCGCAGGAGGAATCACGTAACCACCGGTACCTTGAATAGGTTCGATGTAGAACGCCGCGTATTCACACTGGTTAGTTTTAGGATCCCAAATCGCGTGGTATTCGTTTTCAAACTTACGTTCGAAATCGCGCACGATGGAGTCGGCGTACTCTTCCGCAGTCATGCCTTTAGGGCGACGGAAAGGGTAGGGGAAAGGAATAAACTGCGCACGGTCACCAAAGTGGCCGTAACGACGACGGTAACGGTAGCTGGAAGTAATGCTGGATGCACCCAAGGTACGGCCGTGATAGCCACCCTCGAACGCAAACATCAGGCTTTTACCACCGCTGGCGTTACGTACAATTTTCAGGGAATCTTCAACGGCTTGTGCACCACCTACGTTGAAGTGCACACGGCCTTGGCTGCCCCATTTTTTCTCGGCGTCCTGTGCAATCACACGGGCCAATTCAATTTTTGTGGGGTGCAGGTATTGGCTAGCAATTTGCGGCAGCGTGTTCAGCTGCTTAGTCATTGCGTCTTCCAGACGACGGTTGCGGTAACCGAAGTTCACCGCTGAATACCACATCTGCAAGTCTAAATAAGGGGTGCCCGCGTCATCAAACATGTAACTGCCTTCGCAGCCTGTAAAGATCTTTGGCGGATTAACATAGTGAACGGTATCACCGAATGAACAATACCGGGCTTCGTCAGCCAACAGGCTGGCAGTGTCGATGGACATGGACGCATATCTCCAAATTAACGTGATGCTGTACACAGTGTGCGCCATCAAGGTGGAATGACTGTCGAGGGATTGTGTACGGATTGTGGAGTACACCATTTTGTTATGACGCGATGTAATCATTCTCCATCAATGTACGCGCGACCGACATGGCATATACCAACGCCATACTGTGCATAGGCTAGACACAGCAGACCTGTGGCGACGCCACCACTGAACCATGACATAAGGTTAAGGTCTGCAAACGTACCTATCACCTTCAACGTCCTGCAACACCACTCATGCAGCAGTGCAATGCCTCAAAACCAACCCCCATACCAGCCTTCTTTACCCTTGATAACACGCTATACAGGCGCCATAACTTATGTCACGCTTTGCGAAATTGCCTTTGCATCGCGCAAGAATGGTGTTCTTGCCGACTACAACGGCAATCTGAATGACCCTTTACCTCGTTATGGCAAGCTATAAGCACGTAGGGTCGCGTAGTAGCACACGTTTTCTACCAATGATGCTACCTAGAAACCAACCACTGAGCCCTTCCACCCCCCATTACAGAAATGGATAGGTGGACCTTATAGATAGCCACCAAACCATGACTACACCCACGCTATACCTACGTGCTGCCCATGCCAGTGACTTAGCCCTGTTAGGGCAAATTAAGTTACGCGCCTCGTTAGCCTGGGGGGAGCACACCGAACAACTGCGACAACTGCCTGATATAGACCATGTGCCCCCTGATTTGTTGCCTCAACTGATCGTGGCAGAACGACAGAAACGCCTAGTAGGCTTTGCATCGGTAGAGCCACGCCTAGCCTTGTCGCAAGCCCAATTGGATGACTTGTTTGTAGAACCTGATTGCTGGCACCAAGGTATAGGTACCGCGTTGCTACGCGCCGCTGAAGAACGCGCTTCCCGATTGGGCGCAACCGAATTGCAATTGGTTTCTAATCCCAAAGCCCATCAGTTCTACATCAAGCAAGGTTATCAATTTCGCACCAACATACGCACCGACTTTGGCACTGCGCCGGTGCTGTATAAAACGTTAATCCACTAAACGCTTAGCGGTTTTTGCCGTTTTTTCGCACTAAGGTTTTCCAGAATCCGTCTTGTACACCGTCAGAATGCGGTGGCACTATGAAGCGGTGCTGAACCTCAGCACGCCATAATTACAACCACAAACGGAGACCTTATATGTCGCACATTCTGACCGTCGCGGCGGCCCAAATGGGGCCCATACAACGCACGGATTCCCGCGATGATGTGATCGCACGCATGCTCAAATTGGTGGAAGGTGCCGCACACCGTGGCGCCCATATCGTCGTGTTTCCAGAGCTATGTTTAACCCCGTTTTTCCCGCGGTGGTACTACGAAACCATGGAAGAGGCTGATCAATGGTTTGATACCCAATGGCCACCCGCTGGCATGCAAGCCGTGCTGGACCTGGCACGGCAAAAAGGTGTGATGCTGCAGTTTTCATACGCAGAAAAAACACCCGACAACCACCACTTCAACACAGCTAGTTTGGTCTCCAGGCACGGCGAAGAAGTGCTGAAATACCGCAAAATTCATTTACCCGGTCATGCCGAATACATCGCTGAACGCCCATTACAGCACTTGGAAAAGCGCTATTTTGAAGTGGGTAATTTAGGCTTTCCAGTACGCCGTTTAGACTTTGAGGGCGTCGCCACCTTTAACGCTGGCATGTTGCTGTGCAATGACCGCCGTTGGCCAGAGGCATGGCGCGAATTGGGTCTGCAAGAAGTGGATCTGGTGATGATTGGCTACAACACCCCCGTTGCCAACTTAGATGTGAAACACGAACAGCCACCGCACCTTAAAGTGCTGCATTCCAACTTGGTGGTACAGGCAGGTTGCTATCAAAACAACTGTTTTGCCGTGTCCGTCGCCAAAGCAGGGGTAGAAGATGGTCACGCCATGTTCGGTAATTCTATTATTGTGAACCCCTTTGGCGAAATCATCGCCCAAGCCTCTACGTGGTCAGATGAACTACTGGTAGCTGATTGCGATCTTCGCTTATGTCACGTTAATAGAGCCTCAACCTTCAACTTTAGCGCGCATCGTCGCCCTGAATACTACCGACGAATTGTCGATCAAACCGGCTGGAAACGCCCGGAACACACACTCACCGTTTAAGGGTTTTTCTCTACCACGACACGCTTTTCAGCTAATCCAAGCAGTGCTAGCATTTGAATGTGACCAGATGGTCACTATGTTTGGAGCTAAGCATGACGATTGGTATTGCAGTCACTGGTAAACATGCCGTAGTGCACGCATTGCGTGTGCTGCGGTGTGCCGAAATTTTGGGCAGTGGCTCCATTGGTGGCTTTGCTGTGTTGGCGGTTATGGCCGAAGACGGTGCCGTGCACTATAGCCAAACCCAAGACGGCGGCAGTCATGCGTTGGAGCTTGATCCTGCGTGGCTAAACTACCAACGTGCTGCCCTGATTTCCAGCGGCCCACAGAGACCTGAACCCCTGCAGCAATTTCTGCCCAGCCTGCCCGGTATTGCGTTGATGACAGGGCACCGATTACCCAATAGGCCCACCCCTACAGGCTTGCCCTTAAACCAATTGGCGTTGCAAGCACTGCAACAAGGTTGCTCACCCGAACAAGTCATACAGAATACTGTCGCCGCCTACCCCGAATACGATGCGGGCCTAATGACTGTGACGGCAGATGGGCACATCGCCTATGCCAATACACAACGGGTAGCACGCCGCCCCGATCAACATCATGGCGCGCAGCAATACCAAGACAAAAAGGTGGCGGTGATGCTGAATTCCATCTTTTTTGCGCCGCACCTGACATCACACATCGCCACCTTGCTGTGCGACGTGGCGTGGCAAGAACCCGCACCTGCCAACCAAACGGGTGCCATGCTGCTGACGGTGCCTGATCTCTGCCCACTTTTGCCAGCCCCGCATGACCAAATAGTAGTGGACCCCATTACCGCCACCGTGCAATGCATTTACACTGCAGATCCCTTCGTGCAGCACGCTGAAGGCCGCTGTGTTGCCATTCAAGGTGGTTGTACAGCGGTGACTACCGATGGCCATGTACTGGGCACCTGTTTACACGACCTGCTAGGACACAAACACGGTGACCACCTGCAGCGCCTGCTGCCGCATCACCCCCCTTTGTCTTTGATCATAGGAGCACACGTATGACCCTAACTCGTCGTCAACAGACCGAACAAAAAATCATGCAAGCGCTGGAAGACCAAATCTGCGAAACCGGCATGATGGGCGTAGGCGTCAATGCTATTGCAAAACGCGCAGGCGTCAGCAAAGAACTGATCTACCGCTACTTCAACGGCTTACCTGGCCTGATGTTGCAATGGATGCAAACGCAGGATTTCTGGACGGGGAAATCGTCCATGCTGCTGGACGACAAAGCTGAAACACGCAGCCCGCAGCAATTGATTCTCACCATGTTGAACGCGCAGATTACGGCACTGGCCAGTAACGATGCTTTGAAAGAAATTCGTCGTTGGGAGCTGATTGAGCGCAACGATGTGAGCGCACAGTTGGCAACCCGCCGTGAGAAAGCCGCTCGTACCTTTATTGATGCGCTGACTTCGGTGAACGATGACGAAGATGCCGACCTTGCTGCCATGGTAGGCATCATGCTGGCAGGCGTGCTGTACCTGTCGTTACGTTCCAAGACAGAGACCCATTTCTTGGGGGTGCCACTGCGCACCGAAGAGGGCTGGGATCGCATTCAAAAAGCGCTTATTCAGTTGAGCGCCAGCCTGCCCGAACCGTTGAAAGAACAATCTCTGGAAAGCTTACGGAAGCAGTCTACAGACCCGTCTTAGCCAGAGCAGCCCTTATACATAATTCATAACGAAACGAGACAAAAACATGACCATTCGTGCTGCCGATTTGTTGGTGGAGTGCTTATTAGCGCATCACGTCAAACGCGTGTATTGCGTACCCGGTGAAAGCTATCTCAGCGTGCTGGACAGCTTGCATGACCAGCCTGCCGTAGAGGTAGTGACCTGCCGCCATGAAGGTGGCGCAGGTTTCATGGCACTGGGGCACGCCAGACTCACCGGCACCCCCGGCGTACTGATGGTAAGCCGTGGCCCAGGTTGCATGAATGCGGCCATCGCTATTCACTCAGCTCAACAAGATGCCTGCCCATTGGTGGTGTTAGTAGGTCAGGCAGAGCGCGAGAATTTGCAGCGCGAGGCCTTCCAACACATACATTACGAGCGCATGTTTAGTGACATGGCGAAATGGGTGGTGGAAGTAGAACACGCCGATCAACTGGCGGATATCTTGTGCACTGCCTTTTATTTGGCACAAAGCGGCACACCCGGCCCGGTCATTATTTCCTTGCCTGAAGACATGCTGGAAGACCATTGCCCACACACTGGCGTCTTCCCCCGTCACAGTCAACCTAGCACACTCAGCGCCTTAGATACCGACGCTATTGTGCAGGCGGTAAGCCAAGCCGAACGCCCCTTAATCATTGCCGGTGGGCTGCTTAAAAGTGATGCAGGCAAACAGGCTTTATTGGAATTTGCAGAACGCTTTTCTCTGCCGGTCGCCACCTCGGTACGTCATGCCGATTTGATTCCTAACGATCATCCTCTATTTGCAGGACACTTGGTGTACGGCTTACCTGCCGCGCTTAAAGAATCCGTCACACGCAGCGATTTGATTTTGGCCATTGGCACCCGCTTGGGCGATGTGACCAGCCAATCCTTCCATTTCCCTGCCGCCCCCAAAGCTGCCCAAACCCTCATACACATTTGGCCAGACAGCACCGTCGTCAGCCGCTATCGTCAAACCGACATCGCCGTTGCAGCCGACCCTGTTGCTAGCTTGCGCACACTGAATCAAGCCACTGCACCTGCCGTATCCGCAGCACGGCAAGACTGGATTGCCTCGTTGCACCGCACAACCGTAGAACTGCGCGACTGGACGCCGGTTGCAGACCAAGCCAATGGTGTGGTGTTCGGCAATATCGTGGCTCAAGCCGATACCTTATTGCCTGACGATGCCATTATCTGTCTGGACGCCGGTAACTTTGGTGGCTGGGTACAACGTCAACTGCGCTTTAGCCCTACACGCCAACTGATAGGCCCTTCGTCGGGTGCGATGGGCTATGGCGTGCCCTCTGCTGTGGCGTGTTCACTCGCGCAGCCCACACGCCCCGTGGTGTGTTTTGTGGGCGATGGCGGCTTCATGATGACCGGCAACGAGTTAGCAACCTCCGCACAATATGGCGCAACCCCCATCATCATCATTTCGGATAACGCCTGCTACGGCACCATACGCATGCATCAGGAAAAACACTTTCCGCATCGTCCTAGTGCCACCGCCTTGCACAACCCCAACTTCGCCCAACTCGCCGCTGCATGCGGTGCACAAACCTTTAACGTGCGACATAGCGATGAGTTTGCTCCTGCGTTAAATGCTGCGCTGCAAAGCAAGCAATTAAGCGTCATTGTGGTGCGTACCAGTCTGGATTACATCTCTCCCAACGCCACAATTGCTGCGCTGCAGCAATCTGGGAGCCCAGCATGAAAAAAATCGCTGTTATCGGTGCTGGTATTGTAGGGTTAGCCACGGCGTACGAACTGCGCCGTCATGGCTTGGACGTCAGCGTGTACGATGCCGACGCCAAGCCCGGTCAAGGCACCAGCAAAGCCAATGGCGCACAGCTGAGCTACAGCTTCGTCACCCCCTTGGCCACCCCCGATGTGCTGCGCTCCCTGCACAAATTATTGTTGGATAGAAATGGTGCATTACGTTTGCACCCCACATTTAGCCTTTCGCAATGCAGTTGGTTGCTCTCTTTCTTAAAAGCCTGCTCGGCCAGCCAAAGCCGACGCGGTGCAGAAAATTTGCTGCAACTGGGCAAGCTAAGTCGCCAAGTCTTAGACCAACTGCAACGCGCACAACCCCTGGAATTTGCCCATAACCATCACGGCAAATTGCAGGTATTTGAAAACTCGCACAGCTTCGCTGCCGCTCGTGATGCACAAGGCAGCTTTCTAGGTCGTCACGGTGTAGAACAACGCGTACTCACCCCTGCACAAACCGTAGAACAAGAACCTAGCTTAGCGCCCATCGCACACCGCATACAGGGTGGTTTATTTACCCCCAGCGAGGAAGCTGGCGACTGTGAACAACTGTGCTTAGCCTTGCAAGAGCGCCTGCAACAAATGGGTGTGGTGTTTCACTTCAACACCCCCATTACACGCTTAGAGCGCCACGGCGACAGCGTCACCGCATTTACTGCACAAGGTGCTCTGGATGCCCACACCATAATTTTGGCCAATGGCACGGGTGCACAAAAACTAGCGCGCCCCTTAGGGCTGAATTTGGGTATTTACCCCCTACGCGGTTACTCACTCACCATCCCCGTAGACGAACACAGTGGCGCACCACAGGCCAGTGTGAGCGACATACGCAACAAAGTGGTGTACGCCCGCATTGGCGACAAGTTACGTGTGGCGGGCATGATTGATATTGGGGTCAACAAGCCCTCTGCCATCGCTGCCCGACTCAGCACCTTACGCCAGCAGGTGAACGACTTTTTCCCGGCGTTAACGCCCACCGGTGACATAGAGGAATGGACCGGTGAACGCCCTTCGCGCCCCACCAGCACACCGCTGATTGGTGCTAGCCCCTTTAACAACTTGTTTTTAAACGTAGGACATGGCGCATTGGGTTTCACCTTGGCCTTTGGTTCTGCCCGTTTATTGACCGACATACTGCAATCGCCCAGTAACAAACAGCCGTTGTTAGCACCGCTTTTCAGCCTGTAATACCGCCACAACTGCTGCACCATAAAACACAACAATACCTACCTGACTCAGGAGACAAACATGGCACGTCACACACTTGCCCCGCTATCGCGCACCACGTTGGCCGGCTTGCTGCTGGCTAGCGCCTGCGTTGCGCCCCTCGCTGTACATGCTGAAACCACGGTGACTGCCGTCATGCATGCTGGCCTGCGGGTAATGGACCCCGTATTCAGTACCTCTTTCCTCACCCGTGATCATGGCTACATGATTTACGACACCTTGTTGGGCATGGATGAGCAATTCCACGTTCAACCTCAGATGGCCGATTGGAGCGTCAGCGACGACGGTAAAACCTACACCTTTACTCTGCGTGACGGCTTGAAATGGCACGACGGCACACCTGTGACGCCCGCCGATTGCATCGCTTCCATCAAACGCTGGATGGGTGTGGACGGCACCGGTCAGGTCTTGCAGACCATGGTGGAAGACATGTCCGCAGTGGATGAAAAAAGCTTCTCTGTACGCTTGCAAGAGCCCACTGGTCTGTTGCTCTCTGGCTTGGCAAAACTCAGCTCTAGACCAGCGTTCATGATGCCAGAGCGCATTGCTGTCACGCCCGGTTCTGAAGCCATTACCGAGTTTGTAGGCTCTGGCCCCTTTACGTTTGTCGCCGACCAATTCCGCCCAGGCGTCAAAGTGGTGTACGCCAAAAACACCGACTACCAACCACGTTCTGAACCTGCCAGTTGGACAGCAGGGGGCAAAGTTGTGAATGTGGATAAAGTAGAGTGGGTCACCATGCCAGACGCCATCACTGGCGTGAACGCCTTGCTGCAAGGTGAGATTGATTTCATGCAGCAAATCCCGTTGGATCTGCTGCCATTGCTGCAAAACAATGACGACGTAAAACTGGACACCATTGATGAGCTAGGCAACTGGACCTACTTCCGTTTCAACCACCTGCACGCCCCCTTTAACGACCCTGCCGTGCGTGAAGCCGCCATGCTGGCTATAGATCAGCAGCAAGTATTGAACGCGCTGATCGGCAACCCTGACTACTCACGCACCTGCGCCACCACACTAGGTTGTGGCAACCCGTTTGAGAGCGACTACCGTTACGACGACGTGGTCAAACCGCAGTTGGAAAAAGCCCAGGCCTTGCTGAAATCATCCAGCTACAAAGGCGAGCCCGTAGTCATCCTGCACCCCACCGACATGGCAACCGTATCCCCCCAACCTGTGGTGATTGCCGATGCGCTGCGTAAAGCCGGTTTTAACGTGCAATTGAAATCCATGGATTGGCAAAGTGTAGTGATGCAGCAAGGCAATCAATCGGATGCCGCGAATGGCGGTTGGAACATCTTTTCCACCTACGCCACCTTGGCCTCTAGCGGCGACCCTTTTGGTAACACCACACTGAACGCCAGCGGCAAACAAGCGTGGGCAGGGTGGCCAGATGTGCCGGAGATCGAAGCGCTGCGTAAGCAATTTGCGCTGACCACAGACGATGCCGAACGCAAAGCCATTGCTCTGAAAATCAACGAATTGGCCATTGATCAAGGCGTCGTGATTCCGCTGGGTCAATTCACTATTCCTTCCGCCTACAGCCAGACTCTGCACAACGTGCCGCATTCTCCCGTCACGGTATTTTGGTCATTGAGCAAGTCCAACTAGGAGGCCACGCATGCTTCTCTACATTGCTAGGCGCCTGATCACCACCATACCGGTGGTGATCATGGTAGCCATCGTGATCTTCGCCTTGCTAAGGCTGACTCCGGGCGACCCGGCAGCTGTGATTGCTGGTGACGATGCATCACCAGCCCAGTTGGCCGCCATACGCGCACAAATGGGGTTGGATCAACCCATCACTACCCAATTTTTTGATTGGGCAGGCAAATTGCTGCACGGTGATCTGGGTACGTCTTTGCTGTCTGGCACAGCCGTGACCACCCTGATTGCTGACCGCATGGGCCCCACCATTGCTTTAGCCATCAGCACCATGAGTTTCACCCTGCTAATCGCTATCCCCATTGGCTTAATTGCCGCATGGCGACATGGCCGCGCCACCGACCGTTTGGTGATGATTTTGTCGGTACTAGGATTCTCCATTCCCACTTTTGTGGTGGGTTATCTGCTGATCTATCTCTTTTCGCTGCAGTTAGGGTGGTTTCCAGTACAAGGCTACAAAGACCTCAGCCAAGGTTTCTATGCCTTCAGCATGCGTTTGGTGCTGCCTACCATCGCACTCAGTACAGTGTATGTGGCGCTGATTGCTCGTATCACCCGCAGTAGCGTGATCGAAGTGATGAACGAAGACTTCATCCGTACCGCCCGCGCCAAAGGCGTGAAAGAGAGCGCCGTGTTTTTACGCCATGCGCTACGCAATGCTGCCGTGCCCATCGTCACCATTGTGGGGATTGGGGCGGCCGCGCTGATTGGCGGGGTGGTGGTCACAGAATCGGTATTTAACATCCCCGGACTGGGCAGGCTGGTCGTCGAAGCTGTGCAAGCGCGCGACTACCCCATTATCCAAGGGGTGATCTTGCTGTTCTCCCTGACCTACATCGTCATCAACTTGGTTATAGACGTGCTGTACACCGTCTTTGACCCTCGCATCACCTATTGAGGGAGTCTGTTATGCAACCCTATTCTCTCTGGCGTGGCCTGCTTTCTAGGCTGTTGTCTCCGGCGGCATTTTTAGCCTGCAGCATTGTGGTCCTCGTGATTGCGATGGCGATACTCGCCCCCATCATCAGCACCACTGACCCTATACAAATCAACCCCGCTTCACGTTTATCGCCCATTAGTGCGGAACACTGGTTGGGTAGCGATGCCTTTGGCCGCGACATGTATTCCCGCGTGGTGTACGGCGCCCAAGTATCCATGATCGTGGGGCTAGGCGCAGCACTGTTCAGCCTCTCCCTAGGCTTATTGATTGGTGTGTTGGCCGGGTATTTTCCGCTGTTTGACGCCATCATCATGCGCGTCATGGACGGCATTATGGCTATCCCCAGCATTTTGTTGGCCATTGCCTTGGTGTCGCTCACCGGCAGCAGTTTGCTCACGGTGTTGGTAGCGATTGTGATCCCGGAAATTCCACGTGTGGTGCGACTGGTGCGCAGTGTGATTCTGTCTATACGCACCGAGCCCTACGTAGAAGCGGCGATCACCTTGGGTACCCGTATCCCCAAAATCATCGTGACGCACATCATTCCCAACACATGGGCACCACTGATTGTGCAAGGCACCTACATTTTCGCCTCGGCTATTTTGATCGAATCCACCCTAAGCTTTTTGGGCGCTGGTTTGCCGCCAGAAATCCCCTCGTGGGGCAACATCATGGCCGATGGCCGCATGTTCTTTCAACTCTATCCCGGCTTGGTGCTGTATCCCGGTATTTTGTTGGCGCTGACCTTATTGAGCGTCAACGTATTGGGCGATGTACTGCGTGATGAACTGGACCCAAGGATGATCAAACGATGACGCAAACGTTTTCACATACACAGGGTGATCAGCCAGTTCTGCAGGTACAAGACCTGTGGGTACGCATCGCCAACAGCAAAGAAGGGCAGCACGCTATTTCCAACATTTCGCTGGAAATACACCCCGGCGAAACCGTCTGCTTGGTGGGCGAGTCTGGCTCTGGTAAATCCGTAACCTCGCTTGCCACCATGGGCTTGCTACCCAAAGCCGAACTACAAGCCACTCAAGGCCGCATCTTGTTGGATGGCGAGAACCTGTTAGAGGCCTCGCCTAGCCGCATACGAACGCTGCGTGCATCCAAAATGGCCATGATCTTCCAAGAACCTATGACTGCGCTCAACCCCGTAGAGCGCGTTGGCCCACAGGTGGAAGAAGTGCTGAAGGTACACGGCGTACGCAACCCCTCTGAGCGCAAGAAGCAAGTATTGGCGATGTTCGAGTCCGTGCATTTGCCCAACCCTGAAAAAATCTACCGCGCTTACCCACATCAATTGTCTGGCGGCCAGCGTCAGCGCATTGTGATCAGCATGGCGTTGATTCTGAAGCCACGCCTGCTGATTGCTGACGAGCCCACTACTGCCCTAGACGTCACCACCCAGAAACAAATTCTGGCGCTGATTCGTGAGCTGCAAGAACAGCAAAACACCGCTGTATTGTTCATCACGCATGACTTTGGTGTGGTGGCTGAGATTGCTGACCGTATTGTGGTGATGAACCGTGGTGCCATGGTAGAAACCGGCACGAGGGACGCCATTTTACGCGCCCCCACGCAAGACTACACGCGCCTCTTGGTGTCGTCCGTGCCTAGCTTAATTCCACCTGCTCCACGCGACATTACACCTGCACCTATGCTGCAAGTAGAGGAGCTGAACAAAACCTACGAAGAGCGCGTGCTGTTTTCGGCCAGTCGCAAAGTCGTGGCTGCCAACAATGTGTCTTTCACCCTGAACAAGGGCGAGATCATTGGCATTGTGGGCGAGTCCGGTTCGGGGAAGTCCTCGGTAGCCCGCTGCATCATGCGCTTAATCAAGCCATCATCTGGCCGGGTGTCTTTGGGTGATGCCGATTTAGCCACCGCCAAAGGTGAAGAACTACGTCAGTTGCGTCAGCGCATACAGATCGTTTTCCAAGACCCTTATAGGTCACTGAACCCCCGTTTACATATACACGACGCCTTGTTAGAAGGCATGCAAAACTACGGCTTAAGTGCCAACGAATGTGAAAAACGCATTGATACGCTACTGGCATGGATAGGCATGGATCGCAGCGTACTAAGCCGTTATCCACACCAGTTTTCTGGCGGCCAACGCCAACGCTTGTGTATTGCCCGCGCTCTGGTGTTAGAGCCAGACATTTTAGTGGCCGACGAAGCGGTATCCGCGCTAGACGTATCCGTACAAGCACAAGTATTGAAACTGCTGGATGAAATGCGCCAACGCATTGGTATCTCGGTACTGTTTATTACGCACGATTTACGTGTGGCAGCGCAAATCTGCGACCAAATCATTGTGATGCAACGCGGAACCGTGGTGGAAGCCGGGCCTACCGAACAAGTGCTGGTGAACCCCCAACATGAGTACACACGCTCACTGATCGAAGCCGCCCCCGGCCGCTATTGGGACTTCCAGCATTTTCGCCCCCTTGAACCTGCCATCCATTGAGCTACGTGAGAAAGACTATGGCCAAACATGCCCACATACTGATTCAACATGCCGAGGTGGCAGATGGCACCGGCACCCCTCGCTTTGATGCCGATATTGCCATCGTGGATGATCGCATTGCCTTTGTAGGCGATTGCAGCCACTGGACAGCCGACCAACGCATTGATGCCAGTGGGTTGGTGGTGTCCCCCGGTTTTATTGACACCCATACCCATGATGACCGCCTGCTGCTGTCCAGTAACAGCATGGAGCCCAAAGTCAGCCAAGGCGTGACTACCGTTATCACCGGCAACTGCGGTATTTCACTGGCCCCTACGCCACAACGTTTACACGCCCCCATCACCCCACCACTGGATTTGCTGGATGGGGAAGGGGAATGGTTCACACACCCCACTTTTCAGAGCTATGTAGACGCCTTAGCGCAGCAACCCGCCGCTACGAACTGCGCTCCCTTGGTGGGGCACACCACACTGCGTATCGTGGCCATGTCTGCGCTAGATAGGCCCGCCACGGCCGATGAACTAGAACGCATGAAAAGCTTGTTGCGCGAAGCCATGCAAGCCGGTGCCATTGGTTTATCCACAGGCTTGGCCTACGACCCGGCCATTGCCGCCTCTACCGAAGAAGTGATTGAGCTGGCGAAAGTTGCTGCTGAGTTTGGTGGTGTGTATTGCACCCACCTGAGAGACGAATCGGACAACGTCATGGAAGCCTTAGAAGAAGCCTTCCGCATCGGCCGTGAAGCCAATCTGCCCGTCGTGATCTCGCACCACAAAGTCGCGGGCAAAAACAACTTCGGACGCTCTACCGAAACCCTAGAACGCATACGCCAGCAAATGGGTGTGCAAGACATTTGCTTGGACTGCTACCCCTACGCCGCATCGTCTACCGTGCTGTCCGTCAAACATGCATCATCGGCCTTGAAGGTGCTGGTGACATGGTCTAGATCGTGCCCAGAAATGGCCGGGCGAGACTTGGCTGACATACAGAAAGAATGGCAATGCACCTTAGAGCAAGCCGTAGAAAGGCTGCAACCAGCGGGCGCTATTTACCACCGTATGGACGATGCCGACGTATCACGCATCTTGGCCTTTGACGACACCATGATCGGGTCTGACGGCTTACCACACGATGCTGTACCACACCCGCGCTTATGGGGCAGTTTCCCCCGTGTATTGGGGCATTACTCACGCGAAAGAGGCTTATTCAGTTTCGAAAAAGCCATTCATAAAATGACGGGCTTAAGCGCCCAAAAATTTGGATTACGCGATCGTGGATTTATACGTGAAGGCGCCTACGCCGATTTGGTCATACTGCATGCAGACACTGTTGCAGAAGGTTCCAGTTTCGCTAGGCCCATCGCCCCAGCCATTGGTATAGAAACGGTATTGGTGAACGGTAAAGTAGTTTGGGAAGCCGGAAAAACCACCACGGCTCGCCCCGGTAAGGTGCTAGCGCGTGAAGCCCTAGCTCGCTAACACAACACAACGCCCGCCACCTTTACAGTGGCGGGCGTTGTACTGTTTATGTACTGTCTTTCTACTGTTTTTTCACGCCCCAAAATGCCGTAATAGGCGCTTCAGGCAGATCACTTAACGCAGTGCTGTACGCGGCGGGGGTACGGAACTGCCCCAGCGGCACAATCACCCCTTCATCCAACACAATCTCTTGGATTTTGGCAGCGATACTCTGCTTTTCTTCCTTGCTTACGGCTTTGGCGTATTGCACGCGCAAGTCTTCAATCGCAGGTACATCAGGCCAACCAAACCATGCTTTATCACCGTTGGCAGCAATGGTGGTATTCGCAAATGGGTCTACCGCTGCGGCAATAATGCCGTACGTAGAAAAGATGCCCCAACCGCCGTCCTTGGGCGCACTACGATTCGCACGTCTGGACACCACAGACTGCCAATCCATAGATTGCATATCCACGTTAAACCCAGCGTTACGCAACGCCGCCGCAATCACCACAGGCTGCGGTGAGGCCATCACGTGATCCGTAGGGTGCAGCAACACCACTGGTGTGCCATCGTAGTTGGCTTCGGCCAGTAAGGCTTTGGCTTTTTCGATATTGCCCGGCACGATCATGTCTTTGCCGCTATCGCTGGCATTAGGCGTGCCGCAACCAAATGGCGATGGGCAGGTGGAGTAATAATCAGGGTTCCCCACCAACGCTTTCATAACGTCTTCTTGGCTGACTGCATACATGGCTGCTTGCCTAACCAGCTTGTTATCAAAAGGCGGGTACAAGTGATTCATGCGGTAGTAACTCCAGTTACCCAGCGGATCAATCACTTTGGTCACTAGGTCAGGATTACTCTGCACCAGCGGCAGCAAGTCATACGGGTAGTGCTCGATGTAGTCCACCTCGCCATTCAGCAGTGCATTCGCTGCTGTCATGGCATCCGGCATACTTACCCATTCCACCTTATCCACGTTCACGACTTTGCCGCCCGATGTCCAATCGTTAGGCTCACTGCGTGGCACGTAATCGGTGTTTTTCTCGTATACCACCTTCACGCCGGGGCGAAACTCTGAGGCCACAAACTTAAAGGGGCCAGAGCCAATCATCTCGGCCACGGCTTTCTCGCCAGATGCTTCTACGATGCGTTTGGGCATCATAAAAGCAGGGCGCGAACTGATCTTGGCCAAGCTATCCAATAACAAACTGGTGGGTTCGTTTAGCTGTACCTCAAACACCTGATCGTTGACGATGTTGTAGCCCACCAAGAAATCTTTGATCACCGGGCCAGTGTTGTCATTGTCCAGCCAACGCTTGATCGATGCGACGCAGTCCTCTGCGGTAACGGGTGTGCCGTCGTGCCATTTCAAGCCGTCACGCAAGGTAAAGGTGTAGGTTTTACCGTCGTCGCTCACGCTCCAATCGGCCATTTGCGGTTTGACGGTAAAGTCGGAATCCATGCCCACCAAGGTGTCATAAATCATGTAGCCATGCTCTCGGGTGATAAACGCCGTACTTTGTATAGGGTCCATCATGCGCAAACCAGAATGCATCACCGCGGTAATGGTTTGGCCAAATACAGGTGCTGCCGCAACCAGCGCAGCGCCGGACACCACCGCCTGCAACACGGGCTTCAGCCCACGGGATTGCAATACCTTCATAGTTGTCTACCTCACTGTTTTTTTGAGTGAAACGCTCTACTTTTTATTCCTACCCCCTGACTCTGTGACCGATTGGTCACTATCCCACGATAAACAGTTCAGCCTACCCCCACAATTAGGAATAACCTGTGGCGACTACAGTCACCCACACGAAAAAACCCAGCTATCGCTTGCGCAATAACCGGGCAGAAAAGTAAAGCAGGGGTATTCGCCACCACGGTGTGGTGGCTAACATCACGAACAGATTAGCCGTACATCATTTTGGGCAAGCCCAACACAATATCTGGCATGGTTACCACCAATACAATAGTCAGCAGCAACATCAGGAAGAAAGGTAGTGCGGCTTTAGACAAGTACAAGATGTCGCGCCCTGTCATGCCTTGCAGCACAAACAAGTTCAACCCTACTGGCGGGGTCAACTGACCCATTTCCACCACCAACACCAAGTACACACCAAACCAGATAGGATCAATGCCAGCAATTTTCACCGCAGGCAACAACACGGCACTGGTCAGCACCACGATGGAAATACCATCCAAGAAGCAGCCCAACACAATGAAGAACACTGTCAACGCTGCCAACAAAGCGTAGTTATTCAAGCCCAGATCACCAATCCAGCGAGCCAAATTCATTGGCAAGTTGGAATAGCCCATGGCAATAGTCAAAAACGCTGAGCCTGCCAAAATGAAGGCAATCATGGACGACGACAAAGTAGCCGCGATCAGACCTTCTTTGAAGCTTTTCCAAGTCAAATCACCAAACCACCAGCTCAACAGCAATGCAATCACTACACCTACGGCTGCCGAGTCAGTTGGGCTCGCCAAACCGGAGTAAATAGAACCAATGACCCCAATGATCAGCAAGGTGACCGGCAACAAGGTACGTGTGGCTTTGATCTTTTGCGCAAAGCTCATGGGTGGATCTTTGGCCGGCACTTTGTCTTTATGCGTGGTAGACCAAATGGCCACATACGCCATAAACAGCACAATCACCAACAAACCAGGAATCACACCGGCAATAAACAGACGTGCAATAGACAGCTCAGCCGCCACACCGTACACAATCAAAATAATAGACGGTGGCAACAGCAACCCCAGCGTTCCCGAACCGGCAATCGTACCCAGCACCAAGCTTTCGTCGTAGCCGCGTTTCTTCAACTCTGGCACCGCAACTTTAGCGACTGTTGCGCACGTTGCCGCAGACGAACCGCACACCGCTGCAAAGATACCAGACGCCATAATCCCCACGTGGCCTAGACCTCCCGGCAAAGAACGCATCCACGGTGCTAAGCCCGAAAACAAGTCTTTGGACATACGTGAGCGGAACAGAATCTCACCCATCCAAATAAACAGTGGCAATGCCGCCAATGACCACTCAGCAGAAGAGCTCCAAATATTGGTTGCCAACACACTCATCAACGGTGCATTAGAGAACAACAGCACGCCTACCAAGCCTGTCACAAACAGTGCTATAGACACCCACAACCCCATGGCTAGGCCGCACATCAGCACCCCAACCATAATCAATGACATGGTTACATCAGACATTACAGCGCCTCCTCGGCAACCGACTCAATCACCAAGGCCTCGCTACGCCCCGTACGCAGAATTTCTACCAGCGTATCCAGAGCAGCGACCAAAAATACAGCCGCACCCACACACAGCACGCTTTGTGGAATCCACAAAGGCACTTTTACTAACCCGCTTGCACGGTCACCCCACAAGAAAGACTCGTAGGCCAACACACCCAAACTGTAGGTAAACAGCACACCCATCCCTACACCTACCAACGCAATCAGGGTGAGCGAACCACGGCGAATAGGTGCCGACATTCTGGACTCCACCAACGTCACACGTATGTGTACGGCCTTACGTAAACCTAAGCCCAACGACAAAAAGGTGGCAAAGCCTAGCGCATAACCTGAGAACAGCGAGTAAGAGGGGATCAGCAAGCCAAAGCTCTGATCAAACAAATGAAGAGCCACGTAGTCGATCGTATTAAAGACCACCTGACCAAAAACAATAACGGCTATGCTCACCAACGATATTGCAGCTAAACCTGCACTGATCGAATAGAGGCTATCCAGGATTTTTCGCATGGCATTTGCCCACTTCAGAAACACCAGTGCATGGGTATATGCACTGGTTAATTAAGTTTTAGGTATTAGTTGGCGCGATAAGCCTCAAGCACGACTTCACCGTCGTCGCCGGCTTCTTTCACCCACTCTGCCGCCATCTGCTCACCCACTTTATGCAAGGCAGCGTTCAGCTCGTCAGAGCCTGTGCTGACTTTGATACCGTGTTGCTCCAACACATTACGTTGTGCAATGTGATCGGCTTCAGCCATTTCCCAACCGCGCAATTCAGCTGCAGCGGCTGCATCCAATACCGCTTTTTGTGTGGCTTCATCCAAGCTATCAAACACACGCTGGTTCACCACCACCACGTTTTTAGGCAAGAAAGCCGCTACATCGTAGAAATGAGTCAGGTAATCCCAAGCGGTAGTGTTCACACCGGTAGAGGTGGAGGTAATCATGGCGTTCACACGTCCTGTGGTGAATGCTTGAGCCAAATCAGGCACTTCTACCTGTGTAGGCACCGCACCAGCCAATTGCGCCAAACGCTCTGTTTGCGGGCTGTATGCACGCATTTTGATGCCCTTCAGATCTTCGATCTTTTCAATAGGGCGATCGGTGTACATACCTTGTGGAGGCCATGCTACCGAGAACAGAATTTTCAGATTTTGACGGCCTAACAGTTTTTCCAAGTCGGGTTTAGACACGTGGTACATCTTGGCGGCGTCATCAAAAGACACAGCCACAAATGGCACGGAGTCCAACGCAAACATAGGGTTCTCGTTGGCCAAATTGGAAATAATGAACTCGCCCGCTTCAATCTGCTGCGAACGCACGGCATTTTTGATCTCTTGGTGCTTGATCAACGAACCCGCTGGGTGCACGTTAATTTTCAACTCACCATTGGTCGCTGCTTCTACATCTTTAGCAAACTGCTGGATATTTTGTGTGTGGAAGTTGGCATCTGGATACGGCGTAGCCATCTGCCATGTGGCGGCGTAAGTGGTTGCGCTGGCCAGTGCTAATGCTGCACCAGCAATCATACTTTTATAGGCGTTCATGTGTGCTCCTCAGCGGGGAAAATCAATATTATTAATAATAGTATCGATAAGATGGATCGTAGTGTAAAGTGCTTTAAATCCAATGTCTATATTAGAACAAACCCTAGAACAACTAAGAAACCACAATAAATTCGACCAATAAATTCTATATTGATAGTATTATTAATAATTAATAAGCCTGCATAATAAGGAGCGCACATGGCGGTGCAACATGACATCCTCGTTGAGGGAAATTGCCTAAGTTTTAAAGGCGGTTTTTTTGGTTTTTCAGCTGTAGTGCTAGTCAATGTAGATGGGCACGGTCCTATCTTGTTTGATACCGGTCACCACTCCACGCGCCTGCTGTTGTTGAATGCGCTGGCAGAACGCAACCTTACGCCTGCTGACATCAAAACTGTTTTTCTGTCGCACCTGCATTTCGATCACATCAACAATATTGATCTGTTCACTAATGCCACCATTTATGTCAGCTCGGCAGAATGGGACTACGCGCAGCACCCCGCGTCTGAAGACGTGTTTGGCAGCCAAGGTATGAACGAATACCTACAGCGCCAAAACCTGCAACTCATACAGGCACCAGAAGGTGAATTAGCCCCTGGCCTGTTCTACAGACAAGCGCCTGGCCACACCACCGGTAGCTATTTGCTGCACTTCGTCAATCCGGATAAAAAGCGTGTTGTGTTAGCAGGGGACGCCTGTAAAACCTACCGTGAACTCGCTACACTGTCCGCTGCCAATGAATATGACCCGGATCGCCAATCCAGTAACACACTGCAGTGGATAGCCGACAACGCCGACATCGTCGTGCCGGGGCATTTCCCTGAGCTGCATCGCACACCACATGGCTGGATCTGGGACCAACCCTCGACGCTGGAACTGATTGTCCGATGAGCACAGAAACTCTTGCCCCTTCCTCTGCCGAACTGATTGCCCAAGAACTAGAAGCCGATATTATTTTCGGTCACTTGCGTCCGCATCAGGAATTGATTGAAGACACATTGATGGCACGCTTTGATGCCAAACGCCATGCTGTACGTGCCGCCATTCAAGAACTGGTTGCCCGCCAAATTGTGGTTAAACCACGTTCCCGTTCAGCCCGCGTCAAAGACTTCAGCACCCAAGAAGTGGAAGAGCTGTACCACCTGCGAGCACTGCTGCAAAAAGAAGCGGTGAGCATCATGCCTTTTCCGGTCTCTGCTGCCGACTTGGATGCGCTGAAAACTCTGCACATTCAATATGCCGCTGCTGCATCGGTAGGGGCAGACCCACGCCTCATTCATCAATTTAACGATGAATTTCACCGCCAAGTTTTTGCGCTGTGCGGCAATGAAACCCTGTGTAAGGCTATCGCGTTTTATACCGAAGCCTCTAACCCCATACGTTCTTACGGTATGACTGACCGACAGTGGCTAGAGCAAGCGATTGCAGAACATGCCGCCATGGTTAACGCCATTGAACAAGAAGACCGTGCCACCTTGGCCCACCTCGTCGTCGCGCACATGCAACCTACTCGACGCCGTTGGGAGTCCATGCGCGGCCTGAGCTAACGCAAACAGAACGTCACTGGAATCACCTTTCCCATGAAATACGATTACCTCATTATTGGTGCTGGCATTGTTGGTGCAGCGTTGGCGGCCGAAATCGTCAAACGTCGCCCCCAAGCCCGTGTATTGGTCGCAGAAAAAGAAGCGCAACCTGCTTTCCACCAAACCGGTCGCAACAGTGGCGTGGTGCACTCTGGCGTGTACTACACACCCGGTAGCTTGAAGACTCGTTTCTGCCGCGAAGGCTTAAGCGAGATCAAAGCCTTTTGTGCAGCCAGACAAATAGGCTACGAAGCACGCGGCAAACTACTGGTCGCCACTACCCCTCAAGAACAAGAAAACCTATACAAACTTGAGCAACGCGCCATCGAAAACGAGGTACACACCGAACAACTTACCCAAGCCGATTTAGGTCGCTTGGAACCCGCGATCACTGGGCTTGCGGCGCTGCGCATTCCTGAAACAGCCATCACCGATTACGCGGGCATCACTCGTGCGTTGCTGGCCGATGTAGAAAATGCAGGCAGCACCGTAATCTTCAATGCACCCGTAACATCCGTCACCCAAGTAGGCTCTGCTTACCGCGTGCAAGCCGGCAATCAACAAATCGAAGCAGGGCACATCATTGCCTGCAGCGGCTTGGCCTCTGACCGTGTTGCCCGCATGTTAGGCATGGACCCCGGCATTAGAATTTTGCCCTTCCGTGGCGAATACTTTGTGTTGCCTACCCACCTGAACAAAGTTGTACACAGCCTGATTTACCCCGTACCCGACCCCACCTTGCCATTTTTAGGGGTACACCTCACGCCTATGATTGATGGCACCATCACCGTAGGCCCCAACGCTGTTTTGGCATTAGCACGAGAAAAATACAGCCATTTCAGCGTAGACGTACGCGACGCGTGGTCTGCCTTAAGCTACAGCGGCCTGTGGAAAATGTTAGCCAAACACCCACGCGCCACTTGGAACGAACTTAAAGGCTCGTTGTTTAAGCAGGTGTACTTAGACGCTGTGCGCAAGTATTGTCCTACTGTCACCTTGTCAGATCTGCGTACCTATCGCAGTGCTAACCGCGCACAAGCCGTACGCCCAGACGGCACGCTGGTAGACGACTTCCTGATCAAACATTCTGGTGGCCTGACTGCCATTTTGAATGCACCTTCCCCTGCGGCAACAGGCGCCATGCCTATTGCACGTCATATTGCAGACGAACTAGGTTTGTAAGCGGCAACGTAATGAAGAAACGGCGTGTATTTGCAAAAATACACGCCGTTTTCTTTTGTGCTCTGCGTGACCCTGCGCATGCGGCACACACCATTTTCATCCACACTCCTACACAGCTGGTGAGCCATACGTCACCATGCTGAACCTCTATGAGCACCGTGTAGAAAATACCGCTCAACCAAAATTCCCTGTGTGTAACTTTTCCCATTTCTGCCCCATCTCACCTATAATTAGGTGGCATACTATATGGTGGCTTTAACATGGAACAAAAATATCTAGCGCTACTGAATGTGGCCGAACAACGGCAACTTCCCCTTGTGGATAACATACGGCTGTGTTTTCAGATGCTGTCTTTAACTGCCGCTATAGACAGAGACTGCGCGACACAGTTAGCCCCTTACGGGTTGTCAGAAGGGCGCTTTATTGTGTTGTTCTTGCTGGATAACGCCCCCGATGGTTTGGCTCCTGCGGCCTTAGCAGAACAGGCAGGTGTTACCCGCGCCACCATCACCGGACTACTAGACGGCTTAGAACGTGATGCACTCATCGCCCGCCATGCTGACCCTGTAGATCGTCGTGCGCTGTGCATACGTCTTACTGACAAAGGTAAGGAAATCGCTGCTCAAGTCTTCACGCAACACAGCACCTGGATTGCTAATCTATACGCCAACCTTAGTGCGTCGGAACGTGAACAGCTGAGTACGCTATTGAACAAAGTGGCCCACAACTTACCTGCCTAACTACCGTCACGCCATGACTGCTACCGCCGCCCGCAAAGGTGCCAACCGCATCGCTGATATACCCGCTGACATTCTAGAAGCCTTATCCACAGGCAGTATCCCTAGCGCGACACTGACCGAATGTTTGGCCTTAGATCACTATCGCTTGCTGTGCTTGGTATTTCCCACCCTGTCACCCGCTGCACAAGACGCCGCCCAAGCCCTTAACACGCAAGGCATCTTGCGCCGCATGGCAGACTTAGGTGAGTTAGTGCTCAACGAAGTAGGGGTAGATGCGCTACACACTTGCTTGGCACACCCTTCTGACACGGTGCGCGGCTGGGCATGTTTCATGATTGGTGCACAACCGGATGTGTCCTTAGCTGACCGGCTCGCAGCCATACAGCCCTTGGCGGACGACGCCCACTTCGGCGTGCGTGAATGGGCATGGATGGCTGTGCGCCCACACCTTGCCAACGATTTGGATACCGCGATCCTATTACTCACACCGTGGACACAATCTTCCTCTGAATACATTCGACGTTTTGCCTGCGAAGCGATACGTCCACGTGGCGTGTGGTGTGCCCATCTAAAAGCACTTAAACAAACACCTCAGCAGGCCTTACCCATACTGGAAGCGCTACGTGCAGATGATTCTGTCTACGTACAAGACTCAGTCGCAAACTGGTTAAATGATGCGGGCAAAGACCAACCCGAATGGGTGCGCGACCTCTGCACGCAATGGATAGCATCATCTGCGTCACCGGCCACCCAGCGAATCTGCCAACGCGCCAGCCGAAACCTGAAGTAATAGGGTAGCCCTACATCGAACTTGCTGTGCCCCCAATCCAATGCTAGCGTAGTGTTCTCTGGTATGAAGTCCGCTGTGATCCAGTAGGCTGTATTTTTCTCAGGAACCGTCATGCAACTTTCTATCTATCAAGTCGATGCTTTCGCCTCTCGTCCGTTCGAGGGCAACCCTGCCGCTGTTTGCCCACTAGACGCGTGGTTAGATGACCAGACGTTGCAGCACATTGCTGCTGAAAACAACTTGTCTGAAACCGCTTTCTTTGTGCCGGATGAACACGGCTATCAGTTGCGCTGGTTCACGCCTGAAGTAGAAGTGGATTTGTGCGGCCACGCCACCTTAGCCAGTGCTTGGGTGTTAATGCACGAGCTGAACTACGACAAAGACGTGATTCATTTTTCTACCCGCAGTGGCCGCTTGTCCGTCAAACGCTCTGCCCACGGTTTGGAAATGGATTTCCCCTGCCGTCCCCCGCAGTCATGTGCTACGCCTGATGGCTTACTGGATGCATTAGGCATTGACGCTGCCTCGGTATTATCGGCAGACGATTACATCGTGGTGGTAGAAGATGAAAGCATCATCCCACGCCTACACCCGGATCTGTCACGCCTTAAAGGCTTGCCCAACCGAGGCGTAGCTGTAACTGCCCCCGGTAAAGATGTGGATTTTGTATCGCGCTGGTTCGGCCCTAATGTAGGCGTTAACGAAGACCCGGTTACCGGCTCTGCGCATACTGCACTGACGCCATACTGGGCACAACGCTTGGGTAAAAGCCAGTTAAGCGCACGACAAGGCGGTGCGCGACGCGGCTATTTGCATTGTGAAATGGCTGGCGATCGTGTGCTGATCTCCGGTAATGCGGTGGTGTATATGCGGGGGCATTTGTACCTGTAAAAAAGTAGGGCGGTTCACACCGCCCCACACTGGATACGTGCCATCTTAATACGTGGCACGCCCCCCTGACACATCAAACACTGCCCCTGTAGAGAACGACGCTTCTTCCGACGCTAGCCAGCACACAATGGCTGCTATTTCCTCTACCTTGCCGAAGCGATGCATAGGAATTTTGGACAGCATGTAATCAATATGTGTTTGGGTCATCTGTGCAAACATAGGCGTTTCTACCGCAGCAGGGGTAATGCTGTTCACCGTCACACCTTTGGTCGCTACTTCTTTAGCCAGTGATTTGCTCAATGCGATCACTGCCGCCTTTGAAGCACTATACGCCGACGCATTCGGGTTACCTTCTTTACCTGCAATAGAGGCAATATTCACCACACGACCGTATTGCTGCGCAGTCATGTCTTCCATCACCACTTTGTTGCAGTGAAAGAGGGCATGCACATTAATATCAAACACCTCTTTCCAGTCTTCTATACCGTAATCGATGACAGTGGTATTTGGCCCCGTAATTCCTGCACTACACACCAAAATATCGACTTTACCCAAGTCTTTTTTTGTTTGGGCATACGTGCTTTGTACACTGCCATAGTCTTGCAGTGCCACCTCATACACATGTAGATCTTCATTTTTGGCCACCGCTGCTAACCGTTGCTGATCTCGATCCCACACGGCCACCTGCGCACCTTCTAGACGCAAACGCTGCGCAATGGCCAAACCTATTCCAGAGGCACCGCCAGTCACCACTGCCACACGCCCTGCAAAACGTTGAGTACTCATAGTGTTGTCTCCTTCCTTATTGTTGGATGCCATACATCCTTACTTACATGACTGCTCCAATCTGCCAAGGCACAAATTCACAGTCACCAAACCCTTGAGCTTCGGACTTTGTTTGTTCGCCAGAAGCCACTCTTAAGATCAACTCAAAAATTTCTTGACCACACTGATCTACGGTTTGATCGCCATCGATGATCTCGCCACAGTTCACGTCCATGTCATCTTCCAAGCGGTTGTACATGGTGTTGTTCGTCGCCACTTTGATGCACGGCACAGGCTTAAATCCAGACACCGAGCCACGCCCTGTGGTGAAACAAATCATGGTGGCGCCACTGGCTACCTGCCCCGTCACAGAGGCAGGGTCATAACCAGGGCTGTCCATAAATACAAAGCCTCGTTCGCGTATAGGCTCACCGTATTGATACACGTCCACCAAATTAGTACTGCCACCTTTAGCCACCGCACCCAGCGACTTTTCTAGAATGGTGGTTAGCCCGCCTGCCTTATTACCTGGAGAAGGGTTGTTATCCATTTTCCCGTCGTTACGTGCGGTGTAGTCTTCCCACCAACGTATGCGTTTGATGAGCTTCTCGGCCACTTTCTCGCTTACCGCACGACGCGTTAACAAGTGTTCGGCCCCATACACCTCTGGCGTTTCAGACAACACGGCTGTACCTCCGTGGCGCACCAAAATATCCGCCGCTACCCCCAGAGAAGGGTTAGCAGTCATGCCGGAGTAGCCATCTGAGCCCCCACACTGCAATGCCAGAATTAGCTCACTGGCAGGCACAGTTTCGCGCTGATGCTCATTCGCAAACGCCATCATGTCTGCCAAATACTCACAGCACTTTTCTACGGTTTTCGCTGTACCGCCTGTATCCTGAATATTCAGTACGCGACAATCCACGGTGTCTTCTAGGTTGTACGCATCCACTAGATAACGTATTTGATTGGCTTCACACCCCAGACCCAAAATTAAAATGCCAGCAAAATTCGGGTGCTGTGCATAACCCCAAATCGTGCGCTGTAGCAGCGCAAACCCTTCCCCTGCATCAGCCATACCGCAACCAGTGCCGTGGGTCAGCGCCACGACGCCATCTATGTTTGGGTAGTTAGCCAACATGCCACTGCGCTCTACTTGTGCGGCCACTTGACGTGCCACCGTAGCCGAACAATTGACGGTGGTCAGAATACCCAGATAGTTACGAGTACCTACCTTGCCATTGGGACGTTTATACCCTTGGAAGGTGGCAGGTTTATCCACATACTGAGTGGGTTTGACGTCCTGTCCTACGGCGTAATCTCTATCAAAATCGTGCAACGTCACGTTGTGCACATGCACATGATCGCCCGCCAAAATATCGGATGATGCAAAGCCTATTATTTGCCCATATTTGCGTATGGCATCACCACGCAAAATAGGCTCTAGTGCCACCTTATGCCCCACTGGAATAGACCCTGTGGTGACTACACCATAGGCGCTAACCGTAGTGCTGGCAGGCAGTGCCACGCAAGCCACTGCCACGTTGTCTTGTTCGCTCAGGCGTACTACCTGCTTGGAAAGATTTGGTTTATTCATCGTCACACCAATATTGAATAATGCATGCAATAACCATATATATGCGATAAAAAACTGGGCAGTATGAGCTACTCTGCACCAGTTTTTACCGCGCCCTAAAACGGATAACTCAGCCCCGTTTCCGTCGCTGCCTGACGTAACTCTGCAATCACATCTTCTGGCAGTTGTACTCCTTGGCGATCCGCTTTATGCCAATTCGCCATCCCATTCCACCCCGGCATACGCGGGGGGCGTGCTGGATCTATAGGTGGGTTGGTAGATACCTGCTCAGACAAGAAAGCCACCTCGTCTTTCAGCGCTTGCAACCCACCTAAGTAGTCAGGATCAATCACTTGTATATAAACCGATGCCCCCCAACCCGTAGGTTTATCTTTGCGTCCGAACCCTCCAATCCCAGAGGTCAGCGCTTCTACCATTAAGCCTAAGGCAAAGCCTTTATAGCCGTACTCCATCCCACCTAACGGCAAGATAGTGCTAGGAGGCGATGCGAAAGCCGTTTCTGGGTCGTCTGAGAGTGTGCCATCTGCCGTGAGCAGGACAGGGTGATTTAATTTTTTGCCTAGCTGTCGCTGCTTGCCCACCATGCCATTGGTGATGCTAGACATACTCACATCAATCAAAATAGGCTCAGGCTCACCAGGAACCCCCATCGCCAAAGGGTTGGGGGTTTGTATGGCTCGCGTGCCACCAAACGGTGCCACCGATACTGCAGCGGGATCAGACGACATAATCACACATACCAAGCCTTGATCCACCACACTTTTTAGGTAGGCACCCAAGCAAGCAATATGGTGACTTTGACGGATATTTGCCACCCCTATACCGTACTCACGTGCCGCTGCACTGGCCCATTGCAATGCCTCATGCAACACATACGGCCCCAACAAATACTGGGCATCGTACAGGCGCAAAACAGGCGACGATTTCAGTACAGTCAAACACTGTGGGTCTATAGCGGCATGCCCATTACGTATGTCACGTAAATAGCCTCTTGCTAGCTTCACCCCATGGGTATGCTGCCCCAGACGGTCTCCCGCTACCAACACATCACTGACTACACGAGCGACAACAGGGTCTACCTGCTCTGCCACAAACAGCTGCTGAATAAAACGATTCAGATCTTCAATGGCGATACTCACATCAACCTCTCTTTCAATGGTGGCTTTTCTGTGCTGTTAAATGGGTCGTAGAGGCCACCTTGCGGTAGCGCTTGATCCAGCGCAGCAGCAACGGAAAAACGAAAATCAACACAACCAAACTGGCTAAGGTGGCACTCAGTGGTCGCGCCACAAAGTCCAACAAGTTGCCATTGGCTTTAAGCATGGAACTCATAAAGCTACTTTCTAAGGTATTGCCCAACACCAGCCCCAAAATCGCGGGTGCTAATGGAATACCTGCCGAAATCATGATGTACCCCACCATGCCGGCTACCAACATGATCCACAAATCCATCACCGTATTATTGATGGCAAATGCCCCCACAATGCAGAAACACAGAATAATAGGCATCAATACGCGGATCGAAACGCGGTTCAGTACATAAGCCAAGCGTATGGCTAAATAGCCCACCGGCAGCAGCACAAGGTTAGCGATAAAGAAAATAGTGAATAAGCCATACACCAATGCACTCTCACCGCTAAAGATAGTAGGGCCAGGATTAATCCCTTTCACATACAGCACACCAATCACAATGGCCGTGATGGAGTCGCCGGGAATCCCAAATACCAGTGCAGGTACGTAGGCACTAATCACCGAGGTATTATTGGCGGAGCCCGCATCCACAATCCCCTCTATATGGCCCGTACCAAATTTCTCTGGCTGTTTAGAGCGGCGCTTACTAATACCGTAAGCAATCCACGCGGCCACATCTGCCCCCGCTCCGGGTAGTACACCCGTCACCAAACCGATAGTGCTACCACGCGTAAGCCCATGCCAGTATTTGCGAATTATGCCGCCCACACCAGTAAACACCGCACCGGTTTCACGCTGCATTGTCGTCATCGTATTGGTGCGATCCAAATTCCGGTACAAGAACATCACTTCACTAATAGCGAAAAAGCCTATCATCACAGGAATGAAGTTCACGCCCGCCAGCAAATCTGGCACATCAAAGGTGAAGCGTGGCGTACCTGTAATGATGTCCAAACCTATGGTGGACACAAACAACCCCAGCATCATGGACAACAGAGATTTCGCTAGTGAACCCGACGCAATAAAGGCCGCACAGCTCAAGCCTAGAACCGCTAACCAAAAATACTCAAACGAACTGAAGTTCAGCGCAAACTCGGCCAATGTAGGTGCTACCAACATCAACATGGTGGCCCCAACCAACCCACCTATAACAGAACACGTCAACATCACACCCAAGGTTTGGCGCGACTTGCCTTGTTTGTTTAACTTATAGGCATCTGACACATAGGCTGCGGAAGAGGGCGTACCGGGAATGTTCAAATACACCCCGGGAATATCCCCCGAGAAAATTGCCATGGCAGACGAGGTCACAATGGCCGCAATGGCGGGAATAGCATCCATATGAAAGGTGACTGGTACTAGCAGCGCTACCGCTAACGTCGCCGTCAAACCTGGCACTGCTCCCACAAATACGCCAAACACCGCACTGGCCAGCACTACCAACAGCACCTCGGCATTAAACACCAGTGCCATACCACTCAAGATTTCATGCATGGTTCGCTCCGGTGATTAACCCAACAAGCCTTCTGGCAATGGCACCAACAAATACTCGGTAAATACGTAGTAAATCAGCCCGGCACCGAGTAACGAGGTAGGAATAGACAGCTTCAACGACACCTTACCTAAGCACAGAAGCACAAACATCACCACTGCCAGCATGAGCATCGCCCCTACGCTGTCACTGGTGTAGATGTACAGCACCACGAGCAAACAGGGGCACACCACCCGTACCCCACGTGCAAGCAGTACAGCGGCTGGCACCGGTTCGTGCTGTTGGCGCTGCGCCAAGACCGATTTAATATTGCCAAAAACCAAGGCTAATCCCGCCAAGGTCATACCTGCGCCAGTCACGGATGGAAACAGTGATGCGCCATAACTTAAACTGCCTACCGTAGGGAATTCTCTGGCATGCCAAATAATCAGCACTCCTAATACAGCAAAAACCACACCTATTACGATGTCTCGCATGGACTTCTCCCTTCTTGGCAGGGCTACCTATGCTTAGGTAGCCCTATGCGGTGTTATTATTTTTTCGCCAAACCACTTTCGCGCAGCAACTCACCCATAAAAGCATCGTTTTCCACCAAGAACTCCCCAAAGGACTTAGCATCGCGATACTCCGCACCAAAGCCTTGGTTTTTGATGAATGACTGATAAAACTCACTGTCGTAAGCCACTTTTACCGCTTGCTCTAATCTGGCTACGATGGCTGGATCCATGCCTTTAGGACCAATCACACCACGCCATGTACCAATGGTGTAATCCGTACCCAATTGCTCTTTCAGGGTAGGCACGTCAGGGAAACCAGGATTGCGTTCAGGGGCCATCACCGCTAGTGGGCGAGAACGACCCGCCTCGATCATGGCACGCCCTTCGGCTAAGGCTGACGGCACTATCTGTATGCCACCCGAGGCCAGCTCCACCATTGCTGGCGCTGCTCCTTGGCTAGGAATCCATGTCACCTGGTCAGCAGGCATCTTCTGATTCAGCAGTAAACCTGTCAGGGCCAAGTGCCAAATACCACCTTGCCCTGTACCCGAGGCTTTAAAAGTGCCAGTAGGATCAGCAGCAACAGCCGCCAATAAATCTTTAGCACTTTGGTACGGCGACTCTGATGACACTTGCAAGCCGGCATAATCAAAGTTCACCATCCCTATTGGCGTAATATCCTGATAGGTCAGATTGGTGAGGTTCTGCCAATGCATCATGGTTAGCTCGCCCGCAAACAGCGAAATGGTGTACCCGTCAGGCTTTGCCGAGACAATGGCATTTAACCCTACGACACCACTTCCCCCGTGGCGATTCACAACGTTAATCACCACACCTAAATCTTTTTCCATGGCGGCTGCCACAGCTCTAGCAACGGCATCGGTACCGCCACCTGCCGCCCATGGCACCAACATGGTGATGGGCTTAGAAGGATAATCCTGAGCTATTGCGGGGCTACTAGCCAACCCCGCAACACCTATTGCACAAGCTACTACACCGTATTGCACTACGTGTCTGCGAACGACAGAAAAAGTTGTCTTTGTGTTGCTCATAGAGGTCTCCTCTTTTTTGGTGGAATGTCAGTACGTCTTTGTGCGAGCCTTCTGCTTTTAACTATGCATGTATGAAAATAGCTTTTACTGATAACAATGATCATTGCACACAAAGTTCATTAGCTTGAATTGGGGTTTTCCAGAAAATCGAATATGCAGCATCTACCCCAGTACGATCATGGTCAGCTACCGCATAATCTGGCATGATGTTCAGCAGACTTTTTCCCTTACACCCACACTGGGCTACCTTCAGACGTATGCAACAGAATACGGAGCACAAAACCGCTGCAGTACCGCTTTACGAGGCTATCGCCACGGCACTACGCACGGCGATTGCACAACGAGTTCTGAAAGCCGGTGACCTGATCAATGAAAGCATGGTGGCTCAGGCTTTCAACGTCAGCCGCACCCCGGTTAAAGCAGCCCTAAAAGCACTGGTGGATCAAAATGTGCTCTACAAACACAGCGGTCGTGGGGTAATCGTGGGGCCCCTCATTGCCAAGCAAAAAGTGACCCGTTTAAGCAGCTTTGAACTAGCGGCTTTAGAACCTTTTGGCGATGCACTACGCTCACCTGACTCATGGATTCAGGTCTACAACGACGTAGAGCGTGAAGTCTGTAATCACGCTATTTTTGGCCCTGTACGTATAGTAGAAACCGAACTTGCCAAAAGTTTTGACGTTAGCCGTACCGTTGCCCATGAAGTACTGATGCGTTTAGAAGGGGTTGGGCTAGTAGAAAAAGATCCTGCAGGACGCTGGTCTATCGTACCGATGACCCCAGAACGTGTACGACAGTTGTACGAAATACGCCGCTATCTGGAACCGCCAGCACTGCGTAAAAGTGTGGAACATATTCCACAAGAGGTGCTTAACCTTATGTGGGAACGCTTAGAAACGATTAGCAAACGCTATCCCAATGTGAGCGAGGCCGAGCTAGACGATCTGGAAAAAGACCTACATTTTCGCTGTTTAAGTTACTGTCAAAACGATGAGCTAATTAAGCTGCTGGGCCATACCCAAGCTTTGCTCATCAACAACAAACATATGCTGGGCGGCTACCTGAAATTACCTTCTATGGATCCATTCCTAGAAGAGCATAGGCTCATCATGCAAGCCTTAATGCAACGCCAACCTGATGCGGTAGCTCAAGCCTTAGACGATCACCTTAGCCGCTCTATTACTAAGACCCTAGAGCGTCTGCAAGTTGTTGCCAGCGAGCCTGCCAAGAACTTACCTAGCTACATGACGGCCATACGCGACAACACGTAAAAACACCGCACAACAACACTCTCACCATCCTTCTAGTTGACATCAATTCTCAATTTCATTTATATTGACCGTCGGTCGGTCGATTAATGGATTTTGATAGATCGCCTTCACTTATATTCTCATCTTGCTCACGCTATGAACCCACATTCATTTTGCGTACCGGCGCCTGTGCGGCCTGTGTACGTTGGTCAAACTCGTCTCTACACCAGCATCGTTTGCCTTGCGGCATCCTTGGCGTACTCTACTGCCCACGCCCAAACGGCAACAGTGTCACCCGCACAAAACGCGGCGCAACAAGAAGAAGTGGCAGAACTATCTTCGATTACGGTGAATAGTGCACAACCCAATGCCGAAGGCCCCGTACGTGGTTACGTAGCAGAGCAAACTAAGGTAGGTACTAAAACCCGCACCTCTATTCTGGAAGTACCGCAATCCGTATCCGTCGTCACTCGCTCACAGATGGATCTGCAGCAATCCGGTTCGACTAGCCAGTCTCTGCGCTATACCGCCGGTGCCACTAGCGAGAAATTTGGTGCTTTTGGTAGTCAGCTGGACTTCACCAGAATTCGCGGCATCGATGCTGACTATTATTTAAATGGCCTACGTATCATTGGTAACGCCGGCAGTTGGGCCCCTCAAATTGATCCCTTCACGCTAGAACGGGTAGAGGTATTGCGCGGTCCATCGGCGGTACTGTACGGGCAGGGGACTGGTGGCGGCATTATTAATCAGGTGAGCCGTATGCCTGAAGCTGAAGCCTCGCACGAGTTGAGTTTGCGACTGGGCAACTACGGCCATAAATTCGTTGGTATAGACAGCACAGGCGCACTGAATGACTCACAAACCTTGCTCTACAGGCTGACTGCTACTGGACTGAATACCAACAGCCAAATTGAAGACACGCGCCATAAACGTATTTATCTGGCGCCTTCACTGACATGGAAGCCTACTGACCGTACATCATGGACCATTCTGGCTACACACTCCTACGAACCGGATATCCCCAACTACAACTCGTTGCCTGCAGCGCTGTTGGGGATGAATGACTCCCCTTATGCCGAGATCGATAGGAATAGAAACTATCAAGACATGGCATTTGAGGACTCTACGCGTAAGCAAAATTCCGTCAGCTCCATTTTTGAACACGACTTTGGCAATGGTTGGGGCTTTACCAGCAATATGCGCTACATGCGTATTGACTCAGACCTGCAACGCACCGCCGTCTACGGTTATCAGGTGGTCAATGGTCAGCCATTCCTTAAAGACACCTATGAGCTGTCTCCCTCTAGCGTGCGCTCTTTCTCCATGGATAACTATGTACATGGCACAGTGTCACTAGGCGCCACTGAGCACCAGTTACTCGCGGGTGTGGATTACTCCAAAGGTACAGTCAAAAATGCCCTGTATAGCGATGGCCCACATTTGGTAGACCCCTATGGTTCGCACTACAGACCAGACCTTGTACCCAACTTTGATGCCAGCAAAGCCGCGCCGTGGACAGTAAAACAAAAGTTCGACCGCTTAGGCTTTTACCTGCAAGACCAGATTGCCTATGATCGCTGGCGCTTAACCGCAGGCGTACGCCACGACCAGTCCAAAACTGATGACTGGACTCAAAGCTACTCCCCTAACACCACCTACACCAAGATGGATGACGGTAAGTGGACATGGCGCGTAGGGCTAAGCTACCAATTTGATAATGGCATCGCCCCCTATGCCAGCCACTCTACGTCCTTCGACCCTATTTTGGGCAGTGGTTACGACGGCAAGGCGTTTGTTCCCGTTGAAAGCAAACAAACCGAAGTGGGGATTAAGTTCCATCCAAATAACTCCAGCACCTTATTTACCGCTGCATTGTTCAACCTAGAACAAACCAACGTCAAAACGGCCGACTCCAATCACTTAGGCTTTAACACCCAAGCAGGTAAAGTCCGTACACGCGGTATAGATTTGTCGCTGACTACCGAACTGGCTCGCAACTTGAACCTCATCGCGGGTTACACCTACCTCGATAACAAACTGGTGCAAGATGCTGCCTTTCAGGGCAATAGCCTGACACAAACGCCTAAACACAGCGCCTCATTATGGGTGGACTATCTGATTACTCAGGGGGCATTGGATGGTCTGAAAGTAGGCGGTGGCGTACGTTATCTGGGTAGTACATGGGGTGATCCGGCGAACACCTTCAAGGTACCCTCTACCACACTCATGGATGTGGTCTTAAATTACGATCTTTGGAAACTGTCCCCAGCCTTAGATGGCATGAGCGTTTCGTTGAACGTGAACAACCTAACGAACAAAAAGTACGTCGCCAGTTGTACCTCGGTCATGTATTGCTTCTTAGGCCAAGACCGCACCATCATGGCCACGCTGAACTACCGCTGGTAAGACACATGGCAGATTTCCAGCACTCACGACGTGCCTGGTTAGGCCGGCTGCTTGCAGCCGGCATGCTTATTGGCACCCTGCCACATGCGGTATTTGCGCGCCCCGCACGACAACTTACCGATATTGCTAACCGCACCGTCGCTATAGATAGACCCATTAACCGCGTGTTGTTAGGGGATGGCACGCTGGCATACGCCTTTGCCTTACTCATTCCAGACACCCCGTTTGATTCCGTAGTAGGGTGGGGCGAAAACTTCAAAGCAGCGGATCTAGATGGCTACCAGGCCTATTTGCAGCGCTTTCCGCACATGGGAAACATCCCTTCGTTTCCAGCAACCACCATAGACTCTATAGGCAGCGAATTAGCCATTTCACTCGCGCCTGATGTGGTGATCCTAAACCTAAGTTCTCGCGCCGCCGCCGAGTCATCGGGTCTCATGGCCAGATTGGCTCAGGTCAACATCCCCGTGGTGTTTGTGGATTTCCGCACGCAGATGTTTGCAAACACCGTGCGCAGCATAGAAATACTGGGGGATCTGTTAGGGCAGCAAGACAGGGCGGCTGAATTCTTGCAGTTTAGAGCCGAGCAAATTAACCGTGTCACTGATGCTCTAGTACACATACAAAATCGCCCCAGCGTCATGATAGAGCGGGCCGCAGGCCTCTATAACGACTGCTGCATGACGTACGGCCATGGCAATTTTGGTGAGCTGGTCGCCATTGCTGGCGGCGATAACCTAGGTAGCCATTTTGTGCACGGCACCTTTGGCACCTTGCATCCGGAACAAGTCATCAGCGCCGAGCCCGACATCATCTTAATCACCGGTGCCAATTGGTCTATGTATTCGCAAGTCGGTGATTGGGTCAACTTAGGCCCGGGGGCGGACCCAGAAAAAGGCCAGGCACGACTGCAAAAACTCATGCGCAGGCCCGCCTACCGTTCGCTGTCTGCCGTACAAACGAAAAAGGTGTATGCCATCTGGCATCCGTTTTACGACAACCCTTACTACTTCATCGCACTGCAGCGTATCGCCAAGTGGCTACACCCTGAGCTGTTTGCCTCACTCGATCCAGAGCAGACATTCATAGAACTACACCAGCGTTTCTTGCCCGTACCCTATCAACCCGGTTATTGGCTCAGTTTGGACGGAGCAACCGCATGACCAAACACAGTATGACTTCTAGCTCTGCGAGCCCCCTCAGTGGACGACAGCTTTATACCCAACTCACCCAACGTCGCCTCAGGATTGTCATCCTGATTGCACTCTTCACGCTGGCCTGTTTTGTATTGGATATTTACATAGGCACGGCCCCCTACAGCCTGCCAGAAATACTAGGCTCGCTGTGGCAGCATGATAGCGCTAGCCCTATCAGCGTCATTGTGTGGGACATCCGTTTACCCGTTGCACTCACAGCCTTAGTAGTAGGTGCCAGCTTGTCGGTAGCGGGGGTGCAAATGCAAACTATCTTAGGAAACCCACTGGCTAGCCCCTTCACCTTGGGGTTGTCGGCTGCGGCCAGTTTTGGCGCGGCACTAGGGCTGATCTTAGGTGTCACCCTGCTACCTGACTTTGCCATCGCCTTCGCCATTCCGGTGAATGCCTTCCTAGTCTCTATGGCCGCCGCGTGGTTCATTTATAAGTTAAGCCAAAAGCGCGGCATGACCACTCAAATGATTGTGCTGTTAGGCACCACATTGGTCTTCACCTTTTCTGCGCTACTGGAAGCCCTGCAATACATAGGGCCAGATCAAGCTCTGGCCGCTGTTGTCTTCTGGACCATGGGCAGCTTAGCGCGCGCCAGTTGGCTGCAACTGGGCATCATGGCAGCCGTCCTTGTCATCGTTTTTACCATTTTTGCCCGTCAGGTCTGGGCTCTGACTGCTTTACGACTGGGCGAAGCACGGGCAACGGCCTTAGGTATTCCGGTTGCCCGATTACGCTTACAGGGCATTTTGCTCAGCAGCTTACTGGCGTCGGTGTGCGTGTCGTTTGTCGGCACTATAGGTTTTGTAGGTTTAGTAGGGCCACACATTGCCCGCATGTTAGTGGGCGAAGACCAGCGCTTCTTGCTCCCCACTTCAGCACTATGCGGTGCTTGCTTGTTGTCTGCAGCCTCGGTACTCAGTAAATCACTGGTGGCAGGTCAAGTGTTACCTATAGGTATAGTCACCTCTCTTGTCGGCGTACCGCTATTTTTTGTCCTAATACTGCGAGCCAGATCATGACGACCGACTTGCTCACGGTCACCAACATCAGTGTGACCTTTGATACCCGCACCATTCTGCACAACGTAAGTTTTGGTCCATTATGTGCAGGCAGTGTCACCGCCTTGCTAGGCTCTAACGCTGCAGGAAAATCCACCTTACTGCGACGTATTGCTGGTGAACTACGAGGCCCAGGAGAGGTCATTGTGGCAGGGCAGCCCGTTGAAAGCTGGCCCAACCATCACCCCAACCACCCCGCCCATGTACCCCAAGACATTGCGATGCGTTCGTCGCTGCGTGTGTTTGAAGCCGTACTGCTGGCCAACAAACAAGGTGGCGGTTGGTCGGTAGGGGAGGAGGAATTAGATACCGTCACTCGCATACTGCACACCTTAGAAATCCACCCCCTCGCCGACAGAGAGCTTGCTGCCTTAAGTGGTGGACAACGCCAGCTAGTGTCCATTGCCCAAGCCCTGATTCGCGAACCCACTATGTTGCTACTGGATGAACCCACCAGTGCACTGGATCTGCAAAACCAGTTTGAGGTGCTAGATCTACTGCGTAGACTCGCCAAAGAACGCGCCATGTGTGTCGTGATGGCCATTCATGACATCAATCATGCGCTACGCTTTGCCGACCACGTGGTGGTACTGCACCGTGGGCACGTCCATGCCAGCGGCCACCCGCTCACCGTACTGACGCCTGAGCTACTTAAACAGGTATATGGTGTAGAAGCACGGCTAGAGCACTGCTCACAAGGCCACCCCATCATGGTGGTAGATCGTTCTACCCGAAACTCCTCACTAGTGCTTGCGTAATGCCATGTCTTTAGCCGCTAAAAAACCGCTCATCTTGCTGGGCATGCCTAGCACACACGCGGGCGCATGGCGCTTCCCCGGTGCCGCTCCCGATTTCCATCGCAATTTTGCACACATGAAATGGTTCGCTCAGACCTTAGAGCGTGGTTGCTTTGATGGGCTATTCTTACCAGACTCCTTAGCCTTACGTGCCGGCACGCCCCAAACACTCATGTGCAGCGCGAGTGTGGCGACGCTAGACCCCTTAACGCTGTTACCTGCGCTCGCCGCCGTCACCCAACATTTGGGGTTAATCGCTACCGCGAGCACCACCTATAACGAACCTTATATGTTGGCGCGCCGTCTGGCCTCGCTAGACGTCATTAGTCAGGGTAGAGCCGGGTGGAATCTAGTGACCTCCAGCAACCCCAATGAGGCCGCTAACTTTGGTGAGAAATCGCATTTGGAACATAGCTTGCGCTATAAGCGTGCCAGAGAGTTTTTCACCGTTATGGATGGTTTATGGCAAAGCTGGGATGCTGATGCCTTTTGTATGGACAGCGACCGTGGAGTCTATGTAGACCCCGATAAAATGCATGTGTTAGATCACCACGACACGCATTTTTCGGTACGTGGCCCGCTTAATGTGGCAAGGTCCGTGCAACATCGCCCAGTGATTGTGCAAGCCGGTGCCTCTGAAGCCGGTATGCAAATCGCGGCTGAAACAGCTGAAGTGGTTTTCACATACCAAATTGATATGGCATCCGCTCAACGCTTCTATGCACAGATGCAAAATAGAGCACGCGCTGCAGGCCGCCACACACCGCTTAAGATTTTGCCTGCTGTGTTAGTCGTACTGGGTGACACGCTGGCAGAAGCACAAGAAAAACGCGCCACACTGGATGCGTTAGTGGATGATCAAAGCAGCCTCGCGACGCTGTCGGTTGCCTTAGGGCACGATATTTCTCAGTATGACCCGGCCGGATTATTACCCGATATCCCCGACAGCAATGCCAGCAAAAGTGGCCGAGATCGTGTCGTCGCTTTAGCACAGCGCGAACAACTTAGCATTCTGGCGTTGGCACGACGCATCTGCGGCTATCAGGGTCTAGAAATGGTAGGCACGGCAGACATGATCGCAGGCCACATGGAGCACTGGTTCACACAACGCGCTGCCGATGGTTTCAACATACTATTCTCTCACCTGCCCGGTGGTGTCAGTGAGTTTGTAGATCACGTAGTACCCCTGTTACAGCAACGCGGTTTACTGCGACAGCGCTACGAAGGACAGACGTTCAGAGACAACTTGGGGCTAGCAACACCGTAGTCTGCCAACACAACATGGTGGCAACGCTTAGTTCGCCACCGGTGACAGCATACGCAAACACGCCTGCGCCACGTTTCGTGCAAATACCGAGCAATCCTGAAGATCGGCCGCGATAATATCATCCGTCGCGCCGTGCACACCGGAGTAAATCAATAATGCCACCACTCTGGAATCATCAGGCGCCCACACACCTGCGGCTGTACCTTGATCGATGATCTCGGTGAGCTGATCCAAAATAGCATTTTTGTCTTGGTTAGATCGATCGTGATGGTGATGATTGGTGTACACAATATCGTGCACACGATACGTCTTAGCGTAGGTTTCTATATTGGTGTAGATCCACACGCGCAACCGTTCTACCCAATCATTGTTCGCACAGGCATCTACGGCCTCTTGCAACGTGACCAAAAACTGCTCGGTATAACGTCTACCCAAGGCTTCTAGCATCTCGTTTTTAGACGCAAAATAATGATAGAACGTGCCTTTAGCCACCTGCGCATGTGCCACGATATCGTTGATGGTGGTGCCTTCTACACCTTGCGATAAAAACAGCGTTTCTGCTGCGCCCATCAACTCATCCAATCGTACCTCTGCAGGCTTAGTTCTAGGGCGTGCCGCCGTTTTCGTTGCCGGTTTTACGTTGCGAGGTTTCACAGTCATCACGTTAGTTCACAGAAATACATAAACAGAGCCAGTGTAAGACAAGTCCCTAGGCCATACCACCGCCAATGATAAAACGAGGACTGCTTTTTTGTACTCGTCTCACCACATTTTGCCTGTATTCGTTCCTGCATTGTATTATTTTACCCGGGTAATATTGACTGATTATTTTATCAGGGTAAAAATAAATACTTCGTCACCGTTATAGACTGAACCATGACAGTTGCTACCACCCCCACTTACACTAGCTTTGACGGCCATCGTCGTCTCGCTACTGGCTCACTATCGGTTAATGCTCTGGCGATGAAACGCGCCCTAGAACAGGGCTCCAAGCACACCGTGCTGCTGTTTGACGATGCGACAGGCCGTACTGTGGAAGTAGACATGCGGGGATCAGAGGCTGACGTACTCGCACGAGTAGCCCCCCCACCAGCAAGCTCAACGACACAGGCCGACGCCGCACCACGAGGCCGCGGACGCCCCAAACTTGGTGTAGTAGCGCGTGAAGTCACGCTATTACCGCGCCATTGGGAATGGTTGTCTCAACAACCGGGCGGAGCCTCAGTCACATTACGCAAACTGGTAGAAGAAGCCAAGCGAGCCAACAGCGACAAAGACCAAACCCGTAACGCGCACGAACGCGCTTATCACTTTATGGTGGCCATTGCGGGTGATCTACCTGGTTTTGAAGAAGCCACACGGGCTTTGTTTGCCAACGACGCCAAAGCGCTGCAAGCACAAATCAGCCAATGGCCTGACGACATACAAGCACACACTATGACACTCGCATTTGGTGCCACCCAACCCTAAGACACGGGCAAGCACGCAGGAAACACATCATGCAACACATTAGCGCAAACGGCCTCACCCTTAGCTACGATAGCTTTGGAGAGGAGCAAGCCGAGGCTTTTTTGCTAATCTCAGGGCTAGGTACTCAAATGATCCGTTGGAACGATGCCTTTTGTGAGGACTTGGCCTCCCACGGGTTCAGAGTCATACGCTTTGATAATAGAGATGCTGGAGGCTCTACACACTTTACACAGAGCCCAGCCCCCGATTTTGCAGCACTGGCACAGGCCGTGGCGGCACATCAAAAACCGAAGGTGCCCTACACACTGCACGACATGGCCGCTGACGCGATTGGCTTACTCGACGCCTTGGGTATAAAACGCGCGCATGTTGCAGGTAGATCCATGGGTGGCATGATCGCACAACTACTGGCTAGCCTTTATCCCCATCGCGTACTGACGTTAACAGCAATGATGTCTAGCACCGGCAACCCAACCTTAGCCTCTGCCGCCCCAGATGTGATGGCCTTGCTGACCCAACCGTCGCCCTCGTTAGCAGAAGACACCCTAGGTTTTTTGAATCATCGTCTGCAATTTGCCAAACGTATTGCCAGCCCCGGCTATCCTTTTGATGAGACAACACAACGCACCATTATTTTGGAAGAAGCCAACCTCGCCAATGACCCTACCGCATTTGGTAGACAGTTAGCCGCCATTGTAGCGACGGGCGATTTACGTCCCGTTTTAGTGCGCGTTGTTGCACCTACACTGGTGATTCATGGCACGGATGACCCACTCATCCCTCTGGCATGTGGCAAGGACATTGCAGCACACATTAGCCACGCCACATTCATGCCTATTAACGGCATGGGACACGACATACCGCTAGAACTAGAGCATTTAATCATTCAGGCACTGGTGCGCATCGCCCATCCACACCGCTTACGTATGCACTAAGCTAGTTCATGCCCAAAACGACTCAAGCCTTGCATAGTTAAACCATGCAAGGCTTGAATTTTTTTGTGTCACTGTCAGGTGTTCAACTTAGTCCAGCAAATCAGCCGACCATGCGTGAACTTCTTGACGCTGCTCACCCAGACCTTCAATGCCGACGTTCATAACGTCACCCGCTTTCAGGTACACATGAGGCGTCTGGCCCATACCTACGCCTGGAGGCGTACCGGTAGAGAGTAGATCGCCAGGGTACAACGTAGTGAACTGACTGATGTAATGCACCAAGAAGGCCACGTTGTACACCATGGTAGCGGTACTACCGTCTTGGTAACGCTTGCCATTCACGTCCAACCACATTTTCAGGTTTTGTGGGTCAGCCACTTCATCACGCGTCACCAACCATGGACCTACTGGACCAAAAGTATCGCAGCCTTTGCCCTTATCCCATGTACCGCAGCGCTCAACTTGGTACTCTCGCTCGGACACATCGTTCACCACGCAATAACCTGCTACATACTCCAACGCTTCTTCCAAGCTCACGTAGCGTGCTTTTTTACCAATCACCACGCCCAGCTCAACTTCCCAGTCTGTTTTGACGGAGTTCTTAGGCATGACAACGTTGTCGTTTGCGCCAGTAGGTTTGGACCATTTGTTAAACAGTACAGGTTCGGCGGGGACTTCTTGGCCAGTTTCGGCAGCGTGGTCACTGTAGTTCAAACCCACGCAAATGAATTTACCCAAACCAGCATAAGGCACACCGTAACGACTAGGATTTTGCACAACAGGCAGGCTGTTGATATCAACGCCTTTCAGTTTCGCCAAACCCGCATCACCCAGCATGTCAGCGGTAATGTCGGTAACCACACCAGACAAGTCACGTACTTGACCTTGTGCATCGACCAGACCGGGCTTCTCGTGGCCCACTGCACCAAAACGTACTAATTTCATTGTTCTATTCCTTTACTCAGTTAGACCAACCACCGTCGATCACCATATTGGTGCCGGTTGTAAAACGGGATTCATCAGAAGCCAAATAAATGGCCATGGCTGCGATTTCTTCTGGACGGCCGAGTCTACCGACTGGCTGACGAGAAATGAAGGCTTTTTCCACGGCATCTGTGCTGCTATTCAAGTTAGAAGCTTGAGTAGCAATACGCTCACGCAGTGAAGGAGACTCAATCGTGCCAGGGCAAATACTGTTGCAACGCACGCCTTGGGTCACGAAGTCTGCCGCAACGGATTTGGTCAACCCAATCACTGCAGCTTTACTAGCGCCGTACACACAACGATTAGGTACACCTTTGATGCTAGATGCTGCCGACGCAACGTTAATGATCGAACCGTTGCCACGCTCAAGCATACCGGGCAATACCGCACGAATAGTGTGGTACATGGATTTCACGTTCAGGTCCATGGAGCGTTCCCACGCTGCTTCATCACACTCCAAAATGGAGCCATGATGTACATAGCCTGCACAATTAAACAGCACATCTACAGGGCCTAGCGTTGCGATGAACGCTGCGACTGCCTGACCGTCCGTCACATCCAGTTTGGCAATGGTTGCACCTTGCAAACTTTCCAACAATTCTGGATTGATATCGGTTGCGATCACTTTCGCGCCCTCTGCTAGGAAGGCCTCAGCCGTCGCACGGCCAATACCTTGTCCAGCAGCGGTAATTAGTGCCACTTTATTTTCTAAACGACCTTTCATCGACTGCGCATCCTTTGTGCGAAAAATCGCAATAATCCTCAAAGGGTTATTGCATGCGTTGTGTAATACTTCACGGCATACGTTACGGTATTTGAAAGCTGTTCTTATTAGTGAAATCCCTAATCCGCAGGATGCTCAATTCAAAAGGCCACTTTTTTTGCTTGCATGTAAAATGAAAAACTCACCTATAAAATAAAAATCGCCATGACTACACCTACTCCCGCCAAAAAAACAGCCAGTGCAGACGCCCGCTATAGCGCACCAGCCTTAGACAAAGGCCTGGATATTCTGGAAGTATTAAGTAAAACCCCGCAGGGCTACACGCTGAATGAACTCAGCCACGTGTTGGGTCGTAGCGTGAATGAAATTTTCCGTATGGTCAGCACTTTGCACCAGCGGGGTTACATACACATCAACGATCGAGACCGCTACGCCTTAACGCTGAAACTGTTCACACTGGCGCATGAGCAAGAGCCCATTAAGTCGTTAATTAAAGAGTCCCTGCCACTGCTGGCCGAACTGTCTGAACGCAGCATGCAGTCCAGCCACTTAGCGTTGTATCAGAATGGTAGGGTGATGATTACGGCACAAAATGACAGCCCAGAACGGTGGTCATTTGGCCTAAAAACCGGTGCACAAATTGGCTTAACCGACACCTCGTCGGGTCACGTATTATTGGCCTTTGCCGATGATACGGCTCGCGCACGCATGTTGAATCATCACATTAAGATTGATGGTGAGATCGCGCATGAACCCGAGGCGCTAGCAGACATACTGCGCACCGTACGCCAACAAGGCTACGCCACTATGCCCAGTATTCAGATTCAGGGCGTAACGAATATCGCCATGCCTGTATTCGGAGTGGCAGGCAAAATCCATGCCGCCATTAACGTGCCGCATATTGCCCGTATCGACGGTTTACGCCGCCCCAACGCAGAGCAGATTATCACCATACTGCGTGACATCACTCTGCGTTTAGGCCTGCGTATTGGGTATATACCCACGGTAGACAGCCCTCAGGCAGATACTGCCTCTGCCACCAACGACTGACGACCAGACACGCGGATCACTTCGTCTACCAGTTCTATCCAGTGCTGAATAGGAATAGGCGACTTGGCGGCCAAGTGACCATAACAACCCACGTTGGCCGTCACGATCATGTCAGGTGAGTTGATCTGCAAGGATTCCAACTTGTTGGTACGCAATTGCTCGGACAACTCAGGTTGCAGCACCGAGTACGTGCCTGCAGAGCCGCAACACAAGTGGCCATCACGTACGGCGACTGGGTTGAACCCAAAGGCTTTCAACAAGGATGAAATAGAACCTTTGTTTTGCAAGGCATGCTGGAAGCTACATGGTTCTTGCACGGCAATCTTCAAGGCTTGCTTGGCTTGCGGCAAATCTTCGGTATCCAACAAGGCCAACTCGTCTTGCACCACACGACTAATGTCGCGTGCCATACCGGATACGGTACGGGCTTTTTCAGCATATTGAGCGTCGCCGGCCAATAAATCGCCGTAATGCTCTAACTGCACACCACAACCACTGGCTGTACTGATGATGGCATCAGCCTGCTGACCCGCGATCATGGGCCACCATGCATCAATATTGCGTCGTGCTTGCTCTTGAGCGCCTTCTAGATCGTTCATGTGATGCTTGATCGCGCCACAGCAGCCTGCTTTTTCTATACGCACCAACGTAATGCCCATGGCATCTAACACGCGTATAGCCGCGGTATTGGTTTGCGGTGTCAGCGTAGGTTGTACACAGCCATCCAACAGCAGCATTTTGCGCTGATGCACGCGTGTAGGCAGCGGCAACGATTCGGCTTTACGCTCTGGCAACAGCTCTTGCAGGCTCTCAGTCAACAGCGGGCGTACTTTGTAGCCTACTGCGGCCACTTTAGAGAATACGGCAGGGTTAGACGCCAGCTCTTTTAGCCCCCAACGCACTACTTTTTCTTTGATTGGACGCTCAACTTTGGTTTCCAAAACGCGTCGGCCCACTTCTACCAATTCGCTGTAACGCACACCCGATGGACAGGTGGTTTCACAGGCGCGGCAAGTCAGGCAGTGATCCAAGTGCTCCATGGTAATACCGGTAACGGTTCTACCTTCGAACATCTCTTTCATCATGTAAATGCGCCCACGCGGCCCATCTAGCTCGTTACCAAGCAACTGGTAAGTAGGGCAAGTCGCATTACAAAAGCCGCAGTGTACGCACTTAGCGATAACCTCTTTGGCTTTTTCCCCTTCAGGGGTACCAATAAACTCTTCTGCCAATACGGTTTGCATTACAGAACTCCCGTATAAAGACGACCAGGATTCAATACCCCAGCTGGGTCAAACGCTTTTTTCAGGCGTTGCTGCAAACGCAGCATTGGAGCAGGTAAGGGATGGAATGCCGAGGTCACTGCACCGTGTGCACGGAACACGTTCGCCGTACCACCCACTTTACTCACTTGTGCACGCATCTCGTCTTCGCTAGAGGTACTGAACTGCCAACGCAATGCACCACCCCACTCCACGAACACATCGGCATTGTTGTCTATAACAGGCGTTGTGCTTGGCACGGACAAGCGCCACAAATGACCGGCGTCTTTGCGCTGAAACCACTCGTGCTGTTGTTCGCGAATCTGGGCCCACAACTGGGCGGCATCTGACTCCGCCAATTCATCGCCACCAATGCGGTTTTTACCCGCCATCAGTGCTTCAGGCGCGCCACTCAAGCGAATGTATGCCTTACCGTTGATCCATGCAGTCGCAGAGATCGCGACGGGCTCACCACCCAAGGTGTTGAACAAGTCCAAGGCTTTGTCTTGTGGCAATGCTAATTGCAGGGTGAGTGTGCGCTCTGGAATAGGCAGCACTTTGATAGACAATTCGTCAATCACGCCCAAGCTACCGAAACTGCCAGCGATCACACGCGACACATCGTAGCCCGCCACGTTTTTCATGACCTGACCACCAAAGCTTAGGTGCTGACCCAAGCCATCAATAATCTTTACGCCCAAGACGAAGTCTTTTAGACCACCAGCGTTCGCACGGCGAGGGCCAGACAAACCGGCCGCAATACAGCCTGCAATCGTGGCCTCTGGGCCAAAGTGTGGTGGCTCAAATGCCAAACACTGATTACGTTCGGCCAGCAGCGCTTCCACTTCGCTTAAACGTGTACCGCCTTTTACCACCATCACCAGCTCAGACGGTTCGTAGTCCACCACGCCTTGGTTACCACGCAGGTCTAACACCTGACCTTGGGCCTGTGGACCATAGAAATTTTTACTACCTGAACCACACAGCTGCAAAGGCGTGTGGTTTGCTGTGGCCTGTGCAAGTTGCTCCTGCCAGTCCTGAATAAGAGATGTCGTTGTAGTCATCGTTACGTATCACTCCGGATGGCAAATTAGAAGCGTGGAATATCAGGGAAAGGCACTTCACCATGATGCACGTGCATGAAACCCATTTCAGCACAGCGGTTCAAGGTAGGAATATGCTTACCTGGATTCAACAATCCATTCGGATCAAAAGCCGCTTTCACGTCAAAGAAACGCGTACGTTCTTGATCGCTAAACTGCACACACATTTGGTCGATTTTTTCTACGCCCACACCGTGTTCGCCGGTGATAGAACCACCCAGCTTCACGGAAAGCTCCAAAATATCACCACCAAAAGCCATAGCACGGTCTTTTTCTTCGGGGATACTGCCATCAAACAAAATCAGAGGGTGCAAGTTGCCATCGCCTGCGTGAAACACGTTTAGGCAACGCAGATTGTGTTTAACCTCTAGGTCTTTCATGGTCACCAGCATCTCGGACAAACGTTTGCGCGGGATGGTGCCATCCATACAAATGTAGTCAGGCGAGATACGACCCGCTGCCGGGAAGGCCGACTTACGACCCGCCCAGAATAGGGCGCGTTCTTCTTCAGATTGCGACACACGGATTTCGGTTGCGCCACTTTCCGTCAACACGGCTTTCATGCGCGCCACTTCGGCAGCTACTTCCTCAGGCGTACCGTCGGATTCGCACAGTAAAATCGCGGCGGCATCCAGTGGGTAACCCGCTTTCACGAAGGCTTCCACGGCAACCGTGGCGGGCTGGTCCATCATTTCTAAGCCAGCAGGAATAATACCGGCCGCAATCACGTTGGCGACAGCATCACAGGCTTTGGAAACGTCATCAAAACTGGCCAAAATACACTGCGCCAATTGCGGTGTAGGCGTGAGCTTCACAGTCACTTCTGTCACCACGGCCAACATACCTTCGGAACCTGTCATCAACGACAGCAGATCAAAGCCCGGTACATCCAGCGCATGGCTACCAATTTCTAGAATATCGCCATCAATAGTCACCACACGCAACTTCAACAAGTTGTGGATAGTCAGACCATATTTCAAGCAGTGCACACCCCCCGCGTTTTCGGCCACGTTACCGCCGATACTACAGGCAATCTGGGAGGATGGATCGGGTGCGTAATACAACCCGTACTGCGCGGCATCCTGAGAAATTTTCAGGTTACGCACGCCCGGCTGCACAATGGCTGTGCGCGCATAGGGGTCGATTTTCAGGATTTTGTTCAGCTTTGCCAGAGACAGCAGTACGCCTTGTGGGTGCGGCATCGCGCCACCCGACAAGCCCGTCCCCGCACCACGCGCCACAATAGGTACGCCCATGGCGGCACAAACTTTAATGGCTTGCACCACTTGCTCTTCGTTAGCGGGCATCACCACCAACAACGGCAAGTTGCGAATCAGCGTGAAGCCGTCGCATTCGTAGGGTTTAAGTTGTTCTGGTGTGTGCAAAACGGCTTCAACGGATGTAGCCTTTTGCAAAGCGGCGATCAGTGCATCCCTGTCCACAGGGTCAAACTGATATTCCGCATAAAGATTGTGTTCATGAAGGTCAGACATAAGGCCCCTGTCGCAATCCATGTACAAATGGATCAGATGTGTAGCCCAACAGAGCGCGCATCAGAGTGAGACGCGCATCACCATGTCAGGCACTGCACATTTGGTAAAGTGGTAAGACCATTTAATGGTAGCCTAACTATACCAAGGCCGCATAGCGGCATAAACCCTAAGAGCACATACCTTCAGTACACACTGTCTATCTATTTTGATTAATCTTGGTCGTCAGACTGTCTAAATTGCTGCACCCAATAGGTGGTAGAAGCATCGTGGTGGGTAGCCTCTACACTAGGGCGACGCAGCTCACCCAAGATGCCTGCGGCCAATTGCTTGCCGTACTCCACACCCCACTGATCGAAGGGGTTGATACCCCAGATCAAGCCCTGCACAAACACCTTGTGTTCGTAGGCTGCTAACAACGCCCCCAAGCTATACGGGGTCAAATGTGGCAACACAATCAAGGTATTAGGCCTACCGCCTTTATGTACGCGGTGCTTAGCTAGCCATGCCGCTTCTTCGGCCTCCATGCCGTTAGACACGCATTCTTGCAATGCCTGTGTATAACTTTTGCCGCGCAGCATCGCCTCGCGCTGTGCCAAACAGTGAGCCAATAAGGTTTGATGGTGGGTAGGCCAACTGTGATCGGCATGCTGACACACAATAAAGTCTACCGGCGCACCATCACTGCCTTGGTGTAACCACTGGAAGAACGTATGTTGCGCATCTGTACCCGGCATACCCCATACAGCAGGGCCGGTAGGCACGGTGACCAGTTCGCCATTCAAGTCTACCGACTTGCCCAGCGACTCCATTTCCAGCTGCTGTATATAAGACACCAAGTGCCCGAGGCGGAAATCGTAGGGTGCCACGTTCAATGAGCCATAGCCCAACACACTGCGGTTTACCACGCCTGACAACGCCATCTGTACGGGGATATTTTGCTCTATAGGCGCTTCAGCAAAGTGCTTATCCATCGCGGCTGCACCGGCCAGCATGCCGGCGACCACGTCGCTGCTAACCGCCATCGCCGTGGTTAAGTTCACGGCAGACCAAAGCGAAAATCTACCGCCTACCCAATCCCAGAAACTGAAAATATTACTTTCAGGAATGCCCCACTCATGCGCACGGTCTGGACGGGCCGTAATGGCCACCACATTACTGTAGGGATCAGGCACATCGGCGGCTTTGAGCCACTCTAATGCGCGAGAAGCGTTCTCTAAGGTTTCTACCGTGGTAAACGACTTACTCGCCACCACAATCAGCGTATCCATAGGATTCAAGTCAGACAGCGCACCGGCAATCGCATGACCATCAATATTGGCCACAAAACGTACCGTACGCCACTGATTACAGTAACCAAAGGCGCTAACGCTTAAACGCACACCCCAATCGCTACCGCCAATACCAATGTGCACGATATTGCGCCACTTACGACTAATATCTGCCGTACGAATAAACGCATTTAGCCGTTCGCGCTCGGTAGTGATCTCTTCTTTAGGGGCCGCAGGTGCGCGCAGTGCGGTATGCCATGCCGCCCTATCCTCTGTCACATTACTGACACCGCCACTCAGTAAAATCTCGCGTTGTTGCTCAAACTGTCTATCCGCCAACAAAGCTTTGGCGGCAGCCTCTAGTTCTGCCGAATGCACTTGACCGCTAAAGTCAGCATGCAGACCCGCCGCGCGTATACAGCGTACGGAATCCAATTGCACAGAAGCTTGCAAAGCAGCATCTGCAAAGTGTTGCCAGGAGTCTAGTTGCGTGAGAGGAGGAACAGGATAGTGCACGTCAGGAGGTTCTTCTTAAAGGATCACTAAAGCCATGAGGGTCGCAACATCAAGACCCAATTTGCGATTATACCCTCAGCCCTCCCCAAGTTTGCTGCCCATCTAGCAGACACGCTGTTCACAGCGCAACCGCGTGTAGTTTCCGGCGCTATACTGGCTTTCAGTTCTAACAAGTAAAGCCTTTACAGAGACAAACTATGCGCATTCATAAAATTGCCGTCATTGCCGGAGACGGTATAGGTAAAGAAGTTATGCCCGAAGGGCTGCGAGTGGTAGAAGCCGCCGCACGACAACATGGGATTGAGCTGGAGTTCGAGCATTTGGACTGGTCCAGCGCCGAGTATTACCAAGAGCACGGCACAATGTTGCCAGAGAACTGGTTTGAACACTTAGCGCCCTTTGATGCAATTTATTTCGGTGCTGTAGGCTGGCCCGATGTGGTGCCAGACCATGTTTCATTGTGGGGTTCTTTACTGCAGTTCCGTAGAGGCTTTGACCAATACATCAACCTGCGCCCTGTGCGTTTGATGCCGGGCGTACCTTGCCCTCTGGCCAACAAAAAACCGGGCGATATAGACTTTTTGGTCGTGCGCGAAAACACCGAAGGTGAATACACCAATTTAGGTGGCCGTATTTTTGAAGGCACCGATCGTGAAGTGGTGATTCAAGAATCCATCTTCACTCGTACGGGCGTAGACCGTGTGCTGGACTACGCCTTTAAAGTGGCCAGCAGCCGTCCCGCTAAACACCTGAGCGCCGCAACCAAATCCAACGGTTTGGCGATCAGCATGCCGTACTGGGACGAACGCGTGGCCGCTCGTGCTGCCGACTACCCCGATGTACGTTGGGACAAGCACCACATCGACATTATGGCGGCACGCTTCGTGCTGAAGCCTGAACAGTTCGATGTCGTGGTTGCCTCTAACTTGTTTGGCGATATTTTGTCCGACCTGGGCCCAGCATGTACTGGCACCATCGGTTTAGCCCCGTCCGCCAACCTAAACCCCGAGCGCAAATTCCCATCCTTGTTTGAACCCGTGCATGGTTCCGCACCCGATATTTATGGCCAAAACATTGCTAACCCCATTGGCATGATTTGGTCTGGCGCGCTGATGCTGGACTTTTTGGGGGATGGTAAAGACAACTATCGCGCCGCGCACGATGCGATTCTGTCTGCAATTGAACACACTCTGGAAAATGGTCCACGCACAGCGGATCTAGGCGGCTCAGCTAGCACCACGGAAATGGGCGAAGCCATCTGCCAAAGGCTGTAATTCGGGTTAGTCGTAAGTTTTGCAGGGTGCCACGATGCGCTAACATAGAAACCCTATGCGCACTGGCTTCCCTGTCTTATGACTGTCTTGCTGTCCCGCTTTTTGGGCTTATGTCTGACCCTAACCCTGCTACTGGGTTATGCGTCCGACAGCCTTGCTGTGCCAGTACAAGATGTACGCATTGGTGTACTGGCCTACCGGGATTCAGACGCCACCCAAGACACGTGGGAATCCACCATTGATCACCTCAACCAAGCGCTGCCTGAATACCATTTCATCTTAAAGCAGGGCGATCACCAGTCGCTGCAACATGCGATTGAAAATGGTGATGTAGATTTTATTCTGACCAACCCAGGTCATTATGTGACGCTGGAAACCCTGCTAGGGGCCAGCCGTATCGCTACCCTAGAACAAGGTGGCCGCCCCTCAGCCGAAAACTCTTTGGGGACTACCGTCATTGCTCGCGCCGATCGCAGTGACTTAAACACCCTGTTCGATCTCAAAAAACAAAAACTCGCCGCGACCTCCCCAGAAGGTTTCACCAGCTATCAAGTACTCTGGCGCGAGCTAGAGGCCTTGGGCATGAAGCCTGACACTGATGTGGAGTTGCTGTTCACGGGTTTGCCCATGGATAAGGTTTGGCAGGCGGTGGAAAGCGGCAAGGCCGATGTAGGCGCTATACGTGGCTGTTTGCTGGAAACACTGCCCAACTGGCAAGAACGATTCCGTGTGGTGTCTCCGCTGCCTACTACCGCTTTGGGCTGTGCAGTATCGTCACGGCTGTACCCCAACTGGCCATTGGCCTCGCTACGTTATACCAACCCCAAACTGGCTCGTGCAGTAGCCGTCGCCCTGCTGCAAATGCCTACGGATGAACAAGGCCTATCGTGGGCAGTACCGGCTGATTACCAGTCTGTACACGACATGTTCAAAGAATTAAAAATCGGCCCCTACCAATACTTGCGCGAACCCACACTGCAGCATTTGGCCGAGCGCTACTGGCCCATTCTGGCCTTTGCCCTGTTAGTGCTACTGGGTTGGCTGGTGTACACCGTGCGTGTGGAATACCTCATCCAAAAGCGCACGTTATTGCTGCAAAATGCCCTCACCGAAGGCGAGGCCATGCGTGAACGCATGCAAGCCAGCCAAGAAAAAGCCGACCATATGTCACGCTTGTCGATTTTGGGCGAGCTATCAGCCAACTTGGCACATGAACTGAATCAACCGCTAGCTGGCATCATTAACTACGGGCAAAGTTTGCTGCGTAGGCAGGCCAATGGCAGGCTAGACCCTGATGCATTAAATCAAGCTGCCAGTGAGATCGTCACCCAAGCCGAAACAGCGGCTGGCATCTTGGGGCGCGTGCGCTCTTTTGCTCGTAAGCGCCCACCTGTACGCGAACACCGTCCTATCATCAGCCTGATACAAGACTCGTTGGATCTGTTCAGCAATATGCTGTCCACCCCACCATCCATCGTATTAGATGCCCAATTGCCCCCTGAAACCTGCATACAGGCCGACCCCTTACAAATACAGCAAGTGCTACTGAATCTGCTGAAAAATGGTCTGGATGCCATGCAAGACTTGCCCGCTGATCAACGCGTTTTACAGGTCAAAGTCACCCTGCACGATAACTTGGTGTCCATCGCCGTGCGTGACTGGGGGCATGGTTTGCAAAGCGACACAATTCAACATGTCTTTGACGCGTTCTATACGACCAAAGAGAATGGGCTAGGCCTAGGTTTGGCTATCTGCGTTGGTATTGCCGAAGCACACGGCGGCCAACTCACTGCCACCAAACCCGAACAAGGGCCTGGAATGATCTTTACGTTACTATTACCCGCACATGACTGATAAAGAATCCACCATCAAAGAATCCACTATCTACCTCATCGACGATGACGATGCGTTTAGACGCTCGCTCGTGTTCCTGCTGGAGTCCGTAGGTTGGAACGTGCGCGACTTCAACAGTGCCGTCACCTTCATGGAAGAACACGATGAAGTGCCCACTGATCTGGGCTGTTTGGTTTTGGATATACGTATGCCCGTCATGAGCGGCCTGCACTTGCAGCAACGCTTACATGCGCGCGGTTGGTCTATTCCCATTGTGTTTATCACCGGGCATGGCGACGTAGAGCTCGCCGTGCAAGCCATGAAAAGTGGCGCCTGTGATTTCATGGAAAAGCCATTCCGCGACCAAGCCTTGCTGGATGCAGTAGAAAATGCCGTGCGCCAAGGCTGTCATCTGCGCCGTACGTCTGAACGCCGTGCGGCCGCCCAAGAGGCGCTTTCGAATTTATCGCAACGTGAATATGAAGTGGCCCGACTGCTAGCGCTAGGCCAACCCAATAAATTGGTGGCGCGCAGCTTGGGTATCAGTGAAAAAACGGTGCATGTGCACCGTCAACGTATTATGGATAAGGCATCGGTCAGTAGTGCAGCGGAACTTGCCCACTTAATGCTACTGACCGACCCAGATTTATTAGATCAGATTATGCCCTCGGCCGCTGAAGACTAAGGCGCAAACGTAAGATCCGCAGGTTACTTAACCATGGCCTCTACACGAGTGCGTAGTGCCGGATCTTGCTGGATAGCTAGGCTAATGCCGTTGTACTCATCCAGTTCCATGCCTTTGCCTTTCACCACATCGACCAAACGTTGGTCAGCCTCTATGACGATAGCTTGTCGCTCCTCATCGGTCTTGGCTGCAGAAAAGCGAGATTGATAAGGCTCAGCTTCCTTAACCACGACTTTGTAAATGTCCGCGTAACGCTGCAATTGGGCGTCAGAAGGCTGTACCACCGGGATGGCTGTACCAGTTGCAGCAGGTGAGCCCTGTGCCATGGCGTACGGGCTGAATAGTCCAAATGCAATCGCAGCCGCTGCCAAGAATGCTTTCAGGGTTTGTGCCATGTGAACCTCCTCATCAATGTCCGTGAGTAACCATCATGACAAGCCTTGGTAGGTGTTACAAGTAACCTAGTGTGTAAACCTGTATCGGGATGCCATGTGTAATTTACTGTCGCACAAAACGGGGCTGCTTTGCAACCCCGTTTCATGTTGCTAAACGTTAAGCATTGAGCAGTCGGCCCGGTAAACCGTTACGTACAGCGGCACCAGATACCGAATCTACCCAAGGCGATCGGCTAGCACGGGTAGGGTCCACAATACCTAAATCGTTAATGTTCACCCCTGCGGCTAAATCAGAACGATCCGGCTGTGCTGCACCACCAATGGTATGACTACGTGCACCCAATTCGCGGTGACCGTAACCGTGCTCTACACCTACTACACCCCGCATCACACCTGCATGCACCAACACCGTGCAAGGCATCACCCCACCAGGGGTTTCCAAACGTGCGCTATCGCCGGTTTGTAGCCCCAGTTTTGCGGCATCATCTGGGTGTACCACCACAGGGTTATGCGGGTGCAAGCCAGTGATACGTGTTGCGATACTGTAGGAGTTCTGCAGTGCCGATTTATAGCTCACCAACAGCAGCGGCCATTCGCTTTCGCTGTACACCGTACGCATTGGGGTGTCGTCCAAGAAGGCAGGTGCTTTCCACGTTGCACAACCCGAGAAATGCTTACCGGTGATGGCGTTACGTGCACCCCCTACGTGCTCGCTCCACACCCACAACGGGTCGCTAAAGCGGTGACGCTGCCACTCATCGTTATCGGTGTCTTGTGCGGCACTAGGCGGCTCATATCGACCACCACGGCTATACAGCAAAGCCACTTTGCGGATTTCATCGTCTTTCAACGAGGCTTTCATTGCTGGCATCAAACGGTCTACGCCCGACATCGCAATGTCGTCGTCGGTTGCATCGCCCACAGCCTTGCCACCCAAGTACGCAATGTTGGCCGCACCGCGTAAGAACCAGTCTTCTGCACGCTCCAGTGGCACAGCATTACCATCTTTATCGCGCAAGCCTTCAGGGCCAAAACCCGGCAAGTCCATGGCTTTAGCCAAGGCCATCACAAAGCTTTCCATACAGATAGGCTGACCATCGGCGGTTTTGCCCTGTTTAGGCTCTATCACCGGCCAACGTGCCGTCATCATCTTAGTAGGCACACCGTTCCACGCCGATGTCCACCCCCAGCTTTCGTACATCATAGAGTCTGGCACGATGTAGTCAGCAAAGGCGTTACTTTCGTTGATCAGCCCGTCAATGGACACAATCAAAGGCAGTTTTTTAGGATCAGCTAAATCGTCACCAAAACGCTCACGCAAACCGGGTACACCGTACAGCGGGTTAGCCATCCACATAATCATGGCTTTCAGGCTGTAAGGGTAGCCGTGGAAGGTACTGGCGAACCATTCGGTAGCCAACCCAGGGGCGCTAGGGAACCAACCGTCTTGCGCTGGGTAGGCCTGCCCTTGTTCTTTTTTCCGTTTGAACTCAGCGGTGCGCTCATACGGAATATTACGGCCCAGAGGAATACCTTTGGGCTGGATTTTCCCGTCGAAATTCACCAAGTCATAACGCGGGCCGGGCGACATATCGCGGTAGCCGCCGCCGTTCATGACGTAGCCGCCTTTCCAGTTCAAGTTACCAATCAAGGCATTCAAGGTAGTCACCGAGAACGCATTGTAGAAACCCGCACCAGACATCATGCCACCGTGGGCCGTAGCACAGGCTTTACGGCCATGGCTGGAAAACTCATCTGCCAAACCAGCGATGACTTCAGCATCAATTCCGCAGTCTTCGGCGTAGGTGTCTAGGTTCTGCGCGAACACCTCGGATTTCAGCAACTCATACGCGGTACTTACTTGCAGCGGTTTTCCAGCCGCCTCTACCGTTGTTTGCACTTCCAACTGTGCAGACTCTTGCATGTTTTTGACTGGCACCAGTTCACCGGCAGCATTCATCACTAAGTACGGATCATCGTCACCAAAGGCTTCTGCCTCGCCAATATCCATACCGATGTTAGAGCCGCGTAAATAGCGACCATAACGTGGGTGGTTAGGCTCGGTAATCACCAGCCAACTAGACGTCGTGAAAGATGGCTCACCATGGGCTTTTGCCACTTCAATACTGGGGTTAGACAAGTAGGCTTTGTTGACCCTATCGTTTTCCATCAACCAGAGCATCATGCCCAATATCAAGGCACCATCGGTACCGGGGCGAATCGGCACCCAACGGCCTTGATCACCAGCAGCACGGTTGTCCGAGTTGTTCAGTACTGGGTCTACCACCACGTACTCCAAGCGGCCCGCAGCACGGCCTTGTGCCAACATCCCGCCAGTACGTTTAAACGGGTTACCCGCGTTACCCGGCGCCGTACCAATGAAGATCACAAACTCGGCGTGCGCCAAGTCAGGTTTAGCGTGTGGCATACCACGGTGATCACCAAACAACGCCCCCGAGCCTGAACGCCATGAACCACCACAGTACGAACCGTGGCCTACATAGTTCAAAGTACCGTAAGCGTTCTGCCAGAAGCGGCGCGCCAAAAAGTCACGGCCATCGTTCACACTCACGATGTGACCAACTTGGTTAACTTTAGCGCCCAATGCGGGGTTGTTAGGATCAATAGGAGTTTCCAGATCGCGCAGCGCTCGCAAGCCATCCACATGGCCTTCACCAAACAAATCGCCGCCTTCTACCACTTCTTGCACCAACTGCTCGAAGGAAATCGCTTCCCACTGGCCGCTATTACGTGGCCCCACACGTTTCATGGGGGTCAGCACGCGGAAGGGCGAGTTAATCTGATCCAGCGCCGCATTACCACGACCACAGGCGGTAGAGCGGCCTGCCAAACCTTTGTCTTTGAAGCGTGACAACCCTACCAAACTGTCTTTAAAGCTCACATCCATAGGCAAGTGAGGTTCGGTAGACAAGGGGTTATACGGGTTACCAGTCACACGAATCACATCGCCCGTGCGCTTATCTACACGTACCCGTACACCACACAAAGTAGTACAGCCCAAACAGCCGGTGTAGCTCACTTGCTGGTTAGGGTTCAGGCGTACTTCGCCTGTTTTTTGGTCAACAATGTATTCAGGCTCAGCAGAGTGGCCGTGCAATCGTTTTTCGCCAGTAGGCTTACCCAATACGCTATCGGCCATGCGCCCCAGAGTCTGGGAAAAACCGGCTACAAAAGCGACCAAGCCACCTGCTGCAATGAGTTCACGTCGTTCTATTTTCATATTCGTACTCCAACAATTCAGGCTTGACGGGTGTTACCCAACTGATTCAAGGGCAGCAATGAGGTCAGGGCGATGAACAAAAACACCCACAAACCTGCTGTACCCACAATGCCTAGCAATCCTTCTGGCCCCAAGGGCAACTGGTAGCTGTAGTAGCCTGCACCGGTTTTAGGCACTTCTTGGCCGCCGATGAAAATACTCCAGCGCATCATCCATGTAGAGTGCAGGGCCAACAAACCAATCAACAAACCAGAACCGGGACGTTTCCATGCCAACAAGAAGGTAATCACTGTTGCCAATACCGCCCATGCTGCCGCCAAGCGCCAGTTTTCGGCGGGTGCAACTTCCGCCAACGCCGCACTGTGTACGGGAGACAAGCCGCTCAACGCGATCGCCAACCACACTGCACCTACCAACAGTGCACACAACTGGCTAACCGCCAACCAGCGCGATGCTTTCTGCACAATCAGGGGGGAAGGTCTGGACATCATGCGATTGAAAATCAGCACCATACCCAGCGCACCAGCCATGGCGGTCACTACAAACTGCACGGGCAATAACGGTGTGTTCCACAGTGGGCGAGACGCTACCACCATCACTTCAGCACCGGTGTACAGCGCTACCAAGATCGCACCGATGGTCGTGATCACCGCAGCAATTTTCAGCGCGGCGCGGCTTTCATGGCCACCTAAGGACAACCATCTGGCGATAGGAGCGTAGCGTGTAGGTTGCGCACCCGTTTTAGCCAACAGCGGACGCCATGCCAACCAGCCATACAGCAACAAACCACCCACATACACAGGGATAAATACCGCCCCCCATGCCATCCACGATTTAGGATTGAAGTGCAGATAGAAATTCAAAAAACGGCCGGGTTGGTGCAAGTCCGCCAGCAAGGCTACCGGAGCACTAATACCGCAGATCACGGCCACCGCTAACGCTAAGTTAGAAATCCCGTTCCATGAGGGACGTTTGAACATAACTCCTGGCAAAGACAGCAGGAACCCGCAGTACGACAGGCCAATCAGAAAGAAGTACTGTACCGCCCAGGGCAACCAAGCCACTTCGCGGGAAACGTTGATGGTTTCTACAATTTGGGTATACATAGCAGGCTCCAGAACTTAGATGGACGTATGGCGAGGTTTCCACAAGGCAGCTTCACCCACTACCTTGCCCTGGAATTTCTCATCCAGCCCTATGTAAAACACCTGTGGGTCTGTGCCCGCCTCAGGTTTCAACACTTTCAGTTCATCTTTGGATGCCTGTAGCAAGTGGTTCAATTCGCCATCGGGATCATTCAGATCACCAAAAATACGGGCGCCGCCCACACAGGTTTCCACACAGGCGGGTAACAAGCCGGCTTCGAGTCGGTGCGCACAGAAGGTGCATTTATCGGCCTTTCCCGTGCTGTGATTGATGAAACGCGCATCGTAAGGACAGGCTTGTACACAGTACGCACAGCCCACACAGCGGTCGCTGTCTACCAGTACCAAACCATCTTCTTGTTTGAAGGTCGCACCCACCGGACATACCGGCACACAGGGTGGGTTATCACAGTGGTTGCACAATCGGGGCAGCACGTAGGTGCCGGCAGGTTGGTCTTCACCTTCTAGCGCCACGCTATAGGTGGACACCACCGTACGGAAGCTGCCTTCAGGCACGGCGTTTTCCTGAATACAGGACACCGTACAGGCCTGACAGCCGATGCACTTGCGTACGTCTACTAACATGGCCCAACGGTGTTTGTTTTGCTCGTCTGCCATTGCCGGTGCGGGCAAGGCAACTGCGGCGGCTGTCACCACGGGAATACCGCGCAAGAATGCGCGTCTACCTGCATCGGGTTGCGACGCTTGGCTCGCGCAGGAAAGCGCAGCCCCTTTGCAGCCTGAAGTGGACACACTAGTGGCTTGAGTAGCCGGTTGCAGGGATTCTGCCCGGGCTTTGCGCGAGAAAAAACGGATTATGCTCTGGCGCGGTGTAGCACCGGTGTTGGCTTCTGGACTAGGGCTCATAGAACTCTCCTGACATCATTGCGTACACGTTCCGCAACGTTTTGATTTATTGTAAAAATCAGTGCGGTTCTGTGCGTTATGGTCAGAGTAAGTGGTGGCCCCTACGCCAACTATAGATACTAAACACTACCTTAGTAGATGAAAGTACCTATATAGAAAACCCTTAATCCTTTCAAGCCTATAAGCCATCAGGTATTAAGGGTTTTGGGGTGCTTAGCCAGCCTACGCATGAGAATGAGCAAAGCTTGATACTGCTCAATATGTAGTTGACTATATAGCGTTCACTTATCCCTACAAAAAGTAAGGATTAGGCCCTAAACGGGCCTAGCGCTTAGCGACTGCGTACTTCAGTAATGATCGCATCCAGCTCAGACAAGGCCAATGCCAACTCGTCTTCGGTCACGTTCAATGCAGGCATAAAGCGCAGCAATTCTGGACGTGGCGCGTTCAACAACATGCCTTGTGGTTCGCGGTTACGCGCAGCCAACACAATCGCTGCACCGTCAGGACGATCCATTTTCAGCGCACGCAGCAAGCCCATACCGCGCTCGCCATTCATGCCCCATTTTTTGCTCAGCGCATTCAAGCCGTCAGACAGTTGTTTACTACGCGCTTGTACGGATTCCATAAAACCAGGCGCTGCCAAGGTATCAAATACCGCCAAGCCAGCCGCCGCCATCACAGGGTTACCACCATACGTACCGCCTTGCTCGCCATGTGCGAAGCACGATGCAGACTCGGTAGCACACAATGCTGCCAGCGGAATACCGCCACCAATGCCTTTAGCCAAGGTCATGATGTCAGGCTCGATCTCAGAATGCTGGTAGGCAAACATTTTGCCTGTACGGCCCATACCTGTTTGCACTTCGTCCACGATCAACAGCATATTGTTTTCGCGGGTCAGAGCACGCAGCTGCTGCATGAACTCTTTGGTGGCAGCAATCACACCGCCTTCACCTTGTACTGGCTCCAACATCACGGCCACGGTTTTGTCGTCGATCAGTGCTTTAACCGAGTCAATATCGTTCAGGATCGCTTTAGGGAAACCGTCTACCTGAGGCGCGAACATGGTGTCCCAACCCTCTTTACCGGATGCAGACATAGTCGCAATGGTACGGCCGTGGAAACCATGGTCAAAAGTAATGATTTTGTAGGAACCGTTACGGTTCACTTTGCCCCATTTACGGGCCAATTTGATCGCGCCTTCGTTAGCTTCGCCACCGCTGTTCGCAAAGAACACGCGATCAAAGCACGATGCGGCGGTCAAACGTTTTGCCAACGCCATGGAAGGCTCGTTGTAAAACGCAGGGGAGGGGTTCATCAATTTCTGCGCTTGCTCGTGCATCGCATCTACGATCACTTTAGGGCTGTGACCCAACGCGTTCACTGCCCAACCCTGAATCATATCCAGGTATCGTTTGCCATTATGGTCTTCCAGCCAGGAACCCTGACCTCGAACAAAAACCAGCTCCGGGCGAGCTGTAATATCCATAAGCGCCTTGGCACCGGACCGATCAAATTGCATAACGGCAAACCCTATAAGGTAAAAACGTAGTGGGTGAAATCGTGCACCCACAATGGACAAAAGCCCTTGTTTAGTTTCACGTAAACAAAGGCATTAGCGCGCACGGTAAAAGCACCATGCAAGTATGCATATAATTTACCGCTACAGCGCAGAAATGCAAGAGAAACTGCGTGTTTGCCGCCTATGTGGCACACAGACGCTACGCATGCGCCACACCACGGTCATTAAAACGAAGTTTGCTCGTCTTCCCAGCCTAACAACGACAATTGTTGCGGTGCTTCATCCCAGCGCCTTGCTTCGTCTTCGGGGACTAAATTGCTAGCTTTCACTCCAAATAAACGCAACGCCGGTTTATCAAACGGCACCCGTCGCAAACACTGACCCGCCACCGCGTGAATCTCTGCCGCATCCACCACCGGCATCTCTACGCTGCGATCGCGTGTGACCGTACTAAAGTCATGAAAACGTACTTTGATGCCTATGGTTTGTGCCCGCACTTTTTTGCGCCGTAAATCGGCTTCTAGCTGTTGGCACAAGCGCTTAAATACCGCCGATAAGGTCTGCTTATCTTGGCGCACGTGCAAATTGCGCTCAAAGGTAGTTTCACGGCTAATAGACTTAGGCTCGGGGCTAAGGTCTAGCTCGCGTTCATCCTGACCTTGCGCCACTCGACTTAACCACTGTGCATAACTTAAACCAAAGTGCTGCTGTAACAGAGCAGGGGGCGTCGCCGCCAGCTCACCTATAGTATGTATATCTAACTCTTGTAGCTTGATATGTGCTTTGGGGCCTACCCCGTTGATCTTATTAACGGCCAAAGGCCAAATACGACCTTGCACATCGTCCATGCTCAGAATGGTGTAGCCATTAGGCTTGTTTAATTCTGAGGCAATTTTAGACAGCAGCTTATTAGGTGTGATGCCTATAGAACAGGTAAGACCGGTGGCTTCCCACACCTTATCTTTAAGGCGCTGCGCCAAGGTTGCACTGTCTTCAGGCAAATGGCTCAGATCTATGTAGATCTCGTCTATACCCCGGTTTTCTATACGGTCTGATACCGTCGCCACAGCCGCTTTGAATAAAGCGGAATAACGCCGGTAGGCGTCGAAGTCCGAGGGCAGCAAATAGGCGTGCGGTGCTAGTTCTGCCGCTTTCATCAAGCCCATCGCCGAAAACACCCCAAACGCCCGTGCTTCGTAAGTAGACGTGGTGACTACCCCTCTACCGGTGTAATCCCCTAGTCGGGCATACCGTCGCTCACCCGATGGTAGAGTGATAGGAGCATCGGCACTACGCCCGCCAATCACCACCGCCTCTCCACGCAAATCCGGATAGCGCAACAATTCTACGGATGCATAAAATGCATCCATATCCAGGTGGGCTATGCGTTTTAGGCTACTCATCTTTTACGGTACATCAAATAACTGGTTATTTGGTTAAGCCATAATAAACGTTGACGTTGATATATAGGCTAAGGCACTATTGCCGCATTCCATCTGTCAGCAAACTGTCAGGAGACACACCAAAAATGCGTCAAAAAATACTGATTTCCGCACTGGCCGCACTGATGTTGGCCCCCGTTGCGTTGAATGCTAAAACCTTGCGCTGGGCAAGCCAAGGCGACATTCTTACGTTAGATCCACACGCTCAAAACGAAGGTATGACCATTGCTGCCAGCAGCTATGTGTACGAACCTTTGGTGGACTACGACAAAGATTTTAACTTGGTACCCGGCCTAGCTGTAAGCTGGGAGCAGCCAGACGACCAAACATGGCGTCTAAAATTGCGTGAGGGCGTGACCTTTCACGATGGTGCCCCCTTTACCGCCGATGATGCGAAGTTCTCGCTAGAACGCGCCATGGCCCCCACCTCTAACTACAAAGCCTATGTCAACGGCATTAAAGAAGTGAAAAAGGTAGATGACTACACCATAGACATCATTACCGACGGCCCCAACCCTATTTTGCTGCGTCAGCTAACCAACCTGTTCATCATGAACAAAGCGTGGGCTGAGAAAAACAATGCGCAGCAGCCGCAAGACTTTAACGCCAACCAAGAAACTTTCTCGGCGCGTAACACGAACGGTACCGGCCCCTACAAACTAGAAAGCCGTGACGTGGATATTCGTACTACCTACGTAGAAAACGAAAACTGGTGGGGCAAAGACACCAAACCGGGTAACGTCACCCGTGTGGTCTTCACGCCTATCAAACAAAACGCTACCCGTACCGCCGCCTTGCTGTCTGGCGAAGTGGACTTTGTACTGGACCCACCCGCACAAGATTTGCAGCGCTTGCGTCAACAAGCCAAGATTGTAGAAGGTAACGAATACCGCACCATCTACCTAGGTTTGGATCAAAGCAGCCCAGAACTCAAATACAGTTCTGTTAAAGGCAAGAACCCCTTTGCCGATGCTCGCGTACGTGAAGCCCTGTACGTCGCCATTGATATGGACGCGATTAAACGTGCTGTTATGCGTGGTTCATCGCTGCCTACCGGCACCATGATTGCACCACAAGTGCACGGTTACGATGCCTCCTTGGCTGAACGCGTACCTTACGACCTAGAGCGCGCCAAAACCTTGCTGACAGAAGCCGGTTATGGGCCAAACGAACTCAGCTTTACGCTGGATTGCCCAAACAACCGTTACATCAATGACGAAGCAATCTGCCAAGCCATTGTTGGTATGTGGGCCAAAGCGGGTGTGAAAGCCTCCTTGAACACCATGCCGCGTGCCACCTACATGCCCAAAATACAAAACGCCGACACCAGCGCCTACATGTTCGGCTGGGGCGTACCTACCTTTGACGCGCTGTACACACTGCAAAGTCTGATTCACAGCAAAGGCGAGGGCGCAGATGGCTCCTTTAACTTTGGTGGCTACAAAAACGCTGAAGTGGATGCGCTGATTGATAACATTAAGGTTGAAACCGACGACGCCAAACGTACGGCGCAAATTCAAGAAGTGCTGAAAATTCACGCTCAAGAATTCGGTCATATCCCTCTGCATGACCAAGTGATCCCTTGGGCCATGGGCAAAAATGTGGACGTGATCCACCGTGCCGACAACCGTTTGACACCGCAATGGGTCACCATCCAATAATTGGTCTCTGACCATTATCACAGGAACTGCGCCTGACTCTTACCAAGGGTCGGGCGCAACCCGCTTATTATGCTGGTATTCATTATCCGCCGCCTCATCCAGGCAGTGTTGGTCATGTTAGTGGTCAGCTTGCTGGCCTTTGTTTTATTCCGCTATATCGGTGATCCCGTCACAGCCATGCTGGGCCAAGATGCCACCGACGCCGACCGCATTGCATTACGCCACAGCCTAGGGCTGGATCAATCTGCCTTGGTGCAGTTTGGGCATTTTGTGTCCAACGCTGTACACGGTGAATTTGGGTTGTCCTTGCGCCAAGGGCAAAGCGTCGCTGAACTGCTTAAAGACCGACTTCCCGCCACGGTAGAACTGTCTGTGGTCGCTGCCGTACTGGCATTAGTCATAGGCTTGCCGCTGGGCATTTATGCCGCACTACGCCGCAACGGTTTTATTGCTCAAAGCATTCTGGCCTTTTCGCTGCTAGGTATCTCACTGCCCACCTTCTTGATCGGTATTTTGCTGATACTGGTGTTCTCGGTACAGCTAGGCTGGCTGCCCAGTTATGGGCGGGGCGAGGTGGTGTATTTCGGCTGGTGGAGCAGCGGGTTACTAACTTGGGATGGCATCAAACACCTGATCCTGCCCGCTATCACACTCTGTTTGTTCCAGCTCACCTTGATACTGCGCTTGGTGCGTTCAGAAATGCTGGAAGTACTGCGCAGTGATTACATCAAATTTGCCCGTGCCCGTGGCTTAAGCCAACGCGCCATACACTTCGGGCATGCACTGAAAAACACCTTAGTGCCTGTGATTACCATTACCGGCTTACAACTGGGTGGCATCATCGCCTTTGCCATCGTCACCGAAACCGTTTTCCAATGGCCCGGCATGGGCTTGTTGTTCATTCAAGCTGTACAGTTTGCCGACGTACCCGTGATGGCCGCCTACCTGTGCTTAATTGCCTTGGTCTTTGTGGTCATCAACTTGGTAGTGGACTTACTGTATTTCGCGGTAGACCCCCGATTACGCAGCGGCCTTGGTAAAGCAGGGGGACACTAATCATGGATAGCTTAAAACGTTTTTGGGATAGCGATCTGGCGTGGTCATGGCGTCATTCCCCCGTCGCCATTGTGGCCAGCATCATTTTGTTTTTGCTGCTAGTAGGCTCACTGGGCGCCAACTGGATAGCCCCACACGACCCCTTTGATCTGGCCAGCATCAACCTACTGGATTACCTACTTCCTCCCGCTTGGGAAGCTGATGGCCAAAGCACCTACTTACTGGGTACAGACAGCCAAGGGCGTGACCTGTTTTCCGCGCTGCTGTACGGCACACGCATCTCGCTGCTGATTGGCTTTGCCTCAGTCGCCTTAGCGATGGTGGTAGGCATTATTTTGGGCCTTATTGCCGGTTACGCCGGTGGCCGTGTGGATGCGCTGATTATGCGTATTGCGGACATTCAATTGTCCTTCCCCGCCATTCTGATTGCACTACTGATTGATGGCGTAGCACGCGCCGCTGTGCCTGCCGACATGCTAGAAAGCATTGCCTTCCCAGTCTTAGTAGGCGCAATCGCCTTGGCGGGTTGGCCGCAATATGCCCGTACCGTGCGTGGCTCCACCATGGTAGAAAAAAACCGCGAATACGTGCAGGCTGCAAAAGTCATTGGCGTTTCCCGCAGTCGCATCATGTTTAGCCACGTACTGCCTAACGTCATGGGCCCGGTATTGGTGTTAGCCACGGTGCATTTAGCCACCGCCATTATTACCGAAGCCACCCTGTCATTCTTAGGGGTAGGAGTTCCGCCCACCTCGCCCTCATTGGGCACCTTAATACGGGTGGGTAACGACTTCCTGTTTTCTGGCGAATGGTGGATCACCATTTTCCCCGGCGTGATGCTGGTATTGCTGGTGCTGTCCGTCAACCTATTAGGTGACTGGCTGCGCGACGCACTGAACCCGAGGCTGAACTAATGAGCGCTTTATTAACTGTGGATAAGCTGGCGGTAGAGTTTCCTACCCGCCGCGGCGTACTCAAAGCCTTAGATGACGTCTCGTTTCACATCAGCAAAGGCGAAATTCTGGGCGTAGTAGGCGAATCCGGTGCCGGTAAATCCCTAACGGGTGCAGCCATCATAGGCTTGCTAGAACCCCCAGGGCGCGTAAGTAATGGTGCTATCTACCTGCACGACGAGCGCATCGATAACTTGCCAGAAAAGCAGTTGCGCAACATACGTGGCCGCCGCATTGGCGCTATCTTCCAAGACCCGCTCACCTCGCTGAACCCCTTGTACACCGTGGGCAGACAGCTGGTAGAAACCATACAAACCCACCTACCGCTGTCTAAGCACGACGCCCAAGAGCGCGCCATCAGCTTATTAGAATCCACCGGCATTCCAGCAGCACGTGAACGTATTAACCACTACCCCCACCAGTTCTCTGGCGGTATGCGTCAACGCGTAGTGATTGCGCTGGCCTTGGCGGCCGACCCAGAACTAATCGTGGCCGACGAGCCAACCACCGCCTTGGACGTCTCCATTCAGGCGCAGATCATCGACCTGCTTAAAGACCTGTGTAAATCCAAAGGCACAGCGGTCATGCTGATCACCCACGACATGGGTGTCATCGCTGAAACCGCCGACCGTGTAGCGGTGATGTATGCTGGCCGCATCATAGAAATAGGCCCTGTGCGCGACATTATCCGCGAACCATCACACCCCTATACCCGTGGGTTGATGCGCTCCATTCCCACGCTAGACAGCGGAACAGAAAGGCTAGAACAAATCCCCGGTAGCATGCCGCGTTTAAACGCCATCCCTACCGGCTGTGCCTTCCACCCGCGCTGTAGCGCGGCCATGCCAGTCTGTACCCAGAAACGCCCAGAATTACAGCAGCACGAACAAGGCCAAGTTGCCTGTTGGCTGCATCACGCCCCAATTGAGGAGCCAGTAGCATGAGTACTGCGCCACTAGTAGAAGTGCGTGATGCCGCACGTTGGTTTGACGTCTCCCCATCGTGGTTGGAACGTACCCTCTACCGCAAACCCAGAGTCATGCTGCGCGCCGTAGACGGCGTATCCTTCACCCTAAACCGTGGAGAAACCTTGGCCTTGGTAGGCGAGTCCGGCTGTGGAAAATCCACCGTCGCACGGCTATTAGCAGGCTTATACCCGCTTACCCGTGGATCAATTAGCTTTGAAGGGGCAGAACTCAGCAGCATGAACGCCGCGCAACAACACGCGTTGCGCAAACGTCTGCAAATGATCTTCCAAGACCCCTACGCCAGCCTCAACCCACGCTGGCGCGTAGGCCGCATCATTGCCGAGCCACTCAAAACCCATACCCAGCTCAGCAAAGCTGAACAACAAAAACGCGTAGGGGAGTTGTTGGAACAAGTAGGCCTAAGCGCCGCCGACCAACATCGTTATCCACACCAGTTTTCAGGGGGGCAACGCCAGCGTATTTCTATCGCGCGTGCCTTGGCATTGAAACCAGACTTCATCGTCTGTGACGAGCCTACATCTGCTTTGGACGTATCCGTACAAGCGCAGGTGCTGAACCTGATGAAAGACCTACAGCGCGAGCTGGGGCTAAGCTACCTCTTCATCTCACACAACTTGGCTGTCGTGCACCACGTGGCTGATCGCGTAGGTGTGATGTACTTAGGGCGTATAGTCGAAATCGCCGAGCGCGACGCGCTGTTTAACAAGCCACAGCACCCGTACACACGTATGCTGCTGGGGGCGATTCCAGATATGAGTGGCAGCGGCAAAGCGCGTACGCCGGTGGCGGGCGAAGTGCCTAACCCGCTGAACCCACCCTCAGGCTGTACCTTCCACCCACGCTGCCCGCTGGCGAATGAGCGCTGTAAGCGTGAGGCTCCGGCGTTGGTGAGTTATGAAGGGGGGACGCAGGTGGCTTGTCATGCGGTTGGTGATCACCTTTAGTAAGTAATATCTTAACAATAAATAAGTAAGCGTCTTACGGGTTACATGCTGATAGAGGAAATTACTCATCACTCTTGTTATTCCTCACCTCCGTTTTTGCAATTCAAGCGCTCTACGGCCAGCTGCTTGCAACAAGCTATAATATGGTTGCTCCAGCCCATCTTGATCATGAGGCAACCAATCTGGAATGCCATATGACAAAGCTAACGGCGTGAACATATTAAGTGCTTGAAGCAGCATTCTTGCTTCATGTTGCTCAATGTCGCTCTGCCTAGAGATCTCAAAATATTTCTCCGGGCCAGTTTGACGTGGAAGAGCAATAGTTGAATCCAAACACATTGGCGGACCGTACTTTTCAAACCTATCCAGTATCTCAACAACATCAACAAACGGTACTGTTCGCCATGAATTTAATAGTTTTACCTTCAAAAAATAATTTCCAGACCAATTTGCAAGTGCACAAAGCCTCTCCTGAATCTCGGCAACCCCGATAAGAATATTGAAGAGATAATTAATATCAACTATACGAATAGTACTAGTTTGATATTTCTTTAGGACATCAATAAAACGTTGTGTGTTGACATAACCTGCAAGATCTAACTCCAAGGCATCCAGACTGTTTGGTAGGAGCAAAGGGAGAGGAATGATTACATCGCTAACTAGACTCCTACGCAGCCGCCATGTCAGGGTGAGGTTATGCGGATCATTACCATTTAGCTGTCGTCCGATGAGCTCATCACCTAAAGTATAAAAATTATCAAACGGAATTGCGCTTACTCCAGTCGTTTTGCTAAGCGCTGTACATATATCTTCGTTATCAGCATTAATCCAGACATCTCGCTCTCCCCAAGGTTCAGCAATAAGCATTAGACGGATATAAGGCCTATTCTCCTCATTCTCCGATAATTCAGGATCTTGCTCATACCAGTTTCGATGATATTGTTTAATCTCATCTGCTCGACGCCATAGCTGGTCCAGAACAAAACGATCGCTTTCCGGCTTAGGCTCTGAGGCATCAGAAACACGACGATAAATCTGCCCTGTCTTATGCACATGTGGGGCCGAAATACTCTGTGGAACCCACACGCAAATAACAGCATTATCCGCAGACAGCCCAATATCTGTGCTAGGCCCCCACAGAACTTTCGTTTCAAAATGAGGGGTAGGATTTAAAAGATCAGTTGCTGCTTTGCGTAATCGTTGTAGCGACGGATCCACGTCACAGCGAGGAACGCCAAGAAAATCTCCCGCTACAGACCGTTCTTTGGACTCTTCAGCTATCCCAATAAAAAGCCATCCACCATACGTATTAGCAAATGCAGATATAGATTTAGCGATAGCTACTGCATTTGGTGTCTCACGTTTATATTCTATGTACCAACCCTCAACCGATTGTCTCAGATCCTTCAGGTCGTCAACATCAATATCCTGTATAGATTTCTTATTAAAGGGTGAATAATGAGCCATTGTCCGGTCCACCTAATCAAGTAGTACTCTTCCGAAAAAACCATGTAGAGTGACATGCAATACAGCTTTATTCTTTTGAAAAAGAGTAAAGCCTATGATCGTTTTATACCCTAGACGAACTCACAACGCGCATACAATACCCTTCCCAATCATATTCTCTTTATTAAAAGAGCCTCTATGTTGCATAGGGACTAGTCTTTCTGATTTCCTCTTCTAGCCACCCTGCATATCTAAGCCATCTATATAAAACATTCGTGGAATCCCCCCCCCACAACCCTAACCTTAGGCTGCTCCACACACTCCTCGCACACCACCGACACGTTCAGCCTATACATCTCCAGCTTCACGCCCTGATCTGCACACGCTTGCTCCACCGCGTGTAATATCCGTTTGTCGTCCATGGATTGTTTTTTGCCGCAGGTGACGCAACTCATGCTCCCCACAGGCTGTTCATCCTGCATGGAATACAGCAGCTTCCTACCTTGCTCCATATGTGCGTAGATCACGCCAGCATCATTCAGATGCTTCAGCGTGCCATACACCGTCCCCAGACTAAGCGGTGTGTTGTGGTGCTGTAGTTGGTTGAAGATTTCTTCTACGGTCATGGCTTCTTTCTGTTCGTGCAGCACATTCAGTACCGCCAAACGCGCCAGTGTCATGCGTATACCTGCTTGACGCAACAAGCCTGCGCCCACGCTGTGGGCCATTAGTACATTCGTCATTTTTTACTCCCTTGCCAAAGTAGGGAAGAATCTATGTCTTCCAAGGAACCTACACTGCTTAACACCATGCTGCTTTCTAGTTCGGTGCGCAGTAGGTGCAATACGTGCGCTACCCCTGTAGCGCCTGCGACCGCCAACCCGTGCAATACGGGCCGCCCAATTAATACGGCCTTAGCGCCTAAGGCCAAGGCTTTTAGTACGTCTGTGCCACGTTGTATGCCGCCATCCACCAACACGGGTACGTGGGCACCAACGGCGGCTACCACTAGCGGTAATACATCTAAAGTGGCAGGCACGCTGTCTAGTACACGCCCACCGTGGTTAGACACGATCACTCCCGCCGCCCCCGCTTGCACAGCTAGCTGCGCATCAGCCGGGTGCAGGATGCCTTTTACTAGTACGGGTAGGGTGGTGTGTTTGACTAACCATGCCACGTCATCCCAACTCGCCATGTGAGTGACGAGGGGATGCTGAAATAAAGACTGCCCAGCTTCTAAGACGCCGGGCGTTTGCAACTTGTCTGCATAGGGCAGCAAGTTCACGGGCTTGATGCTCGCAGGCAGGCTAAAGCCAGATCGTTGCTCGGCATTACGGCTGCCTTGTATGGGGGCATCTACTGTCATCACGATGGCTTCGTAACCGGCCGCCTCAGCACGACGCAATAAGGCCAAATTGACCTCTTTATCGGCCTGCCAATACAACTGAAACCAGCGTGGGCCGGGCGCAGCAGCGGCTACGTCCTCTAAGCTGACACTGGCTTGGGTACTGACCACGTACACAGCTTGCAATGCTGCCGCGGCAATAGCGGTCGCGCGTTCTGCATCGGCATGCGCTAAGGCATGAAAAGCCGTGGGGGCGATGAAAATAGGGTGTGCATAACGTTTGCCGAATAACTCTAGTTCGGTGTTGCCCTCGGTAATATGGCGCAATACACGCGGCCATAGCATTCGCTGCTCAAAGGCTGCCGCATTACGACGTTGGGTGATGCCATCCGCCGCCCCCGCGTTCACATACGCCCACGTCGCTGCCGGCAGTCGCTCGCTGGCACGTTGTGCGTAGTCGGCCAAACAGCTTAGCCCTTGTAGGGATGCCTCGGCTTGGCTCATGTTTCTCCCCACTGGCGTATAAGGTTGTGATACACGCCAGATAAGCGTGTGGCCTCATCCACCGAATCACCACGGCTCGCCAATTGCTGCACCACGTTATCCAGTTCGTATAAGGAATGACGCGCACTGTCTTCGCGCACCATGCTTTGTGTCCAGAAGAAGGCCGCAAGGCGCTCGCCCTGCGTGACCGGACAGACGCGGTGCAAGCTGGTGCCGGGGTACACCACCGCATGACCAGCGGGTAGTTTGATGCGCTGTGTACCGTAGTTGTCTTGAATTTCTAGCTCACCACCTTCGTAGCTATCTGGGTCGCTCAAAAATACGGTGGTGGAAATGTCTGTACGTATACGCTCACCCGTTTGTGGGTGCACGCGTATGGCGTTATCAATATGAAACCCGTAAGCGCCCCCGCCTTGGTAGCGGTTAAACATAGGCGGCAGTATTTTCAGGGGCAGGGCAAAGGACACAAACGTAGGCAACGAGGACAAACGTTGCAACACCGCTTGAGCAAGTTCTATCGCCACAGGGTCTTGCACATTCAACTGCTCATTACTTTTTTGCTGTACCGCGATATAACCTGCGGTGGCACGGCCATCTTGCCAAGATGCCTGTGCCAGCCGTTCACGTATGGCATGGCACTCTTCTGCACTGAAAACTTCGGGAATCACCAGAATCATCTGTTTCTCCTAATGTGCCAGCAACAGAGCCGTCGCGAACGGACTCTGTTGCTGTCCTATGGCTTACTCCCAGCGATAGGTAGCACTGAACATATAAGAACGTCCGGGAGCGACGTTTGCAAATATCCCTACGTGCGATGCGTCATACAGCGCATTGTTAGACAGGTTATTGGCGTTGAACTGCAGGGACAAACTCTTACTTACGTCGTACTGCAACATAGCGTCGTAACGCAGGTAGCTAGGCAATTCCAGTGTGTTGGCATCGTCTACGTAGCGTTTGCCCAAGTAGGTCACGCCACCACCCAACGTCAGCTCGGGCAAGATCTTGTAGGTTGTCCACAAGCTGGCACTGTTACGCGCGATAAACTTGGTTTGGTTGCCGTCATACACGCTAGTACCACTGCGGTATTTTTTGATCTTAGGTGCTAAGTAGGTGTAACCCGCCCACACATTCCAACGTGGGGTAATGGCACCCGATACACCCAGTTCGATACCGCGTACACGGTTGCTACCGTTTAGCGTGACATCACCGGTTAATGGGTCTGTAGAACGCGCATCGGTTTTGTGGGTTTCAAAGTACGCACCAGTCAGTGACAAGCGTTCGTCGAACACATCCCACTTAGTACCAACTTCCCAGCTGTAGCTCTTCTCGGGCTTCATGTCGCGCACGGTAGCTGAACCACCCACACCATCCGCACCACCACCTTGGCCTAAGTTTTCACCGGCGGGGTTAGAAGACGTTGCGTACGACACGTAGATACTGCCGTTTTCAGCGGGTTTGTACACAGCACCTAATTGGTAGTTCCAGAAATCGTCCTTACGCTCAAGCTTCATGTTATCCACAGTGAAACTTTCACGACGCAGACCCAAGTTCAACAAGAACTGTTCGCTGAGCGCGATGGTGTCCATGAAGTAAATAGAGCGCGTTTTGATGTAACCGTCTTGGGTTTTAGGCCCATAGGTAATGTTGAAGTCGTAAGGCTGATTAGGATTGGGGTTCCACAATGAGCCGTTTTCACGTCCTGGCAACCCCTGCATATCCCGACTAAACACTTTTTCGTACGTGAACTCTACCCCAGCACTGTATGAGTGTTTCCACGAACCCGTGTTGAAGGTGCCATACACATCCGTTTGGTTCTGGATAGCAGTGTTGTAGCGCCAGCGAGCGCGGTCATCGCGTCTGAATTGGGCATCAGGGCCTTCGGTAGAGCATGGAGGGCCAGAAGTCGCCGTGCAATTATCGAAGCTGGGGCGGCTCATCAAATAATGGTTCAACGCCTCAGAATGACGCGTGATATTACGGAAGTGTGTTTGATCCGAGAAGTCATGTTCAAACAGCATCGTGGAGGTTTTCATGGTGTTCTCGCGGAAGTCCGCGTTCATACGACCATAAAAGTTCTCTCTATCCACGTTAGGTGGGGTGTCGCGGTCATTCGCTTTGTTGGCAAATGGAATACCCAAGTCTGGCGTATCTTTGTTTTTCAACTCGGAATACGACAGCGTCAGGCGGGTAGGGGTCCCCAAACCAAAGGCAATGGATGGCGCTACGCCCCAACGATCAATTTCTGGGCCATCTCGACCGGGCACATCACCGCCCATTTTCATCACGTTCAAACGGATAGCAACGGTATCGCCAATAGGCATGTTGGCATCCGCCGTGGTGCGCCACTGGCTGGCATTACCAAAGCCTGCGCTCAACTCTACAAATGGCTCCAAGCGTGGCGCTTTAGTGGTCAAGTTGATGCTACCACCGGTACCACCACGGCCTGTGTAGGCAGAGCTTGGCCCTTTGATGATCTCTACTGCTTCCAAGTTGAAGGTTTCGTGCGAACCACGAGCGTAGTCACGCAACCCATCAATGAAAATGTCGGTACTGGCTTCGTAGCCGCGAATGAATGGACGGTCACCCACTGGGGTACCACCTTCACCCGAACCCAAGGTCACCCCAGGTGTAGTACGCAGCACGTCTTGCAACGAGGTGGCACCACGGTCTTTCATTTGTTGCTCGGTGATGATGTTCACCGTGCGGGGGGTGTCTAATAAGGGGGCGGTAAATTTAGGGCTAGAAAGCGAGTTAGGGGTTTGGTAAGTATCGTTAGGTACTCCACCCATGACTCGAATTTCTTTAAGAACAGTAGCTTCGGCGGCTGTAGCGCTGTTTTCTTCTGCTTGTACTGGTGACATAGCGACCATGGCGCCTGCCAACATTACCGAACCAAATGCCGGCTTGAAACTGTCCATGGACAAAACAGTTGTCCCCTCCAGCGCTTTGTCCTGCTGCTGCGCTGACGCGTAATTACTTAACACGTACCTCTCTCCTGAAATAAAAAAGGGCCAACCTTTACAGCCGAGGTGTTGCCCCTAGTAAAAGCCGCCGATCAAAACAAATGAGACTTGTTCTTATTCCAGAATAGAGAGTGACTCGTGAAGTTTTCGTCAATAAAACGCCGAGAAACAATAAAACAAAACAATAATCAATCTTATTTATAATTCAATGATAATTTCACGCAGACTCTGCTACCCTAAATGTCTACGCCTGCCTGAAGCGTCTTTCAGGATGCCGTCCACAGACCATCCTCATGACCGAAAAACAAAACCCTATCCCCTACACCGTACTGATCGTCGAAGACGAAACAGTGATTGCCGAAAACATTCTGCTCACCCTAGAAGCCGAAGGCTTTACTGCTGACATTTCTAGAGATGCACCATCGGCGTTATATCGCTTAGAGCAAGGCAACTACGATCTGGTGCTGCTGGATATAGGTCTGCCCGGCATGGATGGTTTGAGCATGCTGCAAAAAATGCGCCGTAAACTTAGTCTGTCTACGCCCGTACTTTTACTGACGGCGAGGGCAACACTGGAAGACAAACTGCAAGGCTTTGCCAGCGGTGCTGACGACTACCTCACCAAGCCCTTTGCGCTAGAAGAAGTCGTCGTGCGTGCCCAAGCGCTGATACGTCGTTCACGGCAGTTGTGCGATACCGCTTTTTCGCTGCAATACGGCCCACTGTGCTACGCGGTCGCCGACAAAAGCCTGAGCATTAACGGCGAAATCATTAAGCTGCCACGCAAATGCCTGATGATTCTAGAAATGCTGATGCGCTACTCCGGTCGCATCGTACCTAGGCAAAAATTGGAAGAGTATTTGTGGCAAGGCGAGCCTCCTTCCTCTGAGGCCCTACGCAGTCAATTGCACCTCTTGCGCAAAACGCTGCAACAACACCATTACGAAGGCATAGAAACCGTGCATGGCATAGGTTGGCGACTCACGCTGGATACCCCATGAAACTACGACGTTCGTTATCAGGACGCATCACCTTAGTACTCACTCTGTTAATCTTTCTAGCGGTCAGCTTGTCGGCTGTGGTGACCTATGCGATCTACAACGCACTAGAAGAAAACATGCTGGATACCCTGGTACAAACCGAATCCAAACGCATTGCGGTTCGGGTATCCCGCTTTAGTGAGCACTGGCAACAAGCCTTTGAGCGTGACATGGGGCCGTCCATGTATGCATGGGGGGAGAGTGATCTGTTTTTATCCCCCAGCATGCCTGAAGAACTACGCGACTTACCGCCAGGTCTGCACTATATAGATAAAGGCAACACTGCGTGGCACGTACAAGTGGCCGACGTGATGGATGGCCGTCTATACGTGATGTACGACTCGGTAGTGCTGGTAGAGCAATCACGCCATTTTGCGCTGGCGTTAGCAGGGATTGTGCTGCTATGTACCTTGCTGGCCCTATTCTTTAGTAAAGCCATCGCCCGCTGGTTAGTCACCCCCATCAATACGCTCACAGAACGGCTCACGCGCTGGTTACCCAGTGACTATAAAAGTGCTATCCCGCACACAGATGAAGAAGCTAGGCTGATGGAGATTTTTAGCCGTGCGCAAGATCAGGTAGACGCCACCATTGCCAACCAACGTGAGTTCACTGCTAACCTGCATCATGAAATTCGTACGCCACTGAGTATTATTCGCAGTGATGCCGAGTTAATGTTGCGCCACCACATGGTCAACGAGTCAGAACGCCCACGTCTACAGCGCATCGTGCACGCCGTGCATGACATCAAACAATCACTGGAAAGCACCTACAACCTTTGCCATGCAGGTGATACCGAGACCCGTGCTGAAATCTCCCTTTATGATTGCATGCAAGACGCCATAGAAGGGCAAGCACAAGATGCCGAAAACGCTAAATTAGTGATTAAAAACAGGGTGGACACCGCTCAGCGTCCCTGCCTCAACCACCATGCCCTAATGACTGTCATACGCAATATTTTGCGTAACGCCATCGCCCACGCAGCCCCTGCAACCTTAACCGTCACCTCAATCGACAACGGCCTACAGTTTACGGATGATGGCCCAGGTATTGCCGCAGACGAACTGGTCTCTATCTTTGAGCGCTATTTCAGCCATAGGCACACAGACCAACTCGTAGACCCGCAAGCGACGATATCCTCGAACACCGGCAGCGAGCTTGAACACCAAGCAGGCTTAGGCCTTGCCATTGCGAAACGGGTTTGCCAGATGCAATCGTGGCAATTAGAAGTGACTTCCCCTGTTGCAGACGGCCACGGCACATGTTTTACCTTGCGTTTTCACGACCAACCACATAATCCTGCCTAAAAATCGTGGAGAACCAGCAAGGGCGTCACCATTCTGCCCAGTTTGGAATACACTAAAGGATTGTTTATTTCCTCTTAGCAGAGCTTTGACATGAATACCGAATCCGCTCAGCCATCGCTGGCCTTTAGTATCAACCGTTCTACTCATCCACGTTCCGCGGAAGATCGCGCCACCATTCTGGCTAAACCGGGTTTTGGTCAGTACTTCACCGATCACATGGCTGCCATTGATTGGAGCGTCGAGCAAGGTTGGCACGATGCCCGCATTCAGCCTTACGGCCCACTGCAACTGGATCCTGCGTCATCGGTGCTGCATTACGGTCAGGAAATCTTTGAAGGCCTAAAAGCCTACCGTCACGCTGATGGCTCTATCTGGACATTCCGTCCCGACGCCAACGCCGCTCGTTTGCAGCGTTCTGCCAGCCGCTTGGCCTTGCCTCAGTTGCCTACAGACTTGTTCGTAGAATCCATCAAACAACTGGTCAAAACCGACGCTGACTGGGTGCCTTCTGCAGCAGAAACCAGCTTGTACCTGCGCCCATTTACCATTGCCAACGAAAGCTTCCTAGGCGTACGCGCTGCACAACGCGCCGCTTACTACGTGATTGCCAGCCCAGCCGGTGCCTACTTCGCCAAAGGCGTAGCACCCGTATCTATCTGGTTGTCTACAGAGCTGAACCGCGCAGGCCGTGGCGGTACCGGTGCAGCCAAATGTGGTGGTAACTATGCGGCATCCTTAGTGCCACAACAAGAAGCCAGCGACAACGGCTGTTCACAAGTACTGTTCTTGGATTCCGTAGAAGGCAAATACTTGGAAGAACTGGGTGGTATGAACCTGTTCTTGGTACGCAAAGACGGCAGCCTACTGACCCCAGCACTGTCCGGCAGCATCTTGGAAGGTATTACCCGCGCTAGCATCATCCAACTCGCACGCGATCGCGGCCACGAGGTTGAGGAGCGTCGTATCACCGTTGAAGAATGGCGCGAAGGCGTTGCTTCCGGCGATATCGTAGAAGCCTTTGCGTGTGGTACAGCTGCTGTGGTGACCCCTATTGGCCAACTGAAAGGCCATGACTTCGCAATTGGCAACCCAGATGCACCAGCAGGCAAAATCACCATGGAACTGCGTCAAGCATTGACCGATCTGCAGTACGGTCGCGCTCCAGATCCACACGGTTGGTTGGTACGTTTGGTGTAAGTTTTTCACCAAGCTGTAGAAAAGGCCCGATGCTTGCGTCGGGCTTTTTTTATGGTGGCGGGGGCAGTACTTAAGTATCTGTGGTAGCTAGTCATCATTGCTACGTGCCAGCACTGGGCTGCCGTAGCCTTAGGCTGCGAAAGTATTTTTTAATTTGTACACCAAATAAAAAAATACTTCCCTCCGCCTTCCCTTCATGGCTTGCCACGGTTTTTAGAGTAGTTGCTGATGAGAATAGTGGGTCCTTCTGCAACAAATAAAAGCACATTCTGACTGCGCCTTTAACAAGCCACCACTCTTGGGAAAGGAGGGGAGGCCTAGCTGCATTCAAGCACCGTAACGGAGAATGTATCGCGTGGTGTGCGATAAGCCCTCCCTCTATTAGCGGCTGTAGCCTTAGGCTTTGCTCTAGCCAGCTCACGCTACATAACAACACGCAATCAAGAGGGTCAAACTTTATCCACAGTCAGAAATCAGAAGCTATAAAAAGTGCCTGTAGTACATGTATAGATACTATGTCTTAAGCACAAATATAGACATGCCAGTGTTCTATGTCCCGCTTTTGTATGAGGATTACGCCATTCAATTGGCTCATTAAAAACAGGCCAACGGCACACAAGAAAGGGCTGTAAACCTCTCCACATTCAGAACAGCCGGGGGACGGAGAGGAAACTTTTTTGATTTGGTGTACAAATCACAAAAAGTATTCCTGCAGTTCCCAGCGCGTGCGATGAATAGAGCGTCACAGCCTTACAAACTATTATCGTAAGCAACCTTGTACAGCCCAAAAAACAAACCCCTGCATCTCTACAGGGGCTTATTCAACTTATACCGCAACACGTTTCTCTACCGCAGTATAGACACCGCTAAAACACCTTAACGCGCAAACTGCGACAGATGGCAAGACAGCACATCCGCAATCGCATGATCACTTAACCCACGCGCTTTAAGATCAGCAGTCAGGGCAGCCACATCTACATCCACCAACGTACGCTGATCAGAAGTAGGGCGGTCGTCACGCACGATGCGGAAATCAAAATCGCGCTCAGGCGTTTTACGCACTTCGTAGTGCATGACTTCATCAATCTGATTATCAGGTGTGAAAGTCAGCACGGTAGGGCGCAGATCGTACAGCTCAGCGGTTTGCACATACTCGGATGCGCAAATAATGACCTGATCGCCTTTCTGGCACGTACGTGCAGCAGCACCGTTCAAAATGCAGCAGCGTGAGCCTGGCTCACCATAAATCACGTAAGTAGAAATCCGCGCACCGCTTTGCTTATTCCAGATTTCCACGAACTCCATCGGAAAAATACCTGCTTGTTCGCAGACTTCCGGATCCAAGGTAATGGAACCATGGTAGTTCAGATCCGCTCCGGTAATGGTGATACCGTGCAGCTTGGCGCGGACAACTTTTTTCATGCTAGTAATGGGCCATCAAAAGATAAAAATAGTGGTTTCAACGTGATGAGCCGCAGGCCCCGTTGATTGCTAAGTCATTTTACCCAATCTCTACGCAAATAGTGGCGTAGGAGTAGGAAAACCACGTTAGCCTTCTTCTACAAACTGCTGCACTTCGGCAGGGGTTAAGTAGCGAGACTCGCCGAGTTCCAACGTGTCATCCAACGCTAAAGAACCAATACGCTCACGATGCAAGGTCAGAACCAAGTTCCCCAACGAGGCAAACATGCGTTTAACCTGATGGTATTTGCCTTCCTGAATAGTGAGTCGTGCCGTGCGCTCATCAATGCGTTCTAGCACAGCAGGAAGCGTAGGCTTGTCTTCACCGTTCAACAAAATACCGGCTTGAAAGAGCGCTTCAGCATTATCAGGCAACGGCTCTGCCAAGGTCGCTACATAGACCTTATCGCACTGGTGACGCGGTGAAATAATACGGTGCGTCCATTGGCCGTCATCCGTAATCAAAATCAGCCCGGTGGTATCCACATCCAGCCTACCTACGGTGTGCAAACGGTCACGCTTTTCTATATCCAACAGCGTCATGATTGAAGGGTAAGCGCTATTTTTCAGACTGCACTCGTAACCCGCCGGCTTATTGAGCATCAGGTAACGCAAACCAATCAGCTCAAGCACGTCATCTTCCCACTTAACGACGTCGCCTTCCTGCACCACGTAGGTGCCTTTAGTGACCACCTCGCCGTTAACCGTGATTTCCTCACTTTTAAGCACCTTACGTGCATCAGAGCGGCTGAGATCGGTGCTCTCACCAAGAAACTTGTCTAGGCGCATTCTATTTCCAAACAAAGCGTTGTTAACTAATTTTCTGTTTTTAACTGCGTTCATCTTAACAACGAAATGAACTCACTACAGGGCAAAGAAACTATAGATTTTTACAGTAGTAGACCAGCGTTTATGAAAGACTTGGCCAATGGCAACTCTACAAACGTCGATCGACATGGCAACATGTCTGCACTACAAAGCAAGGCGAGCCAGATTACTTCTAATACCCTCAAAGATTGTATCTGCTATATGCGCTGGAAACCCTTCGGGAACAAGCTCTTGCACAGCATTAATGGCGCCATCTACGATGCTGGGTAACTCACCAAGAATAGCCATTGTAGGCTCTACACCAATATACTGTTCACCCACAGTAAGCCAATGCCTTCTATAAATGTCATTCATACGATAGTGTGGGTTTTTAGTGCGCACCGCCATCGCCATTTTGACGTTTCTAAGGTGAACGTGATTGGCACCGCTTCCCACCCAAGGCCAAGCGGAAAGTACATCATAGAGCGGAGCAAGTTTGAAGGTTCCGCCCGGCGCAATCGCTATGCTGAAATTTTTAGCATGGCCATCAACGGCAGCAAGCAACCAAAAGTACAGTAGCGCCTTGAAGAAGGTCTGCCTATCGTCTGTAACATTAGCAGAACCACGCAGAAGCCCCATGATATCTGACACGCCAGGCCCACCATCCGATTCATACTTGAGATGCGATGGTAACCCTTGCGCCTGCAGCAGATCCTCATGCGGGATACGAACAATCCAACCATCTGGATGAACGTGCCGGTCAAATCGCTCCACAATGAGTACGCGCTGGTCCTCGAATTGAGCTATCTGCGTTTTTGCAATGGGCAACCCCATTGCCCTCAATAGCTCCATTGAAAGCCACTCATTCTCTATGGAGTGCTGCAAGTCATAACGTGCGTTTCCTGCTAAGCCTAGCGGTAGCTTAAGAATATGGGTGGTTGGCGTTGCCCCCTCTGGGATATGCCAAGAGCCTTTATGCCACAGCAGCGCCGTTTTCTCTTGTGCACCCGCTAATGAAAAACGGAAGTCGTCACTTGAGCTATCCCCAGTAGACAAAATCGCGCCTCTAAGGTGCTCTGCAACCTTCGCTTCCGTTAAGGCCCTACCCTTGATGGACTTCACATCCTGTGGCGCTGTACCCTCAGGAAGTAGCTGCACCGCTCCGGCAGAATCACGGCCAATACTCTGTAGCAAAGTAAAAGCATCCAAGGATGTAGCCTTGAATCGTGCACCTATACGACGACGTATTGCCTCGTTATCCGGCAGAAGATTATCAAAATAATTGTCGACTACCGCACCGCGCAGTCCATCCCCTGTGCCAGTCATTGGCAATGAGAGAGACAGTGGCCTACCTTGTGGATGCTCCACCCACGATGGGGCATACACAAGTCGAGAAGCAGTCCTGCCTTGCTGATGCCACTGCCCCACCAAAAGGCCGTTCATCCAAATATCAAGAACACGCATTACCAGCCCTCAATAGAATCCTTGAAGGGCCGCCTAGGCTCAGCAGCTAGCTGTGTATCAAGCACGGATAGCACTTCATACACCCGCGCAAAAGCAAGCCCTGAGGCATCCTTCTCCATACGAGAAACCGCTTGCTGAGTCGTGTTCAGCCTACGAGCCAGTTCCGCTTGGCTCCACCCCTTTTCTTCTCGTAGCGAGCGAATAAGCGGTGAGAGCTGCTCCACTTTTAATAACAATACCGATTTCATCATCATGTCTCACAGCTAACTTAAACAAGTACAGCATAAATGATGTGTTCTTCAAATACATCAAATAAGGCGTAAAAACAGAAAACATCATAAATGATGTAATTTACATTTACAACAGATTTGATGTAAAACTAGGGGCCGTTGTTTTGGAAAGTAGGGCCCGGCATAAAAGCGTTATGTACCAGTAAAAATACCAGCCACATAAAAAAACGGACCACGTAAAAGTAGTCCGTTTTTTCAAACCTCATTGATCACACTGGTGTGGAAATCCACATGCCATTACACGTCAATGTTGCCTGCCTGCAAGGCGTGAGTTTCGATAAACGCACGACGTGGCTCAACTTCATCACCCATCAAGGTAGTGAATACTTGATCCGCTGCAATAGCGTCTTCGATACGTACTTGCAGCAGACGACGGGCAGATGGGTCCATGGTGGTTTCCCACAGCTGCTCGGGGTTCATCTCACCCAGACCTTTATAGCGCTGTTTTGACACACCACGTTCTGCTTCGGAACGCAGCCAGTGCATAGCATCACGGAAGTCGTCAATGGCCGACTCTTTACGACGGTCGCCTTCACCACGCATGACCATCGCACCTTTACCAATCAGACCCAAGAAGGTTTGACCAGCACGGCTGAGTGTCAGGTAGTCGGAACCACGCAAGAAGGCTTTATCAAACACGCTCACACGCACGTTACCATGGTGCAGGCGGTTAGCCAGCAAACGCCACTGGCCCGCATCGTCTTGCTCTACGCTGACGCTAAACAGGTGTGGGTTGGCAGGGTCTTGCAAACGCTCTGTCAGCTCTTTTGCAGATTGTTGTGCAGCAGCTTCGTCGTCCAGCTTGATAACGCTACCCTCAGCAATCGCCGACAGCACTTCACTATCCATTAGCTTGGACAGCTTATCGATCACTTGGTCAGCCAATACATACTGACGCACCAAGCTTTCCAGCGCATTGCCAGTAATAGGCTCTGCACCTTCGCGTGGCAGCAATTGCGCATCTTTCACGGCGATACTCAGCATAAACTGGGCTTCTTCCGCTTCGTCTTTCAGATAGCGCTCATCACGGCCCACTTTCACTTTGTACAGTGGTGGTTGCGCAATGTAGATGTAGCCACGCTCGATCAACTCAGGCATCTGACGGTAGATCAGCGTTAACAACAAGGTACGAATGTGTGCACCATCCACGTCCGCGTCAGTCATGATGATAATGCGGTGGTAACGCAGTTTGCTGACGTCAAAGTCTGGGCCAATGCTGGTACCCAGTGCGGTAATCAACACAGTGACCTGTTCGCTGCTGATCAGTTTGTCGAAACGTGCTTTTTCCACGTTCAGAATTTTGCCTCGCAGCGGCAAAATCGCTTGGAATTTACGGTCACGGCCTTGCTTAGCCGAACCACCCGCGGAGTCACCCTCCACAATGTACAGTTCGGATTTCGCCGGGTCTTTTTCTTGGCAGTCAGCCAGTTTGCCGGGCAAACCAGCACCTTCCAGCACACTCTTACGACGCGTTACTTCACGAGCCTTACGAGCGGCCTCACGGGCACGCGCTGCTTCGATAATTTTGTTGCAAACCGAGCGCGCATCCGCTGGGTTTTCTTGCAACCAAGTTTCCAAGGTACGGCTTACTGCGTCTTCTACAGCAGGACGTACTTCACTGGACACCAGTTTGTCTTTGGTCTGGCTACTGAATTTTGGCTCAGGTACTTTCACTGACAACACGCAAGCCAAGCCTTCGCGCATATCGTCACCAGAAGTCTCTACCTTGGCGCGTTTAGCCAACTCGTTGTCGCTGATGTATTTGTTCAGCACGCGAGTCATCGCAGCACGCAAGCCAGTTAAGTGGCTACCACCATCACGCTGAGGAATGTTATTGGTGAAACACAGTACGTTTTCGGCGTAGCTGTCGTTCCACTGCATGGCGATTTCCACGCCCACCAACACACCACCTGCCTCGGACTCTGTTTCTACCGAGAACACGTTAGGGTGCAACACGCTTTTACCGCGGTTGATGTATTCCACAAAGCCTTTAACACCGCCCAAAAACGCGAAGTCTTCTTCTTTGTTCTGGCGCTCGTCAATCAGCTTAACTTTCACACCGTTATTCAAGAATGACAGTTCGCGTAAGCGTTTTGCCAAAATCTCGTAGGTGTATTCAATATTATTGAAAATTTCGTGGTCAGCAAGATAGCGTACTTGTGTACCTGTTTTGGTAGTGTCGCCCACCACTTTCAACGGTTCTACACGCTCACCACGCTGAAAGCGCAGGTAATGCTCATGACCATTACGCCAAATTGTCAGATCCAGCCACTCGGACAAGGCGTTCACACACGACACACCCACCCCGTGCAAGCCACCAGACACCTTGTAGGAGTTCTGGTCAAACTTACCGCCGGCGTGCAGTTCAGTCATGACGATTTCAGCCGCACTACGTTGCTCTTCGTCGTCTTTGTGAATGTCGGTAGGAATACCGCGCCCGTTATCGCAAACAGAAATACTGTTGTCTGCATGGATAGTGACAAGAATCTCATCACAATGACCCGCCAAGGCTTCGTCAATGGCGTTATCCACCACCTCGAAAACCATGTGGTGCAAACCGGTACCGTCCGAGGTATCGCCAATGTACATGCCTGGGCGTTTACGAACCGCTTCCAGGCCTTTGAGCATGCGAATTGAATCGGCGCCGTACTCGGTGTTTGGAGTGCTTTGATCTGACATGTATTGTTTATACCCTTAGTAAGCCAACGCTTAAATGCGCATTGGCATGACAACGTATTTGAATGCATCCTCATCAGGCAGAGTGATCAGCACCGATGCATTGGAATCAGGCTGCACCGACCAGCGTACCTGTTCGGTTTTGACGTTAGCCAATACATCCAGCAAGTAGCTGACGTTAAAGCCTACATCCAGCGGTTCAAATTCGTAGTCAATTTCAATTTCTTCGTTGGCTTCTTCTTGCTCCGCGTTGGAAGCAGAAATACGCAACTGGTGGTTCGCCAAGTTCACGCGTACGCCACGAAGTTTGTCGGTGGTCAAAATAGCCGCACGTTGCAAACTACCTTGCAGCGCTTCACGGTTAACCGTGAAGTGGCGCGTATAGGTAGATGGAATCACGCGGGTGAAATCAGGGAATTTCCCTTCCACCAACTTGGAGATCAGCTCAACTTGGTCAAAGCTGAAGCGAATCTGGCCACCGGCCACTTGGATTTGTACCGCATCATCGATCTCACCCAACAAGCGCTGCATTTCTAGCACTGTTTTACGTGGAACAATGACATCTTGGCGGCTTTCCAAACCTTCGATCTCAGTACCGTTATGTACCAAACGGTGGCTATCTGTTGCCACAGTACGTACCCAACCGGGTTCAAACACAAACAGCATACCGTTCAAGTAGTAACGGATATCTTGTTGCGCCATCGCGAAGTGGGCGGTATTGAACAAGTGTTTCAGTGTTTTCTGTGGCAGCGCCAACGACACATCCCACTGCTCTGGCTGAGCCAAAGTAGGGAACTCGTTAGCATCCATGGTTTGCAGCGCAAAGCGGCTACGTCCCGACTGCACAATCAGTTTGCCATCTACCAGAGACAACACTACGTCGCCCACATCAGGCAGTGCACGCAGAATATCCAGTAATTTACGTGCAGCAACCGTAGTCGCTACATGCTCATCACCCACACCAAAATCAGCATGAGTGGTGATTTGCACTTCCATATCGGAGGCAATAAACGAAACCCTAGAGCCTTCTTTGCGCAAAAGAATGTTGGCAAGAATAGGCAAGGTGTGGCGACGCTCGACAATCCCTACTACTGTCGATAATGGCTTGAGCAATGCGTCACGAGAGGCTTGTACAAGTTGCATGGTCATCCTTTCAGGGTTTGTTCAAGTACGTGTAAAGAGTGATTCAACTCTGTCTGCTTGCTGCGTGCCTCAGTAATTTTACGCACCGCATGCAGCACCGTCGTGTGATCCCGCCCACCAAACAACTCACCAATTTCTGGCAAACTTTTTTGAGTGAGTTCTTTGGCCAAATACATAGCAATTTGGCGGGGCAGAGCAATATTAGCAGGACGTCGTTTTGAGTACATGTCCGCTACTTTGATTTTATAGAAATCTGCTACCGTTTTCTGAATGTTTTCTACCGTAATCTGCCCATTGGAAACAGAGAGTAAATCTTTCAGGGCATCTTTACAGACTTCTACACTCAGCACGTCGCGGCCATGGAAACGTGCATAGGCAGACACCTTACGCAGCGCACCTTCCAGTTCACGCACGTTACTGCGCAAATGCTTAGCGATAAAGAACGCCACCTCCTCGGGCATCACAATGCCTTCGGTCTGTGCTTTACGCAGCAAAATAGCGACCCGCATCTCTAGTTCGGGCGGCTCAATCGCTACCGTCAAACCAGAGTCAAATCGAGAAATCAGTCGGCTATCAATATTAGACAGTTCTTTTGGATACGTGTCCGACGTGATAATGATCTGTTTGCGCTGAGCCACCATCGCTTCAAACGCATAGAAAAACTCTTCTTGGGTACGGTTCTTGCCAGCGAAAAACTGAATATCGTCAATTAACAATAAATCCAGCGAGTGGTAGTAGCGTTTGAACTCATCAAACGCTTTGCGTTGATACGCTTTCACCACATCAGACACGTATTGGTCTGCGTGCACATAACGTACGCGCATACCTGTGCCATTTGCCAGCAGGGCGTTACCAATCGCGTGAATCAAGTGAGTCTTACCCAAGCCCACACCACCGTACAAGAACAGCGGGTTATAGGACACACCAGGGTTTTCGGCGACCTGCAACGCAGCAGCACGCGCTAGCTGGTTGGCTTTACCGGTCACAAAGTTATCGAAAGTCAGCTCAGGATTCAAACGCGAACGCTCGTGTACCGCATCAGCCACAACGGCTGCGGGATTCACAAGAGGGGCTTCAGCCATCGGTTCACCACCGCCCATCGCAGACGGTGCAGCCACGCCCGATGCCGCTGATGGCATACGACGTGGCACAGCAGGTTGTGCGGCAGGCGCATTAGCAGCCAGCTCTAACGCAAGCTCAACAGGACGACCGAACCACTCACTGGCCAAGTCCTGTATACGGTGCGCAAAATTCTTACGCACCCAATCCAATTTAAAACGGTTCGGCGCTGACAGGCGCAAGATTGCCTGCCCTTCATCGTATTCCAAAGGAACCAAAGGGCGTATCCAAGCACTAATTTGCTGCGGCGGGAGCTCCTGTTCAAGCGTCTGAACGCAAGACTGCCAAAATTCGTTCATATTTCTCACTTGTGTAAACCTCGATTCTACCCTGTGTGGCACCCAGTTATCCACAGACAGTAGAATTTACATTGTAATTGATGGCCTAAACAATTGACTAAAAGCCAAAAGTTTGCTGAAATGGTGAGCTTTTCAAGAATTCTTTGTTGCCAGAGGCCGGCATGGTTGCCGGATGTAGGCCCTTATTAGGCGTTTTCTGGCGGCACCTTTATTTGTGGATAAATCCCCATGAAGCGCACTTATCAACCTTCCGTTACTCGCCGTAAACGTACTCACGGCTTTCGTATCCGTATGAAAACCCGCACTGGTCGTGCTGTTCTGAACGCACGCCGTGGTAAAGGCCGTAAACGCCTAGCAGTATAATTAGCGGAAAATGGCTGGCACATTCTAGTGCCTGAGCAATCATGGTCACAACATTTCCAGCCACTGCCCGTTTAAAACGCCCCTCCGAATATGTGCAGGCCCTCAAAGGCCGGCGTATCGCCAGAGGGGCTTTGTTCGTTGTAAATACTCCACGCTCATCTGGCGAGAGTTTTCCACAGGAACAAGCCCGCCTGGGATTAATTATCCCCAAGCGCTCTGCTCCTTTGGCTGTCACCCGTAATCAAATCAAACGCATATTGCGCGATACCTTCAGGCACCAGCGTCATCTGCTACCTGCTCGCGATTATGTCTTTAGGTTGCACAGCAAAGTACCCGATATTTCGCTACGCCAATTAAAAGAACTGGTACGTAACGAAGCAGAAGAACACCTCAAACGGGTACAACAATGATCAAAGCCTTGCTGATCGCCCCCATACGGTTTTACCAGTATGTGATCAGCCCCTGGTTAGGCCGCTGTTGTCGTTACAGCCCCAGTTGCTCCGCCTACGCTATTGAAGCCATTCAGACACACGGAGCCCTAAAAGGACTTTGGCTTGGCATTCGTCGTATTGCTCGTTGCCATCCTTGGGGTAGTAGTGGCTATGATCCCGTTCCCCCGGTCAAAAATCGCTTGTCAGTCGCCACTGAAAAGCCTGATTCCGGGCAGACTTCCCATGATAATCACCCTGGATGTAATCACTAACCCTGTAACATCTACATAAATTATCAGTCCAGCATCAAGCTGCGTTAAACTGCTAAGTTTGCTCAGCTTCATATTGTGAAACAGGCGCTATGGATATTCGTCGTACCCTCCTTTGGATGATCTTCTCCTTCTCGCTCCTGCTGCTATGGAATAACTGGCAAGAGTACAATGGCAAACCTTCGTTGTTTTCCAGTACCCCTGCAAGCGAAACCACTGCACAGGCCACCACTGATGGTGCACCTACAGCAACCGGCACGTCCGACGCTAGCATCCCATCAGCCGCACCAGCGACAGCCAGCACGCCTGCTGAATTGCCTGTCAGTGCTGCGGTTACCCCCAGCACCGAACTTGTACAGGTTGAGACCAATGTGTATAAGTTGAGTTTTGATCCTACTGGTGCCCAGTTGGTCAAAGCTGAACTGCTGAAGTACAACTCCCCTGAAGCGCCTGATCAACCAATGGTGCTGCTGGATAACTCTGCCGACTCGGTGTACATGGTACAAAGCGGTATTGTGGGTGCGCCAGCAGGTCAAAGCTATCCTACTCACCTGACCCCCTACGGTCTGGTATCTAACACTGTCGATAGCGCCAACGTGCGTACACTGGTGTTTGAAGCCGTTGCCGATGGCGTTCGTGTAGTAAAAACCTTTACCTTGGGTAGCGACAGCTACGCCATTCAGGTACGACACGACGTGTTCAACGTGAGTGACGCTACGATCCAGCCTTCTGTATATCTGCAGTTGACTCGTGATGGTAACAACCCTCCTGATTCCTCTCGTCTGTACAACACCTTTACTGGCCCTGTGGTGTACTCCAGTGAAGATAAATTCCAGAAAATTTCTTTCTCGGATGTAGACAAGAACAAAGCTAGCTACACAGCCCAAGCCAATAATGGCTGGATTGGTTTCGTACAGCACTACTTTGCGACAGCGTGGGTTCCACCCGCAGACAGCGCCCGTACCAACCAAGTTCTGCGTGTAAGCGACAACCTGTACGCTATTCGTACCATCGAAGGCATGGGTAGCATTGCTCCTGGTGCAAGCCAAAGCATGATTGCTGATCTGTGGGTAGGCCCACAAGACCAAGCCGCTATGGGTTCCTTGGCCGAGGGTCTAGATCTGGTTGTGGATTACGGCTGGTTAACGATTCTGGCTAAACCTCTGTACTACCTGTTGGCGCTGTTGCACAGCTTCCTAGGTAACTGGGGTTGGTCTATTGTGGCACTGACAGTGCTGATCAAACTGGTGTTCTACCCGTTGTCAGCAGCCAGCTACCGCTCTATGGCCAAAATGAAACTGGTAACACCACGCTTGCAAGCTCTGCGCGCCAAATACGGTGACGACAAAGCCAAGCTGAATGCCGCCATGATGGAAATGTACCGTACCGAGAAGATCAACCCATTGGGTGGTTGTTTGCCTATGGTGGTACAGATTCCGGTGTTTATTGCTCTGTATTGGGTACTGTTGGGCAGCGTGGAAATGCGCGGTGCACCATGGATCCTATGGGTACAAGACTTGGCCGCACGTGACCCATGGTTCATCTTGCCAGCAGTGATGATGGCCACCATGTTCCTGCAGATCAAGTTGAACCCAACACCTCCAGATCCAATGCAGGCTCGTATCATGATGATCATGCCATTGGTATTCGGGGGGATGATGTTCTTCTTCCCAGCTGGTCTGGTTCTGTACTGGTGCGTGAACAACACCTTGTCCATCGCTCAGCAACGCTACATCATGCATAAACTGGACAAAGAAACCGCTGCAGCTAAACGCTAAGCGACGTTGATTTATCCTAAAGGGGCCGACATAACGTCTGCCCCTTTTTAGTGCCTACACCTCAAGTTGTTTTCTCTTAATACGGCGTCAGTTGCATCGCGCCCTCGAATCTTTTTCGCAACTGGAACGTATGGTTGACTCATCTTCCTTCCTCACACCGCCTGTTCCTTCAACTACTAACGGCATAGCAGCACAACAAGAATTAGGGCAGTGGGTGTTGGCCAGTAATACCGCCGTTGCCATTTTCAATGCAGACGATCAGCTGTACTTTGCCAGCCCCTCGTTCATGCAGCTCTACGCCGTACAGCCCGGCGATCAAACCTTTCACAGCATCATTAGCCACTGCTTTCACCAGCAAAAAGGCCCTCGCATTATTGGCCCCTTATCGCAATGGATCAGCACGGTGCAATCCAAACGCCGTACTATTCCCGTACGCACATTTGAGGTGGTCATGCTAGATGGGCGCTGGATGTGGGGTACAGAGGTCACGTTTACGAATCAGTGGACGATGGTGCAAATCATTGACTTCACGGCCATCAAAAACAAAGAGTTCGCCTTACAGAAAGCCCATGCCGAGGCCGTACTTGCTGCTAAAACGGATGACCTGACCGGGCTCCCCAATAGGGGGGCAATCATTCAACGCTTTCACCAGCTCTATGAATATTGCTTAGGACAACACCAGTCTCTGACGGTGGCAATCATCGATCTGGATCACTTCAAATCAGTGAATGACAACTTCGGTCACGCTATGGGTGATGCCGTATTACGCCATTTCTCTACCCAGGCCGATATCCTTATACGAGCGGCGGGTGGCGTAATAGGGCGCAGCGGCGGGGAAGAGTTTTTAGTCGTATTGCCCAATTCCCCCACTAGCTGTGGACAAGACTTACTAGAAAAACTGCGTGTACATCTGCAAAAACACCCGTTCAGTACGGCCCAGAGCATAATTTATTACACCTTTTCCTCTGGTTTGGTCTCCAGCACTCAGCTATGCTCTTTCGAGGATCTGTATAAAGCTGCTGATAAAGCCCTCTATACCGCAAAAATTCGCGGACGAAATCAGGATTGTGTTTCTACCCCGGTAAAAGCGAATACACAGCAGTGATTAAGTAAAGCTATCAACTTCTTCAATATATTCAATTTCAACTAAGAAACAAACTCTCCTAGAATAGATCACATATAGAGTGCAATACAGATCCCCTGTACATACACCCGAATAGGAGAGCTTCAATGAAGAAAGACCTCATGACCACAGCTGCTGGCGCCCCCGTCAGCCATAACAATGATTCCATGACGGCTGGCCCGCGTGGACCAGTCTTGATGCAGGACACGTGGTTGTTGGAAAAGCTGGCGCACTTTAATCGTGAACGTATCCCTGAACGTGTAGTACACGCCAAAGGCGCAGGTGCTTTTGGTACTTTTACCGCCACACACGACATTAGCCAGTACTCCTGTGCCAATGTGTTCAAAAAAGGGCAGCAAACCTCTGTATTGGCCAGATTCTCTACTGTCGCTGGTGAGGCTGGTGCAGCAGATGCCGAGCGTGACGTACGTGGTTTTTCGCTGAAGTTTTACACTGAGGAAGGTAACTGGGACATGGTGGGCAACAACACCCCGGTGTTCTTTATCCGTGATCCTCTGAAGTTCCCTGACTTTATCCACACCCAAAAACGTGATCCACAAACCCACCTGCGTAGCATGACAAATGCCTGGGATTTCTGGTCACTGAACCCCGAATCACTGCACCAAGTCACCATTTTGATGAGTGACCGTGGTCTACCTAAAAACTTCCGCCAAATTCACGGCTTTGGTTCCCATACCTACAGCCTGATCAACGCCGAGGGAAAACGCCATTGGGTGAAGTTTCACTTCAAATCCATGCAAGGCATTGAGAACTACACCAATGCAGAAGCCAGCAAGCTGGTAGGTGAAGACCGTGAAAGCGCTATACGCGACCTGTACGAGCACATTGATGCCGGTGACTTCCCACGTTGGGCACTGCGCATTCAGGTGATGACAGAAGAACAAGCACTGAACTACCACCTCAACCCCTTTGATCTGACTAAAGTGTGGCCACATGGCGACTTCCCGCTGATCGATGTGGGTGTGTTGGAACTGAACCGTAACCCAGACAACTACTTTGCCCAAATTGAGCAAGCTGCCTTTACACCTGGCAACGTGGTTCCTGGTATTGGTTACTCTCCAGACCGTATGCTGCAAGGTAGATTGTTTGCCTACGGCGATACCCAGCGCTACCGCTTGGGGATCAACCACAACCAGATCCCTGTGAATGCGCCTAAATGCCCATTCCACAATAGCTACCACCGTGATGGTGCTATGCGTGTAGACGACAACCAAGGCAACAAACCTAACTACGAGCCTAACAGCGCCGGTACATGGAAAGAGTCCTCTTACCAAGAACCGCCTCTGGCCTTGGATGGTAAAGCTGCTGACCACTGGAGCCATCGCGTAGACAGTGATTACTACTCACAACCGGGTGACCTGTTCCGTTTGATGAGCCCAGATCAACAGCAACAACTGTTTGATAACGTTGCTGCTGCCATGGCTGGTGTACCTCAGTTCATCATCGACAGACAGCTAGAACACTTCCATCAAGCTGACCCTGCGTATGCAGAAGGTGTGCGTAAGGCCTTAGCAAAAGCCTAATCGCTACCCACTAAGAAACCGGAACAGCGCTTATGCTGCTCCGGTTTCTTTATGGCTGTGTATAACGTAATGACTGTACTCGCTCACACCGTCATACCTTGTTTGCCACCGCTTTTACACTCAAACGAAAGTGACTACATCCCCAAAGCATTAAGCCCCACGTGCAATACGTGGGGCTTAATGTCGCCATATGGATGGCTAAATGGGCAAGGCGGGTTATGCGTTTGCTACTTTCAAAGCTTTGCCTTTGTTGCTGGACAGAATTCCGAAGAATGCGACCAACCATACCAAGGCGGCAATCCACCAGCCCATGCTGCCTGTAATCAGAGCCTGACCAATCAGACCAGCCTGAATACAATAGTAGGCCATTGGGATCAATGTTTTACGAACGATCTCACCTTCACGGTTCATCATCCCTACCACCGCACCCGCTGCAACCACGTTGTGTACACAAATCATGTTACCGGCTGCACCACCAACGGCCTGCAACGCTACCACAATGGCTGATGCATCAATACCCAGACCAATGTGCTGTGCTGTGGAAAACTGGAAGTACGAGAACATCATGTTACTAACAGTGTTAGAACCAGCAATAAACGCCCCCAAGCTACCTACCCATGGAGCAACGTTAGGCCAGCTGTGACCAGCCAAACCAGCCGCACCCTGAGCCAATACCAATGGCATGCTGTTTAGTGAACCATCTGCCGCTGCAGAGTTAATAAACACTTGCACCATAGGCACTGCCAACAACAGAGCAGGGGCCGCGTCTAGCATGGTGATACCAGAGTTCTTAATACCGCGACCAAACTGTTGCATGTTCATTTTGAAGATGGCAATACACAGCAAGGACACTACGATCAGGATAAAACCTGGTGAGAACAAGAACTGGGCAGAGCTAGAAATCTTTGTACCAAACAGGTTAGCAAAAGTGATGGTGGCATCAGGGCCAGTCAGCGCACTTTTTACAGCTGGAATAGTACGAGTAATGATCAAGAAAGCGACAACCAATACGTAAGGCGAGAACGCACGCAATACGGAGAATTTTTTGGCCGTAGGATCATCATCTACAGTACGCAGCGTACCCAACCATTTCTCTTCCCATGAATCACGAGGAGGGAAATCAAAGGTGGTTTTAGGAATCAAGAAACCTTTTTTCGCGGCAGGCACCACAATCGCCAAACCAATCAGCGCACCCAACATAGATGGGAACTCAGGTCCCAAGATAGTCGCGATGAAGTAGTACGGCACGGTGAACGCAATACCAGCGAACAACGCAAATTTCCATGCGCCCAAACCTTCACGGAAGGATTGCTTCGCACCAAAGAAACGTGTCAGCAAACCACACAGAATCAGAGGAATCACAAAGCCTGTCAGAGCATGCACCAACGCCACGTTATCCACGATCTGCTGCAAGTACTCCAGAGGCGTACTAGGAGAGATCAGAGCGGCCACATCGGCTTTGTTATCAATACCGGAGCGCACACCCACCAACATAGGCGTACCCACAGCACCGAACGATACTGGCGTGGACTGAATAATCAGTACAGACATCACCGCAGCCATGGCAGGGAAACCCAACGCCAAGAGCAATGGAGCTCCTACCGCTGATGGTGTACCGAAACCTGAAGAGCCCTCAATCAAAGAGCCAAACAACCACGCCACAATAATGACTTGTATGCGGCGGTCAGGGGAGACGTCAGTAAAACCTTGGCGTATGGCTTGTAAAGCGCCACTTTCTTTCAAGGTGTTCAGCAGCAAAATCGCGCCAAACACGATAAAGAGCAAGGTAATGGCCGTAATCAACCCATGAACAGTCGCCGCCGCAACCACGGTACCTTGGGCATTCCACACAAACAATGCCAGCAGCGCAGTAACGACGTATGCAACTCCCATGGAGAATTTTGCAGAGCGTTCTAGTACAACCATCAACAAGAACACTACAGCAATTGGAGCCAACGCCAGTAGCATGTAGAAAGAACTCATAGTTAATACTCTTCTGAAGAATCGGCAAGCACGTAATGGTGGGTTTTTCTTTGCCTACATCCATCCCACTCTACGACCACTCACTTACCTAGCTAAAAAATAAACATCCTGAATCATATTGGTAATACCACTTTACACGAAACCCGTATTTACCCTTGTAGGGATACAAAAATCCGTACAAACGTTATAATCTGGTAATACCAAAATCAATTAAATACGCCACATTTCTACTATCCTGGGCCCACAAGATGTCCACTCCCTTACGCCTGTCTGACCAGATAGCACAACAAATACAACAACTGATATGTGACCAACAATTAAAGCCAGGCGAGCGTTTGCCCGCTGAACGTGTATTAGCAGCACAGTTAAATGTGTCTCGCCCCCCCGTTCGCGAAGCCATACGTACGCTGGCCAGCCAAGGTCTATTAGCAACCCGTCCAGGGGGCGGTACCTTCGTGCTGTCACCCATACAAGATTGGCCAGAAAAAAACTTATTGCCCTTGGCGCAATTGGTCGTGGCTGACCCAGCCTATAACTACGACATGCTGGAAGCCCGTCACGCACTAGAAAGCAGTACCGCGTGGTATGCCGCCTTACGTGCTACCGACCAAGATAAAGACAACATACAGCGCTGTTTTGACATCATGGTGAATTACCAGCAGCAAGGTGATGCCGAGCAATCCTCGCGCGCCGATGCGCGCTTCCACATGTCTATCGCCGAAGCCTCACACAACATTGTGCTCATACAGTTCATGCGAGGGCTCTTTGATGTACTGCTATCGGTGGTCAGTCAAAGCCGCAACACCATGTTCCAAAGTTCGCAGCCTAATGTGCTCAAAATGTTGACGCATCAACACGAAACCCTGATGAATGCCATCTTGGCGGGTGATCCAGAACAAGCTAAACACGCCATCAGCCAACATCTGCATTACGTACAGGACACCATACGCGAGAACGACGACAACCATGCTCGTCGCCAACGCTTAACCCGTTTCTCTCTTCCGGACCCGCTACTATGATTATTTCTGCTGCTACCGACTACAGAGAAGCCGCTAAAAAACGGCTCCCCCCTTTTTTGTTTCACTATGCCGATGGTGGTGCATACGCGGAACACACATTGCGTCGTAACGTAGAAGACTTGTCTGATGTTGCCCTGCGCCAGCGGGTACTCAAAGACATGTCTAATCTAGACTTGAGTACCGAGTTGTTTGGTGAGTCACTGTCCATGCCTGTGGTGCTCGCCCCCGTAGGGTTAACGGGCATGTTTGCCCGACGTGGTGAGGTACAAGCCGCCCGCGCCGCCGACGCCCACGGTATTCCCTTTACCCTATCTACGGTATCGGTTTGCCCTATTGAGGAAGTCACCCCAGCAATTAACCGCCCTATGTGGTTTCAGTTGTATGTGCTGCGCGATCGTGGTTTCATGAAAAACGCCTTAGAGCGCGCCCAAGCGGCTGGCTGCAGCACCTTGGTATTCACGGTAGATATGCCTGTACCGGGTGCACGTTACCGCGATGCGCACTCAGGTATGAGTGGCCCCAATGCCGCCATGCGTCGTTACTGGCAAGCCGTTACTCACCCTCAGTGGTCGTGGGATGTGGGCCTAAACGGTAAACCCCATGATCTGGGTAACGTCTCTGCTTACTTAGGTAAGAAGATTGGCCTAGAAGATTACATAGGTTGGTTAGGCAATAACTTTGATCCTTCCATTTCCTGGAAAGACCTAGAGTGGATTCGTGATTTCTGGAAAGGCCCCATGATCATCAAAGGCATTCTGGATCCTGATGATGCTCGTGATGCGGTACGCTTTGGTGCCGACGGTATTGTGGTGTCTAACCACGGTGGCCGTCAGTTGGATGGCGTGTTGTCATCGGCCCGTGCATTGCCGGCTATTGCAGATGCCGTTAAAGGCGACCTCAAAATTCTGGCCGACTCGGGTATCCGTACTGGGCTAGATGTAGTGCGTATGATGGCACTGGGTGCTGATGCTGTGATGATTGGCCGTGCATTCTTGTACGCACTGTCTACTGCTGGTGAGGCTGGAGTACGCAACCTGCTGCAATTGATAGAAAAAGAAATGCGCGTGGCCATGACGCTGACCAGCACACGTAGCATTGCTGATATCTCTGCCAACATGCTAGTACAGGCTGGCGCACAACAGTAACCACATCCTTGCCCCCATCCTGCATACAGTGATGGGGGCGGGTGGCTTACAATAACGATGTTTTCAGCCGTTTTTGTGTGCCACTTATGTCCTATACCTCCCATTCCCCCATTGTTGCTATCGCCACAGCTCCTGGCCGAGGCGGCATAGGTGTTATTCGTGTATCTGGCCCACAATTGCGTGCCTTTACGCAAGCACTGCTAAACACCGAACTTAAACCCCGTCATGCGCATTACATTCCCTTCAACGATGCAGAAGGGCAAAGCATAGACGAGGGCATTGCACTGTTCTTCTCCGCCCCCAACTCGTACACCGGCGAAGATGTACTTGAACTACAAGGCCACGGCGGCCCAGCCGTATTACGCCGCGTACTAGAGCGTTGCTTAGAAGTAGGTAAAGAGTTCGGTTTACGCTTAGCAGAACCCGGTGAGTTCACCCAACGCGCATTTTTAAATGATCGTATGGACTTAGCCCAAGCCGAAGCGGTGGCTGACCTCATCAACGCTTCCTCTAGTGCTGCAGCCAAAAGTGCAATGGCATCATTGTCGGGGGCATTTTCACAGCATGTGAACGAGCTGGCCGATAAGCTCGTGCATCTACGTATGCTGGTAGAAGCCACCTTAGACTTCCCCGAAGAAGAAATAGACTTCTTAGAAAAATACCAAGCGGCAGCCCAGTTGCAAGGCATACAACAAACGCTGCATGACCTGATGCGCCAAGCCAAACAAGGCATGGTCTTACGTGATGGCTTGCACGTCGTGTTAGCAGGGCAGCCCAACGTAGGTAAATCCAGTTTGCTGAATGCACTGGCAGGCGATGACATCGCTATCGTGACCGACATTGCTGGCACCACCCGCGATCGCGTCACCCAACTGATCCACCTAGACGGCGTACCCATTCATATCGTGGATACCGCAGGCCTACGTGAAACGGAAGATACCGTAGAGAGCATTGGTATTGAGCGTAGCTGGGCTGAGATCGCCAAAGCGAACGTGATCTTGCACCTACACGATGCCAGACAGCCCAACGATCAGCTCGATGATGCCATCACCGCACGCTTGCCTACTGACGTACCTATCTTGAACGTCTACAACAAGTGCGATCTGTTAGACGACACGGCCTCTGCGGCGTTGCCAGCACATAACCCACAAGCCCGCACCTTGCATATCTCGGCCAAGAAAGGGCAGGGCTTAGATAACCTACGTAGCGCATTGCTAGACATAGCAGGGTGGACAGGGGGCGGCGAGTCCCCATGGTTAGCACGAGAACGCCATCTACGTGCACTGGAAAACAGCAACGAGCACTTGAGCATTGCTGCACAGCACGCGTCTCACAGCGATCAGGTATTGGATTTGTTTGCCGAAGAACTGCGCTTAGCCCATGAGTCGCTAAGCTCTATTACTGGTGAGTTCACTAGCGACGACTTACTGGGCGAAATTTTTTCTAGCTTCTGTATTGGTAAGTAATACACGCAGCAAAAAGCACATACCCTACAGTAGAGTATGTGCACTACCATTTCATTTTGACTTTTTAGATAGCGTAGGTGTTTTCAATGCTAGATATACAGTATCTACGTGACCACTACTCTGTTAATTCGCCTGCGTCGCTAGAACACATACAGTTTGCTGAGTCGCGCTCTACCATTAGCTTCCCTCAAGCCTATATAGACCTACTCTTGGTGAGTAATGGCTTACGCTCAGAGGGTTGTTTAACTCTGCACGAAATAGAGGCACTTACTGCGAGAAACGCAGATTATGACGTAGCGGAATACATGCCGGGTTATTTCATGATTGGCGATGACAGCGGTGGCCAAGCCATTTTGCTCAATGAAAACGGGGAAGTATTTGAAGTAGGAATGGGGGTAATGAGCATAGATTTTTTAGAAAAATCCGCAGAGTCCCTTGAAGACCTACTCATTACTCAAGAAGGGCTAACCTTAGGGGAACGTTAGCGCATAGAAGGCTACACCCTACCCCTATCACCAAGGTAATTATTTAGCGCCCTTTACCTGTACAACGCAACACAGCACCTACCAACATCAATCCGCCCCCAGTCCCGTACAGCGGAAACCAACGCGCCCACCAGTTAGTCGAAAATAATTCTTCGCCTCGCAGCGTATCTGCTGTCACGCTGCTATATATATTCAGGCCCAACGTAATCACCACCAAAATCAAACCTATGAGTAGTAGTTGAGTGGATACTTTAGACATGGCGGGCTCTGCATCAAAAAGTAAGAAGGGGACGTTGACGTGAATTCTAACAGCACACCACAACGATAACCGTCGTTTTGAGTTGTACAGAGTCAGGGATAGACACTACGGGTATGGACATACTCTAGTCATAGCAAAAATCGTCGCAACTCTAAAACTGCTTTTCCTACGCTAAAATTACGCTTTTTCCGCCTAACATCGCTAATTTGTAACGCTTTGTCTGTTTATAGCCGCGTTTTTCCTAAATCCTACACAGCTGTGTCCTAGCTGAAATTTACTTTGTCTAAGCGTATCACCCCATAACCACTGTAACACCTTGCAAAGAGCGTCTGCAGTACATAATGCATGAAGCTTGACGCTGTGTAGACAGATCAAAAAACGCACCCATAGGTGCGGAATAGTAGTAGGTGATGCCACATTTGAACTGATGGCTGCAACCTAGAGATGACAACGCTTTACCGCTGGGCTAATCGCTTATGGGGTGTAACCCTAACATAGTTTTTCAGCTTGTAAAGTTCCAAAATTTTTTAGTGTGCTAGGATTTCTTATGTCAATCCATTCAGGAGAACCCTATGTCCGCCATTGCTCATGATGATGTTCTGGCATTTTGGTCGGAAAACGCAGATCACTGGTTTAATAAAAGTACAGAGTTTGACCGTGAATTTCACCACCATTGCCAAGCCCTACACTGGCAAGCGGCTCGTCGCGAATTGGAAAGCTGGATTCAATATGATGACAGCGGTTTAGCGTTACTGATCTTGCTGGACCAATTTCCACGCAACTGTTTTAGAGAAAGTGGTCACATGTATGCCACTGATAGCTTAGCCCGTCACTACGCTAGACTACTAATAGAACGAAAAGGTGACCTCACCTTGCCACAAGAATTACGAGTGTTCTGTTATCTGCCCTTTACGCACTCTGAAAGTCTAGAAGATCAAAATCTAGCTGTGCGCCTAAACGAACGAGGAAAAACTGGTGAAGGGTTGAAATTTGCTCACCACCATCGTGAGATTGTTCAACGTTTTGGCCGCTTTCCTCATCGAAACAAGATTCTGGGTCGAGACTCTACCCCCGAAGAAGTAGAGTACATAAAAGAAGGTGGGTTTAGCGGGTAAATCAGTGTTTGGACAACCCTTTGTAAATCAGCCATACCGTTAGCAGAGGGCCAATACTCAACACGCTAAACAGTACTACAGAAGCCTGGCGCGCACCCTCAAAGCCGCCAGGATTCACAAAGCCAGCCAAATTGGTCAACATACCGGCAAATGCGCCCCCTAGAGCCAACGCATACAACTGCACCGTGATAATGGCAGAAGAGGCTATGTTCTCTTGCCCTTTGGGAGCGGCTTGATACACACGCGTCAGCACATGCGGCCAACACACACCAATACCACCACCCACAGCCATTAACGGTATCAACAAGAAGCACATCATGTTGCTTGTACCAAAGCCCATAGGCATCATGATGGCAAGGCCTAACAAACCACATCCAGAGACCAGTGGCCCTACTTGCACATAGCGGTGCGTCGTGGCGGGCGAACGACCTGCACTCAAAAATGATCCCATCGTCCACGCAAAGGACAACGACGCCATGAAATAGCCTGCAATCAGAGGGCTTTGATGATGTATGGTCTGTAAAAAGTAGGGGATGAACACCTCTACCGTTATGGCTAGGCTTAACAGCGCTATACAACCGTATAGCACAGCTAAAACGCCTCCCCATTGATAAGCACCATGCGGTAATAGATTGGCGTCACTATGCTTGTCTGCACGCCCTGTTAATACGCTAAGCAGTATGGCTACTACTAACCCTGCTGCATTGACCATCCAGTTCACCGATAAACTGGCCCAAGACACGCACAGCACTGAAACGGCTAACACCAGCAGCTTGCCCATAGGCACTTTCAGTTTTTTGCTGTCTTGTGATTTTCCGGCCTCGATCTGGGTACAGACCAAGAACATTAGCAACGCAATAACAGGGATTACCGACCAAAATGCCAGTCGCCAATGCCCACTTTCTGCAAAAATGCCGCCAATCGTCGGGCCTATCAGTGTAGAAACACCCCACATACTGGACACCAATACCATGGCGCGAGGCCATAACACTTCGGGAAACACTAAGCGCACGGCAGAATAGCACAGGCCTAATAAGAAACCGCCTCCTAAGCCTTGTACAGTACGACCCACAAGCATCGCAGGCATAGAAAATGCCAACGCACAGGCAATAGTCCCCACCATAAAGACCAGCATGGCGACCACAAATGCGTGGCGCAGTCCTACTGACTGCAAGAGTTTAGGGGATAGTGCAGAGCCAATAATGGATGCCATAACAAACAGCGTCATGTTCCACGCGTAATACGACAACCCGCCAATATCCGCGACCACAGACGGCAAAATGGTGGTCACTAAATACACATTAATGGCGTGCAGCGCTACGCCGCCGGCTAAAGCTACGGAGCGCAAGCCATTACGCCCCCGTAGCAACGCGGCCCACGAATTTTGTTCAATCATGATTACTCAGTATGCAATGCAGAGCCCATGCTTTGGCCCATGCAGATTTTTCCGGTAGCAGACCAGTCTGAATCGAATTGGTAGGTGTTTTCAGGAAAGAGCAGCACTACCGTAGAGCCCAGCAAGAAACGTCCCATTTCTTCGCCTTGCTGCAAGACAATCTGTTGATCGTCATACTGCCAATGCACAACCTCACCATAACGCGGTGGATTAACTTGGCCATGCCACACGGTGCTCATACTACCTACGATGGTGGCCCCCACTAATACCATCACAAATGGGCCACGCTCTGAGTCGAACACACACACCACGCGCTCATTGCGAGCAAACAACCCCGGCACATTACGTGCTGTGGATGGGTTCACAGAGAACAGATCACCAGGTACATAGGTCATTGTACGTAAGCGGCCAGTGCAGGGCATATGGATACGGTGATAATCCTTAGGGCTCAGGTATAAGGTCGCAAACAGCCCGTTTTCAAACACTTTTGCCAGAGAGGTATCCCCAGCCAACAGCGTTTGTGCAGAATAATCATGGCCCTTGGCTTGAAAAATCTGCTGTACCTGTATTTTGCCCAACTGACTAATAGCACCATCGACAGGGCTTACTAGCGCGGATTGGGCAATGGGGCGTGCACCTGTTTTCAGTTCTCGGGTGAAAAAGTCATTAAACGTCGCATAGGCAGCGGCGTTAGGCTGACTAGCCTCGCTCATATCCACCTTATACCGTTTGATGAACCACTCTATCGCTCGCGTCGTTAAGCTACCACCAGGATGAGCCGCTAACTTACCCACAGCCTGTGTTAACAAGCGTTTAGGCAATAAATACTGTAGCCATATGGCCAGACGTTCTACCATGTTTATACACATTCAAAAGAATTGGGACACACGAAAAGATGTCCACAACGTATTGCTTAAGTCATCAACTCAATACGATTACGCCCGGCATGTTTAGCTTGATACAAGGCTTTATCCACACGCCTAAGCGTAGGAGTATAGTCGGGATGACCATCATAAAGCGCTAAACCCATACTCGCCGTTAGGTTCAATTCATGACCAAAAGGCAGAATGAATTTCTCTCGCTGTATGCGTTCGCTAATTTTTTTGGCAATACGCAAAGCGGTGTCTACATTCACATCCACCAACAGAACGAGAAACTCCTCGCCACCTAAGCGAAAAATATAATCGCCTGCACGGCATTGTGCATTTAATAACTCGGCAAACTGACGCAGTACAGCATCGCCAGACTCGTGGCCATGCTCATCATTTACGCGTTTAAAGTGATCCAAGTCTATGGATAATAAGGCGAATTTCACACCTCTACGTCGAGAGTAAGCCACTTCTCTGCCCAAAACCACGGGCAAATATTTACGTCCCAATAGTTTGGTCAACGTATCGCGCCCAGCCTCTACCTCATTTTGCTGTTCAAACAGCAAATCCATACTCAGTAGAATCAAACGGGTTTGCGTGCGTAGTTCACGCAGCACATCCAGCTGGTTGGCCGAATTAGCCTGTGTAAAACGGGGGAGAACATCTTGATCGATGTGCTCCATCGTATTTTGTATAACCAGAGTTTCCTTAAGGTTCTCAAACGCATGAGCCCCTTTATGGTGAAACCACAGTCCAAATTCTGAGCTATTGATAGTGGATAACTGTTTATCCACCATACCTGTGGCTAACTCAAACATTAGGTTGTTTTCCCAGTCCAGCAAGGCCGCACGTTGACGCCCCCGTTCAGCAGCAGAGTTATGCACAGCTGCAAACACCCTGTAGGACTCTTCAGCTCTGGATTTTCTATCGTACGACGCCGCGTACGCTCGACTCATAAACTCAATCGCAATGTCTATGGATTCAGCAATAAATTGCTGTGCCGCCATCTTATCTATCAATGCTAAGCGCGGTTCTTCCTGAACAATTTCAAAGAATCGTTCTTTTAGCAGTCGGGCACCACTTAAGACCAGATACAACGGCAGATCTATACGAGCGTGCACATCACCAACTTGGCGCTGTAACTCAACTAACGCCACAAAATCATCATCGGGAGTGACCGAAAAAAGCTCGCTTAGCCATTTTTGCAGAGAACTGGACAACCTTTTCTGCACTTCATCATGACTTAGGAACACGTTTGCCGCCTGGTCATTCAGCAAACTGGCATAAAAATACGACGCCAGTAGCTCTTTATGGCTGTTTGCCGCTTCTTTCACATAACAGCGTATGTGCTCAGGAATTTTTTTTAGAGTTTTCTGCCAGTCAGAGGCAAGGCGGTAGACCGCGACATTAGACATGCTAATACAACATCAAGTAAGAAAAACTGCTGGTATGCAGCGAGTATATCTTGCACATGTTGATCTAAACAATGTCGCTGCAAGGCCCTTGAAAAACAAGGCCTGTGGATAGCTGCAGGGGAAGTGCTTGTGGATAAGTTGTGGAGTGAAAAGGCTTAACTGGCGTATGAAACTTATACACAAAAATTATCCAGAAACCATCCTCAACAAAACGCTCAGCCATCAACAAGCAAAAATATAGGTTAAAGCGTTGAATAATCAGGCTTTCAAAGGATTGTACCACTTATCCACAGACACCCATTATTAATCATCTATAGATATATATGATAGTTAACAACACTAGGAAGAAAGAGCTGCTGAACTTTTTTTGAAAGCATCCTTTTGACAACAGTTTTTCAAGATGAACTTTGCTGAAAAGCTAACGTTGTTTTAGGTACACGTGACAGCAAATATATTTTCTGTGGATAAGTCCTAGAGGGACGACTTGAGGATTAGTTGTGGATGAGTATTGGATAACCACATTGTTTACAGAGATTCTTATTTTTATGCCCAATCTATACACCTAGACTTATGCAGTTTTGCCTGTGATGGAAATCTCTGTAGAAGTGCATAGAATAAGGGCTACAAGGAGTTATCCTAGTTATCCACACCCCTTATACTAACTACCAAAGATATATAAATACTAGTGAATAACTACTAACTACATCTACTCTTTACACAGGCTAAAGCGACCTTGTCTTTTGCTATTTGGTTCCTTACACTTGAAGCCTGTGCATAAAAAATCCCCTACCAAAAACTTGATAGGGGACGGTGTGAACAAACTGTGAAAGGATTATTTTTTTGGTAAACGCTCTAACGCTGTAGCAAGGGTTTGCTCTTGTTTTGCAAAACAGAATCGTATGAGGTTTTGGTTTGCTTCTTTAGATTCTGGGTTTCTGTAAAACGCTGAGACAGGTATGACTCCTACACTGTATTCCGTGGTTAACCATTTGCTGAACTCAAGTTCAGATTTGTCAGACCACCCTTCGTATGAGGCCAATAAGAAAAAGGTACCTTCACTTTGATACGGAGTGAATGGTGTATTACGTAACCCTTGGTACAACTGATCACGTTTTTGTTGATAAAAGTTAGGCAGGTCTAAATAGGTATTAGCATCAGCCATATATCTGGCTAAACCTACTTGTAGTGGTGTAGGTACTGAAAAAACTGAAAACTGGTGAATTTTCTGAATTTCAGTATTTAACGCAGGTGGTGCTAAGCAGTAGCCTACCTTCCAACCAGTAGCGCTAAACGTTTTACCAAATGAAGAAACAATGATGGAGTTTTTCTTCAGTGCAGGCCTAGTCGCCATGCTCAAATGTTTAGCCCCATCAAAAACCAGGTGTTCATACACCTCGTCGGACAAAATCAAAATGTCCCAGTTAGCGACAATTTTTTCTAGAGCATCTAAATCCTCTGACTTGAGGATGGCGCCAGTAGGATTATGAGGCGTATTGATAATTAACATACGCGTCTTGTTGGTAATCGCTTTTTCTACTTTGTCCCAATCAATGCTGAAACTTTGTTCCGGAGAACGTGGCGCTTCCATAGACACGGGGACTGCAACGCCTCCAGCCAATTGAATGACTGGTAAATACAAATCATAAAATGGCTCAATGACTACCACTTCGTCATTGGGATGTACAAAAGCAAGAATGCTGCTCATTAATGCTTCACTCGCACCACTGGTCACCGTGACTTCTGTCTGAGGATCATAGTACGCACCATACAGAAGTTGTGTTTTTTCTGTGATGGCTTTTTTTAGTAGTGGATGACCACTCATAGGCGAGTACTGGTTATAGCCTTGAAGCATAGCTTCATAAACAGCATCCAATAATGCTTTATCAGTATTGAAGTCTGGGAAGCCCTGACCAAGATTGATAGCGTGATGATCTGTTGCTAACTGACTCATCACAGTAAAGATGGTTACTCCCACATCGGGGAGCTTAGATACGATATTCATTTTTTTATGCACTAGAAAATTTGTTATCAAAATCTTAAGCGATCCACTGCCTACACATTGTTATAACTATATGCGCTAAACCACTAGCACTACATTTCACGCATCTGCAGTGTGGGCAAAGTACATCTGTATACGTAGATGTGTGTTTCACGTGGAACATCTTTTTGTTTTATGTTCCACGTGAAACATTGTGGTAGATGCGTATAAATTTAAAGATACTGCAAGTAAAAGGGCTTTTGAAACAAAATAAGCAATACGCAGTCGTATAATGATCTTTTACGTTTTTTTGTAGATACAAGAATGATTTATCCAGACGAATTTGATGTGATCGTCGTTGGTGGTGGCCACGCTGGAACAGAAGCCGCATTGGCTGCTGCCAGGATGGGGGCTTCTACACTCTTACTCACACACAATATGGACACGTTGGGGCAAATGTCGTGCAATCCTTCCATTGGTGGGATTGGAAAAGGGCATTTGGTAAAAGAGGTAGATGCTCTAGGCGGAGCAATGGCATTGGCTACAGACAAGGCTGGGATTCAATTCAGAATTTTGAATCAGTCTAAAGGTCCAGCTGTACGAGCAACGCGAGCGCAGGCTGATCGTTCTTTGTATAGATCTGCCATTCGTCAGATGGTGCAGCATCAGAAAAACCTAATGGTATTTCAGCAGCCTGTGGATGACTTAATCCTTGAAGGGGATAAAGTTGTAGGTGCTATTACTCAAATTGGTGTCAGGTTCAAAGCCAAAGCAGTAGTGCTAACAGCCGGTACTTTTTTAAATGGTCGTATACACGTAGGCTTGGAAAACTACTCGGGTGGTCGAGCAGGGGATCCACCAGCTATTACGTTGGCTGAACGCTTAAAAGAATTAAAGCTTCCACAAGGCAGATTGAAAACAGGTACGCCTCCGCGTATTGATGCAACCACCATCAATTTTTCCCAGTTGGAAGAACAGCATGGTGATACGAATCCTGTACCGGTGTTTTCGTTTATGGGGAATGCAGCGATGCACCCTAAACAGTTACCGTGCTGGATTACGCATACTAATGAGCAAACCCATGACATCATTCGTTCGGGTTTAGATCGTTCGCCTATGTATAGCCCTGAAGGAACCATCGAGGGTGTAGGCCCAAGGTACTGTCCTTCTATTGAAGATAAAATTCACAAGTTTGCTGACAAGACTAGCCATCAGGTGTTTTTAGAACCTGAAGGTTTTACGAGTACAGAAATTTATCCTAATGGGATATCCACAAGCTTACCGTTTGATATCCAATTAGGAATTGTCCACAGCCTGCCTGGTTTGGAGAATGCCCGAATTCTGCGCCCTGGTTATGCCATTGAGTACGATTACTTTGATCCTCGTGCTCTAAAACCTACATTGGAAACCAAAGCCATCCGTGGTTTGTTTTTTGCTGGTCAAATTAATGGCACTACCGGTTACGAAGAGGCGGCAGCTCAAGGGTTGTTGGCCGCATTAAATGCTGTGCAATTAATTCGTGGTCTAGAGGGTTGGACTCCACAACGTAGCGAAGCCTACATTGGTGTATTGGTGGATGACCTCATTACTAGAGGCGTGACCGAGCCTTACCGTATGTTTACATCGCGCGCTGAATACAGACTAAGCTTGCGCGAAGATAATGCAGATCAGCGACTGACCGAAATTGGTAGAAAGCTTGGTTTGATTGATGACGCTCGTTGGGATGTTTTCAATCGTAAACGTGATGCATTAGCTCAAGAGATTGAACGACTACGTGGAACATGGGTTAACCCCAGACTTGTTTCACGTGAAACATTGAGTGAAGTTTTAGGGAAGGGCATTGAGCGTGAGTACAATCTTTATGATTTACTAAAACGCCCCGAAGTACGTTATGAGTCTTTGCTGCAGTTGGTTAGCGTAGATCAAGAACGTATTTTGCAAGACAATGCCGAACTTGATGACGACTTACGCCATCAAGTAGAGATTGAAGTGAAGTATGCCGGTTATGTTTCTAGACAGAAAACCGAAATTGAAAGACAAGCGGGTTTTGAAAACCAGCCTATCCCTGAGGATATGGACTATAGTTTGGTCAAAGGCCTGTCTAACGAAGCATTGGCAAAATTTAATGCAGCTAAACCTACCACTGTAGGTCAGGCTAGCCGTATTTCCGGGATTACTCCTGCGGCAGTCTCTTTGTTATTGGTATATCTGAAACGGCACACACTTGCCAAACATTTAAATAAACAGTCGTAATGGATTTCTCTCAAAGGCTGCTTTCAGCCTGCAATACACTAGGCCTCGCATTGAGTGAAGCGCAGCAAGAAAAATTGCTGCGTTACATTGCTCAATTACAGCGTTGGAATAAAACTTATAATTTAACTGCTCTGCGTGATCCTGAGCAGATGTTGATTCAACATATTTTTGATAGCTTGTCAGTAATACCAGCGCTAACAAAATATATGGAACAACAACAAAAAGAATCACTGCGTATTGTAGACGTGGGAGCAGGAGCTGGTTTGCCTGGTGTGGTGTTAGCTGTGGCTAGTTCCACGTGGAACATTACCTGTGTAGATGCTGTGGAAAAGAAAATGGCATTTGTACGTCAAATGTCTGCAGTGTTGGAATTACCTAATTTAACGGCTACGCATAGACGAGTAGAAGTAGGAGATTGCTACGAAGCAGACGTGGTGATTTCACGTGCATTTGCTTCCTTGACTGATTTTGTCACATTGGCAGGTCGTCATGTTTCTGCTCAGGGTTGTATCATGGCGATGAAGGGAAAACAGCCGGAAGAGGAAATCAACCAATTGGAACAAGAAACTGATTGGATGGTAGAGACAATAGAAGCGTTAGACGTTCCTGAATTGGACGCCCAGCGTTGTTTGGTTTATTTAAAACGTAAAGGGTCTTGAGCATGTCTGTTGCTTCTGCCAAAAAAGAAAAAGCCTCCGTCTTTTGTATTGCGAACCAAAAGGGTGGGGTAGGAAAAACAACGACAGCGATTAATCTGGCGGCAGCACTAGCTGCCCTCAAGAAAAAAGTGCTGTTGATAGACTTAGACCCCCAAGGTAATGCCACGATGGGTAGTGGCGTTGATAAAAATGCAGCAGAGATCAATATTTATCAGGTGTTGATTGGCCAAAATAAGGTTTCTGAGGCAAAAAAACGTTCAGAATCAGGGGGTTACGATGTTTTGCCCGCGAATAGAGAGCTATCTGGGGCTGAAATTGATCTGGTACAGATGCAAGAGCGTGAGCAACAGCTGAAAAAAGCGCTGCAAGAAGCATCTGATGATTACGACATCATTTTGATTGATTGTCCGCCTACGCTTTCGTTGCTGACGCTGAATGGGTTGGTGAGTGCGCATGGCGTGATCATCCCCATGCAGTGTGAATACTTTGCTTTGGAAGGTTTGTCTGACCTGGTTAACACCATTAAGCGCGTATACCGCAATATCAATCCAGAACTACAGCTGATTGGGTTGTTGCGAGTGATGTTTGATGCCCGTGTCACGCTGCAACAGCAGGTCTCAGCGCAAATTGAAGCGCACTTTGGTGACAAGGTATTCAAAACAGTGATTCCGCGTAATGTGCGGCTTGCTGAGGCGCCTAGCCATGGTATGCCAGGTACTGTGTACGACAAAAACTCGCGTGGCGCTAAAGCGTACGTAGAGTTTGGCAAAGAGTTAGTGAAGCAGCTGAAGAAAAGCGCAAAAAGTGCTGCGTAATATTAGGTTGATAAAGAATAAAAGGATTCATCATGGCAACACGTAAGCCTAAAGGGCTGGGCAGAGGCCTGGATGCATTACTGGGTGAAGATGCAAATGTAATTGGTAGCCTGGGTAAAGAAGTCAGCACCGCACCAGGTTCTGAGCTGTACGTTAAAGAAATGATCGCCGGTAAATACCAGCCTCGTACACGTATGGACGAAGGTGCTTTAAATGAACTGGCTGAATCCATTCGAACTCAAGGCATTATGCAACCCATTTTGGTTCGCCCTTTAAAAGGCAAACAAAAAGGGAAGTATGAAATTATTGCGGGGGAACGTCGTTTCCGTGCTGCCCAATTAGCTGGGTTGGATAAAGTCCCCGTATTAATACGCGAAGTGGCAGATGAGAACGCTGCCATTATGGCGTTGATTGAAAATATACAGCGTGAAGATCTAAACCCGCTTGAAGAAGCCCATGGGGTGAAACGTTTGCTGGAAGAGTTTGAAATGACTCATGAGCAAGCGGCTCAAGCAATTGGTAGATCCCGCTCTACCACCACCAACTTGCTGCGTTTACTTAATCTGGCTGAGCCTGTACAGATTATGCTGTTGGCCGGTGATATCGATATGGGGCATGCACGCAGTATTTTGGCTACCGATCCTGCCACCCAGATCATGTTGGCAAATGAAGTGATCGCCAGACGCTTGTCGGTGCGTGAAACAGAAAAGCTAGTGGCTAAGACACTACGCGAGGCAGAAGAAAGTGATAAAGACGGTCGAGAGTCGTCTTCTGCCCAAAAAAATGGCGATATCCAACGCGTAGAGCGCGTGTTGTCTGAACACCTAGGCACTAAGGTTGTGCTTAAAGTGGGTGCGAAAAATAAAGGCCAATTACAAATTGCTTTCCATGATTGGGAACATTTGAATAGTTTGTTGGAAAAACAAGGTTTACAGCAAATTTTGGATCAAGCTTAACAACGAGATAAGGGTTATTACTGATAGGCAGAAAAGCGGCTAAGGATTGAAATTCGCACAATACTTTTTTGGAGTATCCGAATGTTTAAATCCATTACTCGTTTTTCTGTAAGGCTGGTTGAGCGTTATTTACCAGATCCTTATATCTTCGTTGTAATTCTGACCTTAGTGGCAGGTGTTGCCGCCATGTGGAGTGAAAGTAAAACTCCCATGGAGGTAATAGATATTTGGGGTAATGGCTTCTGGGGCTTGTTATCGTTCACCATGCAAATGCTATTGGTGTTGATGGCTGGCTACATGTTGGCAAGCACCCCAGCAGTGAAAGCAATTTTGTCGGCTTTGGCTTCATTGCCTCGTAGCCCCGGCGCAGCAATTATTCTGGTCACCTTTGTTGCCCTGATTGCTGACTGGATCAACTGGGGTTTCGGTTTGGTGGTGAGTGCTTTGTTCGCCAAAGAAATCGCCAAAAAAGTACGCGTAGACTACCGCCTTCTGGTAGCGAGCGCGTACTCGGGCTTTATTGTGTGGCATGGTGGTTTAGCGGGTTCAGTACCGCTAACTATCGCTACTGAAGGTCACTTCCAAGCGAGCAAAATTGGCATTATCGGTACGGGCGAGACAATTTTCTCCACCTTCAATCTGCTGATTGTTTTGGCGTTGTTCATTGCGGTGCCGCTGGTTAACCGTTTGATGATGCCTTCTGAAGAAGAAAGCGTGTACATCTCGCCCGAGCTGTTAGAACAAGACGCAAAGGCTCAAGAAGATGCTGCCAACGCTGCTGACAACCGTCCTGCAGCCAGATTAGAAAACAGCACTATCCTGGCAATGTTGATCGGTATTGCCGGCTTGGCATACTTGTTCAACTACTACGTGATCAAACAAGGTGGTTTGAACCTGAACGTGATTAACTTCACTTTCTTGTTCTTGGCTATTGTCTTGCACGGCAATGCTCGTAATTTGCTGAATTCTTTGAATGAGGCTGTGAAGGGTGGGGCGGGGATCATTATCCAATTCCCGTTCTACGCGGGGATTATGGCCATTATGGTGGATTCCGGTTTGGCAAAAACCTTGTCCGATTGGTTTGTATCCTTTGCAACGGTAGACAGCTTGCCTTTCTGGACTTTCATGAGTGCCGGCTTGGTGAACATGTTTGTGCCATCAGGTGGTGGTCAGTGGGCCGTGCAGGCGCCTGTTGTGATTGCCAGCGCACAAGCTCTGGGTGCAGATATGCCACGCGTAGCGATGGCTGTGGCATGGGGTGATGCATGGACTAACCTGTTGCAACCCTTCTGGGCATTGCCTGTATTGGCGATTGCAGGTTTGAAAGCGAAAGACATTATGGGTTTTTGCTTAATCCAGCTGTTTGTCACAGGCGTAATTATCTCTATCGGTCTAACTTACTTCTAAGTAATTTGTAGGCTTTTAGATAGATGGCGGACATAAAATAAAAAATGTCCGCCATTTTTATTGACTTCGCTTTATAGACCATGCACAATAGCATGCTTCGTATGTGGTAATAGCAAGTCACTTAGATTCGTCAGGTGCTTGACTTACATTATTAACATGTCCATAATACGAAGTTCGCTTCAAATGGTGGGATACCCAAGTGGCTAACGGGGGCAGACTGTAAATCTGTTGGCTTACGCCTACGTAGGTTCGAATCCTACTCCCACCACCAAATTTATATGCAAGAGCGACAGGCTTTTGTATGGGTGTAGACGGATCACCTGCGGGTGTAGCTCAATGGTAGAGCAGAAGCCTTCCAAGCTTAAGACGAGGGTTCGATCCCCTTCACCCGCTCCAAGTTTATCGATACTACGATAAAGAAGTGCCCATGTGGCTCAGGGGTAGAGCACTCCCTTGGTAAGGGAGAGGTCACGCGTTCGATTCGCGTCATGGGCACCACAATCATCTCATTATTCTCTGCATTATTCCCTTCAGGAGTCTGCCATGGCTAAAGGCAAGTTTGAACGGACTAAACCGCACGTCAACGTAGGTACAATTGGTCACGTTGACCACGGTAAAACAACACTGACTGCAGCGATCTGCACGGTTTTGGCAAAAGCATTCGGCGGCGAAGCACGTGATTACGCGCAAATCGACGCAGCACCTGAAGAGAAAGCTCGTGGTATTACCATCAGCACCTCTCACGTAGAATACGAAACACCTGCACGTCACTACGCACACGTAGACTGCCCAGGTCACGCTGACTACGTTAAAAACATGATTACTGGTGCAGCGCAGATGGATGGCGCGATTCTGGTAGTGTCCGCTGCTGACGGCCCAATGCCTCAGACACGTGAACACATCTTGTTGAGCCGTCAGGTTGGTGTACCTTACATCATCGTGTTCCTGAACAAAGCCGACATGGTTGACGACGAAGAGTTGTTGGAACTGGTAGAAATGGAAGTTCGTGAGCTGTTGTCGAACTACGATTTCCCAGGCGACGACACACCAATCGTTAAAGGTTCCGCTAAGCTGGCACTGGAAGGCGACGAAGGCCCATTGGGTAGCCAAGCTGTATTGGCATTGGCTGAAGCTCTGGACAGCTACATCCCAACACCAGAACGTGCAGTTGACGGTGCATTCTTGATGCCTGTTGAAGACGTGTTCTCCATCTCCGGTCGCGGTACAGTGGTAACTGGCCGTATCGAGCGTGGTATCGTTAAAGTTGGTGAAGAGATCGAGATCGTTGGTATTCGCGAAACTGTAAAATCCACATGCACGGGCGTAGAGATGTTCCGTAAATTGTTGGATCAAGGTGAAGCGGGCGATAACGTTGGTGTATTGCTGCGTGGTACCAAACGTGAAGACGTTGAGCGTGGTCAAGTTTTGGCCAAACCAGGTTCCATCAAGCCACACACAGACTTCACAGCTGAAGTGTACATTCTGTCCAAAGAAGAAGGCGGTCGTCACACACCATTCTTCAAAGGCTACCGTCCTCAGTTCTACTTCCGTACAACTGACGTAACCGGTACTATCGAGCTGCCAGAAGACAAAGAAATGGTTCTGCCAGGCGATAACATTTCCATGACAGTGTCGCTGATTGCGCCTATCGCTATGGAAGAAGGTCTGCGTTTCGCGATTCGCGAAGGTGGCCGTACTGTTGGTGCTGGCGTTGTAGCCAAAATTATTAAATAAAGTAGTAGCCAAAAAGTGCAAAAGAGGGTATTATTCCTCTTTGCACTTATCGGTATGGGTTTCATGCATACCGGTTTTCAAGGTATAGGGGTATAGCTCAATTGGCAGAGCGTCGGTCTCCAAAACCGAAGGTTGAGGGTTCGATTCCTTCTGCCCCTGCCACCCAGTCACTCGTCACACTCTGGTGACGTCTAATCGTCGGATTATGTCGAATACCAACGTAGAAACCGTAAATCGTGGCTCAGAACGTCTAAAACTGGGCCTTGCAGTGTTAGTGCTCGCTGCTGGCATAGTTGGTTACTCCTTGTTAGAGGGGCAATCCGCTTTTGTACGGGTTGGTGTCTTCGTGGGCGCCCTAATCGTGGCAGCCCTCATTGTGTTCCTCAGCGAAACCGGCAAACGACTGATTGGTTTTGCTCGCGATTCCTATCAAGAAGTCCGACGCGTACACTGGCCATCTCGTAAAGAAGCTACCCAAATGACAGGCATTGTGTTCCTGTTTGTGACGGTAATGGCTATTCTGCTCTGGTTGATTGATAAAGGCCTTGAGTGGGTAATCTATAGCCTGTTCTTAGGCTGGAAATAAAGGGCACACATGAGCAAACGTTGGTATGTAGTACACGTTTATTCCGGTATGGAAAAAAGTGTGCAGAAAGCGTTGAAAGAACGGATTGAGCGTGCCGAGCTTGAGCACGCTTTTGGCGATATTCTTATCCCATCCGAAGAAGTCGTAGAAGTAAAGAACGGCAAAAAAACAATTACTGAACGACGTATTTTCCCTGGCTACGTGCTGGTGGAAATGGATCTCACCGATGAGACCTGGCACTTGGTGCGTAGCACCAACCGTGTAAGTGGTTTCTTGGGAGGTTCTGGTAACCGTCCTGCCCCAATTCCAGAACGTGAAGTGCGACAAATCATGTCGCAAATGGAAGAGGGCGGCGAGAAGCCACGTCCTAAAACGTTGTTTGAAGTGGGCGAAATGGTGCGTGTTAAAGAAGGCCCATTCGCTGATTTCAATGGCAACGTAGAAGAAGTGAACTACGAAAAAAGCAAGGTACGTGTTTCGGTTACTATTTTTGGCCGTTCCACACCTGTAGAACTGGATTTTGACCAAGTCGATAAGACTTGATTTTTAACCCCGGGGAGCTATTTCTTCTGAAGTAGCACTATTACCCGCAAGGAGTACATCATGGCGAAGAAAATCGTCGGGTTTATCAAGCTGCAAGTTCCAGCTGGTAAAGCAAACCCATCGCCACCAATTGGTCCAGCACTGGGTCAACGTGGTCTGAACATTATGGAATTTTGTAAGGCATTTAATGCCCAGACTCAGCAAGTAGAGCCAGGTCTGCCAATTCCAGTTGTTATTACTGCTTACGCTGATAAAAGTTTCACTTTTATCATGAAAACTCCACCAGCAACTATTCTGATCAAGAAAGCTGCTGGTCTGAAAAGCGGTTCCGCTCGTCCTAACGTAGACAAAGTTGCTACGCTGACACGCGCTCAAGCCGAAGAAATCGCCAAAACCAAAGAGCCAGATCTGACTGCTGCAGATATGGACGCTGCTGTACGTACCATTGCTGGTACTGCGCGCAGTATGGGCGTTATCGTGGAAGGGGTGTAATCAGTCATGGCTAAATTGAGCAAACGCGCAGCAGCTATCGCTGCCAAAATCGATCGCAACAAACTGTACCCTGTTTCCGACGCACTGGCTTTGATCAAAGAAACGGCAACTGCCAAATTTGACGAATCCGTTGACGTTGCTGTTCAGCTGGGTATTGACCCTCGTAAATCCGACCAATTGGTTCGTGGCTCCGTAGTTCTGCCAGCCGGTACAGGTAAAAGCGTGCGTGTAGCCGTTTTTGCACAAGGCGAGAAAGCTGAAGAAGCTCGTGCAGCTGGTGCTGAGATCGTTGGTATGGAAGATTTGGCTGAGCAAATTAAAGCAGGCCAAATGGATTTCGACGTAGTGATTGCCTCCCCTGACACAATGCGTGTTGTGGGTACGCTAGGTCAAGTATTGGGCCCACGTGGTCTGATGCCTAACCCACGTGTTGGTACAGTAACTCCTGACGTAGCTACAGCAGTGAAAAACGCTAAAGCTGGTCAGATTCAATACCGTACAGACAAAGCAGGTATTATCCACGCAACAATTGGCCGTGCTTCTTTTGATACAGCTAAGTTGCAGGAAAACCTGGTAGCTTTGGTTGACGCGCTGAACAAAGCTCGTCCAGCTGCAGCTAAAGGTGTGTACATGCGTAAAGTAGCCGTATCGTCCACAATGGGCGGCGGTGCTCGTGTAGATATCGCTACTCTGCAAGCTTAATCGCTAGCAGAAAAGCAAAACAGAACTTTGGGCGTAGCTGGCTGATATAGCAGCTACTGCTGTCAAAGACCGTTGGAGGCTTTGTACAACACAGTTGTGCAACCTTAATCGGGATTATCCCATCCAACGTAGACGGCGCCCGCGGAAGATTTTCTACTTCAGAAACTCGACCAGGTGCGCCGCATTCGGTTGATGTCCCGGAGAAGTCCGGACATCTTTATAGGAGTGTTCAAACCGTGAGTCTCAATCGTGAAGAGAAAGCGGTAGTTATCGAAGATGTCGCTGCTCAAGTAGCACAGGCACAATCGATCATTATCGCTGAGTATCGTGGTCTGGACGTCGCTTCCGTTACCGTATTGCGCAAAAAAGCGCGTGAGTCGGGCGTGTATCTGCGTGTTTTGAAAAACACGTTAGTTCGCCGTGCATTGGTAGACACATCTTTCGAAGATATGTCTAGCCAACTGGTAGGTCCTCTGATGTACGCCATCAGTGCTGATCCAGTTGCAGCGGCAAAAGTCATGTCAGATTTCGCTAAAACTAACGACGCGTTGGTCATCAAAGGCGGTGCTATGCCTAATAGCCTGCTGGATGTTAACGGCGTTAAAGCATTGGCAACAATGCCTTCTCGCGAAGAGTTGTTGGCGAAACTGCTTGGCACGATGCAAGCACCTGTCACGCAATTTGTGCGTACGCTTAACGAAGTTCCAACTAAGTTCGCACGTGCCCTGGCGGCCGTACGCGATCAGAAAGAAGCTGCATAATTGCGCTACTTTCCTTAGGGAATTTTGTTGTATCGGACGATACCCAAACCTGGCATTTATATCTAATATCTGGAGTTGAAACATGGCTACTAAAGCTGAAATCCTCGATGCAGTTGCAAACATGACTGTTCTCGAGTTGTCCGAACTGATCAAGGACATGGAAGAGAAATTTGGTGTATCCGCTGCTGCTGCTGCTGTTGCAGTTGCTGCTCCTGCTGCTGCAGGTGGCGAAGCTGCTGCTGAACAAACAGAGTTCACAGTACACCTGAAAGAAGTTGGCGCAAACAAAGTTAGCGTTATTAAAGTTGTGCGTGAATTGACTGGCTTGGGCTTGAAAGAAGCTAAAGACCTGGTTGACGGCGCTCCTAAAGACGTTAAAGAAGGTCTGTCCAAAGCTGACGCTGAAGACGCCAAGAAAAAGCTTGAAGAAGCTGGTGCTGCAGTCGAACTTAAGTAAGACTTTAGTACATGCCCGGGAAGTGTCTTTTTGCCTTCCCGGGCTTTCGCGTCTCTAGAAAACCTGTGATTTTAGTAAGCTTATTTATTACTTGAGTCAGGTTCTCTAGAGTCGTAAACCAGGGTCGTGGTTGACGGCCCGTGTAACCCTTGAGTCGGAGTGCTCATGCCTTATTCGTATACCGAAAAAAAGCGCATACGCAAGAGCTTCGCCAAACGTGAAGACGTACAGCAGGTTCCTTATTTGCTGGCGACCCAGCTACATTCTTTCAGAACGTTTCTTCAACGAGAAACAATTTCTTCTGAACGTAAGTCGGAAGGTCTGCAAGAAGCGTTTAATTCCATTTTCCCTATCGTAAGCCACAATGGCATGGCACGTCTGGAGTTCGTCAGCTATACGCTGGGTGAGCCCGTATTTGACGTGAAAGAGTGCCAAATGCGTGGTTTGACCTATGCATCGCCTTTGCGTGCTAAGGTGCGACTGGTGATCATGGATCGCGAAGTTAGTAAACCCACAGTCAAAGAAGTCAAAGAGCAAGAAGTCTACATGGGCGAAATGCCTTTGATGACTGATAACGGCTCTTTTGTGATCAATGGTACTGAGCGTGTCATTGTATCGCAGTTGCACCGTTCCCCTGGGGTGTTTTTTGAGCATGATCGGGGCAAAACCCATAGCTCCGGTAAGTTGCTGTTCTCAGCTCGTGTTATTCCTTACCGTGGTTCATGGTTGGATTTCGAGTTCGATCCAAAAGATATTCTGTTCTTCCGTATTGACCGTCGTCGTAAGATGCCAGTCAGTATCTTGCTGAAAGCCATCGGCATGACCCCTGAAGCCATTTTGGCTCACTTCTTCGAGTTCGATCATATCGAGCTGTTGGGTGAAGGTGGTCGCTTGCAGTTCGTGGCTAAGCACTGGCGTGGCGAAGTGGCGCGTTTCGACGTGACCGATCGCGATGGCAACGTAATTGTTGAAAAAGACAAACGTATCAATGCCCGTCACCTGCGTCAGCTGGAAGATGCCAAGATTGATTACATCTCTATTCCTGAAGATTACCTGCTAGGCCGTACATTGGCCAAGAATGTGGTTAATCCAGAAACAGGTGAAATCATTGCTAAGGCAAACGACGAAATCACTGAAGGCATTCTGGCCGAAGCTCGCGATGCAAACATTCGTGAGTTGGAAACTCTGTACGTCAACGATTTGGATCAGGGCGGTTATATCTCCCTGACACTGCGCACTGACGACACAGCAGACCAGATGGCTGCACGTGTGGCAATTTACCGCATGATGCGTCCTGGTGAGCCACCAACCGAAGAAGCGGTTGAAGCGCTGTTCCAACGCCTGTTCTACAGCGACGAGACCTACGATTTGTCTCGCGTTGGCCGCATGAAAGTGAACAGCCGTTTAGGCCGTGGCGAAAGCATTGAAGGTCCACTCACACTGACTGACGAAGACATCGTAGACACCATCAAACTGTTGGTAGATCTGCGTAACGGTATTGGCCAGATCGATGATATCGATCACTTGGGCAACCGTCGTGTACGTTGTGTAGGTGAGTTGGCTGAGAACCAATTCCGTGCAGGTTTGGTACGTGTTGAACGCGCCGTGAAAGAGCGTCTGGGTCAAGCTGAAAGCGAAAACCTGATGCCTCACGACTTGATCAACTCGCGTCCAATCTCGGCTGCGGTGAAAGAGTTCTTCGGCTCAAGCCAGTTGTCCCAGTTTATGGACCAGACCAACCCGCTGTCAGAGATTACACACAAACGTCGTGTATCCGCTCTGGGACCTGGTGGTTTGACTCGTGAACGTGCCGGCTTTGAAGTGCGTGACGTGCACCCAACCCACTACGGTCGTGTGTGCCCGATTGAAACGCCTGAAGGTCCAAACATTGGTTTGATCAACTCCATGGCGCTGTATGCGCGTCTGAACGAGTACGGTTTCCTTGAGACACCTTACCGTAAAGTGGTGGATTGTCAGGCTACCGACGAGATCGTGTATCTGTCGGCTATTGAAGAAAGTAACTACATCATCGCTCAGGCTAACGCCGAGTTAGATGACGATCACCGCTTTGTGGATGATCTGGTGGCATGTAGGGAAGCGGGCGAAACGCTGATGACTGCGCCAGAAAACGTGCAGTACATGGACGTTGCTCCTTCACAGATCGTGTCCGTTGCTGCTTCACTGATCCCGTTCCTAGAGCACGATGATGCTAACCGTGCGCTGATGGGTGCCAACATGCAACGTCAGGCCGTACCGTGCTTGCGTCCAGAGAAACCTCTGGTCGGTACCGGTATTGAGCGTACGGTTGCTGTTGACTCGGGTACTACCGTGATGGCCACTCGTGGCGGCTTGGTAGACTACGTGGATGCCGAGCGTGTCGTTATTCGTGTGAACGATGACGAAAACGTAGCGGGTGAAGTGGGTGTAGATATCTACAACCTGACTAAATACACACGTTCTAACCAAAACACCAACATCAACCAACGTCCTATCGTAAAACGTGGTGACGTAGTGGCTCGCGGTGACGTTCTGGCGGATGGTGCTTCCACAGACTTGGGTGAATTGGCTCTGGGTCAAAACATGAAGATCGCCTTCATGACTTGGAACGGTTACAACTTCGAGGATTCGATTTTGATTTCCGAGAAAGTTGTGGCTGACGATCGCTACACTTCGGTGCACATCGAAGAGTTGACGGTTGTTGCTCGTGACACCAAGCTGGGACCTGAAGATATCACACGCGATATCAGCAACTTGTCCGAAGTTCAACTGAACCGTCTGGATGATTCCGGTATTGTGTATATCGGCGCTGAAGTACGTGCAGATGACGTTCTGGTTGGTAAAGTAACGCCTAAAGGCGAAACTCAACTGACACCAGAAGAAAAACTGCTGCGTGCGATTTTCGGTGAAAAAGCATCTGACGTGAAAGACACATCCCTGCGCGTGCCATCCGGCATGGTAGGTACTGTGATCGACGTTCAAGTGTTCACTCGTGAAGGTATTGAGCGCGATAAACGTGCACAGTCCATTATCGATGATGAGCTGCGTCGTTACCGTCAAGATTTGAATGACCAGTTGCGTATCGTGGAAGACGATGCCTTCGACCGTACCGCTAAATTCCTGACCGGTAAGGTTGTGAATGGTGGTCCACGTCGTCTGGCTAAAGGCAGTGAAATCACTGCTGAGTACTTGGCTGATCTAGATCGCTGGCAGTGGTTTGACATCCGTTTGGCGGATGAAGAGCACGCGCTGGTTCTGGAACACACCAAAGACTCTCTGGAACAGAAACGTCACCAGTTCGACTTGGCCTTTGAAGAAAAACGCAAGAAACTCACCCAAGGTGATGAGTTGCCTCCTGGCGTTCTGAAAATGGTTAAGGTGTACTTGGCGGTTAAACGTCGTCTGCAACCTGGTGACAAGATGGCTGGTCGTCACGGTAACAAAGGTGTGGTTTCCCGCATCGTACCGGTAGAAGATATGCCTCACTTGGCCGATGGTACTCCTGTAGACATCGTGTTGAACCCGCTGGGTGTGCCTTCACGTATGAACGTGGGTCAGGTACTGGAAGTTCACTTGGGTTGGGCTGCTAAAGGTCTGGGCGATCGTATTAACGAAATGCTGAGCAACGAGAAAGGTTATCAAGTTGCTGAGCTGCGTGCTTACCTGGAAAAAGTCTACAACACCACTGGCAAACATGCAGACATCGCTTCGTTGACTGACGCTGAGTTGATCTCCATGGCGCATAACCTGCGCAACGGTGTGCCTCTGGCTACTCCGGTATTTGACGGTGCAACTGAGCACGAAATCCAAACGATGTTGGCATTGGCTTACCCAGATGACGTAGCCGAGAAAATGCAATTGGCCAACAGCCGTACTCAAGTGATTTTGTTCGACGGCCGTACTGGTGAACAGTTTGAGCGTCCTGTGACCGTAGGTTACATGCACTACCTGAAACTGCACCACTTGGTTGACGACAAGATGCACGCTCGTTCCACTGGTCCGTACTCCTTGGTTACTCAGCAGCCGCTGGGTGGTAAGGCACAGTTCGGGGGCCAGCGTTTCGGGGAGATGGAGGTTTGGGCACTGGAAGCTTACGGTGCAGCCTACACGTTGCAGGAAATGTTGACTGTGAAGTCTGATGACATCACTGGCCGTACCAAAGTTTACGAGAACATCGTCAAGGGCGATCATGTGATTGATGCCGGTATGCCGGAGTCATTCAACGTTCTGGTCAAGGAAATTCGATCCTTGTCGCTTGACATGGATTTGGAGCGTAAATAATGAAAGCGCTACTCGATCTCTTTAAACAGGTCTCTCAGGATGACCAATTCGATGCGATTCGCATCGGTATCGCGTCTCCTGAGAAAATCCGCTCCTGGTCTTTCGGTGAAGTCCGTAAGCCAGAAACGATTAACTACCGTACTTTCCGCCCTGAGCGCGATGGTCTGTTCTGCGCCAAAATCTTTGGCCCAGTAAAAGACTACGAGTGTTTGTGCGGTAAGTACAAGCGACTGAAACACCGCGGCGTAATCTGCGAGAAGTGTGGTGTTGAAGTAACCGTATCCAAAGTACGTCGTGAACGCATGGGCCACATTGAGCTGGCCTGCCCGGTTGCGCACATCTGGTTCCTGAAGAGCTTGCCCTCCCGTTTGGGTATGGTTCTGGACATGACGCTGCGTGATATCGAGCGTGTTCTGTACTTTGAGGCATGGTGCGTGATCGAGCCAGGCATGACTCCGCTGAAACGCGGTCAGATCATGTCTGATGACGATTACTACGCTAAAACAGAAGAATACGGCGACGACTTCCAAGCCCTGATGGGTGCGGAAGCTGTTCGTGAGTTGCTGCGCACTATCGACATCGATAGAGAAGTAGAAACTCTGCGTGCTGAACTGAAAGCCACTGGCTCCGAAGCTAAGATCAAGAAAATTTCCAAGCGCTTGAAAGTGCTGGAAGGTTTCCAAAAGTCCGGTATCAAACCAGACTGGATGATCTTGGAAGTGCTGCCAGTGTTGCCTCCAGAACTGCGTCCTTTGGTACCACTGGATGGCGGCCGCTTTGCGACTTCTGACCTGAACGATTTGTATCGTCGCGTCATTAACCGTAATAACCGTCTGAAACGCCTGCTGGAACTGAAAGCTCCGGACATCATCCTGCGCAACGAAAAACGTATGCTGCAAGAGTCCGTGGATTCGCTGCTGGATAACGGCCGTCGCGGTAAAGCCATGACTGGCGCTAACAAGCGTCAATTGAAGTCCTTGGCTGACATGATTAAAGGTAAAGGCGGTCGTTTCCGTCAGAACCTGTTGGGTAAACGTGTTGACTACTCCGGTCGTTCCGTGATCGTTGTGGGTCCACAATTGAAACTGCACCAGTGTGGTCTGCCAAAATTGATGGCGCTGGAGCTGTTCAAGCCCTTTATTTTCAACCGTCTGGAAAAAATGGATTTGGCGCAGACCATCAAGGCCGCCAAACGCATGGTTGAAAATCAGGAACCCGTAGTTTGGGATATTCTGGAAGAAGTGATTCGTGAACACCCAGTAATGCTGAACCGTGCACCTACGCTGCACCGTCTGGGTATTCAGGCTTTTGAGCCAATGCTGATCGAAGGTAAAGCGATTCAGTTGCACCCCTTAGTGTGTGCAGCGTTTAACGCTGACTTTGACGGTGACCAGATGGCGGTACACGTGCCGTTGTCCTTGGAAGCTCAGTTAGAAGCGCGTACTTTGATGCTGGCATCGAACAACGTATTGTTCCCAGCTAACGGTGAGCCTTCTATCGTTCCTTCTCAGGATATCGTGCTGGGTGTGTACTACGCGACGCGTGATCGTATCAACGGCAAAGGTGAAGGTATGTTCTTCGCCAACGTCGCTGAGGTTCAGCGTGCGTACGACAACCACGAAGTTGAACTGCAATCGCGCGTAACCGTGCGTTTGCCTGAGTACGATAAAAACGAAGCAGGTGAGTGGGTTGAAAGGCTGCAACGCTTTGAAACCACCGTTGGTCGTGCCTTGTTGTCCGAGATTCTGCCTCACGGCCTTTCTTTCAAAGTTCTGAATCAGACGCTGAAGAAAAAAGAAATCTCCAAGCTGATCAACCTGTCTTTCCGTCGTTGCGGCCTGCGTGCCACAGTGATTTTTGCTGACAAACTGATGCAGTCTGGTTTCCGCCTGGCTACGCGTGGTGGTATTTCCATCTCCATGCGTGACATGGTGGTGCCTACCGTCAAGGCTGAAATCCTTGAGCAAGCCGGTAACGAAGTTAAAGAGATTGATAAACAGTACTCGTCCGGTCTGGTGACTGCACAGGAACGTTACAACAACGTGGTAGATATCTGGGGTAAAGCCAGTGACCGCGTTGGTAAAGCCATGATGGAACAACTGGCAACTGAGCCAGTGATTGACCGTCACGGTGAGGAAGTCCGTCAGGAGTCTTTCAACTCCATTTACATGATGGCTGACTCCGGGGCTCGTGGTTCCGCAGCACAGATTCGTCAGTTGGCAGGTATGCGTGGTCTGATGGCTAAGCCCGATGGCTCCATTATTGAGACACCTATTACTGCGAACTTCCGTGAAGGTTTGAACGTACTTCAGTACTTTATTTCCACTCACGGTGCTCGTAAAGGTCTGGCTGATACGGCGCTGAAAACGGCTAACTCTGGTTACCTGACTCGTCGTCTGGTAGACGTGACCCAAGACTTGGTGATCACAGAAGACGATTGCGGTACATCCAGCGGTTACACCATGAAAGCGGTGCTGGATGGTGGTGAGGTTATTGAAGCGTTGCGCGACCGTATTTTGGGTCGTGTGGCTGCTACTGACATCATCAACCCTGATACACAAGAAACTGCAATCCCTGCCGGTACATTGCTGGATGAGGACAAAGTTGAGCTGATCGATGCGCTGGGTATTGACGAAGTCAAGATCCGTACACCACTGACATGTGAAACACGTCATGGTCTATGTGCACATTGTTACGGTCGTGATCTGGGTCGCGGTGTGTTGGTTAACCGTGGTGAAGCAGTGGGTGTTATCGCTGCTCAGTCCATCGGTGAACCAGGTACACAGTTGACGATGCGTACGTTCCACATTGGTGGTGCGGCGTCTCGTGCAGCGACAACCAGCACAGTGGAAACCAAAATTGCTGGTCACGTTGGCTTTGCCATCGGCTTGCGCTATGTGACCAACAGCAAAGGCGAGAAAGTTGCGATCTCCCGTTCTGGCGAAATCATCATTTATGATGACAACCGTCGCGAACGTGAACGTCACAAAATCCCTTACGGTGCAAACATTGCCGTGGCGGATGGCGAGAGCGTCAAAGCTGGTCAGCGCGTTGCAAGTTGGGATCCATTGACTCGTCCTATCGTGTCCGAGTACTCCGGTTCCGTACGCTTCGAGAACATCGAAGAGAACGTAACCGTTGCTCGTCAGGTTGACGAAGTTACTGGTCTGTCTACCTTGGTGGTGATTACACCTAAGACTCGCGGTGGTAAAACATCCGTACGTCCGCAGATCAAACTGCTGAATGAAGCAGGCGAAGAGATCAAGATTGCGGGTACAGACCACATGGTAAACATCTCCTTCCCAGTGGGCGCGCTGATTACAGTGCGTGACGGGCAGCAGGTGGGCGTGGGTGAAATTCTGGCTCGTATTCCTCAGGAATCCCAGAAAACTCGCGATATTACCGGGGGTCTGCCACGTGTGGCTGAACTGTTCGAAGCTCGTTCACCAAAAGATGCTGGCTTGCTGGCAGAAGTTACTGGTACGGTTTCCTTCGGTAAAGACACCAAAGGTAAGCAGCGTCTGATCATCACTGACTTGGAAGGCGTAAGCCACGAGTTCCTGATTCCTAAAGAGAAACAGGTTCTGGTGCACGACGGCCAAGTTGTGAACAAAGGTGAAACCATTGTTGACGGTCCAGCTGATCCGCACGATATCTTGCGTTTGAAAGGTATTGAGCAATTGGCCAGCTACATTGTTAACGAAGTGCAGGACGTTTACCGTCTGCAGGGTGTGAAGATTAACGATAAGCACATCGAAGTGATTGTTCGCCAGATGCTGCGTCGTGTTCACATTACTGATGCGGGTGATACCGAGTTCATCACAGGTGAACAGGTAGAGCGTTCCGAGCTGTTGAACGAGAACGATCGTGTCGTAGCGAAAGATGAAATCCCAGCTACTTACGAAAACGTACTGTTGGGTATTACTAAAGCATCGCTGTCTACTGACTCCTTCATCTCTGCGGCTTCTTTCCAGGAAACCACACGAGTACTGACTGAAGCAGCCATCATGGGTAAACGTGATGACCTGCGTGGTCTGAAAGAGAACGTGATTGTTGGTCGATTGATTCCTGCTGGTACGGGTATGGCTTATCACAATGCCCGTCACAACAAAGAAATCTTCGAGCAAGCAGAGCGTCAGGCAGCACGTGCACAGGAAAACCCGTTCATGAGCGACAACAACCCATTTGTGGATGTTGAAGACGCTGCATCGGCAGAACCTGAAGCATCAGCATCATTGGACGCGAGTGACGAGGAGTAATCCTTAAGTTCGCTGTCTACTGACTGCATCAACAACCCCCTGTTACCTTCGGGTACAGGGGGTTGTTGTTTGTGGGGTCAGAAAAGGGCATTATGCGAGAACATCTAGTGTGATCCCTTTCTTTACTGTCTTGTGCTATGCAATTTTCTGTTGCCACTCTGTTGCGACGCCTACGGTTATCGCAGCTGTATATTTTTGACGAAACGCTTAGCCGAGGCTCTATTCTGGCCGCCTCTAGAGTCCTGCACATGAGCCAACCTGCAGTGACCAAAGCCATCCAAGATATGGAAGAAACACTGGGGCAAAGCCTATTCATACGCACCAGCCAAGGGGTACGACCCACAGAGTTTGGCTTGATGCTAGAGCGGCATATCAAAACACTGGTTACCGATTTCCGTTATCTGATTGATGATCTGAATAACTGGAATACGGGGATTTCTGGGCGCATTGTGGTGGGTACGATGCTGACGGCATCGGTGGATTTTTTGCCTAGAGCAATCATGCGCCTGAAAGAATTAGCACCAAATGTGACCGTGGAAATTAAAGTGGGGGTGAATGAAAAACTGCACCCTGGTTTGGCTAAAGGCGAGCTAGATATTATGTTGGGCTTGCTCCCCCTTACATCGGCACAGGATGAGTTAGAACATACGGTACTCTATGAGGAAAGCCTCTGTGCGGTGGTGGGTAAGCAGAATCCTTTGGCGGTACAACTCAAAGAAGACTGGCTACTGGATGAGGGGTTGAGCTGGATTATTCCCCCTGTTAATACAGAAGCTGGTGCAGCAGTCACACAGTTTTTTGAGCGTAGAGCTCTGAAGCACCCCTTACGTACCATAGAGTCAGTATCCATCATGACCAACATAGGCATTTTGACGGAGTCTAACTTTGTGGCGCTGATGCCTTCTACCGTGGCGCACCGTTTTATTCAATTGGGGGTGTTAAGCCTATTGCCGCTGAACGATCGTGTGGTCTTGGGCAGCATAGGTTATACCTTACTGAAAGATCGACCTACTAGCCCTGCCTGTCAACGCTTCATTGATGCGCTCAATGAGGTGGTGTTGGCTACGCTGCCCTAGGTACACTGGGCCAGCCTACTAGGGCTTGTACGGATATCGGTAATGGTTATACCGATGCGCAATCTTTTGATTATTCGAAGACAAATCAGGTACCTACAATCGAAGCATACCTTAGCTTCTGATTGTGGAGTCTGCTTGTGCATGCACCTGTTCTACCCAAAAGCCTTAAACATTGCCGTTGCTACGTGAACGGTGAGTTTGTTAAGAGCACCAAGACGTTTGCGAATTACTCCCCCGTAGACGGTAAACAAATTGCCGTTGTGTATGAGGCGGATGAGGCGTTAGTGGATTATGCGGTCCACAGTGCGAAGAAAGCATTATCAGGCCCTTGGGGAGCCATGACAGTAGAGCAGCGTGCCGTGTTATTGCATAAGGTGGCAGACATCATCGAAGCACGTTTTGATGAGTTTGTGGCTGCAGAGGTGATGGATACAGGCCGACCTGTACATCAGGCTAAGACATTGGATGTGTATAGGGGCATACATAACCTGCGTACTTTTGCTGATCTAGGCAAGCAGGCGCACGGTGAGATGTTTGAAAGCCATTTGCCAGACGGTACACAACTGTTGAATTACACCCGTCGTAGCCCTGTAGGGGTGGTGGCTAGTATTTCGCCTTGGAATTTGCCCTTGCTGTCGCTAACGTGGAAAGCGGCACCCGCCCTGATCTGTGGCAATACCTTGTTATGCAAACCGTCTGAAGAAACACCATCTTCTGCTACGTTGCTGGCAGAGGCCTTTCATGAAGCGGGTGTGCCTCCCGGCGTATTCAATGTGTTGCATGGGTTTGGGAAAGACTCTACGGGCGAGTTTTTGACAAGTCATCACGAAATAGATGCGGTGACGTTTACTGGTGAGTCAGGTACTGGGTCCACCATCATGCAGGCGGTGGCGCAGGGTGTAAAACCCGTGTCGTTTGAGCTGGGTGGCAAAAATGCCGCCATTGTATTTAAAGAAGCTGATTTTACTGCGGCAGTGCAAGGCATTGTCCGCTCATCCTTTACGAATAGTGGGCAGGTCTGTTTGTGCACTGAGCGCGTCTATGTGCATCGCTCTATTTTTAAGCAGTTTGTGGCCGCATTGAAAGTGGCGACAGAGGCGTTGAAAGTGGGCAAGCCCAATGACCCTGATGTGAATATGGGGCCGTTGATTTCGCTAGTGCATAAAGAGAAAGTACTCGGCTATATGCGCTTAGCCGAGGAGGAAGGGGCCGTCGTGGTGACGGGCGGCGGAGTCCCTACGTTTAATGATGAACGCGATTATGGCGCGTATGTACAGCCCACGGTGTGGACGGGCTTGCCAGATACCGCGCGTTGCATGCAAGAGGAAGTGTTTGGCCCGGTATGTCATATCTCGCCCTTTGATGATGAGGATGAGGTGATACAGCGCGCGAACAACACGCACTACGGGTTGGCCGCTGTGCTGTGGACTGAAAATTTGTCCCAGGCACATAGAGTTGCGGCACAGATGAAAGTCGGGGTCGTATGGGTCAACCATTGGTTTGCTCGAGATCTACGCACGCCTTTTGGTGGCCAGAAACTATCGGGACTAGGGCGAGAGGGTGGCGCCTATTCACTGGAGTTTTACTCTGAGACCACTAACGTCTCTGTACGTATTTAAGACCGCATCGTTCATCGTTATTTTTGGGAAATCGTAGTTATGTCTGATTACTCGTTAGAGGCAATTGCCCAAGCATTGTGGCAAGCACAAGAAAGCCGTGTGGCTATACCTCCAGTCGCTGATGCTATACACGCATTGACATCAAAAGGGCAGTCAGCGCTAGAAACCGCATATGCCATTCAACGTATGAATGCAGAGCGGCAGTTGACGATGGGTGGGCGGTTGATTGGCAGAAAAATAGGGCTGACCTCTACCGTTGTGCAGCAGCAGTTGGGTGTGAATGAACCAGACTTTGGTGCGTTGTTTGCGCATATGGCGTATGGGTGCAGCCAAGAGTTGGATACGAATGCGTGGATACAGCCCAAGATTGAGGCAGAAATTGCGTTGGTGTTGGAGCGTGATCTTTGTGCTGAGCGTCATAGTTTTGCGGATCTGATTTCGGCTACAGCGTATGTATTGCCCGCCATCGAGATTGTGGATAGCCGCATAGAGAATTGGAAAATCAGCTTGCTAGATACGGTGGCGGATAACGCTTCATCAGCAGCATTGGTATTAGGGTCTAGGCCGGTATCGTTGCGCGATGTAGAGCTTGCCCGATGCGGCATGGTGATGTCGCGTCGTGGTGACCAAATTTCGGTAGGGGCAGGCGCTGCATGTTTGGGGAACCCCCTTAATGCAGCGGTATGGTTGGCTGACACGATGGTGAAATTGGGTACGCCTTTACAGGCAGGAGACATTTTGCTGACGGGGGCATTGGGGCCTATGGCTACAGTGCAAGCCGGTGACGCCGTCACCGTGGATATTGAAGGGTTAGGACGTGTGAGTGCCTGCTTTGGTTAAGGCCAGATACGCGTCCCCCATCATCCCCACAGCAGAGAAAAAGGAGAAACAACATGCAGTCCGTCTTTAAGGATATTGCCACGCATCTGGATGCGGCGGCACTCACCAAACAAGCCGTAGAACAATATGCACCAGGTACGTTTGACCTTGAACAGGCCTACGCCATTCAACGTGAATCTATCGCGCACCGTGTTGCGCGAGGCCATGCTATTCGAGGGGTGAAGCTGGGGTTCACCAGTAGAGCCAAGATGAAACAGATGGGGGTAGATGACCTGATTTGGGGATGGCTCACCAATGACATGCTATTTGAGGAAGGCAGCAATATCAGCTTATCGGCATTTATTCACCCACGCGTTGAGCCTGAGGTCTGCTTTCTGACGAAGCGAGCGATCACGGGGCCGATCACTGCCTTAGAGGCCGTGCAGTACATAGAAGCTGTTGCACCAGCGTTAGAAATTATCGACTCACGATTTCAGAACTTCAAATTTGATTTGAACAATGTGGTGGCCGATAACTGTTCTTCATCTGGGTTGGTGGTGGGGGAGTGGTCTAGCGCGTTCACCGCATTGCACAACGCATTCGTGAGCTTATCGGTAGACGGTAGGCCTGTGCAGTTGGGTTCTACGGCGGCCATTCTTGGTAATCCGTTGCGAGCCATTGTGCAGGTCTCGCGTTTATTGGGCGAGTCTGGTCAGACTTTACCCGCTGGTAGCTTGATTATGGCAGGTGCGGCAACCGCTGCTGAGGCGATGAAGGCTGGCACCTATGTAGATGTGGATGTGCGTGGCGTAGGCCAAGCCGGTTTTCATGTGGTGAGTTGAGATGCAGAACAAACAAACAGGCGATCACTCTGCAGTGATTGCTGGACGCGCAAAGCCTAGGGGCAAGTTTCCCCATTACCGCCGCGCGGGCGACTTTATCTATGTGTCTGGTACCAGCTCACGGCGCAGTGATAACAGCTTTGAAGGTGTAGCGGTTGATGAAATGGGTGTCACGAATTTGGATGTGCGAGTGCAAACACGCGCTGTGCTCAATAACATCCAAGCCATCTTACAGAGTGCCGGTGCAGACTTGAGTGATGTGGTTGAGATGGGTGTGTTTTTGGTCAACATGAATGACTTTGGTGGTTTTAATGAAGTCTGGGCCGAGTTCTTTGATTACTCCGGTCCGACGCGAACCACGGTGGCTGTGCATCAGTTACCGCACCCCCATCTCCTGATCGAAATTAAAGCAGTTGCCTATAAACCTATCAGTACAGGGGGAGAGACATGAAGCTGAAATATGGCATGCCATTAAATTTCCAGCGTTGGTTAATAGAGCATGAGCAGCAACTGAAGCCACCCGTGAATAATCAGCAAATCTGGGAGGATGCTGACTTCATGATTACGGTGGTAGGTGGCCCAAACGAGCGTACGGATTTCCACGATGATCCGGTTGAAGAGTACTTCTGGCAGATCAAGGGTAATGCCAATTTACTGATGTGGGATCAAGGCACGTTTGAACGGGTGCATCTAAAAGAGGGGGACATGTTCTTGATGGCGCCCCATGTGATTCATTCACCTCAACGTCCCGAAGCTGGCAGTTTATGTTTGGTGATTGAGCACAAGCGTCCGCCCGAAGCTAAAGATGCATTGCAGTGGTTTTGCGCATGTTGTGGTACGCGTATCCGCCGCTTTGAAATGCTTCTGGACAGCATTGTGGATGACTTACCGCCAGTTTATGAGATGTTTTATGGTCTGTCAGATGAGGAGCGACGCTGCACCAAGTGTGGTGAGGTGCACCCCGGGCACGACTACCGAGCGTGGCATAAAACGCTGAAGCAACATTACCCCACTGTCTGATTATGCGCATCGATATACATTCACATTTTTTCCCCGCCTTGAGCCGTGATGTGGCTCATGCCATTGATCCAGAGCGTGCAGCATGGCTGCAAATAGAGTCTAGCGGAAACGCTGGTCAGATTATGGTGGGTGATCAACCGTTCAGGCCCGTGTATAGGGCATTGTGGGATCCAGATTTTAGGGTGCAGGAGTTAGATGCTCAGAACATTGATATACAAGTGGTGTGTTCCACTCCCGTGTTGTTTGGTTATTGCTGGGATGTGGGCAAAGCAAATGACTGGGCACAACGATTAAATGACGAAGCTGTACAGTTTTGCTCAGCACACCCTACTCGATTAAAAGCCTTATCCCAGGTGCCATTGCAAAACTTGAAACTGGCATGTGCTGAAGCCTCAAGAGCACAAAAAATGGGCTGTGTAGGGGTGCAAATAGGAAACCATGTGGCGGATAAAGATTTAGATCACCCTGACATGGTGGATTTCTTAATTCACTGTGCTGATGAGCATATCCCAGTCTTTATTCATCCTTGGGACATGATGGGTGGATCAGACCGTATGCAGCAATGGATGTTGCCGTGGTTGGTAGCCATGCCAGCGGAAACCCAGCTGGGTATGTTGTCGTTGATTTTATCTGGTGCGTTAGAGCGTATTCCTGAGCATGCCAAGATTTGTTTTGCGCATGGGGGCGGCAGCTTTGCCTACTTGTTAGGGCGTGTGGATAACGCATGGAAGCATCGCGATATTGTGCGTCAGAACTGCCCGCGTTTGCCGTCTGAATATGCGCATAGGCTGTATACCGATGGCGCGGTATTCAATGAAGAGGCATTACGCATGTTAGTGGGCGTGATGGGTGAGGAGCGCGTGATGTTGGGTTCGGACTATCCCTTCCCACTCGGTGAGCAGCAGATAGGGCAATTAATTGATGGGGCGGCTTTTAACGCAGAGCAGAAAGCCAAGTTGCTTTATCAAAATGCACAGCAGTTTTTCGCTTTATAACGATTAACACCACCGAGGAATACCCCGGGTGTGAGGAGACAAAATGTATAACGTTACAAAGAAAATCGGCGCGGCTGTGGTGATGACGGCATGTTTGTTCACCGTATCAAATACGGTCAGTGCCAAGAACTTCCGATTAGGGTTGTTAACCCCCGCGAATCATATCTGGACAGAAGCCGCCACGCAGTTTGGCAAAGATCTGGAGGAGGCATCAGGCGGGCAGCATCGTGTTGCTGTCTTCCCGGCAGCACAATTGGGAAATGAGGCGCAAATGTTGCAGCAATTGCAAACAGGGGCGCTAGACATGGCATTTCTGACCATTGCTGAGGTGAGTAATCGCTATGCCGATATGGGGGCGTTGTATGCACCGTATTTGGTGAGCTCTATGGAGCAGGTTGGCAGCGTGTTGAACTCTCCGCCAGCACAGTCCTTGTTGGATGCGTTACCCGCCAAAGCAGGTGTAGTGGGTATGGCCTATGGTACAGGTGGACTACGTCAAATTGTCAGTGCCAAGCCAGTAGAGACGCTTGGAGACTTAAAGGGGAAAAAGCTGCGTATTACGCCCTTGGAGCCATTACAGGATTTTTATAGAGGGTTAGGCACGGCACCCACAGCATTACCGCTTTCAGTCGTCTATGACGCCTTAAGTAATGGGCAGGTAGATGCCATTGATATGGACCTGGAAATGATTATTGGGCTGAAGTTTTACGATAAGGCCGAAACGGTAGTGTTATCTAACCACATCATGTTTCCAGTAGTAGGGGTAGTGTCGGCCAGAGTGTGGGCTGGCTTAGATGATTCAACTAAGCAAATGATTAAGTCGCTAATGCAAGAGCAGTTGGGTAAGACCATCACGTTGTATGCGCAAAAAGAACAGGAATGGAAAGAGCAGTTGCTGGCCACGGGTGTGACAGTAAATGAGGTGGGTCCAGAGTTCTTTGGTGCAACGCTGGAGCAGTGGGATAGCCAGTGGCAAGAGAAAACGCCTGTGTTAAAGCAATTGCGTGATATATCAGCGTCTTTTTCTACGTCCCAGTAGATAAGCAGGGGGTATGCATCATGCTTAAGCAATTCTCTAATGGGCTAGCTGTTGTAGAGCGGTGGGGGGCGATTATTGGTACGGCAGCAGTAGCGTTATTAGTCACTTTTAACGTGGTGACTCGTGCCATGAATAACGCTTTCTTTTGGGTGGATGAACTGGCCATATATGCCATGGTGTGGATGCTGTTTTTATCCATCTCGGTGTTATTTAAACGGCGTCAGGTCGTTGCTGTCACAGTGTTAACAGACATATTACCTAAGGTATACCAAGGTGCTGTCAGTAGGTTGGTAGATTGGGTGACCTTGGGTTTTAGTATTGTGATGCTGGTCTTCTGTTGGTATTGGTTTGAACCTTTGCAGTTGATACGTTACGGCTTTAATACTGAAGCATTCAGTGCTGCCACCATGAATTTCATTTATCAAGAGCGCGTGACCACCTTACCCCTCTCTAAATTTTGGGTATGGCTGATTATTGCGTGGTTTTCGTGTTCATGTGTGATTCATAGTTTGGCGAATATTGTGGGGGGTACCCATACGTCGCATGACTCTGACGGGAGAGGCGTATGACGTTTGCTATTTTTCTTTTGCTGATGCTACTGAGCGTACCCATAGGGATCACGTTGATCCTGAGCTCTGTGTTTTACATCTGGCATTCAGATAATACGGTTTTGTTTGCATCTTTCTCGCAGCAGCTCTTTGGCTCAGTAGAAAACTACGGGTTGATGGCTATTCCTCTGTTTATTTTGGCAGGGGAGTTAATGAATGCTGGGGGCCTAACCAAGCGCCTGATTAATTTTGCTCGGTTGTTTTTTGGTGGTTTACGGGGTGGTCTGGCGTATATTAATTTGTTGGCGAATATGTTGATGGCGGCCATCCTTGGCTCTGCTGTAGCGCAAATTGCCGTCATGTCGCAATCCATTGTTCCTGAGATGGAAAAAGAAGGCTACGACAAATCATTTGCTACAGCATTAACTGCTATCTCAGGGTTGATGGGATCGATTATTCCGCCTTCTATGATGTTTGTGATTTATGGCGTGTTGGCCCAGATATCTATTGGGGATATGTTTACCGCTGGTATTATTCCTGGCTTGTTAATGGGGCTAGGGATTCTGGTTGTTATTTTCTTGCTAGGCATACGTCATCAATACCCCAAAGGGCAGTGGCCTACTAAGTCGGCAATCTGGCCAGCTTGCACAAAAGCCTTACCTGCGCTGTCTATTCCTGTGATTATTATTGGCGGTATTTTGTCGGGTTGGACGACGCCTACAGAATCTGCTGCAGTGGCTTCTATTGTGTCGTTGTTCGTGGGGCTGTATGTCTACAAAGAGTTGCGGTGGGTAGAGCTACCTCTGCTACTAGAACGCACCGCCTTGAACACAGGCATGGTGTTGTTTTTGGTTGCAGCCGCCGGCGTTTTTGGATGGACGATTACGTTTGAGCAAGTACCCCAAATGGTGGCGACATGGGTAGGGCAGAGCACCTCGGACCCTTTCATGTTTATGTTGATGGTATGTGGTTTGCTGCTGTTGATTGGCACGGTATTAGACGGTATCGCTGCCTTAATTTTGGTCGTGCCAATTCTGCTACCTATTGCTGTGGGTGAATTTGGGATTAACCCATTTCAGTTTGGGGTAGTGATTTGTTTGGTATTAGTGTTGGGTTTGCTCACGCCGCCAGTGGGTACGGGGTTATTTGTGGCATCAGCCATGACGGGCGTACCGTCAGGACGGTTGTTTAAAGTGCTGTTGCCTTTTCTTTTGGTTACGGGGGCGGTGGTTGTACTGTTGAGCTACTTTCCATGGCTAAGCATGGCTTTGCTTTAGTAGGCAGCGGAGGATGACTCCTTTTCCTCACTAAGTGGCAACCTAACGGTAAAGGTACTACCTTTACCTTCTTCGCTTTCTAACGTGATGTCACCGCGATGGCGTTGTACCACTGTCTGCACAAACGCTAATCCTATACCGCTGCCTATAGGGGCATCCTCAGCAGTACTGTGCGCGCGATTAAAGGCTTGGAAGATCGTGGGTTGTAAGTGGTCAGGAATACCCCAGCCTTGGTCTTTGATACTGACCACGGCGTAGTTGCCTTCTTGAGTAAGCGTGCAGCGTACTGTGGTGTTGGCCGAGCTGTATTTGATGGCGTTATCCACCAAGTTATTGAACGTCCTACGTAGCATGGTGGCGTTTCCGTGCACGTACAACGGTTCTTCCGTGGCATCGAATTCTATTTCTATGTGTTTGGCTTTGGCACGAGACCATGCATCGTCATACACATCTGCCAATACGTCGCCCAGATTGACGTCGTGAAATTCAATTTCCATGGCCTCGGCACGGGCCAAATCCATAAAGTTATTCACAAGCTCTAGGGTGTTAGAGGCATACGACTCTATCTTGCCCAATAATTGCTTTTCATCCAGTGTTTCTTGGCCAGAACGCTGTAACGACACCAACGCCAAAATAGAATTTTGTGGGGCACGCATATCGTGCGAAATGAATCGCAGGGTTTGTTCACGCCGTTGTTGGGCTTCGCGCAACAGCTCAATACCTCGGTGCAGAAAGCTGAGTCGTGCGGGTAGGGTCTCAGTGGGGGCTTTGGCTTCTAGTGCGAGGCGTAAGGCAGAATCTTGGGCACTGAGTACCGAGAGTTCGTGATTGATATGACGTAATACCGTCTCTTGGCTGCGCCAGTGCCAAGCGGGGTAAGCCAGCATCATCACCACTAAGCTGCTGGAAATAGGCAGCCAGAAATGCAGTAGCTGTAATAAGGCCCAATCTAAGCCTATAAGTGCTAGCCATAGCACCGTGGTGGTAAGGAAGGCCTTACGTGGCGAAAACCGTATCAGTATCAAACATACCAAATAGATAGGAACGATATTTAAAACGATCACGCACCATGTTGGCAGTGGCTTGATCCAATTGTCATCGCGCGCGTTGCTCAGCGCATTCGCGAGAATTTCCACACCAGCCATGCTAGTGCGGTCTACCCATGAGCGTGGGGTAGGGTAGTAATCACCTAAACCACTGCTCCATGCGCCCACCAGTACATAGCGGCCTTTGAATTCCTCGGGGGGAATCAACCCATTGGCGACGGCCGAATAAGGGTAGGTCTGGTAATGATCCGGAGGCCCCGAGAAATTGATCATGTACTCAGATGGCTTGGCGGCCAAAAGCGACGCGGCAATGTCCTCTTCACCACCCGCTTTAAGCATGGCAGGAATAATATGCGAAAAGGTTTGTTCACCGTTTGTGGTGTGCAGTGAAATGCGGCGCACCGCCCCATCGGGATCCGGATAAATATTGATAAAACCCAACTCGGCAGCACTTTCAGCAAGTGGTGATACAGGGTTGTCGACTAAGGCAGGAGTGCTCTCGGGGCGAACGATGGTAGGCAGTACAGTGCGGCCATGCTTCTGAATGGCTTGCGCAAAGATAAGATCGTCTTGTGGGTAGGCAGGGTTGTAGTCTTGGAACAGGATATCGAAGCCTACGGCTTTGGCCTGACGTAAGTTTTCCAAGAGGCGGGCGTGTTCAGCACGCCGCCAAGGCCAGTATCCCATTTGCTGCAGACTGCCTTCGTCTATGACTACAAGTGCTACATCGGGGTCAGGCTCTGAAACTGGCAACGTCAGTTTCATGTAGAAGTCGTAAAAGGTGCTATCGACTTGGGAGAGCTTTAGTACATCTTTGAACTGTATGAGCAAGATAGTCAGCAGAATCAAGAAAAACGTCATGATTCGCCACTCTAGTAGCACCTGGCGCCCCAGCGAACTGGAGCCCGATGGTGGACGTAGAGGCAAGGCTGTCTTGCGCATACAACGTAGTCAGCCTAGTACTCTTGCAGTGTGATGGGTAGGTTAAAGCTACTCATAACAGGTGAACCGTCAGAGCTTTGCAAGACCATTTGACCAGGGAAGCTGGCGACGGCATCCCTACCCATCAAACCATCAGCATCAATACCCCTTACGCGTACATAGTGAGTGCCTGTGCCGCCAGAGTGGAAGCTAACAGTGGTATCAGTGGTGGTTTCACGAGAGTAGATCTGTGAGCCTTCTTCATCCAGCGTGACTTGTACCAAGTATTCATTCGCACCAGGCAGTGGAGGGAAGGATACCTGCCAGCCTTTAGGGCCACGTTCGGGTTCGCTCATGGCGGGCGCAGGCAACAGGTTGCCAGTGCTGACTTCACCAGAAGCTTTTACGATCGTACCTTGGTCGGGTTTGATGTACATGGGTTGGTTGGCGGCGTCGGTTTGCAGTTTGGCTCTACCGCTGATGACCTCAGTAATGCTGCGGTCATCTTGGCTACGTACACGCAAGTCTGTACCGCGCACGCCCGTTACCGACACTGGGGTGTGGACTTCAAAACGGCCTACACCACGGTGGTCAGGTGCCACACGTGTTTCCAACTCGCCTTTTTCCAGCTCGATAATGGAGTCGGTCAACCCTGCATGGGTAAAGTCACGTAGACGTTTCAAGCTCAGATTGCTGGAAGGTGGCAGCGTGATGGTACTGTCGTCGCTCAGTTGCAATGTCAAAAAGGCATTGCTGCCTACAACAATGGAATCACCCTCTTTGAGCAGGTCGCCTGTTTGTGGACGTTGGCCGTTAATTGTGATGTCGCCACTGTAGTGGCTAATACGCGCTTGGCCAGGTACTTCAGCAATCAATGCGAACGGGATACGTAGTGCTTTACCAATAGGCAAGGCTAATGGATCAGCCACATTATTCAGGCTTTGTAATGTACGCCAGTGATTGCTTTGGCCGGTATATAACTTTGATAGAGCAGAGAGCGTGTCGCCTGCTCTAACGTTATAGATAAAATCGTCGCCCTCGGCGCCAGAGGGCTGGGCCACACTGACTGTGCCGGCTAACAAACTGTATGTAGTGAAACAAGCAAGGGCGAGATGTTTAAGCATAGTTATATAGCGTTTATAGTTTTAAAGCTCGTTAACGGTTTCCAGGCGATAGCCCAGTGCGTAAGAAGCATTCAAACGCACACCGTTCTCGGGACGCAGTTGTAACTTGCGTCTAATGTTAGAAAGGTGAGTATCCAACGTACGTGAGGTGGCCGGGATTTCACGGTTCCACACAGCCGTACTGAGTACATCACGGGAAAATAGCCTACCAGGATTGCGAAACAGCAACAGAGCAAGCTCAAACTCTTTAGGCGCTAACTCTACTGCTTCACCGTGCAACGTAATTGTGCCGGCAGCGGGGTCAATACTATACGGCCCGAACTCAAATGAGTCGGTAGAAGGCGTAACGGGGTTCATCCTGCGCAACAGGGCTTGAACCCTGGCTTGTAGCTCGGCAGGCCGAATAGGCTTACCCATGTAGTCGTCCGCACCAGCTTGCAGCCCAATCACCAAGTCTTCCTCGGCAGTTCTGCTGGTTAAGAACAACACAGGCAGGGCATACCCTAGTTTTGACCGTACCCAGTGTAATACATCTAGGCCGCTCATGTCAGGGAGCTCCCAGTCTAGCACCAGCACGTTGAAATCGTGCGGTTTAGCCAACGCTGCTAACAATGACTTTCCAGTATGGAAGGGCGAGCAGGTGTAGCCGGCTGAATCCAGTGTTTTGACGATCATTTCGCTTTGTACTGGATCGTCTTCCAATGAGGCAATGTTCATGGCGTTAATATTAAAAGCAAGAAATTGTAGGAAGTATAACTTTTCCCCCTAGGGGACCGGGTATCTGATGCAACCACCCGTTACTTTAGCGTCACGAAGCCCGCGCAAACTCTAGCGTTGCCCTCATAAACTATTGACCCTGAAAACCTTTGCGTGGTAAATTGGCTAGCTTACTCATGGGATCCTTTGCCGGTATTCCTAGGTAAATAAACCCAGTGCACGGGGTTCTGTCTATATGGAAACATTCTATATAGGCCAAAAACAGCTTGTTTTAGCTACGCCTTTTACTTGATGTTGCTACGATTCGTATCAACATGCGCTGTCAGAGTTGTATTGTGATGGCAATAAGTTAATCGGTAAACCCTGCCTGTGGTCCTTTGTTGCCAGACCCGCTCTTTTACGTAAATGTTCGTTGTGGGCGGTTCTGTGCAAGTCGTCCCGGCGACACGAATACTGTCGCAAGGATATGTTCGTTTTTGTACGTAAAGGATACGTCGAGGCTATGCCAACCATTAGTCAATTAGTACGCAAGCCGCGTGCCGTATCTCGTCCAGGAAGCAAAAGTCCTGCCCTCGAGAACTGCCCGCAGCGTCGTGGTGTTTGCACCCGTGTGTACACCACTACCCCTAAAAAACCTAACTCTGCTCTGCGTAAAGTCGCCAAGGTTCGCTTGACCAACGGTTACGAAGTTATTTCGTACATCGGCGGTGAAGGTCACAACCTGCAGGAACACTCGGTCGTTCTGATCCGCGGTGGTCGTGTAAAAGACTTACCAGGTGTGCGTTATCACATCGTTCGTGGTGCACTTGACCTGCAAGGCGTGAAAGATCGTAAACAGGCTCGCTCCAAATACGGTGCGAAACGTCCTAAGAAGTAATTTACTGCTTTCTGCTGGCCGGATAATCTGGCCCGTGTCCGTGCAGCCTTTGCTGTCCTGATGCAAAGGCATGTAAGTGGTCATTTGTTATGAATGGCCAAGACCGTGAAGAGCGGTTCAACTGAATAGTCACAAGGAATTATTATGCCTCGCCGTCGCGAAGTACCCAAAAGAGAAATCCTGCCAGATCCTAAGTTTGGTAGCGTAGAACTCGCAAAATTTATGAATATTGTGATGTTGTCCGGTAAGAAAGCTGTTGCCGAACGCATCGTGTATGGCGCCCTCGATCAAATCCAGGAAAAAGCCGGCAAAGATCCGATCGAAGTGTTCACCACTGCAATCAATAACGTAAAACCTGTAGTTGAAGTTAAAGGCCGCCGTGTTGGTGGTGCTAACTATCAAGTGCCAGTTGAGGTTCGTCCTGTCCGTCGTTTGGCTCTGGCCATGCGTTGGGTACGTGAAGCTGCTAAAAAACGCAGCGAAAAATCCATGGACCTGCGTTTGGCCGGCGAATTGCTGGATGCCGCAGAAGGCCGTGGTGGTGCAATGAGAAAGCGTGAAGACACGCACAGAATGGCCGAAGCCAACAAGGCATTCAGCCATTTCCGTTGGTAATCAAAGGACAAAATCATGGCCCGCAAAACCCCCATCGAGCGCTATCGTAACATTGGTATTTCGGCTCACATTGACGCCGGTAAAACCACAACGACAGAACGCATCCTGTTTTACACTGGTGTAAGCCACAAGCTGGGCGAAACCCACGAGGGTTCCGCCACCATGGACTGGATGGAGCAAGAGCAAGAGCGTGGTATTACCATTACCTCTGCTGCTACCACAGCGTTCTGGAGCGGTATGGCTGGCAATTACCCAGAGCACCGTATCAACATTATTGACACCCCCGGGCACGTGGACTTTACCATTGAGGTAGAGCGTTCCATGCGTGTTCTGGACGGTGCAGTGATGGTGTATTGTGCTGTGGGCGGTGTGCAGCCTCAGTCCGAAACTGTATGGCGCCAAGCTAACAAATACGGTGTGCCACGTTTGTTGTTCATCAACAAAATGGACCGTACCGGTGCTAACTTCTACAAAGTGTACGACCAGCTCAAACTGCGTTTGAAAGCTAGTCCTGTGCCTGTCGTTTTGCCAATCGGCGCTGAAGATGAATTCAAAGGCGTTGTTGACCTGGTAAAAATGAAAGCCATCCTGTGGGATGAGGCTAGCCTGGGTGTGAAGTTTGAATACGCTGAGATTCCTGCTGACATGGTTGCCGATGCCAAAAAATGGCGCGAAAACCTGGTTGAAGCAGCAGCAGAAGCCAGCGAAGAGTTGATGAACAAGTACCTGGAAGAAGGCGACCTGTCTGAAGCCGACCTGAACCTGGGTATGCGTACACGTACCATTGCTGGCGAAATCCAGCCAATGCTGTGCGGTACAGCGTTCAAAAACAAAGGTGTTCAGCGCATGCTGGATGCAGTTATCGATTACATGCCATCCCCAGTGGATATCCCTGACGTGGCTGGTGAAGACGATGACGGCAATCCTATCACTCGTCCTGCTGACGATGAAGCTCCTCTGTCCGCATTGGCATTCAAGCTGATGACAGATAACTTCGTTGGTCAGTTGACGTTTGTGCGTGTGTACTCCGGCGTTCTGCGCTCTGGCGACACTGTGTACAACTCAGTGAAAGGCAAGCGCGAGCGTATTGGCCGTATTCTGCAGATGCACGCAAACAACCGTGCTGAGCTGAAAGAGTTGGTTGCTGGTGATATCGCTGCGGTGGTGGGTCTGAAAGAAGTGACAACAGGTGAAACCCTGTGTGACATGCAGAACCATATCGTTCTGGAGCGTATGGAGTTCCCAGAACCTGTGATTTCTCAGGCTGTTGAACCAAAAACCAAATCTGACCAAGAGAAAATGGGTGTGGCCCTTTCTCGCTTGGCGCAGGAAGATCCTTCTTTCCGCGTAACAAGTGACGAAGAATCCGGCCAGACTATTATTTCTGGTATGGGTGAGCTTCACTTGGAAGTTCTGGTTGACCGTATGCGTCGAGAGTTCAACGTGGAAGCTAACGTTGGTAAGCCACAAGTGGCTTACCGCGAAACTATCCGCAAAGTCTGCCCAGAAGTCGAAGGCAAATTTGTTCGTCAGTCCGGTGGTCGTGGTCAATACGGTCACGTGGTACTGAAGCTCGAGCCAATGGAAGCTGGTGGTGGCTACGAGTTCGTTGACGAGATCAAAGGTGGTGTGGTTCCACGTGAATACATTCCTGCCGTTGATAAAGGTATCCGCGAAACACTGCCTGCCGGTGTAATCGCTGGTTACCCAGTAGTAGACGTTAAAGCAACGCTGTTCTTCGGTTCTTACCACGATGTGGACTCGAACGAAAACGCTTTCCGTCTGGCTGCTTCTATGGCGTTCAAAGAGGGTATGCGCCGCGCTGATCCAGTGCTGCTGGAACCCATGATGGCTGTTGATGTTGAAACGCCTGAAGAGTACGCCGGTACAGTGATGGGTGACTTGTCCTCCCGTCGCGGTATGGTTCAGGGAATGGAAGACATTCCTGGTGGTGGCAAAATCATTAAGGCAGAGGTTCCTCTGGCCGAGATGTTTGGTTACTCCACCAGCTTGCGTTCTCAGACCCAGGGTCGTGCCACGTACAGCATGGAGTTCAAGCAGTACTCTGAAGCTCCTAAGCATGTAGCTGATGAAGTTGTCAGCGCGCGTGCAAAATAAATAACACGTTAAGGCCAGTCTGTTGTATAAACGGGCTGGTCTATAAATTTTTGTTTTCCTGAAAACATAGTAGAGATAAATCATGGCAAAAGGTAAGTTTGAACGGACTAAACCGCACGTCAACGTAGGTACAATTGGTCACGTTGACCACGGTAAAACCACTCTGACCGCAGCGATCTGCACGGTTTTGGCAAAAGCATTCGGCGGTGAAGCACGTGACTACGCGCAAATCGACGCTGCTCCTGAAGAGAAAGCTCGTGGTATTACCATCAGCACCTCTCACGTAGAATACGAAACCCCTTCACGTCACTACGCACACGTAGACTGCCCAGGTCACGCTGACTACGTTAAAAACATGATTACTGGTGCAGCGCAGATGGACGGCGCGATTCTGGTGGTTTCCGCAGCTGACGGCCCAATGCCTCAGACACGTGAACACATCTTGTTGAGCCGTCAGGTTGGTGTACCTTACATCATCGTGTTCCTGAACAAAGCCGACATGGTTGACGACGAAGAGTTGTTGGAACTGGTAGAAATGGAAGTTCGTGAGCTGTTGTCGAACTACGATTTCCCAGGCGACGACACACCAATCGTTAAAGGTTCCGCTAAGCTGGCACTGGAAGGCGACGAAGGCCCATTGGGTAGCCAAGCTGTATTGGCATTGGCTGAAGCTCTGGACAGCTACATCCCAACACCAGAACGTGCAGTTGACGGTGCATTCTTGATGCCTGTTGAAGACGTGTTCTCCATCTCCGGTCGCGGTACAGTGGTAACTGGCCGTATCGAGCGTGGTATCGTTAAAGTTGGTGAAGAGATCGAGATCGTTGGTATTCGCGAAACTGTAAAATCCACATGCACGGGCGTAGAGATGTTCCGTAAATTGTTGGATCAAGGTGAAGCGGGCGATAACGTTGGTGTATTGCTGCGTGGTACCAAACGTGAAGACGTTGAGCGTGGTCAAGTTTTGGCTAAACCAGGTACCATCAAGCCACACACAGACTTCACAGCTGAAGTGTACATTCTGTCCAAAGAAGAAGGCGGTCGTCACACACCATTCTTCAAAGGCTACCGTCCTCAGTTCTACTTCCGTACAACTGACGTAACCGGTACTATCGAGCTGCCAGAAGACAAAGAAATGGTTCTGCCAGGCGATAACATTTCCATGACAGTGTCGCTGATTGCGCCTATCGCTATGGAAGAAGGTCTGCGTTTCGCGATTCGCGAAGGTGGCCGTACTGTTGGTGCTGGCGTTGTAGCCAAAATCATCAAATAAGCTATTGATATAGCTGGATGCAGGGGCGCGGTGTTGCCCCTGCAACTTTTCGTTCTTTAGGAAATCACATGAAAAACCAGAAAATCCGTATCCGCCTTAAGGCTTTCGACTACAAATTAATCGATCAGTCTGCGGCTGAAATCGTTGATACGGCTAAACGTACCGGTGCTGTTGTGCGTGGTCCTGTACCTCTGCCTACACGTATCCGTCGTTACGACCTGTTGAGCTCACCACACGTGAACAAAACAGCGCGTGACCAGGTCGAAATCCGTACGCACCAGCGTTTGATGGATATTGTTGACCCAACTGATAAAACAGTTGATGCATTGATGCGTCTGGATCTGCCAGCTGGCGTTGATGTGGAAATTGCTCTGCAGTAATTCATTACTGACAGAACACGGAATACGATGACCCCCTGAAGTGATCTTCAGGGGGTTGTTTTTTTGTACGCTAGACTGTGCTCACATTAAAGCCCTGTTTAAATGCGTCGCGTAAGTAATCCACAAACAGGCGCACCGTCTGAGGTACTTGTGCAGAATAGGGGCGCAGTGCATACACACAATCACCAAAAGCCCCAGAAGGTTGCCAATCAGGTAGTACCTGCACCAAATTGCCCGTTTGCATGGCTTCTTGCACACTAAAGTCAGGGACTAACGCGATACCTTGATGTTGCAAGGCAATGTCACGCAGAGCCTCACTGTTATTCGCAACAAATGCGCCGGTAATCGGCACAGTCAAACGCTGGGCAGGGCTGCTGTCAGCACGTTCGAATGTCCAGGTGGCTGTACGTTGCGATCGTGGATAATGCAGACACCGGTGCTGCAACAGATCATCAGGGTGCGAAGGTATGCCATGCTTGCTCAGATAGTCTGGGCTTGCTACCAACAACGACTGCGTTTGACATAGAGGCCAAGCTACATAAGTATCCGGTGGTGTGCTGGTATGGCGTATGGCCAAATCCACCGCTTCTTGTTCCAGAGAAAGCAGATTATCTGAAAGATTTAAATCCAGCTGCACGTCTGGGTAACGGCTCATAAACCCTTGCAGCTTAGGAATCAATTGCTGGCGAGAAAAAGCCAAGGGAGCCGTAATACGCAACCAACCGCGAGGGTGAGTGGCTAACTCTTGTACCGTCGCAAATTGATGGGCAATGTTCTCAAATTCTTGTCGGGTGTTTTCGGCCAGTCTATAGCCTGCCTCGGTCAGTTGCACGCTGCGAGTAGTACGACGAACCAAGGGCAAGCCGCATGCTTTTTCCAGTTCGGCTATACGTTGGCTCACAGCCGCTTTACTGATACCCAAACGTTTTGCCGTAGCGGTAAAACTGCCTTGCTGTTGCAGTACGCTTAAGCAATGCAAATGGGCCCACAGAGATTGTATTTTTTCTATGTTCATACGCTGATTGTTCAGAATACTAAACAATTAATCAAGCGTTTTTGACTAGGCAGAGTAGTACACACTTTCTACACTGTATGAAAATGATTATCCACAGGAGACCACATCATGACCGTGCAACAGCAAGAAGTGCAGCATTTTATTGGCGGCAAACTGACCGCAGGCGATGGTAAAGAAACACAAGCAGTCTACAACCCTGCTACGGGAGCTGTGGCTCGCCATGTACGCTTAGGCACAGCGTCTGACATCAATGCAGCGGTTGCTGCAGCTACCGCTGCTTTCCCAGCATGGGCCGATACGCCCCCCATTCGCCGTGCACGCATCATGCTGAAGTTTCTTGAATTGATGAATGAGCACATCGATACCTTGGCCGAAATCATCACCTCTGAGCACGGTAAAGTGTTTAGTGATGCCAAGGGCGAAGTGATGCGCGGAATAGATATTATCGAGTTTGCGTGTGGCGCTCCCCAACTGTTGAAAGGTGACTATACCGACCAAGTCTCTACCAACATGGATAACTGGACCATGCGTCAACCCTTGGGTGTAGTAGCTGGAGTGACACCGTTTAACTTCCCGTGCATGGTGCCTTGCTGGATGTTCCCTATCGCATTGGTAACCGGTAACTGCTTTGTGCTGAAACCTAGCGAGCGCGATCCGTCGGCATCACTGTTTATGGCTGACTTGCTAAAACAAGCTGGTTTGCCTGATGGGGTATTCAACGTGGTGCAAGGCGGTAAGCCAACCGTAGACGCCTTGTTGTCGCACCCTGATGTCTCGGCCATGAGCTTTGTGGGTTCTACACCTATTGCTAAGTACATATACGAGCAAGGTGCGCATTACGGTAAACGTGTACAAGCGTTGGGCGGTGCTAAAAACCATCTGGTGGTGATGCCTGATGCTGACATTGAACAAGCCGTCGACGCCTTAATTGGGGCGGCTTATGGTTCGGCCGGCGAACGTTGCATGGCGATCTCGGTCGCCGTGTTGGTGGGTGATGTGGCTGATCGTATTATTCCGAAATTGGCTGAGCGTGCTCGCACATTGAAAATCACCAATGGCATGAATCCTGAAGCCGAAATGGGCCCTATTGTGACTCGCGAAGCCCTGGAGCGTATCGAAGGCTATATCGCTACCGGTGTGGAAGAAGGCGCAACGTTAGTGGTAGATGGTCGTGGTCTAAAAGTAAGTGGGCATGAGCAAGGCTTCTTTACCGGTGGTACCTTGTTTGATCATGTCACACCAGACATGCGTATTTACCAAGAGGAAATTTTTGGCCCTGTATTGTCATGCGTACGAGTCCCTGATTTTGCCCATGCCTTAGAGCTGATTAACAATCATGCCTTTGGTAATGGCGTGTCGTGCTACACCAGCGATGGTAATGTGGCGCGCGAGTTTGGTCGTCGTGTGCAGGTGGGTATGGTAGGTATTAATGTGCCTATTCCAGTGCCAATGGCATGGCAGGGTTTTGGCGGTTGGAAGCAAAGTTTGTTTGGCGATATGCATGTGTATGGTGAAGAGGGCGTGCGCTTCTACACCAAGCAAAAATCCATCATGCAGCGCTGGCCGCAAAGCATTGAAAAAGGGGCAGAGTTCGCAATGCCTACCGCTAAGTAAGGAAGATGAAAAAGGCGCCTCGTTAGGCGCCTTTTTAGTGTGCTGTGTTATGCCTGTAGCGTGAAATCAGACTGGTAAAGTTCTATTGCTGCGGCCTGTAGTAAAGGTGCGTGTTCCAGCAGTTGTTCAAGGCTGAACCGTACGGCCGGTGCATGTACAAACAGGCTAGCTAAAAAACGTTGTTGGTTATCAAAAATTGGTACAGCGCATGCCACCATACCTTCAATGAATTCCTCGTTGTCCGTACCTATACCTGTTTGTGCAATGCGGTCTAACTCGGCAGACAGCTGTTGTGTATCGGTAATGGTGTTGCGGGTTAAACGTGGGATGGGAAGGTTGCGTAGCAGACGTTCACGTTCGGCAAGGGGTAATGAAGCCAAATATAGTTTGCCGCTAGCTGTACTGGTGACAGATACCTCACTGCCCATAGGAACATTGATTTGCAAAGGCCAGTTGGTTTGTGCACGATCGAGATACGTCATGTGCACACCAGATAGAGATGGAATGGATAGCCCGCAGGTTTCCCCTATTTTGGAGGCTAACTGTTGCAAGATGGCGTTGTGGCCGGCACGGAACCTAGCATTATGCAAAATGCCTAGGGACATATTGCGTAGTTGCGGTGCTGGTAGCCAGTGCCCAGCTAGATTGCTTTCTAGGTACTTTTCATCGGCCAGTTGTTGGAGCAGCCTATGTACACTGGGTCTGGGTATATCCAAGCTTTCGGCAATGGTAGCGGCAGAAATAGGATAGGTGGCACGGGCAACCAAATCAATAATTTCTAGCACGCGGGTGATGGAAGAGCCTTTGGTCCGTTTCATGAAAAGTAGCAGTGCGTATGAAAAAAGTCAGCGTGAATAGGCATTGTAAGAGGTGGCAGCAATTACCGCCTAGCAGAGCAAAGTGATGAAGGGTAATTACGGATACCGAGCAGAAGCGCTTTAGGCAAGAATACGAACCATAGATAGTCCTGTACGGATGGCAATGATGCCAGTAGACCCGATACGGTGACGGTAAGAACATACAAACAAAGTAACAAGGCAAAAGAGCCCATGGCGCACTAGCGCGATGGGCTCTTTTTTTGTGGGAGTTGGAATGGCTTCAAGCGTTCATCGTATAGGTGTATTACTGTCTACCACCGGCTCGTATGGGCGGGTAGGCCGTTCTATGCAAAATGGGTTGCAGTTGGCGGCGAGTGAAATAGCAGCTACTACAGAGCTACAACTGCAATTCGAGTGTGCAGACCCAGCCGGAGATAACCTTCGGTATTGTCTTGAGGCGGAACGCATGTTGCGCTCTGGCATACGACATATTATTGGGTGTTACACCTCATCAAGTCGTAAAGAGCTGTTGCCCTTGTTTGAACGCTATGGGGCCGTATTGTGGTATCCCGCACATTACGAAGGTTTCGAAAGTTCCGATAATGTGGTGTATACCGGAACCGCACCGAACCATCATATGTACCCACTTGTAGAGTTTATGTTGGGTAATGCAGGTACAACGGCGTATTGCATAGGGTCTGACTACATTTGGGCGTGGGAGAGCAATAGAGTTTTCCGTGAAGAGTTTTCCCGACGTGGAGGCCGTGTACTACACGAAAGCTATATCCCTATAGATGGCACCGATATGGATGAGTGCATAGAGCAGATCTTGCAATTGCAGCCAGATTTTGTGTGCAACAGTTTGATTGGGCACTCCAGCTATCACTTTTTCCGCAAATTCCGAGCTGTGTGCGAACAACGCAATATTGCACAAAGCACACGCTTTCCTGTGGTGAGTTGCAATCTGTCTGAAGCAGATTTAATGGAGATAGGGCCACAGGCCAGCGATGGGCATTTAAGCTCAAGCGTGTATTTTTCCTCTGTGGAAACCTCTGAAAACGGTATTTTCGTGCAGAAGTATTGCCGTACCTATCCCAGTGACGGTTTACCCACCGTAGAAGCAGAAGCGACGTATATTGCCACCCACTTACTGGCGGCGGCATTGCTGTCTAGTGCTAGTGACGATGTGATGACAGTGCGTCGCGCAGCATTACAGCATCATCTCTGGGCACCTCAGGGTGAAGTCTTTTTAGATCCTTTGACTTATCACGCTTACTTAACGCCACGCATGGGGCGTTCCACTGCACAAGGGAGTTTTGAGATTGTGGCGCAGGCCTTGCGCCCTGTACGACCTGATCCGTATCTAGTGAGTAGCACTACGGAATGGATGTTATTGCCAATAGAAGACAGTGGGGTTTTGCAGACATGAGATCCGTACGCTGTGTGCAAAATTTTAATCATAGACGGGCGTTGATTGTTTCTGAAAACTTCCGGGCGTTGGATCGTCTGGGTGATTCGTTGAGCCGTTTAGGGATGAGCGTGCTGCATTTACCTCCCGAAAATGGCGAAGTGGTATTGGATAAAGACAATCTACAAACAGAGCGCGATGTGCTGTTTTTAGATGGCGACTTAGGGGGCAAGGTGGATGTCCCCCGTTATCCAGGTTTGGATCTTTCCATGATCCCAGTAGTAGGGATGGTGGGGATTGAAGCTCCTTCGCGATTGGGACGGCTGTTCTCATATGGTGCGACGGCATTTCTTAAAAAACCTGTGCATGCCGGAACAGTGTTCTTCAGCTTATTCATGGCGGTCAATGAATACAACCAGCAGTTGGCATGGAACTTGAGCTTGTTGGAACAGAATCAACGACGTAGACAACGTCGTTATGTCATCAAAGCGGTCCTGTTACTGATGAAGTGGCACGGTTTGACTGACGAAGGTGCATACGAATGGCTAAGGCAGCAAAGCATGTGTGCACAGACCAGTGTTGAAGAGTTTGCGAAACAACTTGTAGAGCAAGCTGCTCGACAACCACAGGCCATGCAACCAGGCCGTGGTGCAATGGTGGGGCAAGAAAATGCCTTGTCTATCACCATATAGCAATAATTTTTAAAAAAGTAGGGAGACAAGATGAAAAAAGCCTTTATGTTGGCAGGACTGGCAGCCGCTTTATGTACAGTTACTGCGATGAGTGCACAGGCCAATAATGCCCCCATAAAAATGGGTGTGTTAGAGGATCAGTCAGGGGAGTTCGTAGTACCTGTGATTGGTAAAGTGCGTGGTATTCAATTGGCGGCAGAGGAAATTAATGCTGCAGGGGGGATTGCAGGCCGTCCTCTGGAATTAGTCATTTACGATACGCAGTCTGATAACACACGCCATCAGGAATTGATGCGTCGCGCGTTACAGCGAGATAAAGTGGATGTGGTGTTCTCGGGATTTAGTAGTTCTTCCCGTGAAGCTTATAGACCCATCGTGCGTCAGTTTGATGGTTTCGCTTTCTATAACAATCAGTACGAAGGCGGGGTATGTGATGCCAATATGATAGTGACGGGGGCGGTGCCAGAACAGCAGTTTTCTACACTGATTCCGTGGATGATGAAAGAGTACGGTAAGCGGGTGTATGTGCTGGCTGCCGACTATAACTTCGGCCAGATTTCTGCAGAATGGGTGCGTCACTTTGTAGAGAAAGAAGGTGGCGAAATTGTGGGTGAGGATTTCATCCCTGTAGGGGTATCCCAGTTCTCGCAGAATATTCAAAACATTCAACGCGCCAAACCCGACTTTGTCGTAACCCTATTGGTGGGTACTGCTCAGGCTTCGTACTACGAACAGGCGTTAGCGGCTAACGTGGGTTTGCCTATGGCGTCTTCGGTGAACGTGGGTCAAGGGTACGAACACAAACGTTTCAAAGCCCCTAGCTTGGCAGGTATGTACATCACTACCAACTACATTGAGGAAGTGGACACGCCAGAAAGTAAGGCGTTTGTAGAGAAATGGCGTAAACGTTTCCCTGAAGAACCTTACATCAACCAAGAGGCTGAAAACTCCTACCATGCTGTGTACTTGTACAAGCAGATGGTAGAGCGTGCAAACGGTTCCACCAACAAAGCCGACATTCGTGCGGTGATTGCACAAGGTGATGTATGTATGGATGCGCCTGAGGGCCGTGTATGTATTGATCCTAAAAGCCAGCATACCTCACACACCATGTACTTGGCGCGTGTTAACGAAGACCATTCCATTTCTTTCCCCCAAGTATGGAACGATACCCAACCTTATTGGTTAGGGGAGGTGGGCTGCGATCTGACACAACAAGATCACAATGCTCAATACACGCCCTCGGATAACCCAACCACGAAGAAGTAAGGGCTAGGCGGAGACTATAACCGCCGTTGTTAATCAATGCAGGATTGCAAAATGGCGCTGCTAGAAAATCAGCAGCTAGGGTAAGTGTTGCCTGCTGTTATGCAATCCTGCCTAGGGGAGCATGATGGAATTGTTAAGTACGGCGTTCTCTTTTCTTTATCAGGCAGGCGATGCATTTGCCTTTCTGGTATTGGCCGCCTGCGGGCTGGCGATCATCTTCGGCATGATGGGGGTGATCAATCTGGCACATGGTGAGTTTATTTTATGTGGTGCATATGTCTCCACTTATGCCATCCATGCTGGTGTGCCGTTTCCTATCGCTGTGTTGATGGGCGCATTGGCTGCTGGTGTGTTGGGCATGGTGTTGGAGCGTTTGGTAGTGCGTCATTTATATCAGCGCCCTTTGGACACTATTGTGGCCACATGGGGAATCAGTTTAATTGCGACGCAAGGCACGTTAATTGTGTTGGGCTCCACTATCCAAGGTACCGGTACTCCATTGGGGAGTTTCGAGTTTGGTGGCTACTCCTACTCTGAGTATCGCGTGGTGTTAATGGCGGTAGCGATAGGGTTGTTGGTCGCCCTGTTTGCGCTATTTCGCTACACCCGATTTGGCTTGTTGGCGCGAGCCACGATTCAAGTACCCAGCATGTCTAGTGCATTAGGGGTGAATACGGGATTTATGTATAGCCTGACTTTCGGTTTGGGGGCTGCATTAGCGGGTTTGGCTGGTGCACTCTATGCACCAACCATGACCTTAGTGCCTACGATGGGAAGCACCTTTGTGGTGGATGCGTTCGTGACTGTGGTGGTGGGTGGCGCTGATATTTTCTTGGGCACTGCACCTGCAGCAGCCATATTAGGGGTAATGAAAGCGGCACTGACTTCTTGGAAAGGACAGATGTTTGGTCACATCGGCATGTTGTTGACCGTGATCGTGGTGATTCGAGTTTTGCCAAATGGCATCTCGGGCTGGTTCCTGAAGCGCAGAGGTTAGTATGAAATTCTTTTCTTGTCTGGCCTTATTAGAAGGGCCTCAGACCATGGGGCGAGGGCCTAAATTTTGGTCCAGCGCGGGTGTGGTACTGGTATTAGCGGTGATTTATCCCCTGTTTGCTGATGGCTATGACGTTGGCAATAACGTGTACTTCTTTAACTGGTTGTTCATGGCCTTGGGGTTAAGCCTGATCTGGGGTTATGGCGGTATCTTGAGTTTTGGTCAAACGGCCTTCTTTGGGCTAAGTGGCTATACCTACGCCATTGTGACCCTCAACATTGGCACCGTGTATGGGTTGACGTGGTTGGCTCTGATCTTGGCGCTGATTGTCTCGGCGGTGTTTGCTGTTGTACTGGGCTACTTCTTATTCTTTGGCCGTATTGTTGGAGTGTTTCTAGGCATTGTGACCCTGTCCGTCACCCTAGTGCTAGAGCGATTTATGTCGCAAACGGCTGGGCCTAACTGGGTGATTGGGCAAGCACGCCTGAATGGTTTTAACGGCATGAGTGGCATGCAACCTCTCACCATTCCGTGGCCTGGTGGCGATATTGTGCTGTTCCCGGATGTGGCCTTGTATTACCTCACGTTGGCCTTGCTAGTTGTGGTGTACCTAGGGCTACGCATGTTAGTGAACTCTAGCTTTGGCAATGTGTTGGTCGCGGCGCGCGAGAACCCTAGACGAGCAGAAATGCTGGGTTACGACATTCGTAAGTATCAACTGGCGGCCTTTGTCATTGGCAGCACGCTCGCGGGTTTAAGTGGTGTGCTGTATGTCTCGTGGGGGCAGTACATCACACCTTCCAGCATGGGGATGACAGCGGCAGCGCTACCGGTAATTTGGGTGGCAGTCAGTGGGCGCACCGATTTAACAGCAACGCTATTAGGAACCATGATGGTCTTGGCTGGGTTCCAAGCACTCACGATCTATGGCAGCCAATATGCATTGGTCGTCATGGGGGCGTTATTGGTATTAACCGTCTTGCTTGCACCAAATGGCATCTTTTTGTCATTGGGTAAATGGTTAGGAAAACAATCGTTTATAGCGGGCTCACACAACGGTAGGGGAGAACAATAATGGCCTTACTACAAACACAACGGTTGGATAAATGGTTCGGTGGTTTGCATGTGACGGGTGGCATTGATTTCACGCTAGAAAACCAAGAAGTCCATTGTCTGGTGGGCCCTAATGGTGCGGGTAAAAGTACGTTCTTTCACTTGTTACTAGGCAGCCTTGCACCCAGTGGCGGCACGATTTTATTCAAAGACGAAGACATCACGAACCGACCCTCGTACGAGCGTATACGACGAGGGATCAGCGTGAAGTTTCAGGTGCCTGGTGTATTTGCCGACATGAGCGTGCATCAGAATTTACAAGTGGCCTTACAGCGCCATTACCGTAAACACGCCGAGCTTGCCGAGCATACCGACCGCTTGTTGGAGTTTTTGCATTTAGCACCACACGCCAAACAGTTAGCCGGCAATCTTAGTCATGGCCAAAAGCAATGGTTAGAAATAGGAATGGCGATTAGCTTGCAGCCCACCTTGCTGCTGTTGGATGAGCCTACTGCAGGGATGACGCCCGATGAAACATGGCAAACCGGCCAGATGATTTTGGACCTGAATAAGCAAGGTATGGCAGTGCTGGCGGTAGAGCACGACATGAGTTTTGTGCGGCAGATTGCCCATAGGGTCACGGTGTTGAATTACGGCAAGATTTTTGCCAGTGGCTCTATCTCAGATATTGAGCAGGATGAGCGCGTGGTGGAAATTTATCTGGGGAAATCACATGGCTAATCCAGCATTAATTGATATTCGAAATTTGCGTTCGGGCTATGGCAGCAAACCGGTATTGCAAGGTCTGAACTTGCATGTGAATCCTGGTGAGATCGTGGCGGTGATCGGGCGTAATGGTGTGGGCAAATCTACGCTGATGAAAAGCCTGATTGGGTTATTGCCATGTTCGGGTGGCGAAATTTTGATGAATGGTGAGGCCATCCAGAACTTACCGGCCTATCAGCGCGCACGTTATGGCATTGGGTATGTGCCACAAGGCCGAGAGGTCTTTCCGCGTATGACAGTAGAGGAAAACCTGCGGGTGGGAGAGGCTTTAGGCAAAGGAGTAAAGCCTGAGCGCTACGAGGAAATTTATAACTATTTCCCCATCCTGCATGAGCGTCGTAAGCAGCAGGCCAGCACCATGTCGGGGGGCCAGCAACAGCAATTAGCCATAGGCAGAGTGCTCATCGGGTCACCCAGCTTAATGCTGTTAGATGAACCTTCCGAAGGCATACAGCCCTCTATTGTGAAAGACATCGCTAGGTTGGTGGTAGAGCTAAACCGTAGTACGGGGCTAACCGTGCTCTTTGTGGAGCAGAACTTAGAAATGATTCAAGCCATGGCGCAACGTTGTTATGTCATGGACAAGGGGTTGGTCATAGAAGAGCTGGATCCGGCCATGTTGTCTGATCCAGAAGTAGTACGACGATGCCTATCCATCTAACGGGCATCACGATAATTTAACGAGGAGATAACTATGTCATGGTTTGAACAATCATTAATGGCAAGACGCGGTGTGGCCAAAGGTAAAGCGGGTCAGAAACATCATTTGGATGAGGCCAAGCAAGGGAAGTACTACTACGTCTATGGCCCTTATGAAACCCCTGTGTTGCATGTAGAGCCCGGTGCTGTGATTTCGGCAGAAACGCACGATGCGTTTGAAGGCAGTTTGCAAACCGAGCAGGACAAGCCCAGTGAGAAACTCAACTTCCCTTTCTTAAACCCACAGAACGGTCCTATTTATGTAGAGGGTGCTGAGAAAGGGGATTGCTTGGCGGTGTATATCAAAGATATTCGCCCTCGTGGTCCGCAGCCTTGCGGTACAACAGCGTTAATCCCTGAGTTTGGCGGTTTGGTCGCAACAGCGGATACCGCTTTGCTGCACCAACCTTGGCCTGAGCGTGTGGTGAAAGTGGATGTGGACGCCGAGAAAGGCGTACGTTGGAGCGACACTATTACCCTGCCATACGAGCCTTTTATTGGCACCATTGGTGTATCGCCACAGATTGAAGCTATTAGTGCGTTGGTGCCAGACTATTACGGCGGCAATATGGATCTGCCTGATGTAGGGCCGGGTGCGGTTATTTATCTGCCTGTGCAAACCAAGGGGGCGTATTTATTCTTGGGTGATTGCCATGCAGCGCAAGGTGATGGCGAGCTGTGCGGTGTGGCGATCGAGCATCCCACTACCACGACCATACAAGTGGATCTGATTAAAGGGTGGAAGTTGGCGAATCCACGCCTAGAGAACGAAAAATTCTACATGAGTATTGGTTCATCACGCCCTATGGAAGACGCCGCCCGTCGTGCTTACCGTGATTTGATTCGTTGGATGGCTGAAGACTTTGGCTACACCGAAGAAGATGCTTATTTATTACTGACTCAAGCAGGGCGAGTACGGTTGGGCAACATGGTAGACCCTAAATACACCTTGGGCGCTTCTATTCTGAAATCAATTATTGGCACGGCTAGATAAGGGCTGACTATGTAGGGTGGAGGAGTAATCATGAGTAGTGATCAAGATAGCGTAGCGGCTTACATCAAAGCTGTGTCGCAGTGTTCAGGGCTAGGCATGTCTGCACAACGTCAACAAGCACATGTGGTTGAGTTCCAGCGCTTGCTGAAGGATGCCAATGCGCTGTGTCAGGTAATGGGTAGAGACGAGCATTTGGGAGTAGGCCCCATTGTGGTGGTGCAACATGACGAGAGCGCGTTAGCCGCAGGGGGAGCCTAAGACCATGACGCAGAGTCTTTCATCTCATACCGATTTATGTGATTTGACGGTAGCGCAATCAGCAGCATTGATTGCCAGTAAAGCGTTGTCACCGGTAGAGCTTACCCAAGCCATTTTGAGCCGTATCGATCAAGTTGGTGAGCCATTAGCGGCGTTTGTCTCGGTGCATCACGAAGAGGCGATGGCCGTAGCCAAAGCAGCTGAAGCAATGATGCAGGTAGGCTATAAAGTGGGGCCCTTACATGGTGTACCGTTAGCCATTAAAGACAATATTAGTTTGGCAGGTAGAGCAACGTCTGCTGCCAGCAAAATATTGAAAGGTAAAGAGGCTACCGAGGATGCTGAAGTAGTACGTAGGTTGAAGGGGGCAGGGGCAAACCTGCTTGCCAACACGAACATGCATGAGTTTGCGTGGGGAGCTACGTCAGAAAACCCGCATTATGGGGTAGTACGTAATCCGTGGAATACGGCTTGCATTGCCTCAGGTTCATCTGGAGGTTCGGGGGCGGCAGTCGCTGCACGTGCCGTGCCGGCAGCATTAGGTACAGATACGGGTGGCTCTATACGTTTGCCGGCTGGGGCTAACGGTATTGTGGGTATACGGCCTACGGTAGGTAGGGTCAGCGGTCGTGGCATTATTCCGCTAGCGTGGAGTATGGATACATGTGGGCCTATGACACGTACGGTAGAAGACTGCGCCTTGTTGCTGCAAGTGATAGCCGGTCACGATCCTGCGGACTTAAGCACCTCGCGCGCACCGGTAGCGGATTATTTAGCTACCTTGTCACACGGTGTGAACGGTTTACGCATAGGCGTGATCCCCGAGTATTTTTTCACGCAGCTACAACCCGCTGTGTTGAAAGCTACACAGAACGCATTGGATGTATTGCGTACCTTGGGGGCCACGGTTGTGGAAACCTCTATCGCTGATCTAGACCTAAATCTATCGGCGCTGATGACGGTTGAGAGTGCCGAGCCCAGTGCTTTTCACCAGCGGTGGATGCGTGAGTGCCCAGACGACTACGGCGAGAACGTGCGCTTTATGTTTGAACAAGGCGAACTGTACCTCGCGTCACACTATATCCAGGCACAACGTTTTAGGTCGGTACTACGTCAGCGTTTTATGGAGAGGTTTGCAGAAGGCATAGATGCATTTGTATTGCCAAGCTTGCCTTTTACAGCACCTGAAATTGGTACGGCGAACATTGAGTTAGAACCTGGTGTGGTGCGTCCAACCTTAGAGGCCATTATGCGGTTTACGGGTATTGCCTCAGTCACAGGTTTGCCTGCACTCAGCGTGCCATCAGGGTTTGATCAACACGGTTTACCTATAGGTCTGCAGTTGTTAGGAAGGCCGTTTGATGAGGCTATGTTGTTCCGTATTGGTCATGCGTTCCAAGGCGCCACAGACTACCACTTACGTAAACCTTCGTTATTGAGCTAAGTCCTACAGAAAGAGGCCTAGCAGGCCTCTTTCGTAGACAGTGTTAGTCCCACAATTGTAGGTAAAGCTGTTCCATTTCAGGTTGGCTAGGAATACGGGGATTGTTGTTGGGTGAGCCCGAAGCAATGGCTTGTTGTGCCATGGTAGGAAGCAGTTCCATGAAACGGGCTTTATCTATGCCGTACTGAGCTAAGGAGGGAACTTGTAGGTGAGCGTTTAAGGCATACAGCGTATCCAACAGTTTTTGATTAGCGGTATCGGTGCTGTCGTGTTCAGAAGCAAAGCCTAAGGCGCGTGCGCAGTCCGCATAACGTAGTGGGGAGGCTGATAACGAATAGGCCGTAATAGTAGGTAGCAGCATGGCATTGGAAAGCCCATGAGGCACATGGAAAAACGCACCAATAGGGCGACTCATGCCGTGTACTAATGCCACCGACGCGGCAGAGAAGGCAATACCCGCCAAGGTAGAGCCTAGCATCATGGCTGCACGTGCTTCATGGTTTTGCCCGTTGTCGTACGCGTGCTTAAGGTTGGGCCCAATCAGGTGCATCGCGGCCAATGCTTGGCTATCACTGTATGCGTTGGCCTTGCGGCTGACGTAGGCTTCAATAGCATGTGTCATGGCATCAATACCAGTATCTGCTGTGGTACGGGCGGGTACTGATAAGGTTAGCTCGTAGTCAATCAAGGCAGCGGTGGGCACGAACGCCGTACCTATACATAACAGTTTTTCGTCGTTCTTTTCATCCGTAATAATGGTAAAACGCGTGACTTCTGAGCCCGTACCTGCTGTGGTGGGAATAGCGATCAAAGGCAGGCCGGCCGTAGTGACGTGTACAGGAAACGCATAGTCGCGTATGTGACCACCGTGCTTGCCTAAAATGGCCATGGCTTTAGCGCTGTCCATAGGGCTACCACCACCTAGAGCAATCAGCGCATCGTAGTTGCCTTGGCTAACGGTGGCGACACCTTCTTGTATAGAAGCAGAGGTAGGTTCTGGAATGGTGTTCGAGAAAATATCACAGCTAATGTGGTGCTCTGCCAGTAGTTTTTGTATGCGCTCTGCATGACCCAGTGTGACCATCATGGCATCCGTCACCAAGAGAGCACGGTGACACGATAACTCTTGCAGTACGTTGGGTAATTGGTTGAGTACACCGCCGCCGACTAACAGGGTTCTAGGCAAGGTGATTGTCGTCATTGTCTACTCCTATTTCGATATGATATGAATCGATATTGTTATATCGATTTAATTCTAATCGTTTTGTTTGTTTTTGGGTATGCAGGTTGTGGTGTATAGACACAACTGGAATGAAGGCGAGCGGGTTAGGCTGTACGAAGGCGCTGCACCCTATACATATGGTGCACGGCATTAAGGAAAAGAATGAATGGTTCAGGACAGGATTAGTCTTTGTAGGCTTACACAGTCTGCGTCTGCAACGCATCCAGAAACTTATCCACAATCAAATTCTGGCGTCTGCCTTTTCGGGTAGCAGCCGCTAAGGTAATAGAGAAGTGCATCAAGTCGGGGCGCAGCGCAGTCATTAACCCTTGGTTTACCCAGTTAGCGGCCAAATGGTCTGGCAGGAAACCGATGTACTCACCCGTCAGAATAAGAAACGCGATGGCTTCACGATCGGATGCCGTGGCCGTGCGTTGTAAGGGCTGATGCAACTGTATAGCTTCCGGGGGCATGCGGTAGCTGGGTTGTATGGCTCGCGCAGTGTAGAGCGTTGGCAGATCTACCGTAGTGGCTTGTGTGAATAATGGATGCTTATTACTGCAGTAGAGATACGATTGTTCCTCGTATAGAGGTAGGTAGTCCAAACTGGGTAGCGTAGTAATCAACGGTAATGCACCTATGTGTAAGCGCCCATCCAATAGCCCGCGTTCAATTTCCCCAGGCGTGCTCATGCTGATGTTGACGCGTATGCCTGTATTGGCGCTGCACAAGTTCTGTAATGCCGTCGTGATGCGCATTTTAGGTTGAGTCACTAAGCTGTTCATCAAGCCAATGTTGAAGTCACCACGTAGGCTATGGTGCAACTGGTTTACTTCACTACGAAAACCTTCAATCGCGGCCAGTACCGTTTCACTGGCGCGTAATACTTCGCGTCCTTGGTCTGTGAGGCTAAACCCTGCTCGACCTCGTTGGCATAAACGCATCCCTACGCGTTTTTCTAGGTCGCTCATGTGCATGCTAATAGCAGACCGGCTGATGCCTAAAATGCTTTCAGCAGCGGCGAACCCACCTGCTTTGGCGACAGTTCTGAATACACGTAATAAGCGCAGATCGAAGTCGCTGACTTGATTAAGAGTGGCTCTATCCATAGTTCAGTAAACACTTAAGTTTCTATCAATAGATTCATATCGTACTGATCAAACAAGCTCCCTACAATCCTTGTATACCCCCCTAATAATGGATGGAGACAAGTCATGGAAGCATTGAATCTACAAGCGCATTGGATGCCGTTTAGTGCGAACCGCAATTTTCATCGTGATCCTAGGATGATTGTGGGTGCTGACAATAATTGGCTGATTGATGCCGATGGCCGTAAGGTATTTGATAGTTTGTCAGGCTTGTGGTGTTGTGGTGCAGGGCATAATCGTAGCGAGATACGTGATGCTGTGAGTCAGCAATTGGGTACGTTGGATTACTCCCCTGCATTCCAGTTTGGCCACCCACTGTCGTTTAAATTAGCCGAGCGTATTACCTCGCTGCTGCCGGATCCACTCAACCATGTGTTTTTCACGGATTCTGGTTCAGAGTGTACGGACACCTCTATTAAGATGGCGCGCGCCTACTGGCGTTTGAAAGGTCAGCCATCCAAAACAAAAATGATAGGGCGGGCACGTGGTTATCACGGTGTGAACGTAGCTGGTACTAGCTTGGGGGGTATAGGTGGCAATCGCAAGATGTTCGGCCAAATGATGGATGCCGATCACCTGCCTCATACCTTGCAGCCGGGTATGGCGTTCACCAAAGGCCAAGCTGAAACCGGCGGTGTAGAGTTGGCTAACGAGCTGCTGAAACTCATTGAATTGCACGATGCCTCTAACATTGCTGCGGTGATTGTGGAACCTGTGTCTGGGTCAGCGGGAGCATTGGTGCCACCACAGGGGTATTTGCAGCGGTTACGTGAGATTTGTGATCAGCATCAAATTCTATTGATTTTTGATGAAGTGATTACAGGCTTTGGTAGGTTGGGTACGTTAAGTGGGGCAGAGTACTTTGGTGTTACGCCTGACATCATGAACGTTGCCAAGCAGTTGACTAACGGTGCCGTCCCTATGGGTGCTGTTATTGCGTCTACCGAGATCTACCAAACCTTTATGCAGCAAAACACACCCGATTACATGGTGGAGTTTGGGCATGGGTATACCTACTCAGCTCACCCCGTAGCGTGTGCAGCCGGTTTAGCGGCCTTGGATATTCTAGAGCGCGAAAACCTACCCCAAAAAGCGGCAGAGCTAGCTCCACACTTTGAACGCAGTTTGCACGGTTTACGGTATGCAAACCATGTGGTCGATATACGTAATTGCGGTCTAGTTGGCGCAATCCAGTTAGCGCCTCGTGATGGTGACGCGGTGATACGGCCTTTTGAGGCTGGCATGGCATTGTGGAAGAAAGGCTTTTACGTGCGCTTTGGGGGCGATACGTTGCAGTTCGGCCCTACCTTTACCACAACGGCGGCTGAGCTAGACACACTGTTTGATGCAGTGGGCGATGTGTTGAATGCCTTAGACAGAACACCTAGCCAGTTGGTGCGGGTGGCGTGATGTAGATAAGGGTCTGCTACGGCCTGATTGCTAGCGGCTTTTTTACCTATCCATGAGCACGATGTACAAGATGTACAACGTGCAAGGGATAGACGTAAAAAAGCCGCTTTTTTGTGTGTAGTGTCGCGCTTCTGCGCACATCGTCTTGTTTCTACAGATGTAGTTTGCTGATTTAATTCCCACTGTCGTAATATACCTTTGCTTATAACGAATAGAAATGACTGGGAGAGGCAGATGAGCATTCAGAAAATGCGTACAGAAACGGCCACAACGGGGTGGCTGGGCTGTACGACAAACAAGAACCTATGGCGTTTAACGGCGCTATGTGCCGCATTGTCATGCAGTGGCATGGTGTATGCCGAAGACACGGATAACAACACCGTCTTTAAGTTGGGTGAAGTGGTAGTGCGTGGGGACATTGGTGGTTCATTATTGTTGGGTGAAACCACCCTGAATGAAACCACGATGGAGCGCTTTAATCGCAACAATATTGGTAGCGCGGCTACCATGATACCGGGCGTGACCCTCGCTTCAAGCGGGCAGCGTAACGAACAAACCGTTTCCATACGAGGCTTTGATTCGCGTCGTATCGCGATTTTTATGGATGGTATTCCACAGTATGTGCCGTATGACGGTAACGTGGATTTAAATAGGTTTACTACCTTTGATTTATCGACATTGACGGTCGCTAAAGGGAATGCGTCGCTGCTGTATGGCCCTAACGTGATGGGGGGAGCAATTAACCTGGTGTCACGTAAGCCCGAACGCGAGTTTGAGGGCGATGTACGCATGGGTTACGCCTCGGGACAAGAGCGTTTGTTCTCGGTGAACGTTGGCTCTAGACAAGAGCAATGGTATTTCCAGTTTGGTGCGTCGTATTTGGATGCGAATGGCTTTCCTCTGCCCAAAGGCTTTCATGACCAGAAAAAATCGCCTACAGATTTAGGTAGCTACCGCGAGAATGGTCACTACACTGACAAGAAGTTATCTTTTAAATTGGGCCTGACACCTAACGCTACAGATGAGTATGTGTTTGGTTATGTACGCCAAGAGGGCAAAAAAGGGCAGCCAGTCTACACTGGTGAACGTAAAGGTAACCGTTTTACGGGACGTTTCTGGCAGTGGCCATACTGGGACAAAGACAGTTTGTACTTCATGAGCAGTACGGATTTGGGGTCTGACTACACGCTGCGTCTGCGTGCGTACGCCGACTCTTATAAAAACGGTATGGACAACTTTAGCGATGCGTCCTACACCACCTTGCAAGACACTCGTAGCAAGTACGATGACAAAACTTATGGGGCAGCAGCCGAGCTGGTCATAGACCGTTGGGCCAACCATGAGCTGCATGTGGCCTTCAACTACAAAGACGATAGGCATAAAGACATACAAGCGGGTTATGCCACAAAGAACTACCGTGACATCACATACTCATTAGCTATTGAAGACTACATTCGTTTGTCTGATACATGGCGCATGCGTGCTGGCTTAAGCCATGATCGCCGCAAAACCAAAGATGCCAATATCTGGGACTCTGGTGCGGTAGATAAAGCCACGAACGGCGTACTAGAGTTGGTGCATAACGTGACACCTACTACCGAGGTATTTGGTAGCGTGGCACACAAAACGCACTTTGCGACCATTAAAGACCGCTACTCAGCGAGTTTTGGTGAAGCCTTACCTAACCCTGATCTGAAGCCGGAAAAAGCGTGGCATTACGAATTGGGCTTACGTACCGAGGCATGGGAAGGCGGGCAGCTAGAGTTCACCTTGTTCCGCAGTAACTTGCGTGATGCGCATAACCGTGTGGATGTACCCGGTTCGGTATGTGGTAAGTACGAGTGTAGGCAATATCAGAACATTGATAGAGCACGTCACCAAGGTATAGAGCTATCTTTAGAGCAGCAGTTCAGCCCTGAGTGGCGAGCAGGTTTGGCCTATACCTATCTGAACAGTAAAAACCGTAGTGAACAGGATGTGAAATTAACCGGGTTGCCGCGTAACCGCCTGTTTGCGCATCTAGGCTGGAAGCCCCATGCGCAGTGGGAGTTCTTGGCTACGTTGGAAGCAGAGAACGGTCGCTACGATGAAGGTGTAGTGGATACATACGAGCAATTGTCTGGTTACGGTATTTGGGGCCTTAAAACCATTTGGTCACCACGTAGCGACCTGTCTATTGAAGCGGGTGTACGTAACCTTGGCGATAAGTACTACGAGCTGTCAGAAGGCTATCCAATGCCAGGTCGTGTGTGGTTCGCTAATGCTATTTATCGCTTCTAATGGATCACGCTAAGCGACGCCTTTTACAAGCCTTTGGTGCTAGCTTGCTCACAGCAGGTTGGGCACCAAAGATGTTAGCTTCCTCACCACAGTTGCTCTATCACTATGGTCAGTTACCTGCACCGGATGCGGTACAGCGAGTGTTTGCGGCAGGGCCTCCGGCTGCCGTACTACTGTACTGTTTAGCCCCCGAGAAAATGCTGGGCTGGCCTTATAACCTGAGCGACCAGTCCCGTTTTTATTTATCGGCTGACTATCAAGAGATTCCTTTTGTAGGGCGCTTGGCCGGTAGGGGCAGCACCATACCGCTGGAAAGTTTGTTGGCCTTGTCTCCGGACGTGATTTTGGATGCGGGGGTAGTGAACCAAACTCATCAATCAGCCGCCGAAAACGTGGCACGGCAAACAGGGATCCCCTATGTATTAGTAGACGGTACCTTGGCCGACTCCACCAGACAGTTGCTGTATGCCGGAGAGTTACTGCAAGTATCTGAACGAGCGGCAATGTTGGCGGCACATGCTACCGAGATTCTGGATAAAACCGCGAATGCCGTGGCTAAACAAGCACCTAGTGTGTATTTGGCACGAGGTATAGATGGACTGGAAACAGGTCTAGCGGGTTCTATACATGCCGAAGTGATCAGCCATGTAGGTGCGCGTAATGTGGCGGCTGCCGCAGGCACGGGTGGGTTAGCACAGGTCTCTATGGAGCAGCTACTGGCGTGGGATCCTGATTTCATCTTTGCTCAAGACGTGACATTTTTTGAGATGGCTACCCAGTCCCCACTCTGGAACAGCTTGCGTGCCGTACGGGAAAGACGGTTGTTGCTAGTGCCTTCATTGCCGTTTGGGTGGGTAGATGTACCTCCGGGCATTAATAGGTTGCTGGGGTTGCTGTGGGTAAAAGCCACGTTGGAGCAAGATCAGCTCTGGTTACCTGATAGAGTACGCGAGTTCTTCTTGCGCTTTTATCAGCGTTTATTAACGTTAGAAGAGCTACAAGGCTTATTGGCACAACCCGCTTACAAGGCATACTAAATGACACGGCAAGGCATGAGCAAACGCACAGGGTATTGGCATTGGTTCTGGCTACTGTGTGTATTAGCGATTGCCATTGTCATCGCCTTATTCGCCGGTAAGTACCCGCTGACATGGCCAGAGTTAGCGGCTGCTATCATGGCTCCTTTCAGTGCAGATGAGGCAGAGTCCACTGCGTACACTGTGATTTGGCAACTACGGTTTCCTCGCATTGCCGCTGCGATACTGGTGGGAGCAGGGCTTGCCGCCGCCGGTGCAGCGTACCAAGGTATGTTCAGAAATCCCTTAGTGTCCCCCGATATTCTGGGTGTGTCCGCTGGGGCGGGCTTGGGGGCGGTGGTCGCTATTTACTTAGGGCTGTCCTTGCTGTGGGTACAAATGCTGGCCTTTGTGGGCGGCTTGTTGGCCGTGCTGTTTGTCTATGTGATTGCCCGAATGGTGCGGCGACACGATCCTGTCCTAGTTTTGGTGTTGGCTGGCGTAGCCGTAGGTTCCTTATTGGGGGCAGGCATCTCGTTGGTGAAAGTATTGGCCGACCCCTACTCACAACTATCAGTAATCACGTTTTGGCTGTTGGGTGGATTAAATAGCATCAATCAAGCCGAAATGTTGTGGGCGTTGCCGTGGATGTTGGCAGGTTTAGTACCGTTGCTATTACTACGTTGGCGTATCAACTTATTAAGCTTGCCTGATGAAGAGGCACAGATGCTAGGGGTGCCAGTACAGCGGTTACGTGTGGTGCTGATTGTGGCCGCCACGTTGCTGACGGCCAGTGCTATTTCGTTTACCGGCATCATAGGGTGGGTGGGGTTAGTAATTCCGCATGTGGCGCGTTTGTTGGTAGGGCCAAACTTCAGCCGATTGTTGCCTACCTCGCTATTATTGGGGGGCATTTTTCTACTGCTTACCGATACGTTGGCACGTACTGCCGCACCTATAGAGCTGCCGCTAGGGGTATTAACCTCGTTAGTGGGGGCGCCGTTCTTCCTGTTTCTCTTAGCGCGTAATAGCGCTGCCGAAAAATGACCACTCCTATTGTCGAGCTGCGTCATGTCAGCATTGGCTATAGCAAACACCAAAAGGTGGGGGCCGACATCAGTTTGCAAGTCTGGCCGCAAGAGGTGTTGTGCTTATTAGGGCCAAATGGCAGTGGTAAATCTACGCTGTTTAAAACCTTGTTAGGGTTGTTGCCGGCGCTAGCAGGGCAGGTAATGGTGTTGGGCAAACCATTATCCTCGTGGACACGTCAGGCGTTAGCGCAACACATAGCCTATGTGCCACAAGCGCATGCTGCGGTGTTTGCGTTCAGCGTATTAGAAGTGGTGCTCATGGGGCGCACTGCCAGTTTAGGCATGTTTGCTAGCCCGTCTGCACATGACAAACAGATAGCGTGCCAGTGCTTAGAGCAAGTAGGCATGCTGCACCTCGTAAATAGGCCCTACACACAAATTAGTGGGGGCGAGCGTCAGTTGGTGCTGATTGCCCGTGCGTTGGCACAGCAGCCCGCGTTGCTCGTGATGGATGAACCCACTGCTAGCTTAGACTTCGGCAATCAGTTGCGAGTGTTGTCGCACATACAGGCGCTACAGCAGCAGGGCATGGGGATTTTGCTGTGTACACATCAACCCGAGCATGCTTTGCAAATTGCCGACCGAGTGGCGTTATTCAAGCATGGCAGTTTGTTGGCGGTAGGGACGTCTGATCAGACAATGACAACGGCTCATTTGGCGAAGTTGTATGATCTGGATGAGTCTACAGTGAGGCAGCATTTGCCTACTGTGTTTTAACTAAAGGGAAACCACATGCTGATTCATGACGTGGATTTTGCGCAGATGTACCGCGAGCATATGCTTCAAAGCGATAGGTCAGCCAAGTCGGCCAGTGCTTGGGATGCACGTGCTAAAGAGTTAAAAGGTAAGCCATTACAAAGTGAGTATGCGCAGCAGTTTGTAGCGCATATGAACCTTGAGGGGGCGAAGACGCTGTTAGATGTAGGCTGTGGTACCGGTACTATCGGGATTACCGTGGCCCCTCAATTACAGAAAGTGATAGGGCTGGACTACAGCGCCGAGATGCTAGAGCGCATGCAAGAGCATGCGGATGCAGCAGGTTTAACGAATGTGCATACTCTGTGTAAGTCGTGGTACGACGATTGGTCTGATGTGCCTACGTGCGACATCGTGGTGGCCTCACGTTCTAGCTTGGTGGCTGATATGCAGGAAGCCCTGCAGAGGATGACTAGCAAAGCGACTAAGCATTGCTACATGACTCACTTGGTCGATGGGCACTTTGGTGATGCGGCGATTGCCGAGGTATTAGGCAAAAACAAACGAGCACTGCCTGACTATATCTATATCGTAAACATCTTGTTTTCTATGGGTTTTCATCCCAAAGTGGACTACCTTTGCTTCCCCGGCAGGTTAGCGGGTACTAAAAATGTAGAAGAGTTCATTGGGAAAGTCCGTTGGACATTTGGCGACCTTAGCGAGCAGCAACTTTCGGATCTGCGCCAGTGGTATGCCGAAGACGATGAGCGTGCTCAGCAGGGTGGTGGAGATACCCGTTGGGCGATGATCTCGTGGGATGTGGACAAAGTTGGTAGATGATTGATTGCAATACGCTAAATAGTCTCGCTGAATACCACACTTGACAAAATCCTGCTTGTTTGAGTATTGCTTTGGTGATAATATTTAGGGCTTGGCTAGAAAAGCCAAGTTTTTTGGTACATTCATAAAGTACATTAGCCCCGACCAATCGCAGTCGGGAATGGAGAAAAAGATGTCGAACTCGACACCTGTGCCTGCCGCTTGGCGGTTGGGACTTGTTGGGCGTAAAGTCGGCATGACTCGCATTTTTACTGAAGACGGTGAATCCGTGCCAGTAACTGTGCTAGACGTGTCCAACAATCGCATCGCACAAGTCAAAACCCCTGAAGTGGATGGCTACGCTGCTGTTCAAGTGGCATACGGCACTCGCCGCGCAACGCGCGTCACTAAAGCTGCCGCTGGTCACTATGCTAAAGCTGGTATTGAAGCTGGTAGCATCCTTAAAGAATTCCGTCTTGACCCTGCAAAAGTAGCTGAGCACACCACTGGTGCTGTTCTGGCTGTGGACAGCATCTTTGAAGCTGGCCAAAAGGTTGACGTAACTGGTACCACAATCGGTAAAGGTTTTGCCGGTGTTATCAAGCGTCACAACTTTTCTAGTCAGCGCGCTTCCCATGGTAACTCTCTGTCTCACCGTGCCCCCGGTTCTACCGGTATGGCTCAGGATCCAGGCCGTGTGTTCCCAGGTAAGAAAATGGCTGGCCACATGGGTAGCGTTACTCGTACAGTACAGAACCTCGATATCGTGCGTGTAGACGCCGAGCGCGGTTTGTTGTTGGTACGTGGCGCTGTTCCAGGTCACAAAAATGGTGACGTAGTTGTACGTCCCGCCATTAAAGGAGCCTAATCATGGATCTCAAGCTCCTGAATGATCAGGGTCAAGCTGCTTCTACCGTTGCTGCATCTGATGTAGTATTTGGTCGCGAATTCAACGAGTCTCTGGTTCACCAGATCGTTGTTGCATTCCAAGCTAATGCTCGTAGTGCAAACAGCCAGCAGAAAACCCGTGGTACTGTTTCTCACAGTACACGTAAGCCTTGGAAACAAAAAGGTACGGGCCGTGCTCGTGCTGGTATGTCCTCTTCCCCGCTGTGGCGTGGGGGTGGTCGCGCGTTCCCTAACACTGGCGAAGAAAACTACAGCCACAAAGTTAACAAGAAAATGTACCGTGCAGGTCTGCGCGCCATTCTTTCTCAGTTGGCTCGTGACGACCGTCTGGCCGTAGTAGAAAACTTCGCTGTGGATGCTCCCAAAACAAAATTGGCTGCTTCCAAGCTGAAAGACATGGGTCTGGATTCAGTGCTGCTCATTACTGACGCATTTGATGAAAACCTCTATCTGGCTACGCGTAACCTGCCAAACGTTGCTGTGGTCGAACCGCGTTATGCTGACCCTGTTTCGTTGATCCACTTCAAAAAAGTGTTGATCACTAAGGCAGCTATCGCTCAACTCGAGGAGATCCTGGGATGAACACAGAGCGTTTATACCAAGTCATCCTAGCTCCAATCGTGACTGAAAAAGCCACGATGGTTGCTGAGCTGAATCAGCAAATCGCTTTCCGCGTTGCCGCTGACGCTACTAAACCTGAGATCAAGGCTGCTGTTGAGCACTTGTTCAAAGTTGAAGTTGAGTCTGTTCAGGTTCTGAACCAGAACGGTAAAGCAAAACGATTTGGCCGTTTCCAAGGTCGCCGCCGCAACGAGCGCAAAGCATACGTGTCGCTCAAAGCGGGTCAGGAACTCGACTTTACTGAGGTGAACTAATGGCACTCGTTAAAGTAAAACCTACCTCGGCAGGCCGTCGCAGCATGGTGAAAGTTGTGCACTCTGAGTTGCACAAAGGCGCACCTTACGCTCCCCTGCTGGAGAAAAAATCGCGTACAGCTGGCCGTAACAACAACGGTCATATCACTGTACGTCACCGTGGTGGTGGTCACAAACAGCATTACCGTATTGTTGACTTCCGTCGCAACAAGGATGGTATTCCTGCGAAAGTAGAACGTCTGGAATACGACCCTAACCGTACCGCCCACATTGCTTTGCTGTGCTACGCCGATGGTGAGCGTCGTTACATCATCGCTCCACGTGGTCTGGAAGTTGGTGCAACTGTTGTATCCGGTCAGGATGCTCCTATCCGCGCTGGTAACACACTGCCTATCCGCAACATCCCTATCGGTGCAACGATTCACTGCATCGAAATGTTGCCAGGTAAAGGTGCTCAGTTGGCTCGTTCCGCTGGTGCATCCGCTGTGTTGTTGGCCCGTGATGGTGCTTACTCTCAGATTCGTCTGCGTTCCGGTGAAGTTCGTCGCGTGCACATTGATTGCCGCGCAACTATCGGTTCCGTAAGTAACGAAGACAACAGCCTGCGTCAAATCGGTAAAGCTGGTGCGACACGCTGGCGTGGTATTCGCCCAACTGTACGTGGTGTAGCCATGAACCCGATCGATCACCCACACGGTGGTGGTGAAGGTCGTACAGGTGAAGGTCGCGAGCCGGTCAGTCCATGGGGTACCCCTGCTAAGGGCTACCGTACCCGCCGTAACAAACGCACAGACAACATGATTGTCTCGCGTCGTAAGCGCAAGTAAGGGGCGTACACATGTCACGTTCGATTAAAAAAGGCCCATTTGTAGACGAGCATCTGATCAAGAAGGTCGATGCAGTTGTCGCGGGCAACGATAAACGGCCGATCAAAACTTGGTCCCGCCGTTCAACCATCCTGCCTGAGTTCATTGGGCTGACTATTGCCGTGCATAATGGCCGTCAACACGTTCCCGTTTACGTAAACGAGAACATGGTTGGCCATAAGCTGGGCGAATTCGCTCTGACCCGTACGTTTAAGGGTCACGCTGCGGACAAGAAGTCTCGGAGATAAGCGATGGAAACCACAGCAACAATTCGTGGCGTACGTATTTCAGCGCAAAAAGCACGCTTGGTTGCGGACATGATCCGTGGCAAAAGCGTTTCTTACGCACTGAATACTCTGACTTTCACGCCAAAGAAAGCCGCTGGCATTATCAAAAAAGCGCTTGAGTCCGCTATTGCTAATGCTGAACATAACGACGGTGCCGATATCGATGAACTGCGCGTGACCACAATTTTTGTGGACAAAGCACAGTCTTTGAAACGATTTTCTGCTCGTGCCAAAGGCCGCGGTAACCGTATCGAGAAGCAGACCTGCCACATCGTGGTTAAGGTCGGTTAAGGAGTCACAATGGGACAAAAAGTTCACCCAATTGGGTTCCGCCTCGCCGTTAACCGCAACTGGAATTCTCGTTGGTACGCTGATAACAACGAATTCTCCGGCATGTTGGCTGACGATATCCGAGTACGCGAGTACCTGAAGAAAAAACTGAAGAACGCTTCGGTAAGCCGTGTGCTGATCGAGCGCCCAAACAAAAACGCCCGCATTACTATTTTCTCCGCCCGTCCAGGCGTAGTAATTGGTAAACGTGGCGAAGACATCGAAAGCTTGAAGGCTGACCTTCAGCGTTTGATGGGCGTTCCTGTTCACGTGAACATCGAAGAAGTTCGCAAGCCAGAAACCGATGCTCAGTTGATCGCTGATTCCATCGCCCAGCAATTGGAAAAACGTATTATGTTCCGCCGCGCCATGAAACGCGCTATGCAGAACGCAATGCGTCTGGGTGCACAAGGTATCAAGATTGCTAGCGCTGGTCGTCTGAACGGTATTGAAATTGCCCGTACAGAATGGTACCGCGAAGGTCGCGTGCCTCTGCATACATTGCGTGCCAACATTGACTACGCAACGTCAGAAGCTCACACAACCTACGGTATTATCGGTATCAAGGTATGGGTATACAAAGGCGACATGCTTCCTAACGGCGAAATGCCAGTAGAAGCTGCTGCTCCAGAAGAGCGCCGTCACCGCCGTCCTCGTGGCGAACGTCCAGAAGGTCGTCGTCCAGGTCGTGGCCGTGGCCCACGTCGCGATTCTGCTGCTCCTGCGCCTGAAGGAGAATAACTATGTTGCAACCCTCACGCAGAAAGTATCGCAAAGAGCAGAAAGGTCGTAACACTGGTTTAGCCACTCGTGGCAACCTGGTGTCTTTCGGCGAATTTGGCTTGAAAGCAACCGGCCGTGGCCGTTTGACTGCTCGTCAAATTGAAGCAGCTCGTCGTGCGATCAACCGTCACATCAAACGTGGTGGCCGTATTTGGATTCGTATTTTCCCTGACAAACCTATTTCGCAGAAACCTGCTGAAGTACGTATGGGTAGCGGTAAAGGTAGTCCGGAATTCTGGGTCGCTGAAATTCAACCTGGCAAAGTTTTGTACGAAATGGAAGGTGTAAGTGAAGAGTTGGCACGTGAGGCGTTCCGCCTGGCTGCCGCTAAGCTGCCTATTTCTACGACCTTTGTATCGCGCCACATTGGTGCTTAAGGAGATCTCATGAAAGCCAGTGAACTCCGTGCTAAAGATACGGCCGAGCTCAATGCAGAGCTCGAGAGTCTGCTGAAAGCACAATTTAGTCTGCGTATGCAGCGTGCAACTCAGCAGCTTTCCAACACCAGCCAGCTATCCAAAGTACGTCGCGACATCGCTCGTGTTCGTACCGTAATGGCTGAGAACGCAGGAAAGTAAGATGAGCGAAACGCAAACAACCCAAACGCAAAAGCGTCAGCGTACTTTGCAAGGTCGCGTGGTCAGCAACAAAATGGATAAAACCGTTGTCGTTCTAGTAGAGCGTCGCGTAAAACATCCTTTGTACGGCAAGATCATGATTCGTACCAACAAGTACAAAGCGCATGATGAGCAAAACCAGTACAACGAAGGTGATGTAGTGGAAATTGCTGAAGGTCGTCCTATCAGCCGTGGTAAAACATGGTCTGTAGTTCGCCTGGTCACAGCATCTCGCGCGATCTAATGCGTATAGCGTAATTTCGGTTACGTGGAAGAAGCCCGGTTCGAAAGAGCCGGGCTTTTTTTATGTCTATTTCTATCGTGTGCAGAAAGGGCTAGGTCTTATGCGATTGCTTTATCTAGGCAGTGTATGGACTGAGTGGATGTTTCTATCAACTCACCCAGATGCCACTTACCTACCTATCTATCCATCTATATATAGAGAGATGGATAGATAGGTAGGTAGGTAGGTAGGTAGGTAGGTAGGTAGGTAGGTAGGTAGGTAGGTAGGTAGGTAGGTAGGTAGGTAGGTAGGTAGGTAGGTAGGTAGGTAGGTAGGTAGGTAGGTAGGTAGGTAGGTAGTAAACAAACTCTGGACGCATAGTAGGTGCATCATGTTGGTGGCTAGGTAGGGCATAAGTGGCAACCCTCTATGTATAGAGGCTGCGATCTGCGGCTCTATATCAAGTAACCTAGGTGGTATTGTTTCTCTTTGTGTGGTCTTTCGTGTAGTGCGTGTTCAAGATGATGTGATTACTCATCACTCGCCAATAGATCCACATACACACCGCGTTCTGCTGATTACTGCCGAAGGGCAGCGAGTTGTTGTTGTTGTTGTTGTTGTTGTTGTTGTTGTTGTTGTTGTTGTTGTTGTTGTTGTTGTTGTTGTTGTTGTTGTTGTTGTTGTGGCGACAACTGCACAAAAATAGGGCGCAGGTATGTGACTCAGTTTATAAGCATAGAGAAACACTTATGGTTGTGTGAGTTGCTAAGCACTGGGTATAACAAAGCTAATCAGCAAAGAGTTCGAGAGGCCAAGAGCAAAAGCAAAAGCAAAAGCAAAAGCAAAAGCAAAAGTAGAAGTAGAAGTAGAAGTAGAAGTAGAAGTAGAAGTAGAAGTAGAAGTAGAAGTAGGAAAGGGGAAGGGTGCTATACAGAGGCACTTACCCTGAGTGCACTAAATAGTACTGATAGAGGTGTCGTGGGTACGCGTTCTGCTTGAACCTTTAATCTAAAAGTGAGGACGATCATGCATTTCTATTTGACCCAGTACTAAGCGCAGGAGTAGGCAGAGAACCAGCTTGATTCTTTCTCACTATATATAGGGGGGATAGTAGAGGGTTAGAACAGGCAGGGTAAAATCACAGCAACAGCGCGGAGCTGCTTGGCTATCCCACAATATGATCCGCCATCTGTATTCCTATATCTACAGATCACTCTTTCGCACTCTATATATATAGAGTGTCGATTTGACTAGACTCTTCGTGATGAACTACTTCTCAGTGACTACTGAGCTGGGTGTGCTGGGGGCAAGTGCAACAATGCTATCTATATATAGAAGGGGAGTATGTATATAGTCGTAGTTTGTGCGCGGAGTATTGTTGAGGTCGGAGTCCGGCAGCGGCTTTGATGTGCTGGAGCATATATAAGCAGGTAAGCGTATTCACACGTACTAACTAGGTAACTTCAACTCTAACTTCATTCTGCTTTGTTGCATGCTAGGTGCGGGGTTTCAAAAACAGTACATATATATAGTGAATGTAGGTGTAGCACTATTGGATAGTGGTTTCCTTGCTGTTCGCATCCGTACTATCCGGGTAAGTAGTGAGCACGAACTTTGCGCTAGTATTGCAGGGTGTCTATATAGAATGTGGACTCTTACTATATAGAGCTCTTTCTAGCGCGGGCGTCACTTCGGTTGATTACTTTCAGGTAGATAACTGACTAGGCTTGGCCATTTCAGTTGCAAAGAACATGTAGGGTAGGGGAAGTATCAATGCCCGCTATAGGTAGCTATCTATAGATACCTAGGGTTGGCAGGGGTTTTGCTGCTATTTTTAGGTTATTTTGTAACTCGGTGAAAATTTATCAACAAAGTGTTTGACAGGGTTCGCAAATACGCGCTATAGTTCATCTCCCTTGATTGATAAGCGAATTGCTTCACAAGGCAGCGGTCTTCTACGGGGGATTGCGATTCATCCGAAAGGGTGGAGTGGCAAGAAAATAAATCTTGACAAGTTTTAAAAAACCATGTTAAAGTTTCTTTCTTTGCTACAGAGCGCAAAACTTAGTTTTCAGGTTTGAGAGTTAATTTTTGTGAGTGGGTTTTGAGGTGGTTTCGGTTTTGAATGTTTTGAAAATAAACGCTTGATACCAAAAACAAAATGCTTCATAATTTCACTTCTCTGGTTTAGCTGCAACGGCAGCGACCTGCTACTTCGGTAGCAAGTGTTCTTTAAAAATTTAACAGCCGATAAGTGTGGGCGCTTGGAATGAGTGGACCAACCTTCTCACGAAGGTTCGCCAAACAT
>NZ_JBKQGY010000004.1:0-297611 GCF_050487225.1 Paenalcaligenes sp. Me131
AGTACTAATTGCCCGTGCGGCTTGATCCTATAACTCTTAAGGTTATAAGTTTTAAGTGTCGTTCAAACAAATTTAGCAGTACAAAACGCAATCCCAAACATGAAACACTGCATCATACTGTTGATGTAGTTGTGCTAATTCCAGATTTAGTTGACATGCTCGATGAGCATGTGAGCAAGCCAGTTACGCTTGACGACCATAGCAAGGTGGAACCACCCCTTTTCCATTCCGAACAGGACCGTGAAACGCCTTCGCGCCGATGATAGTGCACGGACGTGTGTGAAAGTAGGTCATCGTCAGGCTCTTACACCAAAAGCCCCGCATCCAACCGATGCGGGGCTTTTTTACGTCTGGGCAAAACGAAAAAACCGCTGCAAAGAACCATTAAGGGCTGATACAGAGCACGGCGGGCCCGCTGCTGACCGTTTCTGTACACACATACAAGCTTAGGCAGACAAACGTAGTCACTAAAGCAGGACTATCTGCAGCGACGACAAGAAAGATAATAACGGCAGATGTATGGCTCTCTAGGTTGCTGAACGAGAGCTTCTTAATCTAAGGTTGTATAACTTAATTCTCTAACTCTGGCTGCATATAGCGGCTTACAAGCCTTGCTCTGTAGTCGTCTGCCCCCAAAACTCCCGACCAGTCTTAAGCTTGAGTGGATTATATGGGCAGGTAGTGTTGGATTATCTTCTTGTTTATGGAAGTTGCGCGTCAGTGAACCCAGGCTCTTTAGTTATTTAACGGCTGCTTCCTTACCAGAGCTAACTATTTCTGCGCTGCCTACTGAGTTAGTGTCTCTTTAGCAGAGCTCCCTGCATATTCTTGGATAACCAAACTGCTCTTAATAGTAATAACGTCAGCCATTAGGCGGATAGCAATCTCTGTTGGGTTTTACTGCCTATGTAGATACCTATGGGCCACGCAGTTTACGCAGTTGTTCTGCATTGATATCAAAATGCGGCGGAAGTCTGTAGCACCGAATTTGCTTGTTACGCCGTGCGCCCATGGGCCCAATATAGAAATCTCTATGCAGGCTGTAGTTGTTATAGTGGCTTATCTGGACTAACTGCATAATGAGTATGCATAACAAGTGAGTGATAGTTGAGTGATTAGATATGGCCTGATAATCGTATTAGCAAGCTTGATGGGTTGCTCTACTACGTATACGCACAGTAAGAAAGAGCAGATACAGCTGACTGCTTGGGGCGAGGATAATGACGCTATCCATATGATGGCTGATCCGCCTCCCGCTTATTCCTTTGCCAAAGCAGAGTTGTTGCCGTTACTGGTGTTTTTAGAAACACCGCTTGGGCAGAAAATAGCTCATTGTTCAGCCATCGTTGAGGTGTTCACTAACCAAGCTGCAAAAGTGAGGTTTTTTCTGTACATTCCCGCAACGGATTTGTCTGAGGAGGACAAGAGCGTGTTGCTGAGCACGTATCAGTTTGAGATATTCAAGCCAGATGCGTACAGCTTTGTGCGCAATATCCCCGCATTGGCTAAAGCGCTAGTCGAAACAGATACGTTGTACATAAAGCAGTGGAGGGTAGAGCCGGGAGCAATAGTAAAGGATGCGCCGTCAATGACTGCAATGACGATGTTTGCTGAACCTATAGATGCTGAGCTGCGCTATATGGAAAGCGAGTTACGTATGACACCTAATTTAGTTGAGTCGATCATGTGGGCACCTTTTATGTTGCCATTGCTACCATTAGGCGCACTAAGTCAGTAATGGCATAGAGAAGCATGATGCAGCTAAAGCATGATTCTGTAGTGTGAGTAGATACAAAAACGACCCTGTGATGACAGGGCCGTTTTGTTTGAGCGTGAGGTTAAGCTATATGGCTTACTTAGGTAGCTCACCTTTTTCGATTTTGTTAAAGAAGTCTTTGGTTTCTTTAACCACTACACCTGACAACAACAGCAAGGCAATCAAGTTAGGAATAGCCATCAAGCCGTTGAAGGTATCCGATGCAGCCCAGACCAGATCCAGACTGGCGATAGTACCCATCATCACAGATGCAACGTATACAACACGGTATGGCAGTACAGCGCGTGTACCTAACAGGTATGCGGCACATTTCTCACCGTAGTAGCACCAGCCCAGAATCGTACTGTAGGCAAAGAACACCAGGCCAAAAGTCACGATGTAACCACCCCAGCCAGGCAACATAGCATTAAAACTGTGTGTGGTCAGTGCGGCACCGGTGCTGCCATCAGCGTATTGGCCAGCCATAACCAGAACGATACCAGTGATAGAGCACACGATAATGGTGTCTAGGAACGTACCGGTCATGGATACCAGAGCTTGGCGACCTGCGTGGTCTGTTTTTGCAGCGGCGGCAGCGATAGGAGCGGAACCCATACCAGCTTCGTTGGAGAACACACCACGAGCAACACCGTAACGAATTACTGTACCTAATGCACCACCAGCAACAGCACTACCTGTGAACGCATCGGTGAAAATCAGGCCCAATGCAGGCAGCAGTTTTTCTAGGTTCAGCAGAATGATGATCAAACCACCCAATACATAAACCACAGCCATCACAGGAACGATCACGGATGCTGCACGAGCAATACTTTTAATCCCGCCAAGAATAACGATAGCAGTTAGTACAGTCAGCACTACACCTGTCAACGCATGCTCAATACCAAAGCTGGTGTAGATGGACTCAGCAACAGAGTTGGATTGCACCGAGCTACCAATACCGAAAGAGGCGACTACAGCAAACAGTGCAAATAGCACTGCTAGCCATTTCATGTTTAGGCCGCGCTCAATATAGTACATAGGGCCACCGGCCATTTCGCCACGAGCATCTGTGATGCGGTAATGCACGGCCAAGATACCTTCTGCGTATTTTGTAGCCATACCAAAAATAGCAGTGATCCACATCCAGAATACGGCACCTGGGCCACCTAGTACTACAGCGGTCGCTACCCCAGCAATGTTACCTGTACCGATGGTGGCTGACAGAGCTGTCATCAGAGCGCCAAAGTGAGAAACATCGCCTGGCTCTTTCTCCTGCCCGGGAGTGTGAGTGAAGGCTTGGCGTAACGCCATGGGGAGTTTGGTAAATTGCAGCCCTTTGAGTCGTACGGTAAGTAATACACCAGTACCTACCAGCAAGATCAGCATTGCTGGCCCCCACACCCAACCGCCTACTGTTTCAAAAACAGTCTGTAGCTTTTCCATGTTATCCCTCAAATGTGTTTTATTTAGATTTACCACTTTTACCATGAGCTGTTCGAATCAGAGAATAGGGGTATGTAGCATATTTAAAAAAATTCTGAAACAACATAAATAAAACCAAATAGCGTTAAACAGTAAATCACCATTGGAATAGAAGGGTTATATAGAGCAGCTTTAGACTGTGGCTGAGCAATTTATTATTGAGGTTAGTTACAGCGGAAAGAATTAAATACGTTTGTTTTATCTGGTGAAGTAAGTTTTCTATTCGAATGGGTAATTCGTATTGGTTTTTTCATGCAATGAATTAAGTTAATTACGAGTAAAATAAATGTAATAAGTTAAATGTTATTCTTATGGTTTTGTGCGCTGTAGAATATTTTTATCAGCACGATACACGCTGAAGCATGGTCGCCGTTTTCAGCTGGTTGGGCAGAAAAACAGAACTCGTATCAGGAAAGCGACACTGCATCTCCTATGCTTAGCAGGGTAGGAGAAAGCGCTTAGAGGCTGATATAGAGTAGATTTTAGGTGTACAGAACTACGTGATGGTGCATGGATACATCACTCTTCGTTGTCGGAAGCTCTGCGAATGAGCATTAAGCGTTTACAATGCTTAACAGTGCCGCGCCCCTTGTGGTGCCTGCTGCTATTTTATGTTTTTGGAGGTATGCATGATTCAACCGAACCAGTCTGAAACAGAACAAGGCTTGCCGTTCCGTACCATTGTGCATGTTGTATATGCTTTGTTCGCAATTGGTATCGTGAGCATGGGTGTTTTTGGCGCAAGTATTATTGCTTCTATTGTTCTGGCGTATTACAAACGTAGTGATGCGGCTGGAACCATTTATGCTGCACATTTAGATTGGGCAATTAAAACCTTCTGGTGGGGTTTGTTGTGGATGTGTGTAAGCGGCCTACTGACTTTTATTTTTATAGGCTGGATTACTGGGGTGGTTACCTTGGTATGGATTATCTTCCGTATTATTAAAGGCTGGTTGGCACATTGGAATGGCCAAAGCCCGGAATTTGAATAATCCGAATAGCGTATCTAAATTTCATCAGGCCCTGATTTTCAGGGCCTGATTTTTTCCAAGTCAATGTAGAGACTAGTGCTGGTAGGGGGAGTGCCTCTGTCCCCAGACAGGAAGGCCAAACCGGTGACATGCTCCGTTGAGAGTAGGTAGGTAAAAAAATACCCGCCATGAGGGCGGGTAGTCTGGGATCCAGTGCTAGAGGCTTATTTCAAATGAGCGCTCAGTAGTTTGCTTAGTTCAAACATGTTGACTTGATCTTTACCCAGTACTTTTTTCAGTTTGGCGTCGGCATTGATGTTGCGACGGTTAGAAGCATCCTGGAGATTGTGTTTCTTGATGTATTCCCAGATTTTCTTGGTAACTTCTGTGCGTGGAACAGCGTCGGGACCAATTACAGCTGCCAGAGCAGGGCTGGGGGTAAGTGGCTTCATGAATCCAGTGTTGGGTTTACTGGCAGGTTTTTTACTATTGGCCATGAATAGAGCTCCGAGAAAATTGAAAGAAATGCCACAGTGCTGCTAAATCGTACAGTAGCAGCATAACTCGTGGTTCTCTATAGGCCAATCATCAGGAGGGGGGAGATTTGTTACTGTTTGAATCGGGTCAGAAGCCCTGATGTTTTGCGGGCTTACGCGCTGCAGAACTTCGGTGACTGTTGCATAATGTCAATGATGCGTTCACTGGCGATGGCCCAGAACAAAGCATAGGCTTTTTTGGATAGATCCGATTTTATGACACTTACTACTACCCTAACAATTCCCCGTCCAGATGATTGGCATGTGCACTTGCGTGATGGTGCCATGTTAGAGGCCGTTGTGGGCCACACGGCAGCACAATTTGGCCGTGCCATTGTTATGCCTAATCTGACCCCGCCAGTGACTACAGCGGCTCAGGCGGTGGCGTATCATCAGCGTATTGTAGAGGCCCTGCATAAAACAGCGCCAACTAGCCGCTTTCAGCCATTGATGACTTTGTATCTGACGAACAATACAACGGCAGAGGAAATCCGTCGTGCGAGTGAGTCAGGGGTGGTGTATGGGGTAAAACTTTATCCAGCCGGTGCGACGACCAATTCAGATGCGGGCGTAACCGATGTGTTGCGTTACTGTGGGGCAGCGCTAGAGGCGATGCAAGAGTGTGGCTTGCCATTGTTGGTGCATGGTGAGGTGACAGACCCTACCGTAGATTTGTTTGACCGTGAGGCGGTATTTATTGATCGCATCATGATTCCGCTGCGTAAACAGTTCCCTGAGCTCAAAGTCGTGTTTGAACATTTGACCACGGCAGAGGGTGTGGCGTACGTGAGCCAAGCGGAAGGCGCTATTGGGGCGACCATTACTCCGCAACACTTGCTGTACAACCGTAATGCCATTTTTAGCGGTGGCTTGCGTCCACATTGGTACTGTTTGCCAGTATTGAAACGTGAGAAGCATAGGTTGGCGTTGGTGGAAGCCGCAACTGGTGACTCTACGCGTTTCTTCTTAGGTACTGACAGTGCGCCGCATGTGCGTGGTCGTAAGGAGCAGGATTGTGGCTGTGCGGGTTGTTATACCGCGTTGCATGCGATGGAGCTCTATGCAGAGGCTTTTGATGCCGTAGGTAAGCTAGATAAACTGCAAGCCTTTGCTTGTGAGAATGGCCCAGCGTTTTATGGTTTGCCTGTGAATACCGACACCATTACCTTGAAACGACAAGAGTTTGAGATTCCTGATCAGTTGCAATTGGGTAATGAAATACTTGTGCCACTGGCAAATGGTAGAAAGCTAGCCTGGTCTGTGACTAGCGCATAATAGAAAAAGGGGCTTTAAGCCCCTTTTTTATTGTCCAGCTTGTGCTTTTTCTTCCAATGCTTCCCATCGTTCGAAAAGTTGTAGAAGTTCGGCTTCCAGTGTTTCTAAGGAGCTTTGTACGGTTTGGGCGGCATCGCTACCATCTTTGTACAAATCAGGGTCACTGAGCTTGGCTGCTAGCTCAGCTTGACGGCTTTCTAACTGAGCAATTTTCTCTGGCAGCGCATCCAGTTCTTTTTTCTCCCATGGGGCAAGTTTCTGGTTGCGATTCGCTTTTGGGGTCGCTTTCTCTTTATCGGATGCAGGAGCAGGGGCAGCAGCAGTCGTCGATTCTGTAACAGGTGTTGGTCGTTGTAGCAGCCATTCATCGTAGCCGCCTACATACTCACCCCATTTGCCATTACCTTCTGCGGCGATAACTTGCGTCACGATGTTGTTTAAGAAACGTCTATCGTGGCTCACTAGTAACACGGTGCCTTGATACTCTTGTAGCAGGTCTTCTAGTAACTCAAGAGTTTCAATGTCCAGATCGTTAGTCGGTTCGTCCAGTACCAGGATATTGGTAGGTTGGGCAAACATGCGGGCTAAGGCCAAACGAGCGCGTTCACCACCGGATAACGAACGTACCGGGGAGTTCGCACGAGCAGGCGGGAAGAGGAAATCTTCCAGATAGCTCATCACGTGTTTACGTTGGTCACCAATTTCTACCCATTCCGTTCCGGGGCTAATGGTTTCAGCTAACGTGGCGTTTTCATCCAAAGAACTGCGCATTTGGTCGAAGTAGCCGACGGTTATGTTTGTGCCGTGGCGGATTTGGCCAGCGTTTGGGGATAGTTTTCCCAACAGTATTTGTAGCAGCGTAGTTTTACCTGCGCCGTTTGCACCGATCAGGCCGATTTTGTCACCGCGCATCAACACGGTAGAGAAATCGTTAATCAGCACGCGCTCATCAAAGCCATGTGTAATGTTTTCAGCTTCAGCAACCAGTTTGCCTGAACGTTTACCTTCAGAGATGGCCAAGCGCACATTACCCATGCGTTCACGGCGGGCAGCACGTTCTCTACGTAAAGACTCTAGACGGCGTACACGGCCTTCGTCGCGCGTGCGGCGGGCTTGGACGCCTGTGCGAATCCATACTTCTTCTTGGGCTAAGAATTTGTCGAACTTGGCCTGCTGTTGGGATTCTGCTTGCAACCATTCTGCTTTGCGTTCTTGCCAGCGAGTAAAGTTGCCAGGGAAGCTAAACAGTTGGCCTCTATCAAGTTCGATAATTTGTGAACTGACGCTGTCTAGGAAATCACGGTCGTGAGTGATGACGATTACGCTGCCACGAAAGCCTTTTAGTAATTGCTCCAGCCACAGAATGCCCTCAAAGTCTAAGTGGTTAGTGGGCTCGTCTAGTAGCAGCAGGTCAGGCTCATTGCTTAAGGCTTGAGCCAGTGCAACGCGTTTACGCATACCACCCGATAGCGAGCCTATGAGCGCATCGTTAGGTAAACCCAACTGATCCATGAGAGCACTGATTTTGGCAGGGCGTTGCCAGTCTTCTGTTTCGGTATAGTCACCGCACAGAAAATCATAGATTTGTTGATCTGGAGGCAGGTCTGGTTCTTGCTCGACGGTGGAAACACGTAATCCGCTGCTGCGCATGATTTGGCCGTCATCTGGCTGCAATCTGCCATCAATAAGCTTCAATAGCGACGATTTTCCCGCGCCATTGCGACCAATTAAACCGTAACGCTCACCAGAGTGTATGGTGAGGCTTGCATTATCCAGCAAGGCATGATGGCCAAACGCCAGATGTATCCCAGTAAGGGTGACCAGATTGATTGACATGCTGCTCCGTAAAAAATCTGAAGAAAGTCTGATATTGCTATTGTCGCAGGTTACAATGCATTTGTGAGGCAGGCTGGGCAATCGCGGTAGCAATATCGAGGAAGGTCCGGACTCCATAGGGCAGGATAGCGGCTAACAGCCGTCCGATAAGCGGGCTTAGGCTTGCGAGTCGAGGAATAGGGCCACAGAGACGAGTCTGCGACGAGGGCACAACACTGTTGTGCACAGTAACGGCTATCTCCGTTACTTTGCTCTCTTGTAGGGCAGTCGTTGTAGGGTGAAACGCGGTAACCTCTATCCGGAGCAACATCAAATAGGCATACGTGAACCTTGTGTTCGAAGGGCGGCTCGTTCGAGTATGCGGGTAGATGGCTAGAGCGTGTCAGTAATGGCACGCCCAGATGAATGATTGCCGACTAGCGTGCTGGTTTACAGAATCCGGCCTATAGGCCTGTCTCACATTTCTTTCTTCTTCTTCTTCTTCTTCTTCTTCTTCTTCTTCTTCTTCTTCTTCTTCTTCTTCTTCTTCTTCTTCTTCTTCTTCTTCTTCTCCTCCTCACACCCTCCTGTCTTACCAATCCCTTTTTTATTTCCATACTGCGTCCGAACAGTGGGCTCTGCACGTGTGTTGCTCTTTCCTGTGTCAAAGCCTGTCAATTGTGAGGAAATGCAAGTTTTTGGGAGTGGTTTTTCACTTGCTCCTAATAAACAACATTTAGATTGGAATGCAATTTGTTGATTTATAGGGATATTTTAAAATCGAACTTTTCTAAGAAAGTCAGCTAAGTGTTTGTTGTCATTGGAAAAAAATGCGTTTGTGTCTTGACCTTGAACACGGCATGGCTTAGAGTGGGGAAAAGTAGGTTTTTGTGTAAAAAAGTGGGAAAAAGAGCATGTTCCAAGGAAGCAATGCACTCACGTTGGATGCTAAAGGTCGAATCGCGATTCCGACCAGGCACCGTGACGCCTTGCTTTCGGCGGAACAGGGTCAACTCACTTTGACGCGGCACCCTGATGGCTGTCTTCTGATGTACCCACGTTCTGTGTGGGAAGAGAAGCGCCAACAGATTGCAGCGTTCCCCATGTCAGCTCGTGCATTGCAGCGTTTGATGCTAGGTAGCGCACAGGATGTGGACATGGATTCTGCTGGACGGATTCTGATTGCCCCTGAGTTACGTACCGCCGTAGGGCTGGATCGTGATGCGATGTTGTTAGGTTTGGGCGGTCATTTCGAACTGTGGAATAGTGCCGAACTGGAGCGTCGCCAAGCAGCCGAACTGGCTGAAGGCATGATGTCTGATGTATTTGAACAGTTTTCTTTCTGAGTCGGCTAATGGAGCTACAGCATCGTTCCGTTCTCTTGGAGCCTACGGTAGCGGCTCTGGTGAATCCCGTATTTATGGCGCGGAGGCCAGAGTACCGTCCGGAACCCACGTTTAGGTCCGGTGTATTTGTGGATGCCACCTTTGGACGAGGTGGTCACAGTCGAGAGTTATTGCGCCACGTAGATGCCAATTCTCGTTTGTTTGTCATAGATAAAGACCCTGAGGCTATTGCTATAGCGAATGCGCTGGCAGCAGAGGATGCGCGTGTACGTGTGATACACGCAGGTTTTGAGTCAATGGTGGATGCGCTGCGTGAGCACGGTGTTCAGTCCGTTGATGGCGTCATGATGGATTTGGGGGTTTCCTCTCCACAGCTAGATGATGCCGAACGAGGTTTTTCGTTCATGCGTAATGGCCCATTGGACATGCGTATGGATAACAGTAAGGGGCCGACCGCCGCGCAGTGGTTGGCTGAAGCCGAGGTCGATGAGATTAAGGAGGTCATCGCAGATTATGGCGAAGAACGGTTTGCTTTCCAGATTGCAAAGGCGATTACAAGTCGCCGCGAATCCTCACCGCTACGTACAACGCATGATCTCGCCGAGCTGGTCGCCAGTGTCGTCCGCTCGCGCGAAAAAGGTCATCACCCAGCCACCAGGACCTTCCAGGCTGTACGGATTTACCTCAACCGCGAGCTCGAGGAGCTTGCGCATGCGCTCCCGTTAATTCTGGAGCTGCTTAACCCAGGGGGGCGTTTAGCGGTGATCAGCTTTCATTCGTTGGAAGATCGCTTGGTGAAGCAATTCATGGCCGCGGCATCTAAGCCGGCTATGGTGCACTCGCGTCTTCCAATTGCTGAAAAAGACATGCCGCAACCTTGGTTGCAGTCATTGGGCCGTGTGTTGCCTGATGAAACCGAGATTCAGTACAACGTGCGTGCGCGCTCTGCAGTACTACGCGTGGCTGAGCGCACAACCACCGAACTTGAAGATAACTGGCAAAACAAGCTAGAGGCCGTTAAGGCCTATGCTGCTGGTGGCTCCGAGAAAAAGGGGAAGCGTAGATGACTATCCGTCTGCTCCTCGCGTTGGCATTGATGTTGTCAGCCATTTCCTTGGTAACGGCTCGTTATCAGGCGCGTGAGGGCTATGTGGCGGTAGAACGTTTGCGCAATCAAGCGCAGGCTCTAGATATAGAGTGGCGTCGTCTACAGTTAGAGCGGGCAGAGTTAACCCGCAATGCACGTATTGACCAAGTAGCACGTAAAGATTTGCAGATGGTGACCGGTACCCCTGATCGCACGGTGTATTTGCGGGGGCAGCCGTTGAGTTCCTTGTCGTCTAGTGATGAGGAGGATTAGCCATGAAACGCTTTGGTTATCACGATAATCCGGTCCTAGAAGGTCGCCTGCCCATGTGGCGGGCGAAGTTGGTTTTGTTGATGGTCATGATTGGCTTCATGGCTTTGCTGGGTAAGGCGCTGTATTTGCAGGGGCTTTCCACCGAGTTTTTGCAGCAACAAGGCGAACGCCGTTACCAGCGTACGATTGAGTTGCCACCTATGCGTGGCAAGGTGTTTGATCGCACTGGAAACGTGGTGCTGGCAAGTAGTGTGCCAGTGAAAGCCGTGTGGGCTATTCCTGAAGATGCTCGTCGCGCAACACCAGAACAGGTGGCTGCGCTTGCTGCGTTGTTGGAAATGTCTGTTGCTGATGTACAGAAGCGCCTAAATATCGAAGACAAAAACTTTGTCTATATTCGTCGCCAGCTAGATATGGATGTGGCTGCCGAGGTAGCAGCGTTGCGCATCCCTGGTATTCACCAGCAAGATGAAATGCGTAGGTCTTACCCAGAGGGTGAGAGCGTGGCGCACATTATTGGTTTTACCAATATTGAAGACCAAGGTATTGAAGGCATCGAGCTGGCATTCAATGCCGAGTTGTCCGGTCAGTCAGGGTCGCGTCGTGTGATTCGTGACCGTTTGGGCCGCATTGTAGAAGACGTGCGCGATGCTATTCCTCCGGTGCACGGTACCGATCTGCGTCTCTCGGTGGATGCGGGTATGCAGTACGACACCTATTCAGTACTGAAAAATGCCGTAGAAACAAATAAAGCCGCTGCCGCAGCGGCAATTGTGTTGGACGTGCAAACCGGCGAAGTGCTGGCATTGGTGAACTTGCCTACGTATGACCCGAATGATCGTGCTGATCGTAAAGGCGGTGCACTGCGTAATCGCGTGTTAACCGATACGTTTGAGCCCGGCTCTATCATGAAGCCATTCACCGTAGCACTGGCGCTAGATAACAAAAAGATCACGACGGATACTAAATTCAATACGGGTAATGGTACGTATCGCTATCAAGGGGCGACCATTACTGACGTGAGCCGTCACAATGGTACGTTGGATGCTGCTGGTATTTTGCGCAGATCCAGCAATATCGGGATGGCCATGATTTCAGAGCGTCTGACCTCTGAAGAAATGTGGAATAAGTTTAATGAGCTGGGCTTTGGTCGTGTACCGCATACGCCATTCCCTGGTGCGGCGGCAGGCAGGCTGCGCCCGTGGGAGCGTTGGCGTCCTATTGAGCGGGCCACCATGGCGTACGGCTATGGGCTATCAGCATCGTTGATTCAGATCGCACAGGCCTACACGGCCTTTGCGCGTAACGGTGACGTAGTGTCGTTGTCATTGCTTAAGCGTGATACTCAACCCTCTAGCGTGCAGGTATACACCCCAGAAGTCGCGCAGGAAGTGCGTCGCATGTTACAGGCGGCAGCTGGCCCTGAGGGGGCAAGGTTGGCGCAAGTTAAGGGCTACACCGTTGCCGGTAAGAGTGGTACTGCACGAAAAATTGTGGATGGTAAATACAGTAGATCAAGCTATAGAAGTTCATTCGTAGGCTTTGCTCCTGCTACCGATCCGCGCATTGTTGTTGCGATCAGTATCGATGAGCCTAGAGCAGGTGGTTACTTCGGTGGTTTGATTGCGGCTCCCGTATTTTCTGAAATTGTTGCCAACAGTTTGCGCAGAATGGGTGTGCAGCCAGATGCACCGATTGAGTCGTTGGTGGCTGTAAGTGCCAATAGAGGTGAATAATGATAAATAAAACAACTAAGCAAATTTTAGAGTGGTTGCATCAGCAAGTGTCGACGTCGGCGCAACTGTGCTTGGACTCTCGTCAGATTGAAAAAGGGGATGTGTTTTTTGCATGTCCTGGTATCAGTGGTGATGGACGCGATTTCATTGCTAACGCGGTGGCAAATGGTGCTGCAGCAGTAGTGCGTGAGAAAAGCGATCAGCCAGTTGCAGTAGATGTACCCGTATTAGATATTGCTAACCTTACAGACGTGCTGGGTGATGTGGCTCACCAATGGTGGGGGCGTCCTTCTGAGCAGATGAAGGTTATTGCTGTAACAGGTACCAATGGCAAAACATCCAGCGTGCAGTGGATTGCTGCCGTACTGAATAACTCAGAAGTGCCTTGCGGGACCATCGGTACGCTAGGCGTGACATTACCAGACGGCACTAACTTGGGCGGCAAACTGACCACCCCTGATGTGCTGACGATGCACCGTAGTTTGGCCAAGCTGCGTGAAGCTGGCGCAAACCTGGTGGCATTGGAAGCCTCGTCTATTGGTATTGTTCAAGGCCGTTTGAATGGCGTACACATTGCCATCGCAGCACTGACTAATTTGTCTCACGACCACTTGGATTACCACCTGACGTTTGAGAACTATCAAGCGGCTAAAGCGAGATTGTTCCAATGGCCAGGTTTAGAGAGCATGGTCATTAATGCGGATGACGCTTTTGGTCAAACCGTGTTGGCAACATCTGCCGAAGCCAGAAAAATTTCATACTCCCTGCAAAGCCGTGATGCGGATGTGTTTGGTGATGACGTGCATATTGGTGGCGATGGTCAAGTCTTCAACTTGATTACGTCGCATGGCACTGCCCAAATTCTGACGCATTTGCTGGGCGAACATAACGTGGCCAACTTGTTGTTGGTTTCAGGTGTGTTGCAAGAGCTGGGTTGGCCTGTAGCGAAAATTGCCCGCTTGATGGCAACGTTAGGCCCTGTTCCTGGTCGCTTAGAAATTGCCAAGTCTTTAAGTATTGCTAACCGTGCCATGCCTTTGCCGCTGGCAGTTGTGGATTATGCACATACACCGGATGCGCTGGAACGTGCTTTGGTGGCACTACGAGCTGTTGCGCAGGTACGTGGCGGTAAGTTGGTGTGTGTATTTGGATGTGGTGGCGATAGAGACACTGCGAAACGTCCGTTGATGGGCGGTATTGCTGCACGCTTGGCTGATACCGTGATCGTGACGACTGATAATCCTCGCTCAGAAAAACCTGAAGCTATCATTGCGCAAATTGTGCAAGGTATAGACGGTGAGCACGAGGTGATTGAGGATCGCGCCCAAGCTATTTTGCAAGCACTGTGGAGTGCAGATGCTGCCGACGTGGTATTGATTGCTGGTAAAGGTCATGAGGATTACCAAGAAGTAGCTGGCGAGCGTCATGTGTTTGATGATCGTCAGTGGGCTGCTTTTGCGTTGACATGGTTAAAAGGCGTAGAGCTGTGCACAGACAGTCGCCAATTGCAGCCACAAAACTTGTTTGTAGCCGTGCGCGGCGAGCAGTTTGATGGCCATACCTATTTACAGCAAGTCGCCGAAAAAGGCGCGTGTGCCGCATTGGTTGAGTACAGACAGCCAGAGGTCAACCTACCGCAGTTTGTCGTGGGCGATACGCGTCAAGCATTGTTGCGCATTGCTAAGGTGTGGCGTCAGCGTTTTTCTATTCCTGTGATTGCGGTTTGCGGTAGCAATGGCAAAACCACAACCAAAGAAATGATTGCTGCCATTTTGCGCGAAAGCTTGGGCGCGGAGAACTTCGTTGCCACGCTTGGTAACCTGAACAACGACCTAGGCGTGCCACTGTCCGTATTGCGTTTGCGTGATACCCACCAAGCTGCTGTGTTTGAGTTGGGGATGAATCACCCAGGCGAAATTGCGGTATTGGCTGATGTGGCTAGACCAACAATCGCGTTAGTTAACAACGCACAGCGTGAACACCAAGAGTTTATGCACACCGTGCAGGCTGTGGCCGAAGAAAACGGCAGTGTTTTCAGCTACCTGTCTGCTGACGGTATAGCGGTATTTCCTGGTGATGATGCTTACACAGCATTGTGGCAAGCGTTAGCAGCAGACCGTCAGGTATTCACCTTTGGGTTTGGTGATGGCTTAAGCGTTTACGCTGAGAACATCCAAGTGAACCCTGCGTACACACGCTTCCAGTTGCATGCTCAAGCAGAAGATGTAGCAGTGAAACTGCCTGTGCCTGGCGTACACAACTTGCGTAATGCCTTGGCAGCAACAGCATGCGCCATTGCTGCAGGCGCAGAGCTACCAGCGGTAGTTGCAGGTTTGCAAGCCTTTAAGCCAGTCAGTGGTCGTATGCAACCTAAATCAGTGGTGGAAGGCTACCAACTGATTGATGACAGCTATAACGCCAACCCTGATTCGGTGCGTGCTGCCATTGATGTGCTGGCTGAGCTAGAGGGCCGTACGGTATTGGTGTTGGGCAACATGGGCGAAATTGGTGAGACACGCCAAGCTGCTCATGCCGAGGTAGGCCAGTACGCCAAAGAGCGTGGAATTCAACACCTGTTGGTTATAGGCTCTGATGCGATGTTTGCTGCAGAAGCGTATGGCGATGAGGCCGAACATTTTGAAAGCATGGAGGATTTGCAAAAGCAGTTGATCGCTTTGATGCCAGCCCATGTATTGGTTAAAGGGTCGCGTACAGCACGTATGGAGCGTGCGGTGCAGGCATTGGAACAACATTTTGCAATAACAGAGGGAGCTCAGAATGCTTCTTGAGCTGTCACGTTGGCTCGCGGATTCACACATACGCGCTTTCGGGGTATTTGAGTACATTACCCTGCGAGCGTTGCTGGCTGCCGCCACATCCTTAATCATTGGGTTGTGGTGTGGGCCTTGGGTGATCCGTAAATTGACAGAAATGAAGATAGGCCAAGCTGTGCGTAGCTATGGGCCTGAGTCTCACCTGCAAAAAAATGGCACACCAACAATGGGTGGTGTGTTGATCCTGATCTCCGTAGGTATCAGTACCTTGCTGTGGGCTGACTGGACTAACCGCTTTGTGTGGGTAGTGCTGTTGGTGACGTTTGGTTTTGGTTGGATTGGCTGGGCAGATGACTACAAAAAAGTTGTGAACCACGATCCAGAAGGGATGTCCTCGCGTCAGAAGTTTTTCTGGCAAGCACTGATTGGTATTGTGGCGGCGGTGTACTTGAGTTTTGCGGTGTCTGCGCCAGCAACCGTAGACCTGTGGCCATTGTTTAAAGATTGGGTACTGAGTGGTTTCACAATGCCACTGCCTACACGCGCTGACTTGATTGTTCCATTCTTCAAGAGCGTAAGTTATCCACTGGGCGTGTTTGGTTTTGTGGCGCTGACTTGGTTTGTGATTGTGGGTTCCAGTAATGCGGTGAATCTGACCGATGGTTTAGATGGTTTGGCCATTATGCCTACCGTGATGGTGGGCGCTGCATTGGGTATTTTTGCTTACGTAGTAGGCCGTGTGGATTACTCCAAATACTTGCTGTTCCCTTATATTCCCGGTGCCTCTGAGTTGATGGTGATTTGCGCGGCTATTGGCGGCGCAGGCTTAGCGTTCTTGTGGTTTAACGCGTATCCAGCTCAGGTATTCATGGGTGACGTAGGTGCGTTGGCCTTGGGTGGCGCCTTGGGTACTATCGCCGTGATCGTGCGTCAGGAAATTGTGTTCTTCATCATGGGGGGCGTGTTCGTTGTAGAAACCTTGTCCGTCATGATGCAGGTGATGTGGTTCAAGTACACCAAAAGGCGGTATGGCGAAGGGAGGCGGTTCTTTAGGATGGCCCCATTGCATCACCACTTTGAAGTAAGTGGCTGGAAAGAAACCCAAGTAGTAGTACGTTTTTGGATTATTACCATCATGCTGGTCATGATTGGTTTGTCGACACTGAAATTACGATGAACAACTATCACTTCCCCTCGTTGCGTACCGACGGCCTGACCCTAGTGCTAGGGTTAGGAGAGTCTGGTATGGCTGCGGCGCGCTGGTGTGTAGAGCGAGGCGTTTCTGTACGCTTGGCTGACACGCGCGCAACGAATGCAGCGGCGCAAGCGTTGCAGGAAGAGTATCCACAGCAAGTGAGTTTGTGCCTAGGTACACAAGCCTTGGAAAACTCTGTGCTGGATGGCGTACATAGCTTGGTGATTAGCCCCGGTTTATCGCCTGAGCAAGCGGGCGTTAAAGACGTATTGGCTTACGCCGCACAACAGGGCATTGATACGCTCAATGAAACAGAGCTTTTTGCTCGTGCATTGAATGACATGGCTGAGCAAGGCTATCAGCCTAAAGTTGTGGCGATCACCGGTACGAATGGCAAAACCACCGTTACTGCTCTGACACGCTTCATGTTTGAGTGTGCAGGCATGTCTGCGGTTGCTGCCGGCAATATCAGCCCAGCAACGATTGCCGCATTACGCCAGCATTTGAATGCCAACACTTTGCCTGAGGCATGGGTATTAGAGCTGTCTAGCTTCCAACTGCATAGTCTGCGTTCATTGCGTGCAGATGCCGCATGTGTGCTGAATATTAGTCAGGATCACTTGGATTGGCATGGCTCTATGGACGCTTACGTGGCTGAGAAAGCCCGCGTGTTTAGCTTTGCTAAGTGCCATGTTGTGAATAGAGATGATGCTGCTACGGTAGCCATGGTGAGTGATGTGCGTGCTCTGCATGTACGCTCTTTTGGTGCTAGTGCCCCAGTATTGCAAGGCGATATGGGCTTGCAAGATGAGTCCAGCTTGAGTTGGTTGGCGGTAGGCGAGCCAGAGCCCAACCAAGGCGAGCGCCAACCCGCATCTACTGTACAGGCATTAATCCCTAGTACAGCGCTGCGCATTCGTGGCCAGCATAACTTAATGAATGCCCAAGCCGCGTTGGCGTTAGTACGTGCTGCTGGGTTGGATTGGGAACCGGCATTGGATGCCTTGCGTAAATATGCGGGTGAGCCGCACCGTGTAGAGTTGATTCGCTATATCCAAGGTGTGCAGTTCATCAATGACAGCAAAGGCACGAACGTGGGTTCTACCGTTGCTGCGTTACAAGGTTTTGATCAGCCTATGGTGCTGATCGCTGGTGGTGAAGGCAAAGGCCAAGATTTCACACCGTTGGCACAAGCCGTGGCTAAGTCCGCCGTGGTAGCCGTGGTGTTGATTGGTCGCGATGCGCCTATTTTGGAAAAAGCCTTACAACAGGCCTCCACAACGCCTGTCGTGCATGCCTCGTCATTGGATGAGGCGGTGCGTATGGCATACGAACGCGCGCCTGAGCATGGCATGGTGCTGTTGTCTCCTGCCTGCGCAAGTTTTGATATGTTCAAAAGCTACGAGCACCGTGGCCACTGTTTTGTGGAAGTGGTGCAAGAGCTAGCACTGGATGAGGGAGAGGTAGCATGAGTCTATTTGCCGACCTGACCTCTAGCGTAAACGCTGTTCGGCCTGGCCGCACGGCGTTGCCGGCATTTGATGTTGCATTGCTGGCAGCTGGCGTGGTGTTGGCGGCATTTGGCTTGTTGATGGTGTATTCGGCCTCTATCGCGCTGGCTGATGGCCCGCGTTATGAAAGTTATGGGCGCTACTACTTTGTTATACGTCATGTGATCTTTCTGACCATTGGTATGGTCTTTGCACTGTTGGCCGTGAATTTGCCCATGCGAGTGTGGCACAAACTGGCTATTCCACTGTTCTTGTTGGCAGTGGTGATGTTGATGGTGGTTTTGGTGCCTGGTATTGGGCGTGAAGTGAATGGTGCGCGACGTTGGTTGCCTTTGGGGCCAGTGAACTTCCAGCCTTCCGAATTGATGAAAGTGGCGATTTTGCTGTTTGCTGCTGATTACACCGTTCGTAAAAAAGAACATATGCAAACCTTTTTGCGTGGTTTCTTGCCTATGGCAATGACGCTGGCAGGAGTAGGTTTGTTGCTGCTGATGGAGCCCGACTTGGGGGCGTTCATGGTGATCGTGGCGATTGCTGTGGGCATTATTTTCATCGGCGGCCTGAACGTTAAATTGTTCGCTAGCCTTTTGGGCAGCATGGTGGTGAGCTTCTTGCTGCTGATTTGGTTATCCCCTTGGCGTAGAGAACGTATTTTTGTGTATTTGGATCCTTGGAACCCTGACAACGCATACGGCAGTGCGTACCAGTTGTCGCACTCGCTGATCGCTTTAGGGCGTGGTGAGTGGTTTGGCGTAGGTTTGGGATCAAGCGTAGAAAAACTGCATTACCTGCCTGAAGCGCATACCGACTTTATTGTGGCCGTGATAGGCGAAGAGTTGGGCTTTGTTGGTGTGGCTGTTCTGATTTTGCTCTTTGGTTTCATCGTATGGCGCGGCTTTGAAATTGGTCGTCAAGCTTTGGCGATGGATAGACAGTTCAACGCTATGGTGGCGCAAGGTGTGGCTATTTGGTTTGGTGTGCAGGCCTTTATCAATATTGGCGTGTGTTTGGGCTTATTGCCTACCAAAGGCTTGACCTTACCGATGGTGAGCTACGGAGGCTCAGGCATTATTGCCAACTTGGTGGCTTTCGCCATCATGTTGCGCGTGGATTATGAAAACCGCAATTTGATGAGAGGGAAACGAACATGAGTAAAACCCTGTTAATCATGGCGGGCGGTACTGGTGGGCACATCATGCCAGGCTTGGCTGTGGCGCACGAAATGCGTGCACGTGGCTGGCGAGTGGTATGGATGGGGCATCCTGAACGCATGGAAGGCGAGTTGGTGCCTGAGCATGGCTTTACGCTAGAGCCATTGCGTTTTGCTGGTGTGCGCGGCAAGGGTGTGGGCACACTGGTTAAATTACCACTGACATTATTCAAAGCATGTAGAGCTGCTGCAGGTGTGTTGAAACGTGTGCAGCCCGATGTCGTGCTGGGTATGGGTGGCTATGTGGCCTTCCCTGGTGGCTTGATGGCCGCCATGAAACGTATTCCATTGGTAATACACGAACAAAATGCGGTAGCCGGTACGGCTAACCGCTGGTTGGGCAAGTTGGCGAGCAAAACGTTAGTGGGTTTCCCTGGTGCCTTGCCTGGCGCTGTGATGGTGGGTAACCCAGTGCGCGCTGCGTTTCGTAGTGTGGCTCCGCCTGCGCAACGGTTGGCTGGTCGTCAAGGCAAGCTGAAGTTATTGGTAGTGGGTGGTAGTTTAGGTGCTGCGGTGCTGAATCACACTATTCCTGCGGCATTGGCAACTATAGACCCCGCGCAACGACCAGAAGTGCTGCATCAAGCAGGCAAGCAACATATAGACGATGTGCGCAAGCGCTATGCAGAGGCTGGCGTGAAAGCAGAGTGCACAGCCTTTATTGGTGATATGGCGCAAGCCATGGCTCAGGCAGATTTGTTAATCTGTCGCGCTGGCGCAATGACCGTTGCGGAAGTGGCGGCGGCGGGTGTGCCAGCATTGTTTATTCCATTGCCCCATGCGATTGATGACCACCAAACGGCAAATGCTCAGTATTTGGCGGGTTGTGGTGCGGCATGGTTGCAGCCACAACGAGAGTTCACTGTTGAGTGGTTGGCGCAGTGGCTAACAGAACGAACCCATGATGAATTACTGCGCACGGGTGTCCATGCGCAAGAACACGCCCAGTTGCACGCAACAGAACAAATCGCGAATGCGTGTGAACAGTTGGTAAGGAGGGCGGTATGAAGCACCGCATTAAGCACATACATTTTGTAGGGATAGGCGGCTCCGGTATGAGCGGTATCGCCGAGGTGATGTTGAACCTTGGTTATGCGGTAAGCGGATCTGATATACAAGAAAGCGCGGTGACGCGTCGATTGTCTGAGTTAGGGGCTCGCATCGTTATCGGCCATAACGCCGAGAACGTGAAAGGGATGGGGGCGATTGTGACTTCCACCGCCATTGCGGGGGATAACCCAGAAGTATTAGCTGCACGAGCAGCACGTATACCTGTCGTGCCACGCGCGCTGATGTTGGCTGAGCTCATGCGATTGAAGCGCGGCATTGCTGTCGCTGGTACGCATGGCAAAACCACGACTACCAGCTTGGTAGCCAGTGTGTTGGCAGCCGGTGACTTGGATCCTACTTTCGTGATTGGCGGTCGTTTGAATTCGGCTGGCGCTAATGCACGTTTGGGGCAGGGCGATTACATCGTGGTAGAAGCAGATGAATCAGACGCTTCTTTCCTGAGCTTGTTACCCGTGATGGCGATCATCACCAACATCGATGTAGACCATATGGACACGTATGGTCACGATGTGGCTCGTTTGAAAAGTGCATTTATCGACTTTACACACCGACTGCCGTTTTATGGCAGTGCTGTGCTGTGTATGGATGATGCCAATGTGCGCGAGATTATTCCTTTTGTATCGCGTCCAGTGACGACATACGGGATTGAGCAACCAGCACAAGTGCGAGCAGTGAACTTGCGTTGCGAAGGCACACGCATGCACTTTGACGTAGAGCGTCAAGGCAGCACCGGTATGTTGCCGATCTTGTCTATTGTGCTGAATTTGCCTGGTAACCATAACGTGCTAAATGCCTTGGCTGCAATTGCCGTGGCTACTGAGTTGGGCGTACCAGACGCTGTCATCGCTAAAGCGCTTAGTGAGTTCACCGGTGTGGGGCGTAGATTCTCACAAGTGGGCGATTTTGATGTGCCTGAGCGCAATGGTGGTGGCAGCTTTACCGTAATTGATGATTACGGCCATCATCCTAACGAGATGGCTGCTACATTAGCGGCTGCGCGTGGCGCGTGGCCCGAAAGACGCATTGTTTTGGCCTTCCAACCGCACCGTTACACCCGCACCCGTGACTGTTTTGAAGACTTCGTGAGTGTGCTGGGTAATGCGGATGCTGTCTTGCTAACCGAAGTGTATGCCGCAGGTGAGAAACCACTGGTAGCGGCCGATGGTCGTTCCTTGGCCAGAGCCATTCGTGTGGCAGGGCGAGTAGAGCCGGTATTTGTGGCAGAAATCGAAGAGTTGCCGCGAGCCATATTGGATTTTGTACGTGATGGTGATGTGGTGATCACGATGGGTGCAGGCAGCATCAGTCGTGTGCCCGCACGTTTAGGGGAAATAGAATGACGCAGAGTTTTGGTAAAGTTGGCGTACTGTACGGTGGCCATTCCGCTGAACGTGAAGTTTCTCTGATGTCCGGTCAGGGTGTGCACGATGCCTTGCGTAGCAAAGGTGTAGACGCGCATTTGTTTGACACCGGTGAGCGCTCATTGGCCGAGTTGGCTGAGCAAAAATTTGATCGCGTATTCATTGCGCTGCATGGTCGTTACGGTGAAGACGGCACCTTGCAGGGGGCGTTGGAAATGCTGGGTATTCCTTACACCGGTAGTGGTGTGATGGCTTCCAGCGTGGCCATGGATAAAGTCATGACCAAGCGCATTTGGATGCAGAAGGGCTTGCCCACACCTGCATTCGAATTGCTGGATAGCGATGCTGAATTGGCAGGCTTGGACCAACGCTTAGGTTTGCCGTTCATCATGAAACCACAGCACGAAGGTTCTACTGTGGGTTTCTCCAAAATTGATAGCGTAGAGCAGATTGCTGCAGGCTACGCGTTGGCGGCACGCTTTGATCATGTGTTGGCTGAGCGTTTCATCAAAGGCCGTGAGCTGACAGTCCCTATCTTGGGCGTGGGCGAGACTGCTCGTGCATTACCAGTGATTGAAATCGTAGCGCCAGGTGGCAATTACGACTTCGAGCACAAGTACATCAGCAACGAAACACAGTATTTCTGCCCTGCGGATTTACCTGAGGCCTTGACTCAGGAGATTCGTGAAATTTCCCGTCAAGCTTTCTTGGCACTGAATTGCGAAGGTTGGGCACGTGCCGACTTTATGTTGGACGATCAGAACCGCCCTTGGTTGTTGGAGATCAACACATCACCTGGTATGACCAGCCACTCTTTGGTGCCCATGGCAGCCAAGGCTGAAGGCGTGAGCTATGCCGATTTGTGTGTACAGATTTTGTCCATGGCTAGCCTGAAAGTACGTGCTGTAGCACGACTTGAGAAATAGGAGCTCGTAGATGTTTGCTGACGCTCGCCTCACCAATTTTGTTGCCAATGTGCTGGCGTTGCTAGCCGTGGCCGCAATCTTGGTGGCGGTCGTCCTCTGGTGTGTGCGTAGGCCGTACTTTGTCATTAAGACTGTACAGATAGAAGCAGTACAAGACGAAAACCTGAACTACGTCACACCGGCAACAGTAGGAGCAACCATTGCTGGCCGATTAAATGGTGATTTTTTCACCATTGATTTGGATAGCACCCGAAAACTGATTGAAACCGCTCCATGGGTACGACGCGCACAAATTAAACGTGTGTGGCCCGATACCTTATTAGTACGCATAGAGGAACAGCAACCACTGGCGTACTGGAACGAGAATGAAATGATCAACACCTGGGGCGAGGCGTTTGCCGCGAACGAAGGCGTATTGGATGACGAGTTAGTGTTGCCCCAGTTGTTTGGGCCACCCGCATCTGAGCGTTTGGTTGTGCAGCGTTATGCCGAGGTGGCGCGATGGATGGCTCCTTTGGGGACGAACATTCGCGAGATCACCCTGAGCCCGCGTTATGCGTGGGAAGTTGTGCTAGCAGATGGCATGCGCTTGAACTTAGGGCGTGACCCCGCAGCAGATAGTGCTGACTTACACGGTAGAGCCGGTGCGTTGCCTTTTGCTGCCAAGATGGAACGCTTTGTACAAGCTTGGCCAGCATTGATGGAACGTCTGGATAACCGCCAGATTGCCAGTGCTGATTTACGTTATACCAATGGGTTTGCCATTACCTTGGCTCCCCAAACATCAACTCCAGTGAAACCATAATTAATATGACCCGTGACATTAAAGACTTAATCGTTGCACTTGATATCGGTACCAGTAAAGTGGTCGCCGTGGTGGGGGAGATCCTGCCAGAAGGGCGCTTCGAAGTACTGGGGTTGGGGCAGCATGAATCGCAAGGCATGCGTAAAGGGGTAGTAGTCAACATTGAAACTACCGTGAACTCCATTCAGCGCGCACTGGAAGAAGCAGAGTTGATGGCCGACTGCAAAATCCGTGAGGTGTATACCGGTATTGCAGGCAGTCACATCACCAGCTTTAACTCCAGCGGCATGGTGGCGGTGAAAGACAAAGAAGTGACCGCAATGGATGTGGCTCGTGTGATCGAGACAGCTAAAGCAGTCAATATCCCTACCGACCAGCAAGTGCTGCATGTGCTGACTCAAGAGTTCATTGTGGATTCGCAAGAAGACATTAAAGAACCCATAGGCATGAGCGGTTTGCGTCTGGAAGTGCGTGTACACATTGTGACGGGTGCAGTGAGCGCGGCGCAGAACATTGTGAAATGTGTACGTCGTTGTGGTCTGGAAGTGCAAGATCTGATCTTGCAACCACTGGCCTCCAGCCTGTCTTGCCTGACCTCGGATGAAAAAGAATTAGGTGTGGTGTTGGTAGACATCGGTGGTGGTACTACCGATATCGCTATCTATACCGGTGGTGCGATCCGTCACACAGACGTGATTCCTATTGCGGGTGACCAGATCACTAGCGATATCGCCGCGATGTTGCGTACACCTACACCGGATGCAGAAGAAATCAAACTGCGCTTCGGTTTGGCCAAACAAGTGCTGGCACACGACGACGAAATGATTGAAGTACCAGGCTTGGGGGATAGACCTAACCGTCAGGTGAAACGCCAAGCGTTGGGAGCCATTATCGAGCCTCGTGTAGAAGAGCTGTTCACCTTGGTGCAACAAAGTCTGCGTGAGTCTGGCTACGAAGATTTAGTGTCGTCAGGCATCGTGCTGACCGGTGGCTCGGCCATGTTGCCTGGCATTGTAGAGCTGGCAGAAGACGTATTCCTGAAACCTGTGCGAGTAGCGGTTCCAGCCTACGAAGGTAGTTTGGCTGATGTGATGCGCAACCCACGGTTTTCTACAGTGATGGGTTTGTTGACAGAAGCGCGTATGCAAAATGCGCGTGGTCGCAAAGTGGCTCAGCAAAAAGGCAGTGTGAAGTCATTGCTGGCTCGTATGAAAGAGTGGTTCATGAATTAAGCAGTACCGCATTCACCTAGGTGAATGTGTAGATGGAAGGAGGCGTTTCAATAGCCTTGCGAGCCTAGCGCTGGCAACGATATTGAAGCAATTCTTAAATATGCAGCATCGGGGGGCAAGTCAACTTGCCAGATACTTAAAGTGAGGGAGTCGGAAATGATGAACTTTGAAATGTTGGAAACTGACAGCAATGCGACTGTCATTAAAGTAATTGGGGTGGGTGGCGCTGGTGGTAATGCCGTCAACCACATGGTCCGTTCTGGCGTGCAAGGTGTGGAATTTGTGTGCGCCAATACAGATGCCCAGTCATTGGGTAGCAGTGAAGCATCTGTACAAATCAGTTTGGGTAACACCGGTCTAGGGGCTGGCGCTAAACCTGAGCAAGGTCGTACTGCAGCTGAAATGGCTCGTGAACAAATTCGTGCTGCGCTGAATGGTGCGCACATGGTGTTTATCACAGCTGGTATGGGTGGTGGTACAGGTACAGGGGCTGGTCCAGTCGTGGCTGAAGTAGCTAAAGAGCTGGGTATTCTGACTGTGGGTGTAGTGACCAAGCCTTTCGAGTTCGAAGGTGCACGTCGTATGCGCATGGCAGAAGAAGGTATCAACGAGCTGTCCAAGCACGTACATTCCTTGATCGTCGTATTGAACGAAAAACTCTACGACTTGATGGACGAAGATGCCACGCAGGAAGATTGCTTCAAGGCTGCTGACGACGTGTTACACAACGCGTGTGCCGGTATTGCCGAGATCATCAATGTAGAAGGTAACGTTAACGTCGACTTTGAAGACGTGAAAACCATTATGGGCGAGCAAGGTCAAGCCATGATGGGTACAGCAGTCGCAACCGGTGACAACCGTGCTCGCGAAGCCGCTGAACGTGCTATTGCTTGCCCATTGCTGGAAGGCGTGGACTTGCACGGTGCGCGTGGCATGTTGGTGAACATTACGTCGGGTCGCAACCTGAAATTGCGCGAAACACGCGAAATCATGGATACCATCCGTGGCTACGCTGCTGAAGATGCAACAGTTATCTTCGGTACAGCTTACGATGATTCCATGGGCGATGCGTTGCGCGTAACCGTCGTGGCAACAGGTTTGGGCCGTGCTCAAGCTAAACCACAGTTGGTGCAGAACAACGAACAAGTACTGCGCACAGGTACTGATAACGAGCCAGTTAGCGGTTTTGACTATGCTCAAGCAGAAGTGCCTGCCGTCATTCGTAATCCACGTAGCCAAGCGTCTGCTCAAGTACGTGCGTTGGAAACCGCTGGAATGGATCACTTTGATATTCCTGCTTTCCTGCGTAAACAAGCAGACTAAGTGATAGAGTAAACACATATCCCCCGATTCATGTGTAGACTCTCGCACGGTAGCGCATCACCAAGGGGTGATGCGCTACAAGCGTATGTATGAAACGGAACTAACTGTCATTTCTTCACACTAATAAATCTGTGTGGTAAAGCCATTAACGGTACAATGGCTAGTTATAAAAAAATTTACTAAGCAAGAACATTGACCATGTTACGTCAGCGCACCATAGCCAAAACCGTTCGCACTAAAGGGGTGGGTTTGCACTCCGGTAGACGGGTGGAAATCACAATGCGTCCGGCCGCTCCAAATACCGGAATTGTGTTTCACCGCATCGATTTACCCGAAGTGGTAGATTTGCCTGCGCGTGCTGATCAGGTGGGTGGTACGCGTATGGCGTCTGTGTTGCAACAAGGCTCTGTACAAGTGTCTACAGTTGAACACTTGATGTCCGCTTTGGCGGGTTTGGGCATTGATAACTTGCACATAGACCTGACGGCAGAAGAAGTGCCCATCATGGATGGTAGCGCGGGTACGTTTGTGTACTTGCTGCGTTCTGCAGGGCTAGAAGAGCAAAGCGCACCTAAGCAGTTTTTGCGCGTGCTGAAGCCTGTAGAAGTGTCTGAAGGCGAAGGTAAAGATAAGAAATGGGCGCGTTTAGAACCGTATGATGGTTTCGCGCTGCGTTTTTCCATTGATTTCCATCATCCTGCGATCAACGCAACAGCAAACTTTGCTGAAGTGGATTTTGCTAAAGATTCCTACGTGAAGACCATCGCCAGAGCGCGTACGTTTGGTTTTGCGAGCGAAGTAGAGGCAATGCGAGCTGCGGGTTTGGCGCGTGGTGGTAGTCTGGATAACGCAATCGTGCTGGATGAGTTCCGTGTATTGAACTCCGATGGCCTGCGTTACGAAGACGAGTTTGTAAAACACAAAATTCTGGATGCTATCGGTGATTTGTATCTGATAGGTCATCCTTTGGTGGCACGTTATGTGGCCAACAAGTCTGGGCACGGTTTGAATAACCTGCTTGCACGTACTCTACTGGCTGATGAAGAAAGCTGGGAACTGGTGACTTATGACAAAGCTGAGCCTGTGGCAGCGGCATTTAGTCATGAGTGGAAGCTAGTGTGACGGAGTCACCACGGTAGAGAGACAAGAGTATTAATCATGGCCCGGACTGTTTAAGTCGGGCCATGATTTTTAATAAGCTTAGCAATAGCAGTGGCGAGTGGGCCTGGCTCTAACGACTGATGCAAGTCTTGGAAGGCGTCTAACGCATTGGCATCCAGTGGCTGCACATTTCTTGCTGGTTTGGGCATGTGCTGGGTAGAGCCAAGGCTGGCCTGCACCATAACCTGTACGTCAGTCAGTTTCCAACCAGTCTCCTGCAAACATTGCAGTATGGATGTAGAACACTGCCGTAACCTAGCCGCATAGGCAGGAGAGGGAACTGCTAAGGTAATTCGTTGTCCTTCTATATGGGCAACTTTGCAATGCGTATCTGCAGCAAAACGTACTTTCTGATGTAGCAGTTCTTCAATTGCTAAGAATTGATTGGCGGTCGCCAGCACCGTTGAGCTGCTTCGATCATGACGTAACCAGTCCAAAGCAAGCTCAGAAGCCTTGTGGGAACGGGCGGTGCGGCGTGGCGTAAAAGTAGATGCCATAACAGAAGTAAGAAAGGAAAAGCAGTGAAACAGCCGACTAGCTCCAAAGCATTACACAGCCGACATCGTAGTTTGATGATAACGTTGATTGTAGTGCTTGGGATAGCGCTCTCCGCCGGTATAGGGGCATGGATACAATATAAGATGAGTGCCAAGCCTGCGTTGAGCCCAGAACAAGAACAAGCGTTGAGTGCCCAGTTATCTCGGGACTCCGCTTATGTGCGTGAAAGCATGCGACAAATGGCCGAGCGCGTGGGTACGTTGCAGGCTCGTCTGGCACAAATGGATACGCTCACTCGTAGGCTAGCCGAAAAAGCGGGTGTGAATGCTGATGTGTCCGAGTTGACTGACGTCATTAACGGCGAAGAAAAAACGGAAGTGGCCGTTGCCTTGCCAGAAGACTGGAGCGCTGAAGGGTTGGGGCGTGAGTTAGATGGTTTGATGGCTCAAATGAGTGACCAACAAGACTGGTTGCAAATGCTGGATATGTTGATGGTCAGTCAAGCTGGAACTGAGGCACTGGTACCAACTGTGCATCCTGTGGACGTCAGTTACATGAGCTCACCATTTGGTTGGCGCATACATCCTATTACCGGACGTCAAAAATTACACGAAGGTATGGACTTTGCAGCCCCTATTGGTACACCGATTGTGGCGGCTTCGGGTGGTATAGTGATTGAGTCCAGATATAAACCTGGTTATGGCAAAACCGTAGAGATAGACCATGGCAATGGTCTGGTAACGCGCTATGCGCATGCTTCTTCACTGATTGCTAAGTTGGGTGATGTAGTAGAAAAAGGCCAATTAATCGCCCGTGTTGGCAATACAGGACAAGTGACAGGAGCCCATCTGCACTTCGAGGTATTACGGCAAGGGACCCCTATAGATCCTGCCTCATTTTTACCTAAAGTGGACGAGAGCAACACATTGTTTGCAAAGAATAGCGAACAAGAGGCAAGCGATTAGGCCTCAGGTGCGTTAAACTCTATCAATTTCCTGCTGCTTTTCTTTTAACGCTCAGATTAAAGGGATGCGGGGGCATCAGTAGGTGCTGCCCGTGTGACACGATACAAGAATGGTTTCATTGCTCAAAAAGCTTATTGGCAGCCGCAACGACAGGTTGCTACGACAATACCGTAAACAGGTTTCGCAGATTAATGCGTTAGAGCCTGAGTACGCCGCCCTCAGCGATGACGCGCTGCAAGGCAAGACTGCTGAATTTAGACAGCGGTTGGCCGATGGCAAATCTCTGGATGGGTTATTGCCTGAAGCTTTTGCCGTAGTCCGTGAGGCCAGTAAGCGTGTGTTTGGTATGCGTCACTTTGACGTGCAGTTGCTGGGTGCGATTGCATTGCACTACGGCAAAATTGCCGAGATGCGTACGGGTGAAGGTAAAACGTTGATGGCCACATTGGCCGTTTACCTGAACGCACTGCCTGGTAAAGGCGTGCACGTAGTGACTGTGAATGATTACTTGGCACGACGTGACGCGGATCAAATGAGCCGTCTGTACAACTTCTTGGGCTTGTCGGTTGGGGTGGTGGTACCTCAGCAAGATAACGAAGAGAAAAAAGCAGCGTATCAAGCAGATATTACATACGGTACAAATAACGAGTACGGCTTTGATTACTTGCGCGACAACATGGAATACCGCGCAGAAGATCGCCGTCAACGTAGTTTGACCTACGCCATTGTCGATGAGGTGGACTCCATCTTGATTGACGAAGCGCGTACACCACTGATCATTTCTGGTCAGGCTGACGACAATACCGAGCTGTATCAAGCTATGAATGTGGTGCCTTCCATGCTGACACGCATGAAAGAAGAACCTAAACCACACGAACCAGAGCCAGAAGGCGATTTCTGGGTAGATGAAAAAGCTCAGCAAGTACACATTTCTGAAGCGGGTCACGAACGTGCCGAGCAGATTCTGGTAGAAATTGGCTTGTTGCCAGTGGGTGAGTCGTTGTACGACCCACGCCATATTTCGTTGATGCACACCTTGTTGGGTGCATTGCGTGCGCATAACCTGTTCTTCCGTGATCAACACTATGTCGTGCAAAACGATGAAGTAGTCATCGTGGATGAATTCACAGGCCGCTTGATGGTGGGTCGTCGTTGGTCTGATGGTTTGCACCAGTCTGTAGAGGCGAAAGAAGGTGTGCGCATCCAGAACGAGAACCAGACACTGGCGTCCATTACCTTCCAGAACTACTTCCGTATGTACGACAAGCTGGCCGGTATGACGGGTACAGCCGATACGGAAGCCTACGAGTTCCAAGAGATTTATGGTCTGGAAACCGTGATTATTCCTACCAACCGCCCAATGGTGCGTGTGGATCAGAACGATCAGGTATACAAAACTGACCAAGAAAAATACGCGGCTATCTTGAATGACATTAAAGATTGTCATGAGCGTGGGCAGCCAGTATTGGTAGGTACTACCAGTATTGAGAACTCCGAGTTGCTGTCCAACATGCTGAATGCAGCGAAGATGCCGCACGAAGTATTGAACGCGAAACAGCACGCACGTGAAGCCGAGATCGTAGCTGAAGCCGGTAAGCCTGGTCGTATTACTATTGCGACCAACATGGCAGGCCGTGGTACAGACATCGTGTTGGGTGGTAGCGTAGAGCGTCAAGCTATGCTGATCCAAGCCGATGACTCCTTAAGCGAAGATGAAAAAGCACAACGTATTGCTACGCTGAAATCCGAGTGGAAACCGCTGAATGAGCAAGTCAAAGCGGCGGGTGGTTTGCGTATTATCGGTACAGAGCGTCATGAATCTCGTCGTATTGATAACCAGCTGCGTGGTCGTGCAGGTCGTCAGGGTGACCCAGGTTCCTCTCGCTTCTATTTGTCGCTAGACGATTCCTTAATGCGTATTTTCGCGGGCGACCGTGTACGTGCCATTATGGACAGACTGCGTTTGCCAGAGGGTGAACCTATTGAAGCGCGCATGGTATCGCGCTCTATCGAATCGGCTCAGCGTAAAGTTGAGGCACGTAACTTCGATATACGTAAGCAACTGCTGCAATACGATGACGTGTCTAACGATCAACGTAAAGTGATTTACGCACAGCGTACTGATGTACTGGAATCAGAAGACGTGAGTGATGCTATTGCTAACTTGCGTATCGCTGCAGTAACTGACTTGTTCCAGCAGTATGTGCCAGAGCACTCCATGGAAGAACAATGGGATCTGGCTGGCTTACAAGCGATTCTAGAAAGTGAGTGGCAGCTGAAAATTGATTTGGCTGGCATGGTAGAAAAAGACACTAGCCTGTCTGAAGAAGACTTGCTGGATGTGGTGTTGGAAGCCTCTGCTAAACAGCTGCAAGACAAAGCGACTCAAGTAGGGGCTCAGAACTGGGCTAGCTTTGAGCGTGCCGTGACTTTGCAGTCTATCGACACACAATGGCGTGGTCATTTGCAGGCGTTGGATCACTTGCGCCAAGGTATTCATTTGCGTGGTTACGCACAGAAAGATCCTAAGCAAGAGTACAAACGTGAAGCGTTTGCGATGTTTGCTGCCATGCTGGATCGTATCCGTGATGACGTAGTGCGCGTATTGCTGACAGTACGTATTCAACCAGCAGAACAGCAAGCACCTGCAGAAGCTGTGGCTCAGCCAGCAGCAGAGCAAGTGCGTTACCACCACGCTGATTACGATGCCGCTTTGCGTGGCGAAGCCCTAGATCTGGACGAAGAAGCACCAGCCGAAGGCGATGAGCAGCGCGTAGGTCGCAACGATCCTTGCCCCTGTGGTAGCGGTAAAAAATACAAGCACTGCCACGGAAAGCTGAACTAATCCGTGCGTTGCTAACGAAAAAGCCTGCCATGTATGTGGCAGGCTTTTTTTTATGGTTGTTTGGTTAAGGGGGAGAGATTAAATCATGGAAGAGTAAAAGCGTGTGAGGCCACGTTAGCTGAGGTGCAGGCTAAGGCGTATATGGTTTGGTTTTATCAGAGAGGTATGTGGCTTATTGTTATTTTGACGCTAGGGCTGCTATTGAGCCTCATGGAGTCATTGGTAGGTGTAAGCCGTACCCTGGGTTGCTCAATAAACGAAGACTCTCTCTGTGGGGCTTATGAATGGTTTGCGTGTACAGGTGTACTGCATCGGTTCTGTGTGAGTGAGGATTAATGGTGTGAGCACGCTTTTGGCAGTGAGCAAGGGCAGGAAACCATGGTGCATGCGCAAAGTTTCTTGCAAGAAATCACCGTATTTGGCGTGAAGGAATACCAAATACGGTAATTCACTGCATACAAAAACGCCTTTCCAGTTTGAGGTGATGTATCACCCACACTAGAAAGGCGTTTGTTGTAGACCTAGAGGCTTACAGCAGGAACAGTGTAGCCAAGCCCAAGAAGAGGAAAAAGCCCAGCGAGTCAGTACCAAATGTCAGCAATACTGAAGAACCTACCGCTGGGTCTTTGCCAAAACGGCTGCGCAGAGTAGGGATCAATACGCCTAGCGCGGCACCAATCAGCATGTTGCCGATCATGGCGGCCATCATCACAGCCGCAATAGCGACAGAACCAGAAATAAACCACGCGAACACGGCTGTTACCAAACTACCGCACGCACCCACCATAAAGGTCACCATTAGCTCGCGTTTGACCAGCGGCCAGATGTTGGAGCCCGTGATACGGCCAGTAGCCATCGCACGAATAATCATGGTCATGGTTTGGTTGCCAGAGTTACCGCCAATACCCGCAACGATAGACATCAGGAAGGCCAAAATAACGATATGACTAACGGTGTCTTCAAAGCGTGAGGCCACGAACGATGCCGTCGCTGCTGTACACAGGTTAATCAGCAGCCAAGGGGCACGGTTACGTAGCGCACTGAGAGCAGGAGCAAAAATATCTTCTTCTTGCAAACCAGCACGAGACAGTTCTTGCTCTTGTGAGTCTTCTTGCAGCACGTCAACCACTTCATCAATGGTCACGCGCCCAATAAGGCGGCCGTAATCGTCTACTACCGGAGCAGACACCAAGTCATAACGCTCAAACGCGTTAGCGGCGTCAGCGTCAGAGTCTAACGGGTGTAGGCTTAGGTAATCTGCTGCCATCACATCAGACACCAGCGTTTCTGGGTCGGATACCAGCATGCGGGTTAGCGACAGCGTGCCTAATAGGCGGTCGTCGCGGTCTACCACAAAAATCTGGTCAGTATGGTCGGGCAGTTCTTGTAGACGACGTAGGTAGCGCAATACTACCTCTAGGCTGACGTCTTCCCGTACGCGCACCATGTCAAAGTCCATGATCGCACCCACGCTATCTTCGGGGTAGCCCATGGCTTCTAACAATTGTGCACGTTCAGACTCGGTCAGACCTTTCTGCACCTCAGCAATAACTTCGGGGGGCAGGTCGGGTGCCAGATCCGCAATCTCGTCGGCATCCATGTTCGCAGCAGCTGCAATCAGGTCAGCTGGCTCCATGGTTTTGATCAGAGATTCACGTGCCCAGTCTTCAATTTCCAGCAGAACGTCAGCGTCGTATTCGTCGCTAACTTGTTGCCACACGACTTGACGCTCGTTTTCTGGCAAGGATTCCAGAATGAACGCAATATCGGCAGGGTGCAGATTATTGATGATGCTGCGTATTTCTTGCTCGTGCCTGCGATGTGTCAGGTTAGCAAGTAGGTCTTCACGGTCTGAGCCTTCGTGTTGACGCTGCGCCAAAGTTTCTACAACTTCTTGGCGCTTTAATACAGATTGTAGTTTTTGTAGAGCAAGTTGCGCGTCTTCCGGGTCGAGTCGGCGGACGGCAGGACTGGTGCGCTCCTGAACAGATCCAGTCATAGGCAATACCTTCAGTCTAGAGGGGGAAGTTCGCGGCTGCGGCGGTTCGTATCGGTAGCAACATACGTCAATGTAGCTTCTGTTACTTTGACGACTTCATGTTGCAGGCGTTGGCGTTCTGCGTACACCTCTACCGAAACGGTAATGGAGGTACGGCCGGTTTTGATAATGTCTACGTAAAAGCTAAGTAGGTCGCCCACAAATACCGGTTGTGTAAAGGTAAATGCGTTGACGGCAACAGTTGCTACGCGGCCATTGGCGCGTCGCGCTGCCAAGATGGAACCAGCGATATCCACTTGCGACATAATCCAACCACCAAAAACGTCGCCATACATGTTGGCGTCGGACGGCATGGGTACCACACGCAAGATGGCATGCTTGTCATCAGGGGGCAAACTACAGGGTTGGGAGGCTTTGGGCACGATGATTCTCTCCGGCATACGTAGAGCCTGTATTGTAACGGCTGGGCAATTTCTTGCCGTGAAACATTTGTTAATGGGGGTTAGGGCTTCAGGTAATGTTCGGCTAAACGTACCCAGTAGCTCGCGCCAGCGCTGAGGATTTCATCGTTGAAATCGTAGCTGTCGTTGTGCAACATGCAGGGGCCTAACCCGTGGCCAGAAAGCCGGTGATCGCCTTGACCATTACCTATCCAGATGTAGCTGCCGGGACGCTCTTGCAGCATAAACGCAAAGTCTTCTGCGCCCATAGAGGGTGGAAGGTTTTGGTGTAGGGCATTATCACCCGCCATCTTACGAATCACGTCGGCAGAAATAGCGCTTTCTTTGGGGTGATTGATGGTGGGGGGGTAGCGTCTATCAAACTCAAAGGTGCTTTGGCAGCCCATGGCGGCACAGCTTTGCTCGACGATTTCGCGCATGCGGGTTTCGATGGTATCCAGCGCCTCATTGCTGAGTGTGCGTACCGTGCCACGCAATGTGGCCGAGGTAGGGATGACGTTATCCGCCGAACCAGCATGAATTTGTGTGACGCTCAGTACGGCAGGATCAAGTGGGTCGATGACGCGACTAACAATGGTTTGCAGGTTCATGACTAATTGTGCTGCCGCAGTAATAGGGTCAACCCCCAAGTGCGGCATACCGCCGTGAGCACCTTTGCCATCAATCTGAATACTGAAAGAGTTGCTGGATGCCATCACGGCACCAGCGTGTACGGCAAACTCGCCAGCAGGTAAACCGGGCCAGTTGTGCATGCCGAATACAGCGTCCATAGGGAAGCGGGTGAACAAGCCTTCCTCTATCATTTTGCGTGCGCCTGCAAAGCCTTCTTCCGCTGGCTGGAAAATCACGTAGACGGTACCTGTGAATTCGCGATGCGAAGCTAAGTAGCGTGCGGCGGAGAGTAGCATGGCAGTGTGGCCATCATGACCACAAGCATGCATTTTGCCGTCGTGACGGCTGGCGTGGGCAAAGTCATTTTGCTCGAGTACCGGCAGCGCATCCATATCGGCGCGCAGACCAATGCTAGGGCCTGGGCCTAGGTTTCCTTTGATGATACCTACTACCCCAGTGCCTGCTAGACCTCGGTGTATGTCTATTCCCCATTCTGTTAGCCAGTGTGCTACGGTGTCTGCCGTGCGGTGTTCTTCGTAGGCCAGCTCAGGATGAGCATGCAAGTCGCGCCTAATGGCTGTGATGTCGTCTTGCCAGGCAACAATGGGGTCAAGCAGATTCATGACAAAGCCTTTTAAGAGTAAATCTGTGAACCCCATAGGGTAGCATGCCTAGTGGCTTTTCGCCCTGTTTAACGCTGTGGTGTGTACCCTAAACACGGTTGGATCATTTCTTGCAAAGCGTTGTGTAATGGAGCGTTGCTGGCAACGACGTGTCCGGTAGAGGGCCAAGGTTGTTGCTGGAAGATATCCTGGCAAATACCGCCTGCTTCGCGCACGATGAGTGTGCCTGCGGCGACGTCCCAAGGGGCTAAACCCATTTCCCAGTACCCATCAAAACGGCCACATGCCACCCATGCCAAATCTAATGCGGCGGCACCGTTGCGACGAATGCCACGTGTGCGGCGAATACCGGTTTCTAGCGTCGGTAGATAGTGGTCAGCAAAGCTGAAATCGCGGAATGGAAAACCGGTAGCCAGCAATGCGTTATCCAGATTGTCGGTGTCTGTGCAGCGTAAACGTTGTTGGTTCAACCAGGCGCCTGTGCCGTACATCGCGGTAAAGAGTTCTTCGCGGTTGGGGTCGTACACCACGGCGACTACTGGCGTGTCGCACGTAACAGGTGTGTCGCCCGCGACGATGCAACCGGGGTGGGCAATTAACGCAATAGACACCGCGTAGTGAGGGATGCCGTGCAAGAAGTTAGTGGTGCCGTCCAGTGGGTCTATGTACCACGTAGCCAGCCCCTTGGTGCCACCGCCGCTTTCTTCTGCCACAATGCCAAATTCCGGCGTCTGCTCGCGTAGAATTTCTAATGCGGCCATTTCCGCATCTCTGTCGGCTTGAGACACCAAGTCGTTCTTGGCTTTGGTATCAATGATCAAACGATCACGGTGCGCGGCGTGGGCTTGTAAAATGCTGGCTGCTGCATGAGCGGCACTGACCGCTGTAGCAAGCGCGTCGCTGAGGGGAAGGCGTGTAGAAGTGTGCATAGCTAGACGTTAACCTATGTTTGTTTCATGTATTTATTGTGTATTAAAACGTATTAACATGACGGGCGGATTTCAAAAACTACAGCCGGCTACACCTTCGTTTAACCAGAACGGTATAGCGCAGAGCTTGCAATATGGTGATGTGTACCATTCTACGGCAGGCGCACTGGCGCAAACACAGCATGTGTTTTTGGCGGGCAATGGGCTGCCTGAGCGTTGGCAAGGGCTATCTCACTTTAGTATTTGCGAGACTGGCTTTGGGCTGGGGAATAACTTTTTAGTGACGTGGTTGAGCTGGTTACAGGATGCCGACCGCAGTCAGCGTTTGCACTTTGTCTCGTTTGAAGCGCACCCGTTTCAGCGTGATGATTTGGCACGCATGCATGAGCAAACAAGTGCAGAATTACAACCGCTGGTGCAGCAGCTCTTGGCGCAGTGGCCTGATCTGCTACCGGGCATACATAGGCTGTATTTTGAAAACGAGCGCGTGACGCTGACACTGGTATTTGGCGATATAGAACAAAAAGCCAAGGTGGTGGATGCGCAGATTGATGCGTTCTTTTTAGATGGCTTTGCGCCACGCTTAAACCCCCAGATGTGGTCACGACGCCTTTTTGGTCAATTGGTACGTTTGTCAGCCAAGGGGGCGACTATGGCCAGTTGGTGTAGTGCAGGCCAAGTGCGTAGAGACCTGCAAGATGCTGGTTTCCTAATAGAAAAAGTCCCTGGGTTTGCACACAAGCGCGAAATGATACGTGGTGTGCTGCGCGAGAAACTAGGACGACAGCCTCGTGCTACGCCTGCGCATGTATTGGTTGTGGGGGCAGGAATAGCGGGTGCTGCAACGGCGGCAGCCTTGGTGCGTCGAGGTATACAGGTGACTGTCGCAGATCCGGTGCTGAAAGACGGAACGGGTGCATCACATTTAGGGCATAAAGCCATTGCCATGACACCATTGCTCAGTGTGGATGATGCGCCGCGTATGCGGTTAAGCCGAGCAGGAATGTTGGTGGCAGAACGGCAGTGGCAAGCGGCGGAGGCAACAGACTGTTTACCGTTGGGCACAGTGCGTGTGGCGGTAGATGCGGATGAGGATAAAGCAGCTCATAAGGCGGTAGAGGCGTTGGGCTTTCCAGATACGTGGGTGCAGTATTTGGATGTGGTGAGTATGTCTCAACAAGTAGGTGATGATGTCGCGTATGGCGGGTTGTATTTTCCTAGAGCGATGAGAGTGCAGCCTGATAAGTTGATTGAGCGTCTGTTTACGCATCCCAATATTCGTTTGTTAGCAACAAAAGTACTGAGCCTAGAGCCATCCGAGGCTGGTTGGTGTGCGGTATTAGACACAGAGGGAACAGCAACCGAGACGCTGCAGGTGGATGCCGTTGCCTTGTGTGTGGCTGGTGCTTTGCCTGCGTTATTGCCTGATAGTGTGGTCGCCACCAAACCCTATCCCTACATAAAAGAGATGGAACTGTTGCCCGGGCAAGTGAGTTACTTTGTGGCAGCGGAAATGACGAAAACGCCTACCCATATAGTGGCAGGTGAGGGCTATGTGTTACCTGAGGTGGATGGGGTATGCACGGCAGGTAGTACCTATGGTGCTCATGGCAAGCCCGCTCAGGTGACTGAGCAGGGGCATCAAGAAATACGAGATACCTTACAACGCTGGCGATCATGGTTGGCACCTGCCTCTACGCAGGGAGGCTGGGCAGGCTATAGAGCAGCCCTCAAAGACCACCTGCCAGTATATGCTGGCAGTGATCAGAGTCTCGCAATAATGTCTGGTTTGGGCTCAAACGGCTTTGCGTGGAGCGCTATTTTGGCAGAAGATTTGGCCGCAGCGTGGAATAATGAGCCGCGATTGCTAGAGAGGGATTTATCCCGAGCGCTGGGTCTGCGATAATAGAAGCTTTATGAACGAAATTTAGGTGTTTTTGCTTTTAGATTTGGTTTTGTAGCAAAAATACGTCAAAATAGACACTTTATTCCCTTGTTGGGCAGTGCCCGAGGATCGTGCTGTGTCGTCCAACACTCACCTTGCTGACGTGACGCAATTGTTTAATCTTCAAAGTAACCTTGCCAATAAACCGTCTGTAGCGGATTTTCAGGCTGAACAGACAGATCAAATCCTGCGTGTGGAAGCGCATTCCCCTGGTGTATTTAGGCTACGTTTTGGCAGCTTGAAACAGATACAGCCAGAAAAAGTCAGCCTGCGCGCTCAGCAGCAGGCCGAAATGCTATTGGTGCGGGAGGATGCCGTAGGTGAATTTTCCCAAGAAACCGTAGAGCAAGAAGGTGGCTGGCGCTTAGAGCAGGGCGAATATTCGCTGACGCTCACGCCTAATCCTTTCTCTTTTGCGCTCTATAAAGGCGACGAGTTGCTGCTGCAGTTGGCGGCATCCGGAGTCTGGCAAGACGAAAAAGAGGAGCAGCAAGGTTGGAATGCCGCTTTTGCATTACAGGCTGATGATGTGCTGTATGGCTTGGGCGATAGTCAAGAAAGCTTGAGCCGTGATGGCCAACAGTTGTTGTCTGATTTGCCAGAGCATCGCGTATTGCCATTGCTGTGGAGCACCAAGGGTTGGGGTGTGTATGTGAACACCCTAGAACGTGTGGAGCACAACGTTGCCGTAGAACAAGAAGGTCGCTATAGCATACGTGCGTCAGCGCCTTTGCTGGACATATTCTTGTTTGCCGGTGTCCCTACCGAGATCCTGAACCAATACACCGCGCTAACAGGTCGTGCTGGCCAGCCTGGTGTTTGGCCTATGGGCGTGTGGTTGCAGCAAGCGGCCGGTCAGTCCATTGACGACACGCTGAATTTAGCGACTACGCTGGGTGACAATGGTGTGGGCTTGGATGGTGTGATGGCTGCTGCGCCTGCGCTATACGGTTTTATGCCAGATCGTCCTCTGTTTGTATGGGATGAGGCACGAGTACAAGATGGCCGTGATTTAAGCGCGAAGATAGAAAAGTCTGGCGTGCAATTGGCGGCACATACTTTCCCAGGCGTGATTGTAGATACTCCGCTCTTTGAAGAATGGGAAGATCGCGGTTGGTTGTTGATTGATGACGATACCGGTGCGGCGTACCAGTTCGAAGGCGATGAAAACAGCGCAGGTAAGCCATTTGGTTTGTTGGATCTCACCCATAAAGATGTATTCAAAATGTGGGTAGAGCGTCAGCGCCAAAACTATGATGAAGGGTTGGGCGCACCAGTATGTACCGTGAGCTACAACATACCCGATAGCATTACTGCGCGCGGCGGTGAGTCAGGTGCTTTGTTGCGTACGGTTTATCCGATTTTGGTACGTCAGGCATTGTTTGATGCATTTGCCGGCCATAAGACACCGCAAGAAGGTGTGATTTGGAGTACCAACCTGTTCCCCGGTGTGCAGCGTTACAGCATGCAGCTGGGCCCAGATGTGAGTAACGACTGGGAAGGCATGGAGCGCTCTCTGCGTTCCGCATTGGCATTGGGCAACAGTGGTGTGACGGCGCAATTGCATAAGCTGGGTAATGCAGAGCAGCCTACCGACACCATGAGCGCTGAGCTCTATGTGCGTTGGTTAGCAATGGGCGTGTTTTCAGCTAACTTCTGTTTCCAAGCAATTCCTGCATTGCTGCCTTCCGCTTTTGATGAAAAAACCCAAGAGCTGGTTCAGCACTGGTTGCGTTGGCGTTATCGCTTAGTGCCTTATGTATTAGGCATTATCGAAGAGTCTGTACGTTGTGGTTTGCCAGTACAGCGCTCTATGGCATTGGAATTTCCTGATGATCCTATTGCGCAGCAATGGGACACGCAATATATGTTGGGCTCAGCTTTGCTGGTGGCACCATTCTTGCAACCTGGTGAAGAACTCGAAGTGTATTTGCCAGCTGGCAGTGCATGGTGGGATTTGAGTACGGGCTGGCGTTACGAAGGTGGTACGACTTGGACAGTCACGGCTGGCTTAGATAGATTGCCTGTGTTTGGTCGTGAAGGTCATATGCTGTGCTTAGGGCCTGAGGTAAAAAATACCAGCGAATTCAACTCGGCCAGATTACTGGAAGAAGTATGGATGTTTGGTATGCCTGAACACAGTCCTGAAGTGATGCGTAACAAGATCCGTGTGATGCAGATGCAAGGGTCTAGCTACATCAAAGGGTTGGAAGGTTTAAAAATTCTTCCCGCCGAAGGTCTGGAAGTGAAACGTCGTGGTGCTGAGGTTCGTATTTCTCGAGCACGATAACTATCTACACTAGATCCCTATAGCAGGATAGAAAATGCCCCGCTGGTTGGTTATCCAATCAGCGGGGCATTTTTTTTATGGTGTGTGATGACAGTGGGGGCGTTATCTCTATATAGAGAGGTGTAGCTCTTACTCTTTTCCTCTATCTATATAGAAGGAGGTGTAGGAGAGGAGGGAGGTTATCTGGTTATCCTGTCCATCGGTTGTTGTTGTTGTTGTTGTTGTTGTTGTTGTTGTTGTTGTTGTTGTTGTTGTTGTTGTTGTTGTTGTTGTTGTTGTTGTTGTTGTTGTTGTTGTTGTTGTTGTTGTTGTTGTTTCAGTTTGAGCGCCCACTATGGGTGTTCGCATGCAATAAGATGGACCTAGAGGATGGCAAAGAGCTGCACATGCTTCGTCGCATGTGCAACATCCCATACATTTAGACGCTAAATGTAAACTAGGTGACAGCGTGCAGAGTGGTTACCGTCTACTGGCAGTGTTTGAGAGCGCTAAAGTGAGGTGCTGCTGCTAGAGTTAGCATGCTTGTGTATGACGACTATTCTCTTGAGTGATGGCGCGAAGATTTAATTTTACTGTGCATGTAAACAGTGAAAAATGGCTCATTGGGCCATTAAGCAAAAAAAATCGTATTTTTAAGAAATATTCGTAGAAAGTGCTTGACGCACTAGTACAGCTGGGGCATAATTTAATTCTTCGGCGGGTCGTTAGCTCAGTTGGTAGAGCAGCGGACTTTTAATCCGTTGGTCGCGCGTTCGAGTCGCGCACGACCCACCAGTCGAATTCATGAAGTAAAGCAAATTTGATTTACTTCGCTACGAAAGTAGCTGAAAATAAGCCCCTGCAAAGGGGCTTTTTTTTTGCCTGTTTTTTGAGTAAGACTTCTAAGTTTGGCTTGTAACAAACAAATAGATGAATCTTTATAGTTATATGTGCTTTAGGGGTTTAGTCTGAATCCTTCGCAGCCCCCCCATTGATTCTTACGGTGAAGCCAGATGGTTTGACATACGGAGCAATGGAAAGGGCCCTCCCACTTTGCATTGTGTCGTTCCACGTAACTTTCACCGTTTTTCATGAAAGAATGGGGATGAGTGCCAGGAACAGCTACCGGCAAATCTAGACAATGGTCGCAAAGTGCGCGTGTAACTATAGCTTGCATATTAATCTCACGTAACGGGTTAATGGGCGGTATTACAAGCAAAACGCTAAGCTATCTTAACCCAATTATGCGAAATTGAAATGTTTTGCATACTTAGTTGAGATTTGTTTGTGTTTAGAAATGAGTGTCAATAATTTCAGTTTGAGTAATTTGACTCTTTATTTACGTCATTTAGGTGCTTATTACTAGTTTTTTTAGTTATAAGTAAAATGATTTTGAATACAAACACTATGGTAGATTAATACAACACACTGAATGAAAGAACCAAAAGGCTATCTGAATTCAATGTGTTTTTATTTGGTGGCTAGCACGTTGTGATTAGGTTAGAGAAAATAGAGAAACGCTATACCAGCGCCAATAAAGAAGTGATCGCATTGCATGACATTAATCTGCATATTCGACGCGGCGAGGTGTTTGGCATTATCGGACGTAGTGGTGCGGGTAAAAGTACACTAATTCGTCTATTGAATATGTTAGAGCGCCCAACTAAAGGCTCAGTGAGTTTTCAAGGGCAATGTATTTCTTCATTAACTGAGCAACAACTGCGACCCATTCGCCAAAAAATAGGCATGGTGTTCCAGCATTTCAATTTGTTGCAATCACGTTCTATATTGGAGAATGTCTGCTTCCCATTGAAATTGGCTGGGCTAAATAAAGCGCAACAGCATGCTAGAGCTAAAGAAGTGTTGCAACTGGTTGGGTTGGAACAGCACGCGCATAAATACCCTAGGCAGTTGTCGGGTGGTCAGCAGCAGCGAGTAGGGATAGCCCGGGCTTTAGCCAATCAGCCTGAGTTATTGTTGTGTGATGAAGCGACTTCGGCATTGGATCCGGAGACCACGCAATCTATTTTGCGGTTGTTGCTGGAAATTAATCAGTCGCTGGGTTTAACCATTGTCTTGATTACACACAGCATGGATGTGATACGACAGGTATGCGATAGGGTTGCCGTCATTGAGGCTGGCGCTGTTGTGGAAAGCGGTGAGGTGTTGGATGTGTTCCTGCACCCACAACAGGCGGCTACACAAAGCCTATTGGCTGAAAGTGGTAATGATACCGATGGTTGGCGCTCTATGGATCAAGGTGTGAGTGGTCGAGTCATGCGGTTAAGCTTTAAAGGCGACGCCACCGTGCAGCCCCTTATTAGTAGGGCCAGTCGCGACTTGAGTTTGGATATTAGTATTTTGCAGGGTGCGGTGAGCCGTATTAAGGGTGTACCGTACGGGCAGTTGGTGGTGGCGGTAGAAGGGCAAGCCGAACAGCAGCAACAGTTAGGTGCCATGTTAGATAGTTTGGGTGTGCAATACGAGGAGCTGCGAGCATGAATTGGTCTAATGTAGATTGGCCGTTGCTGGCAGAGGCGACGTTAGACACGCTCTTAATGACCGGGGCATCATTGGTGTTCACCGTCATTATTGGTTTGCCGTTGGGTGTGCTGCTATTTTTAACCAGCCCTAGGCAAATGATGCAAAACAATGGCGTGTATCAGGCGTTGTCATTGGTGGTGAATATTCTGCGCTCAGTGCCTTTTTTGATTCTGCTGATTGTGATGATCCCCCTCACCCGGGTATTGGCAGGTACATCCTTAGGGGTAGCAGGCTCTATTCCGCCATTGGTGGCCAGTGCCGCGCCATTCTTTGCACGATTGGTAGAGAATGTGTTGAAAGAGTTGGATCCAGGCGTGTTAGAAGCCAGCCGTGCTATGGGTGCAAACTCGCGTGAGACGGTAGTGATGGCTTTATTGCCCGAAGCAAAAACGGGTGTGGTGGCGGCTATAGTCGTCACGGCCATTATGCTGGTGGGCTATTCGGCAATGTCGGGTGTGATCGGTGGTGGTGGCCTAGGTGACTTGGCACTACGTTTTGGTTATCAACGTTACCAGACTGATGTGATGGCGGTGACAGTCATTATTTTGGTGGTGTTGGTACAGTTAATGCAGGTGTGGGGAGATAAGCTGGTTGCGCGTATGAATAAGCGCATCGCTTAACCCTGTTGAATTTCTTTCAAGGAGCTTTTATGTTGCTGAAAAAATTGGTGGCAAGTGCATTGGTAACAGCATTGGGGCTGGGTGCTTCATTGGCCAATGCTGAAAAACTGAGCGTAGCGGCTACGCCGGTTCCTCATGCTGAGTTGTTGGAGTTTGTGGCTCCTCAATTGGCGAAAGAGGGTGTGGAATTGGATATCAAAGTATTCACCGACTATGTGCAGCCTAATCAGCAGGTGTGGGATGGTGCTATTGATGCTAACTTTTTCCAGCACAAACCTTATTTGGATACCTTTAACGGTGAGCACAATATCAACCTAGTTTCAGTAGGGTTGGTGCACGTAGAGCCGTTTGGTGCATACTCCAAAAAAATCAAAACAATAGAAGAGTTAAAAGACGGTGCGTTGATTGCATTGCCTAACGACCCTTCTAATGGTGCTCGTGCTTTGCTGCTATTGCAGCAACAAGGTTTGATCACATTAAAAGATCCTAGCAATATTTTGGCTACCTCCAGAGATATTGCGGAAAACCCTAAGAAATTAAAATTTAAAGAAATTGAGGCCGCTACATTACCTCGCATATTACCTGATGTAGATTTGGCTCTAATTAATACTAACTATGCATTAGAGGCTGATTTGAATCCGCTGGAAGATGCGTTGTTTATTGAAGGTGCTGAATCACCTTACGCAAACTTGGTTGCTGTTAAAGCTGGCAATGAAGAGAAAGACGCTGTGAAGAAGCTGATTCAAGCATTAAATAGCGAAGAAACTCGTGCCTTTATCCAAGAGCAATATAAAGGCGCTATTGTTCCTGCATTTTAATATCTGGAAACAATTGTGTAATAAAGCGGTGCAGCGATGCACCGTTTTTTTTATGCTTAATAGTTAAAGAATGTGATATCTATCAAGGATGCGGGTTATTCTCCATACAAAAGATGGGCCTTTTATTACTATAGTTATACTCTTTGTAGCAGCGATTTATCCAATTGCGCTACGCTGTAGTGAAGTTTGGCGTTATGCATGCCAGATACTTATATCCCCTAGTAGGAGTCAAGCAATCATGAAGCACACTATCAAAGCATGGCTGGCTGTGGCAGCACTGATGGCATTGCCATTGGGTGCGCAAGCACAAGGCAAAGAGTTGATCATGGCGACAGACACAGCGTTTGTGCCCTTTGAGTTCAAGCAGGATGGCAAATATACGGGGTTCGATATTGATCTATGGGATGCTGTAGCTAAACAAGCGGGTTTGGAATACAAACTGCAGCCTATGGATTTCAACGGCATTATTCCAGGTCTGCAAACACGTAACGTTGATGTGGCACTGGCTGGTATCACTATTAGAGACGATCGTAAGCAGGTAATCGATTTCTCAGACCCGTACTATGAGAGCGGTTTAGCTATCTTGGTGCGTGAAGATACCGATGGTATTCAAAGCGCAGCAGACCTAGATGGCAAGCAAGTGGCCGTGAAAATTGGTACAGCGACGGTGGACTATCTGAACCGCGAAGTGCCAGGCGCTAAACTGAAACTGTTCCCGAACATTGATAACGCTTTCTTAGAGCTGGCGACTGGCCGTGTAGATGCTGTGGTGCACGATACGCCTAACGTTCAGTACTACGCGCAAACCGGCGGCAAAGGCCATGTCAAAGTGACTGGCGCGGTGAAAAGCGGTGACTTCTACGGTATTGCTTTCCCTAAAGGTAGCGAACTAGTACCAGTCGTGAATGAAGCTTTGGCAGCAATCAAAGCTAATGGCACCTACGATGTCATTTACGAAAAATGGTTTGGCAAACAGCCTGAGTAAGTCTTAGGTGAGCGTATTGCAACTCCAGAGCGGCCAGCTAGTTCAGGGCCGCTCTTTGTTTATCACGTTACGGTCTGTGCTGACGGTAACGACACACTAAGTAGGTGTAACGGTGACATTTGAATGGTCTGTAATTTGGAACGCTTTGCCCAGCTTATGGGAAGGCACCAAGATGACACTTTATATTACGGTGCTGGGGCTGGTAGGTGGCTCGGTACTGGGTTTTGTGACAGGGGTGATTACTACCTATGTAAAAGGGCCTATAAAGCTGTCTACGTTACCTATACAAGTACTGGCGATGATTGCCAAAGCATATGTGCTGCTGATTCGTGGTACGCCTATCGTGGTGCAGGTAATGTTTATTTACTTTGCTTTGCCGCTATTGGCCGGTATGCGCATTGATGGTGAGTCAGCAGCGATTTTCACCTTGATGGTGAACTCCGGTGCGTATATTGCTGAAATTGTGCGTGGCGCTTTGCAGTCAGTGCCTAAGGGGCTGCAAGAGGCGGGTGAGGCAATGGGTCTGCCATTTCATAAAATCCTGATTTACATTATTGCGCCAGTGGCATGGCGTCGAATGATTCCGGCCATGGGGAATCAGTGCATTATCAGTCTGAAAGATTCCTCGTTGTTTATTGTGATTGGTGTGGCTGAGCTTACGCGCCAAGGTCAGGAAATCATCGCAGGAAACTTCAGGTCTGTGGAAATTTGGGGAGCGGTAGCCATTATCTACCTGATTCTGACAGGGATTATTGCGTTGATCTTGCGTACGGTTGAACGTCGCTTGCGTGTAGTGTGATGAAGCAGGAGAGCAGAAGATGAAAATCGTAGAGTTCAAGCAGGTAATCAAACGCTTTGGTGATAACACGGTATTAAACGGTGTGGATCTAGAGGTAGTGCCAGGTGAAGTGGTGGTGATTGTGGGCCCGTCAGGGTCAGGGAAATCCACGCTGTTACGCTGTATCAATGCATTGGAAGGTATTGATGAGGGCGATATCGTGGTGGATGGGTTAAGCGTTTTGGACCGTCCTGCACAGGTACGCGCACTGCGTCGAGAAGCAGGTATGGTGTTTCAGCAGTTCAACTTGTTCCCCCAGTTGACGGCTTTAGAGAACGTGATGTTTGGCCCTGTGCACACGCGTGGTACAGATAAAGCAGAAGCCAAGAAACAAGCAGAAGAGCTGTTGGCTAAGGTGGGGCTGGCTGAGCGTATGAATCACTATCCTAGTGAGCTATCGGGTGGTCAGCAGCAGCGTGTGGCCATTGCCAGAGCATTGGCAATACGTCCCAAGCTGATGCTGTTTGATGAGCCTACCTCGGCGCTGGATCCTGAGTTGCGGTTTGAAGTGCTGAAAGTCATGCAGGATTTGGCTGAAGAAGGGATGACCATGATTGTGGTGACGCACGAAATGGAGTTCGCGCGTAAAGTGGGTAGCCGTTTGATCTTTATTGATCAGGGGAAAATCGCCCATGATGGCGACCCTGAAGAGCTCTTAAGTAATCCACCTAGTAAGCGCTTGCAAGACTTCTTACAGCACGTGGCATAAGCTCAATGTAGCTTGCGCTGTATGGATGTTTGTAACGCATAGTGTGTTTTCTGTACTCACAAACAAGGGCCTATAAAAGGCCCTTGTTTGTGATGTGCGAGAGTAGTGCGATCAGCGAATGTTGATGATACGCATAGCCTTGGCGCGTTTGTTGCCAGGCTCAAAAATCTGAATAGTGATTTGGCGAGGGCTTACGCCATCAGGCAGGGTTACGTCACCAATAAGGTGGGCGTAACGGCCTACAGATACTTCTACGGGTTCCAAATCAATGTAGCCAGTACGACCGTTAGGGTAGCGACCTTGAATGTTGAAATGCATTTCACCCGTAAAGGTGTGGTCGGCTTGCTCTTTGTCTTGCATGAGCAAGATGTTGTAGTTCAGTTTGCCATCGCTGGTGCTAAACGATGCAGAGCGAATGCCGGGAGATGTGCCACGAGGGTCGGCAGGCATGGCATCTGCAAACAGTTCAATGTCTTTCTTCAGGCCATCGACGATCTGGTCATGATTGTCCAGAGAGCTCTGCTGTGATTTCAAACTGGTCTGCGTTTCTTCCAGCTCGCGTGTGGTTTGACTCAACTGCGATTGCAAGCGCTGATTTTCTGCATTGGCGCTATTTAAATCAAAATGCAGCTGTTCGGATTGTTCTACTGTTAGACGAGTAGGACCGTAGCTGGTTTGAATGAACAATAGGCCACCCGCACCGATAATCACGCCGGTTAGCATAAGAACCAACCAACGAGGAATGCGGCGTTTTCTGCGGGAGTAATCGTAAGCGGTAGGTCTGAATACGGGGCGTTTGGAACCGAGCATGGACTAAGGGTATCTGCGGGTGAGTGGGTGCCTGACGCATCAGGCTTTAATCTGAATACTGATAATACCGTGCCTATTCCAGTGAGCCAAGCTGGCGGGAAATTTTTTCTAGACGCTCAGGGGTGCCTACATCGGTCCATGAGCCTGCGAGTAGCTCTGCGCTCAACTGTTGTTGAGACATGGCTTGTCGTAGCAAAGGCCCTAGTGGAGCGGGCTGGCCCGCAGGAAGCGAAGAAAACAAGGCTGGCTTGTAACAAGCAATGCCGCTGTACGTAAGCGTTTTATCCGAAATTGTAAGGGGATGTTCCGAGAGCAATTTACGTGGACTTTGCAGGTAAAAATCGCCTTTAGTATGGTGCTCTGGGTTTTCTACCATCCATAGATGCCCCAATAGTTCGCTATGCTGCAAGCGATCAGCCGCAGCAAATGCATGCTGAGCATCCCAGTCGGTGAACACATCGCCATTAATAATCAGAAAAGGGGCATCGCCCAGCAAGGGCAATGCCTGCCGAATGCCGCCTGCGGTTTCTAAGGCAGGGTTTTCTGGGCTGTAGTGGATACGCACACCGAACTGGCTGCCATCTTGTAATTGCGCCTCGATTTTGTCACCTAACCATGCGTGATTAATCACTATGTCGGTAATGCCCGCGCGTTGCAGGCGCAAGATATGCCATTCGATCAGGGAGTGATCGCCTGCTCGTAATAGAGGTTTGGGGCAGTGGTCAGTAAGAGGCCGCATGCGTTCGCCGCGGCCCGCTGCCAAAATCATGGCTTTCATTACAGGGTGACCCCCAATACGGTTTGACGGCCTTCAATGCGGTCCAACACTTTGCGTATAGGGAAGAGCTCTTCGTAGCGGCTGCATACTTGGCGTATGTAGGCTTGTAGTCTAGGCAGGTGCGCTAAATACCAATCTTTACCGTCGCGAATAGACAGGCGGCAAAACACCCCTAGAATGCGCAGGTTACGCTGCACACTCATCCACTCGTACGCTTGGTGGAATTCAGCAAAATCACGGCTTACCGGCAGGTTGGCATGTATGGCGGCTTGCCAGTAACGAATTGCCCAATCCAGCTGTTGCTCTTCATCCCATGTGTGTCTGGCATCCATGACTAACGAGGCTACGTCGTAGGTGATAGGGCCAAGTACCGCATCTTGATAATCGATGATGCCAGGGCGCAGCGTGTCGTCTATGGGCATCATCAGATTAGGCGTGTGGTAGTCGCGGTGCACAAACACCTGCGCCACATTCACGTTATCTTCCACCAAGGCGGCAAAGCAGGTTTGCAGCGCTTTGCTTTCTTGTTCGGTCAGAGTGGTGTTGCAGTGTTGATTAATGAACCATTCTTCAAATACTTGCAACTCTTCCAGCATGCGCGCTTCGTTATAGTGCGGTAAGCCTGTGCTGTCAGCCTGTTGTAGCTGTACCAAGCTTTGGATCGCGCCACGGTACAAGGTTTGGATGGTTTGGTTATCTATGCCTTTTTGTAAGGCATGCCAAAAGTTGTCTTGGCCCAGATCGCTTAGTAGTAAAAAACCTTGTGCTACGTCGCTGGCTAAGATGCGCGGCACATTAAGGTCTTGAGCGGCGAGTCGGTGGGTAATATCCACAAACGCGGCGGTATCTTCTTTAGCCGGAGGCGCATCCATCACAATCAGGGTGCCATCTTGGCTATCCAGACGGAAATAACGTCTGAAACTTGCATCGCCAGAGGCAGGGCGCAGCGTATCAAGACGCAGGTCATTAATGCAGTCCAATGATTGCAGCCAGCTTAACAAGAGCTGATAACGGGTGTCATTGGTGAGGTTTGAAGTGGCATCCATGGGCTAAGAACAAAGATTTGCAAGAAAAAAGGCGAATAGCGCTGCCGTATCGGGCGAGCTTATCTATAATAACGGGTCATGGTCAGCAAAAGTGTGGCCGGCCATTACTGTAGTGTAATTCTATTTTCCTGGGGATACGGATCCGGTGCGAGCGGTCAGACGTTTTCATTTATTGTTGTTAGGCTCTCTGACGTGCGCCGTAATGCCAGTCAAAGCGGGGGCGAAACAGCCCTCTTTGCAAGCCTCCCCTGCGCTGCAGCTTCGCCATGTTGCTGATGACGACATGACGTCCTACTTAATTGGTGATAAGTTAGAAAACCAAGAAAATGGCGAGGTAGTGCTAACAGGCGATGCGCAAGTGCGTCGCATTGACTCGGTTAGTAAAGGTGATCAGATCCGTTACGACCGGAACACTGGCGATGTAAAAGTACGCGGTAATGGTGTGTTGATGCGCGGTGGCAGTATTGTGCGCAGTCCTAGCATTGACTACAACATGAAATCAGAAGAAGGGGCATTGGATGCCATGAACTTCTGGTTGGCAGGTGGTTCTTCGGGTACAGCGGAAGCCGGTACGATTTACAACAGCGATCACATGAAGTTAGATGATGTGCTGTATAGCGGTTGTCCATGTCCTGACCCTGCCTGGTACATCAAAGCGCCTACTGTCGATTTGTATATTGATGAAAACCGTGGTGTGGCGCGTAATAGCGTGCTGTATTTCAAAGATGTGCCTATCTTTTACTCGCCGTATTTTTCATTTCCGCTGCGAGAGGAGCGAAAATCCGGTTTCTTGACCCCTATATACGGCTATACCAGTAATAGTGGTTTGGAATTGGCCATCCCTTATTACTTCAATCTTGCCCCGAATTACGATGCTACGCTGACACCGCGCAATTACTCCAAGCGGGGTTTGCAACTGGATGGTGAGTTCAGATACTTAGGCCGCAGCTATGAAGGCCAAATCAATGGTTCGTACTTGAATCATGACAATAAAACCCGAGAAGCGCGTTGGATGTTGTCCACACAACACCGTCAGCGTTTAGGCTACGGTTTTGGGTTTAGTGCACGTTATAACCGCGTCTCAGACGATAACTATTTCCGCGATCTGACCTCTATTGACTTGGGTAATGCCAATATTGATAGTTTGGCGAGTTCAGCCGCATTTAGTTGGTCTGGCGCTAAGTATTTCAATGCGTCGTTGTCGGTAACGCAGTATCAAACACTGCAGGATGATACTAGAGGCTACAGACGTCCAGAATATAACCAGATGCCTAGCTTGACGCTGCGTGGCGCACGTTATAACTGGGGCGGTTTTGATGTGGTCAGTGAGAATGCGGTCACTCGATTCGAAATGCCTTACTACTCGGGCACGTTGTCAGAGTTTGATCGCTACCGTAAAGAGCGTGTAGCGCCCAATGGGACAAGAATGTCGTCACTCACGTCCGTCAGTTACCCCATGGTGCGCCCGTATGGCTATATCACCCCCAAGGCGTCATTGCACTTGAGTCAATACGACACTGAGTGGAGCGCTTTGCCGATGAACAACGCGATGCGCAATAATCCACGCAGCAAAGGCCGTGCGTTGCCTCTATTTTCTGTAGACTCTGGGCTGTATTTTGAGCGTGATACCAGTTTGTTTGGCAATGCTGCCATACAGACACTTGAGCCTCGAGTGTATTACCTATATGTGCCATACAGAGATCAAAGCATGCTGCCAGTGTTTGATACTAGCGTGGCATCGTTTAACTTTTCTCAAGCCTTTAGTGAGAACATCTACAGCGGTGGTTGGGACAGGATTGCCAATGCGAACCAGTTAACCCTGGGGCTGACTACTCGTTGGTTGGATGCCGACACGGGTGAAGAGCGTGCAATGCTACAAGTTGCACAGCGCTTGTATTTTGAAGATCAAAAAGTCTTTTTGAGAAATACGGCAAACAATGAGTATCCCGAAACGCGTAGACGTTCAGATTACTTATTTGGTGCGGGGGCTGCTCTGACGGATACGTTGAGTTTGCGTGCTGACGCGCAGTTCAATCCGCAATCTAGACGTACCAACCGATTAAGTGCAGGTTTTAGATGGCAGCCGCAGCGTTTGGCGACCTTGTCTGCATCATATCGTTACGAGCGTGACCCTAGAGCCTTTGATAATCCTAACTATTTCAGGGAAAATCCAACTGCAAGCGATAATGGCCGAGAACGTGTATCGTTGACCACGCAATGGCCATTGGCTAATAAAGTGTTTGCACTAGGACGTGTGGATTACTCATTGCAAGAAAAACGCAGTACACAAACTATCTTTGGTATGGAATACAAGGGTGAGTGTTGTTGGGCGGCGCGTGTCGTCGTACAACGTTATGCGGTCTCTGCAGAGAAAAGTAATTCGGCAGTGTTCCTGCAGTTAGAACTGTCTGGGCTAGGCGCTGTAGGCCCTGATCCAATGAAGATGTTGCGTGAGCGTATTGTTGGGTATGAACCCATTACGCCAACAAGCACAGAAACAACCACCTTCGAGAGGTATGAATAAAGATGCGGTTACGCTGTTCTAAATTTGTGTTGTCAGGAAGTCTGGCACTGGTGTCTACGCTGTTCTCCGTGACAGCAGGAGCCCAGCCAGCCACTCAACCCGCAGAACGTTCTGCCCGCTTCGTTGATGGTATTGCTGCGATTGTTGATTCCCAAGTGATTACGCTGCGTCAAGTGGATAACGAAGCCGTAGTGATCGCAAGGCAATTGCAATCGCAGAATATTCCTTTGCCTGATCAAGATACGCTGCGTTTGCAGGTGTTAAATAGGCTGATTGATCAGACTATTCAAGAGCAAGAGGGTAAGCGCTTAGGTATAGTGATTACGCCTGAGTTCTTGGATAACGCCGTCAAAATGGTGGCTGAGCGTAATAAGCTCACCCCTGAAAAGCTACGCCAAGAAATCGCCAAAACAGGTATGTCTTGGGATGACTACCTGAAAACCTTACGTCATGACTTGCTGTTAGATCAGTTGCGTCAACGTATGGTGGATGAGCGTATTTACATCAGCGATGCCGAGGTAGATGCCTACTTAAAGAGCCAAGGCGTACAGGTACGTAGTACAGCCGGTATGAGCCAGCCCTCTGCAGCGGCAGGCCCTATATATATTGAATTGGCACAAATTTTGGTGCGTGTTCCAGAAGGAGCAGACAGCAATACCGAGCGCAATCAGCGCCTTAAAGCGGAATCGCTGTTGGCGCGTGTGAAAGCAGGTGAGGACTTCGCAGGTGTAGCAGCGGCAGCGTCTGACGGCGCAGAAGCCCTGACGGGTGGTGTATTGGGTATTCGTCCGTTGGAAGGCTGGCCTGATCTGTTCATTGAGAACATCAAAAACTTGTCTTCTGGCCAAGTCAGTGACTTGGTGCGTAGCGGTCAGGGTTATCACATTCTGAAAGTGACCCACCACGGTGGTCAGGACAATAACGTAGATCCTTCCTTGGGGCATGGCCAAGCATCTGGCGCGCCTGCTGAGCAGGGACCTATGATGGTTACGCAAACCAAAGCACGTCATATTCTGATCAAATTGTCGCAAGTACGCGATGACGAACAAGCTAAAGAGCGTATTGAGCAACTGAAGCAGCGTATTGATCAGGGCGAGTCTTTCGAGGTGTTGGCGCGTAGTAACTCTGAGGATAGTACAGCGCCACAAGGCGGTGATCTGGGCTGGTTAACGCCTGGTGAAACGGTGCCAGCATTTGAGCAAGCGATGGACTCCCTGCAGCCAGGGCAGATCAGTGAGCCTGTACGTTCTCAGTTTGGTTGGCACTTAATCCGTGTGGACGATAGACGCACCAAAAATATGGAAAATGAGTACCGTCGTATGCAGGCGCGTCAGCATTTGTTTGAACAGCGTGTAGAGCCTGCATTGGACGACTGGCTAAGCCAGTTGCGCGGTAGTGTATATATAGATAATCGCCTAGAGAAGGCATTGTCGTCGGAGCAGTAAACAGCATGGCTAAACATGAAGCCCGCAAGCGATTCGGACAGAATTTTTTGCATGACCTTTCCGTAATCGATGAAATTGTGCGGGCGATAGATTTACGTCACGACGACAAAGTGATAGAAATTGGTCCCGGTTTGGCTGCGTTAACGCGGCCATTATCGGAGCGCTTGGACCACTTGAATGTGATTGAGCTAGATAGAGATCTGGCTCATCGCTTGCGCAATAGCTTTAGTCCCAAGAAACTGACGATTACAGAAGCCGACGTATTGACGGTGGATTTTTCCGAGTGGGGCGAAGGCATACGCATTGTGGGTAACTTGCCCTATAACATTTCTAGTCCGCTGCTGTTTCATCTGATGTCTTTTGCGCATTTAGTGCGTGATCAGCATTTCATGTTGCAGCGTGAGGTGGTGGATCGTATGGTGGCAAAACCTGGTAGCAGCGATTACAGTCGTCTGTCGGTGATGCTGCAATCACGCTATCGCATGATGAAGCTGTTTGATGTGTCGCCCGAGGCATTTGATCCAGCGCCTAAAGTAGTGTCTTCCATTGTGCGTATGCGACCTTTGCCTGAGGATAGACCCCAAGCAAAAGATACCTCATTGTTCGAGCAACTGGTGGCCACTGGCTTTGCGCAGCGCAGGAAAATGCTGCGTGGTAGCTGGGCTAAATGGGCAGATAGCATTCCTTGGGAAGCGGTAGGTATAGCGCCTACGGCACGCCCCGGTGAAGTGAGCGTACAGCAATTTATTGCTGTGGCAGATGCGCTGACTGAGCGCGGTATCACCCGCTAGTGTGAACTAGGCTAGGCTGAAAGGCCTAGCCAAAAAACCAGTAGCAGACGCTAATGGCTGCAATCACGCCGGCTACGTCTGCAAACAGTGCGCAACCAACAGCGTGGCGACTGCGAATTACCCCCACTGAACCAAAATACACCGCTAGCACATAGAAGGTGGTTTCTGTGCTGCCTTGAATGGTGGCCGAGAGCAAAGCGGCAAAGCTGTCTACGCCGTGGTGATTCATGGTTTCTATCATCAAGGCACGGGCGGCACTGCCCGAGAAGGGTTTTACTAAAGCGGTAGGCAGAGCCTCTACGAAACGGCTATCCATGCCTAGGCTAGTGACGCCCCAGCGTATGGCATCCAAGAGCATATCTAAGGCGCCGGAGCTGCGTAGCACGCCTATGGCGCACAGCATGGCGACCAAGTAAGGGAGCAGGTCACGTGCTACGGCAAAACCGCCCTTGGCCCCCTCTACAAAGCTGTCGTAGACAGGAACACGCTTCCACGCGCCTACGCCTAAGAACAATAAGATAATTACAAAGAGGCTGAGATTACCCAGTAGCGACGACAAGCTGCTGATGGCGGCGGTACTTAATGTGGCCAGGAAGGCCATAAACACTGACATACCTGCTAATAATCCCAAGATCGTTAACAGCACTACAGGGTCTGTTAAGCGCAGACGCTGCACGATGGCAACGCTAATTAGGCCCGCTAATGAGGAGACGGAGGTGGCGAGTAAAATGGGCAGAAATACCAGAGTAGGGTCAGGCGCACCTTGTTGTGCTCGGTACATGAAGATGGTGACCGGCAGCAACGTCAGCGACGATGCATTGAGCACCAGAAAAAGTATTTGAGCGTTGGTCGCCGTTTGTGGCGTGGGGTTTAGGCTTTGTAGGGCTTGCATCGCCCGTAAGCCTATGGGCGTTGCCGCGTTATCTAAACCTAGGCCATTGGCTGCAAAGTTCAGTGTGATGAGTCCTAAGGCAGGGTGTCCTGCAGGGACTTCGGGCATCAAACGCTTGAATACAGGGGCTAGCCATTGGCCCAATTTTTCAACGATGCCTGCTCGCTCAGCCACACTGAGAAACCCCATCCATAAGGTAAGGGTGCCAAACAGTATCAGCATAATGCTGACCGATAGCTCGGCCATCTGGAACAGGCTGTTCACCATACGGTTGAACACATCAGCATCACCCATCCACAGCCACTGAAAGAGAGAGGCAATGGCGGCGATCAGAAAAAAACTGAACCAGAGTATGTTAAGCATCTGTAGTGTGCGAGGCGAAAACGGAAAAACAGGCCTGTAAAGGCCTGTGTAAGAGCTTAGTCGTTACGACCAGATTTTTGAATCAGCTCGATTTTGTAGCCATCTGGATCTTCCACAAAGGCAATCACGGTGTTGCCGTGCTTCATTGGGCCTGCTTCACGTACTACGTTCCCACCTTTGGATTTAATGGTGGCACAGGTGGCGTACGCATCGTCTACTTCAATGGCGATGTGGCCGTAGGCGTTGCCTAAGTCGTAGCTGTCGGTATCCCAGTTGTGGGTCAGTTCCAGTACGGCTGCTTCGCTTTCGTCTTGGTAACCTACAAAAGCCAGTGTGAATTTGCCATCTGGGTAATCTTTCTGACGCAGCAATTTCATGCCCAGTACGTCAGTATAGAAGGCGAGGGACTTTTCAAGATTGCCAACACGCAGCATGGTATGTAACAAGCGCATAGTGAATGACTCCATAGAGTTAAAGTAAAGGTAGCGTGTCAGGGTGGTGCTTTTTGAGCAGGTTCCTGGCCGCCACATAGTCTGGCATGAGTGTTTCTACCACCCGCCAAAAAGCGGGGCTGTGATTCATCTCTTTAAGATGAGCCACCTCATGGGCTATCACATAGTCTACCGCAGCAATAGGAAAATGCATGAGTCGCCAATTCAGCATGATCATACCGTCGCTGCTGCAAGAGCCCCAGCGTTTCGCCGGGCTGGCTAAACGCAAACCGCTATAGGGCATGCCTAATTTACGGGTGTAGTAGTCCAGCCTTTCGATAAAGTACTGGCGAGCTTGCTCTTGCAGCCAAATCTGGGCGAAATCTTGTACTCGTGTGCTGTGTGCGTCGAGGTTCAGGGGCAGGGTAAGCGTATCGCCCGCACAGGGGGCATGGGCTTGCCCACTAAACGAAGTTTTCAAAGCGCTGGGGTTAACCTGTAACGTGATGGCCACGCCCAAATAAGGAATGCTACCACCGTGACACCATTGGCTTTGACCTAATGCCAATTGCTGTAGGCGTTCTTCCCAGTCCACGAGTTTACGCACTATCCAGGGAAATTTCTGTTCCAGCGCATCGTGTATTTGTGCAGAGGAAACCCACGTGGGGGCCGTGATAATGAGCCCTTGCTCATTGACACGTAGGCCTATGGATTGGCGTTTAGAGCGTTTGAGTAAATAACCTAGCTCTTGCCCTTGCACGGTATAGAGATGCCAACTGGTGCCAGCGGGCAGTCGCTCTGGTTTGCTGAGGGCGGGAAGTGTAGGTGTAGTGTCTGTGGTGCGCGGTGCTACCGCCTTGGTAGGGGTAGCGGTGGCATCATTGAATAAGGGCAGTTGTGCCATAGCGCTACGAATAGCGTTCGGGATTCAATACACGCATTTCGCCTTCAATCCAGTCCTCTACGGCTTGGTTGAGAGCGGCTTGCGACATGCCTTCGGAGTGAATGGCAGGGCCAAACGACACTGTGATCATGCCAGGTTTTTTAATGAAGGCATTACGAGGCCAGCATTCGCCGGCATTGTGAGCAATAGGGATCACAATGCTGTTGGTACGGCAGGCTAGCATGGCACCACCTTGCTTGTAACGGCCAGTCTCCCCCGGAGGGATGCGAGTGCCTTCTGGAAACAGCAAGGGCCAACGGCCTTCATTTAAGCGTTCTTGCCCTGTTTTGACGATTTGCTTCATGGCATCGCGGCCATTGCTGCGATTAATAGGGATCATGCGCAGCAGCGCTAAGCCCCAGCCAAAAAAGGGTACTCGGTGTAGTTCGCGCTTATAGACGAAACATACATCTTTGGGCAGGTAGCCACAAAAGAACATGGTTTCCCAAGCGGATTGGTGCTTGGACAGCAGCACGGCAGGGCCATCAGGCAGGTTTTCCCAGCCTTTGACTTGCCAGCGTATGCCCAGAATGTGTTTGGCCCCCCAGACAGCCATGTGTGGCCAGCCAGCGGTGAGCTTGTAGCGCCAACGTAGTGGCAGTGGTGACCACAACAAACACAAAATGGAGTAGGGGATCACAGTAATCAGCAGAAAAAGCTGATACAGTACGGCGCGTAAAATCAGCATGCAGAAGTTCCTAACCAGTCATCCACCACGGCAGCTAGATTGGGCCGCACAATGCAGCTTTCTGGCAAACCGCCATTTTTTTGGGTTTTGAGCCCGTTCCCAGTTTCTACTAACCACGTTTTGCAGCCCGCTTCAGACGCTGCTTGCAGATCGCGTAGTGAATCGCCTACAGCCACGACATTGTGCAGAGAAGGTTGCTCGTAGCGTCTGGCGATATCCAGAAACATGCCGGGTAATGGCTTCCTACAGGTACAGCCATCGTCTGGACCATGCGGGCACACAAAAATGGCATCAATCACCCCACCGAATTTGGCCAGTTCGCGGCGCATCTTCAGGTGTATAGCATTTAAGGTTTGCATAGAGAACAGCCCGCGTGCCAAGCCAGACTGGTTAGTCGCAACCACGACTTTCCAGCCCGCTTGAGAGAGCCTACCTATGGCTTCCAGACTACCGGGTAGTGCTAGCCATTCTTCAGGGCTTTTCACAAAAGCGCTGGAGTCATAATTAATGACCCCATCGCGATCCAGTATGGCAAGCATTAGGCCGCCAGCCTTGAAATGTCAGCAACCTGATTCATCAACTGGTGCAGCTTTTGCAACAGAGCCAAGCGGTTGTGTCGCACCGCAGGGTCTTCAGCCATCACCATCACATCAGCAAAGAAGTTGTCCACAGGCTCTTTGGCTTGTGCCAAGGTAGCTAAACTTGCGCTGAACTCACCCGCCAAGAATTGGCTTTCTGCCACAGGGGCTAATTGCTCAATGCAAGCAGCCAGCGCTTGCTCTGCAGGTTCTGCTAACAATGCTGCTTGTACAGCACTGAGTTCGGTCTCGGCTTTACGCAGCAAGTTGCCAATACGCTTGTTGGCACTGGCCAAGCTTTGTGACTCGGGCAGGGCAGCAAATTCGGAACATGCTTGAATACGGGCTTGTACTTGTTGCAGTGGGGGCTGTTGCGCCAACACGGCTTCAACCACGTTACGGTCGTGACCGTTAGCCACCAACTGGTTTCTATAACGCTCGTAGATGAAGTCTTGTACTTCAGCCAATGTAGTAGCAGCCAGTTCGCCTTCTTCAAAGCTTTGTGCTGCAATTTGCAGCAGTTCGTTCAAGTCCAAACGGCTGTGGGCGATATCACCTAAGTAACCACCGGCTTCTAACTGTTCAAAGGCACTGATTAGACCCAATGCAGCACGGCGCAACGCATAAGGGTCACGCTCGCCTGTAGGCGCTAAGCCAATACCCCAAATACCCATCAAGGTTTCGGCGCGTTCGGTCAAGAACAATAGCGCAGACACCAAGCTAGCATCGGTGACAGCATTGTTCAGACGGTGCTGGTACTGGTTGCGCAGGGCATCAATAACGCTAGCATCTTCGCCATCAGCGGCCGCGTAGTAGGCACCCATCACACCTTGTAGCTCAGGGAATTCGCCCACCATGTTGGTGTTCAAGTCGGCTTTGGCCAGCAGTGCAGCACGATCAGCTAAGGTCACATTTGCACCCAGACGTTCGGCCAAAGCGCGAATGATGGTGCGCATACGTTCTACACGTTTGCGTTGTGAACCCAGTTTGTTGTGGTAAACGCTGTTTTCCAAGCTGGAAACACGCTCTTCCAACGGTTGTTTACGGTCGGTTTCAAAGAAGAAACGTGCATCTGCCAAGCGAGGCAGAATTACTTTTTCGTTACCTTGAACGATGTTGGAAGGATCTTCCAACTGCATGTTGCTGACAATCAGGAACTTATTGGTCAGCGTACCTTGTTTAGGGTCAAACAGTGGGAAGTAGCGCTGGTTCAGACGCATGGTCAGAATCAAGCACTCAGGTGGTACTTCCAAGAAAATAGGATCGAACTGACCAACGTAAACGCTAGGGTGCTCAACCAGTGCGGTCACTTCATCTAGCAGCTCTACTACTTCAGGGTCTGTGCCTAGGCTGGCTTCCAGACGTGTGCAAGCGTCTTGCAATTGCGCTTCAATACGTGCGCGGCGATCAGCGTAAGACGCAATCACTTTACCTTCGGTTTCCAGTTGGGCTACATAGCTTTCTGGGCTTTGGATGGTAATCAGGCTTTCGCACATGAAGCGGTGGCCTTTGGTGGAGCGGCCAGCTTGCAGCCCCAAGGTGTTCACGGCAACGACGTCATCACCCCATAGCGCGATCAAACTGTGGGCTGGGCGCACAAAGCGTACGCTAGTCAGGCCATCCGACAATTGATAACGCATGACTTTTGGAATAGGCAGGTGCGTAATGCTGTAGTCCAACGCGGCTTGCAGGCCTTCTGCCAATGCAGCGCCTTTGGCCATACCTTTAGCGAACAAGCAATCTTGTTTGCCATCGGACTCTACATGCAGATCTTGTGCAGTCAGGTGACCCAAACCTTTGCTTTCCAAGCGTTTGCTTAGGGCAGGGGTCAGATTGCCATCAGCATCCAGACCGATTTTGACGGGCATCAGTTTTTCAGAAAACGGCTGATCATCAGCGTGGTTTTTGACGCTACTGATTACGGCGGCCAGACGACGTGGTGTGGCGTAGGCGGTAACCGTTGCGTCAGCGTCTACCAAATGCTGTTCACGCAGTGTTTTGAGCAGACCATCGGCAAAAGCCTGACCCATGTTGTTCAGTGCTTTGGGTGGCAGCTCTTCAGTTTGCAGTTCAACCAGCAATGAGCGGGATTCGTTTGGCATCATGGTCATTTAGTTGGCCTCCGCAGCGTTACTAGGCAGCATAGGGAAGCCAAGGCGTTCACGTGAATCATAGTAGGCTTGTGCCACACCGCGAGATAGATTGCGGATACGGCCAATGTAAGCAGCACGCTCAGTCACACTGATGGCGCCACGGGCGTCCAGCAAGTTAAAGGTGTGTGCGGCTTTTAGCGTTTGTTCGTAAGCAGGCAAGGCCAGATCGATTTCAATCAGGCGTTTGGCTTCACTTTCGTAGTCTTGGAAGTGCTGGAACAGGATCGCAGCGTTAGAGTGCTCGAAGTTGTAGGTGGACTGCTCTACCTCGTTTTGATGGTAGATGTCACGGTAGTACACCGTGCGGCCATGCGCATCACGTGTCCACACCAAGTCGTACACACTTTCTACGCCTTGAATGTACATCGCCAGACGTTCTAGACCATAAGTGATCTCGCCGGTAGCGGGCACACAGTCCAAACCGCCTACTTGTTGGAAATAGGTGAATTGGGTGACTTCCATACCGTTTAGCCAGACTTCCCAGCCCAAGCCCCATGCGCCTAACGTTGGGTTTTCCCAGTCGTCTTCTACAAAGCGGATATCGTGCTGTTTGGGATCAATGCCCAATGCCTGCAACGAGCCTATGTACAGATCCACAATGTTTTCAGGTGCAGGTTTCAGCACGACTTGGTACTGGTAGTAGTGTTGCAGCCTATTGGGGTTCTCGCCGTAGCGGCCATCACCAGGGCGGCGTGACGGCTGCACGTAGGCAGCGCTCCATGGCTCGGGGCCAATAGCACGTAAGAAGGTTGCAGTATGGGAAGTGCCTGCGCCGACTTCAAGGTCAATGGGTTGTAGCAAAGCGCAGCCTTGTTTATCCCAATAGTGTTGAAGCGTAAGGATCAGTTGCTGGAAAGTAAGCATAGGGTAGTAAGACTATGGTTCGATGTACTGCCAAAATTCTTCCATTTTAGCTGGTTTTGAGTGCTGACGGGGCAGAGACTGTGTTTGTTCTACGCGAGATGAGGCAGGACAAGTACAATAACGGGATAAGACGTTTTGGCTTTTATTTGAACCGAAGACAAGCATATGACCACGATTATCAAAGAACAGGACTTAATACAGTCCATTGCTGATGCCGTACAGTTCATCAGCTATTACCACCCCGCCGATTACATTCAGCACTTGGCCCGCGCCTACGAACGTGAAGAAAGCCCAGCCGCCAAAGATGCTATCGCTCAAATTTTGACCAACTCGCGCATGTGTGCAGAAGGCCATCGCCCTATTTGTCAGGACACCGGTATTGTGAACGTGTTCCTAAAAGTAGGTATGGATGTGCGTTTTGACATTAAAGGCAGCTTACAAGAGGTCTGTGATGAAGGGGTACGTCAAGGTTACTTGAACCCGGATAATCGTCTACGTGCCTCGGTGTTGTCCGACCCGCTGTTTGCCCGTAAAAACACCCGTGATAATACGCCCTGTATTATCTCTGTAGAGCTGGTGCCTGGCTCTACAGTGGATGTACAAGTGGCAGCCAAAGGCGGTGGTTCAGAGAATAAAACCAAATTTGCCATGTTGAACCCTAGCGAATCCTTGGTGGATTGGGTGCTGCGCATGGTGCCAGAAATGGGTGCAGGTTGGTGTCCGCCCGGTATGTTAGGGATTGGGGTTGGTGGTACGGCTGAAAAAGCCATGCTGATGGCCAAGCAGTCCCTGATGGAAGACATTGATATGTACGAGCTGCTGCAGCGCGGTCCACAAAACAAATTGGAAGAGCTGCGTATTGAGCTGTACGAAAAAGTGAACGCCTTGGGTATTGGCGCACAAGGTCTGGGCGGTTTGACTACTGTGTTGGACGTGAAGATCAACACTTACCCAACACACGCTGCCTCTAAGCCTGTGGCCATGATTCCTAACTGTGCAGCTACACGTCACGCACACTTTGTGCTGGATGGTTCTGGCCCAGCTCACTTACAAGCGCCATCCTTAGATTTGTGGCCTGATGTGCATTGGGCACCTGATTACAACAAGTCCAAGCAAGTAAATCTGGATACGCTGACTAAAGAAGAAGTTGCTAGCTGGAAACCCGGTGAAACATTGCTGCTGTCCGGCAAAATGTTGACGGGTCGTGATGCGGCTCACAAACGCATCCAAGACATGTTGGCCAAAGGCGAGAAATTGCCAGTGGACTTCACGAACCGCGTGATTTACTACGTAGGCCCTGTGGACCCAGTACGTGACGAAGCCGTTGGTCCAGCAGGCCCAACTACAGCGACTCGTATGGATAGCTTTACCGACATGATGTTGGAAAAAACAGGCTTGTTGTCCATGATTGGTAAGGCAGAGCGTGGCCCAGTGGCGATTGAAGCGATCCGCAAACACGGTTCTGCTTACTTGATGGCTGTAGGTGGCGCGGCATACTTGGTCTCCAAAGCGATTCGCGAAGCCCGTGTAGTGGGCTTTGAAGACTTGGGCATGGAAGCCATTTACGAGTTTGAAGTCAAAGATATGCCAGTGACCGTAGCGGTAGACTCCGCTGGTACATCGGTACACAAAACTGGCCCAGAGGTCTGGCGCAAACGTATCGCAGAAATCCCTGTGGTTCCTGTGTAAGTATGTGCGGTTGCTATTAAGGGCGGTGGTGGAAACACATCGTCCTTATGAAAACACCCTATGCGTAATGCTGGGGTGTTTTTTTATGTGCTGTTCGTGTGCGTGAAAGTGGAGGTAAAAGCCCGCTTACTGACTACTGTCTGCCGTAGCCTAAGGCTGCGAAAGTATTTTTTAATTTGTAAACTAAATAAAAAAATACTTCCATCCGCCTTTCCTTCATCGCTTGCCTAAGTTTTTGTTTTGGTTGCTGCTGTAGAGTCTCGGATTTCTGGTGAGTACGCTACTGTGGGGGATAGGCAATCAGCTGTCAGTTTCAATGCTTTAGGGGCAGAACAGCACCTGTAGTCTTGCACCGAGTGCCGTATTCACAGCAATGACAGGCCAGTAAGTAGAAGTACAAAATCAACCATGAATGGCTGTAGCCTGAGTCCGCTTAAGAAAGGGCAGTACGCCTGACGCCGTCCAATACAGTCGTGGGGACGGAGAGGAAACTTTTTTGATTTGGTGTCTCAAATCACAAAAAGCTTTCCTGCAGTTCCCACAGCGCGTGCGATGAATGCCGCCTCTCTATTTGAGTAATTAACTAACGTCTTCAGCCTCAAACAACAAAGCCCCAGCAATACACTAGGGCTTCGTTAGCAGACTAAGACTGGCAGCTAGGAACAGCGCAGACGTATGAATCAATCGTCGTCTTCGTCATCAAACCCCATATCTAAAGCTTCAATACCTTGATCTGCCACGCTAGGCAGCAAATCCTGCACTGAGCCTTGAGCCAACTTCAGCGTAGGAGCCAAATCAGCCAAGGGGTACAGTACAAACGCACGTTGGTGCATTCTGGGGTGCGGCAGAGTGAGTTCAGGGGTGTCCATCTGCGTATCACCAAACACCAACAAGTCTAGATCCAGCGTGCGTGGGCCATTGTGTTCAGTGCGTACACGACCATGCTTGTTTTCTAGGGCTTGCAAGGCATGCAACAACTCTAGCGGACTAAGCGTAGTGTGTAGGCTGACTACCGCATTAATGAAATCAGGGCCTGATGCTTCAAACGGTTTGGTGCGATAAAAACCAGAGCTTTCCAAATTAGAGCAGTCAGGCAGTTCGCGTAATTCATCAATCACATCCAGCAGCATGCCAATGGGGTCGCCTAAGTTGGCACCCAATGCAATGTAGGCAAGTGTTTTACTCATTTGAAGAGGTGTCCTGCGTGGCGGTGTTTTTTGGACGTCTACGTGGTGTGCGTCGGCGGCGGGTAGTTGTGCTGCGTGGTGCAGTGGGGCGGGCTTCAATCATAGCGGCGCGGGTTTCTGTGTTTTGGCTATCGGCCAAATCCATCCACCATTGCGCCATGATGCTATCCACTTCTTTGGCTTCCGCACGCAACTGTAAGAAATCAACCGCAGCACGAAAGCGCGGCAGTTCGATCATGCGCCAGATGGCTCTATTGTTCACCCGCTCAAAGCGTGGCTGCATGAACCAGATTTCACGCATATCACCTTGGTAGCGGCGTTGAATAGGCAGTGTGCGACTTTGTTCTTCAATCACGATGTCGCTGGCTTCAGACAGTGCTTGTACCGGAGGGGAGCCTGCTTTGAGGCGCTTTTCCCATTGCTCTTGTACCGCTTTCCAGAGCAGAGCAGCAAACACGAAGCTAGGGCTGGTGTTGCGGCCACTACGTACACGGCTATCGGTGCGTGCTAGTGCAATCTCCAAGAACAAGCGTTGTTCAGGGTCAGCGAGGCTGTGCTCCAAAAATGGCAACAGATACGGCACTAAAGCCTCTTGCTGCAATTGCTCTAAGCATCGCAAGGCATGGCCACATTCCAGCAGCTTCAGCATTTCATCAAACAGTCTGGACTCAGGCACATTCGTGATGAGTGAGGCCAGTTTTTGAATAGGCTGATGCGTTTGTGGCTCGATGGTGGCATTTAGCTTGGCGGCAAAACGCAGCGCGCGCAGCATACGTACCGGGTCTTCACGGTAACGGGTATCCGGATCGCCGATCATGCGTACCACACGGTTTTTTAAGTCTTCCACACCGTTGTGGTAATCAATCACTTCTTCGGTAATAGGGTCGTAGTACAGCGCGTTTAAGGTGAAGTCACGACGGTTTACATCGTCGAGTAGCTCACCGTATTCGTTGTCACGCAAGATACGGCCATGGGCATCTGTTTGTTGCTTTTGGCTGTCTCCGGCCCTGAAGGTGGAGGTTTCGATGATTTCACGGCCAAAAACCACATGCACCAGTTTGAAGCGTTTGCCAATAATACGGGCACGCCTAAATAATGGGCGAATTTGCTCTGGCGTGGCGTTGGTCGCCACGTCAAAGTCTTTGGGCTCCAAGCCGGCAATCAGATCGCGCACAGCACCGCCCACTACATAGGCTTCATAGCCATGTTGTTGCAGCACTTCGCATACTTTGAAAGCATGACGAGACACGAGGTCTGGATCAATCCCGTGTTGAGATTGAGCCAGCCGTTTGGGGCCTTTAGCTGGTGCGGCGAATAGTCGCGCGACGAAAGTTTTTATTGTTCGTTTCAGCATGTGAGTTGATTAGGATTTCTCATCCATTAACTGTGCGAACAGGTCTAGCACGGCCCAATTGCGCTCGTGTGCTGTACGACGCAGCCCTTCACCTGGGTTGGTGGCTACAGGATCAGAGACCAGTTCCATTAAGGGTAAGTCGTTGCTGGAGTCGCTGTAGAACCAAATGCGGTCGAAGTTGTTGCGTTGTAAACCTAATTCGTGCAGCCATTGGTCTACACGGGTGATTTTGCCTTCTCTAAAGCTAGGCACGCCGGTTAGTTTACCAGTGTAAATACCATCACGTTCTTCGGCTAACGTAGCAATTAGGTGCTCAACGCCTAAGGCTTTGGCGATGGGGGTAGTTACGAATTCGTTGGTGGCGGTGACAATGGCGCACAAGTGGCCTTGCTGTTGGTGGTAACGCAGCAAATCCAAGGCGGCTGGTGTGATGGAAGGCAGAATCACTTCTTCCATGAATTCCGCTTGCCATGCCAGTAATTCTTGACGTGGTGTGTTGCTTAACAACCCCAGCATGAACTCGGCAGACTCTTCTGCCGTGAGGTTGCCTTGGTTGTAGCGATCCATCAGATCTTCGTTTTTACGTCTAGCTTCTTCTGGATCACCAGCACGACCTGTGCGCGCCAAAAACTCGGCCCACTGATAGTCGCTGTCTAAGGGAAGCAGAGTGTGGTCCAGATCAAAAAGTGCCAGATTGGTTGGGGTATTCATAGCTACTCAACAGAAAGAAGGCCTTCGGCCAATAAATCTCGGAGCAACGGCAGGGTAATGTGCCGTTTGCGCGTTAGGGAATAACGGTCCAGTGCATCAATTAGGTTGATGAGCTGGCCCATGTCGCGTTCATAGTGGGTTAATACCCAGTGCATGACCTCTGGGGTCAGGTGCAAACTTTTTTCTAAGGCACGGGTGCGCAGCGCTTCTTCACGTTCCGCATCCGATAAGTGTTGTAATCGGAATACCAAATCCCAGCCTAGCCTCGTGCGTAAGTCTTCACGTACTTTAGTAGCCAGTGGGGCAAATTCACCGGAAACTAGGATAATAAAGGCTTGGCTGGATGCTGCACACTCGCGCCAGCGATTGTACAGAGCAAATATTGCAGCTTGTCCTGCCGCGCTGAATTGTTCGATATTGTCAATAGCGACCAGTGGTTGGGTGAAGGATTCGGCCGAGATTAGCTTCTTTAGCTGCGCAATAGAATCAGAAGCACTAAAATAGACTCCGTGATGACGCGCAGCCATGGCTTGCAGCAAATGCGTACGACCAACCCCAGGCGCGCCATATAGATAAATGGCGCGACCAGACTGACACTGCATCAGGGCGTTTAACACTTCCTGATTGGAACCGATAACAAAGTTATCCAGTGTTGGTGTAGGGGTTGGAGAAATATCCAGAATCAGTTGTTGGTTCATGTGTCGTACAATCTCATCCAACCTGTAATTCTTACATATCCCACGGCTTTTCTCATGACAAACAATCAATCCGTATCATTAACCTACCGCGATGCTGGGGTAGACATTGACGCAGGGGATGCCCTTGTTGATCGCATCAAACCTTTAGCCGCTAGAACCATGCGCCCTGGCGTCATGGCAGGTATTGGCGGCTTTGGTGCCCTGTTCGAGGTACCTAAACATCTCAAAGAGCCCGTATTGGTCTCTGGCACTGACGGTGTCGGCACCAAATTACGTTTGGCTTTTGACTGGCAACGCCACGATACCGTTGGTATTGACCTGGTTGCCATGAGTGTTAATGATATTCTGGTTCAGGGTGCTGAGCCATTGTACTTTCTGGATTACTTTGCGTGTGGAACTTTGTCAGTGGATACCGCTGCACAAGTTGTCGCAGGTATTGCCAAAGGCTGTGAGCTCTCCGGTTGTGCACTGATTGGTGGCGAAACAGCAGAAATGCCTGGTATGTACCCCGAAGGCGAGTACGACTTGGCAGGTTTTGCGGTGGGTGCTGTAGAAAAGTCACACATCATTTCTGGCCAAAACATTGAAGCTGGTGATGTGGTGTTGGGTCTGGCATCTAGCGGTGCGCACTCCAACGGTTTCTCGCTGATTCGTAAGATCATCAGCCATGCCAATGCGAAGCCTACAGACCTGTTAGATGGTCGCCCATTGTCTGACGTAGTGATGGAACCTACACGCTTGTACGTGAAATCCATGTTGTCGGCGTTGGCAGCACACCGCGAAGCCATTAAAGGTATGGCTCACATCACAGGCGGTGGTTTGTTGGAAAACATCCCACGTGTTCTGCCTAAAAACACAGCGGCACGTATTCAGCGCGATGCGTGGGAAATGCCAGCTCTGTTCAAATGGTTGCAAGAAAACGGTGGCGTGGCTGACGAAGAAATGTGGCGTGTGTTTAACTGCGGTATCGGTATGGTAGTTGTAGTGCCTGCTGCTCAAGCTGACGTGGTTGCAGCACACCTGAGCGAGCAAGGCGAAACGGTATACCGTTTAGGCGAGATCGTAGAAAGGGTTGCAGATCAGCCACAAGTGTTGATGGTGTAACACATTAGGCGGTGGGCCAGACCTGAGCGGCAGCGTCCACCACCACTTCCGCTTTATGCGGATTCAAGCAGTCCATACTAAGCCGTTGCGGGTCACTACGCAGCCAAGTCAACTGACGTTTGGCTAGCTGTCTGGTGGCAGCAATGGCTTTTTCTATGGCGTCGTCTTGTGAGCATTCGCCATCCAAATGTGCCCATAGCTGTCGGTAACCCACGCAACGAATAGATGGCAGCGTAGGGTTTAGGTCGGGTCGCGCATACAGGGCCTGTACCTCGGCAAGCAGCCCTGCATCAATCATTTGTCGGTAGCGCAAAGCAATCTGAGCATGTAGCCAGGCTCGGTCAGAGGGCTCTAGGCTGAGGGTGTGAAACGGAATGCTGGGTTTTTGGCGTTCTTGTTCTTGTAACCACGCACTCATGGGTTTTCCACTGATCTCGTAGATTTCCATAGCACGTTGTATACGTTGGCTATCGTTAGGGGCCAAACGTGCGGCTGTGATGGGGTCGTATTCTGCTAGCAACTGGTGCATAGCGGGCCAACCTAGTTGTGCCGCTTGTTCGTCTAAACGTGCGCGCACTTCAGGGTTAGACGATGGCAGATTATTAAGCCCTTCACGTAGCGCTTTGTAATACAGCATCGTGCCACCACAGAGCAGTGGGTAGCGTCCACGTTGCCAAATCTCTTGTATGAGTTGTGTGGCATCCGTAGCAAAGTCTGCAGCAGAGTAGCTTTGTGCAGGGTCGCGAATATCGAGCAAATGATGCGGTACTAAGGCTTGTTCTTCGGCGCTGGGTTTGGCCGTGCCTATGTCCATACCTTGGTAGATAGTGGCCGAATCCATCACGATGATTTCTATGGGCCACCGTTTGGCTAACGCCAAGGTAGAGGCACTTTTGCCCGCAGCGGTAGGGCCGGTCAAACAAATGACCGGCAGGCGTGAGGTATCTGTACTCATGTTTTATTGTCCACGCAGGAAAAGTTTGTCCAAATCAGCGATGGACCAGTAAAACCAGGTTGGGCGGCCATGGTTACACAGATCAGCTCTGTCGGTGTGTTCCATGCGGCGCAGTAAAGCGTTCATTTCGTCCAGTGTTAGACGGCGGTTGGCTCGTATCGCACCGTGACATGCCATGGTGGCGAGCAACTCGTTGCGTTGTTGGGTTAATTGGGCTGAGCTGCCTAGGTTGTTCAGGTCTTGCAAGACGTGGCGGGCTAGGGCTTCGATATCGCCTCTTGCCAGCAAGGCTGGTACGGCCCGTACCGCTAAAGCGGTGGGGCCAGCCGGGCTGATTTTTAGCCCTAGCTCTTGCAAAGCCTCTTGATGGTTTTCTACCAAGGCCATATCGGTTTCAGATGTTTGGAACACGATGGGGACCAGTAATTCTTGGCAGGGCAGATCGCGCGCATCCATGGCTTGTTTAAGCTGCTCGTACACCACGCGCTCATGGGCGGCGTGCATATCCACCAGAATCATACCGTGCTGAGTCTGCGACAAAATATAAATGCCGTGCAACTGGGCGATTGCTATACCCAATGGTAGTTCTTCGGCGGCAGAGCCGGGCTCAGAGGCTGGCAGGGTTGCACCAACTGTAGCCACTGGCTCCGCTAATGAGGGAGGAGTCTGCTCTGGCAGAGGTGCGTAGAGCTTTTGCCACTGCTCGCCTTGTTGGGTGCTGTATGGCTGCTGCAGATCAAATCGGCCTTGGTGTCTGTAGCTAGGTTGCAAAGGGGCGGAGGGGGCCGAGCCTGTAGCTGTGTCACCCGCTACATAGGTAGGTGATGCAGTAGGTGGGAATGACATGACCGAGGGTGCGGAGTCATCCATCGTATGAGTTTGGTGTTCGGCTTGGCTTTGTGCCAGAGCAGCACCTAAGGTTTGCACAATAAACTTGTACACAGCCCCAGATTCGCGGAAACGTACTTCGTGTTTGGCAGGGTGTACGTTGACGTCTACTGTGTTGGGGTCTACGTTCAAATACAACGCGTACGAGGGCTGTCTATCACCGTGCAGTACGTCAGAATAGGCTTGTCGTATCGCGCTGCTGACCAATCTGTCGCGTATAAAGCGACCATTCACGTAGAGAAACTGTTGATCTGTACGGCTGCGGGCATGGGCAGGGCGAATGATTAGGCCATGCAGTGAGATCAAGCCTTGGGTTTGGCCAATGTTAATGCTTTGGCTAACGAACTCTTCCCCTAATACATCCAGAATGCGCTGTTCGATGGAGCCGCTGCGCCAGTGACGGGTGGCTTTGTCGTTATGAAACAGTCTAAAGCTGATATCGGGCCGGGCCAGAGCAATACGCTCTAAGGCGGTGACGCAGTGGCCGTATTCGGTGTTTTCGGTGCGTAAGAATTTGCGGCGAGCAGGGATGTGGTCAAACAGTTGGCGTACATCTACCGTAGTGCCGACGTTGCCGCTGGCGGCCTCGGGGTGTTGCTGGTTTTGACCTTCTAATTCCCATGCATGCGCGGCGTCTTCGGTGCGTGAACGTAAGGCCGTGCGTGCTACTGAGGCAATGGAGGCCAATGCCTCGCCCCGGAAGCCCATAGAGGCGACGGCTTCTAACTCAGACAGACTACGGATTTTACTCGTGGCATGACGCGTGAATGCCAAGGCTAATTCGTCGGGGGGTATACCGTGCCCATCGTCGGTGACTGCTATACGGCGAATGCCGCCTCCTTCTAAACGTACTTCGATGTTGGTGGAGCCCGCGTCTAGGGCATTTTCCAGCAACTCTTTGAGTACGGATGCAGGGCGCTCAATAACTTCACCTGCGGCAATCTGGCTTACCAACAGATCTGGCAGGGCGGCGATAGAGTGACGAACTGGCATATTCTGTAATTTGTAGTGAGAGTGTGCGTATTTTGGCGGTCACGTGTTGTATAGTCTGGTTTTCCCCAAATATAGTACGACGTTGAATAACGATGCCTGAAATACTGACGATGATTTTGCAGATAGATCAAACGCTAGGGCTCTGGGTAGAGCAATATGGTGCGTGGATTTATCTAATCCTGTTCCTTATTATATTTGCTGAAACAGGTTTGGTGGTTTTCCCGTTTTTACCGGGGGATTCCTTGCTATTTATCGCGGGGGCGTTTGGTGCATCGGGTATGCTGGATCCAGTGGCTTTAGGGGCGTTGTTGTTTGTAGCGGCGGTTCTAGGAAATACGGTTAACTACTATATAGGGCGTTATATCGGCCCCAAAGTTTTTACGACGGAGTCCCGTTTTCTGGATCGCAAAGCGTTGGTCAAAACGCAGGCTTTTTACGCTAAACACGGTGGTAAAACGTTGGTAATGTCGCGTTTTTTGCCCGTCTTCAGAACCTTTGCCCCGTTTGTGGCGGGTGTGGGTAGTATGAATCAAGCACTGTTCCAGCTTTACAATACGTTGGGTGCTTTCCTGTGGATTGTGGGGTTGATTACGGCAGGTTATTTCTTTGGCAATGTACCCATTATCAAAGATCACCTAAACACCATCGTATTGATTGGGATTGGCGCAGCAGCCGTGCCGGTTGCGGGTGGTTTGATCTGGAAATTGGTACGACGTAGTGCTGAGAAGCAGTAGAAATAAAGCCTGTTAGAGACCGACATTAACAGCAATAGTCTACAAACAATTTGCCCCCACATCCGAATAGGATGTGGGGGCAAATTGTTGAGAGCGTTATGGCTTATTGGCGTTTCAGTGCCATACCCAGCAGCAGCATGCTCCAGCCTTGGAACAGCAAGTCTACGGATAGGATCAAACCCAATACCCACAAGCTGTTTGTAGGCCAGCCAGCAGCAATAATCAGACCTACAACCAAGGTCAGCAAACCAGACCAAGCAATCCAGCCACCACCTGCTTGTGTACGGTTTTGTAGCCATACCCACAAACGGAAGAAACCAGACGCAATCAGCGACGCACCAAATACCAAGGTAAGCACTTCAGCACCTACTAATGGGTTTAGGATCGCAATCACGCCAGCCACTAAATACAGCAAGCCGCTTAATGACCAGAACAAGAAAGAGCGCCAGTTTTTGCAGCTCCACGCGTGTACGATTTGCAATGCACCACCAATGGCCATCAGCACGCCAATAAACAGCACGCTTGCCAAGGTGGCACCAACCACGTAGATAAACGCAATCAGACCCAACACCACAAATGCAGCACCCAAGCCCATCAACCAACCGGGGCGCAACTGTGACTTCCATGCATTGATCAAGTCATTGGGGTTAGGAGGAGTGTTCTGCGGCTGAACAGGTTCAGTGCTCATGTAAATCTCCGGTGGTATGCAAAAAGGTTAGCCGTGGTTAGCCAAGGCTACGCCCGATGAAAAATAGTCGTTGATGCCAGACAGCATCGCTTGAGCTAATTTATCTTGGTGACCTGCACTACGTAGCAAACGTTCTTCGTTAGGGTTACTAATGAAGGCGGTTTCAATCAGGATAGAAGGAATATCCGGTGCTTTCAGCACAGCAAAACCAGCGCGTTCTACCTGACGTTTGTGCAGTTGGTTGATCTTGCCAATCTCAGAGAGAATGCCAGAGCCCACACGTACGGAGTCATTGATCTGCGCAGAAGTGGACAAATCTAACAGTACCTCGGCCACTTGACGGCTTTGGCCACCGATATTGACCCCACCTACTAAGTCGGCTTGGTTTTCTTTATCGGCTAACCAGCGGGCTGCTGTACTGGTTGCCCCGTTTTGGGACAGTGCATAGATGGATGACCCACGCGCAGAGGGTTTAATCCACGCATCGGCATGAATGGAGATAAAGAGATCGGCCTTTACACGACGAGCCTTTTGTACGCGTACGCCTAGCGGCACGAAGAAATCTCGGTCGCGAGTAAGGTAGGCGCGCATGTTGGGTTGCGCATCAATTAAGCGTTTTAGGCGCTGAGCGATTTGCAGAACCACATCTTTTTCGCGTGTACCACCTGGGCCAATCGCCCCTGGGTCTTCACCACCATGACCTGGGTCTAAGGCAATCAGTACCGGGCGGTTACGGCCTGGTGCCTGATTGACGCGAGGCACTGTGGTTGTGGGTGGTGGCGTAGTAGGTTGCGCAATGCGGGGTACTTCTTGACCTTGCACAGACGGGGGCGGAACCACTGGCTGGTTTTGTGCCAAGCTTTCTAGCACACCAGCTAAGGGGTCGTTATCGTCAAACTGTTGCAACGCCAAGAGAGGATCGGCCGCTACACGTGGGTACAGGTCTACCACCAAACGGTATTTGTACTCACCTACCGGTTTAAGCGTAAACAACTGCGGGGCAATGGGCTGTTTAAGATCCATCACCAAACGCACCACGTTATCGCGGTTTTGGGCGATACGGATGGTAGAGATATACGGATCATTGGGGCGAACTTTAGACACTAGTTCCTGCAGCGTGCTATTCATGGTGAGACCTTCAATGTCTATCACCATACGATGCGGGTTTTCTAGTGTGAAGTGTTCAGCTTTTAATTCGGTATCCATTTCCAGCGTGACGCGCGTGTAGTCGTCAGCGGGCCACGTACGCACAGCCACAATGGCGCTGGCGTGAGCGACGCGAGGAACAATGGGTAAGAGAATCAGCGAGGACGCGGACGCCAGCAAGCGTCGGCGGTTTATGCTTTGGGTGGTAAATTCTGAATTTTTGTTTTGATCAGTTCTAGCCATGATTGCCCCTTCTTGCTGTAGGCCGAGAGATTGATCTGCCTGCCCGGTTCGCAATAGTCAAACGTGATCGTTAGGTCGGGAGTGGGTAACAACGCACCTGCTTGATCAGGCCATTCAATGAGCACAACAGCATTTTCCTCAAGCATATCACGAAAACCCGCATCTAACCATTCTCGGCTATCGCTAAAACGATAAAAATCAAGATGATACGCCTTTAAGCTAGAAAGATTATAGCTTTCTACTAGACCGTAACTTGGGCTTTTGATACGCCCCGTTACACCTTCGTGTCGTAAAAAAGCTCGCGTGAAACTGGTTTTTCCTGCACCTAAGTCGCCAATAAGGTGAATGTGGCCACCATTATCGTTAGCGGAGCACACCAACGGCGACAGCCATTCGGCCACTTGCTGGGTGACGGATTCGTCAGCCGCATACAAATCTAGGCTAAGCAAAGGAGCAGGTTTAGTGGTCATGACTATAAAAGAAAGAGGCAGTATGTAGGGTAGCAAAGAGAGTGCAGCAAGGAGTGTACCTAATGACGGGGTGCTGTCACCAGTTCACCCTTGCTGTGACTATCGAGTGTTGTGCTGCCTATATATAGATATAGAGGGAGCCACAAGAGCCGGAGGCTACTTTTTATCGTTTAGTTTGGCGTAGAAGTTTGCCAATATCGCACCACTGATGTTGTGCCAAACGCTAAATAGTGCACTTGGAACCGCCACAATAGGATCAAAGTGTTTGCTGGCAAGTGCTGCGCCTAAGCCACTGTTCTGCATGCCTACCTCAATAGAGATGGCTTTACGTTGTGCCAAGCCTAACCCCATGATGCGGGCAACGATGTAACCAAACAGATAACCAAAAGTATTGTGCAGGATCACAATAGCAATGATGATCAAGCCAGTTTCTTGCAAACGCGCTTGGTTCAGTGCCACAACGATGGCGACGATCATGACAATGCCAGCCACCGACACGATGGGTAGCACAGGGGTAATTGTGGAGACGCGGGCACCCAATAACAGGCGTACCACTAAACCCAGAGCAATAGGCACAATCACAAAGTTGATGATGGACATCATCATGGCGTAGAAAGAAACGTCAATGCTTTCAGCGGCCAACAACTTCAGCAATAGCGGAGTCATGAATGGGGCTAGCAATGTGGTTATGCTGGTAATCGTTACGCTCAGCGCCACATCACCACGAGAAAGATAGGTGATCACGTTGCTGGAAGTACCGCCTGGGCACGAACCTACCAGCACCACACCCAGTGCTAGCAGTGGGTCAATGTTGAAAAGCTTGACTAAAGCCAGAGCCAGCAACGGCATGATAATGAATTGAGCGCATACACCTAGCAGAACTTGCAGAGGTTTTTTTACTACCTCAGAAAAGTCCTTTACTGTCAGGGTTAGGCCCATACCGAACATGATTATCCCTAAAAAATAGACGATTAAGTCTTTTAAGGGGACAAACATCTGAGGGGAGAAAAAGCCCAACAGAGCAAATAATAAGGTCCAGATGGCAAAGGTTTTACCAATGAACTCAGAAAATAGATTTAGAAAACGCATGGAAATCGTAAACGGTTAAGTAAGCAGAGGAGTGCTTGTAAAAAGCCACATGATGATTGCTATAAAAACAGCTTTTGACTGTGGGTGACTACTGACGTATCCGTGTCAGAGATGGAAACCGTCGTTGTCAGTATCACGGTGTAGCAGATTCCATGTGATGTTGAATCTGTAGTTGCAACCATCATGATAAAGAAAATTGAATCCAAAGAGGTAGTGTTAGTGCCGCCAGCAGTGTGCCTAATGACATCGTAGTGGCGACCAAGTCACCTTTACCGCCCATGCGGGCCGCCAGTACGTGAGCTGACGATGCGGTAGGTAAGGCGGCAAACAGAATCAGCATTTGTGTTTCTAGTGGTGATAGCGCCAGTAACTTGCTGATGAATACGGCAGAGATAGGCACGATCAGCAGTTTGACCGCAATAATCCAGCCCACTAAGCGTTGAGCACCATGCAGCGCCTTAATAGAAATAGTGGCCCCCACGCAGAGCAAACCAATCGCCAAGGCACATGCGCCTAAACGGCTTAGCGCTGTGTTAATGGGAGTGGGCATAGAAATATCCAGCAAGCTAAAGGCCAAGCCTAAGACGGTTGCAATAATGAGCGGGTTTGCCAGAATTTCTTTGTACGGGTTGCGATTGCTATTACGAGCCAGTGCATGCACAGCCAAGACGTTCACTATAGGTACAGACAGCCCTACAAATACCGCCATGATGGCTACGCCATTAGGGCCCGCCAAAGCAGAGGCTAAGGACAAGGCCAAATACGTATTAAAGCGAAAGGCGCATTGTTGTAGCGAGGCGTGTTGTAAGCCGTCGCATTTTAAGATTGGTTTTGCTAACCAGGCCGCGACAGCACCTACGGCAGTAAGGCACACGACGGCAGCTAAGAGCAAGAGAGTCTCATCACCTTGCAATGAGGTCTGGCTAATAGAGTAGAAGAGCAGGGCGGGAAACAGCACGTAGTACACCAGCTTTTCAGCGTAGCTGAAAAACTCACCTTGAAAGCCTAGGCGGTGTTTCAACAGGGCGCCCAGAGCTATCAATAGGAAGTCAGGCAGTATCAGTAGAAAAGTATCGAACATGCTGGAAAGTCTAGGCTGGTCGCGCAATCTGTTAGATTACGCTATTTTCATTTGCCCGTACCAGCCTAAAGTCTTTATAATTTTGGGCTGTGGCTCCATAGTTAAATGGATATAACTTTCCCCTCCTAAACAAAATTGGGCACGCCTAAGCGAAAGCTTGGCAGTGAATGCGCTTAAATTCGGTGAACCCCCTGTGCAAACGCGGCAATACCGAGCGAAGCCTCGCAAGAGGAACGTGTAGAGACTCGACAGGCGCAGCCTACGGCAATTTGCTATGGCTAAGATAGAGTCCAGACTACAAACCTGTGCAATGCAGGGCAGTGAAAACTGTAGTGGTACGAAGGGAAGATTACAGGTTCGATTCCTGTTGGGGCCGCCATCTATACCGCCTATTTTCAAAACAGAGCGGTATCAAAGCGCAGAGCATGGCGTTTCTCGCTATCATCTACATTCTGTCATATTGGGCTTTTATGATGCAGGAACGGCATCAGGGCGGCGTGTGCTGCACTGAGCCTTGTGTCCCTGTTTTGTAGTGCCAACGATGATCTCCCTGCCATTTCAAGCTTTTTTGCTGGTTGCCCAGCATGGCAGCATTACCTATGCTGCGCAACGGCTAGCCCTTAGCCAACCTACCATCACCAACTATATACGGCAGATAGAACAACGCTACGGTATTGAGCTGTTTTATCGGCAAGGTAAAGGGCTGGTTATCAGCAAAGAAGGGCAGCACATATTGCCGCATTTGCTCTTACTGCAGCAGCAAGCCACGCAAGTGGAGTTCATGCTGCGCGACTATAAAAAAATGCAGGGCGGCTGTTTACGGGTGGGGGCGACAGGCCCGTACTACATCATGGAAAAAGTGCATGCGTTTCAAGCACGCTATCCTGCGGTAGAAGTCTGTTATCTGCAAAAAAACTCTGTAGACATACTTAATGCGGTACGCAATTACGAGCTAGAAATAGGTACGTCGTCTTTACTCATACAAGACGATGCTATGCGCTGCAAAGTGTTGGCGCAGGATCAGCTTTTTTTCGTGTGTCATACGCGTCACCCCTTGGCAAGAAAAACGGCAGTGTCATTAAACGATCTGGTGAAGCACGACTTCTTAGTGCGTGAGCAAGGGTCTATGACACGCCATATCGTATTGGACAGTTTGCAGCAGCACGATGTGAAACTGGCCTCCCTCATCGAGGTGGGTAGCCGCGAAGCCATCCACTGGGCGTTGCGCCACAACATGGGCTGTAGCTTGTTGCCCCAACGTGAAATCCCTCCTTTCCCTGATGTGCGGACCATCCCGCTATTGGATGTGTCATTGCCGGTGCACGAGTACGTGTATTTCTTGAAAGAGCGCCAAGAAACGGCAGTGATACAAGCCTTCGTCGATACCTTGGAATTGACCGCACCTTAAATTTTGTAATGCATGCATCAAGAAAAGCATGGTTGCTGTCATTCACCTATCACTTCGCCTCGCGATACTGGCACATGTTCCTGGTTGTACGTGTGTGCAACGTATCACTTGCTGTAGGCATGACAAAGGTTGGTGTGTTTTGTCGCGCGGTATGGCGATTTTAAAGAAGCTCTATCATGACATTGGTTCCTCTTCGTAAGAAAAAAGGTTGGCGCGCAGGAACAGTTACCGTAACGGTGCTGTTGACCGCATTATTAAGCGCGTGTGGTGGCGGTAGCGATGATGACGACTCATCAACAACCACACCGCCAGAGCAAAGCTTTGGTGCTCTGGGCGGTAAAAAAACACTAGTCGTTCATGTGGATGGATTGGTGATGGAGCCATTGCAGGCAGCATTATCCATGCATCCAACCTTGCAGGAACTCGGCGAATTGCTGCCACTGCGCAGCGGTGGTTACGCCGGAACGTCATCGGAACAACAAACTAAAGCCTTGCCAAGTTGGGCTTCGTTGGTAACAGGCACATGGGCGGTTGAGCATGGCTTGAGCACAGTATTGCCTAGCACTGGTCCTGCACTCAAAACACCAACGGTTTTTGACTGGGTAAAACAGGCTGATCCAGAAGCGCAAACAGCATTGGTGGTGAGCACGCCTGACTACCTCACAACCTTACAAACGAACGTGGATGACGGCGACATTACGGCGTTATCAGAATGCGCCAATGACGATGGCTGTGTGACCACGCATAGCCGTGAAGCGGTTGTGAACGGTGATGATTTTATTTTGGCGCAGTACTCGGGCCTGCTAAAGCTCTCTGATCAGCATGGTTTAGGTTCAGCGCAATATAAACAGCAGTTGCAAACGGTGTTGAGCGACCTTGACGGTTTAGTCGCATTGATCGGTGAGCGTGAGGCGTTGGCGGCTGATGAATCATGGCAGATCGTGTTGGTGGGCAGCTATGGCATGGACGAGTTCGGCTCGGTATCGGGCGCACAGTTCGAGCGTAATAAAACCGGTTGGATGTTGAGCAATATTCCGGTGAGTGACACGGTTATTGCCGCAGGCGATGTGTCTCGCGGCGTGTTGGATCATGCGGCTATTGTGGACGTACTGCCTACGGTGTTAGCGGGTATGGATGCAGCACCGTCAGCCGGTAACTACGCCTTTAACGGTAACGATCTACGTAACCCGGTTCAATTGACCAAACTGGTCTATGACTACAACCTCAGCACGTACAACTTAGTGCTGGAGTGGACGTTATACAGCGATGCTCAGTTTGCTGCACCGGTGGAAATTTATCGTGAAGGTCAACTGTTAGCGAGTGTTGATGCCACGACTCGTCGTTATGTGGATTACATGATCCCTAGCGGCCCAGAGGGTGAGTTGCTACCACTGCGTTATGAGATCCGTACTCAAGGTGGTACGGCAGCAGTGCAAACCGTTGTATTGCCTCCGCCTATGTTGAATGCCAGCGTGCTAAACGGCATGGTGCTGTACTACCCATTCTTGAACGGTAAAGCAGATGACGTGAAACAGGTCTCTACCTTCACGCCATGGAACACGGCTAACCCAGGTGCCACATGGGTGACCAATGCCAGCGACTTGCCCTACAAACCCTCCACTACACCTAGTGCCAATAGCGCCTTGATGATGGATCTGGGTGCATACAAACAAGGTGGTTTAGCCGGTTACAAGCTGAATATGGCCAATGCCGATGTGACGACAGATCCTTCCGTTGAGGCATTCACGATTGGTTTCTGGTTCAAAACAAACGGCGTATGCATAGGCGGTGGTTCGTCTGTTTTGGCGAACAAAGACTACGACAGCGGTAACAACCCTGGCTTGGCAATTGGTATGTTTGCTAACTGCGAGCTGCGCTTCAACACCGGTGGTGGAGGCAATAGGGATGAACTGCAAAACTTTAGCTTAACGCCTAATGAGTGGGCGTACGTAGCTGTAGCTGTGGATAAGAAAAACAAACAGCTTTATGCCTATTTGATGGACCCCGTCGCAGGTCAACAAAATAGCCAGAAAGATATGGCAGATGCTCGTGTGAAAGCCATTGGTGGCACGGGAGCCGGTCTGATGGGCTTTGGTGACGACGTGACCGGCAAGTACTCCAAAAACTACAGCTTCACCGGCGTGAAAAGCTACAGCGATTTAGCCGTGTGGAACCGTCTGTTGACGCTAGATGAGGTGAAAAACATTTATGCCTCGCGTCAGCCTATTTCTGCCTTGCACCCTTAAGGATTAGTTATGTTCACATCAACGCAATTTTCGCGTCCTGCTATATGGGGACGTTATCTGGGCCGCCTGTTTTGTGTGGTGGCACTGAGCATAGGACTGGCCGCTTGCGGTGGTAGTAATGACAGTGATGATGATTCGCCTACTACGCCTGAAAAACCAGATCCTTCCACTCCTCCCGCCGCAGTGATTCACTGTGCTCCTTAATTGCAGGACAAGATAAACGTCATGAGTGTATCCAGAAGAAATTTTATCCGTGGTATGGCAGGTAGCAGTGTGGCTGCTAGTGTGTTGGCTGCTTTCCCGCCCAGCATTAAACGTGCATTGGCTATTCCGGCAAATTCACGTACCGGCACGATTGAGGATGTAGAGCACATTGTGGTGCTCATGCAGGAAAACCGTTCCTTTGACCATTACTTTGGCACCATGAAAGGCGTGCGTGGTTTTGGGGACAGGTTTACGATTCCAGCACCTAACGGTCGATCCGTATGGGAGCAGCATGATAGTGCGGGCAAAGAAATCACGCCCTATCATTTGGATAGCAGCAAAGGGAATGCGCAGCGTGTCAGTGGTACACCACATACTTGGGTAGATGGTCAATTGGCGTGGGATCACGGCCGTATGACAGAGTGGGCCAAGCACAAACAAGCGCATTCTATGGGCTTTTACCGTGAAACAGAGCTGCCTTTTCAGTTTGCGATGGCTAATGCGTTCACTATCTGTGATGCCTACCATTGCTCTATGCACACAGGTACTAACTCGAATCGTTTGTTCTTGTGGACCGGCACCAACGGCCCTACTGCTACGAACGAAGCGGTGGTGAACAATACCTTGGATAGCATAGGGACATCATTGGTGGGGTTTGAGTGGACAACCTACCCTGAGCGTTTAGAGGAAGCAGGCATTAGCTGGAAGGTATACCAGAACATGCCAGATAACTTTACGGATAACCCTTTGGCTGGCTTTAAGCAGTACCGTAAAGCCAATGTGGCCTCAGGTAAGCCAGTGGGCGTGTTGTTCCCTGCTTACCACCCCGATGATGACGCCAAAGCACCGTTGTACAAGGGCATCGCTAACACCATGCCTGATGGCGGGATGCTGCAACAACTACGTGATGATGTACAGAACAACGCCTTGCCACAAGTGTCGTGGATTGTTGCGCCAGCCAACTACTCCGAACACCCAGGGCCTTCCAGTCCAGTACAAGGTGGTTGGTACACCCAAGAAGTATTGGATGCATTAACCGCTAACCCTGAAGTCTGGAGCAAGACCGTTTTACTGGTGAACTTTGATGAAAATGATGGTTTCTTTGATCATGTACCATCACCATCAGCGCCTTCGTATAACGCAGACGGTTCACTAGCAGGTAAAACAACACTTGCTGTAGAGCAAATGGGTTATGAGTACTACACACATAAAAAACCTAGTAGTGCAGGCAGCCAGCCTACACCGGATAGAAAAGTGTATGGCCCAGGTATTCGTGTACCCATGTATGTGATTTCGCCATGGAGTCGTGGTGGGTGGGTGAACTCGGATGTGTTTGACCACACCTCTGTGATTAAATTTATAGAAGCGCGTTTTGGCGTGATGGAGCCTAACATCAGCCCATACCGTCGTGCTGTATGTGGTGATTTGACCTCTGCCTTTAACTTTAAGACCCCTAACGATGAACCCTTGCCATTCTTGAAAGGTCGTTATACCAAGGGTGAGGCGGACTCTATTCGTGCTGCTCAACAGGCATTAGCACAGGTGCCACGTCCATCCATTACTAAGCTTCCAGCGCAAGAAGTGGGTGTACGTCCATCGCGTGCTTTGGATTACCACCTGCATGTGAGTGCACGTTGTGATGCAAGCTCTGGTGTGTTGCTGATGTTTAGCAATACTGGTAAGCGTGCGGCGGTATTCCATGTGTACGACAAGTTGAATCTGGATCGTTTGCCACGTCGCTACATGGTAGAGCCAGGTAAAACATTGGAAGATACTTGGGATGTCGTGAAGGACAACGTGGGCCGGTATGACTTGTGGGTATTGGGTCCTAATGGTTTCCATCGTCACTTCAAAGGCAATACCAGCAACCTGACCTTCAACCCCGCTAATCCTGAGATCCGCGTGTGTTACGACGTGACCAATGGCGATGCCTATGTGGAACTGATGAACGGCGGTAAAGAGGCATGTACGTTTACCGTGCAAGCTAACTTCTACCGTGAAGATGGTCCATGGGTAGCAAAAGTAGGTCCAGGTGAAAAACAGAAATTGGCTTGGGAGCTGAAACAGAGCGGTCATTGGTACGACTTCTCGGTGAGTTCAGATTCTGATCCAAGTTATGTGCGTCGATTTGCTGGTCGTGTAGAAACCGGCAAGCATGGCGTGAGTGATCCGGCATTGGCTTTGCAGGATTTCTAAGCTAACGCTGTACTAGGCAGGCAAACGCCCATGAGTTTCTCATGGGCGTTTTTTATTGGTATGGGTGCGTGGCTAAAGGATAATAGGGCAGAACATCAGCGATTGTGCAAAGGAGTCAAATAGTGGCCGTGAACCTTGCAGCCGAGTTAGTGCGTATTAGCGAACTTGATGAGATAGAGCGCGCGCACGCTTATGAAGACCTTATGTATGATGCGTCCAGCTTGGTTGAGCAGGGCCAGATTGAAGCGGCGTTACCTATACTCGGGGTGCTGGCAGAGTTGGATCCCTACGATGATTTACTACAGGCGGTCGTGGAGCCTGCTATCACGTATTTAGAGGCATTAGGGCGTCGAAGCCCCATACCTCTCTCAGACATCGAGCACGATTTGTTGCAGCGTTTTCATACGTTGGCGGACGATAAAAAATATGTAGCTGTGGCAACGAGCTTATTTAGAAGCTATGAGCACAAAAGACGCGATGCGCTGATGTTGGCGTTGGTCTATGTGGATAAGCTGCCAGAAGCAGCACGCAATCCTAAGGTTGGGGCATTAGCGGCACAAATTCATAAGGCCCTAGCGCAACCTATAGGCGTAGAAAGTGTGCGTATAGGCGATAGCTGTTGAGGTATCGTTGCGTGAGATACGACGTATGGTGAGGTCAACATGATGGGTTTATTGAATCAACTGATTCAATTCAATAATAGGCAGCATCACAGCCAACACAATCAGCATCACAAAGCCGCCCATAAATAGAATCATCAGAGGCTCTAAGATGGCTGTGCTAGTGGTGGCACGTTGTTCCAATTCAGTAGACAGGGTGTTGGCAGCACGCTCAAGCATGAGCGCTAATTGCCCTGTGCGTTCACCGCTTTGCACCAAGTGTATTAATAGCGGTGGAAAGCCTTGGTGTTGGCGTAAGGCCGAGGCAAGGCTAGAGCCTTCCTGTACAGCGAGCGTACTTTGGGCGATGGCTTGCTGTAAGTGGGTGTTGCGTATGGTGCGTTGTGCGGCTTGTAAGGCCGCCAATAACGGGACGCCACTGCTATTTAAAATCGCTAAGGTAGACGCAAAGCGGGCAATATCCACGCCTTGTAAGTATTTCCCTAGCAAGGGGGCTTTCAGTAGTTTGGCATCCCAGGCTAAGCGTAGTGAGGGCACGCGTAAGGCAAAACGCCAACCAACAATCGCTATACCTAGAACAATCAGACACACCACGCCCCATTCGCGGGTGAAGTCACTTAACCAAATCATGGCTACCGTTAAGGGTGGCAAGCTATTTTGGGTTTGTACAAAGGCGTTGACCACCTGCGGTACGACATAGCTCAGCATAAAGATCACGATCAATACCGACACAATGCTGACGATCACTGGGTAGATCAGGGCATTGGTGAGCTTGTTACGCAGTTGGTGGCGTTTTTCTATGTAGTCCGCCAGTTTGGTCAGCACGGTATCTAACTGGCCTGAGTGCTCACCGGCATCCACCAAAGCGCGATAAATGTCGGGAAATATGTGTGGAAATTGCCCCAAGGCTTGGCCCAGACGTTGCCCCGATCGTATTTCTTGGCGTATGTGGCGCAGCACCTGCTGTGTCGCAGTACTGTCGCTTTGTTCTATCACGGCGGTTAAGGCTGCCTCTAAAGGCAGTTGCGCATCTAACAAACAGGCCAGTTGGCGGGTCATCCAACTTAACTCTCGGTCGCCTAGTTTTAAGGAGCGCTTAGAGTGAACTCCTGTGCGCGATTTGGCGCGTAGTTTGAGTACCAATAAACCTTGCTGGGCGAGTAGCGACTGTGCCTGTTCGGGCGTATCAGCTTCAATAAAGTCCTGTATGGTTTTACCCGCAGCATCAATAGCCTGATAGTGAAAGTACGTCATGGCTAATGTTCTCGCGTGACGCGTTGCAGCTCTTCTTCTGAGGTTTGGCCACTATCTAACCAGCGCAAACCGTCATGGTGCAAGTCGTGCATGCCGTGTTCTTGGGCATGGTGGCGCAGCGTGTGGGTATCGGCGTTTTGGCTAATCAGGCTACGTAAGCTGTCATCCACCACAAATAGCTCGTGTATGCCAGTACGCCCTCGGTAGCCCGTGAATCCACAATGCTCACAGCCCTGTGGGTTACGTTGTGCGCGCCCAGAGGCGATGGGTGTTTTACAGTGCTCGCATAGCTTACGGATAAGCCGTTGAGCTAAGGCTCCTTGCAGCGTACTGGCGAGCAAAAACGGTTCTATACCCATATCAATCAAACGTGTGACGGCGGATACGGCATCGTTGGTGTGCAAGGTGGCTAATACCAAGTGACCCGTCAGCGATGCTTGCACGGCAATTTGTGCAGTTTCTAGGTCGCGGATCTCACCAATCATGATGACGTCGGGGTCTTGGCGCAGGATGGCGCGCAGTGCCGTGGAAAAGTGCAGATCAATGCGCGAATTTACTTGTGTTTGCGAGACGCCAGCCAAGTCGTACTCAATAGGGTCTTCGACGGTCAGGATATTGGTGGTTTGTGCATCTAAACAGCCAATGGCGGCATATAAGGTGGTGGTTTTACCGCTACCAGTTGGGCCAGTCACCAGCACAATGCCGTGGGGGCGACGTATCAATGAGGTCAACTGCTGGTAATGGGTAGGGGCTAAGCCCAACGCAGCTAACTCTAATCTGCCAGCTGATTTGTCCAGTAAGCGCAGCACAGCGCGCTCGCCGTGACCCGTGGGTAGGGTAGACACGCGTACATCAATGGCACGCCCCCCTACACGTAGCGAGATACGGCCATCTTGGGGCAAGCGTTTTTCAGCAATGTCCAATTTAGCCATGATCTTGATACGTGAGATCAGGGCGTTATGCAGGGCACGTTTGGGCTGCACAATATCGCGTAGCGTGCCGTCTATACGAAAGCGCACCACCGACCGGTTTTCAAAGGGTTCTATGTGTATATCGCTGGCCCCTTGGTTAGCAGCTTGGGTCAGCAACGCGTTGATCATGCGGATGATGGGGGCATCATCGCTAGACTCCAGCAAGTCCTCTACCTCAGGCATTTCATGCATGAGGGAATCCAGATCAATCTCGTTGCTAGCGGCATCCATGACGGCTGCCGCGTTATCTTGCTGGCCGTAAGAGCTGTTTAACCACTGCTCAATTTCTTGAGCGGGCACCAGTTTGAAATCGGCTTGCCTATAGCGTCTACGTACTTCGGCCAGCGCCCAGTCTGGGGTGTCAGTACAGTGCAGCGCCTGCAACTGTTGATTGTCTTCACGCAAGATCAGGCGTTGGGTTTTAGACCAGCTATAAGGCAATAACATTAGTATTGGCCTCGCATGTCTAGCTGCGATTGCTGTAATGGCGTTAAATCTGGCAACGCATTTGGGCCACCAATATTGCTAAACCACAGGTCATTAAAGGGCATGGCTTGTTGGGTAGAGCGCATGTAGTTGTAGCGGTCCAACGTCAGGCGCTGGCTATCTTGCTGGTCGCGCACAATGTGGGGGCGCAAGAAAATCATCAGGTTGGTTTTGGTGCGTTTACGTGTTTCATAGCGAAACAGGCTACCTACCACGGGTAAGCTGCCCAAAATAGGCACGGCAGAGGTGCTGTCATGGGTGCTGTCTTCCAACAAACCACCCAATACAATCACTTGGCCATCATCTACCAGCACATTGGTTTCCAGCGCTCGCTTGCGTGTGACTAGCGTGGATGAGCTCATCGACATATTGGGGTCTATGCTGCTGACCTCTTGGTACAAGGCCAGTTTCACTGTACCGCCTTCTGAGATTTGTGGGCGTATACGTAAGGTCAACCCCACGTCTTCACGCTCAATGGTTTGAAACGGGTTGCTGGATCCATCGCCAGAGGTGGTGTATTGCCCCGTCACAAAGGGGACGGTTTGGCCCACGATAATGCTGGCTTCTTCGTTATCCATGGTGAGGAGGTTAGGCGTGGACAAGATGTTAGCTGCGCCATTTTTTTCCAAAGCGCGTGCTAATACACCCAAGTTAACGATCTCTTGGCCTAGTACGTTGACAGTACCTTTCACCAAACCAAGGCTTAGGCCTTGCCCCAGCGCATCCAGTGTGGTGGCACCGGTGATTGTCGTGCCTACACCGCTACCTCCTAAGTTAGTACCCCCAACAAAACCGCTACCGCCTTCACCCAAATGGCTACCGCCCGCCATCCACTGAATACCAAACTCAGCGGCATCGTCAGCGTTGACTTCAATGATTAAACTTTCTACCAGTACTTGGGCACGACGTTGATCCAGCAGATCAATTACCTCACGTATGCTGCGATACAGAGGTGGTGGGGCAGAAATAATTAAGGTGTTGGTGGTGGGATCGGCTTGGATGGTAGCGCCCCCTGCTGAGACACTCACTGGCTGCAAATTGGTGGGTTGTGGCAATGCGCCAGAAGCCATCAAGTTGTTTTGCATGGTGTCGGCATTGATGGCTGTGGGAGCGGGGTTAGCGTTGGCAGAGGTTGCTGCTGGCATAGCTGATCCCATACCGGTTGCGGGGCTTTGTGGGTTTAAGCCTTCCAGTGCTCCCTTTAGTACCTGTGCTAAATGGGTGGCCTGCGCATTTTTGAGGTACACCACATGCAGGTTGTTGGGTCTGGCGTTAGGCGAGTCGATTTTGTAGATCAGGTCCTTGGCCATCTCCAATCTGGACGAACTACCGGCACGGATAATAATAGAGTTTGTACGCGGGTCAGCCACGATTTGCGTGCGTGCATACGGTTCGCTATTGGCGTCGTTCAGCAGTTGATTCGCCAAGGCTGCCACGTCCAATGCCACGCCGTGTTCGATGGTGATGAGCTCAGTGTTTAAGCTGTGTGAGGTATCAATGCGCGCAATCACATCGGCGACGCGAGCAATGTTGTCGGCGTAATCGGTAATCACCAAGCTGTTGTTATTGGGGTAGGCGGTGATGGGGTTGCTGGGCGATACCATAGGACGCAGCACAGCCACCAAATCAGCGGCTTTTTCGTAGTTCAGATTAAAGACCTGCGTGACAATTTCGCCGCTAAGGTTAGCCAGCTCTGAGGCTGAATAGCTGACGGCACTGGCGTGTACTTTGGCCTCGGCTTCTGGCACGACTTTGCTGCTGCCTTCACTGTGTACGACAGCAAAGCCTTGCATACGCAATGCACCTAACAGCATGCTGTAGGCTTGCTGTGGGCTAACCGGTACTTCTGACACTAACGTGAGCTGACCTTGTACACGAGGGTCTACGATAAAATTTCTGCCAGTAAATCTTGCCAACGTACGCACAACCTGTGCCAGGTCCGCTTCCACAAAGTTTAAGGTCAGGGTGTCACCGGGGTTTTGTGCGCCTATAGGGGCAGGGGCCGATAACCTAGGTGTTTCAGCCGCTTGCTTCCACGTGGAAGCCGGGCGCACAGGGCGTCTAGAACTCTCGCCTACGGTACGGGTGGCTGCAGGTTGAGCATACGCATCTGCGGCAACCGTTCTGGAGGTTTGGATGGTAAGCGGGCTAGAGGGCGGGCGGGATTCTGACTCTGACAAGGTACTACAGCCTTGAAGTACCAAAATGCTGCTTAATGCTGCTAACGGGAAAAAACGTTCAATACGCATAACAAAAATCACGCCAAATGATCAAGGTGCAGTCTGCAGGCGAATAGCAGCACGTCCATCGTGGACGGGGCCTAGCAGGTGCAATAACGGTTGTAAGGCAGCAAAGTATTCTGGGCTGCTGTAAGCCTCCCCGGTAAAACTCCAGGGTTGTGTGGCGCCGAAGCTGCCCTGACCACGCAGTTGCAGCGGGCCGTGTTCGGTACGTAGTTGCAGTGAGGACGATTTAGCCAGTTGTAGGTCTAGTACATACGAACCCAAGGGGCGTAAGGAGCTGACGGCTACAGAGGCGTCCTGCCAGTGCAATTGCAGATCTATGGCTGCAGGTGAGTTGGCATAGAAGGTGGGCCAGCTTAGGCTAAGGTTGCCTTGGGGTTGCAGCGATGCCAGTAACGGGTGGACGCTGCTTAACAGGCTGGCCGGTAGTTGCAAGCGCGATTGACCAATACTGAGTCTGGTACCGTTCAGAGTCAGCAGTAAGGGTTGAGCCAGGTCATCGCTGTTGATCTGTAGTTGGGGCCACGGAGTCCAGTTCCACTGCCAGTGAATACGCGAAGGTAGCGCTTGTGGGTGTTGAGTATTCACGATGAGTTGTGAACTTCCTTTCCATAGAGTGCCTTCACTGACATTAAGTTGTAGAAAGGCTGGCATCAAAACGTGTAGCCAGGATGCGGGTGCAGCCACTAGAAAACCGGCTGCAAACGCGAGGGCAGCCATAAGAATAAGAAGAATTCGTGTCATGATTGTGACACTCCCTCAGTAGCGGGAATTTGGTATTGCACGGTCACGGTCCCACTGAGTACGCCGGCTTGTTCTCTTCCTTCAATGCGTGATCGAGAAAGCTTAGTAGCCGTAATGTGTAGATTCAACGAAGCAGGGGTGTGCAGCAGCCACACCAGCGCCTCTTCAGCGGGCACCTGCTGTAAGCGTAATTGCCAGCTGTTTGTGTGATCAGGTAGGGAAACCAACGTGGCTTGATCGTTTTTAAACGGCTGCAAACTGTTTTGTAGTGCCTCGTATACCTCAGTAGGCGAGTACTGTGCAGTAGGTATTGCGGTAGGTGTGGGCTGACCTAGTAGCGTTTGTAGCTGAGTAAATTCGTAGTGTGCGACGCGTAGCTGCTGCGAGTGTTGTTGTGATAGCTGCCACAGTTGAAACGCGACGTATCCCAGCACCAAAAAAGGCAGACACCATAACAGTACACGTACACGCAACCGTTCTCGTGGTGTTTGGCGCTGCCACTGTTGTTGCAGGCCAGAAAGTAAGGGTTGCAGACGCTGGTCTATACGCTGACGTAAGTGCAGTAAGGATGAGGCCGGTTTCATGGTGTTAAGGGTTGTAGTTGCAGCACAAGAGGGGCTTTCTTCGGCTCATATACCCACTGCAATCCTTGTGCTTGCAGTTGTGTGTGGGTCTGTTCCAGTAAGGCGTCTACGGATTGCGTATTGCTATCGGGTTGTAGTGTGATGCGTAGGGTGTGATCGTCCCAGGCTATGGAGTGCACGGCAGGGGCTAAGGGCTGCAGCCATTGGGCTGATCGTTGCAGTAACGTTGGCAAGCTAAGCGCAATAGACGGATCGGGTTGGCCTGTACTTTGCAGCGCTTGTTGAGCTTGCTTGAGGGGAGCTATCACCACAGGCAACTGCGGCCACCGTTCACTCACGGCGTGCTGAGCCAGGGTGTGTAGCTGCTGCAGTTCGTGACGTTGTTGACGGGTGTGTACATACAGAGCAGCCACCAATACAGCCAACGCGATTAATGTCCAGCCTAGTGGGCGGCGTAGTCGTTTTTCTAATGGGGTGTGATGCTGCAGTTGGGCGCCTAATTCCAGCGCTTTACTCCAGACATAGCAGGTGGGGGCGTTAGCCTGTGTTTTGCTGAGGCAAACAGGTTGCATCAGCACACGGTTTACCCCTAGCGCATGCAGACTATGCAGCAAGGTTTGCAAAGGGGCTCGTTCTGTCCACGCGACGCTAAAGCCGTGATCGGGCAAAGGCTCATAACAAAACAGATGTTGTTGTAGTGGTGCCAGCAGCATTTGCTGTAAACGGCTTTGTATGGCCATGGCTTGCTGAGCTTTTTTGACGGGTGGAATACGAATGGTGGTATGCACCGTATCCAAGGTGTGCACCATCAATAGAAATGGCACTGTTGCAAACTGTTGGGCCAATTGCCTAAGCGTAGCGTTGCCTTGTCGTGTAATGTGTTCACGCTTGTAGATCAGCGCAAACGCCACCTCACTCTCTACGGTGAGGTGCTCTAGTTCAGGCAGCAGAATTTGTAAATGGGTGCGCATGATTAATACCGTATCCAGCGAATGAAAGCTTGTGAGCCTTTGCGTTCTACTAGAGCTTGCAACGATTGCTGAGTGCCGGAAATCTCCAATAGTCCCTGCGCACTAAACCACTGGCTTTTGACGCCTAACGTGCGAGCGGGGATGGACACTCCAGGGGGGAGTTGCAAGCTGAGGTCCGAGGCTTGGTTAAACCATCTGCCTTGATCTCGTTGCGTGGTGAGCCGTACCGCATCGGCAAGGCTTAAATCGTCTATGTAGCTATGCAGCACTTGGGGGGAGGCCATATTGATGTTTAGCAGCGTATCGGGGGGCAGCAACGTGGTGTAGTCATCTAAACGTGCGCGTTGTGCAGGGCTTAACGACTGTGCCGCAATGAGTTCAGAAGGCAGTCTGCCCCCCACCTGAGTGGCTGGGTGTTGAGTACTTTGATACGCCTGAGCAATTTGCTGGGCAAGAGCCGTCGCTAAGGTTTTGGGTAGTTGAACACTGTGCAGCAGCTTTTCTAACCGGGTGATTTCTTCGGGGCGAGTTTCACCTTGTCGTTGCAAGCGTAGTAGGTTGAATTTGGCTTGTTCATCGCTGAGAAAACCCGAGAAATAGGCCGTGCTGCGTTCATCTTCAATAGGCATACGGTCTATACGCTGCGCCCATAAGCCATGTTTGGTGGTAAGCGCACTATGGCGGCTATCTTGCAGCAGCAATTGACGTGTCCAATCCATCGCACCACGTAACAACCACGTGGCTTGGGTCACATCGTTTTCAATGATGGATTGTTCGCTGTATTCCGTTTGTTTGCTAATCAAGGCCGCGGCAATTGCGCTGGTGGCAAACACGATGACCAAGGCATTAATGACGGCCAGCCCTTGCTGTAACGTAAAGCGATTCATGATAGTGGGATCACCTTGCGATAGCGTACTGATTGGCCACGCTCTAGTCTGACGATGGTGATTTCTATGCCAGTCGGTGCTCGTGTGGTTTGTGTCAGCGGTAGCGGCATCCAGCCACGTGCGGGTATCCACGCGCGTGCGCTGAATTGCTGAACGTCATCCAGAACAGGGTTTTGTGTAGCAGGTAAAGCGCCAGGCAAGGTCGCAAATGGTATGCCTTGATCTCGGTACAGTACGTTGTTCTCACTGCGCCATTGCAGCCACACATTACCCACAGTTGGTGGGGTAGCCGTTTGGCGTATGGCCAGTACGTTACTGCGTGGTTGTTGCTCCCAGACCAAGGCGCTGTAGGCGGAGCCAATGCCATCCGGATGCAGCGGAAAATCGCTAAGCTCTTCATTGAACAGTGGTGAGCTTTGGCGGTGCAGTATGTCGTGCTCTAACTGCTGTAGCACAGCATGTATGGATTGATGCCGTGTTTGGGTGTCTTGCAGTTGCGATTGCGTACGCTGTATGTAATCCAACGCGCGCCACGACAGCACACTCAGCAAGCTCATGATCAGCAGCGTCACTAACACCTCTAATAAGGTGAAGCCGCGCTGTGTGGTGGCCGCGTGCGTCATGGTTGCATCAAAATGCCGTGCAAATAGGCAAAGTTTTGTTGATGATCAGGCAGCGTGACGCGCACCGTGATTTGTCTGAACTTGGCATGTTCGGTGCTAGCACTGGTGACTTCACAGTTGAACTCGTACATGCCTTGCGTACAGGGGTAATTCTGTTTTCCTGGGGAAGGGAATTGTCGTTGCAAGCGTAGTTCAGCCAGTGTGTTACTCGCACTATGCAGGGCTAGATTACGCATCTTGATAGATTGCGTGCTGCGAGTGCTGAGTTGCAGGGCTTGCAGCACAGCCGTCAGCGCAATGCTAATGATGGCCAGTGCTACCAACACCTCTACCAAGGTATAGCCTTGTTGTGATGCAGTGCGGTTCATGGTGCACTGACATCAAAATTGCCATGCAAATCTCGGCGGATAATCAACCTATCTACGCCGTTATCGAGTGTGATGAGCAAGGGGGTGTACAACCACGAGGGTTCTATCAATAGCGTGCTAGACGGTTGCAGCGTTACGTTGGTGGATCGTGCGCCACGCCATGAAACATGGGCGAGGGAGGCAGGTAAGGGCGAGTTAAAAGTTGGGTTTTCTAGTGCCTCAAACCCAAAGCCATCTTCGCGTTTTTGCCAGCGCAGTGTTTGCTGATGTTGGATGGCATAGCGCTGGGCCGCCTGAAAGCGCTGCGTCAACAGCTTGGCATCTTGGCTCACGCTGTTGTCGTAGGTAGAGGGTAGGTAATGTATGCCTACACTGGTGCTTATGCCAATGATGAACAGCACAATAATGACTTCCAATAATGAAAAGCCGTGTTGCCTAGGGTTGCGCTTACTGCCAAGAGCCAATGTCTGCATTCATTTCTTCGCCGCCGCGTTGACCATCCGCGCCAAAAGAGAACACATCCACATCGTTACTCACGCCGGGGTTGAGGTATTGGTACGCATTACCCCATGGATCCGTAGGCACTTTATCCAAATAACGCTGCCAGTTTTGTGGCGTAGGTGGTGCGGAAGGTTTTTGCTGTAACGCTTGCAGACCTTGTTGTGCGCTGGGGTAAAAACCATTGTCCAAGCGGTAGAGCTTCAAGGCTTGCATGATGCCCGCAATATCTTGTTTAGCCGCGACAACACGGGCCTGATCGGGGCGACTAAGCAGGTTGGGAACCACCAGTGCGGCCATGATGCCCATGATGACAATAACCACCATGATTTCTATCAGAGAGAAACCGCGCTGTGAGGCTTGGGCGGTTGTAGAGCGGGGGAGTGAATGCTGTGGTGTCATACTTCTTTCATTAATACATGCCAGACTCTGGGGTGGAAAAAATCATGCCGGTCAGAGCACTGTTGAATCCGGTCCCCAGTGTATAGATGAGATATGTCAGTTTTATGGCGCGATGGATACAGCGTTTGATGGTAGTGGTAGCCGCTGGCGTGGCGGGTTATGGCACGGCTTATTTAGCCGCACCCACCACATTACGTTTTGCGCCGTTGGCGGCGACGCATACCGTATTGCAAGGCATGGAGGCCGATGCTGTGGCCACATGGTTTGGCAAAGCTGGAGGCCCTGTGCGCATACTCATACAAGGAGTAATGAGCTCTAGTCAGCCCAGCCAAGGCGCCGCGCTATTAAGTATTGATGGGGCACCCGCACAAGCCTATAGAAACGGTGATTGGCTAGCCGATGGTGTGCGTTTGGTGGTGGTAGAGCCGCGATCTATACAAGTAGAACAACACGGGGCTCGCTACACCGTAGACGCCCCTCAAGAACCCGTTGCGGTATTGCAAGAAGCCATACGTGTGGTGCACCCCACGCCATGATGGTGATGCTGGCTGTGGGGCTAACCTCGCTGTTGTATTTGCGCTGGCAATGGGCGGCTTGCTGCCAGGAGTTTTCAGTCGCAGAGAGGATAAATCGTCGTCAGCAAATACGGGTGTACAGCGGGGTAGTAGCGAGTCTGTTGTTGGCGTTAGCCTTGCCCGCCAATGCTATGCAGCAGATGGCGTTGAGCTTATTTCTTGTGCAACTGTGGCTGTTAATGTGCTTTGACGGCTGGTACGGCTATTTACCCGATAAGTTGAGCTACACCTTACTGTGGTCTGGATTGCTATGGTGTGCTTACGATACGCCGTGGGTATTGTCAGATCGCGTGTGGGGGGCGGCACTAGGCTACGGTTTGCCGTGGGCAGTAGGCACAGTGTTTGCGCTATTACGCGGTAAAGAAGGCTTGGGGCGCGGGGATGCTAAGTTCTTAGCAGGTATAGGAGCATGGTTGGGCGTGCTAGCTGTGCCGTATGTACTGTTTGTAGCCAGTGCGCTGGCCTTGTGTTACGCCGTGCTACAGCGTTGCCGTACAGCCAGTTGGCCCACCATGCTGTATTTTGGCCCGTTTTTAGGGCTAGCCGCTGGCATGATGCTGATGGTGCAGTATTGGCGTTAAGGCCAGCGGCAAGTACGTCGTGTTAGTCGGCTTGATCTAAGCCCATCTGCCAGAAATCCACCTCTAACCGTGTGGCATCTCTAAAGGTAGTGGCCAGATAATCCATACGCGCTGGATCTATGTGGCTAAGGTGTTGGTTCAGCCAGTCTTTCTCGGCGTTGGCGGCCTGCTGAAATTCAGGGCTGATGTACATCTTGATCCAATCTGCGTATGGGTTATCGTCGGATAAATCAGTAAAGTCTTGTTCTACCAACCAACTGGCGATTTCAGCGTACCCAATCAGACATGGCACCAGTGCGACGTGCAAATCCAATAAATCACCACGGTTACCCGCATCTAATACATAGCGGGTATAAGCCATGGTGGCGCGGGCTTCAGGCAGTTCACCCAGCTCTTTTTCGCTAATGCCCCAGCGCTCGCAGTACTGAATGTGCAGGCCCATTTCCAGATCAACAATGGCTTTAAGGCTATCCAGACCTTGGCGCAGTTCTTGCATAGAACGGCTTTTATACACCGCTAAGCCCCAGGCACGAGCAAAGTGCACGAGGAACAAATAGTCTTGGCGTAAATAATGCTTGAAGGCTTCGGCAGGTAACGACCCTGCGCCTAATTGGCGCACAAAGTCGTGCTGAGTGTAGGCTTTCCACGCATCGTGGCAACGTTGTTTAAGCTGGTCAAAAGGAAGCAGGTCAGAACTCATGGGGCCTCTTACAAAAGAAAAAGCACTATAGGGGCTCACACTACATGGCGTTAGGTTGTGGTGAGGGGCTCAGAAATTTCGATCAAATTCAGGTCAGGGTCACGCAGATAAATAGAGCGTATGGGGCCAGTAGCCCCTGTGCGTGGCACAGGGCCTTCTACAATGGTGATGCCCTTGGCGTGTAAGTGTGCAATCACGTCATCTAATGGGCGATCAGCCATAAAACAGAGGTCCAACGCACCGGGGACTGGTAAGTGAGCTTTGGGCTCAAACTCTGCACCTTTGACGTGCACATTGATTTTTTGACTACCAAAGCTAAAGGCTTTACGGTTCTGGCCAAAGGTGACAAGTTCCATACCCAAACCGTCTACATAAAAAGCAACACAGGCGGCTTCGTTACTGGTGGTCAGTACCAAATGATCGAGGTGATGAATCATGCGCTATTCCAGTAAAAATTAAGCGTGTGCGTCTAGCCCAGCGTCTACAGGGGTAGCACCTAAGGCCGTGACCAATGTGGTGGGCGGCAGTTCCAGTAGGTAACCACGCTTACCGCCATTGATCAAAATAGTAGGAAATTCCAGCAGGCTTTGCTCTATGAAAATAGGCATGGTTTTGCGTGTGCCAAACGGCGATGTGCCGCCCACCATATAACCTGAGTGACGTTGAGCAACTTCTGGTTTGCAGGGGGTGACTTTTTTTACACCTATTTGTCTGGCGAGGTTCTTAGTGGATACCTCGCGGTCGCCGTGCATCACAATAATCAGTGGCTTGGTATTCTCATCTTCCATGATCAATGTTTTCGCAACTTGGGCAGGCGGAAACTTCAACTGTCGTGCCGCCTCTTGAGCACCACCGTGATCGATGTAGTCATAGTTGTGTTCAGTGAAGACGATATTTGCTTTGCGTAGCCACTGTGTGGCTGGGGTTTCGCTAACGTGTTTTGCTTTGGCCATAACGAAATTATGCTCGTGGATGGTGTTGTTGATGCAGTTGTGTGAGCCGCTCTCTGGCAACGTGGGTGTAAATCTGGGTGGTAGAAATATCAGCGTGCCCAAGCAGCAATTGCACGACACGTAAATCAGCACCGTGATTCAGTAGGTGCGTGGCAAAGGCGTGACGCAGCACGTGGGGCGATAGCGGTGCGTGAATGCACGCTTGCAGCGCATACTTTTTGATCAGCAACCAAAAGGCCTGTCGGGTCATGGCTTGACCACGCCCGGTCACAAACAAAAAGGGGCTACGCTGTTGGCCTAGAATTAGCTGTCGTGCATGCTGTAGATAGTTCTGTAGGCAGTCTTGGGCTTGCGCACCTAACGGCACTAATCGGTCTTTTCCACCTTTACCACCTACTACACGTATCACACCATCATTCATGCTCAGGTGTTGCAGTTGCACGTTGATGAGCTCACTTACGCGCAGTCCGGTGGCGTACAGCGTTTCCAACATGGCGATATCGCGCAACCCCAAAGGCGTATCGGCTGGGGGCGCTTGCAGCAACGCATCCACCTGCGCTTCGCTCAACGTAGCAGGTACGCGTACCGCTTGTTTGGATGAGTTCAGATTTTGGCACGGGTTATGCGCGATCAATTGCTGACGCAGTGCCCAGCCATAAAACTTTTTCAAGGTCGCCAACCGTCGGTTGGTGGTGGTGGCTTTATGGGTTTGAGCCTCTACACTGCGCCACGTTTGTATAGCTTCAGTGGAGGCATCCAGCAGGGGTTTGTCATGTTGCTCATGTAACCACTCTGCAAAAATAGTAAGGTCGCGCTCGTAGGCGGCTAACGTATTGTTGGCCAACCCTTCTTCTAGCAAACAGTATTCTAAAAAGGCAGCAAGCTTGGACGTATTCATGCCTAGCATAATACTACGAGAGCACCGTCCAAGGCAGGTGCAGCAGCGGGATTACTCTGCTGTGAAAACCACGGTTTATACGGCGTTTGCGATATCTATATACATCTATATATAATGATTTCATAGATTCTTACAACTTGCCAAGGAGAAGGCATGAAAAGCTATAGCCGTATTGTTCGAGCGCTCTGTGTATCGGGTGCGTTGAGTGCAGGTCTGGTTTTTGGTACTGCTGTTCAGGCCGGAGAATTGTTGGTGTCAGGTGCTGCTAGCTTGACCAATGCATTCAAAGAAGTTGGTGAGGCGTTTGAGAAAAAACATAGTGACACTAAAGTGCTGAACAGCTTTGCGGCGTCAGACGTGTTGCTGCAGCAAATCGTGAATGGTGCTCCCGCTGATGTGTTTGCTTCGGCTGACCAAAAAGCGATGGATAAAGCCGTTGAAGCAGATGCCGTCGTGCCTGATTCACGTGCTGACTTCGTGCGCAACCAAGTGGTGCTGATTGTTCCTAATGACAATCCTAAGAACGTAGAAGGCTTGGCCTCATTGTCCAATACTGATGTGACCCGTATTGCATTCGGTAATCCCGAAACAGTACCAGTAGGCCGTTACACCAAAGGCGCTTTGGAAAAAGCAGGTGCTTGGGAAGCGGTTACTGAACGTCAAGTGTTGGGCCAAAACGTACGCCAAGTATTGGATTACGTGAGCCGTGGTGAAGTGGATGCAGGTTTTGTGTTTGCCACTGATGCCGCCATCATGAAAGACAAAGTGAAAGTGGTAGAGGTTTTGGAAACAGTGACGCCTGTGACCTACCCAATCGCGGTTGTGAAACGCGATGGCGCGAACCCACAAGCACAAGAGTATGTAGATTTCATCTTGTCTGATGAAGGCCAAGAAATTTTGGCTAAATACGGCTTTTCTAAGCCTTAATTAGGCTAAGCATATGCTGTCAGGACTGTGGGTCCCCCTGTTACTTTCCTTGAAGGTGGCAGGGTGGGCCACTTTTTTTGCCTCCATTCTGGGTATTGCTGGTGCGTACGCCTTGTCGCGCTGGAAGTCCCCATTCTGTAACGTGGTTGACTCAATCTTGACGTTACCGATGGTGCTGCCTCCTACCGTGGTGGGGTATTACCTGTTGGTATTGTTGGGGCGTCGAGGCGTAGTGGGGCAATGGTTGGCACAGTGGAACATCGAATTGGTGTTCACCTGGCAGGGGGCAGTGGTTGCCGCAACCGTGGTGGCCTTCCCTATGGTGCTCAAAGCCGCCAGAGCAGCCTTTGAAGATGTAGATCAGCGGTTGGTAAATGCGTCAAAAATTTTGGGCGTTTCCGATACTGCCACCTTTTTTAGAGTGACCTTACCCTTAGCCATGCGCGGCATTATGGCAGGTGTGTTGTTAGCGTTTGCCCGTGCGTTAGGTGAGTTTGGTGCCACCTTGATGATCGCGGGTAGTATTCCGGGCCGCACACAAACCTTATCCATTTCTATTTACGAGGCTGTGCAAGCCGGTAATGATGATTTGGCGATGGTACTGGTCATTACCACCTCTATTAGTTGTGTGTTGGTGTTGTGGTTGGCAAGCTATATCAAGCCTGCTTATGCTCGCCGACAAGGAGCACGCTAATGAGTATCACCATACGTATACAGCGCACCGTAGGGCAGGGCGATAGAAGTTTTAGCCTTGATGTAGACATACATACCGAAGCCAGACGCATCGCGTTATTTGGTCCATCAGGCTCTGGAAAAACCTTAACGGTGCAAGCCGTGGCAGGTTTACTGCGCCCTGATAGCGGGCACATAGCCGTGGGCGATAGGGTGCTGTTCTGCTCGGAAAAGAACATTCTGGTATCACCGCAGCAGCGCAGGCTTGCGTATTTGCTGCAGGATTATGGCTTGTTCCCTCACCTGACGGTGGCACAGAATATTTGCTATGGCTTGCGTCGTTCGTGGTTGAACCCTGGTCGCAAGTTCTTGCCTGAGTCAGCAAAACGGTGGGTGCAGGCATTTGAACTAGAAGCGGTATTGCACAATTACCCAGCCGAAATTTCAGGTGGGCAAAAGCAGCGTACCGCCTTGGCTCGTGCGTTGGCGGTAGAGCCTGAACTGTTGATTTTGGATGAGCCTTTAGCAGCATTGGACGTGCATCTGCGCCGCAAAATGCGCGTAGAGCTACGAGAGCTTCAGCAGCAGTTGGATATCCCTTCAATCATCATCACGCACGACCCCGAAGATGCCGTGGTCTTGGCGGATGAAGTCTATCGTATCCGTCGTGGGCGTATAGAAGGCAGCTGTACACCAGCTGCCTTGCAAGCCGAATCAGAAAGCCAGTTAGCGCAGGAAGAAGTAGGTTAATCCAGCGTACCGAGCAAGACGCTAGAAGCTTTAAAGATGGCACACGCATCTTGGCCTAAAGTGAGTTTTAGGCGTTGCATGCTTTCGCTGGTGATGGTGGCGGCAATACGATGCCCGCTAGGTAACTCCAAGCCTACCTCTGCACCCACTTCTTCACTTTGCAGGTGAACGATTTTGCCATGCAGAATATTGCGTGCTGACATACGAGCCGTACCGCAATCTGTGCCAATAATAATGGACGAGGCTTTAATAAACGCCAGCGCCCGTACCCCTTTGGTCAGCCCTAGTGTTTCCACACTTTCGCGGGTAACAGAGGACACAATCTCAAACTGTTCACCAATGCTCAGGCGTACTTCAGCGCTGATTTGAGACAGGGTGACATCACTGACTGTACCGATGAAATTATTACGTGCAGAAGTTTGTACCATCATGTTTTGCAATACCTGCATGGTTTGTTCAGAACCCGGACGGGCACGGGACAAGCGTTTCATGAAACGCTGATGCACTTCGTCTAAGTGCTCATACAGCTCAAGAATCTCAATGGCTTTTGGGGTGAGCATTGCGCCGCCCCCACGTTGGCCACCTGTGCTGCGTTCTATGAGGGTTTCATCAGACAAGTTATTAATGGTGTCGATGGCATCCCACGCGGCTTTGTAGCTCAACCCTATATCGCGGGCAGCAGCAGAAATAGAACCGTGCTCACGGATAGCCGCAAGCAATGCCATGCGTCGTGGGTTCCCCCAGTTCTGGGTTCCAGACCTAAACCATATGGAGCCAGCGAGTTCAAATTCAGGCATAGAAGAGTCGGACATAATTCAAACAATACTGTCAGTAAGTAAAGGGCATCTTAGTACAAGGAGGCCGCTACAATAAGCATCTATATTACAGGACAAAGCGGAGGCAAATCCCCGTCATGCAGGAAATTCCTTATTTGCAGATGCACGAACTGGGCGAGTTGGAGAGTACTCAAACCTTGATTCTGACGGTGAATAACCGTTTTGCCCGGCGTATTCTGGAAACCTTGCAGCGTTCGCTGAACGCCGGTCAACGCACGATGGCGGTGCCAGAAATCATGCCCGTAGGAGCATGGTTGCGCCAGTTGGCGGACGAGCTGTGTTTTAGCGAACGCTTTACGCCTGCTGCGCATGTGCTGGACAGCTTTGGCTGCCACTATGCATGGGAAGAGTCCATACGTGAGGAAGAAGCCACCGAGGGCGAAGGCTTGTTGGATATGCGTCAAGCCGCCAAGTTGGCCAGTGAGGCGGATACACTGCTGGACGATTGGCAAATAGATGTTCTAGAGGCCGAGCAGTCTCCTGACTACGAGCGTTTTTTACGGTGGCGCGAACGCTATAAGAATAGACTGCAAGAGTCGGATTTAGATGATGCTAATAGGTCGGCTAATAGAGTGTTGCAGGCGCTACAAGCCTCGGCCTTACAGCCACCCTTTACCACACTGGTATTAGCGGGGTTCCACGAGCTATCGCCGCGTTTCACCGTCTTGTTGCAAGCGCTACGTGCTCAAGGGGTAAGTTGCTATCAACTGGCGACACAAGAAGTGGAAGTCTCTGATCCATTGCAAATAGCTGCACACGATAGCGATCAAGAATGGCGTTTGGCCGTGCAGTGGGCGGTAGAGCAATTGCGCGCGAATCCATATCACAAAGTGGCAATTGTGGCAGCGCAGTTGGAAAAAAATGTGCCCTTAGCCCATAGGCTATTAAGCGAAGCCTGCCGAGGGGGTGGGGATAATCTACCTGCTTTAGCGTGGAACGTGGCGGTAGCTAGACCGTTAACAGAATGGCCGTTAGTACGTGCAGCCTTAGCATGGTTAGAGGTGATGGCCGAGTTGTTGCGCACCGAAAACGTCACTGCCAGTACTGTAGGCAAAGCCTTATTGGCAGGAGCCTGCGCAGGCAGCATGAGTGAAGCCGCCTCGCGGGTGATGTGGGATGTACGCTTGCGCCAGCAAGGTGAGCTGAGTCTAGATAGGCTGACATGGGAAACCGCACTGACTGAGCGTTTGCCTGAACTGCATCAAGCATGGGGCGTGGCTTGGGCACACTTGCAAGCACAGCCAACACGCCAGTCCGCCTTGGGGTGGGCGCAATGTATGCGTACCTTGCTGCAGCACTTGGGGTTCCCCGGTCAAGAAAGTTTAGATAGTCACGCGTTTCAGGTAATGGAAGCGTTTGATGCCAAGTTGGGGCAATTTGCTCAGCAAACGCCTTTGTTATCCACACTGCGTTTTGGGCAGGCGCTGCGATTGTTAACACGCTTGCTGCGTGAAACCGCCTTTCAGCCCCAGCGCGATCCGTCGTCTCGCTTAGATGTGTTGGGGATGCTGGAGGCCGAGGGCGGTCAATGGGATGCCATCTGGATTCTAGGGTTAAGCGACGAAGTATTGCCTGCTGCAGTGCGACCTAACCCGCTCATTCCCTACAGTGCGCTACGGCGTGTGAATGCACCGCGCTCTACCCCCGAGCGTGAGCTGCAATGGGCGCGTTACTTGTTTAACTCGCTGTGTGGCAGTGCCAAGGTGGTACGCGTGAGTTATCCACAGTATCAGGGCGAGCAGTTATTGCGTCCTAGCCCATTACTGAGCAAGTTAGAGCAGTACGACTACACGTTACCGGCAGTGGATACAGAGGCTGCTGCACTGGAGTATGTGCGTGATGAGCATGGTCCTGCTCTAGTGCAAAATACCCCAATACGCGGTGGGGCAGGGGTGCTGGATACGCAAGCGCGATCCCCCCTATGGGCATTTGTGAAATACCGTTTATTTGCCGCCGCCTTGCCAGATTATGCGCAGGTGGGTGAACAAAACGTGCGTGGCCAGTTTTTGCACAGTGCCATTGAACGCGCATGGGAAGCATGTGAGCCACGCACGCAAGCTGGCTTGGCACAGTGGCTAGAAACCCAACCCCAAGGGTTGGCAGAGTGCATTGAAAAAGCGGCACAAGAAACCTTGCACGGCTATTCAGCGCGGTTGCGCCAACTGGAGTGCGAGCGCGCTGACATGGTATTGCGTAGTTGGTTTGCTTTTGAGTTGACGCGTCCCGATTTCGAGGTGCGTTCATTAGAGCAAACGCTGTACTGGGCCTATCAGAATTTGAGCTTATCCATGCGACTAGACCGATTGGATCAGTTGGCGGATGGCAGTGTGGTGGTGCTGGATTACAAAACCTCGTTGAACAGACGCAATCCGCTAGATGATTGGTTGCGACCTAGACCCATAGAGTTGCAGTTGCCGTTGTATGCCGCGCATTTGCAGCAACAGGGAGAAGACGTGGGTGGTGCGGCGTTAGCGTGGCTGAATACCCGAGCACCCGGTGTGACAGGGTATGCGCAGCAGCCTTTTGGCGATGTGATGACGCCGGAGTCAGCCAGTAAGAAATACGATCTTCCCGATTGGGAAACACAAGTGCAGCAGTGGCAACAGGCTATAGAAGCGTTAGCGGATGAGTTCTGCGCGGGCTATGCCGCAAATCAATTATGGAATGAGCAAGATCTCATGTTTTGTGACGTATTACCGATGTTGCGCTTGAATGAGGTGAACGATGATCACGCCTAATGACGCCGCCGTACGGCAAACCGCCATTGACCCACGACGTTCATTCCTGGTGCAAGCGCCTGCCGGCTCAGGAAAAACCGAGCTGCTTACCGATAGAATTTTGGCATTGCTAGCCACCGTGAGACGGCCAGAAGAAGTAGTTGCTATCACCTTTACCAAAAAAGCAGCGGCAGAAATGCATGCTAGGGTGCTAGAGAAATTGCGGGCAGGTGCATCGGATATCTCTCCCGTAGAGGCCTATAAGCGCCAAAGCTGGGAGCTGGCCCGTCAAGCCATGCAGCGTGATGAGGAACTGGGCTGGAGTTTGTTGGATTACCCCGCACGCTTAAGTATCCGTACCATTGACTCCCTATGCGCGCATTTGGTGCGAGCCATGCCGTGGGTGAGTGGCTTAGGCGGTATGCCTGCCGTAGCCGAGGATGTGAGCCAACATTACCGCCGCGCTGCACAAGCCACATTGGCGATGATCGAAGAACAAGAGCCGGTAGCCAAAATGATGGCGCATATGGATGTGCACGTACCGGCGGCAGAAGAGTTGTTGATGCAAATGTTGGCGAGCCGTGACCAGTGGCAGCCTATTTTGGGTGATCCCGAAAGCATCTTCCAAATCGAAGATAACCTGGAAGAAATCCTGCAGGCAGAACTAGCCTTGTTGGCATCCTCCATGCCGTTAGGCTGGGCACACGATTTAGCACCATTGGTGCGCCATGCTGCCGAACAACTTGCGGCAACAGGTAATGACAGCCTGCTGTTATTACAGCAATGGAATGGTGAGCCTTTATCGGCAAACATAGATGCCTTACCGCAATGGCGCTGTTTGGCCGACTTTTTGCTGACAGGTAAAGGCGAGCTGCGTAAGCGCATTACAGTTGCCCAAGGTTTTGCCCCTAAAACCACTGAGAAAGCTGCCTTAGAGGAATGGATTGCATCCGCCGCTGTCGATGCGCCGTGGATCGCTGCTTTGGCACGTGTGCGTGATTTGCCCAATGGCTACAGTGAAGAGCAATTAGACGCGTTGATGAATTTCATCCAAGTGCTGTGGTTGGCAAGCTTTCAACTGCGCCAAGTATTTGCCGAGCAAAGCGAGGTGGATTTCATCGAAATTTCACAACGGGCTTTGCACGCTTTGGGTAGCGCGGATGAGCCTTCCGAGCTTTTGCTTAAGGCTGACCGTGCCATACAGCATTTGCTGGTGGACGAGTTCCAAGATACGAGCTTGACGCAAATCGCACTGCTAGAAGGGTTAAGCTCTGGGTGGGAAGCGGGTGATGGTCGTACGCTGTTCTTGGTGGGCGACCCTATGCAATCTATCTACCGGTTCCGTAAAGCGGAAGTGGGATTATTCTTGCGCGTGAAAGCGGCGCGAGCGCTAGGCTCAGTCAGTTTGGAGCCCTTAACGCTAACCACCAACTTCCGCTCACAAGCCGGATTGGTAGAGTGGGTGAACGTAGCCGGTAGGTGGTTGTTTCCAGCTTACGATGACAGCGATATGGGGGCGGTGAGCTATAGCCCGTCCGATCCCTTTAACCCTGCGTCTGAACACACAGCAGTGAGCTTTCACCCCATCTGGAGCACCTCTGAAGACGAGAGTGCTGAGTACATTGCCCAGCAATCACAGCAGCAGGTGGTGGCGTTATGCCAAGACGGTTTGCAGCGTTATGCTGGCAGTGCTCACCCTGTGGCGATATTGGTGCGAGCACGTAGCCATTTACGCCAAGTGGTGCGAGAGCTCACCATGCAAGGCATTCCATGTAGGGCGGTAGAGCTAGAACCACTGGCTCACAGACCCGTAGTGGGTGACCTCGTACAGTTGGTGCGTGCCTTATGCCACTCTGGTGATAGATTGGCGTGGTTGGCCATCTTGCGCTCCCCCATGGTGGGTCTGAGGTTAAGCAGCTTGCACAGTTTATGTGGGAACGATGCGAACACACCCATACCAGAATTGCTCGCTGCAGTATTGGCGAGTCCAGAGCGCTGCGCTGCCATAGATAGCGATGAACTGGCAAGATTGCAGGCAGCAAGTGCGGCTCTGTTTGCGCAGAGCAATCGCAGCGGTAGCCAACCCTTTGCGGCGTGGTTGCACGAAGTCTGGCAGCGCTTGGGTGCCGAACAGGTTTATGCGCATTCTGCTGACCGTGACGATGCTGAACAGGTTTTCCGTTTGCTTGAAAATCTTGCACCCTATGGTGACGTCAACGTTAACGACTTTGAAGAACGCGTGCAACGACTGTTCGCCGTGCCACAAGGAGCAGGGGAGTGTGTGGAAATCATGACCATACACAAATCCAAAGGGCTGGAATTTGAATCGGTTATTTTGTATGGCTTAGAGCGCGCTGCGCGCGGCGACACCGCACCGTTGATTCGCTTGGAACAAAGCGATGGTCGCTTACTGTTGGGTCCTGTTAAACCTCGCGGCAGCGAAGACCAAGACCCTGTATCGGCGTTTTTAGCAAAGCGAGAGCAGCAACGTGCTTTTCACGAAGCTAACCGCTTGTTGTACGTAGCCGTAACCCGTGCTCGCAGCCAATTGCATGTGGTGGCCGATATGAAAGTAGACGACGCGGGCCAATTCAAAGCACCGAGTGGGCAAAGCTTACTAGGCAGAATTTGGGATTGCTTACCCAAAGAGGATGCCGCAACCTCCCTCACCGAGTTTGGCGCTACAACAGCCTCCTCAGGCACGCAGCGGGTATTGAAACGTGTACAGCAGGTACAGCCTGTGGTTGTGCCGCCTAAAGTAGTTGCTGTGGCACATAACGCGTGGCGCTGGCCTGAATCCACGCAAAACGAAAGTGCGTTGGGCATAGTGGCGCACGCGTGGTTAGAGCGTATGGCCGCAGCCCCTGCTCAGTTTGCCGATGCGGCTAGCATCACGCCGTACGCCAACACCATGCGCAAACAATTGCTGCGTGCCGGTACGGAGCCAGAGCGCGTCATGCAGTCTTTGGATATCCTGCAACAAACCCTTAAAGCCACAATCAGTAGTGAACGAGGGCAGTGGTTGTTGGGTGTTGCTAAAGCCTATAGAGAATGGTCGTTGTTGGACGCGGGAGGGCGGGTCTCCGTGATTGACTTGGCGATCTCGCAAGAAGACCACTGGTTAATCGTGGACTACAAAACTTCTGCACCTGCAGAAGGAGAAACCATTGCTATGTTTGAGCGACGCATGCTAGAGCGACATAGTGCGCAACTACAGCGTTATTGCGAGCAAGTACATGCCTTGGATGGGCGGCAGGCTAAAGCGGCGTTGTATTTCCCACGGGTGGATCTGTGGGTGCCATATGTGATTGCGCCAGTGGGGAGTCAGATGGCGTTGCTGTGAGTCTCGTTGTTCACAGCGTAGGTGATGAGTGTGGCATTGTTTTAATCAAGAACAGGCTGTGGTCTCTAAGGCATCATGGTTTACGTATCAGGTTTCAGAAAGGGCTGTAAATCTCACTACACCCAGATCAACCGGGGGACGGAGAGGAAACTTTTGTGATTTGGTGGTCAAATCACAAAAAGTATTCCTGCAGTTCCCAGCGTGTGCGATGAATGTGGAACCAACGTACTCACCACTGGCTGCTGTAGCTAGCACTGCGAAAAGTATTTTTTAATTTGACCACCAAATAAAAAAATACTTTCCTCCGTTTTCCCTTCATTGCTTGCCACGGTTTGTAGAGTGGTTGCCGTTGAGACTAATGCGTGCTTCTGTGACAGGTGAAGGGGCATGTTTACCAATTTCTGAAGATGCCTACTTGTTTTATGTGCTGATAGTTTCGGCACTTGCAGCCTTCATCAAAACAACTCGACTGCTTTTTCTGATAGTACAGCTGACCTTACAAACGATTTGAAGACCTGCTTCCAATTGATCAAGCTTTGCCATTGCCAACAACCCAAAAGAAAGGGCTGTAAATCTCACTACACCCAGATCAACCGGGGGACGGAGAGGAAACTTTTTTGATTTGGTGGTCAAATCAAAAAAAGTATTCCTGCAGTCCCCAGCGTTGGCGATGAAGGCTATCTCGCTCTTATACGCCATAAATCTAACGCTGTAGTATTCCAATTTCGCAGATACGTCGGCCATTACAGAGCCAAAGTCAGCGGCTTACCTTTACGTATCAGCACCTTATAAAACCACCACCTAGAATTTCGCCCAGCCTGCCACACAGCTGTAATACCTATGCTACAATCTTTCGTGGCGGGTCCCTTCGCATGGTTCAACAGTCAACCTGGTCAGGTCGGGAACGAAGCAGCCATAGCTGTCCCGAATCAGTGCCGAAGTCAGGCTCGCCACCCTTCTACTGGCCTATGCCTATCTGTTACATCTCCCCCTTTAGCGTTATTCTGCCCATCGAACACGGGAATCCGGTACACTTTTGCTTTCGATAGCATCTAGTGGATGCTGGTAATTTTCTGGCCTTCTAAAAGCATGACCTATCTTGTTCTTGCCCGTAAATGGCGCCCCCGTTCCTTTGATACCCTCATTGGTCAGGACCACGTTGTCCGTGCATTGAGCCATGCGTTGACCACGCAACGGCTGCATCATGCGTGGCTGTTCACGGGGACTCGTGGGGTGGGGAAGACCACGTTGTCGCGTATTTTGGCCAAGGCGCTGAACTGCGAAACGGGCATTACACCTAATCCCTGTGGGCAGTGCCGCGCGTGTCAGGAAATTGATAGCGGTAGGTTTGTTGATTATGTAGAGCTGGATGCGGCGTCCAACCGTGGTGTGGACGAGATGACGCAGTTGCTAGAGCAAGCGGTGTATGCGCCTAGTGTGGGCCGGTATAAGGTCTACATGATTGACGAGGTGCACATGCTGACGGGGCATGCGTTTAACGCCATGCTGAAGACCTTGGAAGAGCCGCCAGCACACGTGAAGTTTATTTTGGCGACCACTGATCCACAGAAAATTCCTGTGACGGTGTTGTCGCGTTGCTTGCAGTTCAACCTCAAGCAAATGACAGTCCCCGCTATTGTTGAGCACTTGCAGTACATTCTAGAAGAAGAAAAAATCGAGTTCGATGTGCTAGGTTTGCGCTTGATTGCGCAAGCGGCAGCGGGCTCTATGCGTGATGCGCTGTCATTAACCGATCAAGCTATTGCCTACAGTGCTGGCAACGTCAACAATGATGCCGTGCAAGGTATGTTGGGCACGATTGACCAAGGGCATTTGTGCCAGTTGTTGCGAGCATTGATTAATCGCGATGCGCAGGCCTTGATGGCGGTGGCTGATGATTTGGCTTTGCGTGGCTTGTCTTATTCCGCCGCGCTGGGTGATTTAGCGGTATTGCTCTCGCAGATCGCAGTAGAGCAGCGTTTGCCTGGTGCAACGCCTGCTGAACATCCTTTACAAGCAGATATTCAAGATTTGGCTAAGCAGTTGGGGCCAGACTTCGTACAGTTGTTTTACTCGGTCGCCGTACATAGCCGTAAAGAATTGAGCTTGGCTCCGGATGAGTACGCTGGCTTTGTGATGGGTTGCTTGCGCATGTTGGCGCTGATGCCGGGTGATGCCTTGCCATCGCAACCTGAGATTCGTAGAGAGCCGTCAGTGGCCGCGCCTGCGGTGGCTGCTGCTGTGGTGACGGCCCCTGCAGTCGCCTCTCCACAGTTAGAGCAAGCGGTAGAGTCTGCAGTAGAAGCGGCTCAGCACGCTTCTGTGGACAATCCAGCGCCAGAGGCTGCCGTTGAGCCTGCACCGGCAGAGCAAACGGCTGAAGCCGTCTCGCCTAGCTCGGCGGCGGCACCAGCGGAAACTCCCGCTGTGCAGCAACCGCCTGCAGCACGTGATGATGAGCCACCCGCACCGCCAGCAGGCGCTATGCCGCCAACCACAGAAGTGGGCGGTACGATTCTGAATAAGCCTAGTGCTCCCGCGCCAGAGGTTGTGGCTGAGCCTGCTTCAGCGGCGAATGAGCCTCCTGCGGGTTTTGATGATATTCCGTGGGAAGATGAAGCCAGCGCGAGCGATGATGCTCCGTATGAGCAGGCGGGTGATCCAGGTTTTGATGATTCGTTCTCAGGCCAAGATGATGTGTCGTCTTTTGAGGCGAATGTCGCGGAACCAGATTTATCGGGTTTAATCTCAGAACCTAGAGAAGTCGCAAAGTCTGCGTCTCTCAAAAGAATGAATTCTGAAGGCTGGCCTGCGGTGGCAGCTAGTTTGCCGCTTAGCGGTTGGGCGGCGGAGCTCGCACGTCAGAGTGAATGGATTGGTGCTGACAAAGAAGGTCAGATCGTGTTGCGTGCGCAAATACGCTCCGCCGATGACAGTCAGGCTAAAGCAAGGTTAAGTACCGTGCTTGCTGAGTATTTTGGGCAAGTAGTACGGGTTAATATTGAATACGGTGCAACGGGTGATGCAACGGCCTACGCGGTAGAGCAGGCCGAGCGTGAGCAGCGCCAGCATCAGGCGGAGCAAGATGCGCCTAAAGATCCGTTTATCGTTAGTTTGATTCGTGAGTTCGGGGCGCATATTATGCCCGGCTCCATACAGGCCAATCATTTGAAGGCCGTTTAAGTTTTAGGTTTTATTTCAACAGGAAGACGTTGTTATGATGAAAGGACAGATCGCTGGGTTGATGCGTCAAGCGCAGCAAATGCAAGAAAACATGAAGAAAGCCCAAGAAGCCTTGGCTAGCATCGAAGTAGAAGGTGCAGCAGGCGGTGGTCTGGTGAAAGTGGTGATGACATGTCGCAATGATGTGCGTCGCATCACTATTGATCCTAGCTTGTTGGAAGATGACAAAGACATGTTGGAAGACTTGGTTGCTGCAGCGATGAACGACGCACTGCGTAAAGCTGAAGCCACTTCCCAAGAGAAAATGTCTTCTGTGACAGCCGGTTTGCCATTGCCTCCAGGCATGTCCTTGCCGTTCTAATGTCCACACCGGTATTACCTGAACCCGAACCACTACGGGCGCTGATTGATGCGTTGCGACGCTTGCCCAGTGTGGGTGAGCGTACCGCGCGTCGTATGGCGTATCACCTGCTGCAGCACGATTTGTCGGGTGCGGTGGTGTTGGGGCAGGCACTAGATAGAGCCACCCAATCATTGAAGCATTGTGAACAGTGCAATAGCTTTAGTGAGACCGTGGTGTGCTCCTTGTGTGACAACGCGCAGCGCGATAGATCGTTGTTGTGCATTGTGGAAACCCCTGCTGATCAGAACACCGTTGAGTCCAGCCATGGTTATCAAGGGCTGTATTACGTGCTGATGGGCAGGCTTGCCCCCATAGAAGGTATAGGCCCAAACGAACTGCAATTCGATAGATTGCTGCAACGAGCCAGTGGGGATGAGGTGCAGGAAATTATTCTAGCGACTAACTTCACCGCAGAAGGTGACACCACGGCGCACTATTTGGCGGAGTTACTACGTCAGCGCGGTAAGCGTGTGACGCGGTTGGCCAGAGGTGTGCCTGCAGGAAGTGAGTTGGAATATGTAGATGCCAGTACGATGGCATGGGCATTGCAGGAGCGTAGGGAAACCTAACGCTCCCGCGTCGCCATTAGGCTTGCTGGGTTTTGACCTGAGTGATCAATTGATCCAGAGTCAGCGCATCAGCGGTAAATAGTCTGATACCTTCGGCCAGTTTTTCTGTGGCCATCGCATTGTCGTTCAGACGTGTGCGGAAATTGATTTCATTATTAGCACGCCATTCAGGCGCCACATCTTTGGCGTACTCAGGGTCTAGCTGCAGCGGCACTTCGCCGGTTTTTTCTTGCAGTTCAGCCAAAAGAGCAGGGCTAATAGTGAGTAGATCGCAGCCACTCAGTGCTTGGATCTGACCAATATTTCTAAAACTCGCCCCCATGATCTCGGTCTTGATGCCATAGGTTTTGTAGTAATTGAAAATCTTGCGCACTGACTTCACACCGGGATCATTCACGCCAGCGTTAGCGGCTTCGTCCCAACTGCTGCCCGCACTTTTCTTGTACCAGTCGTAAATACGCCCAACAAAGGGTGAAATCAGGGTGACGTTGGCGTGCGCGCAGGCTACTGCCTGTGTCAGCGAAAACAACAAGGTCAGGTTGCAATGTATGCCTTCGGATTCCAACTGGCGAGCAGCTTGTATGCCTTCCCACGTGGCGGCTAATTTAATCAGCACACGCTCACGGGAAATGCCGGCGGCTTCATAAAGCTCAATAATCGTACGGGCGCGCTCAATGCTGGCTTGGCTATCAAACGACAAGCGGGCGTCTACTTCGGTAGAAACGCGGCCTGGTACTATATCGAGAATGGCGCTGCCAAATGCGACTAACAGGCGATCGCATAGCTCAGTAATACTGGCTTGTGGTGCGGCCTTCACGGTTTTTTCCAGCAGGTAACGATATTGTTCCTGTTGTACGGCTTTTAGAATCAGCGACGGGTTGGTGGTCGCGTCAGTGGGCCTGAAGGCCTTCATGGCTTCAAAATCGCCGGTATCGGCCACAACGGTGGTGTGTTGCCGTAAAGATTCAAGCAAGGTGGTCATGGTCTACTGCCTTATCACATCAACTACGGGTCAGATACAAGCCACATACTGTAAGCTATTTTCTGAAAAAGCGTGGAATATAAACGTCTGATTTTCGTAGTCCTTTATGTGAAGGCCGAAGTCAGCGTATAATTGGAAGGTTTATTTGTAAATTTAAAATCCGGGGTTTAAACGTGCTGCCGTCTCTCTTTCCTGAAGAGTCTCATGCTACATCAACTGCAATCCTGGCCCTTTCCGATGGTACGGTATTTAAAGGTATCTCTATCGGGGCAGAAGGCCACACAGTTGCCGAAATAGTCTTCAATACAGCCATGACTGGCTATCAGGAAATCCTCACCGATCCCAGCTACAGGGGTCAGATCGTTTCTCTCACTTATCCACATATTGGTAATACAGGCATTAATGCTGAAGACTCTGAGTCTGCAGGCGTTCAAGCTGCCGGTTTGGTGGTGCGTGATTGTGCGTTGAAGGTTTCCAATTTCCGTTCAGAACAATCGTTGCCAGAATACCTCAAGAAAGAGGGCATTGTGGCGATCGCTGGGGTTGATACCCGTAAGCTGACTCGCATACTTAGAGAAACAGGCGCTCAAGGCGCATGTATCTTAGTTGGCGATGACGCCGAACGGGCCATTCAACTGGCCCGTTCTTTTGTGGGAATGGTTGGTCAAGATTTGGCTAAAGAAGTTTCCGTGCGCCAACCAGGTGGTTGGACACAAGGTTCCTGGGCTTTGGGTGGTGGTTTCACATCCCCAGAACTGGGTCGCTTCAAAGTGGCAGTGTATGACTTTGGTGTGAAGGCCAATATTTTGCGTCTGATGGCAGACCGTGGTTGCGATATCACTGTATACCCCGCGCAAACACCGGTCGCCGACATCTTGGCTACACAGCCTGATGGTGTGTTCTTGTCTAACGGTCCTGGTGACCCAGAGGCGTGTAGCTACGCGATCGAAGCAACTAAAGCTGTTTTAGAAGCCAAAGTACCTGTTTTTGGTATTTGCTTGGGTCATCAGATTCTGGGCTTGGCTGTAGGTGGCCAAACTGTGAAAATGAAAACTGGCCACCACGGTGCGAACCACCCTGTGCAAGAAGTTGCATCAGGTCGTGTGTTTATCACCAGCCAGAACCATGGTTTTGCGGTAGACGCCAACACGTTGCCTGCCACAGCCAAGGTTACTCATATTTCGTTGTTTGATGGCACATTGCAAGGCTTCGAGCTGACAGATCGTCCCGCATTTGGTTTCCAGGGTCACCCTGAAGCCACTCCAGGTCCACGTGATATCGCCGCCTTGTTTGATACCTTCATCAACCTGATGGAAAAACAGGCCTGATCCGCCTAGCAGACGAAAAAGTATTATGCCAAAGCGTACAGACATAAAAAGTATTCTTATTATTGGTGCCGGTCCTATCATTATTGGTCAGGCGTGTGAGTTCGACTACTCCGGTGCTCAGGCGTGTAAAGCCCTGAAAGCCGAAGGTTACCGCACGATTCTGGTCAACAGTAACCCCGCCACCATCATGACTGACCCTGCTACTGCAGACGTCACGTACATTGAGCCCATTACATGTGAAGTAGTAGAGAAAATCATCGAGCGTGAGCGCCCAGATGCTTTGCTGCCAACCATGGGTGGTCAAACTGCCTTGAACTGTGCTTTGCAATTGGCAGAGCGCGGTATCTTGGAAAAGTACAACGTCGAAATGATCGGTGCCAACGCTGCAGCGATCGACAAAGCAGAAGATCGTCAGAAGTTTAAAGAGGCGATGACTTCCATTGGTTTGGAGTCAGCTAAATCTGGCGTAGCCCACTCCATGGAAGAAGCATGGGATGTGCAACGTCAAATTGCTGCTGAAGTTGGTACATCCGGCTTCCCAGTGGTAATTCGTCCTAGCTTCACCTTGGGTGGAACGGGCGGCGGTATCGCTTATAACCACGAAGAGTTCGAAACTATCTGCCGCCGCGGCTTGGAAGCTTCGCCAACTAAAGAGTTGCTGATCGAAGAATCCTTGTTGGGTTGGAAAGAGTTCGAAATGGAAGTGGTGCGTGATAAAGCAGACAACTGCATTATCGTGTGCTCTATCGAGAACTTGGACCCAATGGGCGTGCACACTGGTGACTCCATCACTGTGGCTCCAGCTCAAACACTGACCGATCGCGAATACCAATTGATGCGTAATGCTTCTATTGCTGTATTGCGTGAAATCGGCGTGGAAACAGGTGGTTCCAACGTACAGTTTGCGGTGAACCCAGATAACGGCCGTATGATCGTTATTGAGATGAACCCACGTGTGTCCCGTTCTTCTGCCTTGGCTTCCAAAGCAACCGGTTTCCCTATCGCTAAAATCGCAGCACGTTTGGCCGTAGGTTACACACTGGACGAGTTGAAAAACGAAATCACAGGCGGTCTGACTCCTGCTTCGTTCGAGCCTACTATTGACTACGTAGTCACTAAGGTTCCTCGTTTTGCCTTTGAGAAATTCCCTCAAGCTGACTCCCGTCTGACCACACAGATGAAATCTGTAGGGGAAGTGATGGCGATGGGTCGTACCTTCCAAGAGTCCTTCCAGAAAGCCCTGCGCGGTTTGGAAGTAGGCGTGGATGGTCTGAACCAAATGACTACCGATCGCGAAAAATTGCAGATCGAGTTGGGTGAGCCTGGTCCTGAGCGTATCTGGTACGTGGGCGATGCCTTTGCCCAAGGCTGGAGCTTGGAAGAAGTACACAACATCACCAAGATCGACCCATGGTTCTTGGCGCAAATCAAAGATATCGTGGATATCGAATTGGCGCTGGAACAAAAAACATTGGCCGATTTGGATCGTGACACCTTGTTCGGTTTGAAACGTCGTGGTTTCTCCGATCGTCGTTTGGCCTTCTTGCTGGATACAGCAGAGTCCGAAGTACGTAAAACACGTCACCAGCTGAATGTTCGTCCTGTGTTCAAGCGTGTAGACACCTGCGCTGCAGAGTTTGCTACTAACACAGCGTACATGTACTCCACGTACGAAGAAGAGTGTGAGTCTCAGCCTACTGATCGCCAGAAAATCATTGTTCTGGGTGGTGGCCCTAACCGTATTGGTCAAGGTATCGAGTTTGACTACTGCTGCGTGCACGCCGCTACGGCATTGCGTGAGCAGGGTTACGAAACCATCATGATCAACTGCAACCCAGAAACAGTGTCTACAGACTTCGATACATCGGATCGTCTGTACTTCGAGCCACTGACTCTGGAAGACGTGCTGGAAATCGTACACATCGAAAAACCGGTAGGTACTATTGTTCAGTATGGTGGTCAAACACCATTGAAATTGGCACGTGCTTTGGAAGCTAACGGTGTACCTATTATTGGTACTAGCCCAGAATCCATCGATATCGCCGAAGACCGTGAGCGTTTCCAAAAACTGTTGACCAAACTGGGTCTGCGTCAGCCACCAAACCGCACCGCTCGTACAGAAAGCGAAGCGATTGCAATGGCGGGTGAAATTGGTTACCCACTGGTGGTACGTCCTAGCTACGTGCTGGGTGGCCGCGCGATGGAAATCGTCCACGAGCAAACTGACCTTGAACGCTACATGCGCGAAGCGGTTAAAGTCTCCAACGATTCCCCAGTGTTGCTGGATCACTTTCTGAACAACGCTACCGAAGTAGACGTGGATTGCTTGTGCGATGGCGTAGACGTGTTTGTGGGCGGTGTAATGGAGCACATCGAGCAAGCGGGTGTGCACTCTGGTGACTCCGCATGCAGTCTGCCTCCATACTCGTTGTCCAACGAAGTGGTTGAGGAAATCCGTCGTCAAACAGCGTTGATGGCTAAAGCCCTGAACGTAAAAGGTTTGATGAACGTACAGTTCGCGATTCAAGATGGCGATGTGTACGTGCTGGAAGTGAACCCACGTGCCTCTCGTACCGTGCCGTTCGTATCCAAAGCTACAGGCTTGCAGTTGGCAAAACTGGCTGCTCGTGTGATGGCTGGCGAAATGCTGGCAGACTTGTGCTTGGACGCGCCAGCAAAAGAAGGCTACTTCGCGGTAAAAGAAGCCGTGTTCCCATTCGTGAAATTCCCTGGCGTAGACACCATTCTGGGACCAGAAATGAAGTCTACCGGTGAAGTCATGGGTGTGGGCCGCAGCTTTGCCGAAGCATTTGTGAAATCACAAATGGCTGCTAGCGTGAAATTGCCAGAGTCCGGTCAGGCATTCCTGAGCGTACGTGATGCAGACAAAAAACGTGCTGTAGCAGTGGCGCGTGGTTTGATCTCTCTGGGCTTTAGCGTTGTGGCTACACGTGGTACAGCAGCGGCAATCAGCGAAGCTGGCCTAGAAGTGAAAGTAGTGAACAAAGTCACAGAAGGCAGACCTCACATTGTGGACATGGTCAAAAATGGCGAAATCGCTTTGGTCATCAACACAGTAGAAGAGCGTCGTAATGCGATTGCGGACTCACGTACTATCCGTACTCATGCGTTGGCGGCTAACTTGGCTTACTACACCACGATTGCGGGTGCGGTAGCAGCGGTTGAAGGTTTGCAGTACATGCGTCATGGCGAAGGCCTGCGTGTGTACTCCTTGCAGGAAATGCACAGCCTGTAATAGGGTAACCAAGCCGTATAAAGTAGTAACAAAACCAGCCAGATCCGTTATGGGTCTGGCTGGTTTTTTCATGCTACCTTTAGGTGTATGTCCCTTGAAATAAATGCAGAGCGACGTTTCAAGTAGGGGATAGAGTACGTGCAGGACCAGATACCTCATTCATCAATAATAAAATCTGGTTGCAGGAAATAACGCTAATAGGGCTACTCAGGGTTATTCTGGGTATGGTGCTTAAGCTGTTGTTCTATAAAGTATTTCTTGTTTTTTTATAGCTAGTATCAAATATTTTTATTGGACGTAGTGCCTAGCATTCCCTATCTTGCTGTCTAACCTAACTCTAGGCTCGGTATTTTTACAGGGAGACTACCGCAATGAAGCTACGCTGCAAACCCTTGTTGGCTGCTCTGATGTTGGCGGCCACTGGTCCGGCTTTGGCTGGAACCGTGACAGTCATTACCTCTTTCCCCAAAGAGCTGACTCAAGCGTATAAATCGGCTTTCGAAAAAGCGAATCCGGATATCAAACTGGAGATTCTGAATAAAAATACAGTTTCCGGTATTGCTTACGTACGTGAAACACCTGAAGGCAAACGCCCTGAAATTTTCTGGGCGAGTGCACCTGATGCGTTCGAAGTGTTGTCCCAAGCGCAGTTGCTAGAAAACGTGTCTGACATCGCTAACCCAGCGGTGCCTGCAACGATTGGTAGCTTCCCTATTAATGATCCTAATGGCATGTTCCTGGGCCAAGCCTTGGCGGGCTACGGGATTATGTACAACACTCGTTTGGTGAAAGCGAAAAAACTGCCAGAGCCAAAAACATGGGAAGACTTACTACGTCCCGAGTGGTTTAACAACGTAGGCCTGACATCGCCTTCACGTTCGGGTACTACTCACTTGACCGTAGAAACTATTCTGCAGGGCGAGGGTTGGGAAAAAGGGTGGGAAACACTGCTACGTATGTCCGGTAACAGTGCCGCCCTCACAGACCGCTCCTTTGGTGTGCCAGATGGCGTGAATAACGGCCAGTTTGGTGCAGGTCCTGTGATCGACTTCTTTGGTTTGTCTAGCAAGTACTCGAATTTCCCTGTGGAATTCGTTTACCCAGATGAAACCGCGATTGTGCCAGCCAACATTGGTTTGATTGCTGGTGCATCCAATACAGAAGAAGGCAAAAAGTTCATCGAGTTCTCGTTGAGCAAAGAAGGCCAAGAATTGCTGTTGGCACCACAAATTTCTCGTTTGCCGGTGTTGCCATACGAGCAGTTGGATAACATTCCAGAGAATTACCCTAATCCTCTGGAAATTGTAGAGCGCAGTAAAGTGAACTTTGACGTAGATCTGTCCCAACAGCGCTACTACATTGTTCAAAATTTGTTTGATCAGACAATCACCTTCCGCCACAAAGAACTGCAAGCAGCCAGCAAAGCCATTATCGATGCTGAAGCCAAACTAGGCGCTAACCCACAAGGTCAAGCGGCTGAGTTGTTGGCTGAGGCTAAGAAATTGGCATGGGCGCCATTGATCAGTGCTGAACAAGTGCAAGACCAAGCATTGATTGATTTGTTTGCAGGCGATAAAAAAGACACACAGATCAGCCAACAACTGTCTAAGTTGCAAGGCGACTGGAATAGTCAGGCCAAAGCTAACTATGAGAAAGCTGTTGAACTGGCAAACCAAGCTGCGTCTTTATAAGGCGTAGATGTGACACACCCACTCTTCTAGCCGGAAGAGTGGGTCTTATTGTTTTTTATTACTGACGCGATGTGAGCAGTCTTGTCGCGGTGTATTCATGGCGCATTCTTTTTCTTCCCGCTATCCAGTAGGACTAATCATGGCCGCCCTTGTGGTGTTGTCCTTTTTAGTATTCTTTCTGGTTGTTCCTGTAGGGAACGTGTTCTACACAGCATTTTTAGATGCTGACGGTGGCTTTACGCTGGGTCACTTTGGTGCTTTTTTCCACCAAACCCTGCTTAAAGAATCGTTCATGAACAGCTTATACGTGGCCTTTATGTCCACGGTGTTCGCGTCGTTGATCGCCATTCCTTTGGCGTATTTGACGATTCGATTCCAGTTTCGTGGTGCGCTGATTATTCAGACACTGGGTATTTTGCCGTTGATCATGCCGCCATTCGTGGGCGCGGTTGCGATGCAACTGTTGTTTGGCCGTTCGGGTTCGTTGAACCTGATGCTAGACGACTGGTTTGGTATCACGCTGCCTATTATGGATGGCTTAAACGGTATTATTTTTGTTGAAGCGCTGCATTATTTCCCCTTCATTCTGATGAACCTGACCGTTGCTCTGCGCAACATTGATGGCGCAATGGAAGAAGCGGCGGTGAACTTGGGTTCCAAAGGCTGGCGCTTGTTCCGTCGCATCATTTTCCCATTGGCGTTGCCAGGCTACATTGCTGGTGCATCGTTGGTGTTTGTGAAGGTGTTTGATGACCTAGGTACACCACTGGTGCTGGGTATTACCAATATGCTGGCGCCTCAGGCGTACTTGCGTATTACCCAAGTGGGTATTGATGATCCGCTGGGTTATGTCATCAGTGTGCTGATGATTGGTTTCTCTATTTTGGCATTGTGGTTGTCGGCCTCGGCATTGAAAGGTCGTGATTACTCCACCATCCAGAAAGGCGGCTCGTCTATACAGCAACGTCGTTTGACCAAGCCTCAGGCGTGGCTGGCGTACATCTGGATTGCCTTGGTATTGCTGCTGGTGCTATCACCGCACATCGGTGTGTTGCTGCTGTCATTGGCGACCGTATGGAGCTACGCGCCGTTACCTGATGGGTATACCTTGGCGCACTACACGGCGGTATTCCAAGAGTCGCAAGGCATGATTAAAAACACCTTGTTGTACTGCGGTATCGCAGCGGGTGTGGATGTGGTCTTGGGTACGGCGATTGCCTACATTATGTTGCGCACCAAAATACCGGGGCGTCAGTTTATGGACTGGATTGCGTCTGCGGCGTTGGCCGTACCCGGTATTGTGTTGGCCATTGGGTTTATGCGTACCTTTAGGGATGTGAACTTACCCTTTACTGAAGTGGGGCTGACCTCGACGTGGCTGCTCATCATGATTGCCTACGCGGTGCGGCGATTACCGTACGCGTTACGATCGTGCGTGGCCGCCTTGCAGCAAATTAGTGTCTCGTTAGAAGAGGCTGCCGCATCAGTCGGTGCGAATCGCTTCAATACCATTAGGCGGGTAGTGATTCCGCTGATGGGTGGCGGTATTTTGGCCGGTTTTGTGACAAGTTTTATTACCGCAGCGGTGGAGTTATCTGCCACCATCATGCTGGTGACACGCGACAGCGACGCTCCCATGAGCTACGGTATTTATCTGTATATGCAAAGTGCATCAGGCCGTGGGCCCGGTGCAGCGTTAGGGGTATTGGCAGTGGTTGCGGTGGCAGTCGGTACCTATATTTCCCATGTCATCGTTGAACGTACGTCCGCGCGTCAGCGCCCAGGTAAGGTGGATCAGGAATAGCCATGAAGAAAGTAAGTGTTGAATGCCGTAACATCCGGCTTGCCTACGGTAAAAATGAAGTACTGAAGGACATCAATTTAACGATTGAGCCCGGCGAGTTCTTTGCCTTGCTAGGCCCATCCGGTTCAGGGAAATCCACGCTGCTGCGTCTGATTGCTGGTTTTAATCAGCACAACTCAGGCCAGTTGCTAATTGATGGTAAAGACATTGGCAATATGCCTCCGCACAAGCGCAACATCGGTATGGTGTTCCAGAGCTATGCGTTGTGGCCACACATGACCGTGTGGGATAACGTTGCCTTTGGTCTGGTAGAGCGTAAGTTGCCGCGTGCTGAAGTGCGCGACAAAGTGGCGGCTGCTCTAGAGTTGGTAGGTTTGGCTGATTTTGCCAAACGTAGACCTAACCAGTTGTCAGGTGGTCAGCAACAGCGTGTGGCGTTGGCCCGTACGACGGTGATTGAGCCACAAGTACTGCTGCTAGACGAGCCGTTGTCTAACTTGGATCAAAAGTTGCGTGTACAGATGCGCCAAGACTTGCTGTCGTTGCAGCGTCGTTTGGGTATCACTACCATTTTTGTGACACACGACCAAGAAGAAGCCATGACCACGGCTGACCGTATGGCCGTTATGGATCAAGGTGTGGTGCAGCAAGTGGGTGCGCCAGCAACCTTGTACGACTTCCCGTGCAATCGTTTTGTCGCGAACTTCGTGGGTACCATGAACGTGTTAAACGGTGCGGTGAAAGAGCGCTCAGCCTCGTCCATCACGCTGCATGTAGAAGGTATAGGCGATGTGAATATGCCTCTGACACCAGACGTACCCGAAGGCAATAGCATGGCCTTGAGCTTCCGTCCGCATACCGTGCAACTGGAAAGCGGCAACATGGGCAAAATGGATGCACGTTATCTGTGGATTCCTGGCAAAGTGGCCCGCAGCGAGTTTTTGGGTGAGTTCACGCGTTACGAAATTGATGCAGGTGATCAAATTATCGTGGCCGATCAGGCGCACTACGCGGGTTCTTCCTTGTTAATGCCTGGCGCTCCTGTGGCAGTTGGGGTGGAACCCGCACAGATTCGTTTGCTTCCCGTCTAACCCGATCGATGGAAATTCATCAAATCAGGGCTTTTGTGACGGTCGCGCGTCTAGGTAACGTGACGCGAGCAGCAGAAGCCCTGAATCTGACTCAGCCTGCGGTGACTACGCAGGTCAAAGCTCTGGAACAGAGCTTAGGGGTGAGTCTTTTTGAGCGGGCAGCAGGGCGCATGAGCTTGTCCAAAGCAGGCGAACGCTTACTTGCCACCGCAGAGCAGCTACTGGTGCAGTCCAGACAACTGAAATCCGAAGCCAAACAACTACAAGGTGAGTTGAATGGTGTGATTTCTTTAGGGCTGCCCAGTGAGCACTTAGACTTTTTGCGTTTGGGTGAGCTGGTCAATAAAATCTCTACCCAGCTTCCTCTTATTGAACTGCAAACGCAGATCATGCCGGCGATGCAGCTGGAAGAGTACGTCAGCACCAGTAGGCTGACGGCAGCGTTCAGTATTTCGGTGTATCCGCCTAGAGACGTAAACTGGCTGCCCTTACGTAGTATCAGCTACCGACTGGTGTTGCCCAATAAAATGGCACAAGAAGTCAGTCTAGGTGGATGGTCGGAAGTGGCCGCGCTGCCGTGGCTAGATGGCTCTTTAGGTAGCCATACGCATTTGCTATTGCGTGAAGTCTTTGAAAAACGAGCCCTAACCCCCAGAATTATTTTGCACAGTGATGATCAGGCGCAAATGGATGCTTTGGTGCGTGCTGGTTCCGGATGTGCATTGTTGCGCGAGGAGGTAGCCTTGCAAGGTGTGCGACAAGGTCACTTTACGATCTGGGGTAACGTTAAAATGGAAGCGTCGTTGGGGTTTATTACCCCACTGGAAAGCGTGGAGTCACCCCTAACGGTGGCGTTGATCTCCATGCTACAGCGTATCTGGCACTTAGATGGTGCCTCTACAACATGAGTAGTCATGACTAGTACACATATTTGGTTGATAAGGCACGGCGAAACCGCATGGAATGCAGATCGTCGTTTGCAAGGCTGGCAAGATATTCCTCTAAATGAAGTGGGTGAGCAGCAAGCCCATAATCTGGCTAATTTCTTAGCGTCAGACAGGTTTGACGTGCAGTTTGATCAGGTGGTGAGTAGCGACCTGCAACGTGCTGCGCAAACCGCAGCGATTGCGTGTGCTCATACAGGTTTGGGTGTGGTGCTAGATAAAGGCCTGCGTGAGCGAGGCTTTGGTGTACTTGAGGGTCGTAGCTGGGATAGCTTTGGTGGCCGCGTGCCCGACCAACCCGGTGATAGTGCCGATCTCGCACCTGAGGGTGGGGAGTCTATACAAACCTTTCAGCAACGCGTGTTAGCGGCCGTAGAGCAGTTGGCCGATAAATACCCAGGCCAGAAGCTAGCGGTGTTTGCGCACGGTGGTGTGATTGATATGGTGTGGCGCAGGTTGTTGCAGGTGGATTTGTTCGCGCCCCGTACACAAACTATTTTGAACACCAGCATTAACCATTTCAGTGTGAGCACAAGCGCATCGGGTTACGACTGGACGGTGCAATGCTGGGGGCAGGCCTCACATATTTCTGACAATGCGTTGGATGATGTGGGTTAATAACCCGAGCTATAGATAAAAATAAACCCCGCCAAGGCGGGGTTTTTATAGTGTTCTAAGGCTGTTGCGCCAACCTTGGAACGATAACCGCTGGGCAGGCGGTGGCTTTTTATTGTTGTAGTAAACGCATAACACTGCCTAGGGCAGCGTTGAACGTAAATTCTATTGTAAGCCTATTCTCAATGAAAATTTGATTATGGTTTATACCAAGAACTGAGAATAGTGTTGCATGTTACATGCTTTTGTTCATAAGTCCTTGTTGTGCCATGAATACTGCTTGCTCGGATTGTAGCCCAGTCTTAAACTTTCGCCTCAGTTAGCGACTCTTTTCTTCTTTTCCCTATGTCTGATTCTTATTTTCCCCGCTGGAAGCGCGTGTCTCGCGTACAAGCGGATGGGGTAGTACAGCCTGATGAATGCTTGCCAGGACCGCAAAGCGTGGCGATGGCTGCTCAGCACGTGGTAGCGATGTTTGGTTCTACCATTCTGGCTCCCTTGTTAATGGGTTTTGATCCCAACTTGGCCATCCTGATGTCAGGGATCGGTACATTAATTTTCTTTGTGTTCGTGGGCGGTAGAGTTCCTAGCTATCTGGGTTCCAGCTTCGCGTTCATTGGTGGTGTGATTGCCGTCACTGGTTATGCTGGTGTGGGCCCCAACGCAAACATAGGCGTGGCTCTGGGCGCTATCATCATGTGTGGTCTAGCTTATACCCTGATTGGGGCATTGGTATGGGCCATGGATTACAAAGCCGGTCGTGCAGCAGCCATCATCAACCGCATGATGCCACCTGTAGTGACGGGTTCCATCGTTGCGGTGATTGGTTTGAACTTGTCGCCCATTGCGGCCAAAAGTGCGATGGGTAGCGGTACCTTTGATTCCATGATGGCGCTGATGACGGTCATGTGTGTGGGTGGTGTCGCCGTATTCACGCGTGGTGTGGTACAGCGGTTGCTGATTCTGGTGGGGATGATCGTCGCGTGTTTGCTGTACGCGATTTTCACCAACGGCATGGGCTATGGCGTGCCTATAGATGTGAGCGGTGTGAGCAATGCCAAGTGGTTTGGTATCCCTAGCTTTTCATCCCCAGTGTTTGATGTGCAGGCCATGAGTGTGATTGTGCCTGTGGCCATCATTCTGGTTGCCGAGAACTTAGGCCATATCAAAGCCGTGTCTGCCATGACAGGCCAAAATCTGGACAAGTACTTGGGTCGTGCCTTTGTGGGTGACGGTGTGGCGACGATGTTGTCAGGCTCGTTGGGTGGTACAGGTGTGACGACATATGCCGAAAATATTGGCGTGATGGCGGCTACCCGTATTTACTCCACCTTGGTGTTTGTGTTTGCAGCCATTATTGCGTTGTTCTTGGGTTTCTCGCCTAAGTTTGGTGCGGTAATTCAAATGATTCCAGGTCCTGTGCTGGGTGGTATGTCAGTGGTGGTCTTCGGTTTGATCGCTGTGGCCGGTGCCCGTATTTGGGTAGTGAATCAGGTGGATTTCAGTCATAGCGGTAACTTATTGGTGGCTGCCGTGACCTTGGTTTTGGGTGCGGGTAACTTCTCCTTAGACTTTGGCATGATTCGTCTGGATGGTATTGGAACAGCTACCTTTGGCGCGATTATTTTGCAGGCTATTTTAGGTCAGCGGCAAAAAACCGTATAAGGCTTGTTGCGGGTTTTCCTGTAACGGTAGTGCTTGCAATTTCTAGTGCTTTTGCCGACAATGTACCTAACCGCCCCAAGAAGCTTGGGGCTTTATTTTCGGCTATTGAACCTGTGCTGGCAGCACGTCACAGTCGAAAAAATCCAGTGATCAGGGTAGCGAAACCCTGAAAAATGTAATGAGTGCGCCCCCGTAGAATGTGGGCGCTTTTTAATTGTTTATCAGGAATACTATGTCCGCGATCCCGTTGACAGCGCAGGGCGCAGAGCGCCTGCAGGCAGAACTGCACAGATTGAAAACCACCGAGCGTCCCGACGTTATCAACGCGATAGCGGAAGCACGTGCTCAGGGGGATTTGTCTGAAAATGCCGAGTACGAAGCCGCACGCGAACGCCAAGGTTTTATTGAAGGCCGCATCCGCGAATTGGAAGGCACATTATCGAATGCACAGATCATTAATCCAGCAGAACTGGACACAGATGGTCGTGTAGTGTTTGGTGCCACCGTCCAAATCGAAGATCTGGATTCTGGCGAACAGCTGAATTACCAAATTGTTGGTGATGTAGAGGCCGATATCCGCTCGCTACGCATTTCTATTTCTAGCCCCGTTGCTCGTGCCTTGATTGGTAAAAGCGAAGGCGATGTGGTTGAAGTTCAAGCTCCCGGTGGTGTGCGCGAGTTTGAAATCATGCGTATTCAGTACATCTAAGGTTAGGCCTTAGAACTGACGTAGATAAAAAAAGCCCATGCACTGTTGCATGGGCTTTATAATTTCAAAAGCAAATCAGTACGGTTTAGCAGGTTTTCTAGGTTTGCTTAGGCTGCTAGGTGTACGCTTTCTACTTTGTGTATCAGCTGTGGCTACACGGCTTGCAGGGTTGGACGGTTGTCTAGAAGGTTTCTTCTTAGTCTTAGTAACGCCAACGGCAGCAAGTTTTTTAGGTGTGTAAGGCTCATTGCCTTTACGCACGGCACGGGTAGCAGGTTCGGACGTATCCAAAAGGTCAGGGCGTTCAACATTACGTCGGTAGATCGTTAAAATCTTACCGATATGGTGAATAGGTTCGGCCTGAAGGGAACTGCAAATAGTGTCGAAGGCGGCAAGACGGCTTTCACGGTCATCGCCAGCAACGCGGATTTTAATCAGTTGGTGTGCATTCAAGTGCACGTCGATTTCTTTCAAAACTGCATCCGATACGCCCTTATCGCCAATCTGTACTACAGGGCGAAGGGAGTGGGCAGCGGCGCGTAAATCGTTGCGCTGTTGGATAGAGATATTTAATGTGGGCATAGCCAAGATTGTACGGGAATGGGCAAGAAAAAAACTTCAAAAGCGTGGGTGCAACAGCATATAAATGATCCTTACGTCAAAATGGCGCAACAAAAGGGTTACAGGGCACGGGCGGCTTTCAAATTGTTGGAGCTGATTGATGCAGAAAAGCTGTTGCGACCTGGCAACGTGGTGGTGGACTTAGGGTCTACACCGGGTAGTTGGTCTCAAGTGGCGCGTGAGCGCATGGTTGGGCCAGGTGGCATTATTAATGGCCGTATTATCGCATTAGATCTGTTGGAAATGGAGCCTATTGAAGGGGTGGAATTCATCCAAGGCGACTTCAGAGACGATGAGGTATTAGAAACTTTAGAAAAAACACTAAAAGGTGAAAAAGTAGACCTTGTAATTTCTGATATGGCCCCCAATCTATCAGGAGTAGCATCCGCTGATGCAGCGCGTATCGCCCACGTTTGTGAGATTGCTCTAGACTTTGCTGTAAATCACTTGCGTCCCGATGGGGCGTTAATTGTGAAAAGCTTCCATGGAAGCGGCTTCTCACAAATCGTGAAACTGTTCAAAGAGCACTTTTTAAATGTTGCTGAGCGTAAACCTAAAGCCTCACGCGACAAGTCATCAGAAACTTTTTTGGTGGCTCGTAATTTAAAGCTTTAGAGTTGGGTTACACGCTTTTTTATCGGGTAGAATGAGACTTACGGTTTCTGTTCAGCAATATGTCAGTCATAACGTTGGGCAGTTAAAGACACAGCAGGAGGTTGGCATTGAACAACTCATTTTCTAAAGTTGCGATCTGGATGGTGATTGCATTGGTACTGTTTACTGTGTTTAAGCAGTTTGACAGTCGCCCTGCAGCCACCGACGGCGTAACTTATACACAATTCATGAACGATGCCCGTGCCGGACGCGTAAGCAAGGTGGATATTCAGGGCGATACCCTGTTCGTTACACCTGATTCGGGGCGCAGCTATACCCTGACATCGCCTGGCGACCTGTGGATGGTTCCAGAGCTGGTGAAGGCTGGGGTGCAGGTGTCTGGGAAAGCGCGCGAAGAGCCTTCTTTCTTGGCTAGCATTTTCATTTCCTGGTTCCCAATGCTGTTGCTGATTGGGGTGTGGATCTTCTTTATGCGTCAAATGCAGGGCGGTGGTAAGGGCGGAGCATTCAGCTTCGGTAAATCCCGTGCCCGCATGCTAGACGAAAACACCAACCCTGTGACGTTTGCTGACGTGGCTGGTTGCGATGAAGCTAAAGAAGATGTGCAAGAACTGGTAGATTTCTTGCGCGATCCAACACGCTTCCAGCGTTTGGGTGGTCGTATTCCTCGCGGTATTTTGATGGTGGGTTCACCTGGTACCGGTAAAACCTTGTTGGCTCGTGCGATTGCGGGCGAAGCCAAAGTACCGTTTTTCAGCATTTCAGGTTCTGACTTCGTTGAAATGTTTGTTGGTGTGGGTGCTGCGCGTGTGCGTGACATGTTTGAAAACGCCAAGAAACACGCTCCTTGCATCATCTTTATTGATGAGATCGATGCGGTAGGTCGTCAGCGTGGTGCAGGTTTGGGTGGTGGTAACGACGAACGTGAACAAACCCTGAACCAATTGCTGGTTGAAATGGACGGTTTTGAAACTGGCCAAGGCGTACTGGTAATTGCGGCAACTAACCGTCCTGACGTATTGGATCCAGCCTTGCTGCGTCCAGGTCGTTTTGACCGTCAAGTGGTTGTGGGCTTGCCTGATATCCGTGGTCGTGAGCAAATTTTGCACGTGCACATGCGTAAAGTACCGTTGGCCGGTAACGTTGATGCACAAGTATTGGCTCGTGGTACGCCTGGTTTCTCCGGTGCTGACTTGGCTAACTTGGTGAACGAAGCAGCATTGTTCGCGGCACGCCGTAATGGCCGTACCGTTGATATGCAAGATTTTGAGAAAGCCAAAGACAAGATCATCATGGGTGCTGAGCGTCGTACGATGATCATGCCTGAAGAAGAGCGTCGTAACACGGCTTACCACGAATCTGGTCACGCCTTGGTAGCACGTCTGTTGCCAAAAACTGATCCGGTCCACAAAGTCACGATCATCCCTCGCGGACGTGCTTTGGGTGTGACGATGCAATTGCCAGAACAAGATCGTTACAGCATGGATAAAAACCACTTGCTGAACATGATCGCTGTATTGTTTGGTGGCCGTATTGCTGAAGAAGTTTTCATGAATCAGATGACGACTGGCGCGTCTAACGACTTTGAGCGTGCGACACAAATTGCACGTGACATCGTGACTCGTTACGGTATGACTGACTCATTGGGTCCTGTGGTGTACGCTGAAAACGAAAACGAAGTATTCTTGGGTCGCAGTGTGACTAAGACGACTAACGTGTCTGAAGCTACAATGCAGAAGGTTGACCAAGAAATTCGTAAGATCATTGATGAGCAATACAACATTGCGCGTAAACTCATCGAAGATAACAGCGATAAAATGCATGCAATGGCGAATGCTCTGTTGGAATGGGAAACCATCGATGCAGAACAAATCGAAGACATCATGCAAGGTCGTGAACCACGTCCTCCAAAGGACTATACTGACAAAAATACAGGTGGCAAGTCGGATGAGAATCCTCCTGCTTCAGGTGCAAAACCAGCAGAGGACGGAAGTTCAGCCGCCACTACTCCGGTTTAACCTCTATACTGTATTTCCATGAATCAAACATGGCTTTGCGGGCGTTTCGAGTTAAGTCTCGAACGCCCGTTATTGATGGGTATTGTGAATATTACGCCCGACTCGTTTTCGGACGGCAATGCCCACTATCGTACTGATCTGGCACTGGCTCATGCAAAGAAACTGATTGCTGACGGTGCCGATATTCTTGATATTGGCGGTGAGTCCACTAGACCAGGTGCAGAGCCTGTGTCCATCGAGGAAGAGCTGCGACGTGTCCTGCCTATTATTGAAGGCTTGCGCGACACCAACATCCCCCTTTCTGTTGATACCTTTAAGCCTGCCGTGATGCGCGCCGTGTTAGATGCTGGTGCCGACATCATTAACGACGTGGCTGGCTTTCGCTCAGAAGAGGCTTTAGCTGCTGTGCAAGGCCGTGGTTGTGGTGTGTGTGTGATGCATATGCAGGGCGAACCTAAAACCATGCAGCAAGCTCCGCAGTACGACAACGTACTTGAAGAGGTGCAGCGGTTTCTGATGCATCAGGTGCAGCGCCTGCGTACCGCAGGTTTGCGACCTGAACAGATTATGTTGGACCCTGGGCTGGGGTTTGGCAAAACGGTAGAGCAAAATTACCAGTTGTTACGCTCGTTGCCTCAGCTCCTGCAGGAAGGCTATCCTGCATTAATAGGCCTATCACGTAAATCCATGATTGGACACGTAGTGAATAGGCCTCCCATGGAACGTGTAGCGGGTAGTTTGGCTGGCATGTTAGCCGCAGTGCGGTATGGTGCTAGCGTATTACGAGTACATGATGTTGCTGCGTCGGCAGATGCCCTGCGCGTCTGGACAGCAGTAGAGACCGGAGTAATTGATGAGCGCACGTAAATATTTTGGTACGGACGGCGTACGCGGCTTAGTAGGCGGTTCTACCATTAATGCAGAGTTTGCCCTACGTTTGGGCTATGCAGCGGGTAAGGTGTTTAGCCGCTCTTTGCATACAAGGAACAACAGACCAACTGTCATTATTGGTAAAGACACTCGTATCTCTGGCTACATGCTGGAATCCGCGTTAGAAGCGGGTTTATCCGCTGCTGGTGTGGATGTATTGCTGGCAGGGCCTGTGCCTACACCTGCGGTTGCTTACTTGACTCGCACCTTGCGTTTAACGGCAGGGATTGTGATCAGCGCTTCGCATAATCCATATCAGGATAACGGTATTAAGTTCTTTTCTCACCAAGGTATGAAGTTGCCCGATGAGATTGAGCTGGCAATTGAAGAAGCGTTAGACGCTCCACTTGATTGCGTATCATCCGACAAACTCGGCCGTGCCCGTCGTTTGGAAGACTCTGCGGGGCGTTACATCGAATTTTGTAAAAGTACATTCCCCAACGAATTAGACTTGTCGGGTCTGAAGATCGTGGTGGATGCCGCTAACGGTGCGGCCTACCATATTGCTCCACACGTCTTTCGTGAGCTAGGTGCAGAGGTGCACGCCATTGGTTGCGAGCCTGATGGTTTTAACATCAATGCAGGCGTAGGTGCTACGCATCCAGAGCATTTGCTAGAGGTAGTGCGTGAACTGGATGCCGACCTTGGCATAGCGCTAGACGGCGATGCTGACCGTTTGCAGATGGTTGACCGTTCGGGTAAGCTTTATGACGGTGACGAATTACTCTATATCATCGTACGTGATCGCATGAAATCACGTCACGTGAAAGGGGTGGTTGGTACCTTAATGACCAATTTCGGTCTAGAAAAACGATTACGTGAGTTGGGGGTGTCGTTTGCCCGCGCCAACGTAGGGGATCGTTACGTTTTAGAGCAATTGTTACAAAGAGGTTGGTTGTACGGCGGCGAAAGCTCAGGGCACTTGCTGTGCTTGGATTACCATACCACGGGTGATGGTATTATTGCCGCGCTACAGATACTGACCGCGCTTCGTCATGACAATTGTCAATTGGCTGACTTGGTTGCAGACCTTAAAATGTATCCGCAGATCATGGTCAACGTAGTGTGGGAGCAGGGAAGGGATTGGCGACAGCACGAAGGGCTGGTACAAGCCAAGAATGAAGTGGAAGCAATGTTAGGCGATCAAGGGCGCGTATTGATCCGAGCTTCCGGTACAGAACCCAAGCTACGCCTGATGGTGGAAGCCGAAACGGCTGAGCTCACCGAGGCTGGCATAAATAAACTACAGTCGGTTGATGTTACAAAATAGACATATAGATATCAAGAACCTGCAATATCGGCAAGGCATGATAGAACAAACGCTTTGGAGGCCACTATGCTAATTCCAAGAAAGTCTGTTTCGCAGGGGAAGATCACTCAGTCGGTCTGGAGCAATCCAGAAGCCCGGGGCATACAGCTTAGACTGGTGCAAACACCGGAAGAGCTGAGGGCTGTGCAAAAGTTACGCTACGACGTGTTTACTAGCGAAATGAATGCCGTCTTTCCCAGTGCCGATTTAGGGCTGGATATAGATAAATACGATGAACACTGCATCCACTTTATGGTGGTAGATGAAGAGAAAAAGCAGGTGGTAGGTACCTACCGCATGCTGATGCCTGAAGGTGCGAAGAAAGTAGGGGCGTATTACTCTGAGTCTGAGTTTGATATTTCGGCACTGGATAATATACGTGACAGCGTGGTAGAAGTTGGGCGTTCCTGCATACACCCAGCCTACCGCAATGGTGGCGTAATTATGTTGCTGTGGACGGGCATAGTCTCGTTGACACACCAAGCTGGTTATCGATATTTGTTGGGTTGTGCGAGTGTGAGCTTGCGTGACGACGGCGTAACAGCCGCAAAAGTATGGCGCGAAGCCAAAGACTTTATGGAGCGTAATCCTAACGTAGTGCGCCTGCAGCCTTTGCATCGCTACCCAGTAGAGAAGCTCAACAGCCAATTGCCGGCACGTATTCCACCACTGATCAAAGGTTACCTAAACTTAGGTGCTCAAATCTGCGGTGAGCCTGCATGGGACCCTGACTTTAATACAGCGGATTTTCCTATTCTGTTAGATATGGAAGAAATGGATATACGCTACAAACGTCACTTTGGTATCGCTGACGAGTAACTAAAAAAACCAGGCTTTTGCCTGGTTTTTTTATGCTGCACGATACGGTTTACTTAGTGGTTTTGAGTTTGACGCTCAGTAAGCCTGTACGCTCCCATTGCTGCTGTTCAGTGCGTAAAGCAAACTCGGATAATGGACGGGCAGCTAGCCAGTCTTTATTCGTGTGTATGAACAGTTTTTCTGGGGTGCTTTGCAGGTGCAGGGGAAGCTCTGCTAAGTCTTCGCGGCGGCGCATCAGCATGACGGCCAAGCGCAAACAGAGTAGTGCCTGCCAGTGCGTAGGCTCAGCATCAAACGATGGTAGCTTGGTAAGCTTGCCTTGGTGACCTCGGGTAAAGAAAGCAAGCAGCACTTGGTCATCTTTAGAGAAACCCGGCATATCTGCATTTTCTAGCACATAGGCAGTGTGGCGGTGGTAATCGCTGTGGGCGATGCTCAGCCCTACTTCATGCAACGAAGCAGCCCAACCCAACGAACGACGTAGCTCTTGGTTCTCTTGGTTATTCACTAGCGCTAACTGATCAAACAAGGAGAGTGCAGCCGTTTTGACGCGCGTGGCTTGTTTGAGATCCAGATGGTAGCGTTTGCTTAGCTGTATAACGGTTTCTTCACGTTTATCGCGTTCAGAATCACGTCCTAGCAGGTCGTACAGCACGCCTACTCGTAATGCACCTTCACCAGGCAGCATCAGCTTGATCTTCAACTCTTGGAACACTGCAATCATAATCGCCAGACCAGCCGCGAGTACCGGAGCACGGTGTGGTTTGATGTCAGGTAGCTCACTCATTTTGACAGAGCGATCACGTACCAATTTGGCTCTAAGCTGCTCCATGCCTTCCAGCGTAATGCCTTTTTTGGACATTTCTGTGGCTTGCAAGATGGCAATAATGCCTTTAGCTGTACCCGACGAACCATAGGCTTCTTGCCAGCCGGTTTTACGGTATTGTTTGGCAATGCCTTCCAGTTCGTTACGCGCCGCCAAAATAGCTTTTTGCATACGAACTTCGGTAATGACGCCATCAGGAAAGAAGCGGTCGGTATAGCTCACACAGCCCATAGACAGGGATGACAGCAACATGGGCTGAAAACCTTTGCCTATGATGACCTCGGTAGAGCCACCACCAATGTCTATCATTAGACGTCGGTTAGGGGACGGTGGGAGTTCATTGCTGATACCAGAAAAAATCAGTCTAGCTTCTTCGTAGCCGGAGATCACTTCAATGGGGAAGCCCAGAGCGTTCTCGGCTGCCTCAAGCAAGGCCTGACGATTTTTGGCAACGCGGAAGGTGTTGGTGGCGACTGCACGTACTCTATTGGGGTGGAACCCAGCAATACGCTCATGAAAGCGTTTAAGTACTGAGACTGCCCGTTCAATCGCTTCAGGGTGTATACGTTTGTCTGCGCTCATACCAGAGGCTAGACGTACGGATTCATTTAAGCGATCTACCGCATAGATCTGAGCATGACCATTATGTTGTTCCACTCTGCCTATAGACAGGCGGAAACTATTTGAACCCAGGTCAACCGCTGCGAGTAGTTGTTCCATTATCTGTGCTTAGTGCTGACGATTATTATGCGATTATACGTATAAGCCACTCACTATGGCACGGTAAATATCAAGGCAAGCTGTGGGTCTGTAAAACGCACATACACCTTCTTTGTTATGAACTTTCATAAAACTGTCAAAATAGCAGTGTAAAAAGTGTGACGACGGCAACGATGAGTACTTTTTGAACTATGCTCCCTTCTTCTGATGCGATTTTCTTAAATCGCGAACTTTCCCTGCTGAAATTTAACGAGCGCGTGATGGCCATGGCGGAAAATGCCGAGGTGCCATTGCTGGAGCGACTGCGTTATCTCTGTATTGTGAGCTCGAACCTGGACGAGTTTTTCGAAATTCGTGTGTCCAGCCTTAAAGAGCAAATCCTGCAAAAAAACGATCATGTGGGTGAAGATGGTTTTACGCCACAGCAAGCCTTTGATAGGGTGCAGCAGGCGGCTCACGCGCTGGTCGATAAACAAAACAAACTGCTGGTGCACCATGTGTTGCCACAGTTGATGGAAGAGGGCATTGGTTTACTGATGCCTAACACATGGACGGACGAGATTCGTGCTTGGGCCTATGAGACCTTTAGCCGCGAAATTATGCCGCTACTCACGCCCATTGGCTTGGATCCGGCTCATCCGTTTCCACGTGTGTATAACAAGAGTCTGAATTTTATTATTCAGCTTAGTGGGTCAGATGCGTTTGGGCGCACTGGTTCTATTGCTATTGTGCAAGCCCCTAGAGCATTGCCGCGCTTAATTGCTGTGCCACCAGAAATCGCTGGCATTCCGCATGGCTACATGTTGTTGACCTCATTGATTAAAGCCTTTGTGGGGGAGCTATTCCCTGGCATGCAGCTTGATGGGGTGTACCAGTGGCGTGTGACCCGTAACAGTGATTTGTTTGTGGACGAGGAAGAGGTCACTAATCTGCGTCAAACGCTGCAAGGTGAGCTGTCGCAACGTAACTTTGGTGCGGCAGTACGGTTAGAAATTGATTTGTCTGCACCAGCCAATCACACGGATTTTTTGCAGCGAGAGTTCAATCTAACCGAAGCGGACACCTACAGAGTGTTGGGGCCGGTGAACCTGTCTAGGTTATCTAGGTTATGCGATAACGATGATCGGCCAGACCTATTGTTCCCGCCCTACCGTGCGCCAGTGCCTGCGCCATTTGACCTGTTGGATGATGATCCTAGTGACTTTTTCAACGTATTGTCTAAGTCAGATCAACTGTTGCATCACCCGTACCAGTCCTTCTCGCCTATTTTGAGTTTCTTGCGTGCTGCAGCGCTTGATCCACATGTGGTGGCGATTAAACAAACGATTTACCGTACGGGTGAAGACTCCGAGCTGATGAGTGTGCTGCTGATGGCCGCCAGAGCGGGTAAGGAAGTCACGGTAGTGGTAGAGCTGATGGCACGTTTTGATGAGCAAACTAATATCAACTGGGCGGCACGTCTGGAAGAAGTTGGTGCGCACGTGAGTTACGGGGTAGTAGGGCACAAAACACACGCCAAAATGGCGTTGGTGCTACGCCGTGAAAAAGGGTTGATTCGTCGTTATGGTCACTTGGGTACGGGTAACTATCACCCACGTACCGCTAAACTGTATGAAGATTTTGGTTTGCTCACCGCCGACACAGCGATTTGCGAAGATATGGACAAAATCTTTGCGCAGCTAACTGGCTTGGGGGCTAGGCGTAATCTCACGTGTTTGTTGCAAGCGCCATTTACCTTGCATGAAGCCATGATTGCGCACATACACCAAGAGCGTGATAACGCGCTGGCGGGTAAGAAAGCCAAAATTATGGCTAAGATGAATTCGTTGCTAGAGCCACGCATTATCAAAGCGTTGTATGAGGCCAGTCAGGCAGGTGTGAGTATCTCGTTAGTGATACGGGGTATTTGTGCGTTGCGCGCAGGTGTGCCAGGGCTGTCGGAAAACATACAAGTACGCTCTATTGTGGGGCGCTTCTTAGAGCACTCACGCGTGTTCTATTTCTACAATAGTGGCGAAGAAAATGTGTACTTGTCATCGGCTGATTGGATGGAGCGTAATTTCTTCCGTCGTGTAGAGCTAGGAGTACCTGTCTTAAACAAACGACTGAAACGCCGTGTGATCAGCGAATCATTCACTTACTCTTTGAAAGATAACCAATTGGCCTGGAAAGCCTTGCCAGACGGTAGATATGTGCGTGTAAAAGGCCGTGGAAAGGTTGTGAATGTTCATCAGTTGTTGATGGATAAGTTAGGGCCAGGCAACAATAAATCCTAAGATGTCTACATGTCATGAACATGTAATATTTGGGTTTTACTATAGCTGTACGTGCAGGGATGTGCCTGTATAACCAAACGAATATCCATCTTGAGGGTGTCTAGATGTTGAAACGAGTTTTTTCTAAAGTGGCTGTGGCCGTTACATTCGGTGCTCTGGCTGTGTCGGCACAAGCAACTAATATTACGGGTGCTGGTGCATCCTTCCCTTTCCCTATTTATGCGAAATGGGCTGCGTCTTACCACACTGAAACGGGTAACCAAGTGAACTACCAGTCTATTGGTTCTGGTGGTGGTCAACAGCAGATCATTGCAAAGACAGTAGACTTTGGTGCTTCTGATGACCCAATGAAAAGCGATGCATTGGCTGAAAACAACTTGCTGCAGTTCCCAGCGATCATTGGCGGTACAGTACCTGTAGTAAACGTTGAAGGTATTACTCCTGGTCAACTGCGTTTGTCCGGTGAAGTATTGGCCGACATCTTCTTGGGGAAAGTCACTAAATGGGATGACGAAGCGATCAAAGCGCTGAACCCAGAGCTGACATTGCCTTCCACATCCATCATTGTGGTACACCGTTCTGACGGTTCCGGTACAACATTTGGCTGGACTAACTATCTGTCCAAAGTCTCCAACGACTGGAAAGAGCAAGTTGGTGAAGGTAAAGCTGTTAAATGGCCTACAGGTCAAGGCGGTAAAGGTAACGAAGGTGTTGCCGCTTACGTACGTCAGTTGAAAAACTCCATCGGTTACGTTGAGTACGCTTACGCCAAACAGAACAACCTGTCTTGGACACAGCTGCAAAACAAAGATGGTCAATTCGTACAGCCTTCCCAAGAAACATTTGCTGCCGCAGCCGCGAATGCTGACTGGAATAGCGCACCAGGCATGGGTGTGATCCTGACTAACGAAACAGGTGCTGACTCCTGGCCTGTAACGTCCGCTTCCTTTATCTTGGTACACAAAGTGCAAGATAAACCTGAAAACGGTAAAGCTGTGCTGGATTTCTTCAACTGGGCCTTCGAGAACGGTGCTCAGCAAGCCGAAGAAATGGATTACGTAGCGTTGCCTAAAGCAGTGACTGATCAGATCAAAGCCAGCTGGGCTTCAGAGATCAAAGCCGCTGATGGCACAGCTATCTGGAAATAAACAGCTTTTGCTTCAAGTTGTAGTGTAAAAGCGTAATTCTTCGAGGACGGTTCCAACCTGTTAGGTGGTTCCGTCCTTGTTATGTGACAATTACGCTTTGTTAATTTGGGATACGTGTTGGTGTCCCGTACAATTTACACAAAAATGGGGCACGATCCCGAGACGCTGTTATGAAACAAACCCAGAATTCTTTCTTGGATGCCATATTCAAGAACCTGACCCGCTCTTTTGCTTTCCTAGTATTTATCCTTCTTGCAGGGATCATGGTGTCCCTGATCTACGGTAGCAGGGAATCTATTGCAGAGTATGGTCTCTCTTTCCTCTGGACCAATGAATGGGATCCTGTACGTAATGAGTACGGCGCATTGGTACCAATCCTCGGTACGCTTGCAACATCCTTTATCGCACTGCTGATCGCCGTGCCAGTATCCTTCGGGATTGCGATGTTCTTGACCGAGCTGTCACCAGTTTGGCTACGTCGTCCACTGGGTACAGCGATTGAGATGTTGGCGGCTATTCCGTCCATCATTTACGGGATGTGGGGGTTGTTTGTGTTTGTGCCCCTGTTCCAAGAGTATGTGCAGCCAAGCCTGATTTCCTTGTTTGAAGGTGTGCCAGTATTGGGCACAATCTTTGCAGGGCCACCCTTTGGTATTGGTGTGTTCACGGCAGGTTTGATTCTGTCCATCATGATTATTCCGTTCATCACCGCCGTTATGCGCGATGTGTTTGAACTGGTGCCTTCCTTGTTGAAAGAGTCTGCCTACGGTTTAGGTAGCACGACGTGGGAAGTAACCTGGAAAGTCGTATTGCCCTTTACGCGTAATGGGGTAATTGGTGGGGTGATGTTGGGGCTGGGTAGGGCCTTGGGTGAAACCATGGCAGTAACCTTTGTGATTGGTAATGCCTTTAATTTGCCAAACTCCATCTTTGCACCTTCCAACTCCATCGCGTCTGCGTTGGCGAACGAATTTAACGAAGCGGGCGGTATGCAGAAATCAGCGCTGTTAGAGCTAGGCCTGATTCTGTTCTTGATCACCACCGTTGTGTTGGCCTTGTCCAAAATGATGTTGCTTCGCTTGTCTAAGAGCGAAGGTAGCAAAACATAATAGGAAGGCGACATTATTATGACTACAAAACCAACTTCTATCCTGAACCTGAACAACTCGGTGTACAAACGCCGCTCCTTAATCAACAAGTTGATGCTGACGTTGTCTTTCGTCGCGTTGATCTTTGGCTTGTTCTGGTTGTTCTGGATCATTATTACGCTGCTGATCAAAGGTGCTTCGGCACTGAGCTTTAGCCTGTTTGTAGAAGCTACACCGCCTCCAGGTAGTGATGGTGGCTTGCTGAATGCCATCTTGGGTAGCTTTATGATGGCGGGTATGGGCACGTTGATCGGTACACCAATTGGTGTATTGGCTGGTACGTACTTGGCTGAGTATGGTCGCCGTGGTTGGTTGGCTCCAGCGACTCGTTTCTTGAACGACGTTCTACTGTCCGCGCCGTCCATTATTATTGGTTTGTTTATCTATGCTACGTATGTGGCACAAGTAGGCCATTACTCAGGTTGGGCAGGGTCGCTGGCGTTAGCGATTCTGGTGATTCCTGTGGTGGTGCGTTCTACCGATAACATGCTGCAGTTAGTACCTAACAGCTTGCGTGAAGCAGCGGCGGCATTGGGTTGCCCGCAATGGCGTGTGGTCACCGCGATCTGTTATAAAGCGGCTCGCTCAGGCATTATCACTGGTGTTCTACTGGCTATCGCCCGCATTATGGGTGAAACAGCACCGTTGCTGTTTACGGCATTGAACAACCAGTTTATGTCCATGAACATGAATGGCCCTATGGCCAACTTGCCAGTGGTGATTTTCCAATACGCGGCAAGTCCTTTTGAAGACTGGAACCGTCTGGCATGGGCCGGCGCTGTACTTATTACCTTGTTTGTGCTGGGCATCAACATTCTTGCCCGCTCGCTGTTCCGCAACAAGTAGATTGAACCGGAGTAACCATGTCAGAACAGACAACGACTATGCAAAATTCGAACACTAAGCTGGAAATCAAAGATCTGAATTTTTACTACGGTGGTTTCCATGCGTTGAAAAACGTCAACATGTCCATCCGTGAAAAGAAAGTGACGGCGTTTATTGGCCCATCTGGTTGCGGTAAGTCCACCTTGTTGCGTACCTTCAACCGCATGTTTGAACTGTACCCAGGTCAACGCGCAGAAGGTCAAATCTTGCTGGATGGCGAGAACCTGCTGACGTCCAAGCTGGACATCTCCTTGATCCGTGCCAAAGTGGGCATGGTGTTCCAGAAGCCAACTCCATTCCCAATGAGCATCTATGACAACATCGCTTTTGGCGTACGTTTGTTTGAGAAGCTCAGCAAGGGTGAAATGGATGAGCGTGTGGAATGGGCGCTGACCAAAGCGGCACTGTGGAACGAAGTAAAAGACAAACTGCACCAGAACGGCAACAGCTTGTCTGGTGGTCAGCAGCAGCGTCTGTGTATTGCTCGCGGTGTAGCGATCAAACCAGAAGTATTGTTGCTAGACGAACCTTGTTCCGCGCTGGACCCTATCTCTACCGCTAAAGTGGAAGAGCTAATCGCCGAACTGAAAAGCGATTACACCGTGGTGATCGTAACGCACAACATGCAGCAAGCGGCGCGCTGTTCCGATTACACCGCCTATATGTACTTGGGCGAGTTGATGGAATTCGGTGAAACCGATCAAATCTTTGTGAAACCTACTCGCAAAGAAACAGAAGACTACATTACGGGCAGATTCGGTTAAGCCGCCTACGTAGTGTGTAGAAATAAAAACCTGCCAGAGTTCATGCTCTGGCAGGTTTTTTTAATTGTTGGGCTTGTCTAACAGCACAATATTCCACAAGAATCGGCAGGGCTGCTCGCTGGTATTGGCAAAGGAGTGTTGGGTATGAGTGGGGATACGGAAACTATCGCCAGTTTCCAATAACACCGAGTGGTTGTCTAAGCTCACTTGCAGTTTCCCTTCCAGTACATAGCAGAACTTCTCACCCGTAGCATCCATGTATTTGACCTCGCCAGAGCGCGCTCCGGGCTCCAGAATAATTAAATACGCCTCGATGAGGCCGGGGGAATCTGGGGAGGTGAGGTACTTACTCATCCCCGCTTTATTCAGAATTAGTCTACGTTGTTCGTCGTGGCGCACTATGTAGCGCTCTGACGAGTGATGATGGTGTTCAGGCTCATCAAAAAAACGTGCAATGGGTGTGCCTAATGCCATGCTCAACATACGTAATGAGCGCATGGAAGGGTCTGTCAGATTACGTTCAATCTGGCTAATTAGGCCCGTAGACATGCCGCTAAGGTTGGCGACCTGTTGTAGGGTCAGTCCTGCTTGCTGCCGCAATTCTCGGATGCGCAGGCCAAAGCGGAAGCTCTCGTCCGCAGGATCTGTGGGTGAGTATACGCGTGACACGGCAGTATTTGTCTCCGAATTTCAAGAAGTTAGTACCTTTTGATGCGTGATCGCTAGGGATAACCCCAGAGAGAATCGTATTGACGGTACTTCAGCAAACCTATAATAATTTTAGTGTGATTAAAAAATTATAAAAAACAATTTAGCACAATTAAATTTTAAGAGAGACAATATCATGCACAAAACTGATCCTACATTAGCTCTATCTGTTGGGCAATTCACTCGACGTCGCGTTATTCAACTAGGCTTGTCTTGCTGCATGGGATTAAGTGTTCTCAGTACTGCGCTCTGGGCACCACAGGCAGTAGCGGCTCCACCTAGCAGTCCTACGGGGCAAGTGGTGATGGGGCTGTCACAAGAGCCTACCATTTTGCACCCTTTAATCTCCTCTATCGAAGCCGATCATGGGGTGTGGTGGAATTTGTACGATCCACTGTGGGCACCGGATGAAAAGGGAAATTTTGTGCCGCGTTTGGCGGTAGAAGTACCGACCGTAGAGAACGGTGGGATTTCTGAAGATGGTTTGACATGGCGCGTCAAACTGCGTGATGACGTGGTTTGGCATGATGGTGAGCCCTTTACCGCAGCCGATGTGAAATACACCTTAGATCTGATTAATCAGGAAGGGTTTAACACTCGTACACGCCAAGGCCATGAACTGATCGAAAAAGTAGAAATTATCAACGATCACGAAATCATGTGGACGATGAAAGAACTGTACGCACCGTACATTTCGCAATTGAGTTCCACCTTCATGGTGCCTAAACATGTGTTGGAGAAAGACGCGGATCCTAACGCATCCAGCCTCAGCCAAAAACCCATTGGTACGGGCCCATTTAAGTTTGATAGTCGAGTGCCTGGTGATCGCGTAGTGCTGGTGGCAAACGAGCAATACTATGGTGATGGCCCCTACTTAGAGCGCTTGGAGTTTAAATACATTCCAGACATGAATGGGTTGTACACCCAGTTTCGTACAGGACAAGTTGATGCGGTAGGTATACAAGGTATTCCGCACAACTTTTACGATGAAATCAAAGATGTGCCTGAGTTAGATGTGCGTGTTGTGCCTATTGCTTCTATTGAAGGAATTGCCATTAACCACGAGCATCCCATTCTGTCAGAGAAGGCGGTACGTCAGGCACTGTTTCACGCTATTAACCGTGATGCCATCGTAGAGCTTATTTATTACGGATTGCCAGAGACGACAGAAAGCTTCTTGCCCAAGACATCATGGGCTTATGCCGATGATTTACCTGCTCAAGAGTACGACCTAGAAAAAGCGGCCCAGCTTTTGGATGACGCTGGTTGGACAATGGGTGCAGATGGCATACGAGAAAAAGACGGTAAGAAACTGTCCTTTATCGTGGCCACTACCTCTGGTAATGAATTGCGCGCACAGACTCAACAGTTGATCCAACAGGATTGGAAAAATATTGGGGTAGAACTGAAGATCAACAATATGCCTGCAGCGGTTATGTGGGGGGATCATTGGTTTAAATCACAATTTGAGTCCGTGTTGGTGAGTGTGAACTACATGACGGGCAATGATCCTGATGCTAACTACCGCTTTAACAGCCGTGCTATTCCTGCTCAAGGCGGCAGTGGCAGTAACGTAGGGCAGTATAAAAACCCTGAGGCGGATGCGCTGCTAGAAAAAGGGCGTAAAACCATGGACCTCGAAGGGCGCAAGAAGATCTACCACGATTTGCAGCATGTACTGCGTGAGGATCTAGCGATCTTGCCGCTGTATCAGACGGTGCATGTAGAGGGTACCAAGAAAGGTTTGGAAGGTTTCACACCTAACGTGAACGTGTTGTCTAACGCATGGAATGCGGGCTCTTGGTACTGGGACAAATAAACCATGGCAAATTTTATTGCACGACGGCTGTTGATGGCTGTTGGCATCTTGCTGCTGGTGACAATGATAGGCTTCACGGTGCTGCATATGGCACCGGGAGGCCCCATGTCACAGTTTGCGGCCAGCAGTGATTTAAGTGCCGCAGATATCGCGGCCATTGAAGCACGTATGGGGTTGGATCGCCCTGTTTACATACAGTACCTAGATTGGGTGTGGCGTATGGTGCAGGGCGACTGGGGAGCATCATTTCGCGATCAGCAGCCTGTATTGTCAGTGATTGGTTCGCATTTGGGGGCGACCTTTCAGCTCATGATTGCCGCAACGGTGTTGGCTGTATTGCTGGGTGGTTGGATAGGGGTAATGGGGGCGATACGTCGTAACTCATGGTTTGACTCTATTAGCACCATTGCATCCATGATCGCTATTTCTATTCCTACTTTCTGGTTTGGCTTGATAGTGATCTATGTGTTTTCCATTGAGTTGCAATGGTTGCCCTCAGGAAACCGCTATACCGCAGGTGATGGGTCTTTCTGGAATTACATCCATCACTTGATTGCACCATCCATTGTGCTGGCGTTGGTTTCAACGGCGACATGGAGTCGCTATATGCGCTCCTCTATGTTGGATGCAATGAGCCAAGACTTTGTTCGTACCGCACGATCTAAGGGAGCAAGCGAAAGCCGAATTTTATTTGGCCATATTTTGCGCAATGCCATGTTGCCCATGATTACTGTGGCTGGTTTGCAATTACCTATGTTGCTAAGCGGAGCCTTGGTCACTGAAACGGTATTTGCCTGGCCAGGGATGGGGCGATTGTTTCTGGACTCTATCAGCTACCGTGATTATCCCGTGGTGATGGGCGTGTTGATGTTTACCGCCATCTTGGTGTTGTTGGGAAGTTTGTTGGCTGATTTGCTGTATAGCGTGGTAGACCCACGCATACGTGAGCACTAAGGGGTAAAACTATGGCAACTGTAGACGTGATTCAAGAAGGGGCAATCCCTCTTCAACATCGCAATACAGCACTGCGCCGTTTCATGAGCCATCGCTTGGCCATGTTTGGAGTGGTAACGATTGTTTTGTTGGTGGCTGCCTGTGTGTTTGGGCCGTACTTTCTGACGCATAACGATACGCAGGTCAATATTCTGGCGCGTTTCACACCGCCTTTAGACGGTAAGTATTGGTTTGGTACTGATCAGTTAGGCCGAGATATGCTGGCTAGATTGTTGATGGCAGGGCGTATTTCATTAGCAGTGGGTTTTGGCGCCATGCTGATTAGTATGTGTATTGGCGTCGTGGTTGGTGTGGTGGCCGGCTATTTTGGTGGCAGCATCGGTACGCTGTTAATGCGTTTTGTGGATGCGGTTTTGTGCTTTCCCACCATCTTTTTGTTGTTGGCATTGGCTGCATTTATTAAGCCAGATGTGAGTTCCATTATTTTGCTTTTGGCCGCGACAGGATGGATGGAGGTGGCGCGTATTGTTGAAGCGCAGATGCGCTCATTGAAACAGCGAGATTTTGCGGTGGCATCGCTGGCGTTGGGTGCTAGCAGTTGGCGCATTATGTTTAGAGAGTTATTGCCTAATGCGGTAGCCCCCATTGTCGTAGCCGCGACATTAAGTGTGGCGTATGCCATTTTAATGGAATCCTATATCAGCTTTCTGGGCTACGGTATCCAGCCACCTGTCCCTAGTTGGGGAAACATGCTGGGTGGCGCGCAATCGTATTTGCGCAATGCACCGTGGTTAGCCATTTTGCCTGGTTTGATGATTACGTTGTCTGTTACCAGTATCAACTTTATCGGTGATGGTTTGCGTGATGCGTTGGATCCTAAAGCGGAGGCTCAGTAATGCAACATGAATCCAAACAGGCAACGCCGGTACTGCAGGTAAAAGACTTAAGCGTGCGCTTTAAAACAGTCAATGGCTTGGTGACAGCAGTGAATCAAGTCTCTTTCGATGTGGCACAAGGGGAAACCGTCGCGTTGGTGGGCGAGTCGGGATCAGGCAAAAGCGTCACCAGTTTAGGGCTGATGCGGTTAACGCCCCCTGCCCCTAGAGCGCAGTTATCGGGTGAGGTCTGGTTTCAGGGAACGCACGATACGCAGCCAGTAAATTTGTTGTCATTGTCTGAAAAAGAAATGCGACACCGCCGTGGTACAGATATAGCCATGGTGTTTCAAGAACCCATGACATCGTTTAACCCGTTACACACTATAGGCAAACAGATTGCAGAAGGGGTACGTATACACCATGGAATCAGTAAAGCGGCAGCCTTTGATAGGGCAGCAGAACTACTGGATATGGTGGGTATTTCTGCACCCCGAGAGCGTTTGAAAAACTATCCCCATGAGATGTCTGGAGGGATGCGTCAGCGTGCCATGATTGCCATGGCATTAGCCAATGATCCCTGTCTGTTGATCGCCGATGAGCCCACCACGGCACTGGATGTCACGATACAAGCGCAAATCACAGAGTTGTTGCAAGAGCTTCAGCAAAAAACCAAGATGGCATTACTGTTCATTACCCATAATTTGGGGGTGGTGGCAGAAATTGCTGACAGAGTCATGGTGATGTATTGCGGACAGATTGTAGAGCAGGCCACTGTAGAAGCATTATTTGCGCAACCAGGCATGCCTTATACCCAAGGACTATTGAAGTCTGTGCCTAAACTGAGTTTGGGAGAGGGGCATCAAAGCGATCTGCCGGCGATTCCTGGTTCTGTTCCTAGTCCTTTGGCATTGCCTTCAGGTTGTCATTTCGGCCCACGTTGTCAGCACTTTGATGCGGATGTTTGTCAGCAAGCAAATCCCGCATTGGCTGAAGTCAGTGCCCAGCATTGGGTACGTTGTGCTCGATGGGAAAACGTAGCAGGGAGCCTGCAACATGCATGAAGAAACAGTATTGGATGTGCAAGGGCTGAGTAAGCGCTATGCCATTAAAAAAGATTTTTTCGGACGGGTGCAGCAAGAACTGCGTGCTGTGGACAACATTAGTTTTAGTCTACAACGTCAGGAAATCCTAGGGTTGGTAGGGGAGTCTGGTTCAGGTAAGACCACAGTAGGTCGTAGTGTATTGCGCTTGGTGGAGCCTTCTGCTGGAAAGATACTTTTCAAAGGGCAGGATATTACCGAGTTAGATAAACGTAGTTTGCGGACTATTCGTCGCAAAATGCAGTTGGTGTTTCAAGATCCTTATGCCTCGTTAAACCCACGTCATACCATTGAAGCTATCCTTAGTGCGCCATTAGAAATTCATAAGCTAGCGAATACTCGCGACGAACGTCGTAACCGCATTGAGGAAATGCTCAAGACAGTGGGCTTGCGGGCAGATCAAATGCAACGTTATGCACATGAGTTTTCTGGGGGGCAACGTCAGAGGGTGGGTATAGCGAGGGCCTTGATGTGCGAGCCAGAGTTGTTAGTGGCCGATGAGCCAGTATCTGCATTGGATGTGTCTATTCAGGCGCAGATAGTCAACCTGCTGCTAGAGCTGAAAAGCAAATTGGGTATTTCCATTTTGTTTATTGCTCATGATTTATCTGTAGTTGGGCATATTTCCGATAGGGTGGCAGTGATGTACCTAGGCAGAATGGTAGAAATAGCACCTACTGCTAGCTTGTTCACTAGCCCACAACACCCCTATACCGAGGCACTGCTTTCTGCTGTGCCTGTGCCTGATCCGACTAAGACCAAACGTAATCGTATTGTGTTGCAAGGTGATATTCCTAGCCCTATTAATCCTCCTTCTGGTTGTGTGTTTCGTAACCGGTGTCGCTATGCGGTGGCTGGTTGTGCCGACACACGACCAGAACTTAAAGAGGTGCAGCCAGGGCACTGGAAAGCCTGTATACGTGATGATCTTAATTTGCGTGCTGTTGAGCTTTAACTCCATAGAAAGGTATAGATATGCCATCAGATTTGCTGAAAATAGAAGTGGATCAGGACATGCCTGCAAGCACCGATGTAGTTGTGGTTGGGGGCGGAGTTGTTGGTGTAGCCACTGCCTATGAGTTAGCTCGTAAGGGTGTGCAAGTGGTGCTACTAGAAAAAGGGCGAATTGCCGATGAGCAGTCCAGCCGAAATTGGGGGTGGTGTCGTAAGCAAAATCGTGATGAGCGCGAAATCCCACTGATCAAATACAGTCTGCAACGGTGGGCAGAGATTTCGGAAGAGATTGGCCGAGATATTAGTTTTAGGGCTTCCGGTATTACCTATGTATCCGACAAGCAATCTGATGTAGATCAGTGGGAAGCTTGGAATCAGATGGCTAAAGCCTACGATATGGACTGCAGAATGCTGAGTGCGCGTGAGGCACAAAGCATGGCTAAAGGCACGACCAAGCAATGGCTGGGAGGTGCAACTAGTCCTACAGATGGTAGGGCGGAGCCTGGATGTGCAGTGCCGTTTTTAGCGCAAGCGGCGCGACGTGCTGGCGTGATAATAGTGCAGCATTGTGCCGTGCGCGGGGTGGAACTGAGCGCAGGTCGAGTGAGCGGCGTTTATACCGAGAAAGGTTACATCACTTGCCATACGGTGGTGTGTGCAGGTGGGGCTTGGTCGTCGTTGTTCTTGCGCAGGTTGGGGGTTAGTTTGCCGCAAGCTAGTGTGTACAGCACGGCCTTGCGTACTGGGCCAGCACCAGAAATTTTCACCGGTGGGCTATCTGTGCCGGGAGTAGCCATGCGTAGGCGCTTGGATGGCGGTTATACCTTAGGCCTAGGTGGTCGTGGTCGTTTGGATATTACGCCTCAGGGAATGCGTTATGCACCCAAGTTTCTACCCATGATGAAAGAGCGCCATGGTGGCTTAAAAATACGCATAGGTAAGAGTTTTTTTGAGGGGCCAGAAGCGTGGTATCGCCAGTGGTCTTACGACGAAGTTTCGCCCTTTGAACGTTTTAGGATCTTGCCATTACGGGCTGAAGACTCATTAGTCGCTGAAGCTGAAAAAGTAATGGTGAACACATTTCCAGAGCTTAAAGGCGTCAAGATCGAGGAGGCGTGGTCTGGACTGATTGATAGCACCCCCGATGGGATACCTGTTATTTCCACGGTAGAGCACATTCCGGGGTTGATTATCTCCTCGGGTTACAGTGGGCACGGTTTTGGTATAGGTTTAGGCGCTGGGAGGCTCACGGCAGACTTAGTGTGTAATGACACGACCGTGGTAGATGCGACGCCGTTTCGCCATGCTAGATTGGTAGATGGCAGTGCGATTCAGCGTCCGGGCATGATGTAACGCTAGCGTTAATAACCTAACTCGGGACTATAGATGTTTTGCATCGGTTGTCCCGACTCATGTGCTGTAATCTGGGCAGACAAATAGGTCACTCGGGCTGCGCGTGGCGCATTAGCGGCGACGTGTGGACTGATCACGACTTGTGGGTGAGTCCATAGCCAGCTTTGGGTGTCCAGAGGTTCTTCTGCAAATACGTCTAAATAGGCATAGCCCAAGTGCTGTGTATCCAAGGCATTTTTTAGGGCCGTAATATCCAGATGTGTGCCTCTGCCCACATTAATAACGGTTGCGCCTTTGGGAAGTAGGGCTAGGGTTTGGGCATTTAAAATATGCTGCGTTTCGGGCGTTTGAGGTAGCAAGCACACGATGATGTGGCTACGCTGTAAAAACTCAGGTAATTGTTCATCGCCAGCGTAGCTGTCCATAAATGGAATATGTTTGGCGGAGCGTGACCAACCTATGACCTTAAAGCCTGCATTGTGTACATATTGAGCAGTGTGCAGGCCAAGATTTCCTAAACCCATAATACCTACCGTGATATCACTGGCAATGGCGGGGGTTTCATAGGTGTGCCAAGTTTTGTTTTGCTGCTGATGGGTGGCTTGAACAAATCCCCGTGTGGCCATCAAACAGCACATCAGCACATGTTCTGCCATGTGTTGTGCAGACTCCGGCGTATACATGCGGACTAGGGGAAGGTGTTTTGGGTAGTCGGGATCACGCGCAGTGATATGGTCTACCCCAGCGCCACTGCTGAAAATAACCTCTAGGTTAGGGAACTGCCCCAGAAAGCCCGGGTCGGGTTCCCACACTAAGACATAACGGACGTTGTTTGGGTCTACGCTAGTATCTTCCCACCAGCGTACAGTGAGTTTGGGTAAATGCTCAGCAAATAGTGATTGCCATTGCTGAATAGAAGAAGGGTCTCCGGATTTTATAAGTATGGTCATGCTTGTCTCACAGTGCGACTACGTACATTGCGTAGAATTAATAATCAGTATCAATACTTCTGCTGCACGTCATACACATTACGCAGCGATTCCCCAGCTTCAAAGTGTCGTATTTGTTCAGACACGTAGTGAATGCTAGCTTCCAGCGTAGCATTCGCGGCTACGTGCGGGGTAGTGATGGCACTAGGGTGCTGCCAGAGCCACGAATCAGCAGGCAGGGGTTCTTGCTCAAACACATCTAAGAAAGCATAGCTTAAGTGTTGAGAATCCAGCACAGCACGTAGGTCATCGGTCTTCACATGCGCGCCACGTCCTACATTAATCAGGCTAGCACCGGCAGGTAGTTGGCCTAATGTGTGTTGATTCAGAATGTGGTGTGTGGCATCGGTGCGGGGCAACAAGCATACCAAGATATGGCTGCGTGACAGGAAGTCAGCCAGCTCTTCTTGGCCGGCATAACACTCCATAAAGTCATGAGCATGGCGTGAGCGTGACCAGCCAATGACGTTAAAGCCACTGCGGTGCAACTGTTGGGCTGTATGCAAACCAAAGTTGCCTAACCCCATAACCCCCACCGTGGTGTTGGCAATGCTGCGTGGGATTTCATAGTCTTGCCATTGGCTGTGTTGCTGTGCGCGCATGGCAATGGGGTAGCGCCGTACACTCATCATGCTACACATCAGTACGTGTTCCGCCATTTGTTGGGTGGCTTCTTGTGTATGCATACGTACTAGCGGTACGTGCCAGGGGTAGTGTGGGTCGCGAGTGATGTGCTCTACACCCGCGCCCGTGCTAAACACCACTTTTAGATTAGGTAGAGATGCCAAGAAACCGGGTTCTGGGCGACATACCATCGCGTACTGAATGCTTTCTACATCCAGGTTTGGGTCGTTCCATAATGCTATAGGCAAGTTAGGCAGATGCTGCGCAAACTGCTGACGATAATCGTCTAGGGTTTGGGTGCTGTATTCGGGTTTGGCTACTAGGGTCATAACATACACAAAAAAACTTAATTCCAGCGGCCACCAGAGCCACCAAGGCTGTGTCTACCAGCACCTTGCAGGGCGATGCACAGACTACCGATCAAGAACAGGGCTTGCAGTTCAATACGCCAGCCACCACTGCTGTTTAGGCTGAGGAATTGGTGACTATGGGCTAACCATAATGCAAAAAGCATGCTGACGGTAGCGAGCCAACCAGCCAAGCGGGTGTACAGGCCAGTAATCATTAATAGCGGTGCGATGATCTCGCCTACAAAAACCCCCCACGCTACATAGTGCGGTAAGCCTTTGTTAATCAGTAATTGCTCAATGCCGCTTACGCCATAAGAGAGCTTATGTAGACCGTGCAGCAAGAGTAAGACGCCCACACCTAAACGTAGCAGTAGTTTGGCCAGATCGTCGGATGAAGAAGAGGACATAATAAGCCTTTGAGTTGCGGTAGTGCAGGCCGTTATAGGCCAGCTTTTACTAGGGGACTAGCGCTATTATAGAGAGTTCATACACAGGGGTTGCCGCAGAGTAGGTAATTCTCTGTAAACAAGTTGACGAGGAGAAAAGCATGATGGAAACACAGGAGGTGTTACGTAATCTGGCTCCGTCGGGCGTGCTGCGTGTGGCCATGAATTACGGAAATCCCGTGTTGGTACAGCGTGGCGCGAGTGATAGCCAACCGCAGGGTGTGGCAGCTGACTTGGCTAGAGCAGTGGCAGAGCGCTTGGGTGTGACCCCTCAGTTTGTCAGTTATGACGCCGCAGGTAAGGTGGTGGCTGGGCGTGATAACGATGAATGGGATTTGGCGTTTTTAGCCATAGATCCATTACGGGCCCAACGTATACAGTTCACAGAAGCATACGTACAAATAGAAGGCACTTATATGGTGGCCAAGGATGCGCCCTTTACTAGTGTTGATCAGTTGGATCAAGCGGGTGTGCGTATTGCTGTGGGGCATGGGGCTGCTTACGATTTGTTTTTATCGCGCCATTTGCAGCATGCCAGTTTAGAGCGAGCTTCTACTTCGGCAGCGGCCATGGATCTATTTGCCGAGCAGAAACTAGATGCAGCAGCAGGTGTGCGCCAGCCGTTATTAGCCTATGTGGCAGAGCATCCTGAGTATCGCGTGTTAGACGGGCATTTCACGGCTATTCAGCAGGCCATGGCCGTCCCTAAGGAGCGTCAACTGGCCTATGATTGGTTAGTAAGCTTTTTGCACGAGATGAAACACAGCAACTTCATACGGGCGGCTCTGGAAGCGAGCGGCCAATCAGCGGAGATAGCAGCACCATGACAACACAAACAATGAATGCTCTACAGTCACAATGGCAACAGGGTAAAGGCCCTATTCGCCATCAACCAGAGACGGTTGAGCGAGTGCAAGCATTGCTAGAGCGCTTGCATGCAGAAGGGAAATTGCCAACGGTAGAAGCCGGTTATAAGTTGCTGCTAGCAGCCGATAAAGTCAGCTGCATGGCCATGAGTATCGTGGCCCACATGACCTATGCTCAGCGCATTAATTTGTCGGGCGCGCCATTACAAGCCGAAGATTTTAAAGCTGTACCTGAGGGGCATACGGGTGGTGCTCTGAATATGGTGCCAGCCTTTGTGGCCTACTTGGTGGCTAATGCGCTCACAGGCGATACCCGTTCGTGGTTAATGGGGCAGGGGCACTGCGTGGCGGCAATTGAGGCCATTAATGCGCTGACAGGGGATGTGTCTTCCTACCAGAAAGGTAGGTATGACCGCAGCGAAGCAGGGTTGGCGCAGTTAATGAAAGACTTCTATAGCTATGCGATGGATGCGGAAGGTCATGCCGCTGTGCCGTTGGGTAGTCATGCTGGTCCAGCAACAGCCGGTGCCATTATGGAAGGGGGCTACTTGGGCTTTGCAGGTTTGCAATATGTGCATATGCCTGTGCCTGGTGAAAGCGTCGTGGCATTCTTAAGTGATGGTGCTTTTGAAGAGCAGCGTGGTGCGGATTGGGCGCCACGTTGGTGGCGTGCCGAAGACAGTGGCATGGCTATTCCCGTGATGGTATTGAATGGCCGCCGTATTGAAGAGCGTACCCAAATCGCACAAGAAGGTGGTGCGCCGTGGTTGGCAGAAGACCTACGCCATAATGGGTTTGATCCTATGATCGTCGATGGCAGAGACCCCGCCGCGATCGCATGGGGCATCCTAGAAGCCGAGCACAGATTGGCTAACTTTATTGCTCAGCCTCAACATCAGTACCCCGCACCGTTGCCGTACATCATTGCAGAAACCGAAAAAGGTTTTGGCTTTGCGGGTGCAGGTACGAATGCTGCTCATAACCTGCCTTTGGGTGGTAACCCTTCTAAAGACCAGCATGCGCGTGATGCGTTTAATAACAGCGTCAGTGCGTTGTTTATCCCCGCTGTTGAGTTGGATGAGGCCTTAGCATGCCTAGATACGCATCAGCAGCAAAATAGGGTGAAAGAAAGTCAGCATGCACTGGTGGATCGTCATCCAGAAAACATTAGTTTGCCTGCATGGGAAGGGGAAACGGTAGGTAAAGTGGCGTCTCCTATGCAAGCCTTGGACGATTGGTTCCTGAGCGTACTGGATGCCAACCCAGACGTGCGTGTACGCATTGGAAATCCGGACGAGCTGGCCAGTAACAAAATGGGCGGCACCTTACAGCGTTTGCGTCACCGTGTGAACGAACCCGAAGCAGGCGTACCTGAAAGCGTGTTGGGGTCAGTGATCACCGCCTTGAACGAAGAGGCTGTAGCCGCTGCTGCGCTGGCGAACAAAATAGGTCTGAATTTGATTGTGACCTATGAGGCCTTCGCGGTGAAAATGCTGGGCATCTTGCGTCAGGAAATTATCTTCTCCCGTCGTCAGCGTGAAATGGGGCAAAGCCCTGCATGGTTGTCGGTGCCACTGATCGTGACATCCCACACCTGGGAGAACTCCAAAAACGAGCAGTCTCACCAAGACCCAACGATTGGTGAGGCGTTGCTGGGCGAAATGTCTGACACGTCTCGCGTGCTGTTCCCTGTAGACGGTAATACCGCGATTGCGGCGATGAGCAATGTGTATCAACACCGTGCTCAAGTGGCGACCTTGATTATCTCTAAGCGTGATACGCCTAACCGGTTTGATGCTGATACCGCAAAGAAACTGGTGGAAGCAGGGGCATGGCATTTGGTGGGTACACCTGAATCCGCTGAGGTGCAGTTGGTGGCCATGGGGGCGTACCAGCTAGAAGAAGCTTTAAAAGCGCATGCATGGTTAGAAAAGCAGGGTCGCAGCAGTTGTGTGACCGTGATTATGGAGCCAGGCCGTTTGCGTGTGCCCCGCGATAAGCTAGAAGCGCAAAGTGTGTTGGACGATGCTACCTTGCAGCAACTGTTCCCTGCAGGTATGAAACGTGTGCTGCTGACCCACACACGGCCTGAGCCTATGTTGGGTGTATTGCGTAGATTGGATAGCGGTGTGGCGGGCACACGGGCGTTGGGTTACATCAACCGCGGTGGCACCCTAGATGTGTTCGGTATGTTGTTTGCTAACCGTTGTACGTGGGCGCATGCGGTAGATGCAGCGGCTGAGCTATGTAGTTGGGATAGAGCGCAGCTACTCGAGCCACAGCATCTGCAGGCGTTGGATGGCAAAGGTAAGCCATCTGATCTAGATCATCCTGAGGTGTAAAAAACTTGACCCTAACACAGTAGGAAGCTTTACGTTGTTAGGGTCAAATTTTCAGGAGTGATCATGACACGTTTAGCTTCCTGTGTGCTGGCGTTAGCCGCACTGGTTCCTGTGGGTTCGGCGCTGGCAGCACCAGCAACATTGCAAGCGGTGTTGCACAAAGATCCATGGTGTGGCTGTTGTAATGCCTATGCCGATTACTTAGAGCAGCATGGCATGGCCGTAACACGTGTGGATCATGCCGACATGGTGCCTGTCAAACAGCAGTTAGGCACAGATCAAGCGCCTAGTTGTCACACGGTAGAGTTGGATGGTTACGTGATTGAAGGACACGTGCCTGTAGCAGCGATTCAGAAGCTCTTGGCAGAGCGACCTAAGGCGGTAGGTATTTCGGTGCCAGGGATGCCGCAAAACTCGCCAGGCATGGGGCCAGAGATTCCAGGAACCTTGCCAGTGTATTTGTTGGATGAGTCTGGCAATGTGGTTGCCGAGTACGGCCGTTTCTAATGTGGTGTACGTAAACCGTACTCGCTGTAAATAACAAAAGCCTCTGGAGTCCAGAGGCTTTGTTTTTGGCTGTGTGTTTCAGCCATGAAAAAAGGGATTACATCGTGTGATGTAATCCCTTTTTAGTATTGGTCGGGGCGACATGATTCGAACATGCGACCCTCTGGTCCCAAACCAGATGCGCTACCAGGCTGCGCTACGCCCCGAAGAATTAAATATTAACACAGTGATTTTTAAAAAGGAAGCTTTTTATGGAACTAATGCTAAACCAATGCGTAATTGGGGTTCGCTTTTGTGTCTGTAGCCCAATAAAGTCTCACCATAACCGCGATAATATTGCAGGTACAAATAGCCGTTCATCCCGCTATACAGTCGTTTCAGAGGCCATGAGGCATCTAGCTGCATAGAATTTCGTCCGTGATGACCTTGTCTATAAGTACCTGCTAATTTCAGGCCATTATCTTGTGCCCAGCTCAGTTTCCAGTCCACTCTACCCAAATAATCGGGGTAGTCACCGTTTTCACTCATCGCAAAATAGGCTTTTACGCGTGGGCTGAACTTCAATGTGCTGCCGCCATCGAAGCGATAAGCAAACTCTGGCTGTATGTAGAAATCATTCAACGAACGGGAGTCATCGCCATCCTTACCGTTGGAGGCGTGTTCTACCCCCGAGTTCAAGCCTACAAAGAAGCGATTGTTTGCGCTGTCCCACATGCGTTCTTTGTACCAGAACACGCTGGGGTTATAGGTGGTGTCTACAAATGGCAGTGAGTCAGAGCTTAAGTCCCACAGTGAGGTTTGGGTATAGGCCGCATAGAAGTGATCCATGAAGCTATCTTGTGTGGGGTCCGTAGGGTTAAACAGGCGATATTTAAAGCTTAGTTGGAAACGCGCATTGGTTTCTGGTCTATTGCCCAACACAAAGTAAATAGGCTCATACAAAGAGATCGCATTGCGGAAGTTCTCAAACGCCGATGTACCAACAGGGGCATGGGCGGTTTGTGTGACCGAAGGGCCGTAGCCTTGCGTAGCACCTGCGGCGCGTACGCTGGTTTCGTCCAATACCGGATCATGCGTTTCACCTGGTGCAGCGGCACCAGCATTGACTACAGGTGTTTCAGCTAACGACGCTAACAGCGGGTTAGGATCACCACGGCTGGTATCCAAAGCAAATAAATCCGGAGCACCTTCAACACTGACTGCTTGAACGCCATTTACAGCCGTAGGAACAACAGCCGTCCAGTTGAAAATAACGAAGTTGTTAACCGGCACATCAACGGGTTTGCCTTGGGTTTGCAAATACGCCAAGCTGCGTGTGACGGAATCTTTGCCACGCCATTGCATGACTAAGTTTTTTGGCGGTGTCCAGCTCAGTGGCGCGCTGCCATCATTAAATAAAATGGCGCGTACGGTGACTGTCTCACCCGGCGCGGCCTGATTCTCTAATAGCGAGTAACTGATACCAGCCTGAGCGGTGGTTAAACTTAGCATTAAGGTCAGTAGCGCAATACTGAAGCGGCGTAGAACTAAAACGAAAGAAGGCATTATCAAGACAGGGAAGATAAGGGTTACAGCGTAGAATGACTGCACCAGTATATAGTGTTTAGGCCCCTGATTTTGTTGGTTTCCTTACGCCCCAAGGTGACTATTTGTACACGTTGGGCGTGAATGTTGCATTCTAGTCAGAAGTACAGTGCAATAATGCTGTCTTGAATTTTCTCTTTTTAGATGCGCTAGCGATGATACCTATATTGATGTATCACCAGATCGGTGAGCCCTCGCCCCGAGGCACATACTTGCGCGGTGCTACTGTGCATCCACGCCGCTTTGCAAACCAAATGCGGCTGTTGAAAATGCTGGGCTACACCGGTGTGAGCATGCGTGATGCCTTGCCGTATTTACGCGGAGAAAAACAAGGCAAAGTAGTGGCACTAACCTTTGATGATGGTTACGTGAACGTGCTAGAAAATGCATTGCCCGTGTTGTTAAAGCACGGCTTTACGGCAACCAATTACATGGTGTCAGGGTTACGGGACAACGGTTGGGCGCAGGCTAAAGGTGCGTTGCCGTCTGAACTGATGAATGCGGATCAAATGCGGCAGTGGCATGCGGCGGGCTTAGAGGTTGGGTCACACACTATTGATCACGTTTACATGACCAAAGTGGGCAAAGAGGAAGGTGTACGACAGTTACGAGAATCTAAGTCGGTACTGGAAGACATCACTCAAGCCGAAGTGCAGTCGTTTTGCTACCCTTTTGGGGATGAGTCTGTAGAAGTACGGGAATGGGTAAAAGAGGCAGGTTACAGCAATGCCACGGCCACCTTTAGGGGGTTGGCGCATGCTGGAGATGATATGTTTGCCTTGCCGCGCGTGTCTATTTTGCGCTCTACCCACCTTTTCAACTTCTGGCAAAAGTGCTGTACATCGCGTGAAGAGAAGAAGCGTCAACAGAATGCTCAGCGCTGATACGCGTAGTGCTTTCTTTTGCGCCTAGCTTCACGCTATAATCCCTGATTCACTGGAGTTCATCTCCTGAAACGCGTCCATAGCTCAGCTGGATAGAGCACCCGCCTTCTAAGCGGGCGGCCGCAGGTTCGAATCCTGCTGGACGCGCCAGAACATTGCTAATGCCTTTAAACCCGCTATTACTTGTGATAGCGGGTTTTTTGTTGCTCGCGCAAAAGGCAGAGTGCAGTATGTGGCTATGTTGTACTGTGTAAAGGCGGCTCACACGGCATTACCGTGCCCCCACACGTGCCCCTACTCTGTACAAATGAGCCAAGTAGGGCAAGCAAGACTGACATCACGTTGTAGAACACATAGAGCAATCAACCATGACGACTAAATCTACTGCAGAGTATTCCCCTGAGTTCCGCCGCGAAATTGCCGACGAGGCCTATTTTCGTACTACGGATGGCTATGAGAATCTAGCGAAGCGACGTGGCATTCCAAATGAGCTGGTCTGGCAGTGGGTAGAGGAGTTCCATCCTAAAGGGCCGCAGCCAAACGATGTTATACATTGTTGGGTGGGCACGTTTCCTGGGGATAAGTTCGCTTTTTATGACTATCTTGGCAACGACGACGGTGAAGATTCCGCGATGCTGGCGGATATGGGGGAGGCAGGCGAGTTTGACTACGATCTGTTTTACGCCGAGTTTTTTGACGAACCACTGCCGGTGGCTGACGCATTAGCGGATGCAACGTTCTCAACAGACACGGCTGAGTCGGCAGCCTTAGCCCAAGCGGTAGCAGTAGGCATTGATCAGGTGAATGCCGTTATTTGTTATGGCGATCCATCATTGGTCGTGCCTGAGGGGACGGTATTCCGTGGGTTGCACTACCTAGGTGTGTACCCAGATCGCCCAAAACATATTTCATCACTCAATGAATGAATTGAATGTGTTAGAGTAAGTTTATCGTTGGATAACCATAGGTTTGTAGCAAACCGGTCTTACCCAGAAGGTCATCTTGCTTATGTCTTCTACTACATTGCTGTCCCGTTATTTTGACTGCCTTGGTTATCAGGGTGAGCGACAGCCTACGCTGGCGTTATTGCGTACCTTGCACGCGCTGCATCCTCAAACATTTCCGTTTGAAAATCTTGCTCCATATAACGATTTACCTGTATCGCTGGATCTGGATGCGTTAGAAAACAAGCTATTGATTCAGCGGCGTGGTGGCTATTGTTTTGAGCAAAATACACTGTTTAGAGAAGTGTTAGAGCAGTTGGGTTATGACGTAGTGCCGCTGATTGCTCGTGTACGGTGGCAGGTTCCCGCGCATGTGGAAACGGGGCTTACCCACATGTTGCTTGGGGTGCGTATAGACGGCGGCTTATGGTTGGTGGATGTGTCGTTTGGTTCCACCACGCTAACAGCGCCATTAGCGTTGGTGGTTGATGTGCCTCAAGAAACGCCGCATGGTTGCTTTAGAGTGACGGAACATACACCTGGCTGCTACTGCGTAGAATTCCAAATGCCCAGAGGGTGGCGGGCGGTGTATCAGTTCACGTTAGAGCCAGCGCAACGGGCCGATTATGATGTGGGGAATTGGTACACCAGTACGAACCCTAGGTCGGTGTTTAAGCAAGAGCTGATCATTAGCCGCACCACGCCTGACGCGCGTGAGTTGTTGCATAACGCGACTTTCACGAAGCGTGGCAGCGCGGATCATAAGGTGTATAGACAGCAATTTACTGAGGCAGGCGAGTGGTCGGCATGTTTGCAAGATAGGTTTGGTCTGGTGTTAACACTAGATGAAGCCGAGCAAACCTTTGCACGAGTCCGTGCTGCGCATAAAGGTATAGAAAACTAAGCTCTGTTTTATGACTTTAGATTTTCTAAAGTTATAGGCTAGAAATGATCGTTTTACTCAATTCAACACCCAACGGAGAATAGGCTATTTGGTAGCTGCTAGAAATTAGAAATACTAATTTTTAGCAGCCATGTAGAGTAGTCACCGTTTGATGCAAAAGGCCTGTTGGTGTGACGTTAGCCTGTGTGTCATTGAGGAAAAGATCATGAATACTGTAGTAGGTGTGTCTTCTGTTGTGGCGGGGGCATCTTCCCCTGCCTTTAGTACCCACCCCGGTTATAGCCGTATGTTTGCGCCCGAACGTTTAACCCTGGGTGTGTTCTTGCCCTTGCGCTTTTTTCAAGGGGATATGACGGTGCTGCAGGGCCAAGCAGATTTGGTAGAAAAGCTGGATCGCTACGGGTTTGCAGCGACGTGGGTGCGTGATGTGCCCTTGTTTGATCCTTCATTTGGTGATGCTGGGCAAGTGTTTGACCCCTTTACCTATTTGGCGTTTTTAGCAGCTCGTACGACGACGATTTCGTTGGCGACGGGTAGCGCTATTTTTACGCTACGACATCCTTTGGATTTAGCGAAAGCAGCCACAACCATTGATCAGCTATCGGGTGGTAGGTTGGTGTTGGGGATAGCATCGGGCGACAGGCCTGTAGAGTTTCCGGCTTATGGGTTGGAGCATGGTGAACGAGCACAACGCTTTGCAGAGTCGGTAGCCTATTTTCGCCGTGTGATGCAAGAGGGCGAGCTGTCTATACACTCTACGCTGGGCGAAATGGGCGGGGTAGAGTTCTTGCCTAAACCGGTGACCGGGCGTGTTCCGTTGCTGGTCACAGGGGGATCAGGGCAATCGTTATCGTGGATTGCAGAGCATGCCGACGGGTGGTTAACCAATCCAGACGCAACGCATCATGCACAAGGTCCACAACGGTTGGCAGAGAAGATACGCGCATGGCGAGCGTTGATTCCGGACGGAGGCTTTCGTCCACACACCACCAATGAATGGATTGATTTGGTGGACGATCCTAATTACCCACGTACTCCCTTGCAAGGTGGTTTTGTACTGCGTACTGGGCGTAAAGGCTTGATGAGCTTATTACATGACTGGCAAGCGGCAGGGGTGAATCATGCGGCATTAGGTATTCAATTTGCTAAAAGGCCTGCTGCAGAGGTAATTCAAGAGTTGGCAGAGGAAGTATTGCCACACTTCCCTTCGCATAACGCGATAGTGCCGCACACCGTATCGTGGTGATAACGATGCAGCCCCAACGTTGAGGGGCTGCCGTGTTACGGGGCGATTAGGTAATCAGCATTAACCAGCCCATGGCCATCAGCATGCAGGCCACCGCTACGATGCCGCCTGAGCGGGTGAATTCGGCAAACGAGATTTTCACGCCGCAGGTGGCAGCCTGCTCCACCACGATAATGCCGGCCAAGCTACCAAATACGAATAAATTGCTAGAAAAGCCAGAGCCTAACGTCAACGCTGCACCCAAGGCGTCTTGTGCCCCTGCTGCTGGGTGTAGGAAGGGAATGAGCAGCATCACAGCGGGGTTATTGCCCACAATGGTGCTCAGCACTCCAGTCGTCCAAAAGAGTAGCAATGGGTTATTAAGGTTCACGCCCCACTCGTTTAGGTGGTGCAGTAGGTCTTGTGGCAAGCCGGTATTGGCAAAGGCGGCATTCACCACAAATAACCCCATGATCAACAACAGCAAGTTGCCATCCACATGTTTAAGCATGTCACTGGAGGCAATTTTGCGGTTCATGAGCAAAAAGCCAGCGGCCGTCAGGGCGATGAGTTCGCGAGGCCAGAGGCCAACCATAAAGGCCACAATCACCAGCAATGTGATGAAGCCCGCTTTGAGGGTTTCCCAACGGTCTAGCGGGGGTGATACGACTTCGGTAGGAATGGGAGAGGCGGTGCGCTCAGTCGCAGGCAGTGCCCAACGGCCACGGTATAACCAGGCTAATACGGCCCAGATCACAACCAACGACAGCAACGCGGGCAGGCCAGAAACTTTGAGTAAACCCATAAAGGATAAGTCTAGGCCTTGCGCGGCAATCATATTTTGCGGGCTACCAATCAATGTGCCTGCTGCCCCGTTGTTGGCAGCAAAACAAAAGCCTAGCAAAAAAGGGATAGGGTTTAGGCCGCGCGATAAGGTAATGGATACCAGTAGAGGTGTCATGGCGACTACCACCACATCGTTGGTGAGCAGGGCAGAGAGTAGTCCTCCCACGCCAATTAATACGGCCAGTAATGTGGGCTCGCTGACCTTTAACGAGGCAACACGCTGTGCGGTCCAATCATAAAAACCAGAAACGATAAAGCTGGAGGACACGACCATTAGGCCAAACAGCATGCCGATGGTGGCGTAGTCAATGGACTGCCATGCTTGAGCGGGACTGATGCTGCCTATCGCCATCATGGCAAGCGAGCCAATCACCGCAGCACCTGTGCGATCTACCTTGAGTCCGGGGAGTTTGCCAAAACCCATGGCAACGTAAACCAGCAAAAATACTAGGACGGTTTGGGTCATGCGATGTCAGCCTGTGAGCAGGTGGGCGTAAAAGAATTCCAGATTGTACTGGATAGGGCTGACAAGAATAGGTCAGACGATGGCGGCCAATTATCAAGTAAGTTAAAGAGGCAAGAGCCTTAGGAGGGTCAGAGCACGCACACTGACCTAAGTGGCATCGTACATTCAGTGTGCGTGTTCGTTTTTTTGTTTCCGGTGGCCGGATCGGTAGTCTTTACTACCACTTTGATTAAGAGGCGAGCAGTTGGTGACTTAGCTGGTTATGGGTGCGCACTATTGCTGAGATATCCACATGCTGAAATTGGCCATCTTGTATAAGCGTGCGGCCATTCACGATGCTATGTGAAACTGCGGCACTGCCACATAATAAGGTGGCGGCAATGGGGTCGTGCAATGCGCCAGCGTACGCAAGATCATTGAGATCAAAGGCGATGATGTCTGCGGCAAAGCCTATGCTTAATTGCCCTATATCATGGCGATTGAGTACGGCTGCTCCGCCCCGCGTTGCGGCCCATAGTGCTTCACGGGCCGTGAAGCGACGAGGGTCTTCAGCCGCTACACGTTGCAGTAGCATGGCTTGGCGGGCTTCGTTCAGTAAGTTGCCTGAATCGTTAGAGGCACTACCATCTACGCCTAACCCTACCTTCACTTTTTGATCCAGCATGGCGCGTATGGGCGCAATGCCTGAGCCCAAGCGCATGTTCGAGCAGGGGCAGTGGGCAATGCCCGTGCCGGTGCGTGAAAAGAGCTTAATGCCATGATCATCCAGATGCACGCAGTGGGCATGCCACACATCTGGGCCTACCCAGCCCAGTTCTTCTACATACTCGGCTGGAGTGCAGTTGAACTTTTCGCGGGAATAGGCCAAGTCATTTTGATTCTCGGCTAAGTGCGTATGCAGCGAGACCTGTAGGCTTCGGGCTAAGGCAGCACTTTCACGCATCAAGTCTCTGGAAACTGAAAATGGAGAGCACGGGGCAAGCGCTATACGTAGCATCGCGCCGTGACTGGCATCGTGGAACTGCTCAACCAAGCGCTGCATGTCGCTCAGAATATAGTCTTCGTTTTCGACCAACGCATCGGGGGGTAAGCCGCCTTTGCTTTCACCTACGCTCATAGCGCCACGGCTGGCATGAAAGCGCATGCCCATTTCGTGAGCCGCTTCAATGGTGTGGTCTAGCTTGCTGCCATTAGGAAACAGATACAGGTGATCGGAGCTGGTCGTGCAGCCGCTATGCAGTAATTCAGCCATGGCTGTTTGGGTAGAGGCGTGCAACATAGAGGGGGTGATGCGACCCCAAATGGGGTATAGCGTTTTGAGCCATCCAAACAGCTCGGCATCTTGGGCTTTAGGGACCGCACGCGTCAGCGTTTGGTACATATGGTGGTGGGTGTTGATCAACCCTGGCATCACCACGTGGTGGCTTAGGTCTATCGTTTTATCCACCTGAGCATCGGGGCAGTTGGCTTGTGAGCCTACGTATTCGATGAGATTACCGTTAATCAGAATAGCAGCTTGTTGCAGTTCATCTTGGCTATCGTTCATGGTAGCCAACGTATGAATGTTTTTGAGCAGGATGCGAGTCATCGTAAAAACCTTATGAATACCAGTTGTGCAGAGGCACGCTTGGTGTGAATGCCAATGGACTGATACGCGTACCGGCGGTGCAAGGGCGGTTCCCCTGTCAGGCTGAACGTAGTACTCACGACTAGGTTCAGCCGGAATACGATTAGGCTTGATGTGGTGTGGTGGATTGCTTCAATCCGTTGAAATACAAGTTAAGCAGCACAGCAGAAAATGAGGCCAATAAAATCCCGCTGTGTAAGATGGGTTCTAGCGAATCGGGCAATTGGCTAAAGAACTTAGGGGCCACGGTAGGAATAAGCGCCATGCCTAAACTGATGGCCACAATAAAGGTGTTATGGCGCTGATGGGTATAGTCCACTTGGGACAAAATACGTATGCCGGTGGCAAGCACCATACCGAACATGACAATGCCAGCGCCACCCAATACAAAGGTGGGAATAGAGGCCACTAATAGCGAGATCTTAGGCACCAAACCTAGCACCACCAGAATAATACCGGCCATCACGCCTACCCAGCGGCTACGTACACCGGTAATGCCTACTAGTCCTACGTTTTGTGAGAACGAGGTATGCGGAAAGGTATTGAAGAAGCCACCGATCACAGTGCCTAAAGCATCGACGTTCAAACCTTTTTCTAGGGCTTTACGGTCTACAGGACGCTCTACAATTTCACCCAACGCGAGGAACATCCCCATGGATTCGATAAACGTGATGAGCATGACTACAGTCAGCGTCACGATAGACCACAGCTCGAATTTGGGTGGTCCAAAATGAAAAGGCAGAATCAGCGCAAACCACGCCATATCATCAATGCCTTGCAGACTCACTTCGCCCATAAACATCGCAATCACAAAGCCAAATGCCATACCTAAAAGAACAGCAATATTGGCGATGAAACCGCGCACGTAGCGGGTAATCAGCAGGATGAATACCAGTACAGCAAGCGAGGTCAGTAGGTATCGTGGTGCACCATAGTCTGGGCTACCTACACCGCCAGCGGCCCAGTTAATGCCTACACCAATGATGGAGAGTCCAATGGAGGTGATGACAATGCCGGTCACAAGTGGCGGGAAAAATCGCATGACTTTTCCTATCAACGGCACAAAAAGCAGTGAGATAACACCTGCAGCAATGGTGGCACCGAAAATGCCTTGTAAGCCCATATCAGGATTGAGGCCTATGCTGACCATAGGGCCTACAGCGGCAAAGGTCACCGCCATAATGACGGGTAAGCGAATACCAAAGCGCCCAAACCCTATACATTGAATAAGGGTCACGACGCCACAGCAGAAAAGGTCGGCGCTGATCAGAAAGGCGATAGTGGCTTTATCCAATTGCAGCGCGCCACCAATAATCAGCGGTACAGCGACCGCGCCGGCATACATCACCAGCACGTGTTGTAAGCCTAAGGTGAAAAGCTGCATAAGAGGGGGGCGTGCATCAACAGGATGCGCCTGCAGTGCTGCGGTGTTTGACATGTTGTCTCCATTAATTTTTTATAGTTTGATGCTTGTGCAATTGGGGTGTGTTTAGGTCATGGTGTGTGCAGTAAAACAAAAGAGGTAGCGGTGTATAGTGCTGAAAATCATCACTAACACACGGAAAATCGGACAAATGGTCTTAAAAAGTATGGACAGCGATGTATGGCCTGTCCATAGTTGAACTGGAATGACGGTTATTCCAATTTTCTGAACTTCATTGGTAAACAGGCATAAAAAAACCCCGTCAGGCGCAACGCACACTGACGGGGTGAGGCAAAAAAAACCGGAAATTTATTTTTTATCGGACCACAGAACACCGCCTGTTGCCCAGTTTTCGCGTTTTACATCAACGAAAACGATATCAACGGCTTCGGGGGAGCACCCCAATACGCGGCAGGATTCAGCGGTTAGTGCTTCCGCTAATTCACGTTTTTTCTCGACAGTACGGCCTTCAAAAAGTTGTACGGTAATAGAGGGCATGGTGTTTCCTTGTGTATGAAATCAAGTATTGAAATCGGGTTCTTCGCGTAGCAGTTTACGCAAGAGTGAGGCCCATTCCAACTCACCGTCTGGTGTGGGGCCAAGTGCTAAATTGGCTTGGGTCTGGCGCAACACATCGTCAGAAGGTTGTATGAGCTGGTCGGAGGCGGCCATAGCTGCCAATTGCGTCATACAGGATTTATCCAGATCAAACATCAAGACATAGGCTTCAGCTACGGTGCGCCCACAGGTTAGCGAGCCATGATTGCGCAAGAACATAGCAGCGTTCTCGCCTAACGAGGCTAGTAAGCGGCTCTGTTCGGCTGCACTCAAGGCTAGGCCTTCGTAGTCATGGTAGGAAATATGATTCCAGAAACGCATGGCATGTTGGGACAGCGGCAGCAGTCCTTGCTTCAATGCTCCCACTGCAATGATGGCGTCGTTATGCAAATGTATCACGCAATGTGCGTCTGAGCGGGCGTTGTGCACAGCCCCGTGAATGGCAAAGCCAGTAGGGTTGCCACGGCGGTTGGTACCATCAATCACATTGCCTAGGGTGTCGACCAGCAGCAGGTTGGACGCGGTAATTTCTTCAAATCTGAATCCATACGGGTTCATCAAGTAGGCGTTATCGCGGTCGGGCACTCGCAGCGAGATATGGGTATAGATTTGGTCATCCCAACCGTGGCGTGATGCCAATCTATAAGCGGCAGCCAAATCAACACGCGCTCGCCATTCGGCGGGGCTGATGTCGGCAGGGCGCGCTGCGTATAGCGTGCTACCTGGTGCGGTGCGAGGGTCGGTGGGGTACATCATACAAGGCAGCTCTCTAGCTCAGCGATGAGTGCGGTATGGTTTAAGGTCACGACATCGCAGTTGTCGCCAGGGCCTTGCCTATCAATCACAATAAAATCCACGACGCTTTCTAGGCCCAGTAAGGGGTGGTGCCAAACGCCTGTCGCGTAGTTCACGCCTTGATCGCCTCTGGCTAAAAATAAGCGCAGATCGCTAGGTTTTGGAGCATCCCCTTTGGGAGCGACCACGACCAAGTAGGGGCGACCAGACATAGGGATAAAAGCTTGGCTGCCTTTGGGATGACGTTCCATCATGGTGACGGTGAATGGTAGGCTGCGGGGTTGGCCTCGGAAAATAGACACAATAGCCTTACCGTCTTCGCCCGGATCAATAGTGGCTAGATCGTGATAGCGCTGCGTGTTGCCCTCGTTGATGCTGAATTGCTGTGCATGTTCGGAGGCTTCAATCACCTCACCAAAAGGAGCAAATGCCTCGTGTGTTAGGGTTTCCAGTTTTAATACTAGGCTCATGCGTATCTCCTCTACTCTTATTGGTATAGGGCAGGTAAGCGTGATGCGCCGCCTGCCGACAAGGCCTGACGGCATTGTCCAACCTAGTATTATCGGTGTTTTGTAAAAGCTGACTAGTGCTGTGCAAGTCTATACAGCACAAGCTTTTACTATTTGCTTAGAGAACGCGAGAGAGGCTAAAGAAAAAGAGCAGGCTAGTGCCTGCTCTGGGGGATTACAGATAAGGGCTGGCTAGCCAGATCACTCTGTTACGCAAACGCTTGTGGAAAGGTAGGTTTTGCAGGTGTTCTAGCGTGAGTGCTTCCGCCGTTTCGATTTCATTATCAATGAGGTTAGAAACCTGGCCGGTAATGTCTGTGTCGTAGATCTCCAAGTCCAGCTCGAAGTTCAGACGTAAGCTGCGCGGGTCCATATTCGACGAGCCCACATAACTCCATTGACCATCTACAGTAGCCAGTTTGGAGTGATTGAACGTGCCTGTTGCCATCCACACGCGGCAGCCCGCACGTATAAGCTGATCGATTTGGGCCATCATGGCGTAACCCACTAAGCGCAAGTTGTTATTTTTGGGGATCACAATATCGACTTGCACGCCACGGCGGGCAGCAGTATTGATTGCACCCATCAACACTTGGTCTGGCAAGAAATACGGGCTTTGAATACGAATGTGGCGGGTCGCTACCGCGCAAGCCCCTTGCAGCATGTGGTGGTTACTGCCGATAAAACGGTCTGGACCAGAACGTATACAACGAGCGGGCACGTGTGGCTGCGGGGCATTCCACTCTTTCACGCACCAGTCAGCATAGGGAAGCTCTTCTTTGGTCGTGAACTCCCAGTCGTGAGCAAAGGAAGAAAACAGCTGCAAAATAGCAGGGCCTTCAATACTGAAGTGCGTATCTTTGGCGGTGTTTTCTTTGCCAAACTCTGTCATGAAGCCTTCGCGTATATTCATGCCGCCCGCGAAGGCATGTGTACCATCCACAATCAGCAGTTTGCGGTGACTACGCAAATTGGCATACGGCATGCGCATGAAACCCAGTGGGTTGGTCATGAACAGCGCATGAGGAATCTGATGTTTACGCAGCAGTCGCGTAATAGGGGGGTGCGAATACTTGGCACCTACCGCATCAATCAGTACGCGTATGTTGACACCGCGCTGATTTGCCTCGGCCAACGCGTCGATAAAAATACGGCCAATGTGGTCATTATCAAAAATGTATGACTGCATGGCGATAGTGCTTTTGGCATTACGAATGGCTTCCAGCATAGCTGGGTAGGCTTCGTCACCACCGGCTAATAAGCGCACATGGTTGCCATTGCGTAATTGAAAGCGGCTTACCCTGTCGCCCAATATATGTAGAGAGCGGAACTGTATGCCGGCACAACTCTCTATGTCGGAGACAGGCGGCTCAGGGTAGCTGATGAATTGTTTAAAGGTTTTGTCGCGCTGCTCGTAGATTTGGCTGCGGCGTACGCGGTTGATACCGGCGATTAGGTAAAGCAACGGCCCTAGCAGCGGTGACATGATGATCACCCCTACCCACCCAATGGCGGCGCGCACATCGTTTTTGTTCATCGCGGCGTGAACGGCAGCAGACGCACTAACCAGTACGCTAAACGTTAGAACAATATGTGGCCAGTACTCAGACAGGAATTCGTGCAGGGTAGAAATGTGTTGTTGCATGGATGCCAGCGCAGACCTACGGGAGTGTGAGTGAAGTACCTAAGTCGTACAGAGTATAAGAAAGTGGTGATTTATACCAGCGTGTTAAGACACAGAATTGTGGACTTAGGTAAAGAACAGAGCGTGCTATCTGTGTGGCTATTGGTATTTTAGTAAGAAGGACGCCGTGGGATGAAGGCTGCAATCCAGTGGCTAGTGTGTTTTTAGTAAGCGGGGACGCATTTTTTTACTACTGGTAAGGGTCTAGAGAGGGGATATAGATACTATGTGCTGAACTTTTTCGTTGTGGCGGTTTTCTAATTTATTGAGTATTGAGTATTGAGTATTGAGTATTGAGTATTGAGTATTGAGTATTAGGGATTTTTGTCTGCTGAATTATTGGTTTTTTTAGAAGTGTTAAGCGTTAATTATGATTTTATTTGTAGTGATTTGAATTTTATTTTTCATGAATTTTTATAATTCACATCAATAGAATCACTAAAGCATGTATACGCAGTTAACTCAGGCTTCACGTTGAGCGATTTAGGGCAGGGCGGGAAGTCGGCGGTGGCGCACGCTAGGCAGCTCTATACTTGTGGTGTGCTGATGCGTGGCGAGGGAGGTGAGGGTAAGTGCTGCAGGTCAGAAATAGCTGTAAGAAATATGGGTTTTCTGTTTTTCTTAAATATTGAATATAGGTGTGAGGGGATAAGGACCACATGCAGAAAGAGTAATCCCCTTCTACATGTAGTGCTTCACTGCTTAGTGACCCATGCTTTTCATCATTTCTTCAGCTTGTTTCATCGCATCATTAGCAGCGTTGCATGCTGCATCTTGTGAATCTTTAGGCATCGATTCGATCATTTTTTTGGAATCATCGTATTGTGCTTTGATCATATCTACTTGGCCTTTCATGGCGTCGTGAGAAGCGATTTGTTCGACGTATTTATCTACGGCTGCATAGTAGTCTGTGCATGCTTGGGACAAATCGGCAGCAAAAGTAGCCGAAGACATAGATGCAATAACGCCTGCCAAAATTATTTTTTTCATAAATTGCCTGATTCTAGTAAATAAAGAATGAGTATCTGTATAGGTCTACAGTGACTCTGTGAAAGCCTAAAACTTGCACGGGTGTAATTTAAGCAAAATTGATTAGGCTTAAGGGTTACGGAGTGTATCTGGCTTGGTCCGCAGGTTATGTCTGTAATGAATTGCTGAAGAGCGATAATCTCAGGATTAGCCTGCGAGGCGTTTTAGGATGGTTTGAGTATGCAGTGACAAAGAAAAAGCCCCATTAAGGGGCTTGGGTGTACTGCTAAGGCGAAAAGAAATAACTCAGAAGGTCTATTTATTCAGGACGTTGTAGTTGCTGCAACCACTGGCGTGTCCATTATCACAAGCTTGTTTGAAAAGCTCTTTCGCAGTTGCTCTGTTTTGAGGGGTACCTTTACCTGTGTCGTACATCACCCCTAGATTAAACTGTGCAGAAGCATGGCCCTGTTCAGCCGCTTTCTCGAACCATTCAAACGCTTTAGTATCGTTTTTAGGTGTTCCCTGACCGCTGTGATACATAATCCCTAGATTGAGCTGCGCAGAAGCATGGCCCTGTTCAGCAGCCTTCTCGAACCACTCAAGCGCTTTAGTATCATTTTTAGGAACACCTTGGCCCGTGTCGTACATAACCCCTAGGTTGTACTGTGCGGAAGCATGGCCCTGTTCAGCCGCTTTCTCGAACCACTCAAGCGCTTTTGTATTATTTTGCTGAACACCTTGGCCAATGTCGTACATAATCCCTAGATTGAACTGTGCAGAAGCATTCCCTTGTTCAGCCGCTTTTTTGTACCACTCAAACGCTTTTGTATAGTTCAGAGTAGTGCCTTGACCCATTTCGTACATGCTTGCTAGATTGAACTGTGAAGAAGCATCCCCTTGTTCAGCCGCTTTCTCGTACCAAGCAACAGCTTTAGTTTCGTTTTTGGGAACGCCACGACCGTTGCGGAGCATATTCCCAGCGTTAAATTGTGCTTGAGCCATCCCTTGCTCGGCGGCTTTTTCGTACCATTCAAACGCTTTAGCGTCGTTCTGGGCAACGCCCTGACCAATGTCGTACATAATCCCTAGATTGAGCTGTGCGGAACTATGTCCTTGTTCAGCGGATTTTTTGTACCACTCAAATGCTTTTGTGTAGTTCAGAGGAATGCCTTGGCCTGTTTTGTACATAACGCCAAGGTTAAACTGCGCTTGAGCCATTCCTTGCTCAGCGGCTTTTTCGTACCATTCAAATGCTTTAGCGTCGTTCTGGGCAACGCCCTGGCCCGTGTCATACATAATCGCTAAGTTAAACTGCGAAGTTGCATGCCCTTGTTCAGCGGCTTTCTCGTACCACTCAATAGCTTTTGTATAGTTCTTAGGAACGCCACGACCATTACGGAGCATATTCCCTACGTTAAATTGCGCTGGAGCAATGCCTTGTTCAGCAGCTTTCTCGTACCATTCAAACGCTTTAGTATCGTTTTGGGGAGTGCTCTGACCGGTTTCGTACATAATCCCTAGGTTAAATTGCGCAGCAGCAATGCCTTGCTCAGCGGCTTTCGTGTACCACTCAAATGCTTTTGCCTCATTTCGAGGAACACCCTTACCCTTGTCGTACCTAACTGCTAGGATGAACTGCGACGATGTATGTCCTTGTTCCGCTGCTTTCTCGTACCAATCACGTGCCTTTTCGTAGTCGTTCATTTCGTCATAAAGAAGGCCTAGATTGTATTGTGCGATAGGGTTGCCCTTTTCTGCTTCACGTTGAGCGGTCTTAAAAAGCTCTTGATTCTCGGGTGTCAGAGAGGATATAGGCTCAGCGATAGACACAGAGCTGATACCCATGAAAAGTAGCAAGTAAGTGAAAGATTGCGCCCATGTTTTTTTCATTATCAATTCCAGTCGTCGCTTAACAAGTATTCGAGGAGACTCGATCATAGCAACTTAATGAGTAGAGTTAAGTGGCATTTGGTTTCGGTTTATCTTCAGATCTCTGAAAACGTCTTGATAGGTCGGATAGCGTCAGCTACCCACTGTTTTCCAAAATACTGTGTTTAAAAACAGAGCTATAAATGACAAAGCGGCGCAGTAGGTTACAGCGTGTATCGCGTTTTTTTCGGTCTGTAATGCTCGTTGTTAAATGCCGGTAAAACAGGTGTAATAGACGAAAAAAAAAAGACCGCTGTGTGCGGTCTTTGTTCTAAAGCTTAATTTTTTGTTCCAGTTTTCATTGTATGGGAAGCTAGTGTTTTTATAACCCAAGGAAAACTAGAAAGAATCTGGGGTGACCGATGGGGCTCGAACCCACGACAACCGGAATCACAATCCGGGACTCTACCAACTGAGCTACGGCCACCATTGTGTAGCAAAGAAAAATGATTATAGCAGTATTTTTATTTTTTGCACAAGTTTGCAGCAAAATAAATAAAGTTTAACGAGTTTGGCGAGAAACAGCGCTTTGCTCTATAGTGGATCAGACCTATACAAAGGAGTTTGACTATGACACAGGTATTTGTTGTTCATCCTGAAAATCCCCAAGGACGCATTCTGGCTCAAGCCGCACAGATCCTAGCTAAGGGCGGTTTAGTTGCCGTGCCAACTGACTCTAGCTATGCCGTGGTTGCGCGTCTGGACGATAAGTCAGCCGCTGAAGATTTGCGACGGGTACGTGGTCTGGATGAGCGTCATAACCTAACGGTGTTATGTCGAGACTTGGCAGAGATTAGTACATTTGCCAAAGTAGGGAACAGCCAATACCGTTTGTTGAAGATGGCTACGCCTGGTCCATGGACATTTATTCTAGAGGCCACTAAAGAAGTACCTCGCCGTGTGTCTCACCCATCACGTAAGACTATCGGTATACGTGTGCCGGATAACAAGATTGTGCGCGAGCTGATTGATCAAGTGGGCTCGCCGTTGTTGTCGACTACGCTGATTCCTGAAGGGGAAAGCGAGGCGCTCAATGATGTGGCTGAAATCGAAAAGCGCTACAAGGGCCAAATTGAAGCGGTGGTAGATGGTGGGGCATGCTCGATGCAACCAACTACCGTGATCGACCTGACTGACGAAACACCGGTAGTGGTGCGTGTAGGGGCGGGTGATCCGGTTAAATTAGGCCTATCGTAAGGGTTAAGGCAGTTTTTTTGCTTTTGTGCACGAGTCTGGTGAATAATGGCAAAAATGCTTTGAACTACGGTTTTTCATGAATGACTTAATACAGACCATCACGGTCTATGCTCTGCCTGTTTTGTTTGCGATTACGTTGCACGAAGCCTCTCACGGCTATGTGGCTCGCTTCTTTGGCGATAATACAGCAGCACAGGCAGGGCGCATTACGCTGAACCCCATTCCCCATATAGATCCCATCGGTACGATTGCTGTACCGCTATTCTTACTATTTACTACTAGCATGATGGGCGGGGCTGGTTTATTGTTCGGTTGGGCGAAGCCCGTACCAGTTAACTGGTCCAAACTGCGTCAACCTAAGCGCGATATGTTGTGGGTGGCGTTGGCTGGGCCTGCGTCTAACTTAGTGATGGCCATAGGTTGGGCTATTGCGCTGCGTTTTATGCTGGATAGCGGCGTGCCACACACAGGTTTCTTCCCTCGTATGGCAATCGCCGGTATTTGGGTGAACTTGGTGCTGATGGCCCTAAACCTGATTCCGTTGCCACCACTAGATGGGGGCAGGATAGTATTTAGCTTGCTGCCTAATAAATGGGCGTATCAGTATGGCCGCATCGAGCCATATGGCATGCTGATTTTGATTGTTTTGATGCTTACTAACGTATTAGGCATAGCTTTAGGACCATTTTTGTCGTTTGGGCAGAAAGTGGTGAGCTGGTTCTTATGATTTTGCGGTGAATCCTGTAAACTGCAATGATCTTTATGTTGTAAGATGTGTGCCGCTTTTTGATTCTGGAGAAAACCTCGATTATGGCAAACTCGGAGAATGCAACGCCTGTATTTCAAGGCAGTATGGTTGCGCTTGTTACCCCTATGTTCCCGGATGGGCAGTTGGATATCGAGGCGTATCGAAAGTTGATCGATTGGCATGTGGCTGAAGGCACAGATGCTATCGTAGTAGTGGGTACATCAGGTGAGTCGCCTACCGTCAGCATGGATGAAAACGCCGAGCTGATTAGCATTGCTGTGAAGCACGCTGCAGGCCGTATCCCTGTGATCGCTGGTGTAGGGGCTAACTCTACTGCTGAAGCTATCGAACTGTCCCGTCATGCACAAAGTGTAGGTGCTGATGCGGGTCTGTCCGTGGTGCCTTACTACAATAAGCCTACTCAAGAAGGTATGTACCAACACTTCCGTAAAATTGCGGAAACGGTTGACCTGCCATCTTTCTTGTATAACGTACCAGGCCGTACAGTCGCTGACATGGATAACGACACCATCGTACGTTTGGCTCATGTGCCAAACATCATTGGTGTAAAAGATGCTACTGGAAATATCGGTCGCTTGAGCGCACTGCTGCGCGACAAACCAGAAGAATTCATTGTGCTGAGCGGTGACGATGCTACTGCTGCTGCACTGATACTGCTAGGTGGTAAGGGTAATATCTCTGTGACTGCCAATGTGGCACCACGCATGATGCATGACCTGTGTATGGCCGCTTTAGCAGGCAATTTGCCAGAAGTTCGCCGCTTGAACATGGTGTTGGCTGAACTAAACAGCAAATTGTTTATCGAAGCCAATCCTATCCCTGTAAAATGGGCGCTGGCTGAAATGGGGAGAATGCAATTGGGTTACAGATTGCCATTGACTCCCTTGAACGAGAAGTTTCACGATATGTTGCGTCAAACATTAAGGGATGCAGGTCTGATTTCATGAGAACAATGCGTTTAACCAAGATTTGTGCCGCCTTGACGGTAGGCCTAGGTGCTGTAGCGCTAAGTGGCTGTTCCACTCTGGAAGAAATTACCGGTGGTTCAGAAAGCGTAGATTACAAAAGTACAGTACGCGGCGAGCCTTTAAGCGTTCCACCTGATCTAACACAAGCTCAGGCCGATGCTCATTACAAAGCACCGGAAGGCACCAGCTTCAGCAGCTACATGCAGTCACGCGAAGCGCAGCAACAAGCTGCCGCTAGTGGCTCTAACATCCTGCCGCAAACAGATGGTATTGAGGTTAAGCGCGATGGTCAGTTGCGCTGGCTGGTTGTGGACATGCCCGCAGAGAAAATTTTCCCAGAAGTGATTGAGTTCTGGGGAACGCAAGGCTTTACGATTCGTAGCCAAGATCCTCGTGCTGGTGTGATCCAAACAGACTGGGCTGAAAACCGTGCCAAGATTCCTGAAGGCTGGATTCGCAGTGCGTTGGGTGCCATCGTGGACCAAGTGTTCGACAGCGGCGAGCGTGAGCGCTTTACTACCCGTATGGAACGTGTGAATGGCAAGACTGAAATTTACATCAGTCACCAGCACATGGAAGAAACGCCTACACCTGACGGTACAACCTTCAAGTGGGTATACGGTAAAGAAGATCCTAACCTGAACGCAGCCATGTTGGCTCGCTTGATGGTGTACTTGGGTACTGATCAAGAACGTGCTCAGTCCAAAGTGACACAAGCGGAACAAACAGAGCGCGGTACAGCAGTAGAAACTGTCACTACCTCTAGCGAAGCCTTCTTACGTTTGAACGAGCCGTTCGACCGCGCATGGCGTCGTGTGGGTGTAGCGATTGATTCCGCTGGTTTTGCGTTAGAAGATCGTGATCGTTCCAGTGGTGAGTACTTCATCCGTTACTTGGATTCCGACACTGGCGAGAAAATCGAGCAAGCCAACATCTTTACTCGTATGTTTGGTGGTCGTAACACGGCCGAAGCTCAGGTATTCCGCATTCGTGTGGTTGCTCAGGGTAATGGCTCTGTGGTTACTGTGCTGGACAAAGATGGTCAAACCATCTCTACCGATACGGCCCGCCGTATCATCACGGTACTGTCCAACCATATCGGAAAATAAGCAGTACGTTTTTCGTGAAAGCCCACCTACACACAGGTGGGCTTTTTTATTGCACTAAAGGCTAGACAATCATCCTCAACTTATAGATAATGAGAATTAATATCATTTAATGTTGGTGATGAGGCAGGACATGACTAGTGCATATCTCTCGGCGGTAACGATGAATCAGGCAGAGCAATCTCGCTTGGATAAGGCTTTGCGCAAAGTACTTAAACCGGGTAGCTGGGGTATGTTGTTATGTGTGGCCAGCTTTATTTTGGCATCTGTGCTGGTGGCGTATGTGGGTTTGCAGTGGCAAGAGCGTTTCTCTACCACTAAGCTGGATGCCGGTACTAAGACGCTGACGCATGCATGGGATGGGGCAGCCTACTTAGAGCTGTCACCAGGCGCTAAGGCCAATGTGGTGGAGTATGGCAATAGACGCGAAGTCTATATGCTCACAGGCTCTGCTGTTTTGCATGTATCAGGCGATCAAGCGATGCCTACGTCTTTACACATAGGCAATAAGGTCTACCCCATTGCGGATGCGACAGTACAAGTTTCTGTGGCGTCGGAACGCCATAGCGGTTTGGCCACCAATCATGAGTTGTTAGTATTACAAAATACCGTGCCTGACCCTTTAGGCTAAAACAGCCTTACGTATATAAAAAAAGCCCCGCGTGTGTACGTGGGGCTTTTTAGTATTCAGGGTCATGAGCCTTGCTGTGCAGGGCAATGCCCATGTGGGCGATCTTCTGTTTACTGGCGTGGAAACTGCTGCTTCCAGTCGTACAGCAAGTCCAACGCATCGCGTGCACTTAAGTTGTCCACATCCAGTTCATTAAAGCGGCGTTGTAGCTCTAGCGCTTGCTCATCTTCAACACTAGGTACGGCAGCTAAGCTGTCTTCCGCTGCAGGAGCAGAGAACAAATCTAGCTGATTGCTAGGGTGTTGCGATTCCAGATGGTTCAGTTCGCGCATGGCTTGTCTAATCACTGCCATAGGAATGCCAGCACGTTGGGCCACTTGAATACCGTAACTACGGCTGGCGGGGCCTTCTTGAACTTCGTGCAGGAACACAATGCCTTGGGAGGACTCAGCCGCTGCTAAATGCACGTTCACGCAGGCAGGTTCGCTATCGGGCAGTCGGGTGATCTCAAAGTAGTGCGTGGCAAAGAGTGTTAGGGCTTGGTTGTGAGTTAGCAAGCGATGTGCGATGGCCCACGCCAAGGCTAAACCGTCGTAGGTAGACGTACCTCTACCAATCTCATCCATCAGCACAATACTGTGAGAGGTGGCAGAGGCCAAAATAGCCGCCGCTTCGGTCATTTCCATCATGAACGTAGAACGACCACCAGCCAAGTCATCCGCAGCACCAATACGCGTAAAAATACGATCCACAGGGCCAATACGTGCCGCCGTAGCGGGTACGTAGCTGCCGGTACGGGCCAGTAGAGCAATCAGTGCATTCTGACGCATGTAGGTGGATTTACCGCCCATGTTAGGGCCGGTAATCAGTAGCAAGCGTCTGTCGTGGCGCAGATCACAATGGTTAGGTGTGAAGTGCTCAATGCTGTGCTCTACCACAGGGTGGCGGCCAGCTTGAATCCATACACCAGCTTGATCGCTCAACTCAGGCGCTACCCAGTCATTCATCAAGGCGTGATGGGCAAAAGAAGCCAGTGCATCAATTTCCGCTAAGGCAGAGGCCGCCAATGACAAAGGAACCGTGAAATCGGTCAGCGTTTGCAGCAGCGTTTCAAACAGGAATTTCTCTTTCGCCAAACTACGTTCTTTGGCGGACAGCACTTTGTCTTCCCACTCTTTTAGCTCGGGCGTGATAAAGCGCTCTGCATTTTTGAGAGTTTGGCGACGACGGTAGTCTTCGGGCACATTGTCGGCTTGAGCACGGTTAACCTCAATAAAGAAACCATGTACGCGGTTGAACTCTACACGCAGGGTAGAGATACCTGTACGCTCGCGCTCGCGCTGTTCCATTTTCATCAGGAACTCGCCGTTATCACTGGCGAGTGAGCGCAGTTCATCCAGCTCGCTATCGTAGCCATCTGCAATCACGCCACCATCACGTACTAAAAGGGCGGGTTCAGGTGCAACCGACTGGTGCAATAGAGTGGCAAGTTCAGGATCTAACTGTAATTGGCGAGTCAAACGTTCCAGTGCTGGGGTGGCAGGAAAATGCTGGCTCAACAGTTGATGAAAAGCAGGTAACTCTTGCAGGGCATCGCGTAGGCTAGCCAGCTCGCGCGGCCGCACACTGCTTAAGGCGATACGGGTAGAAATACGTTCTAAATCGGGGAAGTTACGCAGCAGTTTATGTAGCGTCTGAAAGTGCTGGCTAGGTACGCCAGTGAGCAGCGACGACACGATTTGCTGGCGTTCCAATACGGCATCGTTATTGCGCAGTGGGTGGTGCAGCCAACGGCGTAGCAGACGCGCACCCATTGGGGTTTGGCAATGATCCAGCGTAGAAAACAGTGTGGGGGAGGTCTCACCACTAATGGTTTCAGTCAGCTCTAAGTTCTTACGCGTCACGCTATCCAGCACCACAAACTCGCCGCTGTGATGCACGCTTAATTTGTGGATGTGGTTTAGGCTTTGCGATTGTGTATGGCTGACATAACGCAGCAGGGCACCAGCCGCACACAACGCTACAGGGTAGTCATCCAAGCCAAAGGCCGACAAACTATCTACAGCGAAATGTGTGCACAGTGTTTGCTCTGCTCCCGTGCTTTCAAAGTGCCAGTCTGGCACACGGCTAAGCCTATAAGGGTTGGATAGCGTTTGTTGGCAGCTATCGCTCATGACCAGTTCAGCAGGTTCTAAACGGCTGAGTTCAGAGTCCAGCATATCGGGTTGGCATTCGCTCACGGTAAATTCACCGTTAGCCAAGTTCATCCATGCCAAGCCGATGACATCTTGACGGTTTTTACGCCCCGGTACCAAGGCAGCAATAATACGGTCGGCTTTGCTAGGGAGCAGAGCATCGTCGGTTAAGGTGCCGGGCGTGACAATACGCACAATTTGGCGTTCTACGGGGCCTTTGCTGGTCGCTGGGTCGCCCACTTGCTCACAAATAGCGACGGACTCACCCAGCGCGACGAGTCGTGCTAAGTAGCCTTCCATAGAATGAAAAGGCACACCCGCCATGGGCACAGGTTCGCCGTTAGACGAGCCACGTTTAGCCAGTGTGAGGTTTAGCAGTCGCGCACCACGCTCGGCGTCTTGGTAGAACAGCTCATAAAAATCCCCCATTCGGTAGAACAACAGATGCGAACCGGCCTCCGCCTTGAGACGCAAGTATTGCTTCATCATTGGCGTGTGATTCGAGAACTCCAAGGCTTCAATATCAATGTTTTGAGTAGTGTTGCTTTGCAATGATGTATCAGGAGTCGTACGTTTCTTGTCGGTCATGTTGGTGCTATCTGTGCCTATCTAAACGGGTGTAAAGAATGCAAGGGATCACGCTAGTACCTGTAGCAGGTAAAAGGGTGATCCCTAGTGTAGTGCATAGTCGCTATTGTCGCGTGGGATGGGTGGGTGATGCAATCCAATCCACGCGTAGGTAGATAAGGTGTTAGGTTGCTGCGCTATTTCTAGACAGTAGCAACCCACACCCCGCTGCTCCAAGCAACGCCGCACAACCACGGTTAAAACGGCGCTGGCGTTCTGGCACGGCGAACCATTTACCTAAGTGCGCGCCCATATATGCGTAGGCGGCGATGGCTATCCATTCCAATACCAAAAACAAACTGCCTAGCACCAAAAATTGTGGGGCAGCGGCGTCTGCAGGGTTCACGAATTGGGGCAAGAAAGCGGTAAAGATTAGGATGGCTTTAGGGTTACCTGCCGCTACCATAAACTCTTGGCGCATCAGTTTCCATAAGCTGTAATTTTTACTGGTGCTGCGGTTGTCGTCTTGGGGAGCTTGGCTGACTGGCGCACGCCACAATTGCCATGCCAAGTAGAACAAGTACATGGCGCCTACTACTTTGATGACGGTGAAGGCGATGGCCGAGGTTTGTAGCACCACGGCTAAACCGGACGCCGCAATAGCAATCATGCCCACAAAGGCGACTAAGCGGCCTATGCCTGCTAAGCACGAGACGCCAAAACCAAAGCGAGTAGCGTTAGAGACAGAAAGCAGGTTGTTGGGGCCTGGCGCCATATTTAAGGCAAAACAGGCAGGTATAAATAACAGTAGTAATTCTAAAGACATGATTAGGCTTTATTGCTGTGATTGTTAGGCGATAGCACGCCTTTATTCTACGATGCTAGGGTGCTGAATGCACTGTTGTGGCGCGATGATGTACAGAAACTTGACTCTGCCGTATAGGTGTATGGGATTAGCTGCATGGTCTAGCGTATTACGACTACAGAAAGGGCATGAGTCGAGGTTTCTGCATCATCTTATTGTTCTGCAATATAGCGACCCGGTGGTTTACCTAAGGCTTTGCGAAACATCGTAATAAAAGCACTGACGGACTCGTATCCCAGTGCATCCGACACGCGTTGCACACTAGAACCCGCTGCTAATTGTTGTAGGGCAATCAGTATGTGTAATTGCTGACGCCACCGCCCAAAACTCATACGGGTTTCACGTTGTACCAGTCTGGCTAAGGTGCGCTCACTCATCGCTACTTGTTCCGCCCATTGCGCGACGGTGTTGCGGTTGTTGGGGTGGCGTATGAGCGCATAAGCGATGCGTTGTAATACAGGATGTTCGGGTATAGGCAGGTGCAGTTGCTCTACCTGCATGCGTCGTAGCTCTTCGAGTAAGACGGCGGTGAGCTGCTTTTCATGTGGTAGATCTAAGTCGCTAGGATCTTCCAGTTGCGCTATGTGCCGGATCAGTTCTACGACCAAGGGGGTCAGTGATAGTGTGCAGCAGTGCTCGGGCAAGCCACTAATAGCAGGGTCTACAAACAGTAGGTAGACGTGCCCGTTGGCAGTGATGTGATTGCTGTGCAGCATACCCCCGGGAATCCATACCCCACAGCGCGGTGGCACCATCCACATGCCGCCTTCAGCTTGACACATCACGCCACCTTGAAACGAAACGACCAACTGCCCTTTATGGTGTCGATGAAAGGGTAACTCTCTGGATTCTTCGCGTGCATTATCCCGTAATGCCGTGACAGGGTATGGCAGAGCATCGGGATCAAAGCTAGGCGCGGCTTGATACGGAGGAGCTGACATAAATGTTGACCGTTTTTAGCAATAAATAGTCATTATAAGTAAATTCAGAAATCCCGGGGTGCGCTATCGTAGAGGCTGGCTAATTTACTATGTAGTGAAGATCTGTATGGCAGTATTTTCTAGACTTCCCCGCGCTGCTTGGCTAGTACTGGGGATTTTACTTTTCGCGACGACTCTGCGTGGTCCCTTTACCGCAGCGGGTCCCTTGCTGGAAAGCTTACGACCTGTGTTTGGGCTAAGCACCAGTGAGGCAGGGTTGCTCATTACGTTGCCACTGTTGAGCTTTTTTGTGGTGTCGCCATTTGCGCCGTTGCTGGCTCGAAAAATCGGCTTAGAGCGCGCGCTGTTTGTGGCCTTGCTGATTATGTGCGGTGCTATCGTGCTACGCTCATCGGGGTCTCTGTGGGGGCTGTATGCCGGTACCAGTATTTTGGGGGCGGGGATTGCGGTAGGGAATACCTTGTTGCCTAGTTTGCTGAAGCGCGACTTTCCTACGCAGATTACGACACTGACAGCGGTGTACGCCATTACCATGGGTGTGGCATCGGCCGCAGGCTCGGCCGTGGTAGTGCCATTGGCGCAAAGCCTCAACTGGCAATGGTCCTTAGGCGTATTTCTGGTATTGCCCTTGCTAAGTGCCTTGATCTGGTTGCCGCAACTTAAAGCAGTACGTACTCAGCCCGCCACTACTACCACTAAGCAGACCACCAAGCGCAGCGTATGGAGCATGGGTTTGGCATGGCAGGTGAGCTTGTTTTTTGGTACCTCATCGTTGACGTATTACTCCGTAGCAACCTGGTTGCCCGCTATGTTGGTGGATTTGGGTTACAGCCAGGCGCAGGCAGGTTCGTTACACGGTTTAATGCAGTTGGCAACCGCTTTTCCTGGTCTGGTGCTAGTACCTTGGGTGAAACGCTCTAAAGATCAGCGTGGCATTGCGATCTCGATGGCGAGTTTGTCATTTTTGAGCTTGTTAGGCTTGGTATTGTTTCCTGTTGCTGCAACGGTATGGGTAGTCGTGTTTGGCTTTGGTGTGACAGGGACGTTTATTTTGGGGCTGTCCTTTATTGGGATGCGTGCTGCTACAACGGCACAAGCTGCTGCGTTGTCCGGTATGGCGCAATGTATAGGCTATTTGCTGGCTGCTACGGGCCCCATCGTATTGGGTGCTTTGCACGATAGTGTGGGCAATTGGCAAGTGCCTTTGTATGTGTGTATGGCGTTATGTGTACTGCAGTCGGTATTGAGTATGGGTGCAGGTCGCGCTATACATTTGCCGCAGGATGAGCCAGTAGCGGAAGCAGCGGTCGCTGCCGCCGCTGAGTAACCTACGTTTGGCGTGTGGCTGCCACAAAGTTGGACGGCGACACGCCAAAGTGTTTTTTGAAGGCGACCGAGTACGCGCTGTGGCTTTCATACCCACAGGTCAGTGCAACGCTGACTATAGGAGCATCATTTAATAGCATGGGTAGCGAGTGCAGCAGCCTACATTGTTGACGCCAGCGTCCAAAGGTCATGCCCGTGCTGCGTTCAAAATGTCGATGAAAACTTTTGCTGCTCATGGCCAGTTGATTGGCCCAGTCCGTGGCCGTAAACGAGTGTGACAAGTTGGCGCTGAGGGCGTCACACACGTGGGCCATAGTAGGGTCTGAGGGCCACGGTAAATAGCAGGGCAAAGGCTGTTGTTGCTGTAATTCTTCTAGCAGTAATTCTGACAATAGCTGATGACGCCGCGAGAGAGTAGGGGGCGTAAAAGTGTCTTGTGATAACGCAATGATTAGCTCTCGCAGCAGCGGTGATACGTGCAGCACAGCGTCTTGATCAGCCAAGTGGTTACTGATTTCGGCCTTGATAAACAAGCCATGTGCACGTACCTGACTATAGGTAAAAAACGCATGGTCCGTTTGCGGGCGCAGCCATACCGCCGTGGTGGGGGGAAGCAACCATTCGCCACTGTCAGCCTCTACCCGCATCAATCCTTCGGCGGCATACAGCAAGTGATAGCAATCATGCTGGTGTGCAGGAACGTGCGTCTGGGCGGGGTAGTGCCCATGCACACCCGTGACCAGTAATGTACTTTGCTCGTGGTGCTTTAGATCTAGAAACGAGGCAATTCCGCCGTCTACAGTCATCGCCATAGGGTTGTCTATTTTGAACAATAATCTGTCTATTTTTCTGTAGATAGACAATTGGGTCAAGCTTACACTGTGTATTCCTTGGATGGATTTTGGGTTTTACGCCATGCCTCACGTACTACACAGCCTACGACTACTACGCTCCCTGACACTAGGTTGGGGTCAGTGCGTCGTTGTGCGCACCGTGACTTGTCCTGATTCCCCGTGGCCCCAACCGTACTAGCTTTTCCCTAGCAAGGGGAGTCAGGCAAATCATCGAATTTGATTTTCCTGAGGTGTTTATGCTGAGTAATCCGGCCCAAAAATACAAACCTTTTCCCGCCATCAATTTGCCTGATCGCCAATGGCCAGAGCGTACCTTAACGCAGGCTCCGGTGTGGTTATCTACAGATTTGCGCGATGGCAACCAAGCCTTGTTTGAGCCCATGAACAAAGAACGCAAACTGCGTTTGTTTGATGAGCTGGTGCGCATTGGTTTTAAAGAAATAGAAGTGGGTTTCCCATCGGCATCGCGTACGGATTTTGAGATTGTGCGCCATCTGATTGAGGATAAAAAAATCCCTGATGATGTGACCCCTATGGTGATCACACAATTGCGTCCTGATTTGATACGTGAAACGGTACGTAGCGTGATAGGGGCTAAACGTGTGATTGTGCATTTCTACAATGCCATTGCCCCAGCATGGCGTGAGTTGGTGTTCAACATGGAAGTGCCGCAAATCCAAGCCATGGTGCAAGAAAGCGTGCAGTTGCTGCGTGAGTTGACGGACCAGCATCCAGAAACAGAGTGGGTGTTGCAGTACTCACCAGAAACCTTCTGCATGGCCGAGTTAGAGGTGTCGTTGTTGATGTGCAATACCGCCATAGAAACGTGGGATGCAGGCCCTACGCGCCCCATGATTATCAACCTGCCTACCACTGTCGAAGTTTCTACGCCCAATGTGTTTGCCGATCAAATAGAGTGGATGCACAGACACTTGAACCGACGCGAACATGTGGTGTTATCCGTGCACCCGCACAATGACCGAGGCACCGGTGTGGCCTGCGCCGAACAAGCCATGTTAGCGGGTGCGGAGCGGGTAGAAGGCTGCTTGTTTGGCAATGGTGAACGCAGCGGTAACTTGGATGTGGTGACCTTGGCGTTGAACTTGTACACCCAAGGCATATCGCCCAAGTTGGATTTTTCAGATATTTCGGCCGTAGCCAGAATTGTGGAAGAAACCACGGCGTTGCCTATACACCCTCGCCATCCTTATGTGGGAGACTTGGTGTTTACGGCATTTTCAGGCTCGCACCAAGACGCGATTGCCAAAGGCTTTGCTGCACAAAAGCCCGATGCCGTATGGCGTGTGCCGTATTTGCCCATAGACCCACAAGATTTAGGACGTACTTACGATAGTATCGTGCGGGTGAATAGCCAGTCAGGTAAGGGTGGCATCGCCTTTTTGTTGCAACGTGATTATGGCGTGGTGATGCCTCGTCGCATGCAAGTGGAGTTCAGCGCGGTGGTGCAGGAGCATGCAGACAGCAGTGAAACCGAACTGAATAGCGCGCAGTTGTGGGCCTTGTTTGAGCGCTGCTATTTGGGTGACCAACAGGCATCCCCTGCGTATGTGTATCACGCTCATAAGCTACACGATACCGAGGGAGGGCTGCAATCCATCGTCTTGGAGATGACAGGGCCAGACGGTAAACGCGTCAGTGTAGAGGGGACGGGTAATGGTCCTATAGCAGCAGCGGTAGCCGCCTTAGGATTACCTGTGCGTTTGGACAGCTATGAAGAGCGCAGCATGGGTTCAGGAGCCGATGCGCAGGCCATGGCTATTGTGGAAGTGGTGTGGCCGGGCGTACCAGGTTCGCGCTTTGGGGTTGGGCAGCATCCTAACATTGTGACGGCCTCTATTCAGGCGGTGCTTAGTGCGATGAATAGGTTTGTAGCGACGATGCCTGAATTGTCGTAATTGCGGAGGTCTGGCGATGGTATGCATTGTGGCATTGTTAATGTGTCACTATCGTATTCATCGCACGCACAGGGGGACTGCAGGAATACTTTTTTTGATTTGAGACACCAAATCAAAAAAGTTTCCTCTCCGTCCCCCGAGCATTCCACTGTTGATAGGTTTATTGCCCTTTCTTAATCAGGCGCAGGCTACAGCCATCCATTGCTGATCTGTAGTTGCTGCGGATCTTACACTCGCTGCAAGACTACAGGCGTTGTTCTGCTTCTAAACCATGGGAGTTGTCATCAGATTACGGCAAAGGGACTACTCACTCTTAGCAATCAACCTAATAATGAATAGCCCCTCACCGTAGTTACTGTAGCTAGCACATGATTGCCTGTTAATGACAGAGTGTATTCGTCAGAAATACGAGCTTCTACAGCAACTACCAAAGCCAACCCTTAGGCAAGCGACGAAGGGAAGGCGGATGGAAGTGTTTTTTTATTTGGTGTACAAATTAAAAAATACTTTCGCAGCCTAAGACTACGGCAGACAGTCGTGGCTGCGCGGGCTTTTTACACCCACACTTTCACACACAAGCGCCACATAAAAAACAACCCCTACCGTAACCAACGATAGGGGCTTGTTTGGTAGGCATAATCGCTAATGACTAACCGCGAGCCGCAGCCTCATCAATCAGCGTACGTAATCCTTTCTCAGCAAACCAATGCGCACGTTCGTCCGCGGTAGGCGGGTTTTCGGCGCGTTCTTCTAGCCAGTGATCAATGGCCCTAGTGCGCCAATGTAAGCCTTCTTGATTGGCGATCTGAATGGCCAAGCCAGGACGTGCGTTCAGCTCTAACAGCATAGGGCCGTGGTTAGCATCTAGCACCAAGTCCACGCCTAAATAGCCTAGCTCGGTCAGGTCATAACAGCGTGACGACAAACGCAGTTGTATGTCCCAATCAGGGATCATGTGACCCGCTACTGCCACCTCGGTATCGGGGTGATGCGTAATATGTTGGTTCAGCCAAACCCCAGCAGTGGTATGGCCGGTTTCCAAATCAATACCCGTACCAATAGCGCCTTGGTGCAAGTTAGCTTTACCGTCAGAGTGGCGGGTGGGCAAACGTATCATGGCCATGGCTGGGCAGCCACGGTACACAATAATGCGGGTATCGGGCACACCTTGGTAGCTTAAGTGCTCAAAGGCTTGGCTAAACTCCACACGCTGCTCGATCATGGCCGTGTCAGGTCTACCCCCTAAGGAGTAGGCGCCTGCCAAGATGTTGCTCACGTGGTGCGCCAAGGCTTCGGCACTCATCATACGGCCATTGGCGCGGCGGTAAGCACCTTTGTCGTCCTTGCCATTGAACACCAAAATACCGCTACCACCACTGCCGTGTACCGGCTTGATCACAAAGCTGGATTTGTCTTGTAGCATGGCCCCTAGCGAACGTATGTCACGGTGGGTGTGTATCACACCGTACAGTTCAGGCACCGCGACACCCGCTTTGATGGCAAGCTCTTTGGTGAGGATCTTGTCATCCACCAACGGGTAACGGCTGCGCGGATTCAGCTTGGCAATGTACTCGCCATTGCGTTGGTTCATGCCAGCAATGCCCAGACGGTGCAGTTCTCGCGGACTGATCCATCGTTTCATGGCTTACTCCTTCAGGCGTGGCAGCGAGCTAAAACGGAACAGCTCAGACAGACGGTAGCCTGTGTATCTACCCAAGGCCAACAGCAGAGCCAGTACCACCAGCACCAGTTCTGGGAACACAAAGAACAGGTGTTCTACATAACGGTTAACTAGCAGCAGATAACACACGGCAGCAACGACCAAACTGCCTGCGCCTTGTTGGATAGCGTCGGCCGGGCCGTGCTCTTCCCATACTAAGGACATGCGTTCGATGGTCATGGCCAAGACCACGATTGGGAATAAACCTAACGACAAACCAGCTTGTATATCTAACTGGTGCGAGAACACGGCGAGCAACGTCATCAACACCACAACGATGGTGACGACGGCCGCTAATCGGGGTACCAGCAAGAGTTTTAAGTGCTCCAGATAAAAGCGCAGTACTAAGCCCAAGGCCACGATGGTGCAGAACATGATCACACCGTGCACGAGCTGCGTTTCACGGAAGGACAGCGCAATCAGCACCGGCATAAACGTACCAAAGGTACGTAAGCCGATGACGTTACGCAAGAACACAATCAGCAGCGTGCCCACGGGTAGTAATAGCAGGATGCGGTAGGTGTTTTGCACATCAATAGGCAGCTCCTGCAGCGAGAAGCTCAAGAAGCTGTCTTCTTGTTTTTGTGCGGCAGCTTGGCTGGCAGCGGTCATGGCATCCAGATAGCTGCTGCTGGTAGACCACGTGACCTTACCTTGACGAGCACGATCCAATGTTAATGGGCTTGCGCTATCGCCTACCCACCAGACCAAGAAGTCTTCAGGAAAACCGCGTTCGCCCGTAGTAGGGTTTAACGCTACCCATTCACGGGTATTGTGAAATTGCAGCCACGGGATCGCGTTTTGGTGTTGGCTACGATCAGACAAGCTAAAGCCATGCACCACACGAGCAGGAATACGAGCACCAGCCAGTAAATCCACAATCAGTTGGGTGCGTTCTAATGAGCTTGCTGTGCGTGCCAAGAAGGCGGCTACGTTTTCACTAGGCTGGCTACGGTTAACCTCTTGCACCAACAAGGTACTGAAGGAGTCGATGTCGGCTGAGCGGCTACGAATATCATCCAGCAAGGCATCGGCAGCGGTAGCCAACGCAGGGGGCAATTCTGGTCTAGCAGCCACACCGGGGAAGCCCTGTTGTGCTACAGGTTGGTTATCACGCACCAACTGCACACGGTAGTACAAGGTTTGTGGGCCACCGGGGCGACGTTGTGTCCATGTGGCGGTGCGGCCGTCTTTGGTGGTTTGGGTGCTTAACCCGTAGCCACGGGAAATAAAGCTTTCATCCACAATGGTGAAGCCTGGAGTGTAGTCAGGCAATTGCAGTTCAGCTTTGACAGAGCTCCCCGAGGGAACAAAGTCCACATTGGCTTCTACGGTCCACGCCTCAACCTGACTCACAGGCATGAGGGGAAACTGCAGGACTCGAACTTTATAAAAGAAAAGGCTGCAGGCAACAGCCAGCAACACGAATACCAGCAACGGCAGGTGTAAACGTTTCATGAGGAAATATCAGCGAAAAACTAAATTAGGAAGCACTAGGGCAATGAGGCTCGTGCATAAAACGTTTGCCTGAGTCTATGAGTATGGCACCACGCATGTGGTTGCGGCCTACCAGCAGTTGGTAAGTCAGTTCTGATCTATCGACCAGCGACACATCTTCTAGGCGCTCATGAGAGCCGATGCACAGGGGCAATTGTATAACCGGGCGGCTTTGGTGATTGCCGTCGTGTCGGACTATACGCACATTGCGTTTGACGGGGTATTCCAGCGCAATACGTTTTTCTTTGTCTGTGGGGTCTACAACATCAAAGCGTACCCAGTCTTTACCATCGCGTTCGAATCTTTCTATATCCAAAGCGTTAAGTGACGATGTGGTAGCACCAGAGTCAAGGCGGGCGTCGAAAACGAGGTCGGTACCAGCGATTTGTACTTTCTCTACGTAGCCTGCGATTTCTAGTGCTTGGGTAGAGGTGGCAGAACTGGTCGTAGAAAATAGACCTGTAACCAGAGCACATACGGAAAGCAGTTGTTTCAGTGTACGTGGTGTGGTTCGTGTGCGTGTTGTATGAGTCAACACTACCTCCTGATTTTTTTCAGCAAGTGGTTGATTTTACCAGATGAATTTCTGTAAATCAGACTGTACATCGTCAAATATTGATACGTTTTGTTTCTATAGCAGGGCTGAGCCCTATCGTTTGTTCCGCCCAGTAGTATGATAAAAGGCTTGAGGGCATGACTATCTAAGGGGAATACAACCATGAATCAGCTAGACCTGATCAGCAAATTGGGGTTGCAGACCCCAATAATTCAAGCGCCTATGGCCGGAGTGGCTACACCGGAATTGGCGGCTGCCGTCAGCAATGCGGGTGGTTTGGGTTCTCTGGGGTTGGGCGCTAGCTCTATGGAGCAAGCGCGGGACATGATTAGTGCTACGCGCGCGCTGACCGACAAGCCGTTTAACGTGAATGTGTTCTGCCACAAGTCGGCACAATTCGACGCCGCACGCGAAGAAGCATGGATTCGTTATTTCACACCGCAGTTTGCGCGCTTCGGTGCTACCCCCCCTACGTCACTCTCTGAGGTCTATACCTCGTTCTTAGATGATCAGTCCATGCAGTTCTTGATGTTGGCTCAACAGCCTGCTGTGTTGAGTTTTCATTTTGGGATTCCTGATACTGCGTTTCTGACGGCGGTGAAAGCGGCCGGCATCATCACGATGGCGACGGCCACCAGTTTGCGTGAGGCCAAAGTGCTGGAGCAAGCCGGTATTGATGTGATTATTGCCCAAGGCATAGAAGCTGGTGGGCATCGTGGCATTATGGACAGCGATGGCTCTGATGAGCAGTTGAGCACCGCCGTACTGACCCGTTTGCTAGTTAAGAAATGCCATACCCCTATTGTCGCGGCAGGGGGCATTATGGATGGCCAAGGCGCGCGCGCCATGTTGGATTTGGGGGCGGTGGCGGCGCAGATGGGTACCGCCTTTATTCTGTGCCCTGAATCTTCTGCGAACACCAGCTATCGCGAAAACTTACGCAGTGATCGGGCTGCATCAACACGTCTCACGCCTGTAATGTCTGGTCGCCCAGCGCGTGGCATGTTGAATGAATTAATTCAATGGGGGGAGGCCGAAGGCGCGCCAGCCGTACCGTCGTATCCCTTAACCTATGATTTGGCAAAACAGCTGAATGCAGCTGCCGTGGCAAAAGGCAATTATGAGTTTGCGGCGCAATGGGCAGGGCAGGGTGCGCCGCTGGCACGAGAAATGTCAGCGGCCCAATTGCTGCGCACTATAGCCAAAGAAATGGCTTAAACCCGTCCTAAGCTTTCACCAGGAATAATCACGGTTTTGATGGGGCGCTCGGCGGCTGGAGAGTGCCCTGCCAACAGCTCTAGCATCAGCAAGGCGGCTCGTGAACCAATTTCATCTGCAGGGATGCGTATGGTGGTGAGTTTGGGGTGCACCATGGTGGCCTCTTCCATGCCGTCAAACCCAACAATAGACAAGTCTTCGGGTACGCGAATACCTAGCATTTGGCATTCATAGAGCGCCCCAATAGCTTGTAAGTCAGTCCCGCAGAATAGCACGCTGGGTCTATCATCTAAGGCCCACAACTCGCGCAAACCTTGACGCCCGCCTTTGTACGAGAAGGGTTGTATGGTCATCCATTTTTCTGGCACTTCTATGCCTGCATGGGCGGCGGCGGTCAAAATGCCATTACGACGGCCACGAGAGCGTTCGTTATTTTCGATGGGGCCACCACAGATAGCGATACGTGTGTGACCGTGTTTAATCACATATTGCGCTAACTCATACGAGGCATCGAAGTTAGAGATACCTACGCAGTAAGGGTAGTGGCTATCATCCACCGACCACGTCAGCACATAAGGCATATTTAACTGCGATAGGATAGAAAACACTTCTTCGCTGTGATCCGTACCCACCATGATGATACCGTCCACACCGCGCTCCAATGTAGCGCGCACAATGGGCAGCTCGTCTTGGGTGTGATATTCGTGACTGGCAATCAGCAGTTGGTAGCCCCTGTCCCAGAGGGCTTGCTGCATAGAGTGGGTGGACTGCGCAAAGATGGGGTTATTCAGCGTAGGGTAGATCGCGGCAATGGTATGGGTGCGTCTAGAAGCTAGAGCACGGGCCGAGCCATCACGTATATAGCCTAGCTGGGAAACGGCTTGGTTTACTTTTTCTAAGGTGGTGGGTTTGACTTGCTCGGGCACAGAAAGAGCACGCGAAGCACTGCCCAGCGAGACGCCTGCCAGCTTGGCTACGTCAGCCAAGGTAGGCTTTTTAGTACGGGAAAGTCTGTAGTTCTTATTCATTGACAAGGATTTTAGTGGTTGTAATAATGGGCAGCAAATGAATTGAAACGCTTCAAATTATAAATGAGCTAGTATCCATCTTAACTGCTCTTTTTTTATAGATACCATTTGAAGCGCTTCAAATAAGGAAACTAGTGATTTGTTTGGCGTAATGCCACAAGTTAGTGTTGATAAAGGAGACAGTATGCGTTTCAAGAAAGTAACTTCCTTGCTGGCAGGAACCGCCGCAGTATTGGCGATGTCCTCCGCAGCAATGGCTGCAGAAGAAATTCGCATGGGTGCTTTGTATCCCTTCAGCGGAGCATTGGCTCAGCTGGGTGATGAAAGCTATAGAGGTCTAGAACTGGCCGTCAACGAACGCAACGCGCAAGGCGGTGTGCTGGGCAAGCAAATCAAATTGGTGAAAGCCGACGCGGTAGATGCTAACCAAGCCGTAGGTGAAGCGCGTCGTTTGACGTCCGTAGAAAATGTGGAAGGCGTTTTCGGTAGTTTCTCGTCTGCTTTGTCCTACGCTGCAACACAGGTTACAGAGTTGGCTGGCGTGCCGTACTTTGAGTTGGGTGCGGTGTCTGACAGCGTGACTGACCGTGGTTACCAAAACATTTTCCGTAGTAACTCCACCGCCAAAGACTTTGCGTACGCGATGGTAGATGCGGTGCAAGATGTGATTGCACCCGAACTGGGCGTAGACCCTAAAAGCCTGAAAGTGGCGATCATTCACGAAGACGGCTTGTACGGTAAAACACTGGGCGGTTTCCAGCAAGAACGCGCTAAAGAGTTGGGCTTGGATGTAGTAGAAGTATTGCCTTACTCGGCTAAAGCGGTGGACTTGTCTGCGCTGATCCTGCGTTTGCGCGGTGCTCAAGCTGACGTCGTACTGCAAACTTCGTACCAGAACGACACGATCTTGTTCTTCCGTCAGGCTAAATCTGCTGGCTACAAACCTAAAGCCGTATTGGGCGCAGGTGGCGGTTACTCGTTGACTGACACAGCCAAAGCATTGGGCGACACCATCGAAGGTGCGTTTGATGTGGACTTCCCTCAGTACAACACCAACGAAGCGGGTGCTCCTGGTTTGGGCGCGTTCGTCGAAGCCTACAAACAGCAGTACAACAGCGAACCACGTTCCGGCCACAGCTTGGCTAACTACGTAGGTGCGGTGGCCTTCTTTGACATCATTGAAGAAGCCGGCTCCATGGATGCAGACAAGATCCGTGAAGCGGTACTGGCATACAAAAAACCTGTAGGTTCTACCGCAACGGGTTGGGGCTTTGACTTTGCTGAAAACGGCCAGAACACCGCAGCGACAACGACGCTGATGCAATGGCAAGATGGCAAATTGTTGACCGTGTGGCCAGAAGCCGCCGCCGTAGCAAAACCCATTGTTAATAAGTAATGCATGAAACGTCTGCCCGGCTCACAAAGCCGGGCATGACGACGGAAGGAAGCTGCAATGGATATTTTTCTGCAACTGGTGATCAACGGCCTGCTATTGGGCGGCGCGTACGCGATTATCAGTATCGGCTTGACGCTGATCTTTGGTGTGATTCGGGTTGTGAACTTTGCCCACGGCGAGTTCTTGATGGTGGCGATGTACGCTGCCTATTTGTTCTCAACGCAATTGGGTTGGCACCCTTATGTGGCCGTAGTACCTATTGCAATCTTATTGTTTGGTCTGGGCGCGTTAATGCAGCGTGCCATTATTCAACCTCTGCTTAGTGCAGATGGGCATATTCAGATTTTTGCGACTGTGGGTGTGTCCACAGCATTGATGAACCTGGCATTGCTGGTGTTTGGCGCTGACGTATTGGCGATTCAAACCGACATTGGTACAGGCACGATCTTTCTGGGTGGATTCAGTATTGGCATAGGCCCGCTGATTACCTTGATTGTGGCGTTGTTATTGGTAGGGGGCATGCACTGGTTCCTGAAACATACCTACTTGGGTAGAGCGTTCAGAGCCGTAGCACAACACCAGTACGCGGCATCGTTAATGGGTGTGAACGTACCGGTAATTTACGTATTGGCGTTTGCCATTGGTTCAGCCTTTGTTGGGGTAGGGGGGGCGTTATTGGCTCCGCAATACCCAGTGTTCCCCACTATTGGTAGTTACTTTGTACTGACCGCCTTCGTGATCGTCGTGCTGGGTGGTATGGGTAGCTTGACCGGGGCGTTGTTCGGCTCGTTACTGATTGGTTTGGTAGACAGCTTGGCTGGCTACTACGTTGCGCCGGACCTTAAAGAAGTGGTGTATTTCGCCATCTTTATTTTGATTCTGGTCTTCCGTCCTACTGGCCTGTTTGGGCTGGGACGAGGTTCTGAGTAAACCGGGCAAGAGAGGTTTTACGTGTTTCCTGATATTCGACAACCACGGGTTTATGTGGGCTTGCTCTGCCTTGCACTGCTGCTCGTCATCCCGCTAATTATTCAGTCCCCCTTTGTGTACCACTTGTTTGTGCTGATTTGCGTCTATGGCGCATTGGCGACGGCATGGAACATCGTTGGAGGCTACGCAGGCCAATTGTCGCTGGGTCATGCTGTATTCTACGGTGTGGGTAGTTATACCGCGACCTTGTTGGTGATTAACTTCGGCATTACCCCATGGTTAGGTATGTTTGTAGGTGCAGGTATTTCGGCATTGGTCGCCGTGATGATTGCGTACCCAACCTTCAGACTGCGTGGGCCATTCTTTGCCTTGGCGACCATCGCTGTATTGGAAGTGTTCAAGCTGTTGACCGTGCACCAGTCCGACTGGACCGGTGGTGCAGCCGGTTTGAGCGTGCCACTGAACATCGGCCTTGAGTGGATGATTTTCCGCCAAAAATGGGCGTACTTGTTGGTCGCGTTTGGCATGCTGGTAGTGGCCATCTGGGTGACGTGGTGGATCCGTCACTCTCGCTTGGGCTTCTACTTGGTGGCTGTGCGTGAGCGTGAGTTTGCTGCACCGGCGGTAGGTATTAATACCATTAACGTCAAACTGAGTGCAGCGGTGATTTCCGCCATGCTAACCAGTATTGTGGGTTCGTTCCACGCCATGTACCTGACCTTTATTGAGCCATCTGCTGCCTTCTCGCTAGAACTGTCTATTCAGATTGCGATGTTTGCCTTGATCGGTGGTTTGGGCAGTGTAGTGGGGCCATTGGCCGGTACGATTTTGGTAGTACCTATTGCTGAGCTGGCTCGTGGTTGGTTGGGTAGCTTTGGCAGTGGTATGCACGGCTTTATTTATGGTGTGGTGCTGGTGGTTGTAGTGTTGACCATGCCGCGCGGTATTGTTGGCCAGTTTGGTAATTGGGCGTTGAAGTTCATCGACCGCTTGCCTGGGCCACACAGCAAAGCAGTTCCCGCTGCAGCGATGCCAGAGAAAAACACCGCGCATAAAGGCGAGCCTATCCTCAAAGCTGAACACCTGAACAAACACTTTGGTGGGTTGCATGCGACTAATGATGTGTCGCTGACCTTGCACGAAGGTGAGATTCTGGGTGTGATCGGGCCTAACGGCGCGGGTAAAACTACCGTGTTTAACCAGTTGTCGGGTTTCATTATTCCTGACAACGGTACTGTGAGCGTACGGTTGGAAGACGGCAGTTGGGTACAACCTCGCACACCGCAAGACTTTGCTAAAGCGGGTGTAGGTCGTACGTTCCAGATTGCGCAGCCATTCTCTGGTTTGAGCGTATTGGAAAACATCATGCTGGGTGCATTCATGCACACCACCGACAAACGTGAAGCAGAAGCGATTGCTAGACAAGTCGCAGAGCTGACCGAACTCACCGCCAGCTTAGATTCTGAAGCACGTAGTTTGACTATTGGTGGCCTGAAACGATTGGAAGTAGCACGTGCTTTGGCAACTCGCCCACGTATTTTGCTACTAGACGAAGTGATGGCAGGTTTGAACCCTACCGACGTGGAACGAGCCATCAACATGGTGCGTCGTATCCGTGATTCGGGCGTATCGGTTCTATTTATTGAGCACTTGATGCAAGCAACGATGGCACTGTCTGATCGCGTAGTGGTGATCAATGTGGGACAAGTGCTGACTGGTGGTGCACCAGAAGAAGTGGTCAACGACACGCGAGTGATTGAAGCGTATCTAGGCAAGGAGTATCTACGTGCTCAAAATTCATGATTTATATGCAGGCTATGGCAAGAGTGAAGTCTTGCAAGGCGTATCGCTAGAGGTACCAGAAGGCAAGATTGTCACGCTGATTGGTGCTAACGGTGCAGGTAAAACGACGACACTCAAAGCCTTGTGCGGTCAGTTGAAATGCCGCGGCAGTATCTCGTTTCAGGGGCAAGAAACCAATGGTTTGGCCCCTCACGAGATCGTGGATCTGGGCATCACCATGATCCCCGAAGGTCGCCAACTGTTTCCTTTCTTGTCGGTGAAAGACAACCTGCTGATGGGGGCGTATCGCAAGAAAGCGCGCCCAGTAGTGGCCGAGCGCTTAGAAGAAGTGCTAGAACTGTTCCCCCGTGTACGCGAGCGTTTGGATCAGTTTGCCGGTTCGCTGTCTGGCGGTGAACAACAGATGGTGGCGATTGCGCGCGGCATGATGGCATGCCCTAAATTGCTGCTGTTTGATGAGCCATCGTTGGGCTTGTCACCCCTGTTGGTGGAGCAGATGTTTGATGTGGTGCGTCGTGTCACCGAGCAGGGCATTACCGTGCTGCTGGTGGAACAGAACGTTTTCCACACCTTGCGTTTGGCCGATTACGGTTACGTGCTGGAAAACGGCAGCATTGTGTTGTCAGGCACTGGGGAAGAGTTGTTGGGCAACCCCCATGTGCGTCGCGCCTATTTGGGGCATTGATAAAGCAGGAGCAGTTGATGAGAAGTATGCAAGTGTTGGAGTTTGGGCAACCGCTAGTGCAAACTGAAAGCGCTGTGCCCGTACCCACAGGCAAAGAAATCTTGCTACGAGTCAAAGCGGCCGGTGTGTGTCACACCGACTTGCACCTCTGGCATGGTGGTTACGACTTAGGTCATGGCAAGCGTTTGTCCATGGCCGAGCGTGGCGTGAAGTTACCGCTAACGATGGGCCACGAAAACGTGGGCATGGTGATTGCAGTCGGTGACGACGTACGCAACGTAAAGGTAGGCGATGTGCGCTTAGTCTACCCATGGAACGGTTGTGGCCATTGCGAAGTATGTTTGGCAGGTCAAGAAAACTACTGCCTCACACCGTGCACCGTAGGGATTAATCGCCCAGGCGGTTATTCAGACCACCTAATCGTGCCAGATGAACGTTACTTGGTAGACCTGAAAGGGGTAAGTGCGATCAAGGCCGCGCCCTTGGCATGTTCTGGTTTGACCTGCTATTCAGCCTTGCGCAAGTTTGATCAAGCACGTCTGCAGCGTAATCTCATGGTGATTATTGGTGCCGGTGGTTTGGGCTTGATGGCGTTGGCCTTATTGAAGGCTATGGGTGGCAAAGGCGCGGTAGTGGTTGAGCCTGATGCGGCCAGACGCCAAGCAGCGGTAGATGCTGGCGCGGTAGCCGTCGTAGACCCGAATGCGGAAGATGCTGTACAGCAAATCCAAAAAGCAGTGGGTGGCTCGGTGTACGACGTGCTGGACTTTGTGTCTAACCCACAAACCACAGAGCTGGGCTTTAACGTGGTCACCAAAGGTGGGCACATGGTGTTAGTGGGCTTGTTTGGTGGGGCAGCTCCGTGGCCGTTGCCATTGATTGCCATGCGCGCTATTACGATTCAAGGCAGTTATGTAGGTTCGTTGGGTGAACTACAAGAACTGGTGGAATTGATAGCCAAAGAAAACTTGTCGCTGATTCCTGTGACCACATGCTCACTGGATGCGTTGGGGCAAGCCTTGCAAGATCTAGAGCAAGGAAAAATTCTGGGCCGTATGGTGATGACACCTGAGGCCTAAGACAGCCTAAAGGGCTAAGGCGGCGTGGCTGTCTTAGCCCTTTTTTAAATACACGTGCAATCGCTGGGCCGCATTTTGTAAATGTGTTTCGGCTGCGGTAGCGGCTGCATCGGGGTCTTGTTCTTCAATCGCTTGCAAAATTTCCTGATGTTCCTGCTGCACCGTCTGGATGAGATTGTGGTGGTAGGTGACGGTATGCTGTCGTGCTTGTCTAATGAAACGTCGGGCGTGCTGCTCTAGATACTCATTAAGTTGAATGAAATGGGGGTTGTGCGTAGCGTCCACGATAGCTTGGTGAAAGGCATAGTCTTCCTCATCGCCTGGTAGGTCGCTCAAGATGGCGTACTCCATCGCGATTAAGGCACGTCGTATGCGTTTCAAATCGTCAGGGGTACGGCGCATGGCGGCATAACGTGCGGCTGACCGTTCAAATACCTGAATCAACTCTAGCGTGTGGGCTAAGCCTTCGGCATCGTGTAGCTCGGTATAAGGTAGCCTAAAACTTTGTCGGCTGCCCCGTTCGCTCACAAACACACCTTTGCCTTTGTGCGACACCACTAGGCCCTCAGACTTCAATTGCGACAAGCCTTCGCGTACCACAGGGCGACTCACGCCAAATTGCTCACACAGTTGTTTCTCACTGGGCAATTTGTCACCAGGCACTAAAGACTGGTTGTTGATCTGCTCGGCAACCCACGTTACCAGCGGGGCGCTGAGTGAGGGGCTGGCATCAGTGCTAAGAAATGTGTCCATAGTCTGGCGGGCGGTAAAGGTGGATGATGCAACGTTATTGTACAAGTCTGCTTTGTTTTTCTGCGTGTAGAGCGGTGTACGGCCTACTAAAAGCCAGTAGCGATTGACAAGCGTTTTTCGCCAAGCATAGAATGCTTTATCCTGTCTGACAGGTTTCGTATCCTATCAGTTAGGTTGGTTTGAATCAATGTGGATGAGAATATGAGCAATCAAAATACAGTAGCGCAAACGGAGTCTGCTCCGTGGGCACGTTACGCTGACCTGAAAGATAAGGTAGTTGTCATCACCGGTGGTGCAAGCGGTATTGGTTTTTCCATGGCCCAAGCCTTTGCCTATAACGGTGCTAAGTTAGCGCTGGTGGATATAGATGCCAATGCCTTGGCAAAAGCGCGCGATACGCTGTTGGGCGAGTATCCACAAATGGCAGTAGCGGTGTACACCTGCGCGGTGAATGACCAGGCTGGCGTACAAAACGTGTTTGCACAAGTGCAAAACAGCTGGGGTCGCGTAGATGTATTGCTGAATAACGCCGGAATTTCCATGAATACACCTACGTTGGAATTGTCGGGCGACGATTGGCGTCGTGCGATGGACATCAACGTGAATGGCGTTTTCTATTGTGCTCAAGAAGCGGCACGTTGCATGGTAGAACAAAAGCAGGGCGTGATTTTAAACATGTCGTCCATGTACGGTGTGGTGGCCGCCCCCCAACGCGCAGCCTATTGTGCAAGCAAAGCAGCGGTAGCCATGCTAACCAAAGTGTTGGCTAATGAATGGGGTGAGCACGGTTTGCGTGTGAATGCGATTGCTCCCGGTTATGTACGTACAGCGTTGGTAGACGATTTGGTTGCACGCGGCAGAATGGATCTAGACGCACTGACTGCACGCACGCCTTCCCGTCGTTTGGGTACGCCTGAGGAAATCGCAGCGTTGGCGATCTTTATGGCTTCCGAACAGGCAGCTTTCATGAATGGTCATGTGGCTGTGGCAGATGGTGGCTGGTCAGCATACAGCTACATTTAATGAGCGGTGCTCACGTAACGTGCAGTGTGAAAGTTGCGTGAGTTTTGTACTATGTACGCTCAAAGCAGATCAGCGTATGATAAAGTTTGATTTTTTTGAAGCGCTTCATTTATAGAGTTGACGCTTTTGTTTTGCTAAAAATATGAAGCGCTTCAAGTATGAGGAGACAGAGATGGACAAGAAAATGAAACGTGTAGAACACGGTGCTGGTGGTGATGTAGAGGTTCTGCATCTGGTGGATGCAGAAATCCCTGTCGCAGGCGCAGGTGAAGTACTGATTAAAGTAGCGTACGCCGGTGTGAATCGCCCTGACGTATTGCAGCGCAAAGGCTTATACCCACCACCAAAAGATGCATCGCCTTATTTGGGCTTGGAAGTATCGGGTGAAGTGGTTGCCTTGGGTGAGGGCGTGAGCCAATGGAAAGTCGGCGACAAAGTCTGCGCATTGGTACCCGGTGCGGGTTACGCCGAATACTGCGTTACCGATGCGCGTCACTGTATGCCTGTGCCAGCTGGCTTGAGCATGTTGCAAGCTGCCGCATTGCCCGAAACCTATTTAACCGTATGGACCAACGTTTTTGAGCGTGGTGGTTTGAAAGCGGGCGAAAGCTTCTTGGTACACGGTGGTTCCAGCGGCATAGGTTTGACGGCTATTCAATTGGCCAAAGCCTTTGGTGCGCGTGTATTCACGACAGTAGGGAATGCAGAAAAAGCAGACGTATGTCGTGCACAAGGTGCAGACATTGCCATCAACTACCGCGAAGAAGATTTCAGCCAAGTGGTGCAGCAACACACTGATGGCCAAGGCGTAGAGTTGATTTTGGACATGGTAGGTGGTGACTACATCACGAAAAACGTGGCGTCATTGGCTCTGGAAGGTCGCTTGGTGCAGATCGCTTTCTTGCAAGGCAGCCGTGTAGACATGGACTTGATGCCCATCATGCTGAAGCGTTTGACGGTCACAGGTTCTACATTGCGTGCGCGCAGTAACGAACAGAAAGCCGCCTTGGTCAAAAACTTAGTCGATGCGGTGTGGCCGTTGCTGGAAGCCGGGAAATGCTTGCCGGTTATTCATGCCGAGTACACGCTTAGCGAAGTACAAGCCGCACATCGCTTAATGGAAAGCAGCCAGCACATTGGCAAAATTATGATGAAAGTAGAGGAATAGACCATGCAGCATCAAGATAGAGTAGTAGTGGTCACAGGTGGTCTAGGCGGTATAGGCAGAGCCATTGCAGAACGTTACCTGCAAGATGGCGCCAGTGTTGCCATTGTAGATATGGATGCAGCGCGTGGCGAAGCGCTGTGCGCTGAATGGAAAGACGCCGGTCATAAGGTGGCATTTGCCGCAGCAGATGTGGCGGATTACCAAGCCTGCGAGCGTGCAGCAGAGCAACTGCAAAGCGTGTTGGGGCCTATTGATACCTTGGTGAATAACGCCGGTATTTCCCCCAAACATGATGGCCACCCTATGGCCTTCTACAAGATGGACCCGGCTGAGTGGAATCGCGTGATGAACGTGAATCTGAACAGCGCTTTTAACTGGTCGCGCATTCTGACCCCCGGCATGGTAGAGCGCCAATTTGGTCGCATTGTGTCCATGTCGTCAGTAGCCGGTAAAGCCAATATTGTGGACATTGTGGCGGCGCATTACAGCACCACCAAAGCAGCTTTGATTGGGTTTACACGCCACTTGGCCGGAGAGTTAGGCCCACACGGTATCACCGTGAATGCCTTGGCTCCAGGTCGTATTAATACCCCGTTGCTGAAAACAGTGGTTAGCAGTGCTAACGAAGACGTCGTGCAGGAAACACCGTTGCGCCGTTTGGGTGAGCCAGTCGAAGTGGCGGATGCCTGCTTGTTTTTGACCTCGCCCAGCGCGGCGTTTATTACCGGGCAAGTGGTGGATGTGGCCGGTGGCTGGATGTTGACCTAAGGAGATCATGGTTATGCTGATTACAGGAAATACTCGTTTATTCGCCATCTTGGCTGACCCTATCGCCCAGGTACGCACACCGGAAGTGTTGAATGCGTACTTTGCTGAGCACCATGTAGATGGCGTGTTAGTGCCTATGCATGTGCCGGCAGACAAACTGGCTATCACCCTAGATGCTATACGTGGCATGAAAAACATGGGTGGTTGCATCATTACCGTGCCACATAAAAATGCGGTGGCTGAGTTGTGCGATGTATTAGGGCCTACTGCTAAAGCAACCGGTGCGGTGAATACCGTACGCCGCTTGCCTGATGGGCGCTTGTACGGCGATATGTTTGATGGCGCTGGCTTTGTAAGCGGTTTGATTAGCCAAGGTCACGACCCCAAAGGCAAACGTGTGTTGCTAGTTGGTGCTGGTGGCGCATCTGGGGCAATTGCGTTTGCGTTGGTACAAGCTGGTGTGGGCGAGTTGGTAATTACCAATCGCACCTTGAGCAAAGCCGAAGAAATCGCCACTCGCATCAAGAGCATTGTGGCCGATGCACCAGTACGTGCGGGTGAGAGCAATGCGCAAGGCTACGATATCGTGGTGAATGCCACCTCGTTGGGTATGCGCCCAGACGATGCCTTGCCGCTGGATGTGAATAGCATTGCGAGCAGTACGTTGGTGGCAGAAATTATCATGAAACCGGCCTTAACACCGCTGTTGGATGCAGCACAGCAGAAAGGGTGTCCCGTGCACTTTGGTCGTCATATGTTAGATGAACAAGTGCGATTAATGGCAGAGTTCATGCTGGATACCGCTGATCATGTCTGATGCCAACCAAAGCTTCGATTATGTAGTGGTAGGGGGTGGTACCGCCGGATGTATTCTGGCCAACCGCCTTACGGCCAATGGACGCTATAGCGTGTTGCTGCTAGAAGCTGGCGGGCAAGGTAAAGGTTTTTGGATTCCTATACCGGCTGGGTTTAGCAAGCTGCTGACTAACCCTAAATTTAATTGGCGTTTCTCCACAGCCCCCGAAGAAAGTACCTTAAATAGGGTGATTGCCGTGCCTCGTGGTAAGGGCTTGGGTGGCTCAACGCTGATTAACGGCATGATTTATGTGCGTGGCCAAGCGCAAGATTACGACCATTGGGCAGAGTTAGGCGCATCAGGTTGGGATTACCAATCCGTAGAACCTTACTTTCGCAAGTTGGAAACCTATGCGCAAGGTGGTGAAGGGCGCGGCACGGATGGCCCTATGCATATCTGTGAAGTCACCGAGCGTCACACCTTATCCACCGCCTTGCTGGATGCTGCCCAACAGGCAGGTCAGCCGTTAAATGCCGACTACAACAGTGGTGACCAAGAAGGTTTTGGGTATTACCAAGTGGCGCAACATAAAGGGCGTAGATGGAGTGTGGTGGATGGCTATTTAGCGCCAGCACAACAACGCCCTGGCTTAACCGTGCGTACTGATACCCATGTGCTGAATCTAGAAATAGATGAGCAAAAACGCTGTACCGGCGTGCGCTATGTGCACAACGGGCAGACGGTCACGGTAAAAGCTAAGGCCGAAGTCATTTTGGCTGCGGGTGCTGTGCAGACGCCGCAAATCCTTGAGTTGTCGGGTATTGGTAAGCCCGACGTATTGCAGAAAATTGGGATACCGGTACGTCATGCGTTGGAAGGGGTGGGCGAGAACTACATCGATCACTTCTGCACGCGTATGAATTGGCGCGTAAAAGGAACCAACTCACTCAATGAACTCACGCGTGGTATGTCGTTAGTGTCGGCGGTGGGTCAGTACTTTACACGTCGTACAGGGATTCTGACTCTGGGTACAGGCTTGGTGTTTGGCTTTGTAAAAAGCCGCCCTGAGCTGACGGCCCCTGACGTGCAGTATTTCTTTATGCATGCCAGTTATGCCAATGCTGCAGAACGTAAACTCGATAAGCTGCCGGGTATGACCTTAGGTGTGGCACAGTTGCGGCCTAAGTCTCAAGGCAGTATTCATGCGCAATCATCTGATCCCTACACCCAACCAGCCATCAAACCTAACTTCTTAGCGGTTCAAGAAGACCAAGACAGTTTGATTGGGGGGATGCAAGTTGCGCGACACATCATGGCGCAACCCGCGATGAGCCGCTACGTAGAGCAAGAAATGGCTCCAGGTAGTGAGGTGCAAACGCATGATCAATGGCTGAAGTTTGCTCGAGAAAACGGTCAAACTATTTATCACCCTATAGGTACATGCCGTATGGGGACTGATGATAAGGCCGTGGTAGACCCAAGCCTGAAAGTACGTGGCCTGCAAGGGTTACGTATTGTGGATGCATCGGTAATGCCAGCCATGGTCAGCGGTAATACCCAAGCGGCGGTGATGATGGTGGCTGAGAAAGGGGCGGATCTGATTTTGAAGGATGCGCGCTAACCGTTGTATTTGTTGTGTCACGATGAATGGTGAATGCCTCAGTAAGTGTTAGTGGTGCATGTTGAGGCATTCATCGCATATGCTGGGGGACTGCAGGAATACTTTTTGTGATTTGAGACACCAAATCAAAAAAGTTTCCTCTCCGTCCCCCGATTGTTCTAAATGCGGAGAGGCTTACAGCCCTTTCTTGGCCACAGAAGTACGCATGAGTCACAACGGCAACCACACTACAAACCGTGGCAAGCGATGAAGGGAAAACGGAGGAAAGTATTTTTTTATTTGGTGCACAAATTAAAAAATACTTTTCGCAGTGCTAGCTACAGCAACCAGTAGGGAGCATGTTGAGGCAGCATTCATTGCATACGCTGGGGATTGCGGAAAAACCTTTCGCAGTACTAGCTAGGGCAGCCAGTGCTGAGCGCGTTGGTGCCGCATTCATCGTACATGCTTGAGAACGGCATATTCACACCTCTACAGCGCGTTTTCTCGCCAGATAAATCGCTTCATGATTTTGATCTGCCCACTGCACTAATTGCTGCATGGGCTCCAGAAACGAACTCCCTAACTCGGTTAACGCGTACTCCACCCGTGGTGGTATTTCGGGGTATTGCGTGCGATTGATATAGCCGTCGTTTTCTAAGCGTTTCAACGTACGCGAAAGTACTTGTCTGGATATATCGCCTATTTCACGGTGCAGTTCGTTAAACCGCAGTATACGATCTTTTAGAGACTCCAAAATCAGCAAGCTCCATTGGTCGCCGATGCGATCTAACACATCACGAATGGGGCAGGGCTGGTCAAATTCAATACGCTGTTCGCTTTTTTCAGACATGGTATGCACTCTTGCTAACAGGAAGGTCACGTTGAGGTGACTGGGGCACGTTCGTGTGACTTCTTGTTCCTGATCGGGGAGGAGTGTAGCATTCTTAATATTCTAGGTCTATTTTAGTGACCTAGTACTCATTTCGGATTAAGGGAGCAGAATATGGCACATATTGCATTACTGGGCGCAACAGGACAGGTGGGGTCACGCATTTTGCAAGAGCTAGTAAACCGAGGTCATTCGGTTACCGCTATTGCTCGCCATCCTGAGCGTGTACCGGCATTGTCAGGTGTGACAGCGAAGGCTGGTGATGTAAAGGATCTAGAGGCGTTGACGCACTTGTTGGCAGGGCATGATGTGGTGATCAGTGCGGTTAAGTTCTTAGACAGTGATACCCATACCTTGATTGCTGCGGTACAGGCTGCTGGTGTGCCACGTTATCTGGTGGTAGGTGGTGCAGGCAGTTTAGAGGTGGCTTCTGGTCAGCGTTTGGTGGACCTTCCTGCGTTTCCTGAGGAATATAAGGCTGAGGCGATCAAGGGCGCTGAGTTTTTAGATCTGTTACGCAGAGAGCAAGCATTGGACTGGAGTTTTTTATCGCCTTCGGCTGAGTTTGTGCCGGGTGAGCGCACAGGGGTATTTAGAATTGGTGGCGACCAATTGCTGCACAGTGAAGAGGGTAGCCGTATTTCCTTTGAAGACTACGCGATGGCATTGGTCGATGAAGTGGAACGCCCAGCGCATTCGCGACAACGTTTCACAGTAGGGTATTAATAAGGGAAGTAATAATGACTACATGGCGTTATGCATTTTCTACGGCTGCGTTGGCAGTGGCTGCTGTACTCGCTGGGGCAGCCACGACGGCAGTGGCGACAGAGCCTACGGCGGCTTCTGCTGTAGCCGTTAACCCCGCACAGCACACTACCTTAACCATAGAACCCTTTAATTGGGGTGACGAGGCTATCTTCGCTGTGTCGTCAGTGTTGGTACAAGGTAAAGAGGAAGCCATTCTGATTGATGCGCAGTTTTCCGCTACCGAAGCGAAGCAGTTAGTCGAAAAGATTACAGCGACAGGCAAACGCTTGAGCACTATCTATATTAGTCATGGTGATCCTGATTACTACTTTGGGTTGGCAACCTTGCATGCGGCTTTTCCGGATGCACACATCGTCGCCACACCAGCCACTATCGCTCATATTGAAGCCACCAAAGATGCCAAGCTAGCGTTTTGGGGGCCAAAGATGGGGGATGGCGCGCCCAGCCAGTTGATTGTGCCGCAACCTTTAGAGGGTGATACGTTGCTGTTAGAGGGGCAGGAACTCAACGTAGTGGGGTTGGACGGCCCTACACCTGATCGCACGGTGGTGTGGATACCTTCTATTAAAACCGTGGTAGGCGGGATTCCGGTGATGTCTGGCGAGCACGTATGGATGGCGGATACTCGAACCCCGCAATCTCACGCAGATTGGTTGGCAACACTAGAGCACATTAAAGCGTTAGCACCAGAAGTAGTCATTCCTGGTCACTATCTGGGGGAGTTACCTACTGGCGTAGAGGCGGTCACTTTTACGGCTGATTACATACAGGCTTTTGATGAAGAAGCCGCCAAAGCCAGTAATTCGCCAGAGCTTATTGCTGCCATGAAAGAGCGCTATCCCGCATTGCTTGGTGACGACTCGTTGGTGTTAAGTGCTGCTGTGGCTAAAGGTGAGATGCAATGGCCGTAATCGTTACACCGTAGCAAGGCAGAGCCTCAGATATGAGCGTGCCGTTCGTGGCCTGAAAGTAGGGGTAACGACAGATGCAGCGCTTACGTATATCTTCAGTGCTGATGTATGGCCCTTATTAAGTAGGGTGATGCATCAGCATTTTTTTATGTGACCAAGATAAAGGGGGTAGGTTTTTTAGGTGTTGGTAAGGGTTTGTTTCATAGTGGTTTTCATAGATATGCTTCTAGGGAAACGCGTATTTTCGTAGCAGGTTTATGCCTATGAATATGCCGCTTTGGTTATGCTGAACTGGACTGAAATTGATTTATTGATATAATGATTAGCTCTAGAATGATTCGGAGTCTAATGATTATGTTAATAAATAAAATCCTGAAGCGTCTATGTGTTGCAATGGGTACCGCTGTTTTTGGCCTAGGGTTATTGGGAACTAGCAGTGCCTATGCCCAAGACAAAGGTACTGTGCATTTGGCCTATGTAGAGTGGTCTTCTGAAGTAGCCTCTACCAACGTGATGCGCGTCTTGCTGGAACAAGCTGGCTACGATGTGAAAATGAGCTCACTGACGGGTGCTGCAATGTGGCAAGCCGTCGCAAACGGTGATGCTGACGCCATGCTGGCAGCGTGGCTGCCTACTACCCACGAAGATTACTTCGAGCAATTGGGTGACAAAGTTGAAGACTTAGGCCCTAATCTAGATGGTACTAAGTTGGGTTTGGTAGTACCTGCCTACACAGAAATTACCTCTATTGAAGAGCTGAACGACAATGCCAAGAAATTCAATAACGAAATTATTGGTATTGATCCCGGTGCTGGCCTGCAACGCCTGACCGGTGATGTAGTAGACCAGTACGAGTTGAAACTGCGTTTGCGTGATGGTACGGATGCCACCATGACAGCGGCTCTGGCGAACGCCATTCAAAACAAAGAAGACGTTGTGATTACAGCGTGGACACCACACTGGATGTTTGCCCGTTGGGATCTGAAATACTTAGAAGATCCTAAAGGTGTTTATGGTGGTGCAGAGCAAATTCACACTATCGCTCGTAAGGGTCTGAAAGACGATAAGCCAGAGGCATATGCCATTCTGGATGCCTTTAACTGGACTACCGACGACATGGGCGAAATCATGTTGATGAACGAAGAAGCCGGTAGTGATCCGTATGAAAATGCCAAAAAATGGGTAGAAGCCAACCCAGAAAAAGTACAAGCCTGGATGCCCGCTACTGAGTAAGCCACGCCGTGGTGAACCAGTAATGTCGCTATAGGCACAAGGCCGGGCGCATTGCGACCCGGCCTTGTACTTTTCAATTACAGTAAAAGAGGAACGGATGACGAATAATCGAACTGTAAAAATCAAAGTCCGTCAGTTAAGTAAAGTGTTTGGTGCTAATCCTGAGCGAGCACTGGCTTTACGTAAGCAGGGTAAAAAGCGCCCTGAGATTTTTGAACAAACTGGTCAAACCCTAGGGCTGTACGACATCAATTTTGATGTGTACGAGGGTGAGTTGCTGGTCATTATGGGTCTGTCCGGGTCAGGTAAGTCTACGCTGATCCGTTGTTTGAATAGACTGATAGATCCTACCGAAGGTCAGGTAGAAATTGCCGGACAAGACATCACCAAGTTATCTGAAAAAGAATTACTGGCCGTGCGCCGCCAGCATTTCTCTATGGTGTTTCAGAACTTTGCCTTGTTCCCGCACCGAACTGTGCAGCAAAACGTAGAGTTTGGGCTAGAAATACGCCACATGGAAAAAGAAGAACGTGGCCGTATTGCTGTAGACGCACTAGAGCAAGTGGGCCTTAAAGGCTGGGAAGACTCCTATCCTTCACAACTGTCAGGCGGTATGCAACAGCGCGTGGGTATTGCGCGAGCGCTGGCTAACGACGGCAGTGTGTTGTTGATGGATGAGGCCTTTTCGGCGTTAGACCCATTGATTCGTAAAGACATGCAGCAAGAGCTACAAGAGCTGCAGTACCGCACGCGTAAAACCACTATTTTCATCACGCACGATTTGGATGAGGCACTCAACATTGGTGATCGCATTATCTTGCTGAAAGACGGTGAGATTGTGCAAGAAGGTACGCCAGAAGAAATACTCAGTAAGCCCGCCGATGACTATGTGGCTCGCTTTATTGAAGGGGTGGATAAGGCACGTGTGCTAACAGCCAGTAGTGCCATGCGTTCGTCACGAACCACGGTGCGCCCAGATGATGGCCCACGTACAGCCTTGCGCAAAATGAGTGAAAACAGTATCGACTCGGTGTACGTGACGACCCGCGATAGACGCTTAATAGGGCTGATTGAAGCGGCTGTATTGCGTAAAGCCATACAAGAGCAGGCGCAAAGCATACAAAACTATATAGATACTGACATTCCTAAAGTAGGGCCGGACGAACCGTTGAATCAACTGTTTGGGTTGTTCGATCGCAGTATTCCTGTCGCCGTAGTGAACGATAAAGATCAGTTATTGGGCGTGGTGGTGAAGGGTGCCGTGTTGGATGAACTGGCTAAAGCAGGAGAAACCTCATGATGAGTAGTATTCCAACCTTACCCCTAAGCCGGTGGATTGAGCAGGGGCTTAACTCGCTGACCTCTAGCTATTCTGGCGTCACCCGTAGCGTGTCACGCTTTACTCAAGATGGTATTGATCTACTGAACGATGGTTTGTTGGCATTGCCAGAGTGGTTGCTGATTGCGGCCTTTGCACTGCTGTGCTGGCGTGCGTCGGGCTGGCGTTTAGCTATAGGTGCTGTGGCAGGTTTGGGTTTGATCTGGAACCTAGGCTTGTGGGTGCCCATGATTCAAACCTTAACGCTGGTAGTGATCGCCACCTTAGTCGCGATTGTGATCGCCTTACCTATTGGTATTGTGGCCGCGTTGTCTAACCGCTTATATAAAGTGGTGATGCCGCTCTTGGACTTCATGCAGACCATGCCGGCGTTTGTGTACCTGATTCCTGCCATTCCGTTTTTTGGTATTGGTGCGGTATCGGCCATTTTCGCTACAGTGATTTTCTCTATGCCACCCGCGATACGCCTGACGATTTTGGGCATACGCCAAGTGCCAGAGGACTTAATCGAAGCTGCTGATGCCTATGGTGCAACACGCCGCCAAAAACTGTTTAAAGTACAGTTACCCTTGGCGTTGCCTACCATTATGGCTGGTGTGAACCAGACCATTATGTTGGCCTTGTCCATGGTAGTGATTGCCGCCATGATTGGTGCCGATGGCTTGGGTAGCGAAGTATGGCGTGCGATTCAACGACTGCGTTCTGGTGATGGTTTTGTCGCCGGTATTGCTGTGGTGATTCTGGCCATGTTGCTAGATAGACTGACGCAATCTTTGCAAAAGCGCAGCAGCAATAAGAAATAAATGGCAGTAGTAAAAATAAAAAGGCTTGGAGATATCCAAGCCTTTTTTGTGTCCATAGCCCCTGTCATTATTGCTTGAGAAAGGGCGGTAAACCTATCAGTAATCCGAGTACTCGGGGGCGTAGAGAAAACTTTTGTGATTTGGTGTCTCGCATCACAAAGAATATTTCTGTAGCCCCAGAGCAGGCAATGAATACTGTTTTGACTACAGCGATTTAAAGGCCTCAGCCGCCAACGTATACGAATGCAAACGCGCTTTCTGGTCGTAAATATTGCTGGTGACAATCAGCTCATCGGCTTGGGTATTCACCAGTGTTGAGTGAATCTTCTGACGAACGGTGTCCACGTCGCCAATAGCTGTGCAGTGCATCATATGGTTGATAAGCTCTTGTGCTTGTGGGCTGGCGTTGTCCATATAGCCCGGTGCTGGCGGCGGTAGGGTAACCGGTTTGCCTGAACGCAGGCTCACAAACGATTGCTGCCACGATGTGGCAAGGTCTTCAGCTTCTGCCGTGGTGTCCGCAGCAAAAATGTTAAAGCCCAGCATCAAGTACGGTTTGTCTAAGTATTTGGAGGGGCGGAAATGCTGTCGGTAGATTTCGCAGGCATGCGCCAACTGAGCAGGTGCAAAGTGAGAAGCAAATGCATAAGGCAGCCCCAGTGCAGCAGCTAATTGCGCACCGTACAAGCTACTGCCCAAAATCCACACGGGTACTTTACTGCCTTTACCGGGTACTGCCAGTACCGGCTGTTCAGGTTCGTCGGACAGGTAGTCCATCAGTTCCAGCACATCGCGTGGGAACTGTTCGGGGTCAGAGTTTAAGTCACGACGTAAAGCTCTAGAGGTAATTTGGTCAGACCCTGGTGCACGGCCTAGCCCTAAATCTATACGACCTGGGTACAGACTTTCCAACGTACCAAATTGCTCAGCAATCACTAAGGGGGAGTGATTGGGCAGCATGATGCCACCAGCACCTACGCGTATGCGTTGCGTTTGCGAGGCCACGTGGCTGATCAAAATGGAGGTGGCGGCGCTGGCAATGCCGGGCATGCCGTGATGCTCGGCTAGCCAATAGCGGCTAAAGCCTAATTGTTCACAGTGTTGAGCCAGTTCAGCAGCACGAAGGAAGGCATCTCGGGCGGTCCCCCCTTGAAGAATAGGGGCTAAATCCAGCACAGAAAAAGTGGCACGAGTAGACATGTTAGTGAGTCCTTGTAACAGACAACGATACCCATATCATAGGGCAGTTAAAACCCGTTATGATGGCGACAGGTGATGTTTATTTTGGGAGAAAGGTGAATGACTGAAACACAGCTGATCGAAAACTCAACGTTATCTTTGCTACAGACGTTTGGGGTCAATCTGCTTTTAGCTGCTCTTATCCTTATTGTTGGATGGTGGTTATCGTCGGTGGCAGCGCGGTTTTTGCGCAAGTTTTTAACGCGTATGCCGCACATGGATCGCACAGTGATCCCTATGCTCACCATCGTGTTGCAATGGTTTATACGTATTATTGTGCTGATTGCTGTATTGGCACGTTTTGGGGTGCAAACCACCAGTATCGTAGCCATGCTAGGTGCGATGGGGTTGGCGGTAGGCTTGGCCTTGCAGGGCACCTTGCAAAACGTGGCATCGGGCATCATGTTGCTGATACTGCGCCCTATTAGCGCTGGTGAGTTTGTCTCAGTCGTAGGGCAGGGTGATGGTACGGTAGATGAGGTGGGCTTGTTCCTGACACGCTTCATACAGGTTGACGGTATTGAGTTCACTTTACCTAACAGCTCAATTTGGGGCAGTGCCATCATTAACTACAGCCGCAACAAAACTCGTCGTATGGATGTAGAAGTTGCTGTGCGTTATGGTGATGATCTGGATAAAGCCATTAGTACCTTGAAGCAAATGGTAGAAAGCAACGAGAATGTGCTTAAAGATCCAGCGCCTCAAGTAATGGTGACGCAATATAAAGACAGCACCATTGTGGTGACCGTGCGTGTATGGAGTTTGGCCGAGAAATTTTGGGACTTGCGTTTTGAGTTATTACGTAGAGCCCCACAAGTGCTGCAAGCACAAGGCCTGCGTATTCCTGTACCAGTACGTGAAATCAGTGCACCTAACGATGCAGAAAAAGCCAGTGCGTAATAGCATGCTGTAGCGTAGTGATACACAAAAAACCCGCCCTATGTAGGGCGGGTTTTTTTATGCATGGCCTAACGAGAGTTGTACACGACTACGAGTAAGAAGTTGCGTGAGTGGGGCGTAAATAGGGTGTAGCGGTGATCTGGAAAAATCGTTGTTTTTGGCTGATATCACCAATTTCAGTGATATCGCTACAGAGATGAACTTATTAGAATCCGGGGGAATAGATGGTTAATAAGTGTTAAGGGCAGCCGCCCAAAGCGATCTACAACAAAAATTGGGAAGAAACAGTATGAATCATATTTATAAATCGCTTTGGAGCATGGCCTTAGGCACATGGGTGGCGGTGCCGGAAACTGCGCGTAATCACCAGGGGGGTACGGCAAGTAGTAGTGCGAGCTTAGTGACAACTAGACCCGTGTGGCGCAAGCAGACTCTGATACTCGCCATTGCTATGGCATGGGGCAGTTTGGCAGTAGCTCCCGTTTATGCACAGTGGTGTGAAACAACTGGCTCTCAGGTAAGTTGTAGCGGTTCTGCAAAGGGGTATGAGTCTAGTATCGATAATTTGACAGTAAATATAGAGTTTGGCGCTATTGTCAGTCCACGGGATGCTGCAAGGTATGTGATGCTCCTGCCAGGTAGCAATATTAGCTTCACTAATTCTGGGCAGGTCGAGGCTTCTAAGGATGCTGTTGGTCGTGCTAGGTCAGCGGTATTGATCGGTAATAGCAATAGCAGTACTCATAATATTAGGAATAGAGGTTTCCTAGTGGGGACTTTTGGAGATGATCTTACTAATATTGATGGCGTTGCGTTAGCGGTTCACAATGGTGCTAATGGTTCCACAGTGATTACGAATCATGGAGATATTCAGGCTAAGGCGATTAATGGCAGTACTAAAGCGGCAGCAGATGCTCCAGTGATTATTGTTCATAGTCCGGGGAACACTTCAGAAGGGGCGGGTTCCCAAGTTAGGTTTGTGAACGAGTCATTAGCTACTATCACCGGACGTATCGCGTTTCAAGGAACGTCAAACAGTGATGGTAATTCTTTCACTAACGCAGGTAGGTTGAACGGTAGTCTGCATATGGGCACAGGTGGAAGCGCTAACCATTTTTATGCTGTGACAGGCTCAATCCTGACAAGTGATTGGGGCGTGGCCACCGAGACAACAAAAGATGGCCTGGTGTTTGCTGCCACAGGCACTGTCAATGCTGGCTCAGCCAATAATGGCAATACCTTAACACTAAAAAACGCCACGGATGGTGACGGTATAGGGTCGGGCGGCTCGGGAGGAATAGCTGGCGATCAGTTCCTGAACTTTAGCCATTTAGTTGTTAACGGCGGTACATGGAACCTGTCTGGCAACCTCTTTCCATCAAGCACCTTAAATCCTACAGTAGTGCTTAATGATGGCGTGCTGAGTACCACAAGCACAGCATTAGGTAATGCCGTGGTGATAGCCAATGGCGGTACGCTTCATGCAGCTGGAGGAGCGGACATGATTAGCAATGCCATCACATTGAAGGGCTCTCTCATTGTGGATTCCAGTAATGCACTCACGTTGGCAGCGCGTATTGATGGCACAGGATCACTGTTGAAACAGGGTGCGGGGACATTACGGTTAGACGGTAGTAACACCTACAGTGGCGGCACAGAGTTGCATGCTGGAAAGCTGCTGCTTAGTAACAACGCGGCTGTAGGCAGTGGTGAGTTGAGGGTAACAGCGGATGCTACCTTGGATAATAGTAGCCCTATATCTATGACTAATTCAGTTGCGGTGAGAGCTCAACTGACAGTGGCAGGCAGTCAGAATATGATGCTGGCCGGCGTGATTAGTGGCAGAGGGTCATTAGTCAAGAATGGCTCAGCAATATTGACCTTAGCTGGCCAGAACACCTATACAGGGAATACGACTGTTAACGCAGGGCTTTTGCAGTTGCAAGGGAATAGTAGTCTAGCCAGTGCCCAGGTTACCGTGAACAAGAATGCCACCTTAGCAGGACAAGGTGTGTTGGCTGGTAATGTTCAGGTTGCTACAGGGGCGATGTTAGCGCCTAGTGACGAAATGGGTGTGAATGGCCTGACGATCAAGGGCAACTTGATCATGGCGCAAGGTAGTCTACTGGGGGTGGAGCAGGGAGCCAGCACCAGTGTAGACGGGGATCTTGCCTTAAATGGTGTGCAGTTAGCTGTGCAACAAGCCAATGGCTTGGGTTTGGGTGTATACCGACTGTTTGATTATAAAGGTACGCTAAACACGGCTAATAGAGGGATAACTGGCATTCCAGCGGGTATGGCATTGCAGTATTTGCATGATAAAAAACAGATTAACCTACTCAGTACTCAGGGCCACATACTGAGTTTTTGGAATGCTAGTGGTGTAGCCTCAACAAACAGCTTTGGCGGTACTGGTGTATGGAGTGTGGGTGCTACTACCTGGTCAGATGCGCAGGGTACCCTGATAGGAGCCATGCTTCCACAGCCAGGTTTTGCCATCTTTACGGGAGATGCCGGTACCGTTTCAGTAAGTAATCAGGACGGAGCAGTGCAAGCCATCGGCATGCAGTTTGCCAACGATGGTTATGTGATGGATGGCGATACCTTAACGCTAGTCGCTGGCAGCACAAATTCCGGCCCAGTGGAAATACGTGTAGGTGATGGCAGTGCTGTTAGCCATAGATGGCAGGCTACCATCAAGAACGTCTTAGCGGGTAGTGATGGCTTGAATAAAACGGGTGCTGGCACATTGCTGCTAACGGCTGTTAACCGTTACAGCGGTGGCACTACGGTATCTGCTGGTACGCTGTCAGTAGAGCAGGATGCGAACTTAGGGCAAAGCGGTGAAGCAGTCACCCTGAACGGCGGGCGTTTGCAGATTACCGGTACCAGCTTTACCAGCAATGGTAACCGTGTCTGGGGGGTGGGTGCTCAGGGCGGTACCGTAGATATTGCGGATAGTGCCAATCTATTCACGCTAGACAGTGATTTGTCTGGTAGCGGCGTGTTCACCAAAGCGGGTGATGGCACCTTGGTGTTGACAGGTGCAAACAGCTACAGTGGTGGCACGGTTATTGATGGCGGTACGTTGGTGGCCAGTGTGGCCAATTTAGGCAGCGGAACGATTAAGACCAATGCCGAACTACAGTTAGATCAAGGTAGCAATGCCACGTTATCGCAAGCCATAGAGGGCAGTGGTAGTGTGACCAAAACCGGTACGGGCGAGCTGCATTTAACAGGGCATAACACGTGGTCTGGCGGTTTGAATATTGACGATGGCAGTGTGGTGGCCTCCGCAGATAGTTTAGGCAGCGGCGCGCTTGTGAATAATGCCAACTTGCAGCTACAGCAAAGCAACGATGCTACGTTGGCGCAAGCCATTAGCGGCACAGGCCACATCAGTAAAACAGGCGCAGGTGTGCTGACGCTAACCGGCAATAGCAGCACTTTCTCGGGTAGCACACAGGTTGCCGATGGTAGCTTGCTCATCACTAAAAACAGTAGTTTGGGTGGTGATGTGACCGTGGCTAACGGAGCAACGTTGGCAGGCACGGGTACGGTAGGTAATGCGGGTACGCTCACAACCGTGCAACGCGGCGCCACGATTAACCCCAGCGAGCATGCTACGCGCTACGGCACGATGCGCATTGCAGGTGACTTACGCTTAGAGCAAGGGTCTACCTATTACGTACAGGCTGACCCAGACAGCGATAGCAGCAGTCTGTTGAAAGTGGCTGGTACGGCTACGCTAGGCGGCAGTGTCTTACATGCTGGTACTGAGCTGAATGCCAAAACAGATTTCCAAGTCGGCAAAACCTACACCATCCTAGAAGCCAGCAGTATCCAAGGTAATTTTGGTGAGGTGAAATCTAACTATGCGTATTTGGATGTGGCCTTGGGCTATGGTGCCAATGCCGTAAGCTTGAAACTAGAACGTAAGTCAGAGGAAGAAGAAGGCGGTGGCACAACCGTCATTGATTTTGCTGATTTAGCACAAACAGGCAATCAGGTTGCGACCGCACAAGGTATAGAAAGCCTGCCTAGCAGCCACGCGTTGTACAAATTTGTAGAAACCTTGCCTGCTGGAGTACCACCAGCGGTGTTTGACAGCTTATCAGGCGAGGCCCACGCCAGCGTAGCCAGTGGTTTGGCGAGTGTAGGCAGCTTGGCATCCAATTTAGGTAGTCAGCATCTGTATAGCAATTTAACGGCAGGCAGACGTGCTGGCGATCCTGTTGCGCAAAGCGATGGCGCCTTACCGGCATCAGCATGGCCATCCTCTAAAGCATTGCCAGCATGGGCTGAAGTCATCGGCCACTGGCAGCGTTTTGATGGTGACAATAACGTAGGCCAGATGAAGCAGCGCACTACCGGTGTTTTCCTCGGCATGGATGAAAAACTGGGTGGTAGCGATTGGCGAGTTGGCGCAGCCGTGGGTTATATACATGCCAAGACAGATGTAGATGACAGGTCATCAAACACTAAAGTTGATAACTACAGCGTTGCCATTTATGCCGGTAGAAGCATGGAAGTTGGCGCAAACCACATCAATATGTTGGGTGGCTTGGCCTATACCTGGCACGACATTCGCACCGAGCGTACCGTGTCTAGTTTGGATCAAAAACTCAAAGCCGATTACAGCGCGCATACAGCACAAGCCTTTGCTGAAGTGGGTTATGCCTTGGGGCAGTACGACCAAATGGGCATAGAGCCATTTGTGGGGATGAGCGTGTCTGAGCAGCGTATACGTGGCTTCAGTGAGAAAGGCGGTTTTGCGGCGTTAGAGGGTAAGTCCAGCAATCACACCTTAGCCAGCAGTACCTTAGGTGTACGCCTGCACAATAACTTCCAAATGGGTGAATACGATGGCAGATTGCGAGCCACGTTAGGCTGGCGTCATGCTATTGGCTCTGTCACGTCTGATAGAACCATGGCCTTTGAAGGCGGCCAAAACTTCACTGTGGCGGGTGTGCCGTTGGCACGAGATACCGCACTCATTGAGCTGGGTGCCGAAGTATCACTAAGCCGTTATTCTTCGGTGGGCATTGGCTACAAAGGGGAACTGGGCAATGGTCAACGAGATCATTCTGCACAAGTGCAGGTGCGTGTGGCCTTCTAAGGGGTTAGGCGTGTAAGGAAGCGCTAACTCTGTACTGATGTTAGGGAGCAGTTCTTTAGGTCATTGAGGGTTCCTCAATGACCTTTTTTTAATGATGCACTGCTAGCGCTTGCTAGAGGTCCACTGCACCGCAAACACACTAACTAACACAATCAGTAAACCCACCAGTGCTGAACCGCTCATGGCTTGTGACAATAATGCCCAGCCTAAGATCACGGCTGTTAAGGGGCTAAGTAAGCCTAGGGACGCCACAGCAACCGTAGGCAGTCGCACAATCCCTCTAAACCACAATACATAGGCTAACAAGGCACCCGCCAAACACAAGTAGGCATAAGCCAGAAATTGCGTGGCGGTTAAGTGGGGCAACGGGGCATCCACCAAATAGGCTACAGGGGCCAACATGGCTCCGCCTAACAGTAGCTGCCAACCCGTAAGCGCTAGTACAGGTAGCTGCACTTGCCAGCGTCGGGTCAGCCAAATACCCGCGGCCATGCTGGCTGCACCTAACAGGGCAGCCGCGACGCCTATGGGTTCAAACTGGGTTTGTGGTGACCACAATAAAATCGCCATGCCTATTACCCCCGCTACTGCTGACCATAAGGTGGTTTGTGCGGGGGACTTCCCCTCTACAGCCCAGACTAGCACCATCACTAATAACGGTTGTATAGCGCCTAGCACAGCCGCTAAGCCGCCGGGTAGGCGGTACGCGGCGACGAATAGCAAGGCCTGAAACACGCCAATATTTAATGCGCTCAAGATGAGTAAACGTAGCCAGTCTTGGCGTAAAGGCAGTTTGCGCGTGAGTAATACCAGCAGTATGCCTGCGGGCAGTGCGCGTATGAGCGCCGCCGTAAATGGCCTATCGGGTGGCAGAATCTCAGAGGTCACAATATAGGTAGACCCCCAAATGGCAGGGGCCAGTGCTGTGAGCAAACTATCGCGCCACGGAAAAGTAGAGACAGGAGCAGTCATTTTGGATTAATCTTGAATTTAAGATAAATTCATTCTGAGAGCTTTTTATCTTGATGTCAAGATAAATGCAAAGGCATGTGATGACCAAGAAGAACGATGCGGTAGAGATGATTCTGGATCAATGGCGACGTGAGCGCCCTGATTTAGATGTAGAAATCATGGGCCCCATAGGGCGTATTAACCGTTGTGCCATGTTGTTAGAACAACGATTAGACGAGTGTTTTGCCGAATACGGTTTGTGCTTGTGGGAGTTCGATGTGTTGGCGGCGCTACGGCGCAGTGGCGCACCGTATTGCTTAAGCCCTACGGCCTTGTTCTACACCTTAATGGTGACATCTGGCACCATGACGCACAGGCTAAAACGCCTGGAAAGCAAGGGTTGGATTGTACGACTGCCTAATGAGCAAGACGCGCGCAGTATGCTGGTGCAGCTCACCGATGAAGGCTTGGCCTTGATTAACAAGGTAGTGGCTATACACGTGGATAACGAGCGTAAGATGCTGGCTCCCATGGCGGTAGAACAGCTAGCGGTGTTGGACCAAAGTTTGTCAGCGTTGCTGCAAATTTTAGATCCCGCTAAGGCCTAGACGCAGGTTCTTCGCACCCAATAAAAATGCCTAGAGGAAGTGATTCCATCTAGGCATCGTCGTGCGTGTTGTGAGGGCAAAACGACGTACTCTACGTCGTGGCGTTTGCCTCAATCGTGGCGATTATTTGGCGAGCTTTGCTGTTTTAAGCATGGCGGTGCACATACCGCGCAGCATCGCCACTTCGTCCACGCTTAGACGATTACGACTAAAAATTTGTCGCATACGAGTAGGCAGTTTTTTGGGGTTTTCGGGGTCTAAAAAATCCACGCCTATTAAGGCTTCCTCAAAGTGCGTCATAAAGGCATCCAACTGCCCCATGGTGGCCAATGCCTTGCCTGGATCCACCTTTCCGGGGGCGATAGGCATAGTTTCTAGCTCATACTGTTGCAATAATGCATAACGCAATTCCCACGCGGCTAATTGCAGTGCTTGGGCAACATTCAGCGAACTGTACTCAGGATTCGCCGGGATATGGCACAGGTGCTGACAGCTTTCCAGCTCTTGATTACTGAGCCCTGTACGCTCTGTGCCCAATACAACCGCAATTTTCCCTGCGCCTTCAGACAGGTGTGTCGCACCCAATGTTGCGCTTTGGCGTATGTCTAATGGCGGAGGCCCTAGATAACGCGGTCTGGCTGTTAGCGCAAAAGAAAGTGAAACAGGCGCCAATGCTTGCTCTAAACTTGGTACGATAGAGGCTTGGCTTAAAACATCGGTTGCACCACTGGCCAGAGCGATCGCTTCGGCGTGCTCGGTAATGTGCTCATGTTTTGGTGCCACCAAACACAGTTCTTTAAAGCCCATAGTTTTGATTGCGCGTGCTGCAGCCCCCACGTTACCGGGATGGCTGGGCCGTACCATAATGAAGCGAACCTGCTCGAAGGCAGGGTGATTGGTGTGTGCCGATGTTTGTGTCATAAATACATTGATACAGAAAGCTTTTGTAGCCCTATTATTGCATTCGGGCAGCACAAGAGCAGGAAAATTTTACCGAACGGATTATCTATGCATCCCATGCTGAATACCGCCATCAAGGCGGCACGCCGAGCAGGCACCATCATTAACCGTGCTAGCGTGGATCTAGAAAAAATCAAAGTTGGCCGCAAAGGCCCCGGCGATTACGTAACCGAAATTGATGCGGCAGCTGAAGAAGCAATCATTGACATACTGCGTACAGCGTACCCTGACCATGGGTTTATTGGCGAAGAAACAGGCGAACTCATGCCCGAAGGCAATGACAACCCTGAAAACGTGTGGGTGATCGACCCGTTGGATGGCACCACCAACTTTATTCACGGCTTCCCTCACTACGCCATTTCCATTGCGATGCTGAACAAAGGCGTGCCTACACATGCCGTAATTTTTGATCCAGCTAAAAACGAAATTTTTCACGCCACTCGTGGCGGCGGCGCGTTCTTGGACGACCGTCGTATGCGTGTTTCTAGCTTGCGCAAATACCATGACGCACTGTTGGGCGCACACGTGGCGGATTCCGGCGGCGTGGTGAAAAGCACCTCCCCATTTTCCGCTATGTTGAGCGATTGCGCTGCTGTACGCCGCGTAGGCGCGACTGTGCTGGATTTGGCTTATGTGGCATGTGGTCGTTTGGACGGCTTTGTAGCAACTAATCTAAAACAGTGGGATATGGCTGCGGGTGCGTTGTTGGTACTGGAAGCAGGTGGTTTGGTGGGCGACTTCGCTGGCGAACAAACCTGGTACGAGTCTGGCAACATCATTGCGGCTACACCAAAAATCTTCACACAAATGATGGTGCACTTGGCTGAATAAGCGCACCGTGAAGTAATAAAAAACACCCCAATGTTCTTGTAATGTTGGGGTGTTTTTATTAGCGATGCGGGCACAAAGTGGGGCCGTTATGTTCAAGGTTAGTAGAACGGGCGACTGCGCGGTAATCGCTACAGATGGCTATAGGTAAGCAGGCGTAAACAGCCCATTGTGATTTGATCTTGGGTCGTGTTCAAATACCCCTGTTTTATTCGTGATGCAGCAAGGCAAGAAAACGCCACTTTCCTGCGTCAGGGCTACGGTTATACACAGCCCATTTTCATTGATTTTTGCTATTTCCGGGTTTTCATGACTGACTACACGCTGTACTTAATCAAAGCTGCGATTTTGGGCCTGATTGAAGGGTTCACAGAATTTATTCCGGTTTCCAGTACAGCACACTTGTTGCTGTTAGGTGAGTGGATATCCTTCCCCTCAGACAGTAATAAAGTGTTTGAGGTGGTGATTCAGTTTGGTTCCATCATGGCGGTGATCTGGCTATTCAGAGCGCGTATTTGGCAATTGATCAAAGGCACATTTAGCGGTGATCGCACCGAAATGATGTTCACCCGAAACCTGATCATTGCCTTCTTGCCTGCAGCGATCATCGGTGCGTTGACCATCAAATACATCAAAGCGCTATTTCATAACCCCTTGGTATTTGTGTTCACACTGGTCATTGGTGGTTTGATTATGCTGTGGGTAGAGCGTAAGCCAGCCTACGCAAAACAGCACCCTAACTACAAAGTAGAAGACGGTGTAACCGCCACATCCGAAAAAGCTACCGCCTATTCGCTAGAAGAAATCACCTGGAAACAAGCGTTGGTAGTAGGCTTCGCGCAGTGTATTGCGATGGTGCCAGGCACATCACGTTCCGGCGCTACTATCGTGGGTGGGATGCTGGCAGGTGTACACCGTAAAACAGCGACTGAGTTCTCGTTCTTCTTGGCCATGCCTACTATGATGGCAGCCACCGTGTACGACTTGTACCGTAACGGTGCTAGCTTGAACGTAGAGCAAGGCTGGGGCATTGCCGTAGGTTTTGTATTGGCTTTCTTTAGTGCGCTGTTCTTAGTGAAAGCTGTACTGCGCTTCGTATCACGTCACACCTACCGTCCATTTGCATGGTATCGCATCGCCTTAGGTGCGGTTGTATTGCTGTGGTTGTATGCGTAATTGCTAAGCACTGAAACGATAAAAAGCCCGATTCTAATGAGTCGGGCTTTTTTTGTGGCAAGGGGCAGTCGTCGCGTAAATTTATTTAGTGCTATTTGGTATACGACTAGTGATCCAACCCAAGAAGCTGACCAGAAATAACACACGGATCAGGTGGTGAGTGGTCACGATGGCGGGGTCTATGTTTAACGCCAACGCCATGACGCCTATTTCGGGTGCGCCACCTGGTAGCAATACCAGGAATACAGCACCAAAAGGTGCGCCAGTGAGGGTGTGTAAGGCAAGGGCGCAGACTACAGCGAGCAAAGCTAAACCTATACCCACAAGTATGGATAACCAGCCGTCTTTGATCAGGACTTTCCAGCTGTAGCCCACAAAGCGTACGCCTACACTGGTGCCAATCACTAATTGGGATAGTGCTGCGGCAGCAGGGTGAGCAATGGCTTGGGTGTATCCTGATGCATGCAAAATCGCGGAAAACAACAGCGGGAACAGCAACATGCCGGTAGCAAAGCGTAGTTGTCGTGCGAGTAACCATCCTGCTACGGCACAACCCACTAATACCAATTGCGATACCCATGAAAACGTAGCTTGATCGGCATATTGCCCAATGGGGAGCGCGCTGGCGGGTAGCTCGTAATGGCCTACGTAGTGCAGCACGATGGGGGTTAGCGCAAGCAAGGCGACCAAGCGTGCAGAGTGGCTTAAGGCAATGCGTCTGCTATCGGCTTTATAGCTGTCGGCGATGGCGCTAACAATGGATAAACCACCGGGAATGGCTGCAAAAGTGGCGTTGATTCTATCCATACCAGACCAGCGTGCCAGTACTTTGAAGCTGATCAGGAAGTACACCACCGTCAGAATCAGCATCACACTTAGGGTGGGAACCCATTGGCTTAGCGTATGTAATGTTTCAGGGGAAAAGCTGCTGCCGAGGATAGTGCCCAACATGGCCATGGCATAACCGCGCCACGCAGAAGGAATGGCCAGTTTTACGCCACAAAGAGCAGCAAGGGAACACGCTACTAAACTGCCTAGCACCCACGGCAGAGACAGGCCCATTTGTATGAAGCTTAGGCCGCCTAGTAAACCTACGCCAAGGGCGATTAAGCCCTTGGAGCGGGATTGCATATAGCTAGAAACACGATTCATCATTAGTGTGCTTGCGCCATTTTTTTCATTTTCTGGCGTCGCAGCATAGGCATGATGATGACCGAGACAATGAACAAGACCAGCAAGCCTATAGCGATAGGACGTTCGGTAATGTAGCTAAGTGGGCTACCACCAGAGATCTGCAAGGTGCGCACCAGTTCACTTTCTGTCATTTGGCCTAGCAATAAGCCAATCACAGTAGCGGCTACCGGGTAGTCGTGTCGGCGCATCAACCAACCTAGACCTGCAAACACCATGACGGTAATAGGGCCAGCAATAGTACCGGTAATCCCAAAACCACCCCATGCACACAACGCTAAGACGGAAGGCACTAGATAGTTCAGAGGAATGCGTACGACCAGACCTAGAATAGGCAAAATCATCAGGGCAACAATACCCAGCAAAATCACCTGACCAAAGTTACCCATGATGATGGCGTAGACCACATCACGTTGGTCGCGAATGAAGGACGGGCCACCTACCAAGTTATGGAACGAGAACGCTGCCAACAGTACCGCTGTTGCCGCACCGCCGGGGATACCCAAGGCGAGCAGCGCTGTCATGGAACCGCCTTCGGAGCTAGAGTTAGAAGACTCCGCAGCAATTAAACCCTCTGTGCAGCCTGTACCGAACTTTTCTGGTTCTTTAGAGGATCGACGGATTTCACCGTAGGCCACCAAGTTAGCCACAGATGAACCTACACCGGGCACAGCGCCAATCAGTGCACCAATAAAACTGCCTTTGAGCAGGATTTTTGGGTACTTAAAGACTTCTTTGAAACCTACTAAAATTTTACGCAGTGAAATGCTACGTGCGGCTTTGTCTTCCACCAAGTAGGTGCTAGAACGCAAACGCAGTAATTCGGACGCGGCAAACAAACCAATCATGGCGGGTACTACGGCAATACCATCAATCAGGTACGGTGTACCCAAGGTGGCGCGCATCGTACCGGTAGACGACATACCTACTTGGCTAAGTAGCAAGCCAAAAGCACCAGCCAACAAGCCTTTAAGTACGGTGCTGTCGTTCAGGGTAGCAATTAGTGCCAAGCCCCACAGTACGATCATCACCATTTCTAGCGGGCCTAGACGCAAGACCATGCCAGCCAAGGGTTGAATCAGCAGCATCAGTAGCGCGTAACCGATGAACGTCCCTACAACAGATGCACCCAGACCAATACCCAGCGCTTCGTTGTGTTTGCCTTGGCGCGCCATGGGGTAGCCATCAAAGGCCGTGGCGACACTGGACGATGAGCCAGGTATGTTCATTAGCACCGCTGTCACCCCGCCGCCGTATGCACCACCTGTGAAGATAGCGGTTAAGAACAGCATGGCTTGCAGGAAGTCCATTGCCCACGTTACTGGCAAAAATACTGCCATCGCCATGGAGATCTGCAAACCGGGTACAGCACCAAAAACCAGACCAATAATGAGGCCGGGAATCACGAATAGCCAAGGGTCGAAACTGGTGAACAGCAAGCCCAAAGACTGAGAAAAAGCGAAAGTATCAATCATCTCAGAACACCAGAAGTGGCATAGGGAATGGGAACAAAGAGCCAAACCCTTTGATCAGCGCCAAGGTAAACAAGAACGCAAAAATAGGTGGCGCAATTTTGTTTTTCTCACCGCCCATTAAAATGCCTACCCACACAAAAACGAAGGTGGCGACATCAAAGCCGACAGTAGTCAGGCTAAGGCAGAAAACGGCAAAAGCACCCAACAGCAAGAGATCGCCTAAGGTGGATTTGCGAGCTGCTTGTGCTTCGCTAGGTGTTGCGGAGGTTTTGGTGGCAGGTTTGCGTAAATTGCTGATGGCTATACACAGCACCAACAGTACGCAAGCTATCCCGCTGGGTACCACCACGATCAGGTTGTAGAGTTTGTCTGAAGCACTGAAGGCGCTCCAGTTGAGGAAGATTGCGGCGGCGCAAACCACCAGCAAAAACACAAGGTGTGTAAGAGAAATTCGTGTAGCCATTAGAGGTTTCCAAAGCGGTGGGTCTGGCGACTGTTCGTTCAGTCAAAAGTGCCCGCCAGACCCAGGGCTATTAGAGTTGATCTTTGTACTGCTCTAGCACTTCAAAGTTTTTGTAGATGATTTCGGTAGTGCGATCTGGGCCTAGCCAGTCCGAACCAATACCTTGTTTTTTCAAGGTTTCTTTGAACTCTGGATTGGACAGCACTTCGCGGTAGGCTTCAGCAAATTTCTCGAAGCGCTCTGGGTACTGTTCTTTAAATTCGGCGTGAGCAGCGATACCGCGCATGGAACCCACCAACGTTTGTACCGGTTCGCGGCCAGCTTGTTGCAGCACTTCGTTCAAGGTAGGGGCATCCCATTCTTCTAAACGCTCATCCGATGCCACAGCCAATGGGCGGATAAATTCGGCGATAGGAATAGTGCCATCAGCCGCTAATACAGCCATTTCTACTTGACCACCCGCTACTGCTGTACGTGCGGCATTACCGGATTGGTAGGTCACGATATTGACAGCATCAGGCTCTAAACCGTAAGCCTGCAGCATTTGAATGGTGTTGATGTGGCCAGTTGAGCCAGGCACTACGCTGATACGGAATTTGCCGGGTTGCTCTTTGATGGCTGCAATAAACTCGTCCAAGGTTTGGTAAGGCAGTTTGGCATTCAGCGCAAACAAGTCCATGTCGGTCCATTGGCCGTTCACAAATGCAAAGTCATCCAAACTATAGTCAGCATCCAGATTTAGAATGGCGCTGCTGATGTAGGGATGAATGGAAGTCACCAAAAAGAAAGTGCCGTCTTTTGGCATATTGCGGAAATACACTTGGCCCACATGGCCGCCACCGCCTTCTTGGTTGATGGCACGAATAGGTACACCGAGCTTTTCTTGCATTTGTTGTGCGACCAGACGTGCGGTGCGGTCAGCAGAGCCCCCAGGTCCTAACGCAATCACAAAGGTGATTTGCTGGTTAGGCCAGTTATCTGCTTTTTGTGCTACAGCGGGTGCAGCAGCGGACAAGGTCAGAGAGCTACCTACCAACAATGTGGCTGCCCATGTTTTGATGCGTTTGAAATTCATTGCTTATTCCTGATGAAGGCAGAGCGCCAAACTGAAAATGTTTACAATGTGTGTTTGTGTAAGGCTATTGGACTTCCATAGGTTTCTATCATCAATTAGGGTTTCTACTAGAATATGTGTTTTATTAAGGGGTTAATGCTATATTTCAGTAAAAACACACTCTACCTATTTTTATTGCGAGACTAAGATTGTTTACAATGTCAGGTATTGATCCCCAAGGCCACGGTTCGGCAAGCATGAAAATTGCCCAAGAACTGGCCAATGACATCATGGCTGGAAAGTTGCAGCCAGGTGATAGGTTGGGGGAAGTGGTGTTGGCTGAGCGTTTTGATATCAGCCGTGGTCCGGTACGAGAAGCCCTACGTAGTTTGGTGGCGTTGGGGTTGATAACGTTCACGCCCAATATTGGGGCAAGTGTGCGTGTGATGACGGCAGCAGATGCTAAAGCGCTTTATGAGGTACGTGCTGCATTGGAAACCGAAGCGGCACGATTGGCGGCGCTGAATGTGGATGATTCGGCTAAGGCGGCATTGCAGCCATTGTTAGAGATGGATGCACACTCCGTAGCAAGTCACCCTTCGGGTGCGTACTTGCAACGTAGTGGTGATAGAGATTTCCACAACCTGATTGCCCAGCTAAGTGGCAACGAGTTAATTCGTCGTGCGTTGAGCGAAGAGCTGTATCCGCAATTGGTTTTACTGCGCTCGCAGCATAAAAATGTGCGCGGCAGGGGGCAGGTTGCGTTGAAAGAGCACCAACGCATTGTAGAGGCCATCATGGAGCGAGACAGCGAATTGGCTGCGCTGCTGATGCGTCGACATTTGACCGCAAGCTGGAACGCATTTTCCAGCCAGTTAGAAAACAACATGGAGTAGACAACAGGCATGGCCCATCAACAACGTATACCCGCCGTGTTCATGCGCGGTGGCACCTCTAAGGCGCTGATGCTGAAACGCGCTGATTTACCTGCAGATCAACATCAATGGCCCGCTATTTTTTTGGCAGCTTTGGGTAGTCCTGATCCTTATGGCAGGCAGTTGGACGGCATGGGTGGCGGGCAGTCGTCGCTGAGTAAAGTCTGCATCATAGGCCCTAGCTCAGTAGAGGGTGCGGATGTGGACTACACCTTTGCGCAAATCTCCGTTACCGGTACTAATGTGGATTACAGCGGTAACTGCGGCAACATGAGTTCTGCGGTGGGGCCTTTTGCCTACGACGAAAAAATGGTGGATGGGCCGGTTGATGGTGAGTGTGTGGTCAGGATCCATAACACCAACTCCGGCAAGATTATTGTGTCGCGTTTTGCGGTAGAAGGCGGCGAAGCGTGCGTGAGTGGCGATACTCGCATCACGGGTTTGGCTTCTGCTGGTGCACCCGTCACCTTGAGTTTTGAAGACCCTGCCAATACGCGTGGTCGCGGTGTGCTGCCTGCCGAGGCAGTGGTGGTGGATTTACCTACCGCACAGGGCGGCAGTGTGCCGGCGACGCTGGTGGACTCGGCTATCCCTGCGGTATTTGTGCAAGCGCAAGCACTGGGTGTGAGTGCTGACATCATGCCGGATGCCGTAGATGCGCATGCCACATTGTTGGCGGATTTAGAGCATTTACGCCAAGCCGCATCGGTGCGCATGGGAATTGCCGCCTCGATGGAAGAGGCAGCACGCATTATTGCTATTCCTAAACTGTGCATGGTGGGTAAGGCGCAAACCTATACGGCGCTCAACGGTCAGGAAATCGCCGCACGTGATGTGGATGTGATGGTGCGCATGATTTCAGCGGGGCAACCGCATCGCGCAGCACCTATTACTGTGTCGTTGGCTACCGCAACCGCAGCAGCGATTGCCGGCAGTGTGGTGCAGCAGTGTGTGGGTGAAGACGTGGATTTGAGCGCTATACGTTTGGGTTCACCCAGCGGTGTGGTGCAAGTGGGTGTGGATTTAGTGCAGCAAGCCGGGCTGCCTACACCACAGATTCTTTCGGCAAGTATTGTGCGTACGCAGCGTCGCCTGATGGAAGGTGCTGTGTGCGTTCCTACGCTATAAATTTCGTTATATGAATGGATGGAAATAATGACTAATACCGATGCAAAAGCTGTGTGGTTAGAGCAGCCGCAACCGCGTGGTCTAGGGGCTCAACTGGCAAGCTACTGGGAACAGAAGAAATTCATTTCCATCGTGGGTGCATACGATCCCATTGGTGGTTTGCTGGCGCGTGATGCCGGTTTTGAGGCTTTGTATCTGTCAGGTGGTGCGTTAACAGCATCACTGGGTTTGCCCGACTTAGGCTTGATCACCATGGAAGAGCTGGTCACACGCGCTCAGGCCATTGTGCGCGTTACCCGTTTGCCGCTGGTAGTAGACGGCGACACAGGCTTTGGTGAGGCATTAAACGTCATGCGTTTGGTGCGCGAGCTGGAAGACGTGGGCGTGGCAGCAGTGCAGTTAGAAGATCAAATTTTGCCTAAGAAATGTGGTCACTTGAACGGCAAGCAATTGGTTAGCCCTGAAGACATGGCTGCCAAAATTGCTGCGGCATCTAAGGCACGTAGTGACCTACGTATTATTGCGCGTACCGATGCGGCAGGCAGCGAAGGGTTGGAGGCGGCTATTGCTCGCGCCAAGATGTATGTGCAAGCCGGCGCCGATGCTATTTTCCCCGAAGCGCTGACCACACAAGAAGAGTTCGAAATTTTCTCTAAGGAAATTGATGTCCCTTTGTTGGCGAACATGACGGAATTTGGTCGTACACCACAAACCTCTGCAAAAGAGTTTGAGGAATTAGGCTACGACATGGCGATTTGGCCAGTATCCAGTTTGCGTATTGCGGCCAAAGCGATGGAGCTTTTCTACACTAGCCTGAAGCAAACAGGTTCTGCGGCCAGCAGCGTACCGAACATGCAAACACGTGCCGAACTGTATGAGTTGATCAACTACTTTGGCTATGAGTCCTTAGATAGCTCAATTCAGCGCACGATCATTCCTGACGTCATCGACTAAGAAAGAAAGCGTACAGCGGTACGAGTGAATACAGGCCAGCGTTTATACGTTGGCCTGTTGCTGTTGCGTGGGAGTAGAGACTACATCGCACAGTAGGTCATCATGGCCTTGGCGGTGCAAGGTGATGTGCTCAGGGGTAATAGATAGCCATCCTGCGCGTGGTGGCTGGCTGTGATCGAATTCCCAGTCAGGCAACACAATGCGTCTATAGCTAGGGTGTTCGGCGTCCACCTGATGCAGGGCAGGGCGGTGAGTATGCCCGTGTATCAGCGTAGGCTGATTATTCTGCAGCATGATGTCTAGGCATGCCTCGGTGTTCACGTCGGTGATCTGGTACGTTTTATGCTGGCCAGCGGCTTTGCTGCGCTTTCTGAAAAAGTTGGCAATGCGCTGTCTGGCTTTTAAGCTCAGGCTATAGAACAGGGCTTGTGTCAGCGGGTGACGCACAATGCGTCTAAAACGCTGGTAACTGTGGTCATCTGTGCACAACTCGTCGCCATGCATTAACAAAAACTCAAACGCATCGGTGCGCAGTATGACTTGATCGGGCAGTAGTTCGGCCTGTAAGAATGAGGCTAACTGTTTGCCTATTAAGAAGTCGCGGTTGCCACGTACTAGATAGAGCTTTTTGCGTTGGCTAAAGCGCTGTAGGTGCTGCAGAGCATCGTTTAGCCAGGATTCAGGGGCATGTATTTGCTCGTCCCCAATCCACGCATTGAAGATGTCACCCACTAAAATCAGGTGCTCACATACATCAGCGGCCTGCTCCAAAAACTGGTAGAAGGCCGCTGATGTATGGGGGCCTTGCGGCCCCAGGTGTATATCCGCGGCAAGCCAAACGGTGCCGCGTAACGCCCGTTTATTCAACGATAGTGGCGCTTTCAATGATCAGGTCTTCCACTGGTACGTCTTGGTGGAAACCTTTGTTGCCAGTTTTCGCTGCTTTCATGCTGTCTACAACGTCTTGGCCTTCAACGACTTTACCGAATACGGCGTAGCCCCAACCATTAGGTGTAGGGGAAGTGAAGTTCAGGAAGTCGTTGTTCGTCACGTTGATGAAGAACTGAGCTGTAGCAGAGTGAGGATCGGAAGTACGAGCCATAGCCAGTGTGTACTGGTCGTTTTTCAGGCCGTTGTTCGCTTCGTTCTCTACTGGGGATTTTGTGGGTTTTTGCTTCATGCCAGCTTCAAAGCCACCGCCTTGAATCATGAAGTTGTTGATCACACGGTGAAAGATCGTGCCATCGTAAAAACCGTCTTGCACGTAGCCGATGAAGTTTTCTACTGTTTTAGGTGCTGCTTCGGCGTTCAATTCGATGATGATGTCGCCTTTGTTGGTTTGCAGTTTAACTTTTGGGTTTGTGCTCATGGCGCTACCTTGTGTTGTAGTTGATGAGGCCGCATGCGCTGGTGAATACACCAGACCTGCAAAACAGAGCAGGGCGGCAAGAGTAAAGAGGCGCATAGCCAGGACATGCGCAGACTTGAAAAAGGGTAAGTTTTGCATAATAGGCGATGCTCGTTAAAAATACGCTAAACAGTTATTGTTGCAGAATTTGCTGGGTTTGTTGTGAACGGCCTTGGCCTAGCTGTCCCGAGGCTTTAAAAGACTCGTTAGCCAGCATCAGTTGCACTTCACCCATGTTGGCACGAGCAACTCGGTAATTAGGGTCGGCAGCCAGTGCCATTTCTAGTGCTTCTTGAGCCATTTGCAATTTGCCTTGGCGCATATATTCAGCGGCCAGATTATTCCATGGCTCGGGCAGTTCAGGGGCATCAATAGTTAGTTGTTGGTACGCAGCGATGGCTTCGTCGTGGCGTTTTAACGCCGATAGGGCTCTGCCCTGTAAAAACAACAGTTGTACGTCAGAGCCTATTTCGTTGCGCGCTTCACGTTGTGCCAAGCGTTTTTCAATGGCGTCCAAGGCTTCAGCGGCTTGTCCGGCATCTAGCATGCGCTGAATACGCTGAGTGATCTCACTGGCGCTTAATGGGCGTGACGTGTCAGCGCCGGGGCTGATGGAGTCCAAAATGCGGGCCAAACCTTTCCAGCCTCGATCCTCTTGCACTTCATTGGCAAAAATCTCTTGATCTTGCGCAGAGAGTCTGGTGTGAGGGGTTTGAGCATGAGCAATGCTGGAAATACCCCCTATAATGAAAAGCGAGGCGAATACACACGCTTGCAGGCGATTAAGAGTCTGGTTCACGAAGTCAGATGCCTTTATTGGTATACTTTACGATCCGTCATTTTAGCGTGTCTGTTGGTTTGGTGGTGATTCACGCTTGCGTTGGCGTGTTTTTTTATTCTATCGTATTGATTTTTAAGTGATTACTGTACATGTTGCACATTTATAATACATTGTCGCGTAGCAAAGAGGAATTCAAGCCTAGTCAGGCTGGCGTTGTGCGCATGTATGTGTGTGGGATGACGGTGTATGACTTCTGCCACCTTGGTCATGCTCGCATGTTGGTCAGCTTTGACGTGATTCAGCGTTGGCTGCGTCAGTCAGGTTACCAGGTCAATTACGTGCGCAATATTACAGATATCGACGACAAGATCATTCGTCGCGCCGTAGAAACAGGCCGCACCTTAGGTGAGGTAACTGAGTTCTATATTGCCGCTATGCACGCTGACGAAAGTGCCTTGGGCGTGGAATCCCCTAATGCCGAACCTCGTGCCACCCAATATGTGGGCGATATGTTGGGTATTATCCGCAAGCTGGAAGAAAACGGCTTAGCCTATCAGGGCAGCGATGGCGATGTGAACTTTGCCGTACGCAAGTTCGATGGTTACGGCAAATTGTCAGGTAAAACCTTGGATGATTTGCGCGCTGGCGAGCGTGTTGCGGTGACTGATGGCAAACGTGACCCGCTGGATTTTGTGTTGTGGAAATCCGCCAAAGCCGAAGAGCCGGCAGAGTCCAAATGGGAGTCCCCTTACGGTTTAGGTCGTCCGGGCTGGCACATTGAGTGCTCGGCCATGAGCCATACCTTACTAGGCATGCCCCTAGATATACATGGTGGCGGTCCTGATCTGAAGTTCCCGCACCATGAAAACGAGATTGCGCAGTCTGAAGGTGCGTTTGGCGGCACCATGGCCAACTACTGGATGCATTGCGGCCCCTTGATGGTTGATGCCGAGAAAATGTCCAAATCGCTGGGCAATTTCCGTAATATTCGTCAAACCATTGCCGCAGATGGCGGCGCAGCGGATCAAGCTACCTATGTGGCAAACCCGCGCGAAGCTGAGATGTTGCGTTTCTTTATTGTGCGCAACCACTACCGCAGCACCCAAAATTACGCAGCCGATAACTTATTTGATGCACAACAAGCGGTAGACCGCTTGTATCAAACCTTGGCAAACGTGCCTGCAACCGAACAAGAAATTGATTGGACATTGCCAGCAGCACAACGTTTTGCGGCGGCCATGAATGATGATTTCAATACGGCTGGTGCCATAGCAGTGCTGTTTGAGCTTTCTGCTGCTGCCAACCGTGACAAATGCCAACAAAGCGCCAGCCTGATGAAAGCATTGGGTGGCGTGTTGGGTCTGTTGCAAAAAGATCCTGCGCAGTATTTGCGTTCTGCATCCCGTTATGTGCGTGATGCACGTCAAGGCTCTACCGAAGGCCAGCTCACCGATGACGCTATTGATGCTCTGGTAGCAGAGCGTACTCAAGCCAAAGCTGACCGTGATTTCGCCAAGGCTGATGCCTTGCGCAAGCAATTGCACGACGCGGGTATTGAGCTAGAAGACAAGGCGGGTGGCGTCACTCAGTGGCGACGAGCCTAGGAGCAGAGATAGTGCATAAACCGCATTATTGGGATGAAGCCAAAACACATTTGATGAAACGCGATAGGATTCTGCGTAAAATCATCCCCACGTTTGCTGAAGAACACCTGAAACCGCCTTCAGAAGCCTTTGCTACATTAGTGCGGGCTGTGATTGGTCAACAAGTGAGCCGCCGCAATGCGGAGGCTATTTGGGAACGATTTAATAATGCGTTTGCATCGCCTGCGACGCCCGCTGATGTGTTAGCGTTGGAAGTCGCAGCCTTGCAACAGATGGGTATGCCCAAACGCAAAGCCGAATATATTCTGGATCTTGCACTACATTTTGAAGAGCGCAAGGTAAACCCAGAAAGTTGGCAAGATATGGACGATGAGGCCATTATCAGAGAACTCTGTGCTATTCGTGGCATAGGCCGTTGGACGGCAGAGATGTTCCTGATTTTTAACCTGCATCGTGCAGATGTATTACCGTTGGATGATGCCGGATTAATCCGGGCAATCTCTCAACATTATTACAGTGGTGAGCCAGTCTCCCGCTTTGAGGCACGTGAAGTGGCTCAGGCCTGGACTCCCTGGTGTACGGTGGCAACTTGGTATCTGTGGCGTAGCCTGGATCCTATTGCCGAAAGCGAATGAATTAGCGATTAACCCGAAGACACAACAATGCGAAATACATTTCTGGAGTTTGAGCAGCCTATTGCTGAACTCGAAAACAAGATCGAAGAGTTACGTTTTGTTCAAACGGATTCTGCTGTTGATATTTCGGAAGAACTCAGCAGGCTGCAACAAAAAAGCCAGACCTTGGCGCGTAGCATCTACGAAAAATTAACGCCTTGGCAAACTGCGTTGGTGGCCCGCCACCCACAACGTCCCTACACCATGGACTACGTGAATGAAATTTTCACTGACTACCATGAGCTGCATGGCGACCGTATGTACGCGGATGACCAAGCGATCGTCGGCGGTTTAGCGCGGTTTAATGGTGTGCCTTGCATGGTGATTGGCCATCAAAAAGGCCGTGATACCAAAGAACGCGCACGTCGTAATTTCGGTATGCCTCGTCCAGAGGGCTATCGCAAAGCCTTGCGTTTGATGCGTTTGGCTGAAAAATTCAATATCCCTGTCTTTACCTTTGTAGACACCCCCGGTGCTTACCCAGGTATTGGTGCAGAAGAGCGCGGTCAGTCTGAGGCTATTGGGCATAATCTGTACGCGATGGCCGAGCTAAAAGTGCCTATTATCACCACCATCATTGGTGAGGGTGGTTCGGGCGGTGCCTTGGCAATTGCGGTAGGTGATGCCGTATTGATGCTGCAATACGCAACTTACGCGGTCATCTCCCCAGAAGGTTGTGCTTCTATTTTGTGGCGCAGTGCTGATAAAGCATCGGTAGCCGCAGAAGCCTTGGCCATTACTGCTCCGCGTCTTAAAGAGTTGGAGTTGATTGATAGAGTGGTGAATGAGCCTGTAGGTGGCGCACACCGCGATCCAGCCACGATGGCCCGTCAATTGGGACGTGCATTGGCTGAGTCCTTACGCCAGTTGACTGGCTTGAGCCCTGAGCAACTGCGTGAGCGTCGCTTGGAGCGTTTGCTGTCTTATGGCCGTTTCCAGGAAGTTCGTTCGTAAATTTCCACTCGCACAGGTACATGCCCATCCGTTGGCTGAACTGTGCGATGTAGGCTTATTGCAGTCCATCCATACGCTGTATACCAACCTGCCGCAGCCAGCGCCGCAGCAGGTTGCGGTAGCATTGAGTGGTGGGGTGGACTCGGCAGCCTTGGCGCTGCACATGGCAGTTTGGGCGCATGCGCTAGAACTGCCTCTACATTGCTTTCACGTACATCATGGTTTGCAAGAAATTGCGGATCAGTGGTCGCTGCACGTGCAAAATCTGGCCAACCTGATTGGGGCCAGCATCCACATCGAAAGGGTAAACGTAGATCTGCTGTCCGGTACCGGAATAGAAGCGGCTGCGCGCGATGCCCGTTATCAAGCTTTTCACACGCTATGCCAACGTACAGGCGTACAGCATGTGTTTGTGGCGCATCACCAAGATGATCAGGCCGAAACTGTGTTGCTACGGTTATTGCGGGGTTCTGGGCCTACTGGCTTGGGCGCTATGGCGCCTGTTAGCTCGCGTGACGGCTTTATGGTGTTGCGCCCATGGTTGGATATACCCCGTAGCCGTATTGTGGCTGTAGGCGAGCTGATGAGCCAACGCTTAGGTTGGACGGCTGTTCAAGACAGCACCAACCTCAATGATGATTACACACGCGGTGCGGTGCGTGAGCGCCTAAAGCCGCAGTTGAATGAGCGCTGGCAAGGGTGGCAGAAAATACTGACACGTCATGCGAAGTTAAGCCGCGATGCCGCCCAGTTACTGGAAGAAGTTGCTGCTGAAGATTTGCAAAAATTGGATTACCGCACACGAGATCACAGTTTTGATTTGAAATCGTGGCGTGAACTAAGCCCTGTGCGTCAGGCACAGGTAATACGCCATTGGTTGGCCTTGGCAGGCTTGAAAATGCCAACGGAAGCGCGACTCGACGACATGATGCGTCAGATGCGCACCTTACACGCGTTAGGCTTTGATAGGCAGATGCAAGTAAAACATGGTGCGTTTTACGTGATTTGTCGCCAAGGGCGTGTGATTTTGCAACAATATGCATGAAAAGTCTGATAAATGCCCCATGGGTGGGTAAAAAATGTCGTTAGAATAGAATGGCCCTTTTTGGGGTACACAGACACCATTCCTATTGATTTTCGAGTAATAAGATGTCCTTGATCGTACAAAAATATGGTGGCACTTCTATGGGCTCCGTGGAGCGCATCAGAAATGTCGCAAAACGCGTGGCTAAATGGCATGCGGCCGGTCACCAAGTCGTAGTTGTACCTTCTGCTATGTCTGGTGAAACCAACCGTTTGCTGGGTTTGGCTAAAGAAATTAGCCCACGTCCCGATGCACGCGAACAGGACATGCTTGCGGCAACCGGCGAACAGGCCAGCAGCTCTTTGCTGGCGATGGCGCTGATCGCAATGGGTGTGCCTGCACGTAGTTACGCTGGTTGGCAGGTAGCTGTACATACAGACTCCGCCTATACCAAGGCCCGCATTAAATCTATTGATAGCGAACGCGTACAGAGCGATCTGGATGCTGGGCGCGTCGTGATTGTGACCGGTTTCCAAGGTATTGATGACAACGGCAACATTACGACCTTGGGTCGTGGTGGTTCTGATACGTCAGCCGTAGCGATTGCTGCTGCCATGAGCGCAGAAGAGTGCTTGATCTTTACCGATGTGGATGGTGTCTATACGACGGACCCTCGTGTAGTGCCAGAGGCACGTCGCATGAGCGTAGTGTCCTTTGAGGAAATGTTTGAGCTGGCTTCGCTAGGCTCCAAAGTACTGCAAATCCGCTCGGTAGAGTTCGCAGGTAAATACCGTGTGCCGGTACGCGTATTGTCTTCGCTTACCGACCCAGAAATTCCGCTCGAGGAAGAGAAAAACTCGGGCACACTGATTACATTCGAGGAAGATCAAAAAATGGAAGCTGCCGTTGTTTCAGGTATCGCTTTTAGCCGCGATGAAGCCAAATTTACCCTGCGTGCCGTACCTGACACCCCAGGGGTGGCCTATTCCATCTTGGGGCCAATCGCTGCCGCTAACATCGACGTAGACATGATCTTGCAGAACTTGTCTGCACAAGGTACTACTGACTTCTCCTTCACCGTCAATCGTATTGATGCTGACCGTACCAACGAATTGTTGGAAACTCAGGTAGGCCCAGCAGTGGGTGCAGGCGAAATCGTATTCGACAGCAAGGTTGCCAAAGTATCCATCGTGGGTATTGGTATGCGTAGTCACGCCGGTGTGGCGAGTGCTATGTTCCGTGCGTTGTCCGAAGAGGGCATCAACATTCAGATGATCAGCACCAGCGAAATCAAAACCTCTGTAGTGATCGACGAAAAATACATGGAATTGGCAGTACGTGCACTGCACAAAACCTTCGAATTGGATCAAGAAAAAGCGCAATAATTCGCTGGTACGCGGTCTTTGATCGCGTACCTAGGAAAAAATCATTCTAGGGCTAGCAAAATTCGTTTTACTCGTGCTAGAATAGCTTTTTTGCTGGGAATGTGGCCGAGAGGTTGAAGGTACTCCCCTGCTAAGGGAGCATGCGGCTTATACCCGCATCGAGGGTTCGAATCCCTCCATTCCCGCCATTGCTTAGTCTAAGCAAGTCCAGCAAGATTCAAAAAGCCCGTAGAATCAACGTTCTACGGGCTTTTTTCTATCCTAAACAGTCCAGCGAGATCCATCCAAAGCTAATCGTAGTGCTGGTATCGTTGTTGGTATTCCTGTGCTATCTTTGATTTGTCACTGAAAATACCAACAGGAACCGCTTATGTCTCTGACTGACTTGGCTATTCGTAATGCTAAACCTAGCTCACGCTTACAGAAAATTTCTGATGGCCGCGGGTTGCAATTGCACATTACTACTACAGGTTCTAAGCTTTGGCGGTTAGCGTATCGCTTTGATGGAAAGCAAAAGCTGATGGCGTTAGGTATCTATCCTGATATTTCGTTAGCACAGGCACGCCAAGCGACGGATGAGGCTCGCAAGCTGTTGGCTGTTGGTGTGGATCCGATGGAGCAGCGTAAAGCTGACCGACAGGACCAGAAACGTACTGTAGAAAATACGTTCGAGACTATAGCAAGGAAATGGTGGGCACATTGGTCACCTATGCGTAGTCCTAGACACGCTGAGTATGTAATTCGTCGTTTAGAGACAGATGTTTTTCCTGTAATAGGAGAGCGTCCTGTAGATGAAATACTAGCGCCAGAGATCGTCCAGATGGTGAAAACGATAGAGGGGCGTGGTGCGCTTGATATAGCAAAGCGTTCATTGCAAACCTGTGGGCAAATCTTTCGCTATGCTATTGCGCACGGCTTTGCGACCCGTAACCCAGCGACTGATATTCGCCCTAGTGATGTGCTGGTGAGTCGTCGCAAGCAGAACTATGCACGTTTAGATGCCAAGGAGCTGCCAGAATTGCTACGACACATTGAGGTCTACCAAGGCAGTAGTGTGACGCGTATGGCAATGAAGTTAATGGCAATGACTTTTGTACGCACCAGTGAACTGATAGGGGCGCGTTGGGAAGAGTTTGATCTGCAAAATGCGCGTTGGGATATTCCTTCCGAGCGGATGAAGATGCGTACACCGCACATTGTCCTGCTATCACGCCAAACTGTGCAATTACTTCAGAATCTGCATACGTTGACAGGCCATCGCGAACTACTGTTTCCAGGCGAAAGAAACCCTAAGACTCCTATGTCGAACAACACTATCCTTAAAGCTTTAGAGCGTATGGGGTACAAAGGGCGGATGACTGGGCACGGTTTTCGTGGTATAGCCTCAACTGTGCTGCATGAGGAAGGGTGGCCTCACGAACATATAGAACTACAGCTAGCACATCAAGAGCGCGATAACACCAGTGCTGCTTATAACCACGCGTTGTACCTTAAGCCTAGAGCTGAAATGATGCAGTGGTGGTCAGACTATCTGGAGCAATGCGTAGCGAAGGGTTCTGTTATGAAGTTGACGGCGAGAGTGGCGTAGTAAGTGGCTTTGAAACTCATTGAGGCGCTTATTGTCATAACGTCAAACACAGTGGTTTGGGCTGCTGCAAAAGAGCTGGTTGAGCAGTCGGCGACATTTTGGGTCTCGGCAGTCAATTGAGCGCCTGAGTAGCAAGTGAAATACCTATCGTGACTAATTGCGAGAATGCGCTATAGACGTGTTCTGGGGAAAATACTACAAAAGTCCCAATCAGAGATGAGGCAGCACCCACAATGATGATTTCTGATTGGGCGGATAGAATCTGAGGAAGCTCCACCTCTTTGTGTCGAGTCAGCCTTTCATGGGCCATCTGCGCATAATTGAAAACAGACTCGATGCGCATATCGACATGATCAGCCAGTGTCTCATGGTCTCTGCGTAGCTCTTCTAGTTGTTTCTGTAGATTCGTAACAGGATCAGATGTCAAAACGGTAGTAGAGAAGAGTTTCAGTCGTTTTGCTGATATAGGCTCGTATGGCTCTATGTCATTGATAGCGGCTCTACGAGCTTTCAGCGCATTCCTGAATGCAACGAGAATTGTAATCACTGCCGAGAGGATTGAGAGTAAAAGACCGGCAGTCGCAAAATGGTTGGTAGATAAGCTGCCCAGAATGAGTCCAGTGAAAAACAAAACAATGGGTATTGATAGAGCGGTTATAACGTATGTTTTATTCATGTCTCTCTTACTGAGTGGGTTTTTCATATAAGTAATGATGCCTGGGTAAACTTCTTGGTTACAGCTAATAGTTTTTTGGCTTTAAGCGGCTAAGAGTTGTTGCTTAGTTTAGGAAGTTAGGGGTTGCTCCTTTCTAGTCCTGTTGTTCTTCTATGTGCGTACTGATGTTATCGCTGGCTTTTAGAAATGTGTATCAAAACTCTCTTTGCTTCTTCAAGCAATATGTTCAATAGTGGCATGCTCATAGGGGGAAGCTACTGGCTAGGCTGCTTGGGTAGGTTTCTGGCTCACTGTAGGCGCTTAAGGATTTTATTTCTTATAAAGTAGGTTATGGTTTTTTAAGATGTCGAGTCTTGTTGTTTTCTTTGAACGATAGGCTTAGAAACCACTACATCAAGCACCATCATCAGTTCAGACGGCAAAACACCTAAAGCCTTACTGATAGCGATAATATTCATCAACGAGATGTTCTTCTCGCCTCTTTCAACTGTACCTAAATAACCCGGATGCAGCTCTGCTGCAGCGGCAAGCTCCTCTTGCGTCATGCCGGCGGCAATGCGATAGGCTTGACTGCCTGGCCAAAAGAGGCGAGTGATCTGTCGGTGTTTTTAGGGCGCATGATTTCTTCTGTATGCAAAATCCCATCCCACCAAAACCACATCTATAGGTAAAGAACTTATAAGTTAGGTTATTATTGTTTTTGGGAATCGAATAACTAAGCTAAACCAAAGGGAAGCCAACGTTTTCGATGGCAGTGAAGAGAGAGCTTCACTGCTCTAAAAGCGATAAAACTACTTTATAGAGGTGGTAAGTGGGTTACTCAATTAATAAGATTGCGATTTATACAGGTCTGGCGCTACTGGCGGGGTGTAGCAGCAGCGGTGGAGGTGGTAAGGGTTCTGAGTCTATACCTCCTGTGACAGACTCTTCATTGAGCAGTGTTCCTGCGGAATACCGTGATGCTGTGAAAAAAGCTAAGACCTTTGATCCGCTGGCGATTGTTCGAGAGGATTTGGCTGATGAGGGAGCAACGGTAAAGAGCGTTACTCTGAACGGGCAAACATTGAATGGGACTGAATACAACTTTTCAGAGCTCAAGAACGGGCTGCAAGATCTGTCTTTCACGCTTGAGGTGGAAGACAGCCAGCAGGCGAAGCACCAAGTGGAAGGTAAAGCCTTTCTCTATCAGCAGCCGTACTCGCTTGCTATGGGAAGTTTGATCAGCAAAATGCAAGGCGCACAGGCATCTGATCTTAATGTGTTTTACGTAGACAGTATTAAAGGTTTGCAGACAACAAGTACCGCTATAGCAGGGCTAGATGGCCAGTTTACCTATCAAGGGGTTGCTTTCAATGGTAGTGACGAGGGCAAGCTAAGCTATGTTGTAGATTTCGGTTCACGCGAGGGCTCGGGGCAGATTAGCGGCCTAACTGAAACAGGCAAAATTGATCTCTTGAAAGCTAACATTGCTAGCCTCAACCAGGAAATGATCCAGGGTATGGGGATTGTTGGTAAAGCGACGTTTGAAAAAGATCCTACCGCGGACATTAGTTACGAATTAGGTTTTTTTGGTCCAAATGCTGAAGAGATAGCAGGGCGTGTGAACTATGTACGAGATGGCGATAACGTTCACAACATCAGTGAAGTAGGTTTTGGCGGTAAACGCTAATTTCATAGACCTTGTTACTGCCTAGCATCACACGCTAGGCAGTATTTTTTTGATTGCTACTTGTGCTTTCTCTAGCTAAATATTCTTTAGTCCACCATTTTTTGATGGTTGGTTTTCTGTGCATGTGTACAGTGGTGCAGGCGCAGGCGCTTGATGTACACCGTTTCGAGCCTGCTGCAGTACCAACAGTGTTACCCCGGGTTCTGCAAAATGAATCCGACATTCAGTCTTCCTCTGAGCAGCAAAATCAGAGTGTTCAGAATGAGGCGCTTGCACAGATTTCAGGGAGTGAGTTAAGTCAGCATCCTACTGTGATGGCCCAGCTTATTAGTCAGGCAATACAGCAGCAACAGTGGCCGTTAGTGGAGTTGCTTATACCAGAGTATGAGGAGCATGCAGATGCAGATCCTTACTTGGTGTTATATGCAAAAGGCGCACTGTATCGGCATAACCAAAACTACTACATGGCCATAGGTGCGTTTAAAGCATTGTTGTATCTCGATCCCGCGTTGAGCTATGTGCAGCTGGACCTAGCTGTGATGCAGATAGAAGATAAACGCTATGCAGAGGCTATGAGTACATTAGAGGTCTTGTTGGAACGGCCAGAAACGCCTACTGCTGTCAGAGCAATGGCCTCACGCTACATTGATAGCCTGCAAAAACTCTATAGCCCTAATGTTGAGTTGTCGCTTAGTTATACGCGTAACGATAACGTAAACCAGGCTTCGGCTGAACGTACATTAGAGCTCTGGGGAGCCACTTTTGAAAAGAATCCAGATAGTCTCCCCAAATCTGGCCACGGTGTGAGCTATGGAGTCAATGTGACGAAGCTAACTGCTCTCCAAGGCAACCACTCTTTGTGGTTGGGGTTGCAGTATAGGGGCACGTACTACTGGGACCAGAAAGACTATAACGAACGTGTTTTGCGTTTAGCGCCTGCATATCTGTATCAGAACCATCGTCAGTGGCTACGCATTGGCCCAGTGTATGAAAAAACCTGGTTAGGTAATCAGCGATATGGTGATAGGTTCGGCGTGCAGGCAGAATACGGTCAGCAGATCAGGTCTCAGCACTATGTAATTCCTACCCTAGAGTATGCCTATAAAAACTACGATGACAGCAGATTACGGCCTTATGAGGGTAATGTGTATAGTGCAGGCTTGAGTTGGGTTTTTCAGCCTAAGGCTGGTGTTTCATTGTCAGCAGGTGCGTACTATCAGCAAGATTACCTACGCGATAAAGCCGAGTCATCACGGACTATTTCAACCAGATTGGGCGGTAGTTATCGTTGGATGAATGGCCTTAATGTCCAGGCAAACCTACAAGTAGGCAAGCGGCATTTTGATGCCCCGCATTTTCTGTTTGGCGAGGTGCGCAAAGATAGAGAGCTAGCTCTTAGCTTAGGCGTCTGGCACAGCAAATTTAATCTCCTAGGGGTTACACCAAAATTGGTATATCGCTACAACAGGGTTAACAGCAATATGCCGGCCTTATACAGTAGAACCAGCAAAGGGTTTATGTTGGAGATTGTAGATCTGACGTTTTAATTGCTCATTGCATAAGGTGTACTCCTTATGACTAGCACCCTAGATTTTTTCAGAACCATATCACCTTGATGAGAGTAAGCGGTTGCTTGCTCATTTATGCCGTTTTTACATCAAGGAGTTTTCATGTCTGAACCATCATGCCCATCATTCTCAGATGACGCACATAGCACTCGTCGGTCGGCTGGCCCTGTTAGTTGTCCGGCGTGTGGTTCGTCTCATCTTCAAACTAAAAATTACGCTCAAAAGTTTGCTGGCATTGTAGGTGCCAGTGTTGGAGTTTTGCGTGCGTTATCGGGAGGTGTTCAGTTTGCCGTGTCCACCTCAGCGCTTACGCGTATTTCGACAGCGGTGTTAGGTGCCTTTGTAGAGGGTACTTTAGGTTGCGTAACGGGTGCGGCGTGTGGGCAAGTGATTGATGACACGATCCTCAGTAATTACCAGTGTTTACGTTGTCATCACTCATTTCAAGCTACTTAACGCTTACAGGAGCATCACTATGGCACATTATGTTGAGCAGATGGCCTATGTAGGCCAAACCCCTTGGCATGGCTTGGGTAATCAACTATCTGCTAATCAACCTATTGAAGTCTGGCAACAGCAAGCAGGCATGGACTGGGACATAAAAGAGGCGCCTGTACAGTTCATGGATTCCGTGGATGATACCCAAAGCCGTTTGATTACCTTTCCGCAGAATAAGGTCTTGTACCGCTCAGATACGAATGCACCGCTATCTGTAGCCAGTCAACGCTATCAAGTCGTACAGCCACGCGAAATTCTGGAGTTCTACCGAGATCTCAGCGAGGTATCTGGTTTTCAGTTGGAAACTGCTGGTGTATTAAAAGGCGGTAAAAAAGTATGGGCGTTAGCGCGTACCGGACACTCTGCCACCTTGCAAGGCAACGATGTCACCAACGCCTATGTGCTGTTAGCCACAGCTTGTGATGGCACGCTGGCTACCACCGCACAATTTACAGCTATTCGTGTGGTATGCAATAACACGCTAGCAGTTGCACTGGACGATAACAAAGGAGCGGTTAAAGTCCCGCACAGTACCTCCTTTGATGCTCAAGCGGTAAAACAGCACTTAGGCATTTCTGTCTCTAGCTGGGATGGTTTTATGTATCGCATGAAGCAATTGAGTGAACGTAAAGTGAAGCACTCGGAGGCCGAGCAATTCTTCCGGCAGCTATTCTCGGGTGGCAAGCGAGCAGTCACGCAATCACCGAATGAACATGCCATGCGTAAGATGCTCAGCATCTATAACGGTCACGGTCGTGGTGCTGAATTAGGATCCGCTAAAGGTACGGCATTGGGGCTGCTTAACTCGGTCACAGAGTTTGTGGATCATGAACGCCGAGCCCGTAACAGTGACTACCGCTTAGATTCTGCCTGGTTCGGACAAGGGGCAACACTTAAACACTGTGCCTTAGAGCAAACACAACTCATGCTCGCCTAAACCACCTTTCCTTTTCTACTATTACAGCATAAGGCCCAGCGACTTCATTGCGCTGGGCTTTATGCTTTTTAGGAGCTCTTCAGATGAATATCGCTACCGCTCGCGTCATCGAACGCGCTAATCGTCCTGCCTTACGACTCATCAACACTAAAGACCTAGATCGTGCTGAGTGGCTATCTGTACGCAAAAACGGCATCGGGAGCAGTGATGCTGCCGCAGCCGTTGGACTCAATCCCTATCAATCTTCGTTGGAGCTTTGGTTAATTAAAACAGGACGGGATCAAGGCTTAACCAAACCCAACCCAGATGACACTACCTCTCCCGTTTACTGGGGGAGCTTGCTGGAACCCATTGTGGCGGCTTCCTACACGAAGCAAACAGGACGTCGAGTGCGCAAAGTAAATGCCGTACTACAGCACCCAGATCCAGACAAAGCTTGGATGCTAGCTAATATTGACAGGGAAGTAGTGGGGGCACCTGACGTGCAGATCTTAGAATGTAAAACTGCTGGTGAGTTTGGTGCTCGACTGTGGCGAGATGGGGTGCCGGAGTATGTTCAGCTACAGGTACAACACCAACTCGCTGTGACAGGCAAACAAGCTGCGGATGTCGCCGTCTTGCTGTGCGGCCAAGCCTTGCAAGTGCATCGTATTCACCGCGATGAACGTTTGATTGAACGCCTCATTGAATTGGAAACACGGTTTTGGCACTACGTCACAACGGATACGCCACCACCAGCTGATGGCTCATCCTCGTCCGCTTCAGCATTGCAGTGCCTCTATCCGCACGATAACAGTGAGCGTCTTGACCTAACCCAGGATCGGGAGATGTCAGTATTGTTTACGGATATGGTGGAGGTACGTCACCGTATTACACAGTTTGAGCAACAAGAAGCACAGCACAAACAGCGTATCCAAGAACGTATGGGCGAAGCCAGTCATGCAGCGTTTGAAACAGGGTCTGTCAGTTGGAAACGCAGTAAAGACAGCTCGACTCTAGACACTAAAAGCCTATTAGCTGATCACCCGGAGCTCTTTGCTCGCTACTCACGAATCCGAGCAGGGAGCCGTCGCTTTGTCGTGCAAGTCTAATCTCACCATCTCACACGTTAGCCGCTCTGAACAGGGCGGCTTTTTTATGCCTGGAGTCATTGTGCGTTATCACACAGCATCCGTTCACTTATCTCTACCGTTCGTACTGCTGGAACCTACTGGTAGGAGCACACTAAGTAAAAATACAGCACAACAACGGCGTGATCTACTGGGCCGTCAATTGCCTACACATGAAGCCGTAAAAGCCTTTCTCTGTTCAGAGCTACAGAACGTCACAGAAGAGACATTTGCCATCCTCTTACTCGATACGAAATATCGAATACTTCATTTTTATCAAACACCCAACGCTACTCTGGCCATAGCCTATCCCCGCGAGGTCATTCAGCGTGCTCTGAGATACAAAGCTCACACCATCGTACTGGCACGTGGCTTTCCTTCTGAAGAGCCACACGATAACCGGGCAGAGATCAAACTCGTTAAGACTCTTAAAGAGCTTCTCGCACTGGTTGATATACACCTGCTCGACCACATTAGTGTAGGACCTTCTGGCTGTGTGTCACTAGCAGGTAGTGGGCGGCTATAGCGTAGCCAGGAAGTGTGCGCCCAACCTCTCCTTTTCACCTTTTACACGCTACTAATTATTGTGGCGTTTTTTATGTTTTGAGGAAACCAATCATGCGTTACCACAAACTTAAAGCTGGCCCTGAGCCAGGCACTTACGTCATGGAAAGCGCTATTGTGACCGAACACGATATTCTGACCATGGCGAGACAACTCGCACGTAAGCGTTTTGCTAAGGGCCGAAGCCTTGCGAACCCCAGCGACGTCAAAGCTCACTTACAAGCACTGTATGCGCATTATGAGCATGAGGTGTTTAGTATCTTGCTGCTCGACAATACCTACCGTGTCATTGGTCTACATGAACTCTTTCGTGGCACGATCAATTCGGCTGTAGTGCATCCACGTGAAGTCATTAAGCTGTCCCTCAAACACAATGCTGCTGCCGCTATTTTGGTACACAACCATCCTTCAGGTAACCCTGAACCTAGCCAAGAGGATATTGATCTCACCCGCACCTTAAAAAACACACTTGATCTAGTCGCTGTGCAAGTGGTGGACCATATCGTTGTAGGAGCTGAAGGCTGCACGTCTTTAGCAGAACGTGGCCAGATATAGCAAGTTACTTAGTACTGTTGTTATCACCCTTTCCTAAAGCCCTCTGTGTATGCCGTGGGCTCTTTTTATTTGGAGTTCATCATGATTAAAGGTTTAGCGATTACTCCCCCTGTACTTGGCCGTATCTCTATTGGCCGTGTTGTTGAACGTAACGGTAAACGACTACCTGAGAAAGACGACCAATTCACCATCACCAGCCAGATTCATACGAAAGACGGCTGGCTTGTTCACCCCTTAGATGAAACACTACGCAAACAAAGCCCTAACGGTAAGTTGCGCTCTATTCCTATCACATTACTTTTTAATGATCCCGATTTGAACCTACGCGCAGAGTACTCACTGTTTGATCGCAGCTCAGGACGTCCGGTGTGTGTTGGTAATGGGGATACGTGCCGACGGCTTACCACTAGTGGCATACAAAACCTACCATGCCCTGGTAGCGATAGCTGTGAGTTAGCAAAAGGAGGTGCGTGTAAGCCTTATGGACGCTTAAACGTCAAACTCAGTGACGATGATGCGCTAGGGTCATTTATCTTTAGAACGACAGGCTACAACAGCATTCGCACTCTAGCCGCAAGGCTCCATTACTTCCAAGCCGAAGCCGTATCAGGTGATCTACTCGCTTGCTTGCCCTTAGATTTACGGCTACGAGGTAAGAGTACCGCCCAATCTCGCGGCACACCCATTTACTACGTGGACCTCACCATACGCGAAGGCATGACGCTAGAAGAAGTGTTGACCCAAGCACAACAAACACATGCACAGCGCAAGGCCATGGGATTTGATCAACAAGCACTAGACGCCATTGCACGTACTGGCTTTGCTAACGGAGCTTTTGAGGACAACGCAGATGAGGCTCCAGAGGTGATAGAGGAGTTTTACTCAGAAATGTCAGCTGTCATAGATCGTCTTTCTGCTCTTTCATACAGCTAGCTGCGTAGCGGAGCATTTCAAGATCAATATCACTTGGTCTGTGAGGAGTTCGGCCTTAGCCAAAGCGCTAACCATGTATCAGGCGAAATACACGAAAGAGAATGATACGATCGCCGATTTGTTATTACTCCTCAAGCCGAGGAAATGCTTAGTGCGAGAACCTTTGGAACCCTGGGAAATGTTACCACTTGGCTGCAGCAGAAAGATAACTAAACAATGTAAGTGTATCCATAGAGGTTTTATTTTTTGGATTATGGATTTCATTGTTCACTAATATGAACAATGAATTAAGCTAGAGTGACTATACAAGCAAAGAATGCGTTCCTAAACTGCTCTTTAGGAAAGTTAAATCTTCCGATGAAAGAGCAAGCAATGAAGTAATACATCTCATCAATGGCTGTACGGGGAAAGACAACGGCACATAAGCTGTAGACGATCCAGCTATCGGGAGGGATCACTTAGAAGCAACTGAAGACGTTGATACAACTGTAGCTGCTGCTCATGCTGACAGCAAAATGAGTTAGCACCGCTGTGCAACTCTTATGATTAATAGTTCTTTTTACCTTTACGATAAAACTTAAGGAGAAGGCTGAGTAGTTTGTGGTCAGTTTGTTTCGGGATGTATCACGTTGTTTTGCATGGTGGTTTTTTACATGATTATTCAAAAATATAATAATGGAGACAAACATGAAAATGAAGAAGCTATGTGGTTTATTCGTTGGCGCATTTATGACGTTTAATGCCGTCGCCAATGATGATTTTCCAAATGCACCCATTAATATCGTAGTGCCATACGCCGCAGGCGGTGTAACTGACGTCATGGCTCGTGGTTTTACCTCAAAGTTTGGTGAAAAACTAGGTACCACTGCCGTAATAACTAACCTTGGTGGAGGTGGAGGAAGTATCGCAGCCTCTAGGTTGCAAGGGGGGAGGCCTGACGGGTACACCTTAGGTTGGCTTACCACCTCCATTACTACTGTACAGCCACAGATAAAAAACCTGCCATACAATGCAAACAGCTGGACACCGGTATGTAGGATCTCCGCTTACCCAATGGTGTTTTTTGTCAATGAGGATAGTCCATTTAACAGCATGGACGACGTCTATAAGGCGGTAGAAGAGAACCCAACTGACTATATATTCGGCTCTAGTGGTATGGCAACGGCGCCGCACTTTGCTCTCGTTGCTGCGTTCGTAGCCAAAGGCCTAGGCGATAACGTCAGGCATATCCCTTTTGAGGGTGGTGGGCCCGCGTTGCAAGCACTTATTTCTGGTCGTGTGCAGTTTTTAGCTGATAGTCCACAATATGTGAAACGTGGGAACTTTAAGCCTTTAATGGTATTTAGCGAAGAACGTTTGGAAGAGTACCCTAATGTTCCCACAGCAACCGAGTTGGGTATATCTCCACCCCTAAACATAATCAAGGTTTGGAATGCCTTATTTGCGCCTGCAGGCTTGCCAGAACGAACTCTTAATGCCCTCAATGAGGCGTGTGACTATAGTGCAAACTCCCAGGAGTATATAAAACTCTTGAGAGAGCAAGACGTTTCACCATTTCACATGGGAGCGGAAGAATTCGAAGGCTACTTTCAATCACAGTACGAAGCGAGCAAAAAACTTATTGAAGCTGCCGGTTTAGAATAATTCCGAAAATCATCACCCATCTGCTCATAACCATATAAATGGATATATATATGCAACAACCATTAATTAAGTATCACTTAAAGGGCCGTTGCGCCTTAGTCACTGGTGGGGCTTCAGGAATAGGACTGTCCACAGTCGAGTTTTTAGCTAAGTCTGGTTGTAGTGTAGCTATTAATTACTTACCTAATGATGAAAAAGCAGTTGAGAAAATACAGCAGTTAACTCAAGAGGGGTATGACGTTACCGGCATTCCACATGCTATTGGTGATGGTAAGGAGTATGAGTTAATAGAAAGAACGATAGAAAAATTAGGTCAGTTAGATTTGTTAGTTAACAATGCTGGTACACCGGCTACTAATGAATCACTTAATCCAAAAGACCTTGATGCCATTACTGATGCAATGTGGAGCGAGGTGCTTGATGTCAACTTGGTTGGGCTTTTTAGATTAACTAGAGCAGCAGCCTCTTTTTTGCGTAAGTCCTCAGGTGCTGTGGTTAATTTAGCTTCCGTCTCAGCACTCTCTTCACGGGGGTCAAGCATGGCCTACGCTGCCAGTAAGGCTGGTGTTATAAGTTTAACTAGGCATATGGCAATTGCATTGGCACCTGAGGTACGCGTAAATGGCGTAGCTCCAGGAGCTGTGGATAGTACTTGGCGTATTGAGTGGACAGACGAGCAGCGCCTCTCATCAATTGAGGCTACTCCATTAAAGCGACGCTGCACTACGGACGAAATTGCAGAGTCGATTGTGTATTTAGGCTTTTCCGCCCCCATGATAACGGGTCAGACCCTAGTCATTGACGGCGGCCTAATTTTATAAAATTGCTCTCAATTTAACTATATAACTCCCATTAAGGTATAGGCAGAGGAACATATGAACAGCAAATCTTTGAATGGAGCGCAGTGGCTAGCTCGCGCACTTTCTGATAACAACATTACCCATGTGTTTTTTATTGATGCGGTACTCAGGAACACATTAGTGCAATTAGATCTACCGGACCATAAAAAAGTAAAAAGAGTATTAGCTCACTCAGAAAAATCTGCTGCTTATATGGCAGATGGATATGCGCGAGCCTCGGGTCGCCCCGGTTTTTGTTTTGCGCAGTCAGTAGGAGCAGCAAACCTAGCTGCTGGATTGCAGGATGCTTGGCTTGGCCAAAGCCCAGTAATTGCGCTTACAGGTAGAAAACAATCTACTTTTCAGCACAGAAATGCGTACCAAGAGGTCATGCATAAACCCCTCTTTTCAGCAGTAACTAAGTTAACTGCTGCCGTTGAGCATGCGGAAGACTTACCCCGATTATTTTTACAAGCTTGCCGAAAAGCCACAAATGGACGTCCCGGTCCGGTACATTTGGATCTCAATGGTATCTATGGCGATATCGTCGAGTTGGGAGAGGTAAATCAAGCTGTACCCTCCATAGAAGAGCTTAAAGAAAATCAGCCTATCCATCGCACTATATCTCAAAGAAGCAGATTAACTGAAGCAGCACAACAGCTCAAATCCCATAAAAAAGTTGTAATAATTGCGGGGCGTGGTGCAGCTATTTCACAAGCTGGTGCCGAGATAATAGCTCTAGCAGAAAGACTCCATGCTCCAATCGCAACGGAGTTGGGGGCGCTAGATATAATCCCGTATGCTCATCCAAACTTTATTGGTGTCGCTGGTAGATATGCAGCACCTCCTACAAATGAAATCATTTATAGTGCTGATTTGGTCTTCTTCATTGGCAGTGATACTGGTGAACTGGTCACCGACTCATGGCAAGTACCTGCCTTGGAGAAAAAAGTTCTACAAATCGATATTAACCCTATTGAATTTGGCAGATCCTATAGTGAAACCTATGGTTTAGCAGGTGATCCGAAGCTAACTGTATCTGAGTTGCTCAAACTTGTAGATGAAAGTGTATCGGATTCAACCTACCTAAATTGGGCAAGAGAGATTACTCGAAAATGGCATGAGAAGCTTAGTCTCGATGAAAAGAGTCAAGCGAATCCCATCCACGTTTCACGCCTATTAGATGCTATTAATGAAACTCTTCCTGAAAATGCTGTAGTAGTTGCCGATACGGGATTTTCTGCCATATGGACTGCAACGCATTTAAAATTAAATGGCGTAAACCAAAAATTTTTTCATGCGGCTGGCTCATTAGGTTGGGCTTTTCCAGCAGCGATAGGGGCTAAATGCGCACTACCCGAGTCCCCTGTTATATGTTTCACAGGTGACGGCGGTTTTTATTATCACATGAGTGAGCTGGAAACAGCAAAACGCCTAGGGGTCCCGCTTGTGGTTGTCGTAAATAACAACTCAGGCTTTGGTCAAAGTTGGACAAATATTAGCCGTACACAGGGCTCATTCCCTGGAGATCCTTCTGAACTAGCTAAGTTTGGCCCAACCAATTTCGCCAATATTGCCGAATCGTTTGCTATTCGATCACGAAGAGTAGAAAACCCAAGCGAGTTAGAAGATGCATTGAAAGAGGCGTTGAATTCAGATGAGCTTTTCCTATTGGATATAGTTACGGATTTTAATGCCCGTGCGCCGCAACCTTGGTTACCTTCAAGGAAATAAGAATGGAACATATAGCTATTATCGGTGCAGGTACCATGGGGCATGCATTAGCTGCTGTGTTTTCAATGGGTGGCCATACTGTTTCACTATATGACACTGATGCCAAAACCTTAAATTCAGCTACTGATCGTATACTCAACATATTTGACACTATTAATTTATCAAATGGCTATGAGCATAAATTAGAAAATGAAGATATAAATCGTATTACTCTATGCCATAACCTACCTGAAGCAGTAATAAATGCAGATATCGTACTTGAGGCAATTATTGAAAGTCCGAAAGTAAAATCAGAGTTATATGAAAAGTTAATATCTCTTATGAGGAAAGAGGCAATATTAGCTAGTAACTCAAGTCATCTAGATATATTCAAGCTGATTCCAAAGGAGTTACAATCTAGGTCAATTATTACGCATTGGTATACTCCCCCCTATATTATTGATTTAGTTGATGTTGTTCCAGGCCCTGAAACTGAGCAACGTCATACTAAAAAGATAGTGAAAATCCTTGAAAATCTCAAAAAAGAGCCGTTGGTCTTTAAAGAGTTTCTACAGGGGTATATTGCTAATCGAGTCCAATCAGCCATTAATGCTGAGGTATGTGGTTTGCTCGATACAGGTCTAGTCACTCCCAAGGATATTGATATCTCTATTCGTGAAGGACTCGCACTAAGAATGCTTGTCCTAGGTGTGCTGGCCAAAGCAGATTTTACAGATTTAAACCTGATGGATAGTGGTCTACGAAATAAGAAAAACCCTATTGAAAGCAAGATAATAACCGAACTATTAAAGAAAGGGGATATAGGTATTAAGTCTGGTAAAGGTTTTTATGACTGGGGGAACGAAGATGTTGATGTGCTTTCAAAAGATCGGGACCTACGTTTATTAAAGATAAAAAGTACACTAGCTGATGTGAAAATGATGCTTGGTAAATAAAAGGAGCGAGGGATATATCTCAGAATATATTCCTTGGTATCCTCGTTCAGGAGTTATGTGTATGGCTACATCAGTTGATAAATTATCAAAAATAACATTTGTAGTGATACTGGCACTGTCAGTTATTTTGCTTATTTATACCTATACATTGACAGAAGTGAAATCGGCAGGCTATCTAAGTAGAATGTCACTGCCTAAAGTATTGCTTCTACTTATGGTCATATTAAGCGCTATCTTGACTTTCCAGGAATGGAGAGTGCCTCAAAGAAAACCAGATGAAGAGGATGTAGAAGTAAAAGATGAGTCTCTATGGCCAGCAGCTGTTGTTTTCGTTACTACCGCTATCTATGCGCTTTTCTTTGAGGACTTTGGCTTCATGGTTATGTCTATTTTTTGCTCTCTGATCACTCTGAGATGCTTTCAAATAAAATCATGGCTAGTGATTGTCTTATACGCTATTCTCGTTCCTCTAGTCATGCTTATTCTGTTCCATAATCTTTTGGGTTTACCTATCCCTATGTCTCCTTTTTCCTATTACTTCTAGATAAAAATCGTCGGGGCAATTAAACACCCTGACTAAATCATAACACTGATATTTTTGTTAAGGTGTCGACATTAGGAATTACATATGTTCGATTTTATATCCGTTGCCGCCGAGCTACTAACCTCTGCTGATAGCATTATAGTGCTAGTGGCAGGCTCTTTAGTCGGTATTGTTTTAGGTGCGCTTCCTGGTATTGGTTCAACAGTAGCAGTAGCGGTAGTGCTACCATTTACATTTGAGATGGGGCCAAATTTAGCTATTATCTTATTGGTAGGGGTATATGCTGGTTCCGTTTATGGAGGCTCAATCTCTGCAATCTTAATCAATACGCCAGGAACGGTACAATCTGCGGCAACTTGTTTAGATGGTTATCCAATGGTGAAGCGTGGTAAAGCAGGAGAAGCCTTAGGTTGGGCAACTGTTTCTAGTGTGATTGGTGGTTTTGTTTCCGCGGCTGCCTTAATTGTTATTGCCCCTCAATTGGCTTCGCTTGCCTTGTACTTTGGTCCGATAGAAACATTATCATTATTGTTTCTTGGTATGGTGTGCATCGTGGCTGTATCGGGGAAAAGCATTTGGCGCGGCTTACTCGCAGGTGTGCTTGGTATGTTTTTAGCTACCGTTGGCGGTGATCCCTACACGGGCGAAGCCAGACTTACCTTTGGCTTTTGGCAGCTTATGAGCGGCATTGACCTCATTGCAATGATTATTGGTTTATTTGCTCTATCGGAGGTTTTAATACAGGTCACGGATCGTAGTTCTAGTGAAGGCAAAACCCTTAAGTACACAGGCATGGTGTTACCTAAGCTACGCGATTGGTCAGGTCGTAAATTGGGCCTCATAAAATCTACTTTTATAGGCCTGTTAATTGGTATATTACCCGGCACCGGCGCCGCCACAGCTGCTTTTGTGTCTTACGCAGAAGCAAGTCGTAGCTCACCACGAAAAGAAAACTTTGGAAAGGGTGAGCCTGATGGGATTATTGCTTCAGAAAGTGCCAACAATGCTGTCACGGGTGGCGCACTCATCCCAACCATGGCTCTTGGTATCCCTGGTGACTCTGTCACAGCGGTTATGTTAGGAAGCTTTATTTTGCACGGTATCACACCAGGCATGAACTTAATGCGAGATCATGGTGACACAGTAACATCTATCTTTATCGGCTTTTTACTAATCAATCTATTATTACTACCTTTAGGTATGCTGGTTGCTCGTTTTTCTGCACCTCTATTTAGGCTAAATAAAGCTTATATCATGTCAGGTGTTATTATTTTATGTATGCTTGGCACATACTTGGTTCGTGGCAACGTATTTGATCTGATGGTAATGACTATTGCAGGTGGGTTAGGATATGTTCTTAGAAAGCAAGATATTCCTATGGCACCCATAGTAATTGGTATGGTTCTTGGGCCAAATATTGAAATGTCTTTACGGCAAGGGCTAATTATAACAAACGGTAATGTTTATAAACTATTATTCGATTATCCAATTGCGTTAACTCTAAATATTATTGTTGTTTTTGCTCTAATTATTCCTATTTTCCGTCGATGGAAGCTATCTAGAATATAATGTTTTTCTTAATAAGTAATTAAGTCGGTCACTATTTGGAAAAATTTTAATTTTACTAGGTAGTGATCTTTTACTTGGTTTCGTAATCAAATGGTCTGATACAGTGTAATGTTCTGGTGAACACACGTTGAATCAGGCAGGTTAAATACGAGTTTCTGCTGTCGTTTGAGGTGGTTCACTGAGTGAGTCTCAATGTTTTGCACAGTTGGGTAATGGGTACGAATGCTACAGCAAGCTTGGCTTGTCGGATAGTAGTGTCAACGAACTGCTGTTTGTTAACACGCGGCAAATTTCACTGCTGGAACTGGGCCACGTAGATGTTTACGATTGGCCTGCGTCTTGCTGTGTTTAATCTTGTCGAATATCGGATACAAACAGGTAAGCGTAGTTCTCTGGCTTACTGTAATACTCGGAGCGACGGTCAGTCAGTATGCATGGTAGCTCAGATATTTTGTTCTGCGAAGAAGAGTAGCACACGATTATTGAGCTGGTCTGCTTACCCGCAGGCGGCGTCTTAGTCGAATAGAACTTGGCTGTGGTTCATTTCGAATTCGTGTTAAGAACGCTCTTCGGATATATTCGTCTAAAATCTTTTGGTTCTTATATAGAGCGTATCCCCACCTCCTAGAGCGACTCAATATGACGTTGGATGGCATCACCCAGAGACAGAAGTTTATCCGTCACACTTTGCTGATGCTACTGTTGCTTACTGCTAAAAATGGGGCTATTAGCCTTCCTAGAATTTTTTCTAAGCAGGGCTAACTACTATCGCATCTGGAGTGGCCTCTTATGTGTGCTTACATTAACACTTCCACTCCACCTTTCAGCGAGCATGAACTACGCCCAAACTTAACCGAGGATAGAACCCCTTTATCTGTGGAGGTTATATCCCCTTGGTCTACCTAAGTTAGTAGCTCTAGGCTTATAGTGCCCTTGTCTATAAGAGCGGTAGGCTTTGTTTGCTGCATCACGCATCCTAAGCCTGCCCTTGTCTTCTTTGACCAAGTAGTTTGCAATAGCTTTTAGGTTCTGTATCTTTAAGCTGTCTTGGTAGTGAAGCATACCTACCGCTACTGTTTGGTATTTACTGGTGTTCATGTTGGCACTGTAGTAGTCACCGATGTTACGGGTGATAGTGTGAGTCCAGTATTCGCCTATGCCTTTGGCAAGTAAGTAATCATTTCTTACGTGTTGCCCATCAAAGAAAAATAGCACATGGTAGTGCCATTTTCTGTCTTCTCCGTACTCAAGCTTTGCCGCGTAGGTGATGTGGTGTTCGAATAGACTATTGAATCGCAAGTTATTTCTCAAGTGCGTAAATGCGTGATTCATGTATTCATAGGTGTTGATATCTTCGTAGTTACTTTGTAAATAGAAATCCATACGGACCACTAGTAGTTTTGAATAGTCAGTAAACAATTTATCGATGAGGTTATGCAGTCTGCTTTGATTAGAAGAGTTAACTGGTACTTGAAGATTGATGGTAGGTGTATGCATGTCTATGCTCCTATTGAATCAGTGAGGAATAGCTATTGAATGAAATGATTTAAATGGATATGTATAAAACCCTCTTGAAAATGGCTGCGCTTTTCCATTGTTTAATTTCAATTAAATAACATCTAAAACCTAAAATCATGAACCCAAGTTATGTAGGGGTTTAAAGTACAAAAAGTACATAACTATCGAGATATAACAAGCCAGTAATAAAAATAATTTCTACACACTTAGGTCTATAAGTATAGGGGGATATGTATAAGAAATACCCAACTCCAGCGTATAAAGATTGATCGCTTGCTTTAGGGTTTCGTTTCGGTTTTTGGTGATAAAAACTCAATTTGGAAAGCAATTTTCTGGCTATTTTCGCTATATAGCAGAAATAGCAGGTAGAGTAGCCTTGGAAGACAGCTGCAACTACCTGTGGGCTGTCGTGTGATTATTGGGGGCGTGGGTTTGACGCCCCTTCTGTAACCACCTAGTTTTCGGGCGATCGAGAATACGTTCTATTTATCTGTACAATGACGGGATAGCTGGTGAAGTCCCCGTATTCCTTAAGAACTGTATAAGTGGGGGCTTATGGTAAGGGAAGTACGCAATAGTCCCTTGTGCCGCTAGGTAGTGGAGTGCCAGCTCAAGCTTCTCTTTCTTTCTTAAGCGATTAGGGCCGTACTGCAAAATATGGGCTCTGGTTACTGTTTGTGGAAAACAGTAGTATGGGTTCCTATAAATCCAGTTTAACAATAGCTCTCCATATTCTTGCCCGAGTTGATAGACTGTTTTTTCACCAAAAATAGCAGCAAATTCTAACAAGTAATAGCGAGCTAGTTTGCATGCTGCCATAGCTGTTTTTGCGTCAATCTCGGTGTTGGCAGCACCATGCTGATATGCATGTAGCAATGCGGCGATGCGAGTGGCATTATTGAGAATCTTTGATCCGGCATCTCGGATATCACTGAGCCATCCAAACTTATTAAGCTGCGGCTCTACTTCATTGTATAGAGTAGTGAGATGATGACGAGCCTCCGGATTGAAGTTGAGAATCACTTTGGATTGATTGGCTTGATAGTGCATGGATTCCATTGACAGTTGTTTGATTCGCTTCTGAAATTGCTTGAGATGTATCTCGTCTAGATCGGAAAGAGCGTGACTGAACCGTTGCCCCTGAGTTGACTCAGGCGCTGTAACCAACATCCGAGATAAGTATCCCGATAAGCGTAGTAGGTCTCCTTTCTTATCGGAAATGCGCTTTAATACGGCTGGCTGTATCATCAGAGATAGAGTGAGTCGGCCATTCGTGATGAACGTATCCCCTGTTTTTCTCAGAATGGTGACATTATCACCATCCCACAGTTGGTTGCTGTTACTTATAAAGTCCATGTTTGTTCTGGTCAATAAGTTCCCAGCATCGCTTGAGTGCAGCGTAATTGCTCGGCCGTCTCCAGCAAGAGACTGGAAGAGAGCGGCTGGGGTGACGTCGGATAAGATTGAGCGAGTGGACTTGATGGCTCCTGGCTTTTGTTTCTGGTGGGTGCTCAACGCACCTCTCAATTTATCGATCTGGTCTTGATCATCCTGAATGATGCTTTTTTCCAGCTGCTGGATCAGATGCTTACGTAGTTTCTCCCAAACCAGACTTTCAACTTCCTGGTCAGAGGCTTTCTCAATACCGAAGCTCAGCATGTTTTTTTCATGCTCAAGCAGGGAGGAGGCTATCAGCTTATCTGTGCTTGTTTTTCGTTCTCCAGACTCTGCGACAACTAGAGTGAACAAACTAACGGGCTGTGTGGTTCCATACATTGTCTCTACGCCAAAATAGCCTTGTGCTGTTGATGAAAGCGTAGACAGAACCGATGTAGTGATAAGAGGCAAAGGAGACTGTACGTTGTTGTACACGGCATAAATTGTCTGATTTAAATCAGACGGGAGAGCTTGCAAGGCATCTATGAATACTTGATGGATGCTGTTACTCATCATGCTTCTTTCTCCTGCAGAACAAGAGAGTCTATATAGGCGTATACATCTGCTGCTTTCCAGCCGATAGATCGGGCTGATTTTTTGATGGGTTTAGGGAAGTTGGGTTTGTAGTATTTGGAATTGGGATTCATGTCTTCATACAGCATGGATTTTGAACGTTGCAGCAGCATGCAGACTTCTTTGATGCACAGTATGCGATAGCCTTCGTTGAGGGGTAGGTTACTTGCTGAAGCAAGCTGTTTGTGTAAATGGAGCATTGATAGATCCTGTATGGATTACAAGGACTCGGTTCCGAGGAGGTTCCCGAGGCTAGGTTCATACTGTATTGGAGTGAGGAATCCTTCCCAACCGGAAAGTTGGCGCTATGCTGCAAGCCCTCTAGATTGAACGTAAGTAAGGAGGGTAAGTGCTACACATCGCTAGGTAGGACGCTGGTTTCGCGTTGATTTCAAAGTGAAATTAAGGGTGAAAGAGGTAAACGCGGATGAATGTCAGTACACTGGTGTTGCGTGTATCTGTTGGGCTCCGGGGAGTGGGCCAACGATTCTTATTTTGATGGTTTACTACGGTTCTAATGAGAAGCTATGGAAGCACTTTCTTTCAGTCCCAATTCCAATCTGTCAATGCTGAATTTTTTGCATATCCTTGATGACGTACTCGGGTGCTTTGACTCTACCCTTGGTGTTAGAGGGAAGCGTTTGTCTTCTTACGGTACCAAGAGAGATTTCTATAGCGACAGCATGAAGCAGCAGTTGCTATTGGCTTTCCTGGGGGAGAGCAGTCTCGAAAGGTTGCAAATTCACTATCCAGATGAACTTGAGAACACAGAAAAAATTTTCACTCACTTGTTCGAGGTTTTTGAAGAGCTGATTTTTTTTATTCAACGTGAGTATGACTCCTCGCTGTATGAAGAAATAGAATTCCTTGGATGGCATTTCGTTTTTTTGTTTATGGTAATCACCGCTCAGGAAATGTCTAAAAGAGCTGATTCATATTTAAAAACGTGTCCGATTATCTATTTAAATAGGTGTGTCACCGATGTGTTTGAAAATGGTGGAAGAGTATCTAAAGCGATAAGATCAAGTGTGGGCCAGCTTCTCGATGAACTCAAGGGAGAGCATCAAAAGAGTGTAATTGGTATGTATACGTACCTAAATAAAATTGACGACAAAAAAAATATTTCAGCGTCGTTTTCCTCCGTATGTGAACAAGTGGATGATTTGCGTACTGAGCTCAAAGATCTCTATTGGAAGAAAGAGCTAGATTCTTATCAGGTCAGTTTGATAGACGAGTTGCAAGGAGTCTATAGCTGTTTCCTTGTTTTGGCACGTCTTCAGCGAGTGTATGAGCAGAGTTCTCAAAGGGGAGAAAATCAATTCTTCACGCTTTTAGGGCATTATTTGGAAGTCTCAGAAGAGGTTTATGCCGCCAAGAAGTTCCCTAAAGATGAAATAAAGGCTTATAAGGGTGATGCTAGGAGTGTTGTAAATCTGAGAGAGATTATTATCCCGTTTTATGACGGGTTTCATAATTACATTTGGACTGCTAGTCCTTTGGATAGGGCCTCACGTTGTTTGGAGGGGTATAGTGATCTCTATAATGGTTTATTTCTTAGTTTGGAAAACGTTAGTTTTGTAGAGGTTGAAGGTTTAATGGATCAGTTGCGATCTTACTCTCCAGCGACGCCGGAGATTGATAGGATCATCAGTTGTTTGATTTGCATGCAGCATAACGATAGAAAACAGGCTTTCGAGATTGTGTGTGGTTTGACAGATAAACTGAGTGTTTTGCCTTATTCTTTAAGAAATTTTGTTTGTCTTCTATATGTTGCTTTGTCTTTGTCAGCCAGCTTCAGGGTTTCGCCAAGAAATCTAGATCGATACGTGAGCATGTTTCTTGAGACTTCATTGACGAGGATGGTATATTATGCTGCGATGTGGGGTGATGGTGGAGAGTTAGTTGGCGGTGATTTGGAGAGCCTAGGGGCAGAAAAGGGGTATGTTTTTAATGCTGGTCTAGTGGATATGATTGGTAAGTACAATCGATTTATAATTAACAATAATTTCGATTTTGACCTCTTTCTAGTTAATCCATTTTTGAAAATCAACGAATTTTTGATTGCTTTTTATGATCGCTATGAAAAGTATAAGAGCCAGCATACAGACGAGGAGTGCGTCAGGCTAGCCTTGACTGGGCTTCAGTCTAAATTTAAACGTGCAAAAGCCTCGTTCATTGACTTTGGTTTTAAGGATTTACGAAGTGACTCTCTCATTCATAGGCTAGGCTTATTGGAGGTGGTGGATACATATTCAGGCTGCCAAGCGATTGGACGGTTTATCCAGCTGCCTATGTCTAGGAGAGAGTTTATTTTTGAAGAGTGTGAGAATGTGTTTTCCAGCTAATCTCTAGTGTGAGGCAAGAGTATCAGGATCCTAGCCTTGTGCCCCATCGATGTTGTTCATACTGGAGAGAAATAGTGGCATGTGACTAGAATGGAGCATGCTTATGTCCGGGAAGGTTCGAAGTGGTGTGAGTGAAGCCGATATCGTTGCTGGTATTTTTGTTGGTATCCTTGATTCTGGAAAAATAATATACCTTTGTTTTATAATGGCTTACGGATCTAATATGGATGACTCCATTCGCCATTGCTTTTAAAGCAAATGTCCAGCAAGATTCAAAAAGCCCGTAGAACGCAAGTTCTACGGGCTTTTTCCATTCTACATAGGGCTAATGTTTGATTCATAACATGGCGCTATGGTTCTTGCCTGCAGAAAGATTGCTGATAATTGTGGGTTTGCTAGCGATACAGAAGGCATTGCGACGCAGAGGAAGCGTGGCAATGCCTTTTTAAGTCTTAGCCTAGTACCTGACGTCGTGGGCGGCCTTGTACGGCTGACATACCGCCTATAGGTAATCCAGAGGCTGGTACAGCTCTTTCTCGTCCCCATGTTCGAATGCTTTCTATCTGTTCTGGTGCTGTTTTAGAGAGAGGCACCACATTTAAAAAGCTTTTACGGAATAGTTCTGGTGTGACACTGTTATCGCCATTGAGATAGGCTTCTTTCACTACCTCTCTAACCGCTGCCTCTAAGTCTGAACCAGCAAAACCCTCAGATAACTCAACCAATTCTTCCATCAGTTCTGGTGACTGAGAGGTTTTTAAGCCGCGTTGAATATATATGTCGATAATGTCGCGACGCTCGGTTGGAGTGGGCAGATCCACAAAGAAAAGCTCATCAAAACGACCACGACGTAGTAGTTCAGGTGGGAGCATTGAAACATCATTTGCTGTAGCCACGACAAACACCCTAGCACTGGCTTCTTGTAACCAGTACAGGAATTGGCCCACTAAGCGCGTGGAGGTACCCCCATCGCCGCCACCTTGTCCTGCTCCTGCTAACCCTTTCTCTATTTCATCAATCCATAAAATACATGGTGAAACGTGGTCAGCGGTTGCCAGTGCATCTTTGAGTCGTGACTCACTTTGCCCTAAATATTGGCCATGAATAGTGGATAAGTCCAACCTATACAAAGGCAGATTCCATGTGGCTGCGATGGCTTTAGCGGATAGTGACTTACCGCAACCGGGTACGCCTACGAGCAATACGCCACGAGGAGGGCGGATACCGCGCTCACGTAAATCTGCCGTCAATAGTGGACGTTCTTTATCCAACCATGATTTCAACCCGCCTAAACCGCCCACGCTTAGTGAGCTGCCGCGTACGTTAACTCGTTCAATACCACTAATGTCAGCAAAGATACGGTCTTTGGCATGCATGAGCTCTACCATGTCAGCCTTAGTAATACTGCCGTTAGCTAACAAGGTGGCAATAATGTTTTCTGCTTCTATACGAGTGATACCAGCAAGAATTGCAGCGGCTTGACGCACATCGTCGGCATCCCACTCTATAGGAAAATGTCCCCTGTAGGCATCCAAGTTCTCACGAATGATTTCGTGCATTTCATCTTCACTGGGTGCTGACAGTGTGAGTGCCATGCCCGCACGCTGTAGTTGGCCCCATACAGGTTTAGTGGTGATGACAATAATGGTGCCGCTATGCTCTGCCGCCAACATTACTACATCTAACAAATGCCTTGCTGAGGCTGTATCGTCCTCAATATCCGACACTTCAGTCAGTATGCAGGAGAGGTTTTGGCGCTGTGCGAATTGTTGACTAAAGAAATCCACAGCTCCTGTCACTGAGCGATCTTCATTTAAGGTTCGGCCACTCAGTAGTTCTCGTGTCCCTTGTGAAAGCGTATGCATATATGCAGGAGCGTTCAGCGGGCTAATCACCTCACGAATGAGCTCTAAGACGCGACTACGCTCTGCACTGCGAATAGATATAAAAGGAATACGCGCCTTCAAATAACGCGTCAAGGTTGCTTTAAACTCTGTGGTATCACTCATTGGGAATCAACTTAGGATGTTTCGTCGTCGGATGCCGCCAGACAATGGAGTAGTGTTGGATGAGAGGGTCGCAGGCGTAACGGTAGTACGCTCAATGGAGGACTCTATCACGGAGCTTTCATAACGACTTAAATTGTTATTACGAAGGACCACAGCCAACCTGCCAGTACGGTCTGTTTTTGCGCTGTCCTCTAAGGAGGTTTGCGCGCGTTGTGCAAATTTTCGCACTTCATCTGATAGGTGCGTTCGCAAGGTTTCAGGAAAGCTCTGAACGTGAGCTAAACGGTGTAGAAAAGCGAGACTTTTTCGTGCATTGAGAATGGCACGAACCACGCCTGACTCATCAGAGCTACGCTGTAAATCGCGGGTTAGTAAGTCTGAACAGCGGCTAAGCCGAGTATTAAATTCCTCGGCTAACCGTTTAGAGAATAACGACACTACCCCACCCACCAAGGCCAGACTACCTTGACTCATGCTCATCAAACATGCCTCATCGTGATTGCCTGTCGCTAATAGCTCTAGACACTCACTCCACTGCGCATAGGTTTGCAAGGTTACCGTATTGCTCATGATCGTTGACGACGTACGAATGCTGTAGCAGGTAATAAGTCCCAATCAGGTAAGGCACCCGCTAAGGCGTCTTGGTTTGCGGGTAGCATGGCTGGTTGCGGTGCGGCTGTACTCTGCACGCTTTCCTGAGAGGTGTGTTTGATAGGATCTTGCTGATCTGTATTGGTTTCTGTATCGGTATGAATTTGACGAACCATGATAATGACTCTTTACGCTGGATTCATGACACGACGAACCGCATCATAGGAAGATAAAACGTGTTGTTCTGGGCTGATGCTTTCAACAAAAGTTTGCACTTTCTCTGCATAGGCGTCTCGGGCCTCTATATCACGCCGGAACTCCACAACCTCTGCTATGCAAGCTCGTAAAACACCGCTTGCTTCCTGACGGAGTTTTGCGTAATTAGCGCGAATTTTTACGCGTTGAGATTCCAGTCCGCGGTAAGCGAAAAACACCCATAATAAGCAAGCAACTCCTATTAACAAGGCTATTCCACCATAGGACAATGCACCCACCACTAGCAATGCACCAACAGCACCTGCAATCCAGTGTGTGGGGCGGAATTTCACCTCTTTAAGCGCTGCTGCCTCTCGTTGTTCAATGGTGTTATCCAAACTGCGCAGTAACTCCGCCTCGTTTTCACCATTTTGGGTGATACCGCTCCAGGTGTCGTTTACACCAATATCCATGCTAACTTCGACATCCACTGGTACCGCTTGGCGCACTGTGGCAGTAATGTCAGCATGGCCATCTAAAATCCAATCACGTGAGTGAGCAACTGCAAATCGTTGGGTGGCGCGTGTGACATGCGACATCTCAGGATACATGGCGGCGTTAGTGAGCAATTGTGTGAAGTCAACCTCAGACTCTAATGCCACACTTTGTTGATCGAAGCGTTGCTCGGCTACACGGCGATCACCGCCTTCTTCAATAATCAGATTTACTCTTCGTTCCTCACGGCGCAATGGCAGTTCTTCTTCGTCGAAACTGCTCACGAGTTTTGTGAGTAAGTCGTCGACGGCAATCAACACACTGTTCGCAGGACGAATTTCGCCGTCAAAGATGGTTTCAAAGTGTTTTAATACGCATTCCTGCATGGCCATGTTATTTATTGTTTGATTCAACGTTGGCCATGTACTGCTGTAACGTTGCAGATGTGGATAGCTACCTGCGTAATCATTGTTAGGTGTCTTAGAGCTTAAGGCTAAGCTCCATTGCTTGCGCTGGCCCTCGGCAAACCCTACTTGCTCTGATAACTCTGCAATCCATGCCTCAATGCGCTTATCGCACTGCATTGTTACATTGGTGCCGAAAATCCCATTCGCCAGTGCATCAATCATGATCACTGTTTGTCTATTTAGTTCGTAAGGATTTTGTAAACCGAAATAACGATCTAACCACGTTAGGTTTAAATCATTACGGTCTGCTCTACGAGCAATAAGTCCAAAGAATAGAGAAGTTTTTTCATCGTCTCGGCGTATGGCTTCTGCTAAAGCTCGCTCTGCCAATGGGCGGTTATCACTTAACCATGCTGACAAAGCCACCAGTGCTGGAGCTAACCAGTAGCGCGGTGCTGAGATGATGTGTTCTTCTGTCGCACCGCGTAAGGTTTCTTGGCGTACAAGTTGAATATCAGAGGCTTGCAGAATACCTGTAGCTTGACGTCGAACTACCCCATAATGCGTAAACTTGTTATCCAACTCTTGGCGGATTTTAACCAGGCGAGTTTCTGCTAAAGCAACTTCTTTAGCACGCCCGTCTTTTTCAATAAAATCCTGAATCAGTTGCTCTAATCTCGCCAACTCGGAACGGGTATCGCTCAACTCCTGACCTACGGTATGTACTTGCCCTGATACCACACCAATATCACTACTTAGACTTCGTAGTGTATTAAAAATATTGCTAAGGTCTGCTGCTTGAATAATACGATCAGACATGTCGTTCCAAATAGGTTAAAGATCAATAATAGCGGTTTGTCCTGACTGACTTACGGTGATTAGTTTGTCAGTGTAGACCTCAATAAAAGAATAGTGAGGCAGGCGTGCGAGAGAACGAGCAGCTTCCATGCCCTTAGGTAAAGGAGCACCTTTCTTGTAGTGCTGAATAATCTGTCCAACATAATCTAGGGTATGTACCTCAAACGGTTCGCCTAGATAGCATTTAGAAATAATTCCAATAGGTAACCCTTCAATCTGCACATCAGGGAACTCAGCATGCATTGCATCGACCAATGCCTGAGTTTGGGTTTGACTGTGTACATGCCCCCCGGCATCTAGCGTAGTCATAGCCTCGATATAGGCAGTAGATCTCTTTTGCCGCAAACGAGCTTTCAGAGCAACAGCGTCGAGTTTGCTGCGTGTAGATGAGGCTGCTGATTGACTCTGCACGTTTGTTTGTAGTTGCGGGGCTTTATTCATAACCCCAAGTAGCGCTCGTGCCATAGTAATGCCATGCCGGTTTATAGGCTCAATTGATTAAGAAGTATTTGTAAACTTGTCAAAAACAAGTTTAAAAGTAAAAGTGCGATTAATCTTCGGCCCTAGGAAAATTAAACGTATATCTGGTTTCTTGCGATCGTAATTTCGAAAATGGTTACTGCTTTTGTTATCAAATCATGCTTTGCTGTAGACAGTAGCGTGTCCTAACAAAATACTAGGTATTGTAATCAAAAGGACTACCCGTGACACGTTACTGATTTACGTGCGTGATGTAATGATAAGCACCGTTAATGATGTAGTAGATTGTTTGTATTAATACGATTTTGATAGCGCATGCCACTTTTAGGGTTGTTGACGTATTGCAGGTGGAAAATGGTGGCATCTGCACCTGCTACCTTTAGGTTTGTACGAGACTTGCTTGCTTAAGCCCTTATAATGACCACAAATCAGCACAAATAGAGGTAAGGACCATGCGGATCGCATTATTTATTTTTGGTGCCATAGCCGTGGTTTACCTGGTACTTAAAGGTTTTAAGCAGGTAATAGAGGAAAGCCGTGAAAAGCGGCAAAACCAAGATTCAGACCATAGGCTGAAATAACTATCGTAGTAAGCCTGCCAACGTGGTGTAGTTACAGGACGGTTTAATGGATACAGAGCAAAATGTACAAGGGCAACGCGCCGTTGCTTTTGAGGGCGTTACGAATTTTCGGGATTTAGGCGGTTATCAAGGCGTAGATGGCGGGCGAGTGCGTTGGCAAACCCTCTACCGATCTGCGCACCTTGCTGACCTCACCGCCGCTGACCAGCAGCAACTGCAGGGTCTACAGGTCAATCAAAGCATAGACTTGCGCGGCCAGTTTGAACGCCAGAAAAAACCTTATAACTACCAGTTCTTGCAGCACACGGTGTGTGGTATTGAACCCGAGGTAGCTAGATTGGTAGATGGTATGGTGCAGCAGCATGGTCATGTCACGCCGGTGCAAGCCAGCCAGTATATGCAAAGCATGTACCACGACTTTCACGAGAACAATCAAGCTCACTTTTCACAGTGCATCAGCACCGTATGTGCGGCGTCCGAACCCTTAGTCGTGCATTGCACCGCGGGTAAAGATCGTACAGGTTTTGCATCGGCACTGTTGCTGAGTATGTTGGGTGTGCACCGTGACGATATCTTGGCCGACTACATGCTGACTCAACAGTACTATCACCGTTCCTTTAACGCTGAATATGGCATGAGCGAAGCGGTCATGCGTATTTTGTGGGGGGTGAGTGCGCAGTATTTAGAGCAAAGTTTTACCGAGCTCGATGCTCAATATGGTTCTGTGATGAATTATGTGAGCAAGGGGTTGAACATTAAAGACGACGAAGTAGCGCAATTGCGTGACCGGTTGCTGGTGTAAGCAACTGGTTCTGGCTGCCTATACGGCCACGAAACTTGAAATCTAAAGCGGTGTGCGAGTCTGTAGCGTTATGTGCTGAATAGAAGCATTTGGTAACATAGATGTACGGTATGGTTCTCACACCCCTTTTCGAGTTTGCCTCGCACGAGGCCTGATGGTCTGTATAGGAGTCATGGATATGAGCTCGCAAGCGCCAGTAGGTACGTCTTCCCTCGATCAAATTTTCTCACTGGGGGCCGTACGATCGGACCTCTGGCGTGATCTGTTAGTCGCCGCTCAGAAATGGGCCCGCCAAGAGGGTGACAATCAGGTAGTACAAGAAAAATTTCAAAACCTGCGTGATCTGGAAATCCTTCATGCGTACCCCGGCCGCCATTTGATGGCCACGTTGGCCGCTCATTTGCAAGAAGACCGACATACCGCGTTTGTAGAGCTAGCCAGCCGCATCTCTTTTGCCATTCTGGCACGCTATTACAAAGATGATTCCCGCGAATGGGAAGCCAATAATGACGTAGATCACTACGGCGATATTCGCCACGAAGGTGAAAGTTTAGGCGGCGGTAGACCATACTTTGAGGTGTTAGTCGTAGCACCTGGCAACAGCCCTCGTGTAGAGCGTAACGTACAGCTATTACGCGCGCAGCGTCGCAAAGAAGATGACTTTGTGTACGAACCTGTGGTGGTAGATAACTTTCAAGATGCTTTTTGCGCTATCTCGGTAAACAGCAATATTTGCGCCGTCGCCATCTTTGAAGGCATAGATTTCAAAAGCAAGCAGTCGGTACCGCTGCTAGACCAAGCCATCCAAGAGCTGGATGTGCATGTGGATGAAAGCCATTTAGCCTTGCAATTGGCCGTCACGCTGGCGGATTACCGCCCTGAGTTGGACATTTATTTACTGTCAGATTTGCGTCCGGAAGAGATTGCTAGCGATGAGCGCGCTAAGAGTGTGCGCCGTGTACTGTATGCGGTAGAAGAGCCTATGGAACTGCACTTATCCATTTTGGAAGGTGTACGTGCCCGTTATCAGACCCCATTTTTTGACAACCTCAAACGTTACGCCAGCAAGCCCATCAGCACCTTCCATGCGCTGCCTATTGCTCGTGGTAAGTCGGTGTTTAAATCAGATTGGATTCGCGACATGGGCGAATTCTATGGCCTGAACCTGTTTTTGGCCGAATCCTCAGCCACTACCGGTGGTTTAGATAGTTTGTTGGAGCCCACAGGTAACATCAAAAAAGCCCAAGAACGTGCCGCTAAGGCCTTTGGTGCCGAGCATTGCTTTTTTGTAACCAACGGTACCAGCACCTCGAACAAAATGGTGTTGATGGCTATTGCGCAGCCCGGGGACATCATTATTGTGGACCGCAACTGCCATAAGTCGCACCACTACGGCATGGTGTTGGGTGGCTTGCAGCCTTACTACGTGGAGGCCTTCCCGATGAAGGAATACTCCATGTATGGCGCAGTACCGCTGCAAAACATTAAACGTGCCTTGTTGAACCTGAAAAAAGAAGGCAAGTTGGATCAAGTGCGTGCGGTGGATTTAACCAACTGCACCTTTGACGGTCACGTCTATAACACTCGACGTGTGATGCTAGAGTGCTTGGCCATTAAACCTGATCTTGTGTTTTTGTGGGATGAGGCATGGTTCGGCTTTGCGCATTGGTCACCATTTTTGCGTCCTCGTACTGCAATGGGGGCGGCATCCTACATCGAAAAATGGATGGCTAACCCAGAGTCAGTTAAAGAATACGAGCGTCAGCAGCAAGAGTTGGGCGACAACCCTAGTGATGAGCAATTGCTGAGTACGTACTTGTTGCCGGATCCACGCCAAGTACGCCTGCGTGTGTACCAGACTAACTCCACCCATAAGTCCATGTCGGCGATACGACAAGGTTCTATGGTATTGGTTAAAGACGTGGATTTCTACAGCATTGAGCCGCAGTTGCACGAGGCTATCTTTACTCATGCGACCACCAGCCCTAACCAACAGTTGATCGCCTCGCTAGACGTTGCGCGCAGACAGATGGAATTAGAAGGCTATGGCTTGGTGAACAATGCGATTCAGATCGCGTTTGATATTCGCAGTCAAATTAACAAACACCCACTGATTTCGCGTTATTTCCAAGTGCTGGGTGCAGACAAGATGATCCCTGCCGAGTACCGTCAAAGCGGTTTCCAAGACTTCTTGGTGCCCGGTACAAACTGGGATGATGCCGTATGCAGCATCCGTGATGATGAGTTCTTCCTAGACCCAACACGCATTACGCTAGTGTGCGGTACTGCAGGTTTTGACGGTACGCAATTCAAACAATTGCTGGCAGATCGTTTTGACATACAACTGAACAAAACGTCACGTAACTCGGTCTTGCTACAGTCCAATATCAACAACACCCGTAGTGACGTGGCGCACTTGATTCGCGTATTGCTGGAGATTTCTAGCGACGTAGAGCAGAAGCTGACCAAGACCGGCGAACAAGGGCGACTGCGCTTTGAAGAGCGTGTGACCAGCCTGATGCACGACGTGCCTGATCTGCCTAACTTCAGCCATTTCCATGAGAAATTCCGTCATGACAGTAACGGTGCGGTAGCGGTAGAGGGCAATATACGCGAGGCTTTCTTCATGAGTTGGAAAGAAGAAAATTGCGAGTATGTGGCCTTGAATAGCGAAGAGTGCGATAGACGCCTGCAAGAAGGGCCGCCGATGGTATCAGCCAAAATGGTGATTCCGTACCCTCCAGGCTTCCCTATCTTGGTGCCTGGTCAGGTGATTAGCCGCGACACCATTGAGTTCATGCGCAAGCTGGACGTGAAAGAGGTGCACGGTTATGAAGCCAGCCGTGGGCTGCAGCTACTCAAACTTCGTTAATACAACTATGAGCTAATCGTCATAACGGCCAGTGCTGATCAAGTTCTGGCCGTTATTGGCGTAGTAGGGGGAAATATGGCGATTTGGCATTGGATAGAGCAAACCTTGCGCAGCTATCCCGAGTTGGCGATCTTTTTAGCGCTGGCGGTGGGCTACTGGATAGGTGGCAAAAAATTTGGCAGTTTTAGTTTGGGTTCCGTCACGGGTACGTTGTTGGCGGGCGTGATTATTGGGCAAATAGGCATCGATATTTCACCGCACATTAAGTCGGTGTTTTTCATCATGTTCTTGTTTGCCGTAGGTTTTGGGGTAGGGCCGCAGTTTGTTCGTGGCGTAGCAAACGACGGTTTGCCACAAGCGGTGTTTGCGGTCATTGTGTCGTGCTTGTGCTTGTTGTCAGTCTATCTGGCAGCGGTATTGTCAGGGTATGGCCCAGGTTTGGCCGCCGGCTTATTAGCAGGTACACAAACCATTTCAGCTTCTATTGGTTTGGCGACTGACGCCATTAATAGGCTAGATATTGGAGCCGATCAAATCCAAGCACAGTTAGATGCTATTCCGGTCGCGTATGCGGTGACGTACTTGTTTGGTACGGTGGGTACGGGTTGGATTATTGCGTATCTGGGCCCCAAAATATTGCGTATTAATCTGCAAGAAGAATGTGCGCGCTACGAGAAAGAAATGTCCGAGGGCGAGCCAGATGGCGGTATGCAGTCGGCGTGGTACCAGTATATTGTGCGTTCTTTCAAACTGACCAAACCTGATTTCATTGCCGGTAAAACCGTGGCCCAAGCTGAAGCTGGCATGACGGGTGGAGAGCGTTTGTTCCTAGAAAACCTACGTCGCAACGGTAAGATTATTGAGTTTGATAGCAACACGGTTTTGCAAGTGGGCGACGTGGTGGCCGTATCGGGTAGGCACGAGACACTGGTGGATTGGTCTAATCGTGCCGAAGAAGTGGCTGACCAAGAGCTGCTGCAGATTCCTATTGAGTCTATTGATGTGGTGGTTACTAGTAAAAATGCCAACGGTAAAACCCTGCTAGAGCTTTCTAAAAGCCCGTGCGCGCGTGGCGTCTATGTCACGCGTATACGCCGAGGTTCCATGGGTGTAGACATCCCCGTACAGGCACAAACCAAACTACACCGGGGCGACATCGTGAGCGTGAGCGGTAGTCGCAAACACGTGGAATCTGTGATCGAAGAATTCGGTTTTGCTGATAGACCCACCAGCGTGACCGATATGGTGTTTGTTGGCTCAGGTATTGTGATCGGGGGCTTAATCGGTGCGATTGTGGTGCCCGTGGGTGGTATTCCTATTACCTTGTCCACCTCGGGTGGTGCGTTGATCGCCGGTCTGGTCTTTGGGTGGTTACGCAGCTTTAAACCCAAGCTTGGTAGCGTACCTAGAGCTACCTTGTGGTTCATGAACTCCGTTGGCTTGAACGTGTTTATTGCCGTGGTGGGGATTACCGCCGGACCAACCTTTATCCAAGGGGTGAAAGAGGTAGGGATAGAACTGTTCTTCTGGGGCTTATTTGCGACTAGCCTGCCTATGTTGCTGGCACCGCTCATCGGCAAATATATCTTCCGCTTTGACCCTGCCATTAACTTGGGCTGCTGCGGTGGTGCGCGTACCAGTACGGCGTCGGTAGCGATGGTGGCTGAAGCGGCAAGAAGCAACGTACCTATGCTGGGTTACACCGTGCCCTATGCGATCAGTAATACGTTTTTGACGCTGTGGGGGATGGTGATTGTGTTGCTGCTAGGGTAGTGTTCTAGCGCGACAAGATGAATGCAGCACCCATAAAAAAAGCCCAGTGTAAAAACTGGGCTTTTTTGTGGCCTGCTTAGAAGTAACGTTTCTTTTGGAAGAGGAACGCCACAATCCCGCTAATCACTACCATGCTGATGATGATGGCGGTGAAAGCACCGGGTTCTTCCTGGTAAGGCAGCGGTACGTTCATCCCGTAGATGCTGGCAATCAAGGTAGGAATAGACAGCACAATGGTCACGGCGGTCAGCAGTTTCACAATGTGACTCACGTTATTCTGAATGATATTGCCGTACGCATCCATCACGTTGTTCAGGTTGATTTGGCTGATTTTGGTGATGGAGTGTACTTGCTCTACTTCTACCAAGGCTTCCTCAAACAGTAGGCGAGCACGGGAGTCCATAGGCAGTGGGCTGTCTTTCTGCATGCGGTTCATGACGTGCATCATGTTTTTCAGTGCGGTGGTCAGGTAGATCAAGCTTTCGTTCAGATACAGCAAAGTGTACAGCTCTTGGTTGCGGTATGACTTGGACAGCTCGTCTTCGGCTTTGCTGATGGACTCATCCAGCGTTTTGCTGGCATCGGCAAAGACGTGGGCGACTTGGTTCAAGATAGAGAACAGGTTGTAGCTTTGGTTGTGCTCATCCAAAATCAGGCCTTGCTGCACAAAGAAGTCTTTGTTGATAAAGCCGCTTTCTTTGCACACAGTCACCATGTGACCACCGCTAAGAATAATGCCGAAAGGAATGGTTTTGTACTTCACATCGTCGTACAGGTTTTTGACGTTAGGATCGCTGTACGGGATGTGCAGCATCAACAAGGTGGCAGGGCCACGGTGCTCAATGCGTGGGCGTTCGTCAGTATCTAAGGCGTCATTCAAGAACTCAATAGGCAAGTTCAGTGTGGTTGCGACGTCATGGATTTCATCCAGCGTAGGGTTAGTCAGTTGTACCCAGCTGTTTTGGTTGATTTTTTCAACTTTGGTTAGCTCGTTGTTGCGGCTGCAGTAGATAGTTTTCATGATCGTTTCTCGTGCAAAAAGGGTTCCAAGGGCAAGCCAGACTTACAGGCGCAGGTATTTTTTCTTGTAGAAAAGCACCACAAGGAATGCGCTGATGGCAACCATGGCAATACTGATCACGACAGTGGAAATCCACTCTTCTTCGTAAGGCAGCGCCACGTTCATCGAGAAAATGCTGCCTATCATGGTAGGAATGATCATCACGATAGTGAGCGTGGTGAGCATTTTCAGCACGGAGTTCAAGTTGTTGTGAATGATGGCAGCATAAGCGTCCATCAAGTTACTTAAGCTTTCACGACGCATTTCGGTGATTTCCGCCGATTGCTGAATATCAATCAAAATGTCGTTCAAGCGTGTTTTTTCTTCGTCGTGGATTTTGATGTCCACACCTTCCATCAAGCGTTTGTACAGAATGGACATCGCGCTTAGCGAGGTAGAAAAATACACCAGGCTTTTGTTCAGGTTGATCAGGCCAAATAGCTCGTTGTTGTGGTACGAGGATTTGATTTTCTTTTGCAAGCCGCTTACCTGATGGTTGATCTGGTGCAAGCAGTTATCAAAGGCTTGTGATACTGCTTTGAACAGCAGCAAGCTGATACGGGTTTTCATGAACGATTGAAAATCGCCGTATTTACCTTTGATGAGGTCGCCAATAAAGGGCAGTTTTTCACGCGCCACAATCACCAGATTGTCTTGGGTGTGAATCAAACCTATGGGGGCTGTTTTGTAGGGCACGCCAGCTTTAGCGCTTTCTTCCGAAACACGTACAGGAGCATTGACGACGATCAGTGAGGCTTGGCCTGATTTCTCGATGCGTGGCAGCTCGTTTTTATCCAGAGAGTCTTCAAAGAAATCCAGTGGAATGTTCAGTGTTTTAGCGGTGCTTTGGATTTCCTCGGCGCTAGGATTTTCCAGATACACCAGACTGTTGTGGGTGATTTCTTTAACGTTCAGCAGGGTGCCTTGGGCGTCGCTTTTGTAAATATGCAGCATGGGTTTCTCCAGAAACTTAGAGGATCCGACGGACTTTGAGGGTGACAACCAACAAAGTGGCGATGAGCAGGGCAATACCGCCTAGTGCCGCCAAGGCATACGGTTCATCCTGGAAAGGTAAGGGGGTGTTCATGCCATAAATGCCAGCAATTCCCATAGGAACGGCTGCCACAATGACATATACAGATAAATACTGAACGACCAAGCTCAGGTTGTTCTCAACGGCTGCTGAATACGCGTCCATCAAGTTGCTCAGGTTGATGTTGTGAATCTCGGCCATGCTTTGGGCTTGTTCGGTTTCAATAATGGCATCGGCCAATAAAGCATGACTGGATTCGTCTGAGTAGAATTTTTGTCGTAGCTGTATCTTCTTCAAAATATTCAAATTGGATTTCAGCGTACTGGATAATAAATTCAGGTTTTTATTATTTTCCAAAAGCTGAAAGATTTGTTTATTTTGAATGGCGGTTTTTAAACCGTTTTCAATCTCTTCTACTTTATGATTGATTTCAGAAAGTGCTTCTACAAATTTTCCTGCACAGACTTTCAAAATATGAAACAGCAGCGTATGCACACTGCTATGGTGAGCACCTTGATTGAAGCTATTTAGCAAAGTGTGAATGGATTGATTGGAATCATCACCTAAGGTCACGATGTGCTGATCGCGCATCACGATAGTGAGGTACTCCATATCGAACAAACGCTTAGCGGTGGGGGCGTTTTTCTTCGTCACAGCCAGCGTAATCATCATGGTGCCGTGGTAGTCCATAGCCAAGGGACGGCACGACGAACCCAACTGCTTTTGCAGGGTCTTGGAGTCCAGAGAAAAAGTGCTGGCTAGTGCACGCACCACGTCTTGCCCTGGGTTGGCGTGGTGGTCCCAGCTGACACGGCCAACGGCCTGATCAGCAACATGTGCTGTAGTGGCTTGATAGAGCTTTAACATGTAAAACACCTTGCTGTGCATGGGTTTATCGGCTCATCCAGAGGATGACACCGTAACGGTGTCCATTAGTTGGTGAACTAACAGGCAATGAAAACACGCCTCTCCAGAATGGGGCGTGCGTTCGCAAGGTGTGGCCAGAGAGGCGAGTCACCGTTGTTCATGCACCAGATTGGCAGAGGGCGATAGCCTTCCACCAATGCACCCCAAATCATTGAGCTTTAGCACTGCACGGCATAAGAGAGTGAACCCTAGCTACGTTATAAACCACCTTAAGTCGATGGTTTCTGTTCAAACCCATTGGCGTCTTTGGACGTTTCTGGGCAGTAGCGTTTCTCCGTACAGGAGCCTTACCTAACGAGGTCTGGTCTGTATCGACTTCATAAGTATAGATCGCTTATTTTTTATAATGTAGCGATTAGGCTTTGTATTTGGTATAGGATGAATATCCTTTAGTATATTTTGTTTTTTATTATTCATTATTTTTAAATTACCTTAACATGCTTTTTATTATTAAGGTGGTTTATTTATTCTATTGATGTATATAAAAAATATCTCTCGCATCCATGAGACAGATTCAACACCTAACGCCGTTATTAGAGTGATTCATGCAGTCAGAAAAACCGTAAAAGAGGCTATGGTGGTTACAGCACAGCGTGCGAATTACTGATTGGTAAGGGGGGAGCAGCCTTGGGACAGTGGCCACCACGCTCTGTGTTCTAGGGCATTGATAAACTGAATGCTGTTGAGGCTAAGGGTGATGACCGTAATGCAGCGCGAAGAAAGAGCCAGAGACATGCTGAAGACTACGCAAAATAAGGTAGTCTTTATTATTGTGACTTGTGTGCTGGCGTACTAGTCATCACAACATCAAACCTGCTTTATCGGGATCTACAGTGTATGGGCGAAAAAGTGAACTTGAATGCAGTACAAAGTTTTGTAGACGTAGTGGCGTTGGGCAGTGTCTCGGCGGCAGCGAAAAAGCGCGGCGTGACGGTAGCTAACCTGAGTAGGAAAATGTCTACGTTAGAAAAAGACCTAGGCATGCCGTTGTTTGATAAACGAGGGGGTAATTTGCAACTGACTGAACAAGGTCAGTTGCTGTGGCAAGCATGGTCGCCTATCGCTGGCCAGATTGATGCCGCGCTAGACACCATGCAAACCGAGCAGCACGAACTACACGGCGTATTGCAAGTCGTATTACCCGCCGAAATAGGTCCACGTTTAGTGGGCTCGGCAATGGTGAGTTTTGTGCAGCAACACCCCGCGCTGGAAGTGCAGTGCATGACCAGTTTGCAGGGTACGGCGTTCCAGCCGCATGTGGATGTGGCGATATGGTTGGGGCGTGGCTTACAGGCAGATAGCCCTTATGTGGTACGTCAACTGGGGCAGTTGCACAGCAAAGTGGTGGCTGCTCCGTCTTTACTGGCTCGTACGGGTTGTCCTCGATTATTAACGGATTTGGCTACCTCACCGTGCATTACCACCAGTGAAGAGTTGGAAGGTACACCGTGGACATTTATCTTGCCGTCCGGAGAACTAGAGTCGCCGGCGATAGAGCGTTGTTTCCGAGTAGATAGCGGGCAATTGGCAAAAGAGGCTGCGCTGGCGGGGGTAGGGTTTGCAGTGTTATTAGAGCAAGACTGCGCAGCACATATAGAAGCAGGAGAGTTGGTGGTGGTCGAGTTAGACGCGTCGCCCGCCCCGTTGGATATCTACGTGGCCTATGCGCATCGCCAACTTGTGCCGCGCAAAGTGCGCGTGTTTGTTGAGCATTTGACCGATAGTCTAAGGGTAGACCTCATTCCAAAAGATAACCCTGGCAATACGTCGTCGTTAAAGCCGAGCAAATCAACAGGCTCAACAGGGAAGAAATAAGCGAGTAACGGATGGGGGACAGCGGCCCCCTTTTTTATGGCATATTGAAACCGCGCTTTGCTCCAGTATAAAAAAGTGATTTAATAAGTAGACCAATTAGTCTATTTTTTTAACAAAGGAGGTGAGTGAAGTATGAGCAGCAAACCGTTAACCGATAAACAGCGTGCCAAACGGAAGGAAATCGTTGAGGCCGCTATGGTGTGTTTTTCCCGAAAAGGGTTTCATGCCACATCTACTGCCGAGATCTGTAAGGAGGTAGGGATGAGCCCTGGTAACGTGTTTCATTACTTCGCCACCAAAGACGAAATTATTCAAGAAATCGCCAAAGAAGACCGTGAACTACTCACAGAGATTTTTGAGCGATGTTCTTCTGAGAAAACCGTGATGGATTCCATCGTGCAAATCATTCGCACCATTATTGATGTGATGAACCACGATCCTATCTCTGCCCGCTTAAGTCTAGAGGTGGGTGCAGAAGCTGCCCGTAACCCTGAAGTGATGTCGATTTTTCTAGAAAATGAAGACTTCAATAAGCAGAAGTTGGTTCAGTTGATTGAACAGGGCATGAAAAACGGTGAAATAGATGTAGAGCTAGAGCCGGAAGCCACGGCTACGTGGTTGTTGATGCTGGGCGATGGTGTGTTAGGTCGAAGCATCATGCAGCCTGGCTTCAAATGGGAGTCACAACTAGATATTCTAGAAAAAATGATACGTAAAGCCTTGCGGCCTTGAACACTATCCGTTGCTTAACGCGCAGAGGGTTGAGCGGTTGCTAACCCTGCAGCTTGCCAGGCATCGTAGCCAGCAGGTAGTCGCGTAGCCAACAAGCCATTGTTGTGCAGTATTTGTACGGCTTCGCTGGAGAGTACGCAATAGGGCCCGCGGCAATAAGCGACGATGGTTTTGTTGGTAGGCAATTCGTGCAATCTGCCTTGCAGGGCAGAGACAGGAATATGCAAGGCATCTGGTATGTGGCCAGAGCGGTATTCGTCGTCAGGACGTACATCTAGCAGTACCACGCTGTCCGTTTTGATTTGTACCAGTAAGTCTTCAACCGACAAACCATCTAAGCGCTCGCGTTGATGTTGGTTGTCGGTGAGCAGTTCGTGTATTTGCGTATGTTGGAATGCTAGGTATTGCTGCAAACTGGCTAGTATCACTTGAACAGGGCCAGCACTGGATCGATAGTAAATATACTTGCCATCACGCCTGGTTTGCACCATGTCAGCACGCTTTAGGTTTTGCAGGTGCTGAGAGGTATTGGCAATGGATAAACCACTGCGTTCAGCCAGTTGTTCTACCGACCATTCTTCATTGTGCAAGAGCGTCAGTAACGCCAAGCGGTGCTCATTGGCCAAGGTGCGTGCAATATCGGCCAATGCTCCGAATGAGGGCTGAGTAGACGGCTGGCTAGTGGTGGTCATAAGTGCAATAGAAATATTCAATAAATTGATTATACAAATGCTGGGGAAAGTCGTGAATGTAGATGACCTTACACGCCGTACATGGACACAGAATGACAAGCTTGCCATCACCACATTTGTGGACGGTGATCCCAACGAGAATCCGTGGGTGGCAGGTAAGCCGCAGGTAGAGAAAATGGAAGTGGTGGCCTACGACCCTGCGTGGGTGTTGCGCTATCAGTATGAACACGGCCGTATTCAGCAGGCCTTGGGAGATAAGGCACTAAGTATTGTGCATGTAGGGTCTACCGCTGTGCCTGAGTTGCCCGCCAAGCCGGTGATTGATATTGATGTGTTGGTGGCAGACCCTACCGACGAAGACAGCTATGTGCCCGCCTTAACACAGTTGGGATACCAACTGACTGTGCGCGAACCGTCGTGGTATCAGCATCGTATGCTACGCCACGAACATCCGCGTGTGAACCTACATGTGTTCGCACCGGAATGCCCAGAACATATTCGTCATGTGCTGTTTAGAGAGTGGCTGTGTAATCACGACGCTGACAGAAAACGTTATGCTGCATCTAAATTCACGGCTGCCAGTGGTACAAACAATGCGCTCGATTACAACCGTAGCAAGCATGAGGTTGTACACGCGATTTATCAGGATATGTTCGCTGCACATGGGTTGTTGGACTAGTCATCAGATCACGTCAGGCTGACTGTCAGTGCCGCACAAAGCACGATATATGGAATAACTAGATCATGGAAAAGTTGGTGTTAGGTTCTGCGAGGCGTAGACGTTTGCGCACCGTAGTAGCGGGCAGTGCGATGGCATTATTGAGCACGATTACTGTGGCACAGTCGGCGATGTTATTACCGCGATCAGATGGTTCTGACATCGTGTATTACGTACAACCGGCTGCGCTACAACCCGCGCAGCAGTTATTGGTAGTGATGCAAGGGTCGGACTGCAATAGCGTGATTCATAACCCCCGCATACAAGAGATGTTTGTGCCCATGTTGCCGGGAGCAGATGTGCTGACTGTGGAAAAGTACGGTATTGATGCCTCATTACCGTGGGATCAAAACACGGAACGTACGGATTGCCCTGCTGACACTATTCAATACGATAGCTTGATGCAACGGGTGAGCGATTACCAAGCGGTATTGAATATGCTCAAGTGGCATCAGAATTATAAAAATGTGGTGGTGGTAGGCGGAAGTGAAGGGGCTGTGACTGCTGTGCTGCTGGCTGCAGAGACGGATCTGGTTGATGCCAGTATTGCCTTTAATGGTGGTGGGCGCTGGTTTAAAGAGGATGTGATACACAGCATTCGTGTAGCACCCTTAGCGGAGTCCGAAAAGGCAGAAGCTTTAGCCGGTATACAAGGCTTTATCGAATACGTCAGCGGCACGCCTGATCCTGAGTTGGTCGCGAGCAATCACGGTGTGGCATGGTGGCAAAGCATGTTGCGTCACGACCAACAGGCCGCGTTAGCCAGCGTAAAAACACCATTACTGCTTTTGCAAAGTGGTTTAGATACTTCCGTGGACCCAGTAGCGGTAGAGCAGATGGTGAGGCAGGTGCAGCAGGCTGGGCCGACACAGGTACGTTATCGCTACTACCCAGAGTTAGATCACGTCATGCAAGATGCCCAGGGGCAAAGCCAGTTGAAGGATGTAATGGCTGATATGCAGGATTGGTTGGCTGAAGTGCTGCTGCCCCAACCATGACACTCACAATGCAGGGTGCAGCGCGGATTGCTTATCTAACAAACTAGCCGGCAGTTCTGCGCCACCCACGGCTTTGTGCAGCGCAATCACCGCGTTAGCCTGTTCGGCTTGGGCATCCACGACTTCTATTTGGCTGCGACGTTTTTGCAGTGATGCTTCTAACACTTCATGCAGCGGAATCATGCCCTGTTGATACAACTCTTGGGCTCTGTCTAAGGCACGTTGAGTGAACGCCAACTTGTGTTGGGCGTGCTGCACAGCAGTGGTGTGTGTGGCGATCGCCAACAAGGCGTTTTCGGTTTCTTCCACGCCTTCTAATACTGCTTCGCGGTACGCCAAAATGGCTTCGGCTAGCTGTGCTTCACGCGCATTGACCACCGCTTGTCTGGCACCCCAGTCTAGTAGCGGAATGTTCAGTGAGAAAGAGCCGCCTGCAATTTCTGTGCGACCCAATAACGGTTTACCCGTCAGGTTGTCGCTGAGGCTGATATTGCCCAATAAACGTAAGCGTGGGTAAAGGTCTGCTTGGGCGACTCCTAGCTCTGCACTGGCTTGTGCCACCTTAAATTCCGCTTGCTGAATAGCAGGACGTACACGCAGTAACTCAGCAGGTAGCATGTTGAAACCTAGCCGCTGCGGATTGGGTAGGGGGGAAAGTGCACGTAATTCCGTATCTACGCTAGATTCGCCTGTTAACACAGCCAGGCGCAGCAATGTTTGTTGTAGTGCTTGCTGTAGTTGTAGTTGTTGCTGTTGCAGGCTAATCAGGTCAGCGTGGATTTGGTCTTTTTCGTAATCGGCAAGTAAGCCTGCTGCGTGTCGTTCTTCAGTGCGTTGCAAAAGGGTGGTTTGGTCTGCCAGGTTTTGTTCTGTCAGCGACAACTGCTGTTGTTGTGCCCGTAATTCTACGTAATTGCGTACTACTTCAGCGATCACGCTGACATGGACATGGCGTAAATCGCTGTAGGCCACACCGGCAGCACTGTGAGCAGAGTCACGTTGCGATGACACACGGCCAAATAAATCCAGCTCCCACGCCGCATCAAAGCCCGCTTGGTAATAGCCCGTCGTACGTTCAGAGTCAGGGGCCAGATCACCGTCTACCGTGGGGTCCATGAGTGGTGACGCATTGTGCGAAGTAGACAACTTTCGTTGATGTTGGGTTTCCGCTTTAGCCGTGATTTCAGGTAAGCCCGCCGCTACCGCTTGTTGTATCAAAGCTCTAGCGCTGTGCAGTCTATAGGCGGCCTGCGCCAGTGATAGGTTTTGTGCCTGTGTTGTGGCGACGAGGGCATCCAACAGAGGATCCTCAAAGGTTGTCCACCACGAAGCGGGGTCAATCTCAGGCGTTTGTGTGAGCAATGCATGCTGTTGTGCCCAGTTTACTGCTAGAGGTACGTGCTGATCTGGCAAGGTGGGGGTGTTGGTGCACGCAGACAGCGCAAGGCTGAGTCCAAGTGCCATAACAGAGTGATGTAAAGCGAATGGGCGACGTAAATGCATAAGGGGTGCAAAGCAGAAGTTGACAGCGTAGAGCATCTTCTAAATAATAGATCGACTAATCAGTCTAACAAAAAAATGTACAGTTTGCTGCATCACTATGAATAGTTCTACAGAAAAATCTAACGCCGTGCTGACAGGCTTACGCAGCAAGTGGGGCATAGGCAGCTTATGCGTGCTGGTAGTGCTGGCAATGTGGTTTTTGTTCTCTAGCAAAGACACCGTACCCGATGAACCGTTGTTGCGCATTAGCACCGTTAAAGCCGATGCGGTGGTGTTGCATCCACGGGCGCGGGTGAGTGGCTCGTTAGTGGCCAAAGATACCGTTGAGATTGGTACGGCATTAACCGGGCTGCGCATAGAAAGCGTGTTGGTAGAACAGGGTGAGCGCGTCACACAAGGGCAGTTGCTAGCTGAACTGGATAACACCGTGCAGCGAGCACAAGTGCAACAAGCCCAAGCGAGTGTGGCCAGTGCGATGGCTGAATTGCAGGAAAAGTTGGCGCTGCATCAAGAGGCTCAGAAAAACCTCAAACGTGTGACAGGTTTAAGCCAAGGTACGGTCAGTGCGCAAACCTTAGATGAACGACGTACACAAGCTCAAGCGGCACACGCAACGTGGCAAGCCGCACAAGCCGTACTGAGCAAGGCGCAGGCCGAGCTAGCAGAGCAGCGAGAGCAGTTGGATAAAACGCGCATTGTGGCCACGGTTGAAGGATTAGTGTTGCAACGTCATGCACAGGCCGGAGCGCAAGTGGGCAATGATGCGCTGTTTACACTGGCTAAAAATAGTGTGATAGAGCTGGAAGGCGATGTGGGCGAAGGGATGTTAGCGCAGTTGCATACCGGCATGCCTGCCGCCGTGCAGTGGACGGGGCAATCCGAGGCAGCGGCAGGGTCTGTACGACTGGTGTCAGCACAAGTGGATAAAGCCTCACGTATGGGGTCGGTGCGTATCACCTTAGACACCGTGCCATCCGTCGTGATGGCAGGTATGTTTGGTAGAGCAGAGCTGACCTTGGCTAGCCATACTTTGGCGATTGCCGTACCTGCCAGTGCGGTATCCGTGAATAGCCAAGGGGAAGCCGCAGTGATGAAAGTGGTAGACGGCGGGGTGGTGTCGTACCAGCCTGTGCGCATAGGCTGGCAAGATGCTCAGTGGGTGGAAGTAGTGGAAGGCTTGAGTAAGGGCGACAGCGTGGTGGCGACCGCTTTCGCGTTTGTGAAAGACGGCGATCATGTGGATGTGCATGAGTTGGAGCGCGCTCAGCCATGAATTCGCAGTTGTCATCTTGGGCAATACGTAGGCCCATTCCCACGTTAGTGCTGTTTTTTATGCTGACCATCGCAGGGTGGTTGGCGTTTCTCAAGTTGCCTATCAACTCAAACCCTAGGGTGGAGTTTCCTATTGTGACGGTGTTGGTGGCCCAGCCCGGCGCTGCACCTAGTGAACTGGAAAACGCCATTACCCGTAAGGTAGAGGAAAGCGTTGCTGGCATGGCCGGTGTGCGTCACATCACCTCTACCTTAAGTGAGGGTACATCGCTGACCACCGTTGAGTTCAACTTGGGTGTAGACCCAGACAGGGCTACCAACGATGTGCGGGATGCCATCACCACTATACGTTCGGAGTTACCGCAAAGCATCTTAGAGCCGCAGGTCACTCGCGTGGATGTAGAAGGGGGCGCGATTCTGTATTACGCCATCAGTTCTACCGAGCGTTCGCCAGAAGAGCTGTCGTGGTTTGTGGATGACCGCGTTAGCCGCGTGCTGTTAGCCGAGCCTGGCGTGCAGCGTGTACAACGCTTAGGTGGTGCTAAGCGAGAGGTGCGCGTAGAGTTGCGCCCCGACCGCCTAGAGGCTTTAGGTATTACTGCCGAGGAAGTGAATGCTCAGTTGGTGCGTAGCAATATTGATGAGCCGGGTGGGCGAGCCGTATTAAGTGGTCGCGAGTTGGCTATACGTATTTTGGGTAGTACCAAAGAAGTAGCCGAGCTGGCGCAGTTACCTATTGCCTTGTCAGACGGGCGCTGGGCGGTGTTGTCCGAGTTAGCTGTGGTCAGCGATGGCAGTGCAGAGCGTCGTAGCAAAGCACGCTTAGCCGAGCGCGAAGTTGTGGGCTTTTCCGTATTTCGCAGTAAAGGTGCTAGCGATACGGTAGTGGCTGAGCTGGTAGAAAAGGGGATACAAACGCTGCAGCAAAGTCATAGCGACATACGCATACAGCCTATTTTGTCATTGGTGAAATACACCGAAGATAGCTACAAAGAATCCATGAAAACGCTGTTAGAGGGCGCACTGCTGACAGTGCTGGTGGTGTTCGTATTCTTGCGCAGTTGGCGTGCCACGGTGGTGGCCGCGATTGCTTTACCGCTGTCTATCTTGCCTACATTTGTGGTCATGATGCTGTTGGATTACACCTTGAACAGCATTACCTTGTTGGCGCTGACTTTAGTGATTGGTATTTTGGTGGATGATGCCATCGTCGAGGTAGAAAATATTGAGCAGCACCTCTATAAAGGAAAGCGCCCGTACCAAGCGGCTATTGATGCGGCGGATGCCATCGGGTTTGCTGTGGTGGCTATTACGGCGACCATTGTGGCGGTGTTTTTGCCGGTGAGTTTCATCGGTGGTTATATCGGTCAGTATTTTGAGCAGTTTGGGGTGACGGTATCGGTAGCCGTGCTGGCATCGTTATTGGTGGCGAGGTTAGCGACCCCTTTGTTGGCGGCGTATATTTTGCAGCCGTTGCCAGCAAGCAAGCTGCATGCCGCCAATGCTCCTGCCAAAGGCTTGTTGAAACGTTACTTATCTATTTTGGAGTGGGCGCTTAACCATAGACGTCGCACCTTAGGAGTGGGGGCGTTGTTTCTGGTCGCCTCCGCCATGTTGTTGGCATTCATCCCGGTAGGTTTTATGCCAGAAGGGGATCAGAGTCTCATCAACATGCAGGTGAAACTGCCGCCAGGTGCCACCTTGGCCCAAACCGACGCCAAAATTGTTGCCATGTCACAAAAGGTGCGTCAGCACCCCGAGGTAGATGCCGTGTTTGCCAGTAGTGGTGGTGATGGGGATGATAGTTCGGGTGTGGCCTCTGGTTCAATGATGATACGGTTAGTGCCATTAGCGAAGCGTGATGCGTCACAGAAACAAGTGGAGCAGCGGTTGCGTAGTGAGTTGGCGCAATTCGAAGATGTGCAGTTCTCATTTGGCGGTGGCGAGAGCCGTGATGTGTCCGTCATTTTGGTGAGTGCTGATGGGCAAGCGCTTTCCGACGCCGCACACCGGTTGCGTAAGCAAATGGAGGGGTTGAAAGGCATTGCTAATGTGCAGGTCAAAGAGCCATTGGCGCGCCCCGAGTTGCAAATACGGTTGCGCACCGATGAGTCGGCGCGAGCAGGGGTTACCGCGCAAAGTGTAGGTGCTGCCTTACGTATCGCGACAGTGGGTGATATTGATGCCAGTTCGGCACGTTTTAATGCTGCCGATAGGCAAGTGCCCATACGTGTGTTGTTAAGCGAGCGAGACCGCAATGACGTGGAAACGCTGCGTCAGTTGCGTATACCGTCACAACAGGGTGGTACGGTGCCTTTGCACACGGTAGCGGATGTGGGTTTTGGGGTAGGGCCTGCTCAAATTGAACGCTTTGATCGCATGCGTCGTATTGCGGTAGAGGCTGATCTGCAGCCAGGGCAGTCTTTAGGTACGGTGTTAGAAAGCGTCTATGCCTTACCCGAGATGCAAGACTTACCCACAGGTGTGACGCTGATGAAGTATGGCGATGCGGAGTTTCTGACTGAAATGTTCGAGAAATTTGCGTTGGCCATGGGCTTTGGTATTTTGATGGTGTATGCCGTTTTGGTGCTGTTGTTCAAAGATTTCCTGCAACCCCTCACTATTTTGGTCGCCTTGCCGCTGTCTATGGGGGGCGCATTTGCCGGATTATTACTGCAAGGGGCCACCTTAGATTTATCTGCCGTGATCGGTATTTTGATGTTGATGGGTATCGTGACAAAGAACTCCATCTTGCTGGTGGACTTTGCCTCGGAAAAACACCGAGCCGGTATGAATCTTGCACAGGCATTGTTGCAGTCGGGTAAAGAGCGCGCACGTCCTATTGTGATGACCACCATTGCGATGGTGGCAGGGATGATTCCTGTTTTGCTCAGTACCGGTGCAGATGCTGGTTTTAGGGCACCAATGGCCGCAGCGGTGATTGGTGGGTTATTAACGTCTACGTTACTCAGTCTGGTGTTCATTCCTGTGGTGTACAGCTACATGGATGATTTGCGCCAGTGGCTAGGTAAACATTTGTCCAAGCTGACATCGGTAAACGATGAGGACAGGCGGTTAGCCGATCAGCCATTTATCAATCACTAGTTGTTTAGTAGGGAAGTATGCTGTCAGAAAACAGTGCAGTACCGTATCGCTATCGTTGGCTCACCTTGCTGGCGGTAGCCAGTGCGTTATTGTTGATTGTGGTGGATATTACGGTGTTGTACACCGCCTTGCCCTCCTTAAGCGCGGCGTTACACACTACCACCAGTGAAAAACTATGGATTGTGAACGCCTATTCCTTAGTGGTGGCTGGTTTGCTGTTGGGAATGGGCTCACTAGGGGATCACATCGGCCACCGTCGTATGTTTATGAGTGGCCTAACGGTATTTGGTTTGGCCTCGTTGTGGGCAGCGTTCTCACCGTCTTCCTTGATCTTAATTATTGCGCGTGCTGCTTTAGGGTTGGGGGCGGCCATGATGATGCCCGCGACATTAGCGATTATTCGCGATGTGTTTACGGATGAAAAAGAACGCTCGTTAGCGATTGGCGTGTGGTCATCCATTGCCGCCGGTGGTGCGGCGATGGGGCCAGTGGTGGGTGGTATGTTGTTGGAGTACTTTTGGTGGGGATCGGTGTTTCTCATCAATGTGCCCATTGTGGTGCTCACGTTGGTGGTGAGTCTTTGGGTAGTGCCCAAACACCAACCTGAGCCTACGCATAAAAAGTGGGATGGCTGCAGTTCATTGCTGGTGATGGTGGGCTTAATTGCTGCCGTCAGTGCATTGAAAGAAGCCGCTTTGCCTAACACCTCGTGGGCGTACTTTTGGGGCAGTGTGGTCATGGCATTTGTGTTTCTGGGGTGGTTTACTCACAGGCAACTGCATGGCCCGTATCCACTGCTCAGTTTCGCCATTTTTAAAAATCCGCTGTTTAGTGCAGGGGTGATTACAGCCTTCTTAAGCACCGTTACGCTGTCGGGTGTAGAGTTCGCCTTTACCCAACAGTTGCAGTTGGTGCTAGAGCATTCCCCTTTTAATGCGGCCTTGGTGCTGCTACCACTGCCTATCTCGTCCTTATTAGCCGGGCCCTTAAGTGGTTATGTGATGCGTTATCTGCCGTACCAACGCTTGTTGGTCGTGGCGGTGTTGCTGTCATTGGTGGGAATGACCTGCTTTGCTGTACTGCATGACATGGGGACGTGGCCACGCGCAGCCAGTTTGATTTTGCTTGGGTGTGGGCTAAGTGCGGCAATGACTACCGCGTCGTATGCGGTGTTAGAGCAAGCACCGGCGAATCAGGTGGGTATGGTGGGCTCACTAGAAGAAATCTCGTACGAACTAGGCGGTGCGATGGGGGTGGCCGTGATGGGCAGTGTAATGTCGGCGGTGTACAGCGCTTATATGCTGGCAACCGCCAACAGCATGAATTTGCCTAGCGCTGTGGATAGCTTGGATGAGGTGCGTTATTTGGTGGGCAGTATGCCTGCAGAATCGGCTCAACCATTGTTGCATGCTGCCTTGCAGGCCTTCGATAACGCATTTAACGTTGTATCGTGGTCGGCGGTGGGGATTATGGCAGCAGCACTGTTGATGGTATGGGGGTTGGTGCGGCAGTCTGAAAAAAAACATCCTGCCTCGTCATGATGGCAGGATGTTTGTAACCCTAGGTGGTATTGCGGTGCTTAGGGTTTGGTAGATTGGTTCAGGCGCTGTAACTGTTGGCTGAATAGTTGTTCTTCCAGCGAGATACCTTGGGACTGCAGCAGTTTTTCTAGCAACGGCTGCAAGCTGCCCAGACTTTCTTGAATACTGTCGCGAATGGTGTCTACCACGACCTGAGTACCGCGTTCGATTTCAATATTCACGGTGTCGTTCACGCCTTTGTCTTCTAGCGTGGTTACACGGCGGGTCTCAGGAATCAGCCAGACCTCAAACCAGTTTTCTTGTTTGTTGACCTCAGATACAGTCAGGCTGGCACCGTTAATCGCAATATAGCCTTTGGCAAAAATATAGCGACAGAACTCAGCCGGTACGCTGAAGCGTACTTGTTTGTTGTCATCAAAAATCTGGATGAGGTTGATGGTACCTACGAAATCCACGTGACCTGACAGCGGATGACCACCAATTTCAGCGCCATCTTTGGCAGCGCGCTCTACGTTGACCAAGGTACCTTCTTGGTACTGCGACAACGTGGTGATGTTCAGACTTTGCAGCATGACATCAAACGAGGCCATGGTGTCAGACAGTAATTCGGTAACGGTCAGACAGACGCCATCCACCGAGACGCTAGCGCCAATTTCCAGCCCTTCGCAGAAGCCGGCCGGAAACTCTAGTTCTAGAGTGCGTAGACCATTGTGATCTTTAAGGGTGGCAATGCGTGCTTTGCCTTGAACTATACCTGTGAACATAGCTAATAGGTGTGCAGAGAAAGAAATAGGAATACAGTAAGCGATTAGGGCTTAAAGACATTATTGTAGTCTACGCTAAAGCCCTAGGTATCAAAGCCGTATCCTCACAAGGGATAGGCGTAGATCATAGAGTAAAACACATTATGACGAATTATTTTGAAAGTCCTTTCCGAGGCAAACTGCTCTCGGAGCAAGTCACCAATCCCAATATCGAGGTGGGGCGTTACAGCTACTACTCTGGTTATTATCATGGGCACTCGTTTGATGATTGCGCCCGCTACTTGATGCCAGACCGCGACGATGTAGATAAGCTGCGCATTGGTGATTTTTGTTCCATAGGCAGTGGTGTGGCCTTCATGATGGCGGGTAATCAAGGCCACAGACACGATTGGGTATCGTCTTTTCCCTTTTTCTTTATGTCAGAAGAGCCTGCTTTTGCAGGGGCTGAAAATGCTTACGCACCAGCAGGGGACACCATTGTTGGAAACGATGTGTGGATAGGCACTGAAGCTTTAATCATGCCAGGGGTAGAGATAGGCCACGGTGCAGTGATAGCGAGCCGCGCCGTCGTGACTAAAAACGTAGAGCCCTACGGCGTGGTGGGCGGTAACCCTGCACGTCAGATTAAAAAACGTTTTCCCGACGATGTGGTTGAGCAATTGCTAGCAATAGCATGGTGGGATTGGTCATTAGAGCACTTGCAGGCATGTATGCCTTTACTGTGCACCAATGACGTTACAGGGCTCTATGCTTATTGGGAAGTCAACAAAGCCGCTATTAGGGCAACGTCAGTGCGCTAAGACTACGACAATACGCTGTGTTGGAAACGTTGTATCAGCCAATGCAAGGCAGGGCCTATATGCTTGCTTTGGCTGGTAATCACATCAATACGCACGCTTTGGTCTATGTCTCGCAGTTGAGTATCTAGCACCTCTAGTAGGGCAAGTTGATCTTTGTGTATAAAGTTGTCGTAGGCGTACTTAGACACAAAGGCCCAACCTATGTGATTCATCACCATTTGCATAGAGACCCAGTGGCTTTCCACGTACCATGATTCCAGCGATAACTTAAGCGTCTTTCGGCTCAAGCTGTGATTACGGCCTGAAATCAAAATCTGCCTGTGTTTGCGCAACTCATCCACCGTAATCGGAGAAACACCACGCAACGGGTGTTCTAGTCCGCATACCAGTACCAGCGGTACGCTGCCTATGGGGGTAAAACGCAGACTATCGCGGCTGGGGGATTGTCGCCATGACACGCCTATGTCTACGATACCTTGCTCCACTAAGTCTTCTACATCGTCCATCAACGGGAAGTAGATTTCTACCTCGGTGTGCGGAAAGTGCAGAGAAAACTCACGCAATAAAATGGCAACTAAGGATTCAGGAAAGATCTCGTCTATGGCCAGCACCACACGGCTTTCATGCTGCTTTTCAAAGCTGTGCACCATTTGTATTAGGTGTTGGCGGCGCTGCAAAATGAACTCAGCTTCTTGGTAGATCTTTTCGCCTTCAGGTGTCAGCGTGGGAATGCGCGTGCTGCGATCAAACACCTGTACACCTAGGTCTGCTTCTAGGTTAGCGATGTGTGTGCTGATCACCGATTGTGAGCGCCCAGCTTGTTTAGCCGCTTGCGAGAACGATCCTGCTTGTACGGCCCATACCAGAGCTTGTAGTTGATCAATGGATAGATTCATATATCGGTTAAAGCGATGGTTATCAACTTGGTAGAGGTAAAGCCTGCGTGTATAACATAAGCTTTGCTGTATAACGTGGATCGATGATGCAAGCCAGAAGTTTAGCCGACCGTATCAGGCATGCCCTGATGTTTGAAGCCATAGCATTGATGCTATTTATTCCCATTTTTACGTACTTCTTGGGGTACTCTATCGCCTCTATGGGCGTGGTGGGAATGGTATCATCCATTGTGGCCACACTTTGGAATTTTGTTTATAACATCCTTTACGATAAAGTGATGTACCGTTTGCGCGGTAAATTAGATAAAACCGTAAAAGATCGTGTGCTACACGCTATATTATTTGAGTTCGGTTTATTGTTTTTGCTAATACCTTTTATTTCTTGGTATTTGAATATAACAATCATAAAAGCATTGATTATGGATTTATGGATTGTGGCGTTTTATTTGTTTTTCGCCTTTTTCTTTAATCTACTTTATGACCGAGTTTTCAGGGCGCAGCGGCATCAAGCGTTGGTGGCAAGTGTAGAAACACAGGCGGCAGAGTAAATATCAAACAGGGGCTATATAGCCCCTGTGGTGTTATGCCTGTTTGGTAGGTGGTGCTTCGTTGTAGTAGGTGTAGGCAGCAACCGCTTGTTGAGTCGCTTGTGTTAACGGAGTGGGTAGATTATCAAGGGGAAACCAACCCAGTTCAGCGTGTTTTTCGGGCTCTTGTAGATGGGCTTCACCAAGGTAGGATGTCGCCAAATACACGCCAGCTAACCAATGCTCATTGCGCTCACTATCAAAGTGGTTCACGTTCACCAACAAGTAGAGTGATGTCAGTTGCAGGCCTGTTTCTTCTAGGGTCTCTCGTGTGACAGCATCTTCAATTTTTTCCATCCAATCTATTTTTCCACCAGGAATTCCCCAATGATTAGATTCTGGGTTTTTCTTTCTTTTTAATAGTAAAATATTATTGTTGTTGATAATGACAGCGCCGCAGGCTGCTTGTATATTTTTTGACATGGTAAATGAAAATTTATTCACAGGTTTTTAATGATTCATTATAGAACAGCTATTGCTTCTGATGCTGATCAATGCATAGAGATTCGTGGTCTAACGCGTGAAAACGCATTCTCGCGTGACGAGTTAGCCGAGTTGGGGATCACACCCCAAACATGGGCTGAGGGTATAGAAAACGGCGAGTCTTTTGGCTATGTGTGTTTGGACGACCAACACATGGTGGGTTACTGCTTTGGCGAGCTTGCGCAAGGCGAAGTACTGGTGTTGGCGTTGTTGCCCGAGTATGAAAACCAAGGCATAGGTAAGCATTTGCTGAGTTTGGTCATGCAAGATATGAAAAGCGCTGGTGTAGACAGGCTTTTCCTTAGTTGTGCTGCCGATGCACAGGTTAGGTCTTATGGCTTTTATCGATACTTGGGCTGGTGCTCTACGGGTGAATTCGATGACGCAGGCGACGAGATTTTGGAGTATCGTTGGGAGTAAATCACGTCATACATACAGCGGTCACCTCTATAGAACACACTATATAAAACGTCCACCATCAAGGAAAAGCCATGCTGAATAGTATTTTGGTTGTGCCAAATACCTCTCATTGGGCGACTTTTATTGCGCTATACCAAGAGTATCTGGATCAAAACTGGGCGGGTGAGCAATGCGATGCGGATCTACTGATTCAGCGTTATGCAGAAGGTCCTAGGGCATTTTTATTGCTGTGTGATGATAGGGTGCCCGTAGGGTTTGCCAACGTGTGGGTAGACACACAGAATCCCGATGTGGCGAACGTTGCCGAATTCTACATACGGCCATTGTCGCAACGACAAGGGTATGGGCGTTTGTTATGGGGGCATATTTTGCGCTGGACGGGCGAGAAAGCCGTACAGGCCGTACACCTAGAGACTGATGTACATAAAGAACCAGCTAACCACTTTTGGCGCGCCTTAGGGTTCAAAAAAATCAGTGCCGATGAAATGCGTGTGCAGTATGCACGCGATTGGCACGAGTTGTGGCAAGTTCAGGAAGCAGCACAGCGTGCCGCTTCCTGAGCACTCAACGAATTACTTCATTTTAGCCAATTCGTCGCACATTTCTTTTTTCTGTTCAGCAGTCGCACCAGCGATCTGCTCTTTACCTTGGCTGAAGCCAGAGTCGAAAGCTGTGTTGAAATCAGCTTCGGAAACGCCCATTTCTTTCAGTGCAACCATTTGTTGGGATTTCATTTCAGCCAACTCAGAGCTGGAGTACGTACCGCATGTTTCAGCAGCAGCGTGCATTACACCGCCCAATTCTGCCAAACCAACCATGGTTTGTGCATCTTGTGCAGCTGCAGGGCTCAACATAGCCAGGCTCAGAGCACCAGCAGTCACAGCTTGGGAAACGATTTTCAACATAAGAATTCTCAATAAGCAGGGAAAATTAGAAGTATACGGTGACGCGTTATATACAGGGGAGTAAACCGTGTTTTTGCTGCATATATAACACGGCAGAGATGTTAAATATTGTGAGTAATGTGGCACTGAGCAATTTTTATGCAGTGCGCATACACACGCGTATTTATTCGCATTGGACAGAGTGTTAGCAGGCTGTCCCCATACTTATGCACATATACAGTGGATAACACCGTAAGTGAAAAAAAGCGCCCTGAGCATTACAGGAATGTCAGGGCGTGCAGAGGAAAGAAACTCACTTATGGTAATTATGCATTAGCGTGATTCTGTTGGCCGAAATAGGCCACGGCAGCTTTCTTTTCACGGCTTGAAATAGGGTAGGCCATAACCACCCATTTGCCGTTTGATGTTGCCTCTTTGGTGGGACGGATAATGTTGTTGCCGCTTGGCATGTAGGCCACTAAACAGCCTATCAGTACGCCAATCAGCAAGAAAACACAGATAGAACCTAACAATGCTGTGGGTGCTTCATGCACGAACATAGGGATCTTGGAGTAATACAGCATGGCCCAGAACACAACGCCTACTAGCACCCCTAAAACGGCTGACCAAATGTGCGCCGAAATAGCCGCTTGTCCCATGTGGGTGTATTCATTTTTAAGCTTGGCTTCCAAGGCGGGGTCGTTGGGTTCAACCACAATGACTCGGGTAGAGTCGTCAGACAAAATATGAGATAGCTCTTTGACTGCTTGTTCAGCGCTGTCCCCCGATGGAAAAATCCCCATGGTCTTACTGGCCGAGCGCAAATTTTTGGTTTTTTTCATCTTTACCCCCCAAGGTGAAGCACGTCATAGTGCCTATGTAAAACGGTAGATTACATGCAGTCTAGGCAATAAATCTCGTAATTTGAGAACAGGATAGACGGAGGTTCACTGCCATTCGTTGACTTGGCTCAACATCGCTCTGGATTTGATAACTAAAGCATAAACTATTGATTTAGAGCAAAAAAATTTGGTTCCAAATGCTAGTCGTGTGTCTAGATGTAGGTTGTGCACAGCTACTGTGCATAAGCTTGGGGATAGTCTGATGACATCTGTCACAAAGCACGGAATCAAGCCTGTCTTGCAAGGGTGGGTAAAAATTGCTCAGAAGCAAATTACGGTTAGGTCAACCGGTTTATCCCTTGGTACAGGGTATGCCCTTAGATGGCGTAGCGCGCATGAATTAAGGGCTGTCATAGGTTAGCTAAGCTTACTTATAAAGCAAAATTTATCGTTTGTTAGCCCTATGTTTCGCGGGCAATATAGTCTCGTTCATAAATTATAAAAACGCAGACTTCGCCTCTTAAAACATTATTTATTGAAGTCTGTTTCCCCATCCTCAAGGAGGAGACAAAATGAGTAACGTTACGCGTAGACATTTCATTAAGGCTGGCTCTTTATTCACCGCCGCAACGGTTTTGGGGGCAGGTTACACCCAGCCTGCATGGGCCAATAAACGCCCTAAATTCCGACTGAAGTACGCTAATAATCTGCCTATTAGCCACCCAATGAACATACGGGCTAAAGAAATGGTAGAAGCCATCGCTGCAGAATCCGATGGTGAAATCGAAATCCGTATTTATCCCAGCAGCCAGTTGGGGAACGATACCGACACCTTGGCACAAATCCGTTCTGGTGCGGTAGATTTCTTTATGCTGTCCCCCATTATTTTGGGTTCGTTGATCACCAATACACAAATCTCTGGGGTAGGTTTTGCCTTCCAGAATTACGATCAAGTGTGGGGCGCGATGGATGGCGATTTGGGTGCTGCCGTACGTCAAACCATCGAAGACAACTCGTCATTGATGGCGTTTGAAAAAATCTGGGATAACGGCTTCCGAATCATCACGACCAGCAATAAAGCCATCTACACACCAGAAGACTTAGTAGGGCTGAAATTACGTGTACCACCAAGCCCATTGTGGACATCTATGTTCCGAGGCTTTGATGCGGCACCTACTACCATTAACTTCGCTGAAACCTATTCAGCATTGCAAACCAAAATTGCGGATGGGCAAGAAAACCCCATTACCTTGGTAGAGAGCGCCAAGTTGTACGAAGTACAAAAATACTTATCGGTTACCAACCACATGTGGGATGGTTTCTGGTTCTTGGCCAATAAAAACAAGTTCAGAAGTCTGCCTGACGATGTACAAGCCCTCATTCAAAAACATGCGAATCAAGCGGCCATGAATGAGCGTGCTGATCTGGTGCAATTGTCCTTGAACATCAAAGACACGTTAGAGGGCCAAGGCATGGTCTTTAACGATGTAGATTCAGGCCCATTCCGTGACAAGCTCAGACAAGCGGGCTTCTACGAAGAATGGCACAAAACCTTTGGCAATGAATTGTGGGGCATCCTAGAAAGCGCGGTAGGGAGCCTGTCATGAGTGCGGGGGCCGAGATCATGCCAGTGCCCACTACCTACTCATTCAAACACGGTTTCTTAGCATTCAAAACGGCAGTCATGCGTGCTGTTGAAGCATTAGCCGTTGCATTGTTGCTGGTCGAATCGTTGATCCTGTTTGTGAGCGTGGTGTTTCGCTATTTCCTGCATAGCCCATTGGTATGGTCCGATGAGCTAGCGCAATCCCTTTTTATCTGGCTGTGCATGATGGGGGCGGTAGTGGCTTTAAACCGCTCTGAACATATGCGCTTAACAGCCGTGGTGAGTCGTTTGTCAGAGTCCAACCGGGCGTGGCTAGAAACCTTTGGTTTGATGGTGGTGTTGGTGTTTGCCTGTTTGCTACTAGAGCCAGGGATGACACACGCCTCTGAGCAAATGGCCGTGACATCGCCTGCGTTAAATGTGCCTGATGGCTTTAGAGCATCAGCCATTCCCGTAGGCTTTGGGTTGGTTGTGTTTATTGCTGTAGCACAGTTGATAGAACGTTCCTCGGTAGTACGGGTATTGGCATCAGCAGCAGTAATAGGGGTGATCTGGTATGCCATCGATTACTTCGCCTATGACTTGTACGACTTGGGCAATTTGAACTTGGTATTGTTCTTTGTGGTGATGTTAGGTGCTGCGGTCATTTGCGGTATTCCCATCGCATTTGCCTTCGGTATTTCCACTTTGGCGTATGTGGTGCATGTGGCCGAAGTACCTAGCATGATCATTGTGAGTCGCATCGATGAAGGTGTGTCGCACATGGTGCTGCTTTCAGTGCCACTGTTCATCTTCTTGGGCGCGTTATTACAGCTAAGCGGTATGGCTAAAGTATTGATCGACTTTATGTCGTCCTTGCTTGGGCACGTACGTGGCGGTTTGAACTACGTTCTGCTAGGGGCCATGTTCTTGGTGTCTGGTATTTCAGGGTCTAAAGTGGCAGACATGGCGGCTGTAGCGCCAGCGCTATTTCCCGAAATGAAAAAACGTGGTGCGGACGAGCATGAATTAGCCGCATTGCTGTCTGCCACCGGAGCGATGACGGAAACCATTCCGCCTAGCTTGGTCTTGATCACCGTAGGGGCGGTATGTGGTGTATCTATTAGCGCCCTGTTCATTGGCGGGTTGTTACCAGCTTTTGTATGTACGGTGGCCATTGCTTTGGTGTGTGCGTACAAAGCGCGCAAGATTGATCTCAAAGGCGTGAAAAAAGCACCGATGGGCCAAGTAATGCGTACATTGTTGTACGCATTACCGGTCATTTTCTTGCCTATCTTGATTCGTTTCTGCGTGGTGAATGGCATTGCGACGGCAACCGAAGTGGCGGCCATCGGGATTGTCTATGTGATTGCCTATGCGCTCATCATGCAGCACATCACGCGCTCACTGGATTTTTCCAATACGTACAAGTTGTTGGTAGAAGCGTGTTCGCTGTCGGGTGCCATTTTGCTGATTATTGGTGCAGCAACCGCCATGGCATGGGCCCTCACTCAATCTGGATTCTCGTCGTACTTGGTAGATCACCTGACCAATATGCCAGGTGGCGCAGTGGGCTTCCTGCTGGTCAGTATTGCCGTGTTTATTTTGTTGGGCAGCATGTTGGAAGGTATTCCCGCCATTGTGCTATTTGGCCCCTTGGTGTTTCCAGCGGCGCAGTCCCTAGGTATTCATGATGTGCATTACGCCATCGTCATCATTCTTTCTATGGGTATAGGTCTGTTTGCACCACCACTAGGAATTGGTTTTTATGCGGCCAGCGCGATCAGCAAAGTGAATGCTGATCACGTGATGCCAAAAAGTTGGACATACCTCGCAGTGCTGTTGGTAACCACCATCTTCATTGCCTTGGTGCCCTGGATTTCCATCGGTTTTTTGTAATGGATGAATAGCATGATGAATCAAAAATTAGCAGTGATCACAGGTGGTGGGAACGGCATAGGCAGCTCCATTGTGGAGGCCTTTGCCACCAACGGGTATATCACCGTCATTTCCGATATTAACGAAGAAGGGTCATTGCTGTTGCAAGAGCGTTTACGAGCGCAGGGCGGCACCGTAGATTTCTACAAACTCGACGTAGGTTCCGAAGAACAAATTGCGGGGTTGTTTGATTATCTAGATCGTGAGTACGGGCGTTGTGATGTGCTGGTAAATAACGCCGGAATTGCCAAAACCATTCCTTACTTGGAATACCCCAAAGAGCATTGGGATTTGGTCATGCGCGTCAACGTTACCGGCCCGTTTTTGCTGTCGCAGTATGCGGGCAGGCTCATGAAAAAGAACGGCTGGGGGCGCATTATTAATCTGGCGTCTATCAGCGGTGAAATTGCTAGCTTTGGGCGTGCTGCCTATGGTACTTCCAAAGCCGCTGTATATGGCCTGACCCGACAAATGGCCATTGAGCTGTCCGAGTACGGCATCACAGCCAATGGTATTTCTCCAGGCCCTATTGAGACCCCGCTTACGCAAGTGTTGCACAGCGATGAGGCGCGTAAAGCCTATACCGATCGTGTGCCCATGGGGCGTTATGGCAGCAGTAATGAAATCGCAGCCGCTGTGCTGTTTTTAGCCTCGGAAGGGGCGTCGTATATCAATGGACATGTGTTGCCGGTGGATGGTGGTTTCCTGGCTTCAGGTGTGTTGCAACCTTAATGTGTAGGGTGATGTGGTAATGATTAATGCTTCTATATCAGGCTGGGCTCATAGCAAGTTTGGCAAATTGGATAATCTGGATGTTGAGCGCACCATTGCAGAAATGGCGGCTCAAGCGGTAGAGCATGCCGGGCTAGACTGGGAAGACATAGACTCCGTACATATTGGGCATTTCAATGGCGGGTTCTTGTATCAAGACTTCCCGTCTTCGCTGATTTTTAATCAAGTGCCAGCGCTGCGTTTTCGTCCTGCCGTGCGCGTAGAAAACGCATGTGCTACCGGTTCAGCGGCCGTGCACTCCGGGCTGGATGCGGTGCGTTCTGGTAAAAGCAAACATGCTTTGGTTATAGGCTACGAGAAGATGAACACGCTGCCTACCGCTGAAGTGGGCAAGGTGTTATTGAAGTGCTCGTATGCCGAAGAAGAGGCCGCAGTAGAGGGTGGTTTTGCAGGCGTCTTTGGCCACATTATTGCCAAGACGTATTTCGATCGCTATGGCGATCAACTGGATGCCTTGGCCTCTATTGCCGCTAAGAACCATGCTAATGGCGTACATAATCCCTACGCACATTTGCGTAAAGATTTTGGCTACGAATTTTGCCGACAAGAGTCTGAAAAGAACCCTTATGTGGCAGGCAAACTAAAACGTACCGATTGTTCAATGGTGTCCGACGGTGTGGCAGCGATGGTGATTAGCAATAGGCACTACACGCCTAATCATGCCAACCGTGTGGATTTTCTTGGTGTGGCGCACGTGAATGATTACTTACCGCTTAGTAAGCGCGATCCTATTGCCTTTGAGGGCGCACGTTTAGCGTGGCAACAAGCGCTTTCAGCAGCGGGGCTGCGTATTGGTGATTTATCGTTTGTAGAAACCCACGACTGCTTCACGATTGCTGAGCTTATTGAGTACGAAGTGATGGGTTTGGCTGAGCCTGGTCAAGGTGCTCGCATCATTTTGGATGGTGTCAGTCGCAAAGATGGTGCGTTGCCTATTAATCCGTCTGGCGGTCTGAAATCCAAAGGGCACCCCATCGGCGCAACAGGCGTGTCCATGCACGTGATGGCAGCCATGCAGCTTACCGGTCAAGCGGGTGATATGCAGTTACCGCATGCGGATATGGCGGGTGTGTTCAATATGGGTGGGGCTGCTGTGGCGAACTACGTCAGCCTACTAGGGTGTAACTAAGAGGGTAGAACATGCTGTCCACAGTTAAAAACCTTGGGTCTTTATTAACGGATGTCAGCCGCCGCTTGCCGCATGAGCCGGCGTATCTACAAGGTACGCAGCACTATAGCTGGCAAGAGTTAAATGCGCGTGTTGATGCCATGGCACATGCGTTGCAGCAATTAGGCGTAGGACATGGCGACAAAATTCTGGTGCATGCTAAAAATCGCATCCAACTGTTTGAAAGTTGCTGGGTAGCGTTTAAATTGGGTGCGGTATGGGTGCCTACCAATGTGCGCATTACCGAACATGAAATCAGCTATTTGGCAGAGCACAGTCGTGCCAGTGTCATCATTTACGACGAAGGCTTTGATTCACATGTACAGGCCTGCCGAGATGCATCCTCCAGCTTGCAGCATGTGATTGCTATAGGTGATGCCAAAGCGGGCGAGCTAAGCTACGACACTTTGCTCAGTAGTCACAGGCAGGACGGCGAGTTTGAAGCCGCCGAGGTGCAGTACGACGATCCGTTGTGGTTCTTTTATACCTCTGGCACAACGGGTATGCCCAAAGCCGGTATTTTGACGCATGGTCAAATGGCATTTGTGATCACCAATCACTTGGCTGACCTAATGCCGGGCTTAACGCATCAGTCTCGTTCGTTGGTGGTGGCTCCGCTTTCGCATGGTGCGGGTATTCATGCGTTGGTTAACGTGGCTCGAGGGGCCGCTAGTGTGGTGCCTGCCAGCAGCAAGTTAGAACCTGAAGAAGTCTGGTCATTGGTAGAAAAATACGGTGTGGACAACATGTTCACTGTACCTACTATCGTGAAAATTCTTACCGAGCACGAGTCTGTAGATCGCTATAACCACAGCTCGCTGAAATATGTCATCTATGCGGGTGCTCCCATGTACCGCAGTGACCAGAAGCATGCCCTGAAAAAATTAGGCAAGGTACTGGTGCAATATTATGGTCTGGGTGAAGTCACCGGCAACATCACGGTATTGCCGCCACACTTGCATGACCTAGACGACACACCAGATGCTCGAGTCGGCACCTGCGGTTATGCGCGTACTGGCATGGAAGTTGCGATTCTAGATGAACAAGGTCGCCGATTACCGCCTTTTGAAACGGGCGAGATTTGCGTGCGCGGGCCAGCGGTATTCAAGGGCTATGACAACAATGACAAAGCCAATGCGGAAGCCTTTAAGTTTGGGTGGTTTCATACCGGTGACATAGGCCATATGGATGCACAGCAATTTTTGTACATCACAGGGCGTCATTCCGACATGTATATCTCGGGTGGCTCTAATGTGTACCCACGCGAAATCGAAGAAGTGTTCCTCACCCACGAACACATTTCCGAGATCGCCGTTTTGGGTGTTCCTGACGAGAAATGGGGGGAAGTTGGTGTAGCTGTGATTGTGCCTAAAAATGGTACTACCTTAGACACTGAGCAAATGCAAAGCTTCATTCAGGGGAGGATTGCGCGCTATAAGCAGCCTACCTATTACTACTTTTGGGAAAACATGCCCAAGTCTGGGTATGGCAAGATCGTTAAAAAAGAAATACGGAAAATGCTGTCCTACTGATGGTATGTAGGCAGCTAAAGCTGTGCAGCCCACAAGGCTGCTCAGCTTTATAAAGTATGACACGTACTTGTTTATGCCGGGTTGATAATCTCAGCACCGGAGGAGGAGTTGCCATGTTACAAAGCCGTGCTTTGACAGCCGCTGCGTATGGGGAAAAAGAGTTTCTTCTTCATATACCTGAAGGGCAGAACATCAGTCAGGCCATACAGGAGCAATTACAGCAGGCACAACACATACGTTTTGCCTTGTTATCTTTCCAGCCTGGCTATTTAGAAAGCGGGGTATGCCACACAGCTCCACCTGATAGCGCAGGAAAATTTATTGTGAAATATGGTGCTGGCCACGAGTTTGGGCCATGTGTGTTATTGGCGGGTGATGCAGTATTGGGTGAAGACCAGTACGGTTTACCGCTGGTGCATTGTCATGGTTGCCTAATTGAACAATCCAGCCAAACCACCTTTGGCGGCCATCTAGATTTATCGCGTTGTGTGGTCGGTAAACAAGGCTTGTCCGTGCAAGTATTAGTGACGGCAGAGATAGGTTTTGTAGCCAAAAAAGACAGTACTTCCCAGATGCATGTGTTTCATCCATCCGTAGTCTCGGTGGAGGCTAGGGCATGACGACACAACTCTTACAGGGTGAGCCAGGGCGCATCGTAAAGGCCAGACTGCAATGCAATGACGATCTTGTGTTGGGCATAGAAGATATTTGTGCTCACTACAAGATGGATCATGTGCTGGTGAAGGGTGGGCTGGGTAGCTTATTCAGGGCGCAGTTATTAGTGAATGAGCCCGGCGATGAAAACGCTGCACCCATTGATATTACGGGCTATGCCGTAGAGTTATTGACCCTGCGTGGTGAAGTGACACACAACGGTTCTCAGCCCGAAGCCAAACTGTTTGGCATGGTGGCCGATAACCAAGGGGTAGTCTATTCAGGCAGGTTTGTACGTGCTGAAGCACCTGTGTGCATTACCGTGGAATTGGTGCTGCAAGAGTGGCTATCACACGAGAGGGAGGCGTTATATAGGTGATATTGGCATCTGTGTAGCAGCAGGCTGTACCACTAGCATTAGCCATTTTGGCATTGAAGGTGGTGTCAGCATGGCGACAATGCGTATTTCAAGCTATTTAAGCGGGTTAGAGATTTTTGAGGTTGCGGCGAGAATGGAGTCATTCAAGCTGGCGGCGGAGGAGCTGTTTCTGTCTCCTAGCGCTGTCAGCCAAGCCATACGCAAACTTGAAGAGGATCTCAATGTAGAGCTATTTAGCCGTCAGGGCAGGGCGTTAGCCTTGACGGCTGATGGCCGTATGTTATTGCAGGCTGTGGAAAAAGGTCTGCGTGAAATCCGTGATGGGATTAGGGGCGTCACCGCAGCAGACGAAGGTTTGGTGCGTATTTATAGCTCCCCTACGTTCTGCAGCAAAATTATTAACCCAGCACTACAAAACTACATGAAGACCAGCGATGAGTCGGTGAGTTTTGCCGTCATCAGTGAGTACATTCCCAATACAGACCGGTTTAGAGAGTTTGATATTGCGGTACTGTATGGCGAATCGTTTATGGAGAAAAAAGGGGTAGAGCGTTTGGGTATCAATACCTTGATGCCGTACTGTGCACCCGCCTTAGCGAAGAAAATTCATCATCCTCGTGATGTGCTGAAGTTCCCACTGATTTTTAACGATAACCAAGAAGTAGATTGGGCAGATTGGTTTAGAGTGAATGGCATCGAAGACTTTAACTTTCGTAACGCCATTCACTTCAACAGCGGTATACAGGCCATACAAAGTGCTAAAGAGGGGATGGGTTTTTACGTAGAGTGTGAGCGCATCGTCAAATACGAGGTAGAGACGGGTTTATTGCTAAGCCCCTTTCAGGGCAAGGCTCAACCGGTACTACGTCATTTGTATTCTATGTATGTAGCGAAGAATAAAAGCCAACATAAAACCATACAGGATTTGGTGGCTGTGATTGAGCGGGCGTATGGGCAACTGTCCGACCATTCCACGGTAGCCATGTAGCGCCGTTAGTGCGCAGCACTCTTAGAAAACACATTCACAATGATGACGCCAGCAATAATCAGCGACAAGCCTATTAGTGCTGGCATATCCAGAGTTTGTTTGTGAATGAACCAACCTGCTAACGAAATCAGCACAATGCCCACGCCGGACCATATGGCATACGCAATGCCAGTAGGGATACTTTTCAGCGTCAGAGACAAGCAATAAAAAGCGATGGCGTAACCCACTAGCGTAATGATGCTGGGCATCAAACGAGTAAAGCTGGCTGAGGATTTCAAGGCGGTGGTGGCGATCACTTCGGCAACGATAGCAATGGCCAAAGGTACGTAGGGGGATGACATGGGAACTTACTCGGTAAGGGAGAGAATCTCGTCTAGGGCGTCGTGTACATGGTCCATATGGTGATGAGGGCCTATCACTAAGCTGTACCACAGGCCGTCTGCAAATAACCTACAGGCTAATTGTTTGCCTGGATCCAGTGAGTCTGCTTGGGAAATTTGTTCTAGGCTATGTTGCCATCGGGCTTGGTAATTTGCGTTGCTGACAGCAAGCAATACCAAGGTTTGCCCCCACAGCTTTTCTTCATCGCCACTGCGACTGGCTGCGATCACATAGGCACGTATATGGCGGGCAGGGCCTGCCGGCTCTTGTGCCAAGGCATCGTTATAGAGTTCCTCAAAGCCTTCATACACATGATCAAACAGCGCATCCAATAAATCTTGTTTGGTGCGGAAATGATGTTGCAACCCGCCTTTGGAGATATCCAGTTGGGCAAGCACTTTTTCTTGTGTGAGCGCAGCAAGACCTTCGCTAAGCAGCACGTGTTGAGTGGCTTTTAGAATCTTGGCACGCAGCACTTCTGGTTGTTTGGGGCGATTTATTTTACTCATAACAATCCGTCTAGATGGATTGTTATTGTAGCACTGAGTATTCCAAAATGGAGTTGTTGTTGTTGTTGTTGTTGTTGTTGTTGTTGTTGTTGTTGTTGTTGTTGTTGTTGTTAGGAGGAGGAGGAGGTGGTGGTGGTGGTGGTGG
>NZ_JBKQGY010000005.1:0-92990 GCF_050487225.1 Paenalcaligenes sp. Me131
CCTACCTACCTACCTACCTACCTACCTACCTACCTACCTACCTACCTACCTACCTACCTACCTACCTACCTACCTACCTACCTACCTACCTACCTACCTACCTACCTACCTACCTACCTACCTACCTCTAACTAACTAACTAACTAACTAACTAACTAACTAACTAACTAACTAACTAACTAACTAACTAACTAACTAACTAACTAACTAACTAACTAACTAACTAACTAACAGTAGCCATCTGTACATGCCACACCTAACATCTCTTCGATTGATACCCCTAGAACCACAAGTGTGTTCTATAGAGCTAGTAGATGCGCATCGCTCTGATCATGACTACTCACATTAATGAGCAAATCATAGAACACTCTCCTCTTCCCCTCTTATATACCTATGACTTCTGCAGAAGATCTATCATTAACACGATACCTCCAAGCTATTGGGAAAAGCTCAGACCTATTATGAGCTGCAATCCGCTCATGACTATCTATATAGGAGTATGGTGGTAGTTCATCTAGCCACCACCCAACTACTAACCAACATCACTTTCTAAAGTAGGAGCATATTTTGCATGGCTATGCTGACTTGCCCTATGAACACGCTTAGCTGTTTTCCTTATTGGCAACAGCACCTAAGCAGCTAGTCTCTGCAAGCACACTATAGGCATGGCCGTTTCTTGCCAGCTAACCGCCTCTCATATAGAGCACACTGCGCACCGCTGTGCTCTAGCCAAAAATAACTGCAGTAATAGTTCTTTAGGAAAGCAAAGCCATCTTTGCTTATCTACTCCACACGCACCATCAACTAAGTGAACTCTCTTGTCACTAGTAAATAACTGCACTCCCCCCGTACTCTCTATATAGGTATGCTCGTCCCTCGGCACCAACAACATAATCAAAGCATGTCAGGTCGCGAAACTTTCGCAGGCACACCACGAACAACAGGGTTCTTCTGAAGCAGCAAACTACCTATAACATTCGGAGCGATTCGCTCATCCTCTATAAAGCATGTTTTTTTCCACTCTCATATGAACAGCTCTATATAAGAGAGTCCACAAGCCCCATCTATATAACAAAACACACAGGCTCAGCTTAGCCAGAGCTATCTCTCAGAAATTTTCTGAAATATTTCTACGGACTCAAGAGGCTCTTAGTGTTCTTACTATATAGAATAGAGCACTAGCACCTTCCTAAACTTCGCCCTACACTGGGTTGATTGCAACTTAGTCACTACCAACATGCCTGAAGACATTCTGATCAACATTACCCCCTTTGAAACTCGTGCGGTCGTCGTAGAGCAAGGGGCTGTGCAAGAACTGCACATAGAACGTAGTATCCAACGTGGCTTCGTAGGTAATATTTATCTAGGCAAAGTAGCTCGCGTGCTGCCGGGTATGCAAAGTGCATTTATAGATATAGGGCAAGAACGCGCGGCATTCGTACACATTTCAGATTTACGCCAAAACCGGACTGAGCGCTTAAACGGCAGTAACCCCACCCCCATAGAAAAACTACTGTTTGAGGGACAGTCGTTAATTGTTCAGGTAACCAAAGACCCACTAGGCACAAAAGGCGCTCGTGTTTCTACACAGGTTAGTATTGCGGGCCGTATGTTGGTCTATTTACCTTTTGACCCGCATATCGGTGTGTCACAACGTATAGAGAACGAAGCGCTACGCATTTCGCTTAGGGAAAAAATCGAAGCACTAAATAGCCCCGATGAAAAAGGCGGTTTCATTGTTCGCACGCAAGCGGAACAGGCCAGCGATGAAGAGTTGCGTGCTGACTGCGAGTACTTACGAAAACTGTGGAGCATTATCCAGCAGCGTTTACGTACACAACCCTGCCCATCTACGCTATATACCGATTTAGATCTTACCCAACGCGTGTTGCGCGATATGGTTACGCCAGAAACGCACAACATTATTGTGGATTCGCGCACCGCCACTCAACAAATGAAAGAGTGGGCTGAGATTTATACGCCTTCGGTGTTAGATAGGATTCAACTCTATACCGGCACCCGCCCCCTTTTCGACACCGTACACGTAGATGAAGAAATTTCTCGCGCTCTATCTAGACGTGTGGATCTGAAATCGGGTGGCTATTTAATTATTGACCAAACCGAAGCACTGACTACGGTAGACGTGAATACAGGCGGCTATGTAGGCGGTCGCAACTTTGGTGACACAATTTTCAAAACCAACCTAGAAGCCGCAGGCGCCATTGCTCGTCAACTGCGATTAAGAAACTTGGGTGGCATTATTGTGCTGGACTTCATCGATATGGATAACGATGAACACCGCCAAAGCGTATTAAACGAATTGCAAACAGCACTGAGCAAAGACCGTACCCGTATCACTGTCAGCAATTTCAGCCAACTTGGTTTGGTTGAGATGACACGCAAACGCACCCGAGAATCCCTGAATAATTTGCTGTGTGAGCCCTGCCCTACTTGCCAATCACGCGGTAGCGTAAAAACCTCGCGTACTATTTGTTATGACATTTTACGTGAAGTACTACGTGAAGCCAGACAGTTCAATCCCAAAGAGTTTAGGGTTCTAGCTTCACAAGAGGTTGTGGATTTATTTCTAGAAGAAGAAAGTGAACACTTAGCACAAACGGGGGACTTCATCGGTAAACCTATTTCCCTGGAAGTAGACCCCCAACACGCTCAAGAACAGTACGACATCATACTGTTCTAATCGCACAACTTAACCTTCTGCGCCCCAGCACACTTTAGGGTCTTGCAAGATGCGCAAGGCCCTTGTTGCTTCTTTGCCCGACATCGTGAAATAACTGTAAACCGTGGCTTCTACATAGCCTGTGCCGTACGACGTCAAATCAAACAAGATACTTTCTTTGGTTTCTAAGCCTGGCGTAGGCTTATACACGACGGTCGCATAATGAATTTGATATGGATCCAACGACCACTCAAACTCTGAACCACAAAGACGTTGGTTTGCAAATAGGTTTTGCTGAACTTCAGCCAGAGTGCCGTAGAAGCGATAGCTATCTCGCTGATACTGCTCTTGGCGCAATGTGGACTGATCTTGATTCGCTGGTGCAGTTGCTACACAACCAGCCAACCCCACTGCGGCCAATGCCACGATTTTCCCCAACACTTTCATACCTGCTTTCCTTTCTAGAAGTTCTCTGCGGTTTATTTGGTCTTACGAGAGTTGTTGCTCACCGTCCGTTTTCTCGGTGAACTCCATGTTATAGAGCGAGGCATACATACCACCTAAATCCAGCAACTCTTGATGTGTACCTTGCTCTGCAATTTGGCCTTTTTCCAATACCAAAATTGAGTTGGCATTTTGGATGGTTGTGAGCCTATGAGCAATCACCAACGTCGTACGATTTTCCATCAGCTTATCTAGTGCATTCTGAATCTGCCATTCAGACTCATTATCCAAAGCGGAAGTTGCTTCGTCCAAAATCAAAATAGGACTATCTTTAATCAATGCTCTAGCAATGGCTAAGCGCTGACGCTGACCACCCGACAACATATTGGCTTTTTCACCTACTGGGGCATTGAGGCCTTCAGGCAAAGAGCGTACGAAATCCGCCAAACTCGCTGCTTCTAAAGCCGCCCATACCTCTTCGTCTGTTTTCCCTGAGTAGCCACCATAGGCAACGTTGTCACGGATACTTCCCTCGAACAACACTACATCTTGGCTAACCATAGAAATCTGAGCTCGCAATGCGCGCAAATCTATATCTTGGATATCAATGCCATCAATCAATACCTGACCGCTGTCTGGCACAATAAAACGTGGCAACATGTTTGCCAAGGTGGTTTTACCACTGCCTGAACGCCCGACTAACGCAATAGTTTGACCCGATTTAGCGCTAAAGCTTAGGTTACTTACCACAGGGTTATCCGAACCATCAAAGGCGTGTGTCACCTGACGGTATTCCACATTGCCTTTCACTGGAGTAGGTAATGTGGTTTTAGACCCCTCTGGCTCTATCTCAGCATCAATCAGCGAGAACACACTTTCTGCTGCCACCAACATGCGCTGCGTAGTCCCGGCCATACCCGTGATACGACGAATAGGGTCAAACAACTGAGCTAACGCGCCCAAAAAGGCAGCAAAACTACCTACGGTTAAACCGTCCACAGACGACTGATACAACGCCATTGCCACTACACCAGCAACGGCTAATGAGATAAAAAACTGAGTAATGGGTGACAAAGCGGAGTTAGCGGTAGCGGCACGCATTGCAAACCTACGCAGTCTGCCGTTCACGTACACAAAGCGCTCAGTTTCGTGCTCATAGCCATCAAACAGCTTAACAACACGCTCACCTTCAATCGTTTCACTTACTACTCGCACCATCTCGGCGTTCATATTGATGGTGTCACGGTTGATTTTCTTCAAACGCAACGCCACGATACGGGCCGTGATAAACGAGATGGGCAGCATAATGAACACGATCAGAGTGAGCTGCCACGACATATAGAGCAGCACGGCAATCAACGCTACGATCGCAATACTTTCACGCACTAATACCGTAATAACTTCGGTGGCTACCGTAGCCATCGTATTGGCATCAATAGTGAAGCGATTTAACAACCTGCCCGTGTCACCACGCTTAAAGTACGAGTCAGGCAAGGTTAGCAATTTGGAAAACATATCTGCACGCATGGTGCGCAGCATATTATTAGCAATCAGCGCCAATAAATAATCACTCCCAAATGACGCAATACCACGCACCAACATCAGTATCACAATGACGAGCGGGATACTCCACACATAATGAGGCTTAACACCAGAAAAACCTTCATCCAGCAGCGGCTCCATAATCAGGGCCAGCACAGGTTTAGTAGCGGCAACAATTACCACCAAGATCAGTGCTACAACGGTGAGTTTCCAGTATGGGGCTACGCGCCTATAAATACGCGGCCAAACGTCGGCATCAAATAACTGCTTTTTAAGATCCGATGATAGTTTTTGTGTCTTCAACTGTGGCTCACTTTATACTAAGAGTCTGCGTGCATTTTAACGCTGATATGCACCCAGTACTCAACCCATGACTTGATGCTGTTTGTATGCCTGTTTCCACCACTACTGAACCCCCTGTTATTTACCTACGGATGCCCAATTGGGTGGGGGACTGCCTCATGTGCTTACCCATACTGCATGCACTGCTGCAACAGCGTGCACGAATTGTAGTGTGTGCTCGCCCGTGGGCTAAAAATTTATTGTCTGCCTATGCCCCGCAGTTAGAAGGCATAGTGATTATGGAAGGCAAAACCGTTGCTGATGCGACTCGGGTACGCCAATTCCGTCAGCAACATGGCCACTCGGCAGCATATGGCCTCATTCTACCTGACTCATTATCTAGCGCTTTGGTCTTCAAACTCGCTGGACTACGCTGTGCAGGTTACCGCGATGAAGGCCGTGCCATCTTACTAAAATGGCCTGAACACAAACCCGAAGCCCCCATGCATGCGGTAGAGTTCTGGTATAACTTAGCGCGCCGCGCCTGCCAACAGTGGCAGATCACCTTACCCGAGCAGCCCGCTAGGACCTTAGCATTACAACTACGCCCCGACGCCGAAGCCCTGTGCTTACAAACAATGCACGAATCGGGGCTAGAGTCTGGTCGCTTTGTATTGCTCGCCCCTACAGCTAAAGGCATACATAAGGGCCAAATTAAAACCTGGGCCTCTTATGAACAGTTGTATGCGGCACTCATCCCCTTAGGATTACCTATTGTGATGTGCCCACCCGCCAATGAAGTGGACGCTGCACATCAACAAGCCCCTACCATTCCTATCCTGCCTGCTTTACCATTAGATAGTTTTGCAGCACTGTGCCAACATGCCGCCCTTGTGGTGTGTAATGATTCTGGCGTCTCCCACTTAGCCGCCGCTGTGGGCGCTCAACAGCTCAGTCTATTTGGTGTGACATCTCCTTCTCGCACGGGCCCATGGTCTCCCGTTGCCCATACGCTGGGTGAACAAGGCAAATGGCCTACTTTGGATGAAGTAGTGCAAGCAAGCCAAGCATTATTAAACGCACACGAGAAAGTCGTAGTATGAACCTGACCTCCTGGCTTCCCCAACTCGTTATTCCAGTAAACCTAGCCGGCGCCCTACTCGTCGTAGCTCTGTTGTTTTTCCTGATTAGATGGCGCAAACTCGCCGCCCTATTAACCTTAACGGCAGTGGCATGGGTGGTGGGCTGGTCCTTACCAGGCGTGACCTTATGGTCGGGAGGGTATTTAGAACAACGCTATCCCCACCAAGCCTTAGAAAAAATCCCTGATGCACAAGCCATTATTGTGTTGGGGGGACACACGGCCAATAACCGTAAGAACTGGTTTGAAGAGTTAGACCCCAACAACACACTGTCGCGCGTGGACTATGCCGCTGCACTCTATGCGGCAGGTAAAGCACCACAAATCATTGTGTCGGGGGCTGCCTTTGATGGCGGCATGAGCGAAGCACAAATGATGGCTCGTTCGTTAGAGCAATTACATGTGCCTAGTAAAAAAATCTTGCTAGAACGCGAAAGCCAGAATACCCGTGAGAATGCCCTTTTCAGCATTAACAAGCTGCGTACTAATGGCATCACCAAGGTCTTGCTGGTGACATCGTCACTGCACATGCCACGCTCGATGGCAACATTTGAGAACCGAGGCATTGAGGTGATTCCTGCCCCGGTAGCCCCGCAAATCCTACTGCCCGAACACAGTGACGTGGATCTTTGGATACCTTCTTGGCGCACGCTACACGCCAGCCGCTCTATTATCAAAGAGTACGTTGGCTTGATCGTCTATTGGGCTAGAGGCTGGATTTAATGCAGTGCAGACCACAGTGTGGGGCGTGCTGTACCGCCCCCTCTATTAGCAGCCCTATACCAGGTATGCCGCAAGGCAAACCAGCCGGCATACCCTGTATACAGTTAGATGATCAATTACGCTGCAAGATTTTTGGTCAGCCAGAACGTCCTAGCTGTTGTGCGGGCCTACAGCCCTCTGAAGAAATGTGCGGTAACTCAAGGGAAGCCGCGCTGATGTGGATTAGCACCTTAGAGCGCCTGACACTTCCCTCTTGAACCTCTGATATTAGCGTTTTTTCAGCTTTCTGCTCAGCAATTTCCAATTATTAAATACTGGTGCTATCAACGGATGGTGACTGGCGCGTATACGTTTTGCCAAAGTTTTAGCGGGGCGATTACGTACCGCAAACCTGTGGATGCGAGCGCTATCAGTATCTGAGGTATTTCTACCAAACGCCATGGTTGTGTACAGATGACTAAAGCCATTTTTCTGAGCAATGGCAATGTAGTCTTCATCAAAGTAACCTTGTGGCCAGCACAAGTGCTGAGAGACTTCACCTAGTTCGTTTTGTAAGCACAAACGAGATTGCTCTAGTTCCCACTGCATACGATCATTTTTGTCTTCTGCAGGCATTAAGTCCCAACGCGTGTGCGTATGGGTGTGGCTATGAAACTCAATCAGGCCACTTTCGCGCATTGCTTCTACTTCGCTCCAGCGAGCAATCACCTCATCACTACGGCCTGCATCAATCAGCTCTTCGCACTCTCGATGCTCGGGGCAGTTTGGCACATTGTCTTGCCCCATGACAGGACGCATAGGACCATGATGCAACCACGAAGTCACCAAAAATATGGTGGCCTTAAACTGGTATTTCTGTAGTAGTGGAAATGCATACACCCAGTTATCCAAGTAGCCATCATCAAAAGTAATCAGTACTGCTTTACCTTGATCCTTACCGTCTAGATGCTGAGCAAACTCATCCAGAGTCAGTGATTTGTAGCCCTCTTTTTGTAGCCAACGTAGTTGGTCTTCGAAATTTTCTGGGGTGCAACCAATCATGCCACCACCGGGGCGTACGTGGTGGTACATCAACACAGGGACTGAAGACTTAAACATGTTGTAGTTGCTCCAACCAACGGTAATAACTGCGCTCTGTTTGATCGCACAGCGCTTTTAAGGTGAATCGATTTTCTACAATGCCGTATTGATAACCAATTTCGCCCATTTTCTGACGCAACTCTGGATTATCCAGCAATTGTGCAATTGCATTGGTTAAGGCCGGTGTATCACCAAACGGCACCACAAAACCACTTTTACCAGGCACCATCATTTCTGATACTCCACCCACATCAGTCCCCACGACAGGGATACGTGCTGCAGCGGCTTCAGCAAACGCCGTACCAGATGCTTCTATATGCGTTGCTAACGCGAACACATCAAAATCACCAATCAACTCAGCCACATCGTTGCGAGTTCCCAGAAAGTGTACTTGCGAAGTTATGCCTGATTGCTTGGCTTGCTCTTGCAAACGCTGCATTTCCCCACCGTCGCCCACAATCACTAAATGCGCCTTGCTATTAGCCTCCAGTAAAGGCTTCATCGCTTCAATCAGCGTATCCATGCCTTTAGGCTTACGCAGTACGGCAATACTTCCTACGATTACATCATCCGCTTGTAGCCCTAGCTCTGCACGCAACTTCTGTGGTGGTAAGGGGTCGGGGAGATTCACCGCAGGCGGTGCAATGTCTACGTGATCGGGATCTATGCCTCGGTCTGTAATCTGCTTGCGTACAAATTCGCTCACCGTAATTAAGCGGTGGGGAATCCATTTATAGGTGAGCAACGACCCGATCGGTCTGGCCAAGTGTCGACTGCGTACCACCAACGGTATCCCAGCCAACCTCGCTGGAATACCTACTTGCACGCTATCAATGCGACTGGCCGTATTCACCACATCGTAGCGATGTGTTTTAAAAAACTTACGCAGACGAAACAGGTTACGCCAAAAATCCATGCCTTTTTTCATTCGGACGGTATGCACCACAAACCCATCTTGCTCCAACAGTTGACGCAATTGGGCCTGAGGCTGGCACAGCATTTCCACCGTGTGGCCTTTACCACGAAGCTCTAGCATCAAGCGATGTACATAGCGTTCTTGACCACCATAACTGGTGGCTGCTTCAGCAAACAAAATGCTTAATTTACGCATGATTTAGTACTCTATCTCCATGGCCTCTTCACCAAGCCAATCGGCAATTTGCACAAACATAGCATCCGCCAAACGTACACGCCATTCTTCCCCTAAACGCACGGTACAAGAGTAGTCGGGATTATGTATCTGTACATCTACCCACACACCCGGGATATTATTCTCGGGTTCTGCCCTAAAAGGATTCAACACTTGGCGTAAGCGCTGTACATCTTGATTGTCGCGCAACACCAAACTTAGGCTACGTGCCCTTGCCTCGCGCGCGCCCTGCAAGCTAAGAATCTCGTCCGCCGTGACACGCAACCCGCCTGTGTAATCATCGTGACTTACTTTGCCTTGAATGATCACCAGTTGGTCTTCGCGTAGATGCTGCTTGTTCGCCTCGAACACCTCATTAAAGATAGACACTTCCACTTGCGCAGAACCATCATCCAATAAGGCATAGAGCATTTTCCCTCTACGAGTCATGCGCACACGCACCGAAGCTAATACCCCCGCAAACCATTGCGGTGAACGTGACGGCTCCAGTTTGGCCAATGGGCGAGGAGCAAAGCGTCGTACCTCATCACGCCACGCGTCAAACAAGTGAGCGCTGAAATAAAAACCAATCGCCGTTTTTTCTTCGCGCAGTTTGGTTTGTAGATCCCATGGACGCACACGCGCCAATTCGCTTTCTACAATTTCATCGGTACCGCTGTCATCAAAGAGGCTAGCTTGGTTCGCATTGCGTGCCACTTGTTCTGCCGCTTCTACCGCGTGCCCCAGCGAGGTTAGTAGCGCAGCACGGTTTTCCTCTACGCTGTCAAAAGCACCAGCACGAATCAACGCTTCGATGGTGCGTTTATTCACCACCTGTCGGTCTACCCTGCGGCAGAAATCAAACAAGCTCGTAAAATTACCGCCTGCTTTACGTGCCTCAACAATAGACTCCACCGCTGATTGGCCCGTACCTTTGACTGCACCCAAACCATATCGAATCGTGCGCGGCGGTTTGCCTTCTTTGGTGTAACGATCTCGTACTGGCTCGAAGCGGTAATTAGATGCGTTAATGTCTGGCGGCAACACCTCGATGCCATTGGCAAGCGCGTCTTGCCAGAAAATCTGTACTTTGTCGGTATCGTCCATATCGGACAACATGGTCGCCGCCAAAAACTCAGCAGGATGGTGCGCTTTCAACCAAGCGGTGTGATACGCGATCAGCGCATAGGCTGCCGAGTGACTCTTGTTAAAACCGTAGCCTGCGAATTTCTCCATCAGGTCAAACAGCTTCACCGCGAGATCACCGTCGTAGCCCTTCGCTACAGCACCTTTTTCAAAAATCTCACGGTGCTTGGCCATCTCTTCGGGTTTTTTCTTACCCATTGCACGACGCAGCAAGTCAGCGCCGCCCAGCGAGTACCCACCGATGATCTGTGAAATCAGCATCACCTGTTCCTGATACACAATCACCCCATAGGTGCTGGTCAGTACAGCTTCCAGATCAGGGTGGAAGTAATCTACTTCTGCCCTACCGTGCTTACGGTTCACAAAGTCCACCACCATCCCAGACTCTAACGGGCCGGGACGATACAGCGCCAACATCGCGATAATGTCTTCAAAGTTACTCGGGCGCAAACTGCGCAGTAACTCTTTCATCCCGCGCGATTCCAGCTGGAACACGGCGGTAGTATTGCCCTCGCACAAGATGCGGTATGCATCTGGGTCGTCTAAGGACAGGGACATTAAATTGAAATCGGTTCTGGAAGGGTTAAAAGCACGTACGTACTTTTCAGCCCAGTCCAAAATGGTCAAATTGCGTAGGCCCAAGAAGTCAAACTTCACCAAGCCAGCTTGTTCAACGTCGTCTTTATCGTATTGGGATACCGCATTGGTATCAATGCCAGGCTGTCGGTACAACGGGCAGAAATCCACCAGTTTACCCGGAGCAATCAATACGCCCCCCGCGTGCATCCCCACACTTCGCGTCAAACCTTCTAGCGGTTTAGCCAAGTCAATCAGTGCCCGTACTTCTTCATCGTTTTCGTAACGATCTTTGAACGCTGGTTCGTCGGACAAGGCGCGCGACAACGTCCATGGGTCAGCCGGGCTAAAAGGAATCAGCTTAGATAAGCCATCACACATACTGTAGGGCAGCTCTAACACACGCCCCACGTCACGCACCACCGCCTTCGCACCCAAGGTACCAAAGGTCGCAATCTGACTTACCGCCTGTGGACCGTATTTTTGCTTAACGTAATCAATGACTCGCTCGCGATTATCCTGGCAAAAGTCGATATCAAAGTCAGGCATGGATACACGTTCTGGATTCAGGAATCGCTCGAACAGTAAGTCATAACGCAAGGGGTCCAGATCAGTAATACCCAAACTGTAGGCCACCAACGAACCCGCACCAGAACCACGGCCCGGCCCTACAGGCACGCCGTTATTTTTACCCCAGTTAATAAAGTCCGCCACGATTAGGAAGTAACCCGGGAACCCCATCGTCACGATGGTGTTGCACTCCCAATCCAAGCGCTTACGGTATTCAGGGTACTGCGCATTGCGCTCCTCCTCGTTGGGATACAACTGCTTCATGCGCACATCCAGCCCCGCTATGGCTTCTTGCACCAAGAAGTCATCCAGACTCATACCATCTGGTGTGGGGAAGTCGGGCAAGCATGCTTTACCCAAAGTCAGCGTCAAGTTACAACGCTTAGCAATCTCTATAGTGTTCGCCAACGCTGAAGGGATGTCAGCAAACTTGCTGTACATCGCCTCAGAATCTAAAAAGTACTGCTCAGTAGTGAAGCGTTTTACGCGGCGAGGGTTCGCCAACTGCTCACCTTCGGCAATACACACTCGTACTTCATGTGCACGGAAGTCTTCTGGCTCCATGAACTGAATGGGGTGTGTAGCCACTACAGGGAGTGTGAGCTCCGCTGCCAAACCACACGCAGCATGCACATAGGCGTCATCGCCTTCGTGGCCAGCGCGTTGCAGTTCAATGTAGAAACGATTGGGATAATGCTCTGCCCAGAAGTTGGCATACTCACGCGCCAAATCGGCATTACCCGCATCAATCGCCTGACCAATATCGCCCATGCGTCCGCCAGACAACAAAATCAGGTTTTGTTGGTTCTCTAACCATTCACGACGTACTTCGCCACGCCCTTTATATTGGTTTTCCAACCATGCTTTGGTCAGCAGATCACACAAATCCAAATAGCCTTGATGATTCATCACCAACACTAACAGACGGAAGGGTTTTTCTCGGTCGTGCTCGTTTTCCACCCACAAATCAGAACCAGCAATCGCCTTGATACCTTTTTTGCGTGCCTCTTTATAGAACTTGATCAACCCAAACAAGTTACATAAGTCGGTAAGCGCCATAGCAGGCTGCTCAGAAGCCACTGCTCTAGATACCAGGTTTGGTATACGTGCAATACCATCCACCACCGAAAACTCGGAGTGACTACGTAAATGCACAAAAGGAAAACTCGTCATCGTTATAGTGCCAACCTGTATTCAATTCGTATTTAGCGCTGCATGGCTGCCCATGCTTTTTCCAAACGCTTAGCGGAAATAGGCATAGGAGTGCGTAATTCCTGCGCAAACAGGGAGACTCGCAACTCTTCCAGCATCCAACGAAACTCGTCCAACTGCTGGTCTTCCGTCCCTTTAGCCGCCGCAACCGCACGCAAAAACTTTGTTTGCAACGGTAGTAATTCCGCCATCCAACGCGCATCACGCGCAGGATCAGTACGTAACTTATCTATACGCACCTGTGCTGCTTTCAGGTAGCGCGTAAAGTGCGCTAACCGCTGAGGGCTATTGTCGCTGATAAAGGCCTTATGCATCAAACGAGATTGGTGCGCTTGCATGTCTTCATACGTTTGGGTATGACTCTTAATGCCTACGATTTTGCGCTGCAATGCCGTCCACTCGGTGAGTACGGCCAAGCTTTGTCTAGCGATCTCGCGCACAATCAATCCTAGGCGTGGCCGCGCTTGTTCCACACGCGCCGCGAACTGCTCAGCATTCACGGGCAAGGGGTCCATCAAACATACGCTATCAATGGCCGCATCCAGAATTTGATCACGCAACACATTTTGCGTGCCCAAGGGCATGAACAACATGCTCATCTTGGTGAGATCAGGAATGTTTTTTTCCTGAAATTTCAACGGCTCACGCAACGCAATTCTAAATAGCCTACGCAAACCGGCGCGGTGTTGGCGCATCGCTTGCTCTGGCTCGTCAAATACATCTAGCTCACAGTACTCGCCTTGATCTATCAACGCGGGATAACCCACTACACTACGCTGGTTTCTGCGTATTTCTAGCAGCTCTGGCAACTCACCAAATGACCACTCTGTAATTTTCTCGTGATCTAAGGCTTTGGCAACTTCGGTGTCTTCTGCTGCTAAACGCTGGAAGGACTCTTGGGCTTTTTTGCCGTGCTCAGCTTTGAGCTTATCCAGATTTCTACCACCCGCCAGCATGCGCCCATGCTCATCCACTACTTTGAAATTCATGAACAAGTGAGCCGGCAGTGTTTCCGATTTAAAGTCGGTGGATTGCAAGCGCTGTCTACGCTCCTGCCACACGTCATCAATCAACGCCTGAATCAGCGACATTTTGGGGTCTTGTGCTTGCTCAAACCACCGCTCATGAAAGCCCTCAGCGTATTCAGGTATGGGCACACAATGCCGGCGCATGCGTTGTGGCAATGAACGCAGCAACCACTGTACCTTTTCCTTCAACATGCCCGGCACCAACCATTCACAACGCTGGTTGTGCAGACGGTTTAACTGAAACACCGGCACAGTCATGGTGACGCCATCGCGCAATGAGCCTGGCTCAAAGTGGTAATCCAACGCCATCGTCACGCCTTCCCACGTGACGCTACGCGGAAAAACATCGGTAGTGATCCCTGCTGCGTCGTGACGCATCAGTTCATCACGATTCAGCAATAAAGCGGCCGCTTGCTGTTTATCCAGCCCCTTGTACCATTTCTCTAGTGTGGCAGTCTGGTGTATATGCGCTGGAATATGGCGCTCATAAAAAGCTTGAATTAAGCTGTCGTCCACCAAGATATCGGGGCGTCTTGCTTGATGCTCCAGCTTTTCGATCGCTTGCACCTGTTGCTTGTTATGGCGCAAAAAGGGCAAGGTAGATTGGATTTCCCCGGCCACTAAGGCATCACGAATAAATATTTCGCGAGACTCTTCCGGATTAATACGGCCATAGTGCACACGTCTACCATTGTAGATTTGTAAGCCATACAACGTCGCTCGCTCATTGGCCACAACTCGGCCACTGCGTTTATCCCAGCGTGGGTCAGACCACAGCTTTTTCAGTAAATGATCCGCAACTTTCTCAATCCACTGTGGCTCTATACGCGCCAAACAACGAGCAAACAAACGTGTGGTTTCTACCAGTTCGCCTGCTAACACCCAACGTCCAGCCTTTTTACCTAACGTAGAGCCGGGGTGCAGCACAAAGCGTATATCGCGTGTACCTTGGTAAATTGCACCCTCTTCTGCCTTATAGCCTACGTTCGCCACCAACCCCGTTAATAAGGCGCAGTGAATTTGTTCGTAGGTTGCTGGCTCGGTATTTAATCGCCACTCGGCTTCGCGAACCAAGTTCAACAATTGTTTGTGCACTTCGCGCCATTCTCTAAAACGCATGGGCGACAAGAATTGATCCTTAAGCGCCTTGCTGAGTTTGCGCTGCGACAAGCGGCTTCTCACCTGCTCGCCATACCATTCCCACATTTTCAGGAAAGACATGAACTCGGACTGTGCATCCACAAAACGCTGGTGCGCGCGCTCTGCCCCTTCCCTATCGTTCATGGGGCGTTCGCGCGGGTCTTGTACCGATAACCCCGAAGCAATGATCAGCATTTCGTGTAGGCACTGCTGGTCTTGCGCCGCCAAAATCATGCGTGCCACGCGTGGATCCACCGGCAAATGCGCCAGCGACTTACCTACTTTGGTTAAGTGACGCTCATCATCTAACGCCCCCAACTCGTGCAAGAGCTGATAGCCATCGGCAATAGCCCTACCCGTAGGTTTATCCACAAAAGGAAAGTGCTCAACATCATCCAGCTTCAGCACCTTCATACGCAAAATCACCCCTGCTAAGGACGAACGCAGAATTTCTGGGTCGCCAAAGGCCGGGCGTTGGGCATAGTCTTGTTCCGCATAGAGGCGAATACACACACCTGGGCCTATACGTCCACACCTACCTGCGCGCTGATTTGCCGAGGCTTGGCTAATAGGCTCAATGCGTAACTGCTCTACTTTATTACGCCACGAGTAGCGTTTGATACGCGCTAGGCCACTATCAACCACATAGCGTATGCCCGGTACGGTTAGCGAGGTTTCGGCCACGTTGGTCGCTAACACCACCCGGCGTGCGTTACCTTGGGGATGGAAAATACGGCTTTGTTCGGCATTACTTAATCGTGCGTACAAGGGCAAAATTTCGGTACCACGCAATTGCGCCTTACGCAGACTTTCTGCTGCATCGCGAATTTCTCGCTCACCGGGCAAGAACACCAAAATATCGCCTTCGCCATAGCGACTGCATTCGTTCACCGCATCGACAATGGCGTCATTTAAGTCACGCTCATCGTCTTTCTCTTTGTCCTTGCTACCTTCTTCGGTTTTCTTATCTTGTAGCACCGGACGGTACAGCACCTCGACTGGGTACAATCGCCCTGACACCTCGATAACAGGCGCAGGCTCACCATTAATGGCGAAGTGTTCGGCGAATTTTTCGGCATCAATCGTTGCTGACGTGATGATCAGTTTTAGATCTTTGCGTCGTTGCAACAACTGCTTCAAAAACCCCAGTAAAAAATCGATATTCAAACTGCGCTCGTGCGCCTCATCGATAATCAGGGTATCGTAGCGGCGCAGCAAAGGATCACGCTGGCTTTCCGCCAGCAAAATACCATCCGTCATCAGCTTAATGGCTGAGTTTGGGCCACTACGATCGGCAAAACGAATTTGGTAACCAACCCACTCGCCTATCTCGGTATTCAGCTCCTCTGCAATACGCTGGGCCACTGAAGTCGCCGCTAAACGGCGCGGCTGGGTATGGCCTATCATTTTTTTATGGCCGCGTCCCAGCTCTAGACAGATTTTTGGTAGCTGCGTGGTTTTCCCTGAACCGGTTTCACCGCTTACAATAACCACTTGATGCTTTTGTATGGCACGCGCGATTTCCTCGCGGCGGGCACTAACCGGCAACTCTTCTGGGTACTCAATTACTAGGGGAAATGTTGGCTTTCCCGCAACGTCTACAGGCTCTTGCATGAAACTCGCTTCTCTAAATAGTCCCTCATTATAATTTTGTTTTGGTTTTGATCACTGACCCTTTCAGGCAGGCTTATGAGCAACAATGACAGCGATACCCTTTCCGCCCATGATGCACCAGAATTCGCTCCCGCGCAGTTTGTACGCTGGTTCAGGGAAGTCGCTCCGTATGTGCACCGCTTTCGTGGCAAGACCTTTGTAGTCGGCTTTGGCGGAGAACTCATCGCTGACGACTTTTTGTCTACGCTGATCCCCGATTTATCCTTGCTGTCCGCACTGGGCATACGCTTGGTGCTTGTGCATGGATCACGACCACAAGTCAATGAACAACTCTTGCTCAAAGGTGAGAAAAACACCTTTGGTCGCGGCACATCGCCCACCAGCCCTGCTGCCTTAGAGTGTGCCAAAGAAGCGGCCGGTGAAATACGCTTGGACATTGAAGCGGCTTTTAGCCAAGGGCTGCCTAATACCCCTATGTCCCATGCGCAAATACGCGTGATTTCCGGTAACTTTGTGACAGCTAGACCAGTTGGTGTGATTGACGGTATTGATTACCAACACGCGGGTGCTGTACGCAAAATGGATACCGAATCCATGCGTAAGATTCTGGACCAAGGCGCCATTGTACTGCTGTCGCCCTTAGGCTTCTCGCCTACTGGTGATGCGTTTGACCTGGGCATGGAAGAAGTAGCCTTAAATGCTGCTGTGGCTTTGCGTGCAGAAAAGCTTATCTACCTGACACCAGCCCCTCTGGCTAACCTAGACGCCGACCAAACTATTGATGGTGAGTTGGCACGCGCTGATGCAGATCAGTTGCTGAATGCCAACGCATTAAGTGAAGACTCCAGTGTCTTTCTACGCAGTGCCTCTCAAGCGGTTAAACGCGGCATTGCACGTGCGCACATCGTGCCGTACCCACTGGATGGCAGTATTTTGCTAGAAATCTTTACCCACGATGGTGTAGGCACCATGGTGGTAGAAGACACACTGGATGACCTGCGCCCAGCCACGTTGGATGATGTGGCCTCTATCTTGCAGTTAATTGAGCCGTTAGAAGCCGATGGTACTTTAGTGCCTCGTGGTCGCGCTGTAGTAGAACGTGAAGTAGAACGCTTCACCGTACTTGAGCACGATGGCATTATTTACGGTTGTGTGTCGGTCACTCCGTATCTGGACGATGGCATGGTTGAAATGGCCTGTTTGATCGTCCATTCGGAATGGCAAGGCAGTGGCGAGGGTGAGCTCTTGCTGCGCCACGCTGAAAGTCGCGCCCGCGCCATGGGTGCTAAACGTCTATTCGTACTCACCACTCGCACATCGCACTGGTTTATCAAGCGCGGTTTTGTGCAAGGTGGCGTATCCGATCTTCCCAAAGAAAAACAGGCTTTGTATAACCGCTCGCGCAATAGCCTAGTATTCATCAAAAAACTTTGACGAGGAATTTTCATGACCCGTATGGTTGACTGTATCAAACTCAAACGCCAAGCCGAAGGGCTTGATTTCCCACCTTACCCCGGTGAGGTAGGCGTCAAAATCTGGCGTTCTATTTCCAAAGAAGCATGGAATAACTGGATGGGCATTCAAACCCGTTTAGTAAATGAAAACCGCCTGAACTTGGCCGATGCACGTGCTCGCCAATACTTGTCTGAACAAATGCAAAACTACTTGTTCGACGATAAAGACGTAGAAGCCCAAGGCTTCGTACCGCACAACGATTAACGCGTAGATTCGCTCATCAGTGGCTCCAGCAAACGCATTAAGCTGGGCGAAAAACACTTACTACGATGAGCAATGCGATACAACATGCGTTCTAGGGGCGGTAATGCTGTAGTCAATACAGTCAGCCGCCCCAGTGCTAAAAGATCTTGCACTGAACAACTGGATAGACACGCAATCCCTAACCCTGCCCCTACCGCCTGTTTAATGGCTTCTGTACTGCCCAGTTGCATACTGCTGGAAAAGCCACCCAAATGCGGCAATAACACATTATCTACAGACTCTCGCGTTCCAGAGCCTGCTTCTCGAACCAACCAACGCTGCGCACGCAATGCCTCTATAGAGCAACACTGAGCATCTCTGCCCAGCTTATGCTCGGGTGATGCCACAACAACTAAAGCATCTACCCCCCATGGCTGCACATCCAGATCATCCGCATGACAAGGGCCTTCAATCACCCCTGCATCTACATCCAAACGCTGCACCGCGCTAATAATTTCTTGTGTGTTGCCTATACGCATCTGCACTTGGGTAAGCGGCTCGGTACGTAACAACTTCGCTATACGTTCAGGCATCACGTAATTACCCAACGTAGTACTGGCCCCTAGACGTATCCACGCCGGCAAACTATGCCCCTCGCCCATACCAAAATTACGCTCTATCTCTTCTACACCGTTTAAGGTGCCGCGTGCCGCTTCCAACAAGCTACGCCCTGTCTCGTTTAACGATAAGCGTTTACCTATGCGGTCAAAGAGACTAGTGCCCAGCAATAACTCCAGCTCTGCTAACGCAGCACTGGTGGCCGATTGCGACAAGGGAATTTGCTCAGCTGCCGCCGTGGTACTGCCATGCTCGGCAATAGCAACAAAGATCTGCAACTGACGCAAGGTAATTTTCATGAGGCTCTATACCTATAGATTAGATCAACTATAACTATATAACCAATTTAACAAATAAGACAAAGACCGTCATGATGTCTATCACTGTTGTATTGCGAGTACTATCATGGCCACATCACACTCTTCTTCTCATCAGGTTACGACCTGGCCCAAGTCGTTTTCTATGTTCACAGGCTTACTGCTTACCGGTTCACTGGGGCTAGTATCCATGTGGTTAGGGCAACAGCCTTGGTTTATGGCCAATGGCTTAAGCCCTTTGACCATTGCTATTGTGCTGGGGATGATCTGTGGTCATACCTTTTACCCTAGCGTTCAACCCTATACCTCTGCAGGGGTGGATTTTTCCAAAACCCGTTTACTGCGTACCGGTATTGTGCTGTACGGCCTGCGCCTGACCTTTCAGGACATCGCCCAAGTAGGCGTAACAGGTGTGGTGATTGATGCGCTGGTTTTAGGCTCTACCTTTGCCATTGCCTGCTTCTTGGGTATGCGCCTATTCAAACTGGATAGACACACAACATTGCTGATTGGTACGGGCGCGTCCATTTGTGGTGCAGCGGCGGTAATGGCAGCAGAACCCATTGTGAAAGGCCGAGCCGAACACGTCACCGTTGCTATTGCGACCGTAGTGATTTTCGGTACTATCGCCATGTTCTTGTGGCCAGTGCTCTATAACCTCTTTTTCCAAAAAGGCTGGCTAGCCATGGATGCACAACAGTACGGTGTATTCGTTGGCTCTACCGTACACGAAGTCGCTCAAGTGGTGGTGGCAGGTCGTGCAGCGGGTGAAGAAGCCGCAGGTGCAGCCGTGATCAGCAAAATGGTACGCGTGATCATGCTGGCTCCATTCTTGATGCTGTTGGCTTGGGGCTTGCTGCGCTACGAGCGCAAACACAATCCACAAGCCGAACAATCCGGTAAAAAAATTGTTATCCCTTGGTTCGCATTAGGCTTTATCTTGGTGATTGCCATTCACTCCACATCGGTACTGCCTAGTGCGGTAGTTGAAAATGGCATCGTGCTGGATAACTTGCTGCTGGCCATGGCAATGGGTGCATTAGGTTTAAGCACACACGTTTCTGTCTTGCGTCGTGCAGGAATGCGTCCGTTACTGTTAGCGTTGATGTTGTTTGGTTGGTTGCTGGGTGGGGGCTTGCTCATTAACTTTGGTGTGCATGCGCTGCTAGGCTAACACTCTCGCTTCAACACATAAAAAGTCCCGCTTTGGCGGGATTTTTTATGTGTGCTGTAGCAGAAAACACCACAGCTAAAGAAAAGGCAGTAAGCCTAACCACCTTCATAACCACCGGGGGACGGAGAGGAAACTTTTTTGATTTGGTGTACAAATCACAAAAAGTATTCCTGCAGTTCCCCGGCGTGTGCGATGAATGCAGTGTCAGTTGTACTGTTGAACTGTGGATCTATTCTTAAACCACATAGCAACATAGACATCGTTCTAGACGTCCGTAACTGGCTACCGTAACTTAAGGCTGCAAAAACAAAAAAGCTCTGGCAATACACCAGAGCTTTTTATCCTCACCTCGCTTTCACGGAGCTTGCTAGTACAGCCTTACAACCCCTTAGGCTTGTTCAGATGCTGCACTATCCGTTGCGGCGGCATCAGCCGTTGCTTCAGGAATCGCATCCATGCTTTCCCCTCTAGCCACACGCTCTGCTGTTTTAACGCCAGCATGACGCACATCATCACCGTGCACCATGTAAATCACACGCTCAGCCATGTTCTTCGCATGGTCACCAATACGCTCTAGCGCACGGGCCAAGAAGATCAGGTCAATAGAGCGAGAGATAGTACGTGGATCTTCGATCATGAACGTACTGATGTGGCGTAAAGAAGCTTTCCACTCGCGGTCCACTTCTTTGTCGCTACGCACAATTTCTGCCGCACGAATTGCATCTTGTCTGGCAAACGCATCCAAAGCGTTTTTAATCATGCTAATAACAGACATGCTCATGTGGCGCAGTTCTACGACTGGCTCGTAGCCAGATTCGTTTTCGTAAAGTCGGCGCACCATTTTAGCAATGCGTTCGGCCTCATCACCACAGCGTTCCATATCGGTCAGCATTTTGGAGATAGACAGCAGCATACGCAAATCGATAGCGGTAGGCTGATTACGAGCGATCAAGTGAGTAATGCGACTGTCGATGTCGACTTCTAGCGCATTCACCTCTTTTTCACGCTCACGCACTTTTTCAACCAAAGTGAGGTCACCGCTGAACAAGGCTTCCATTGCTTCACGCACCATAGACTCCACGATGCCACCCATTTTCAGGAAAAGGGAGCGTGTGTTTTCTAAATCGCTGTGAAATTGTTTGTTGGTGTGTTCAATCATGGATACTACCCTTGATAGACGCTACTGAATAAAAATAAACCTTAGAATACCGTCTCATTATGACAGAGGTGTTACGAGTCCGATAGCTCTCTGCGTAGTACGCCTTCTTGGGTAGCAATCATGGCAATTGTCGCGCCAGACAGGGCAAACAAACCACAACACACTACGCCAGGAATATTGTTGATGCGTTGTTCCAAAGCTTGAGGATCATGAATCTGCAAACCGTGCACATCCAAAATTTGGCAGCCGTTATCCGTGATGAAATCAGCACGCAATACAGGCTTACCACCCAAAGTAGCTAATTGGCGGGCAACCGCTTCGCGTGCCATAGGAATCACTTCTACAGGCAATGGAAAAGCGCCCAGCACGGCAACCTCTTTAGAGGCATCCGCGATGCATAAGAAGTTTTGAGCCACCGAGGCTACGATTTTCTCGCGGGTCAATGCTCCGCCACCACCTTTGGTCATGGCTAGGCTAGGGTCTAGTTCATCTGCCCCGTCTACGTACCACACCAACGACTCTACGTCGTTCAGGTCAAATACGGTAATACCCAAATCGCGCATGCGGCGAGTAGAACGCTCAGAGCTGGAAACCGCCCCTTTGAATGCACCTTTGTGTGCAGCCAACGCATCAATGAATAAATCTACGGTGGAGCCGGTACCTACGCCCAGAATGCTATCTGCACGCAATTGAGGTACGACGAAATCCACGGCTGCCTGAGCAACCTGAGCCTTAAGTTCTGTTTGGGTATACATAATCACTTTACTTGTTACAACCACGATCATGCCAAAACGCATGACCTACGTGTTGAGTGATAGGCTTAGCCTAAAAACTCTATCATTTTCTTTTCGTTGAAGCCGGCGATAGCAGTGCCATCCGCTTTAACGGTTACTGGACGACGCACCACCGTAGGATGGGCAGCAATAATTGCCAGCCAGTCGGCATCGGTTTCTGGGGATTTCAACGACTCATCCAAATTACGCCATGTCATGGAAGCGCGATTCACCAGTTTTGGCCACTCACCCAATTGCTTAGCCCAATCTTGCAACAAGCTGGGATCAACCGGGTTCGCACGGTAGTCAATAAACTCAAATTTTTGACCTTGTGCTTCCAACCATTTCAGTGCTTTCACACATGTGCTGCAATTCTTAATGCCATAAACGCGTAGCATAATTACTCCTTACTGTTCTGCTTTATTAACTTGATGCTGCAGTCGGTTCGCCACAATAACAAGCAATCCCACCACCAAGATAAACAGTGTAGCAAGTGCATTGATTTCTGGCTTCAAGCCTAAACGCACACGCGAAAACACCTCTACCGGCAAAGTGGTATAACCCGGGCCAGACAAGAAGGACGCAATCACCACATCGTCTAGCGATAAAGTAAAGGCGAGCAACCATGCCGCCATCAAAGCAGGCGCAATCAGTGGCAAGGTAATCTGGAAAAACACTTTGATGGGGGTAGCACCCAAATCCATGGCTGCTTCTTCTAATGAACGATCAAAATCACGAATGCGCGATTGCACGACCACCGCTACATACGCCATACACAGCAACACATGCCCCACCCAAATGGTGAAGATACCGTTGCTCTCGGGCCAGCCAAAGAGCTTAGAAAACTCTACAAACATCAACAGCAGCGAAATCCCCAGCACCACTTCTGGAATAACCAGTGGTGCGCTTAGCATACCCACATACATGGCAAAGCCACGAAACTTGCCCATGCGTGCCAACACATAGCCGGCCCACGTACCCAAAATAACCGCTGCAGTAGCGGTCATGCCAGCAATGAGAAAAGACAGCTTGGCGGCATCCAATAACGCATGGTCGTTCATGAGCGACTTGTACCAGCGCAATGAAAAACCAGACCACGATGTCATCAAGGTGGAGTCATTAAATGAAAACACCATCAAAAACAAAATGGGCAGGTACAAAAAGCCAAACCCAATGAAGAGAGTAATGCCACGCAACCAAGGATTAGGACGCACCATAGCTATTTCCTCTCATTCTGTAGGTTGCGTATCTGGCTGTACTGGAACAGCACCAACGGGATAATCAACAGCAACACCATGACGCACGTCACTGCTGCGGCCATAGGCCAATCCGCATTATTGAAGAACTCATTCCACATAATGCGCCCCATCATCAAGGTGTCAGCACCACCTAGCATTTCAGGGATCACGTACTCCCCTACAGAGGGAATAAAGACCAGCATGGCACCCGCGATGACTCCGGGCATAGAAAGCGGTAAGGTCACATGCAAAAAGGTAGACCACGGGCGCGCGCCCAAGTCAGATGCCGCCTCTAGCAAGCGCACATCTAACTTCACCAAGTTGGCGTACAAAGGCAGGATAAAGAACGGCAGATAGGCATAGACCAACCCTATGTATACCGCTAATTCAGTACGATATAGCGTTAAGGGACTATCAATAACCCCTAGCCACATCAACACGTTATTGATCACACCATCCGTACGCAGCAGTCCTACCCATGCGTAAACCCGCAATAACAGTGATGTCCAGAATGGCAAAATCACAGCTAACAACAAGTAGTGTCGAATACCGGGCTTTGCTCTGGCGATGTAATACGCCATGGGATAGCCAATCAATACACAGAAAAAGGTAGAGACAGCGGCTATTTTTACCGAACTAAAGTAGGTATCCAGATACAAGTTATCGCTAAACAGCAGCACATAACTGCGCAAGTGCAGCAACAGCGATAAGGTATCGTCTTGCATTTCTGCCAGTGGCGTATAAGGCGGCACGCCAAATTTAAGGTCAGCAAAACTGATCTTAAATACCAGCAGAAACGGAATGAATAAAAATAAGAATAGCCAGACAAAAGGCAGGCCTATGACTAACGACCTGCCTGATGGCATGTAGCGGCGCCAACTAAAGAGTTTCATGATGGCAACACAATCGCGCTGTCGTCAGACCAACTGACGTAAACCTCGTCTTCCACGCCGGGAGCATCAGCCTGTGCTAGCGTCAGGCTAGGCATGTGAGATTCCACAACCTTGCCTGAATCTAGGCGTACCTGGTAGCGCACATAGCTGCCCATCCAGGCCATATGACTGACCACGCCGTGGCCCCAGTTTTTCTCCTGCTCAGGTTGTACATGAGACACTGATATCTGCTCTGGGCGTATGGACACATATACTTCCATACCTAGCGGCTCACTAATACCGTGGTTCACATGCAGCACGCGGGACAACTCATCACTGCCTATTTCTACATGATCAGGCTCATCTACAACGATTTCACCTGTGAACAAATTCGTAGAGCCAATAAAGCCCGCCACAAAACGCGAGTTCGGGAAAGCATACACATCGTAAGGCGTACCACACTGCTCTATCTGGCCAGCTGTCATCACGGCAATACGATGTGCCATGGTCATGGCTTCTTCTTGGTCGTGAGTCACCATAATGCAGGTCACACCCACTTGCTCCAAGATTTTGACCAGCTCTACCTGTGTTTTGGTACGAATCTGTTTATCTAGCGCCGACATAGGCTCGTCTAGCAACAGCAATTTAGGACGTTTCACCAAACTACGGGCTAACGCCACACGCTGTTGCTGACCACCTGATAACTGATTAGGCTTACGACGTGCATAACCGGCCATTTGCACCAAATCCAGCGCTTCAAACACGCGCTCATGGATTTCATGCTTGGGCACGCCTTCTTGCTTCAAACCAAAAGCTACGTTGGCTTCCACCGTCATATGGGGAAACAACGCATAGGACTGGAACATCATATTGACCGGCCGCTTATAAGGCGGCAGGTCAGTGATGTCTTCGTTATCCAGATAAATGCGGCCAGAGGTCACTTCCTCGAAGCCTGCCAACATACGTAACAGCGTGGACTTCCCACAACCTGAGCTTCCCAACAAAGCAAAAAACTCGTGACGCTGCACCGACAAATTGACGGATTTCACAGCCACAGTATCGCCAAAAATTTTGACGACGTTTTCTACTTTTACGAACTCATCCTCTGCTCCCGCCCACGATGCGGCTGAACGGTTCTCCAACATCGGGCTAGCGTCCTGATTTCAGTTCCGCCCACATACGCGTTTGCAAACGCTGTACAGGCAGTGGTTGAGGCTTAATCACAAACAAGGTTTGTGCAACATCGGCGGGTGGGTAAATCATGACGTTGTCCGCCACTTCTTTCACCACAAACTCACGCGCTGATTTGTTCGCATTGGGGTAGAACATGGTGTTCGTAATTGCCGCATGCACTTCAGGCGTTTCAATGTAATTGATAAATGCGTGTGCAGCTTCTACGTTAGCGGCATCTTTAGGGATAGCCATGGTGTCAAACCACACCGGTGCGCCGCCCTCAGGAATGTAGTAATCCACTTTGTAGGTTTTACCGGCTTCTTTAGCACGGTTGGCTGCAATCATGACGTCGCCAGAGAAGGCATACACCATACACAGATCGCCCGTTGCCAGCTCATCAATAAACCCGGAGGAACTGAACTGACGGATGTACGGACGTATTTGCTTCAACAGCGCCAACGCCTCTTTGTAGTCTTCTGGGTCTGAACTGTTGGGATCTTTGCCCAAGTAGTGCAGTACGGCTGGGAACACCTGTGCGGCTTCATCCAGAACAGAGATACCGCAGGCTTTTAGTTTTTCGGCGTTTTCAGGCTTGAACAACATATCCCAGTTGCCCAGCTCTACATCGTCACCAAAAATTTCGCGTACTTTGTCGACGTTATAGCCCAAACCATTGGTGCCGTAGCCCCATGGGATCAAGTACTCATTACCAGGGTCTACATCAGCCAGCACAGCCATGATATCGGGGTCCAAGTGCTCCCAGTTGGGCAACTTGCTTTTGTCCAGTTTTTGGAACAACCCACCTTCAATTTGACGTGCTGCGTAGTGGGTAGAAGGCACCACTACGTCATAACCGGATTTACCCGTTAGCAGTTTGGCTTGCAACGTATCATTACTGTCATACACATCATATCGAACCTTAATGCCGGTTTTTTCTTCAAAACCCGATAAGGTATCTGGAGCCGTGTATTCCGCCCAGTTGTACACATTCACAACTTTTTCTTGGGCCAAAACAGAAGTAGCTGAAAAAACCAGCGCGGCACCCAACAGGGTGTGTTTTGCATAACCGAAGTTCATTGGCGAACCCCTTTTTTGAAAACGTACAAACCAAAAACCGTGATGATAGCGGTTTTACTATGGCAAGGTCATCGTTTATTTGGCCATTGTTGCAGATAAGCCCGATTTACGTCTTCCCACCATAAGCCTCCAGCAGGACCACACACTTTTTGCAGCGATCGCTGTAGGCGCAGCAGGTTACCTTGCCGCTTTTTATCATCCATGCTGACGCGTCTGGCTCGGTCAAAATCGATAAGCCAAACTTGATCAAACGCATCGACCAAAATATTGTAAGCATTGAGATCGGCGTGCCACACGCCAACTTCGTGCATCGCCAAAATCGCTGTAGCCACCGCCTGCGGATCCACCTGATCTAAACAAGTCGCCAACGGCTGCACATTAGGCACGCGCTCTACAATGATGGCTGCTTCGTAAGACCACCCAAAACGCTGGTACATAGCGGCCAATGGCATGGGTACGTGTTGAGGAATACGTGACTGCAAATACTGCATCACCACGAATTCTGCCCATGAACGCGTATTGCCTGCCCCCATCCACGCATAACGTTGATGCACCACTTTGCCCACTAAGCCACCGCGCCTATAAAAACGCAGCACGCCTTGCATGTCTATGGGCAAATCAATGAACCATGCTGCCTGACGCCCACCTTTGCTCACTTTCTCTGCACGCAAATCGGGGTTTTCAGGATCGAATAGCGTTTCGTCGAACACCCGCCCCAAAGGGTTGGCGTACAAGGTGTGATACTGACCATGATGCACATGGAAGGTACGTGAATCCAGCAATGTCATATCAAATCTTTAGAAGCAAAAGCACCATGATTAACAATAGCATGCAGGCAAAAATCAGTTTCAACCGTGGCTCCGGCATACCATGTGCCAACCGCACACCTACCGGTACTAAACAAATACTACCCAGTGCCATGGGAATACCAATGCTCCAGTCTACCTGCCCGTGAGACGCATACGTCAGCAGCGCCACCATCAGCCCTGGCAGCACCATGGTCAAGCCCAGCGCTTGTGCATTGAATTGTGAGAGTTTCAAAAATCGTGTGAGTACAGGGACCGCAATCACCGAACCACCCACACCAAAAATACCGCCAGCAAGCCCTGCTAGTACGCCCACTACAGCAAATATCCATCGTGGATAATCTGCGGCTTGTTTAGTCGCCGGTGCTCGACGACGACGTAATGCAGCGCTCTGTTGAAAATAGTATAGCGCCACCGCCAATACAAACATGGCATAGATCAAACGCAAGGTAGATGAGGGTAAACTCAGCGCGAAAAAAGCCCCTATCCACGTAAACAAACTGGCACTGGCCGCGCCCGCTATCGCAGAACCTCTATCTATACGTGCATATTGGTTATATTTTCGTATGGTCAATATGACTGCTGGCAACACCATAATCAGTGCCGTTCCCTGCGCCAATTGCTGATCCATATTCTGCAGCAGCACCAGCAGTGGAATCGCGAGCAAACCGCCCCCAATACCTAAGATGCCACCGATAAAACCAATGGCAGCACCAATGACCATGAACAGCATAATTTGCAGCACTATGTCCATGGTTTATCTGGACCTTACGCGGTCTACAGCCTCTTCAATACGCGATACAGGCCACACCTCTAAGCCCTCGATGGCCTGACGTGGCGCATTCGCTTGCGGAATCAATGCAATACTAAAGCCCAGTTTCGCAGCCTCTTTCAAACGTTCTTGCCCGCGTGGTGCTGGACGAATTTCACCCGACAACCCCACTTCACCAAAGGCCACCAAGCCTTCAGGCAACGCTTTATTATTCAGTGACGACATAATCGCCAACAACACGGCCAAGTCGGCTGCTGGTTCGGTAATACGTACGCCCCCTACCGCGTTTACAAACACGTCTTGGTCATATGTCACGATACCCGCATGGCGATTCATAACTGCCAACAACATGGCCAAACGGTTACCTTCCAAGCCTACCGATAAGCGACGCGGGTTAGGAACGTGCGCTGTATCCACCAAGGCTTGTATCTCTACCAATAATGGGCGAGTACCCTCTTGAGTAGCCATCACACACGAGCCTGGTACTTTTTGCTGATGCTGCGACAAAAACAAGGCTGATGGGTTACTCACCCCACGCAAGCCTCTGTCGGTCATGGCAAACACACCCAGTTCATTCACCGCACCAAAACGGTTTTTGAACGCACGTATCAATCGGTATGAAGAGTGTGTATCGCCCTCAAAATACAGCACGGTATCCACAATATGTTCTAACACTCGTGGACCAGCCAACGAACCATCTTTGGTCACGTGGCCGACGAAAACGATGGAAATGCCATGCTGCTTGGCAACCCGCGTGAGTTGCGCCGCGCATTCACGTACTTGCGAAACCGAACCGGGAGCTGCGCTTAGCTCGCCTGAGTACAACGTTTGAATAGAATCAATCACCGCCACCAACGGACGGCGTTCTATTAACGTTTCGATAATGGACTCTAAGCGTATTTCTGCTAAAAGGTCTACGCCTTCGGTATCTACGGCCAACCGTCTCGCACGCAATGCAACCTGTTCGGCAGACTCCTCACCGGTTACGTACAACACCGGAGCGACCTTAGCTAAGGCCGTCATGGCTTGCAGCAACAAGGTGGACTTCCCTATACCTGGATCACCACCCAGCAAAATCACACCGCCGGGCACTAAACCACCACCCAGCACCCTATCGAACTCTTCTATGCCGCTAGGTTGGCGTGGTAGTTCTCGTGCTTGTACTTCCGTGAGTTTTTGTACTGGACTTGCACCCGCTAACGCCGCAAACCGGTTGGTTTCCCCTGCGCCGCCCGAGCTGTCTTTAAACTCTTGCAGAGTGTTCCACTCATTACAATGCGGGCACTTGCCTTCCCAGCGCGGGCTTTCACCCCCGCACTCTGTACACACAAAGGTAATCTTTGCTTTTTTTGCCGCGCGGCGCTGTGTCACCATAAGGGTTTACCGTCCTGCCAAACTGCTTCCACCATCTACACCAATTTCCTGCCCCGTGATGTAGCCAGCTTCATCACTTAATAAAAATGCCACCACTGCGGCCACTTCACTGGCTTCAGCAATACGCCCCATAGGAATAGAGGCCAAGGTTTTTTTCTCGGCTTCGCCACCATGAGGGTGTCCTGCACGGAAAAGCTCTGTTTCCACAGGCCCTGGAGACACCGCATTAACCGTAATGCCAAAAGGCGCAAGCTCTAACGCCCATGTGCGTGAACAACCTAACAAGGCGCTTTTGGCTGCCGAGTAACTGGTGCGATCATAAGCACCATTCACGGCACGGCTACAAATGTTCACGATACGCCCTTCTCGGCGCGCTTTCATGGACGGCACAAAAGCTTGTGTTACCTGTACCGCCACACGCACATTCAAATCAAACACTTCGTATAGTGCAGCAAGGTCTACTTCACCCAACGGGCTGGGTCGCACAATCCCTACATTATTGACGATGGCATCTACAGGGTATTTTTCGCGAATCAATCGCAACATTTCTTCGGTTTCACCTGCATTGGTCAGATCGCATGCATAGAGATAGCCCGGAAAGTCTATATCTTGCGTATTACGCGCCAACCCCACCACATGCGCCCCCGCATCGGCCAAACGCTGACTGATCGCCCAACCTATACCTTTGGTGGCACCTGTTACCAGTACACATTTATTTTTCATTGTAGACCTCGCGATTATTCTGCTTGAAAGTCTAAACCAGAACGTGGCAATACACTAAGGGGTGAGTACCTTGCGCCACACTGTGCTTTATACTTGCTACATGTCTGTAGATCACTATGAAAACTTCCCCGTCGCCTCTGTTTTACTGCCTAAAGCTTTGCGCCCGGCCGTACATGCCATCTATAGGTTTGCGCGCAGTGCCGATGATATTGCGGATGAAGGCGATGCGAGCACCGAAGAACGCTTGACAGCCTTACACAACTATGAAAAGGCATTGCAACAGCTAGAAAATGGGCTGCCGTTATCAGCCGAGCTCGCTGAGCTGCGCCCTATTTTTATGCCGTTGGTGGCACAAATACAGCAACATCAGTTGTCGTATCAACCCTTTCATGATTTGTTATCGGCCTTTTGCCAAGATGTGCAACAAAGCCGCTACAACGAGCTACAAGAGCTACTGGATTACAGCAGTCGCTCTGCTAACCCTGTTGGGCGATTAATGCTGGGTTTATATCGTGCGGATAACGCTGAAAACCTACATTGGTCGGATGCCATCTGTACAGGCCTGCAACTCACGAACTTTTGGCAAGACGTGGCGATTGATTGGCAAAAAGATAGAGCCTATTTGCCACAAGCACTCATGCGCCACTATGGGTTGCCTGAGGATTTCCCTAGTCAGTGCTTGCACAACCCTGATGCCTATTTACACCCTGCCTGGCAGCAACTTATGCAGTTTCTTGTGAACCATGCCCGTCACTTATTAGTAAGCGGTTCACCCTTAGTCAAACAACTTCCAGGGCGTATGGCCTTAGAGCTAAAGTTGGTAATCTTGGGTGGCTTGCGTATACTTGAACGCCTTGAGCAAGTAGGCTTTGATATGTTCCATCAACGCCCCGTTCTGGCCAAAGCCGATTGGGCCCGTTTGATATGGCGTAGCCTACAACCACTGCCTTCCCCTACTCTTTGATAGATGCCCGCTACGCAGCATGAGTCCTGACGAATATTGCCAAAACAAAGCCGCCCAGAGTGGCTCCAGCTTTTATTATGCTTTCCTGTTTTTGCCACAGGAGCGGCGTCGCGCCATTACTGCTCTTTATGCATTTTGCCGAGAAGTAGATGATGTAGTAGATGAAATACGCGAAGCTTCTGTAGCACGCATGAAACTGGTCTGGTGGCGCGAACAAGTAGATGCGCTTTACCAAGGGCAAGCTACTCATCCCGTCATGAAAGCACTGTCAGAGCATGTAACCGTCTACGACATTCAGGCTGAAGAGTTGTTAGCCGTGATTGATGGCATGGAAATGGATCTGGACGAAGTGCGTTATGAAACTTGGGAAGACCTACAACGTTACTGTTGGCATGCAGCTGGCGTTGTTGGGGTGATGTCAGCCAAGATTTTTGGTCAGACCTGCCCTGAAACTACTGAGTACGCACAAAAACTTGGGCTCGCTTTCCAGCTCACCAACATTATTCGTGATGTAGGTGATGATGCCCGCCGTGGACGTATTTATCTGCCCATTAACGAATTGGAAAAATTCTCGGTTAAAGGCGTAGATATTTTAGATCGTCGTCACAGCAGCAACTTTGAAGCATTGATGGCGTTTCAAACAGAACGCGCCTACGGCTTGTACCGTGATGCACTGCAAAGCCTGCCCGAGCAAGACCGACGCTCCCAGCGCCCCGGCCTCTTAATGGCGGCTATTTACCATGCATTACTGGTAGAAATCGCCCGCGACAAATGGCCTGTGTTGGATCAGCGTATTTCGCTCACCCCCATACGCAAATTCTGGCTAGCGTGGAAAACTTGGGTACGCGGCGGACGTAATCTGAAACGCCTTTTTGCCCGATGAATATTGCCATTGTTGGTGCAGGTTGGGCTGGCGCAGCAGCAGCCAGCCAACTCAGAGCTCAACACCACGTCACTGTTTTTGAAGCAGCACGCCAGTTAGGCGGTAGAGCCCGCTGCGTCCCACACAGCGTATTTGGCCATCCTATAGATAATGGCCAACATTTAATGCTAGGGGCCTACACCCAAACCCTACAGTTGATGCGCACCTTAGGGTTGGATACGGAACAGGCTTTTCACCGCACCGAGCTTGGCATTATCAGTGCCGACGCTCGCTACCAATTACGCGCCAAAGCCCTACCCGCCCCCTTTCATATGGCTGCGGGCTTACTGATGGCTAAGGGCTACAGTTGGTCAGACAAATACACCCTTATTCAGTTGCAACTCGCTTTGCAACGACAGCACTGGCAAGTACCCGCCCAACAAACCGTCTTGCAGCTTCTGCAACAGCATCAGCAAAGCCACACACTGATTGAGCACTTCTGGCAGCCCCTCTGCTTGGCGGCCATGAACACCCCCATAGACATAGCCTGCGCACAACTGTTTGCCAACGTACTGCGCGACAGCTTAGGGGGCAGTCGTGCTGACAGCCAAATGCTGATTCCAAAGCAAGATTTGTCTACGCTATGGGCAAGCCACGCGCTCAAACACTGTGAGCTACTACTGGGCCATCGTGTTCAGCACATCACGCCCGATACAACGGGAGTGCTCATCGATGGCCAGCACTTTGATGCCTGCATCGTGGCCGTAGCATCCTATGACTGTGCCCGACTGCTGGGGCACTTAGTGCACTCAGCGGCTGAGCAGTCATGGCTGCAACACATTCAAGCCATACGCCATCGCCCTATCGCTACCCTGTACTGGCAACCACGTAGCCCCTGGCTAGAGCCTGAACCCTTGTTGATGCTGCACGAACAACCACACAAACAACACTACGGCCAATGGTTGTTCAATCACCATGCTATTCCCAATAGCTTTGCACGCAACCTGATTAGTGTGGTGATCAGCAATGCGGATGATGCCAGTTTGTTAGGCCGTGAAGCGCTGGTTCAAAAAACGGAAGAACAGCTACGCACGCAAACACACTCGCGTAGCCCTCTACCGGCGTTTGAACAACACGAGTTGATTATTGAAAAACGTGCCACCTTTGAAGCCACACCCAGTACGTTTAGACCAGAAGAAAACACCTTCTGGCCAGCGATTAAATTAGCCGGTGACTGGTTGCTAAACCCCTACCCTGGGGTATTAGAGGGTGCCGTACGCAGTGGCATTAAAAGTGCCCACGCCATACTGCAATCACAGCACACATAAAAAAAGCTGAAACGCAAAAACGTTTCAGCTTTTTTATGCCTACTTACCCCTACTTACTGAGGCAATGCAGCAATCACTACAATTTCCACGCCCAACTTAGGGTTCGCCAATTCGACTTTACCCGTTGCACGTGCAGGTGGATTTTGTGGATCAATCCACGCATCCCACACAGCATTCATGGCAGCGAAATCCTTCATGTCGCTAAGCCAGATCGTGGCTTGCAAAATGTTGGACTTGTTGGTGCCAGCCAAGGCCAAAGCACGATCAACCTCGGCCAATGCGGTACGAGTTTGCTCTGTGATATCTTGGCCTTCGTTACCAATCTGGCCAGCCAAGTACACGGTATTACCGTGCACCACAGCTTCACTCATTCTGGCGTTTGGTTCAAAACGTTGAATACTCACGCTGTGCTCCTTGATTCGTGGCGTGATAATTAAATAGCCGCGTGTGTTTCCACATAACGACGGATTTGCTCTACATCAGCATCCAGCACTTCAACTTTCTGTGGCAATGCAGCCAAGTGTTGCAGGTGTGCAGGCACTGGTGCAGGTTGGCCAATAGCCTCTTCAATAGTTTCAGAGAACTTGGCTGGCAGTGCAGTTTCCAATACCAACATAGGGATGCCATCTTCCACGTACTGAGCAGCTACTTTCACGCCATCTGCAGTATGCGGATCAATCAGCACACCCGTTTCTTGGTGTACGGAACGAATGGTTTCCAAACGGTCGGCGTGTGAGCTAGTACCTGCAACAAAGCCGTAAGTAGTTTCGAACTCCGCTTTTTTATCGCTAAGATCGAAATAACCTTGTGTACTCAATTGCTCCCACAATGCGGCCAACGCTTTAGGATCACGGCCCAGCAGGTCAAACACAAAGCGCTCAAAGTTAGAGGCTTTGGAAATATCCATGGATGGACTGGATGTCGCATAGGTGTTTGCAGAACTACGAGGCTTGTACACACCAGTACGGAAGAACTCTTCCAATACGTTGTTTTCGTTAGTCGCCAATACCAGTTTGCGTACAGGCAAGCCCATTTGTCTAGCGATGTGACCCGCCAGAATGTTGCCGAAGTTACCTGAAGGTACGGCAAAAGATACCTCTTGGCCGGGTTTCTCAGTCGCACGCAACCACGCCCAGAAGTAGTACACCACCTGAGCCGCAATACGCGCCCAGTTAATGGAGTTCACCGCACCCAAGTGCCAACGCGATTTGAAATCTAAATCGCCTGCCAAGGTTTTAACGATGTCTTGGCAATCGTCAAACACACCTTTAACTGACAGGTTATGGATGTTTTCGTCTTGCAAGCTGTACATCTGTGCGCGCTGGAATTCGCTCATGCGGCCAAATGGTGACAGCATGAATACGTTCACCCCTTTCTTGCCTTTAAGCGCGTACTCGGCTGCAGAGCCGGTATCACCAGAGGTAGCCCCCAGAATGTTGATGGTAGTGCCACGTTTGGTCAGCACGTACTCAAACACTTGGCCCAAGAATTGCATGGCCATGTCTTTGAAGGCCAAGGTTGGACCTTGAGACAAGCCCACCAAGCTGATTTGGCCTTTCAATGGCTTCAGAGGCACCATCACACCGCCATCGTACAGCTCTGGGTTGTACGCTGCGGCTGTCAACGCTGCCAAATCGGCACGGGGAATATCAGTCACGAAACGCGACAGAATTTCTAGCGCCAACTCGTTGTAAGGCAGTGCACGCCAGCTTTCTAGTGTGGCGCTATCAATCTGAGGATATTGCTCAGGAATGGCCAAGCCACCATCGGGAGCCAAGCCTTCTAGCAAGATATCCGAGAACGCTTGGGGGGCCATGCCCCCGCGAGTAGATATATAGTTCATTACAAGCTCTCCACGCGCAAGCGGATCAAGTTGGAGCGTACAAATGGCAACTGTTGAATTTGTGCTGTAGCTTGATCGATATCGCCTTCACGAGCAACGTGTGTCAGGAAGATAATATCGGCTTCACCATCTTGAGCCGGCTCTTGGAACATGGACTCAATAGAGATACTGCCTTGTGCCAAAATACGTGCCACATCTGCCAATACGCCAGGCTGGTCAGCCACGCGCAAACGCAGGTAGTAAGCGGAACGCACATCTGCCATAGGCAGAATTGGCGTATCAGCCATCGCGTCTTGTTGGAAAGCCAAGTACGGCACACGGTGCCCTGGGTCTGCGGTCATCAAACGCGCCACATCCACCAAGTCAGCCACTACCGCCGATGCTGTTGGCAACTCGCCTGCGCCTGCACCGTAGTACACCGTAGAGCCTACAGCATCACCATGCACCATCACGGCGTTCATGGCACCTTGTACGTTAGCCAACAAGGAGTCTGCGGGCACCAAAGTAGGATGCACGCGCAGTTCAATACCTTCTTCGCGATGACGAGTAATGCCCAACAGTTTGACGGTATAACCTAAGCGCTCAGCGTGACGAATGTCTTCTGCCGCCAATTTGGTAATACCTTCGATGTGCGCCGTGCTGAACTGCACCGGAATACCAAACGCCAACGCCGACAGCAATGTCAGTTTGTGCGCGGCATCTACACCTTCGATGTCAAAAGTAGGGTCGGCTTCGGCATAGCCCAATTTCTGTGCGTCCGCCAACGCTGCCTCGAAAGACAGACCACGCGAACGCATTTCGGACAGAATAAAGTTGGTTGTGCCGTTGATGATGCCCGCTACCCATTGAATACGGTTAGCGCTTAACCCTTCACGAATTGCTTTGATGATAGGAATACCACCGGCTACAGCAGCTTCAAACGCTACCATCACACCTTTGTTATGTGCAGCGGCGAAAATTTCGTTGCCGTGCACAGCCAACAAGGCTTTGTTTGCCGTGACCACATGTTTGCCTAATTCAATGGCACGCATGATCCAGTCTTTAGCCAGGGTTTCACCCCCAACCAATTCCACCACCACATCAATGTCTGGATTGTTAACCACATCCATACCATTGGTGCTGATACTGACGCTGTCACCCAACAAGTCACGTGCTTTTTGCACGTCACGTACGGCTACAGCGACCACTTCAATTCGTCTCCCTGCACGTCTAGCGATTTCATCTGCGTTCTGTGTCAGGACTTTCCAGGTGCCACCACCTACTACACCTAAACCTAGCAAACCAACTTTTATTGGACTCATTTCAACAACCCGTCCTTTCGGAACATATCTTTGATACCGCGTACCGCTTGTCGTGTACGCTGCTCATTTTCTATCAGTGCAAAACGCACATACTCATCGCCGTACTCACCGAAACCAATACCGGGGGATACCGCTACTTTGGCGTCTGCCAGCAGGCGTTTGGAAAACTCTAATGAACCTTGAGCACGGTAAAACTCAGGAATACGAGCCCAGATGTACATAGATGCTTTTGGCACATCTACATCCCAACCAATTTCTTTCAAACCTTTAGCTAATACATCGCGGCGGCTACGGTATTGCTCCACCACTTCTTTAACGCAATCTTGTGGACCATCTAGTGCGGCAATCGCTGCCACCTGCAGCGGTGTAAACGTGCCATAGTCATGGTAGCTTTTGATACGAGCCAAGGCGGAAACCAATTCTTTGTTCCCTACCATGAAACCAATACGCCAGCCTGCCATGTTGTAGCTTTTACTCATGGTGAAGAACTCCACCGCTACATCACGAGCACCTTCTACTTGCATGATGGAAGGCGCTTCATAGCCGTCAAACGTGATATCGGCATAGGCCAAATCGTGCACCACCAAAATGTTGTGTTCTTTCGCCAAAGCCACAATACGCTCAAAGAAGGACAAGTCCACACATTGCGCGGTAGGGTTGCTTGGGAAGCCCAAAATCATCATTTTTGGCTTAGGAATAGTTTCGCGAACCGCACGTTCTACTTCTTCAAAGAAGTCTGTACCAGGAATAACGGGAACGGAACGAATATTGGCACCCGCAATCACCGCACCATAAATATGGATAGGGTAGCTAGGGTTAGGAACCAAAACGGTGTCACCTTGATCTAGCGTAGCCAGCATCAAGTGAGCCAAACCTTCTTTGGAGCCAATAGTCACGATGGCTTCATCATCTGGGTCGATTTGCACGTCGTAACGACGGCCGTACCAATCAGAGATTGCCTTACGCAAACGAGGAATACCGCGGGAAACAGAGTAGCCGTGAGTGTCTGGACGGGCGGCTGCTTCAACCAGCTTATCCACAATATGCTGTGGTGTGGCCCCATCGGGGTTCCCCATCGACATATCGATAATATCCTCACCGCGACGGCGCGCCGCCATTTTCAATTCGCCAGTGATGTTAAATACATAGGGCGGTAAGCGTTCAATACGGGGAAAACTGGTCATGATCGTCCTTGAGATCAACAAAAGCCTAGAAGGAATACGTGCTAAACCAACAAGTTTAATCTATCGCTGGCAAAGAGGAAAACATCTGCAAAATATTGGCAACACCCTAGTTTGCGCTATGATCATAATTGTTCTCTGGAGATGCGCTGTGCTATTGCAAAAAGAAAACAATCCTCACCTAAATACGATTACCGCTTATGGCGATGATTACGTGGAAATCAACCGCGAAAAACATCACCAAAGCATCTGGTTTATGCCTGAAGGTGCTGTACAGCCCTTGGCCATCACATCAGTCAGTCAGATTACGCCAGATACGCTGCGCATGCTGGCAGGCCTTGATAACGTTAAGCAAGACCCGATGGCGTTCTTAGAAGGTGCGCCACAAACTCTGCCCGATGATGCCCCCGAAGTATTACTGGTGGGCACTGGACTGCGTCAACAAATGCTACACCCTTCGCTTACCGTAGAGTTACTGCGTTTACGCATAGGCGTGGAAGTTATGGATACGCCCGCTGCCGCTCGTACCTACAATATTTTGATGTCTGAAGGCCGCAGGGTTGTGGCCGCCTTACTACTCTAAGGAGCACCTATGACTACCTTGGCTGTTGGCCAACCCATCCCCGCTTTTACCGCTGAAAGCACACAAGGCACTATTTCTGCAGACTCGCTGAAAGGCCATGCCTATGTGCTGTATTTTTACCCACGCGACAACACACCTGGTTGCACCACAGAAGCGCAAGGCTTTAGAGACGCTAGTGCTGATTTTGAAAAGCTGGGTGTACGCATTATTGGCGTGTCACGCGACAGCATGAGCTCGCACGAACGTTTCATCGAGAAACAGATGCTACCTTTTGCATTAATCAGTGACCCCGATGAAACACTGTGTGAATTATTTGCTGTCATGAAAATGAAAAACATGTACGGTAAACAGGTACGTGGTATTGAACGCAGTACTTTTTTAGTGAATGCCGAAGGCAAACTGGTACAGGAATGGCGTGGTCTGCGCGTCCCCGGCCATGTTCAAAATGTACTAGAAGCCGCCCAACAACTTTAGTCCTAAGCAGACTGTTCTACTTGGACTGACTCAGTCAGGAGCACTGAATACATGCCTCTACCTCCGCTGCCCAAACGCCTCGGTAGCACTCTGGATGCACAAAGCGTCCGTGCTACCAACTCTAGTAAAAAAACAGCTAGCGCTGCCAAGAAAGCAGCTCCAGCCCCCAAACCAGCGTCAGTGGCCGCCCCTTCAGTTCCGGTTTCTCAACCCTCAGCTGTGGCAACAGCCGAGGTTCAGACCACAACCCCTGCACCGGCGAAGCGCACTGAACGTCGCAGCACACCGCCTACTAGCGCAGCGAAAAAACCGATTCGCAGCAGCAAACGTAACCAAGCACATAAACTGTTTGTGCTGGATACCAACGTCTTACTGCACGACTCGAACTCACTATTTAAGTTTGAAGAGCACGATATCTACTTGCCCATGATGGTGCTAGAAGAGCTAGACCATCAGAAAAAAGGCATGTCTGAGGTCGCTCGTAATGCACGGCAGGTGAGCCGCAACCTTGATGGCTTAGTGGGCGATAACACACTAGATCATGGTTTGCCGCTAAACGCGTTAGGAAACATCGAAGCCAAAGGGCTGTTGTTTTTCCAAACCGAAGCCATGGATGCCGACTTAAACGTCAAGCTGCCACTGGGTAAAGCTGACAACCTCATCTTGAATGTAGTCAGTGCGTTGAAGCAGACTATCACCGATAAAGATGTGGTGATGGTGTCTAAAGACATCAACATGCGCCTAAAGGCCAAGTCATTGGGTCTGCTGGCTGAAGATTACCTGCACGACCAAGTATTAGATGACTCTGACCTGCTGTACGAAGGCGCTCGCGCCCTGCCCGACGACTTCTGGCGCAAGCATGGCAAGAAGCTGGAGTCATGGCAGCAAGCCGGCGCGACCTATTACCGCATCCACGGCCCAATCTGCAATCAGCTGCACGTTAACGAATTCGTGTATACCGAAGGCGAGCAACCGCTGTATGCACAGGTAAAAGAAGTAACTACCAGCACCGCTGTATTAGCGACTATCCGTGATTACAGCCATCACAAAAACAATGTCTGGGGCATTACCGCACGTAACCGTGAGCAAAACTTCGCACTGAATCTGCTCATGAACCCTGACTGTGATTTTGTGTCATTACTCGGCCCTGCTGGTACAGGTAAAACCTTGCTCGCAATTGCCACTGCTCTAACGCAAACGCTAGAAACTCGCTTGTATAGCGACATTATTATCACGCGAGCCACGGTGCCCGTAGGTGATGATATTGGTTTCTTGCCCGGAACCGAAGAAGAGAAAATGGCGCCGTGGATGGGTGCGCTGGAAGATAACTTGGAAGTGCTGCACCTTGGCTCTAACAACCAAAAAGGTGGTTCAAACAACAGCTCTACCGAGAACAGTCGTAATAGCACCATGGAATTGATTCGCTCTAAGATTCAAATCAAATCCATGAGCTTTATGCGTGGTCGTACTTTCCTCAATAAATTCCTGATTATTGATGAAGCGCAGAACTTAACCCCCAAACAAATGAAAACACTGGTAACCCGTGCGGGCCCAGGTACCAAAATCGTTTGCTTGGGTAACTTGTCGCAAATCGATACGCCATACCTCACCGAAGGTAGCTCTGGTCTGACCTACGTGGTAGATCGTTTTATGGGCTGGCCACATTCTGGTCATATCACCCTACAACGAGGCGAACGCTCCAGACTGGCCGATTACGCCAACGACGCACTCTAACGTCCCAATCCCGCCCCGGCATCACGCCGGGGCTTTTTTGTTTTTTGCACTATGACTGACCTTAGCTCACTTCCCTTGGGCATCACCATGGGTGACGCTGCTGGCATTGGCCCCGAACTGATTGTGTCCCTGATACACCAAGGGCTTCCTCACCCTACTGTGGTGTATGGCGATAGCGGCATTTTGCGTCGTGCAGCCAAAGCATTAGGCGTAGCGCAGCACGTTACTATCGTCGACGCTGACACCTTGCCTGCAGACCAAGCCATACCTGAACACACCATTGCCGTACGCAATCGCTGGCAAGCCCTACCCGCTGACCTCCCCTTTGGTGAAATCAATGCGCAAGCTGGACGTGGCGCATACGAATACCTGTGCCACGCCATTGATGATGCACAAGCTGGGCGTATACGCGGCATTGTGACGGCTCCTTTACACAAAAAAGCCATGCAAGCCGGTGGCATTGATGCCCCTGGCCATACCGAAATTTTGGCCGAGCGATCAAACACCCAAGACTTTGCCATGATGCTCGCCAATCACGAACTACGCGTATTGTTAGTCACCATACATATGGCACTGGCCGACGTACCTCGTCATATCACCTTTGACGCTGAGCTACGCGCTATACGTTTAGCACACCTAGCCTGTAAGCAAGCCGGCATTGCCGTTCCACGCATTGCTGTGGCAGGTTTAAACCCTCATGCCGGGGAAGACGGGAAGTTTGGTCAGGAAGAGCAGCAGGTGATTACACCTGCCATACAAGCGGCCTGCGCTGAAGGCATGCAAGTCACTGGCCCATGGCCGGGTGACACCATCTTCATGCGTGCTCGTAAAGGGGAGTTTGATGTGGTGGTTGCTCAATACCACGATCAAGGCCTGATCCCAGTGAAGTATTTGGGTGTGGATGAAGGGGTTAACGTGACCGTAGGTCTGCCCTTTGTGCGTACCAGTGTAGACCACGGCACCGCTTTTGATATCGCAGGTAAAGGGATTGCAGACCCCTCATCCTTGCGTGAAGCTTTTGACATGGCACTGCGCATGAGCGCAGCACCAGTCGCTTGATACGCCTTATTCGTTATCGACGTAGGCGTTACCACTAGTGTAGTTAAGAAAGCGCGTACTGGCCCCTTGGAAGGCGACACGCACGGTTCCAATAGGACCATTACGCTGCTTACCAATAATCAGCTCTGCCGTGCCCTTATCGGGTGAATCGGGGTTGTACACCTCGTCACGGTAAATAAACAGAATCAAGTCCGCATCCTGCTCAATAGCACCTGATTCACGCAAGTCACTCATTACCGGACGTTTGTTGGGGCGTTGCTCCAGACTTCGGTTCAACTGTGACAGCGCAATCAACGGGCAATCTAGCTCTTTAGCCAAACCTTTTAGGGATCGACTGATCTCTGAAATCTCTGTTGCACGGTTTTCACTACCGGAATTACCTGACATCAACTGCAAGTAATCGATGATGATTAAACCCAGCTTGCCGCACTGTCTGGCCAAGCGTCGTGCGCGTGCACGCACTTCCATCCCCGACAAACCGGGGGTTTCATCAATATAAATCTGTGCTTCTTGTACTTTCTGTACAGCGTGCGTGAGCTTAGGCCAATCTTCGGCCACCAGCTTACCCGTACGCATACGGTGCTGATCCAGCAAGCCCACAGAACCCACCATACGCATCGCCAACTGTACGGCCCCCATCTCCATGGAGAACACGGCAACAGGCAAGCCTTGCTCAATCGCTACGTGCTCACCGATATTCATGGAGAGCGAGGTTTTACCCATGGAAGGACGCCCTGCTACAATCACCAAGTCACCTGCTTGCAGGCCTGATGTCATGCGGTCTAAGTCTACAAAACCCGTGGGAATACCCGTGATTTCGGAATCGCCTTCACGGTGATAGAGTTCGTCAATACGCTCTACTACCTGAGTCAGCAAGGGCTGAATTTCTAGAAAACCAGCACTACCTCTGGAACCTTCTTGGGCAATTTGGAAGACGCGCGATTCGGCATCATCCAGAATTTGGCGTGCTTCTTTACCTTGCGGGTTAAAAGCTGCCGACGAAATTTCATCCGCTACTGTTACCAGCTTACGCAACATGGAGCGTTCGCGCACGATCTCGGCATAGCGACGAATATTCGCGGCCGATGGCGTGTTGTGCGCCAGCGCGTTTAAATACTGTAGACCACCTACCTCTTCTGCTTTTCCGGCTGTGGATAACGATTCATATACGGTCACCACGTCGGCAGGTCTACCCAAGCCAATGAGACGCGTAATATGCTGCCAAATAATACGGTGATCGAAACGGTAAAAGTCTTCGTCTACCAAAATATCAGCGATACGATCCCAGGCTGCATTGTCCAATAACAAACCACCCAATACCGATTGCTCGGCCTCGATGGAATGCGGCGGAACACGCAAATAATCTAGTTTAGTATCCGTATTAGGAATGTCTTCAGCCAACGCTAAACCCCATGAAAAGCAAAAGAAAAAGCCGGCTAGGTGCCGGCTTTTTTCACACGTGGTACACCAATATAAAATGTACCATGTCTGCGTGCTGATTAGTCGATATCGCCTTCAACGATAACGGTCAAATCAACAACTACGTCTGGGTGCAGAACCACAGCAACGGTGTACTCACCAACTGCTTTCAGTGGGCCATCAGCCAAACGAATTTGCGAGCGCACGATGTCTGCGAAGCCAGAAGCTACCAGCGCACCAGCGATGTCCATGTTTGTCACGGAACCAAACAAACGACCATCAACGCCAGCTTTTTGAGTCAGTTTCACACTGTGCTCAGCCAATTTAGCGCCTACTGTTTGAGCAGTAGCCAGACGGTCGGCTTGTGCTTTTTCCAATTCAGCACGACGTGCTTCGAATTCTTGGATAGCACTGTCAGTAGCACGACGGGCCATTTTACGTGGCAGCAAGAAGTTACGAGCGTAACCGTTGCGTACACGTACTACGTCGCCCAAATCGCCCAAATTTACAACTTTCTCTAGCAGAATAATTTGCATGACTTAGCTCCCGAATTATTTGTGATTATCGGTGTATGGCAACAACGCCAAGAAGCGAGCACGCTTAATAGCGGTGTCAAGCTGACGCTGATAATGAGCCTTAGTACCAGTCAAACGTGCAGGAATGATCTTGCCGTTTTCTTGGATGAAATCACGCAATGTGTCCAAATCTTTGTAATCGATTTCTTTAACTTCAGCTACTGTGAAGCGGCAGAATTTACGACGTTTGAACAACGGATTCTGCTGACCAAATCTGCGGCGTTTATCTTTGCCGCCTTTACGACCAAAAGCCATGATATACCTCTGTATTGTTCCGGGTTAGCCGGAAATTTATTTCGTGCGGTACAACCCGCACCTTGACTTACACAACAACCGCTGCGCTGCCTGGATAAAGAATTCGTACATCTTGTATGTGCACAATCATTCTTACCGACGCTTTTCGCAACGGGGCGATAAAACCTGTAATTTCTAGTGTTGCCCCTAACGGTACATCGACTAGCAACAAGGCTGTATCACCAAGCGCCACGGCATCAACCTGAAAATCAAGACGGCGTTTAAGACCGGCTTCCATTACTTCAGACTGGTGTTGCAATGTCAGCTCTATCGCTGGTAATCCTGCTGGGGTGTAACGTAGCTCCCCGGGACTTGCAACAACAGCTGTAAATGACAGGTGATTCACGTACGCTGTTGGAACCTAATTAGGACTCGGAGACTTCTTCGTCCTGCTCGTCAACTTCGTCCTCGTCGTCAGCTTGGCTGTCGGCGCTAGCGCGACGGCTGTCTTCACGCTCTACGGACTTCATCATGACGGATGCGCCTTCAGGAGCATCATCAGTTTTGGCGATCAGGTAACGCAGAATAGCATCGTTGTAACGGAACGAGTGCTCTAGTTCATCCAAAGTGCTCTGGCCGATTTCGATGTTCAGGCAAACGTAGTGAGCCTTGACCAGTTTCTGGATAGGGTAAGCCAATTGGCGACGACCCCAGTCTTCGTGACGGTGGATTTTACCGCCTTCGGAAGTGATGATCGCCTGATAGCGCTCAACCATGGCGGGCACTTGCTCGCTTTGGTCGGGGTGCACAATAAACACTACTTCGTAGTGACGCATGAAACAACTCCTTGTGGATATCGCCTGAAAAAACGTTTTCAGACACGACAGCCCACCCTATACAGCTAGGTGAGCAAGAAACCAAGTATTCTACCTCGCGATAAGGCGTCTACACAAGCCTTATCGCAAATAAATGCTGAGTCGCGTTAGCCTTCCACCACAGCATAGGCTGAGTGGTTATGGATGGACTCGAAGTTTTCTGCCTCGATGCGGTAGTTCAATACCGATGGCATATCACGTACCAACACGGCTACATCACGCACCAAGTCTTCTACAAACTTGGGGTTTTCGTAGGCTTGTTCAGTCACGTATTTTTCATCCGTACGCTTCAACAACCCCCACAACTGGCAAGAGGCTTGCTCTTCCACTTGTTGGATCAGCGCATTGATATCTATCGCCGCAGGGTCTTCCAATACCAAATTAACGGTAACGTGGGAGCGCTGGTTATGCGCACCGTATTTAGAAATTGCTTTGGAGCATGGGCACAAGCTGGTTACTGGCACCAATACGCTGAGCTCAAACTCGGTATCGACGCCGCCATCGGCAGTACGCATCACACTCGCAGACCAACCCAACTCGTAATCCAACAAGCTTTGCACGCCAGATACGGGGGCAGCCTTGTTGATGAAGTAAGGGAAAGAAACGGTCATTTCGCCTGCTTCGGCTTTCAAGAGATCTAGCATTTCTGCAGCGATCTGACAGTACAGCGTCGAAGAAATTGGAGTCTGGCGGTATTTTTCCAACAGCTCCATGAATCTGGACATGTGCGTGCCTTTTTCTTCAGGCGGCAACGCAACGGTTAGTTCCCACTCGCCCACGGTAGGTGCAGCATCGCCTGCCATTTGCACAAATAAGGGGTAACGCACACCGCGCACACCAACCTTTTGAATGGCAACGTGGCGGGTGTCCACACTGCTTTGCACGTCCGGCATTGTTCCAGCCGTTTTAGTAATACTCGTCATGATAATTGTCCAAATATGCCCATCTGGACATAGCTGAGAAAATCGTAATGCTTTAATTATGAAATAGATACACGCTGCGCTCTCACTATAACCCCACTATCATCAGGCGTATAAGAGAGCACAGCTAAGAATTAGGCTATTTATTTTCCACAAAGGTGTTCACAGACTGCTGAATGCCGGCGGCATCCAAGCCCAACTGCGCATGCAAGACTTTCTGATCACCATGGTCAATAAATACGTCAGGGTATCCCAAGTGCAACATAGGCCGTACCAAGCGCTGACTGGCGAAGAATTCACCTACAGCACTACCCGCACCACCCATGATGGCGGCATCTTCAACAGTGACAAAATGCGTGTGATCAGGCGCCAGTTGTAGCAACAAGGCCTCATCCAAGGGTTTCACAAAGCGCATATCCACTACCGTAGCATCACAGGCCTCGGCAGCTTGCATGGCTGCTGGCAACAACGTACCAAACACCAAAATAGCTGTATTTTTACCTTGTCGACGTACCACTGCCTTACCGATTTCTACGCCTTCCAAACTCTCACTAACTGCTGCCCCTACCCCCGTGCCACGAGGGTAGCGAACAGAAGATGGGCCTTCATGCAAATAGCAACTGTTTAACAGTAGACGGGTTTCATTCTCGTCGGAAGGTGTCGCAATCACCATGTTGGGCACACATCGCAAAAAGGCGATGTCGTAATTACCCGCATGGGTAGCGCCATCCGCCCCCACTAGGCCCGCACGGTCCAAAGCAAAGGTCACATCCAAGTCTTGCAACGCCACATCATGTATCAGTTGATCGTAGCCACGCTGCAAAAAGGTGGAATAAATCGCCACGACGGGCTTTTGCTTCTCACAGGCTATACCCGCAGCAAACGTCACAGCATGCTGCTCTGCAATACCCACATCAAAATAGCGCTCAGGAAAACGTGACTCAAACTCTACCATGCCGCTGCCCTCACGCATGGCCGGTGTAATACCGTACAAACGTTTATCGTGAGCGGCCATGTCACAGAGCCATTTACCAAATACTTGAGTGTACGTTGGCGAGCTAGGTGCTTTGCCTTGACGTATACCGACTTTTGGATCGAACTTACCTGGGCCGTGATACAGCACAGGGTCAGCTTCGGCCAACTTGTACCCCTGCCCTTTTCGAGTCACCACATGTAAGAACTGCAGACCACCGCGCTCTTGCAGGTTTTCTAGGGTAGGAATCAACGAATCCAGATCATGGCCATCTATAGGGCCAATATAGTTAAACCCCAGCTCTTCAAACAGGGTAGCGGGCGCCAAGACGCTTTTCGCATGCCCTTCAAAGCGTCGCGCTAACTCTAGTACAGGCGGCACGTGTTGCAACACGGCTTTGCCCATATGTTTAGCTGCCGCATAAAAACGGCCAGACATCAAACGAGCAAAATAACGATTCAACGCCCCCACAGGTGGCGAAATCGACATATCGTTGTCATTCAATATCACCAGCACATTCACACCAGGCGTTACACCCGCGTTGTTCAATGCCTCGAACGCCATCCCTGCCGTCATCGCACCATCACCAATCACCGCGATATGTTGACGCGAAATGCCTTGGTTACGAGATGCCACCGCCATGCCTAGCACAGCAGAAATAGACGTGGATGAGTGCGCCGTACCGAAATCGTCGTACTCAGATTCGCTACGCTTAGGAAAACCGGATATGCCATCCGCCTGACGCAGACCACTCATCTGCTCACGTCGGCCAGTCAGAATTTTGTGCGCATAAGACTGATGGCCCACATCCCACACAATGCGGTCATGTGGCGTATTGAATACATAGTGCAAGGCTACCGTCAGTTCTACGGTTCCTAAGTTGGACGACAAGTGGCCGCCCGTGCGCGACACAGAGTGCAAGATAAACTGACGAAGCTCTGCCGTCAGCGTGTCCAGATCACCCCGGCTTAGAGCACGTAAATCCTTAGGGGACTGAATTTGTTCAAGTGAAACGGTAGTCATAAAAAAATACTGATCCAGTACGAAGACTTATGCAAGCCTTGATACAAATTGCAGGTAATTGATCATTGTAGACGTAAATAGCGAGCAGCACAGCCGCCCGTTTTCAACAATCAATACGCCCGCCCAACAATGTAATCTGCCATATAGCTCAGATATTGACCACCATTACCTAGCGCTCTAATCGCCATACGTGATTGCTCGTGCAGGGAAGCCAAGAAGGCTTTGGCCTCTTCCAGCCCCATGATAGACACATAGGTAGGCTTATTATCTTCGGCGTCTTTACCCGCTGTTTTACCCAGCGTCTGAGTATCAGCAGTGACATCAAGGATGTCATCCATCACCTGAAAACCCAAGCCCATGGCACTACCGTAATCATTTAGCATCTGGCGTTGCGTAGAACTGGCCCCAGCGACAATACCACCCAATAAAATGCTGGTTTTCAGCATGGCGCCCGTTTTCAGCCTATGCATTTCTTGCAGTTGCTCTAACGTCAGCGCTACGCCTACGCTCTCACAGTCAATCGCTTGACCGCCAGCCATACCCAACGAACCAGCCGCTTTGGCCAACAGCGTTACGGCCTGCACGGTCAGTGCTGGCGCAACTGGCATGGATGCTAGCAACTCAAACGCCAGCGGTTGCAGTGCATCGCCCGCCAACATAGCGGTGGCCTCATCAAACTGCACGTGTACGGTAGGACGGCCACGGCGCAAGGTATCGTCATCCATGCAGGGCAAATCATCATGCACCAACGAGTATGCATGAATTAGCTCTACGGCTGCAGCTGCCAGATCTAAGGCTTTTTCTTGTGCAGCAGTGGGGGCTGCGCCTTGCAACACTGCCTCACCCGCCGCGTAGACCAAGGCAGCGCGTACACGCTTACCACCGCCTAAAACGGCATAACGCATAGCTTGATGCAAACGCTGAGGCTTTACGTCCTCGGCGGGCAACATGCTTGCCAGCACTTGCTCCATATGCTGCACGCGCTCTTGCAACCACTCGTCACCTACACTTTTCTCTACACCCATATCAATCCTCTATGCCGTTATCGCCAAGGGGTTTGAGCAGTTGTCCCTGCAGCACTTTTACCTGTTGTTCCGCTTTTTCTAAGCGCTGCTGACAAACCTTAGCCAACTCCACACCACGCTGATACGCGTTAATGGATTGCTCTAGCGATAACGCGCCACTTTCCAAATGTTGAACCAACTGTTCCAACTCGGCTAATGCCCCTTCGTAATCTTCCGGTAGCGGTGCACCCGCAGCATCTGTGTTTTGTGTATCACTCATCGCATTTTCCTTTGAGGCTTGACGGTCTGACCGCCCCAGCCAACCTGCCTTATTCATGGCAAACCTCGCCATTTTAACGGCATATGCCTAAAGGGTAACTACTCTGCGCTAAATCTAGAGGGTTTTAGGGGTGTACCCTCATCTTTAACCTTCATTCTACGCACAGCACAGGCCACTTCCAGAGCAGTTACTAGCGCTAACACAGCACCACTGCCAGCCATAAAAAAAGCCTGAACTCCTACGAGATCAGGCTTTTTGGGGTGCTAACGCTTCTGCTCTTAGGCGTCACCTACCGCCACCGGTCTGGATGGATCACTAACCCACTCACTCCACGAACCTGGATACAGCTTAGAGCCGTTCATCCCTGCCAATTCCATCGCAAACAGGTTATGACATGCCGTAATACCAGAACCACACTGATGCACCACTTGATCAGCAGGACGACCAGCCAACAACGAGGCGAACTCTGCACGCAATGCCAATACAGGCTTAAAACGACCATCCGCTTGTAGGTTGGCACTGTTTGGCCTATTTATAGCGCCGGGAATATGGCCAGCCACCGGATCTATAGGCTCTACCTCGCCCCTAAACCGTTCACCGGCACGTGCATCCACCACCACAAAATGCGGCTGCTCTATGTTGGTCAATATCTCTGCAGCTTGAACAGTAGGCATATCGGGATTAGCACTTTCTTCCCACTGACTCGGCTCAGCGCTAGCTTGCGATACGTCGGTCTCCACTTTACCGTTTTCGGCTACCCACGCTTGCCAACCACCATCCAAAATGGCGACTTTTTCGTGCCCCAACCAGCGCAACATCCACCACAAGCGCGCCGCAAACATGCTATTACCTGCATCGTAGATCACGACCTGAGTCTGACTTTCTAAGCCTTGCTGACGCATCAAGTCGGCAAACTTGTCGCGCTCAGGTAACGGGTGTCTGCCATTTTTACCGGTAAGTTTGCCAACTAAGTCTGAGTCATTATCCAAAAATCTAGCACCCGGAATATGCCCTTGCAGATACGCACTACGCCCAGCCTGCGGATTCATCAAATCATGGCGTACATCAAATACTAACCAATCAGAACGGTGCTCTTGCTCTAGCTCTGCTGCGCTAATCAAATAGGTATACATAGCCACTCCTTCCCTTACTTACTTTTTGCTGCCGTCTCACCACGCAACAATTTGGATTCTGTGTAGGTACGCCACGATGACAACATCCCTGATGCAATCACCAACGCCATACCCAGCCATGCTAGCAGATCTGGTATATCGCTCCAGATCACAATACTGAGTAATGACGCAAAAATAATTGTGGAGTATTGCAGTGCTGCCGACAACAGCGGAGACCCCGCTCCAAAGGCTCGTGTCATCGCTAACTGCCCGCCCAGGCCAGCCACCCCAACACACAAGAGCGCCAACCATCCTTGCCAAGGCAGTTCATGCCAACCATGTATGCCTAACCCGCCTATGCTGGAAACACAGACAAAGACCGAGAACCAAAAAACAGTGCGCCACTCCGATTCACCCATTTTGCCTAGCTGACGAATCTGCATCATCGCTACGGCAGAGCACGCGCCTGAGCTTAGGCCCACAGCCGCCGCAAACCACTGATCTTCACTGATACTGGGACGCAATACAGCAATCACACCAATAAAGCCCAGAAGCACAGCAAACACCCGCACAAAATCGCGGCGCATACCGCCCAAGAACACCATCCAGATACCGATAAACAACGGCCCGGTATAGTTCAAACTAACGGCTGTGGATAAGCTTAGATTGGTCAGCGCGAAGAAACCTGCCCACATGGAGGTCACGCCAAACAAATTACGGAGAATATGCGCTTTCCAGCTTACTGGTCGTAAGCTACGTTGACGCCACTGCGCCCACGCAAAAATACAGATTACAGACGGCAAGCCCCTAAACAACACAATTTGTGCCAGGCTTGCATCATATTCGGCAGAGATCTTGATACCTGCCCCCATGATGGCAAACATGAAACTGGCCACCAACATCCATAACGATTGCATGCAGAAATCCGCTGGAAGGGAAAATAGTCAAAGATTAAAACTATACTCCCCCTGTCTTGCAATAGCAGTCTTCACCCGCATATAACACAGTAAACTACTAGGATGTGGTGTTACTCTCGCAAAATAACCACATCAAGACTTTCGCTGTGCTGCAGCAGTCTATCCATTTTTTCTGATCATCACGGTAATCAACCATGACTCGTATTCTGCTTTTTCTAGCTACCAACTTGGCTGTTATGCTGGTTCTTAGCATCGCTATGAACGTACTAGGCATAGGCCGATTCCTGACCGCTGAAGGTCTAGACCCTACTGCCTTACTGGTGTTCTCTGCCATTATCGGTTTTACCGGAGCCATCATCTCGTTGCTTACCAGTAAATGGATGGCAAAGCGCAGCACGGGTGCACACGTGATTGATCCCCACGCACCACGTAATGCCCAAGAAGCCTGGTTGGTAGACACCGTCCACCAACTGGCTGATCGCGCCGGCATTGGTAGACCTGAAGTAGCCATCTACGATGGTGCTCCTAATGCCTTTGCTACGGGTGCCTTTAAAAATGACTCTTTGGTCGCTGTTTCTACAGGTCTGCTGCAAAGCATGAACGAAGAAGAGGTCATGGCGGTATTGGGCCACGAGGTGGCGCACATTGCCAATGGCGATATGGTGACACTGACCTTAATCCAAGGCGTAGTGAACACCTTTGTGATCTTCTTTGCTCGTTTAGTAGGCTACTTTGTAGACCGCGTCATCATGAAAAACGAACGCGGCCTAGGCATGGGCTATTACGCTGCTTCTATAGTCTGTGAGATCATTTTCGGCATTTTGGCCTCTATCATTGTGGCCTGGTTCTCTAGACGCCGAGAGTACCGTGCCGACGCTGGCTCTGCTTCCTTGCTAGGTTCTCGCACCCCTATGATTCGCGCCTTGGCTCGCTTGGGGAACGTAGAGGCGGGTGAATTACCAAAAAGCTTTGAGGCTTCTGGTATTTCTGGCGGCGCAAGCATTGCGGCGTTGTTTGCCTCTCACCCACCTATTGAAGATCGTATCCGAGCACTGCAACAAGGCCAATAATGCAGGTAGGGCTGCCACACTACAATGTGGCAACCCTATTTTCTACGCCCCACGCAGGCCTAAGCCTGAACAAAAAACGCCCGATGACATCATCGGGCGTTTTTTTATGGCAAGTACTACGCCTATCACTACAGTCACACTCCCTTAGTGCGCTTGCCCCCAGTTATCACCCTCACCTACTTCGGCTACTAGCGGTATATCTAGGGTCGCAATACCGCACATCAAGTCTGGCAATGCGGCCTTCAAACGCTCAACTTCGTCCAAAGGCACATCAAATACCAACTCATCGTGTACCTGCATCACCATCAAGGTTTTAAGCTGCTCTTGATCTAACCAATTCTGTACCGCCACCATGGCTTTCTTGATCAAGTCTGCCGCTGTACCTTGCATAGGAGCATTAATAGCAGCGCGTAACGCACCTGCCATACGCGGACCTTTAGCTGTTTTCAGCTCAGGAAATGACAATCTGCGCCCAAATACCGTTTCTACATAGCCTTGCTCTTTAGCCTGCTCTTTGATGCTCTCCATGTACTGCGCCACACCGGGATAGCGGTTGAAGTAACGATCAATATAGGCTTTAGCCGCTGCTCGGGTAATACCCAAGTTGTTGGCCAAACCAAACTCACCCATGCCGTAAATCAAACCAAAGTTAATGGCTTTAGCGGCATAACGTTGGTCTGGTGTGACTTCTTCGGGTGTGACACTGAAAATCTCGGCGGCAGTTGCTCGGTGCACGTCACCACCGTCTATAAATACCTGTTGCAGGTTTTTATCGCCAGAAACGTGTGCCATGATACGCAGTTCAATCTGCGAATAGTCAGCCGACACCACCTTACCTAAGGACGAAATAAAGGCATCACGTACCTTACGCCCCTCGGCTGTGCGCACAGGGATATTTTGCAAGTTAGGGTCAGACGAAGCCAAGCGCCCTGTCACTACCGCTGCCTGCGCATAACGGGTGTGTACGCGATGCGTACGTGGGTTCACCATTTTGGGCAGCTTATCGGTATACGTAGACTTGAGTTTGGCAATGCCACGGTGCTCAAGCATCAGCTTAGGCAACGGGTAGTCATTGGCTAGCTCGGTTAGCACACCCTCGTCAGTAGACGGCGCACCGCTGGCTGTTTTCTTCACAACCGGTATACCCAGCTTGTCGAACAGAATCTCGCCCACTTGTTTAGGTGAGTTCATATTGAAAGGCTGACCAGCCAATTCGTACGCTTCTGCTTCCAGTTCTAACAAACGCTGACCTAATTCGTGGCTTTGTTTGTGTAGCACATCCGCGTTGATGGCTACGCCATTGGCTTCGATGGTAGTCAGTACGATGGACGTTGCCAGCTCTAACTGATAGGTATCTTCCAACCCCTTGTGTGCAGCAATCAAGGGACGCATCACCTGATGCAAACGCAACGTGATATCCGCATCTTCACACGCATAAGCTGTGGCTACATCGAGAGCCACATCAGCAAACGCAATTTGCTTGGCTCCTTTACCGCAAATGCTTTCATAGGGCGTAGTTTGTACATTCAGCCAACGCTGTGCCACATCATCCATGTTGACACGCAAATGAGAATCCAGCACATAGGCCTGCAACATACTGTCTTCAGCGATACCGCGCAGGTTGATACCTGCGGTCGCCAACACATGCGCATCATACTTAGCATGATGCAAAATCTTGGCGTGCTTCTCAGACTCTAACCAGGGTTTCAACGCGCTCAGCACCACCTCAGGGCTAAGCTGCTCTATCACCTCGCAACCTTGATGCCCTACAGGGATATAACACGCCTCACCGGGCTGTACCGATAGCGACAACCCTACCAATCTGGCCTGCATAGGATCCAACGATGTCGTTTCGGTATCCAATGCTGTCAGTTCAGCTTTTTCTATTTTGGCTACCCAGCGTTGCAACGCTGCTTCGTTTGTCACCGTTTCATACTGCACGGTTGCGGGCGCCTCAGGAAATACCAACTCGACTTGCTCGGTGGCAGGCACCTCAGTAGCCGCTTTGCGTGGCGCGACTCTGCCGTCTTGGGCGGGTATGCGTGTGGCGTCACCTGTTAGCTCACGCAACCACGTTCTGAAACCGTAATCTTCGTAAATATCCAACAACGTGTCTTTATCAAGCGGCAAGGGGCGCAACTGATCTAACGACGCATGCAACTCACCCAAATCGCAATCCAGCTTCACGGTGACCAGTTTGCGAGTCATGTCGAAGCTAGGAATAAAGTCGCGCAAGTTCTGTCCTGCTACACCTTTAATCTCGTCAGCATGTTGAATCAGCGTATCTAAGGTTTGATATTCATTTAACCACTTCGCTGCCGTCTTAGGACCGACTTTAGGTACACCCGGAATGTTATCTGCGGTGTCACCAATCAACATCAAATAATCGATAATTTGCTCAGGCCGTACACCATAGCGATCAATCACTCCTTGTATGTCCTGACGCTCATTATTCATGGTGTTAATGAGCTCAACATGAGGATTCACCAACTGCGCCAAGTCTTTGTCGCCTGTGGAAATAACGCTATGAATACCTTGTGCAGATGCTTGCACCGACAGTGTGCCAATGATATCGTCTGCCTCTACGCCCGGCACGCAAATAACTGGCCAGCCCAATGCGCGCACGGCACGGTGAATGGGCTCAATTTGCTGCGCCAGATCTGTTGGCATGGATGGTCGGTTAGCTTTATAGTCGCTAAATAGATCATCCCTAAAGGTTTTACCTTTAGCATCAAACACGCAGGCCATATAATCTGGCTCATAGTCCTGCAAAATTTTACGCATCATCGCGATGACGCCGTAGAGAGCACCAGTTGGCTCACCTCGAGCGTTACGCAGATCCGGCATGGCATGGAATGCCCTGTACAGATAGCTGGATCCATCAACTAATAATAAGGTTTGTTTCATGTCTGACACTAAAAATGTTCATTTACCCGCCACAGAGCAGATTCCCGTTATATCAGCAGAACTAAAAAACGCCGCAGAAACACTACAGGAAGTAGGCTTTGGGATCAGTGTATTCGGTAGTGCTCGCATCCCTTCCGACAATAAATATTATGAAATGGCATGTGAGCTTGGCAAGCGCTTAGCTGAAGCCGGTCTAATGCTGATCGCTGGTGGTGGCCCAGGTATTATGGAAGCCGCCAATAAAGGCGCCTATGAAGCAGGCGGTCGCAGCGTTGGTCTTAACATACGCCTACCACGTGAGACCAGCAATAATCCTTACCAAACACACAGTCTGCAATTCGAATACTTTGTATCTAGAAAAGCGACATTCTTCATGCACAGCTCCGCCTATATTGCGTTGCCAGGTGGTTTTGGCACCTTGGATGAGTTGTTTGAAGTTATTACGCTAGTACAAACACGTAAACTGCCCGCAGCACCCATTGTACTCGTAGGTACCGCGTTCTGGAGTGGCCTACTTGATTGGGTACGTGAACACCTGTTGGGCAACAAGCTAATCTCCCCCGGCGACCTAGACTTGATCACGCTGACAGACGACTTAGATGAAGTGATGCAAGTGGTTAACGCCTGCTGCTCACAGTTTGCGATTGAGCCTACTTGCGAGCCTACACTGCCTCACTAAAGTGCAGCACCAATTTCTGCCAACCGGTTCTATAACCTCTTGTAAAATACAGGGTTTATACGTGTTGGCAGACATAGCCTTACCGCTATGATTTCTACTACATCCTAAGACTATTACTGCTTATTCCCACAAGGAGAGCATCTTGAAAAAGAATTTGCTGCGCTTTCTGGCTCTGGCTATTTTTAGCACTGCGACTGCTACCGCAGCGGCGCAGGATTTTACCGAAATCCGTATCGCTACCGAAGCGGGCTACCCCCCGTTTGAATACCTGAATCCCTCTGGCGAAATTGTGGGCTACAACATCGAGATCGGTAACGAAATCTGTAAGCGCCTACAAGCCGAGTGCGTATGGGTTGATCAATCCTTTGACAGTTTGATCCCTGGTTTGCAAGCTCGCAAATTTGACTTGGCACACTCCACCATGACTGCCACCGACGCTCGTCGTAAAGTCATTGATTTCAGCGCACCGCTGTACGTCGTAGCCTCTCGTCTGGTTGCCAACAAAGACAAAACATTAGAACCCACGGCCGATTCGCTGAAAGGCCTACGCATTGGGGTACAGCAAGGCACCACCATGGAAGCCCACGCACGTAAAGAATGGGCTCCCAACGGGGTAGAAGTCGTGGCTTACCCAAGCTACACCAACGCTTATATTGACTTGGCTTCTGGTCGTATTGATGCCTCTTTCCAAGAAGCACCTAATGCCGTGCAAGGCTTCTTGACCAAGCCCGAAGGGGCTAACTTCACCCTAATGGGCGACACCGTTAAAGATAGCGCCATCCTTAACGAACCCATCGCTATTGGTGTGCGTAAAGGCAATAAAAAGCTAAAAGATGCAGTAGATCAAGCCATCCTCGACATGCAAGCTGATGGTACACTTGCTGCCATTACTGCAAAGTACTTTGAACCCGGTAACGTTGAGCTACCAAGCACACAACCGTAACCCTACTCTTTCTTAACCCGTACGAGGCAACAATGGTTGCTTCGTACTTAGCGCGATCTTTTTTATGTTCCTGATGGGCTATGGTCCCCAGTTGCTGGCAGGCACACTGGAAACCATCCAATTAGCCGTTCTGTCTTTGGCGGTTTCACTAGTGCTTGGACTGTGCGCGGCAAGTTGCAAGCTATTTGCACCTAGCCGCCTTTTGCGTTTTGGCGCAGCAGTCTATACCACCGTCATTCGTGGCATTCCCGATCTGGTTCTGTTATTGCTGATTTTCTTCAGCCTACAACTCTACCTTAACGATCTGACAGACGCTCTATCTTTACCCTATATAGATATTGAGCCTTTCAGTGCAGGTGTGGCCACGCTAGGCTTCATCTACGGCGCCTACTTTACCGAAACCTTTAGAGGGGCTTTCATGGCTGTGCCACGCGGGCAACTAGAGGCCGGTATCGCCTATGGTATGTCGCGTTGGCAAGTATTTAGCCGCATCCTCTTTCCACAGATGATGCGTCACGCTCTACCTGGCTTAGAAAACAACTGGCTGGTGCTGCTCAAAGCCACCGCCTTGGTCTCACTTATTGGGCTGAATGACTTGGTAAAAGTCGCCCAAAATGCGGGTAATGTGACCTTCCACATGTTCCTGTTCATTTCCATCACAGGCTTGATCTACCTTGCGTTGACCACCCTGTCGAACAGTGTGTTTTACCTTCTGAATCGTCGTTATTCTGTGGGCATTAAAAAGGCAGAACTATGGTAACGGTGATTGACGAATTTTGGCGCGCGTACCTGTATAGCAATCACGGGCAATGGTCCGGCCTAGCTGTCACCTTGTGGCTACTTGCGCTATCGCTGTTTTTTGGATTTATCCTTTCTATCTTTACCGCCATTGGCCGTAACTCCGCCCGCTGGTACGTTTCTAAGCCCATTTGGCTGTTCTCCTACGTATTTAGAGGCACTCCCCTATACGTACAGATACTGTTTATCTACGGCGGCTTGTACGGCTTGGATTTCATCAAAGAAACCCCAAGCTTAGCGTCGTTCTTCCAAAGCGGCTTTAACTGTATGGTGTTGGCGCTGGTGTTGAACAACGTGGCTTACACCACCGAAATCTTTGCCGGTGCAATCAGAGCTACTCCTGCTGGTGAAATCGATGCTGCCAGAGCCTACGGCATGACCCGTACCACCATGTACCGACGCGTTATCTTGCCCTCAGCATTACGCCGTGCCCTGCCCGCTTACAGTAACGAAGTCATCTTGATGCTGCATGCCACATCGCTGGCATTTACAGCCACTGTGCCAGACATCTTAAAAATCGCTAGGGATGCCAATTCGGCCACCTACGAAACCTTTGCCGCTTACGGTTTAGCTGCCCTACTGTACCTTGCTATTACTGTGGTACTGGTAGGCCTATTCCGTCTCGTTGAAAAACGTACACTGTTATCTATGCAACCCCTGAAGCCTTAGTCATGCAAAAACTGCAAGTTAAAAACATTCATAAAGCCTACGGGCAGAATCAAGTGCTGAAAGGTGTTTCGCTGGATGCCAATGCTGGTGATGTCACCTGCATTATTGGTTCCAGTGGCTCAGGTAAAAGTACGTTTTTACGCTGTATTAACTTTCTGGAAATTCCTGATCAAGGCAGCGTACAACTCAACGACCAAACCATTCACGCTGTCACTAAAGACAACGGCACGATTCGTGTATCAGACTTAAAAATGCTGCGCGATATGCGTACACGTCTGACGATGGTGTTCCAACACTTCAATCTCTGGGGCCACATGAACGTTTTACAAAACGTCATGGAAGCACCTACTCATGTGCTGAAAGTATCCAAGAAAGAAGCCATGGAGCGTGCACGCCACTACTTAAATAAAGTAGGACTGCCCACCAGCGTTGAAACACAATACCCTGCCCATTTGTCAGGCGGTCAGCAACAACGTGTGGCTATAGCGCGTGCATTGGCGATGGAACCTGAAGTGATGCTGTTTGACGAGCCTACTTCGGCACTGGACCCTGAGTTAGTGGGCGAAGTGTTAAAGGTGATGCAACAGCTGGCCGAAGAAGGCCGTACCATGCTGATTGTGACGCACGAGATTGGTTTTGCGCGTCAAGTATGCAATAACGTCGTGTTCTTACACCAAGGTGTAGTAGAGGAATGCGGCAGCCCATCAGCCGTGCTGGATACGCCACAAAGCGATAGATTAAAGCAATTCCTGACGGGTAATTTGAAGTGATGATTGCCTAACTTGGGTGTCTGTTGATTAGCTGCACAACCTGTATCTAAAAAGCCCTTCATAGGAGTTTCTATGAAGGGCGTTTTTATTGCGGCTGGATGTTTGGAAGCAATTTTGATGCCTGCCTGCTACTGCAAACCGTACTGCAGTTAGAGGCTCGCTATGTAAACATTGCTTGTGGTATTTGAGAGGTTTTTGGTAGCGTAGCAACGAGTGATCCCATGAGCTTTACGATGATAGCCGCAGCCCCAGCGTGTGCTATGAACTCGCTAGCACAACTCACTCGCCCTAAACTTGCTAAGACCCAACACAATCCTCTAGAGAAAGCACTGCCCTCTCTGCCTCAAATTACTTACGAGGCTATGGCATCCGTAGTGTCTCAAAACAAAAAAGCCCACAAATCCAAAAGGACTCATGGGCTTCTTCTAGCTGTTGCCAGCTAAATACCGCTTACCTGATTATGCTTCTTCACGAGCAAACTTACGACGCTCATGCTCTTTCAGGTGACGCTTACGCAGACGGATAGATTTAGGTGTTACTTCCACCAATTCATCGTCATCAATAAAGTCTACAGCGTATTCCAGGGACAAACGGATCGGTGTAATCAGGTCGATGTGCTCATCTTTACCGGATGCACGAACGTTAGTCAGTTTCTTCTCACGAATTGGGTTCACGATCAGGTCGTTGTCACGGCTGTGAATACCGATGATCATACCTTCGTAAACGGGGTCGTTAGGCGAAACGAACATTTTGCCGCGCTCTTGCAGTTTCCACAGAGCGTAAGCTACTGCTTCACCATCGTCTTGGCTGATCAGCACGCCGTTACGACGCTCACCCACGGAACCCTCACGCATAGGCTGGTAGGAGTCAAAAATGTGACTCATCAAGCCTGTACCACGTGTCAGTGTCATGAAGTCGCCTTGGAAGCCGATCAAACCACGTGCAGGAATACGGTATTCCAAACGTGTACGACCACGACCATCAGGGATCATATCTTGCAAGTCACCACGACGACGACCCAACTCTTCCATCACACCACCTTGGTGACCGTCTTCAACGTCCACTGTCAGGTGCTCGTAGGGTTCCATCTTCACGCCGTTTTCTTCTTTGATCAGCACGCGTGGACGGGATACCGCCAACTCGTAACCTTCACGACGCATGTTTTCCAACAAGATGGTCAAGTGCAACTCACCACGGCCACATACTTCAAATGCAGTATCGTCACCTGTCTCATTCACACGCAACGCCACGTTGGATTTCAATTCCAAATCCAAGCGGTCACGAATCTGACGGCTGGTCACAAACTTACCTTCACGGCCTGCCAATGGCGAGGAGTTCACGATGAAGTTCATGCTCAGTGTAGGCTCATCAATGCGCAGCAATGGCAGAGCTTCTGGGTGTGCGGGATCCATCAGTGTGCAGCCAATACCGATTTCATCAATACCGTTAATCAGTACGATGTCACCCGCTTGAGCTTCTTCCACTTGTTGACGGTTCACACCTTTAAAGGTTTGAACTTGGTTGATACGACCTTTGATAGGTTCGCCTTCAGGACCAAATTTCAGAACTACGTCTTGACCAGCGCGTACACGACCACGGTTTACACGACCAACGCCGATCTTACCGACGTAGCTGCTGTAGTCTAATGAACAGATTTGCAACTGCAATGGACCATCTGGGTCATCTTCACGTTGAGGCACGTGGTCCAAAATAGCTTGGAACAGTGGGCGAAGATCGCCGGAACGCACATCGTCAGTCAAACCGGCGTAGCCGGACAAACCTGAAGCGTAAACAATTGGGAAGTCCAACTGCTCTTCTGTAGCACCCAACTTGTCAAACAAATCAAATGTTTCGTTTACAGCGAAATCTGGTCTCGCACCTGGACGGTCAACTTTGTTCACCACCACTATAGGTTTCAGACCCAGTTCCAACGCTTTGCGGGTTACGAAACGGGTTTGAGGCATAGGGCCTTCTACCGAATCTACCAGCAACAACACTCCGTCAACCATCGACAGTACACGCTCTACCTCACCACCGAAGTCAGCGTGTCCGGGGGTATCAATAATGTTGATGTGTGTACCCTCAAACTCTGCCGCGCAGTTTTTGGCCAAGATAGTGATACCGCGTTCTTTCTCGATATCGCCAGAGTCCATAACGCGATCGCTAACATGTTCATTCGCACGAAACGTGCCAGACTGTTTCAGAAGCTGATCAACCAGGGTCGTTTTCCCGTGGTCTACGTGAGCAATAATAGCCACATTGCGCAATGCGCGACTCATAATGTTTCCTTAAGGTTAAGGTTAGCTGGGCGTAGCGTTTCGGGTAAATCAGCCAGCCCGATTAAAAGGGATTCAGGTTCCTCAGAATCCTGTATTGTGTCCAGCGTTACCGCCTTATCCAATGAAAAAGGTCCCACAGCTGTACGACGCAACGCCGTCAGATGAGCCCTATAACCTAAACGTTGACCAATATCTTGTGCCAAAGTTCGGATATACGTGCCTTTGCTGCACTCCACTGCAATACGCGCAGTGTTCCCTTCGCACGATAACAACTCAATACGATGAATCGTTATGGTACGAGGTGGTCTTTCCAGTTCTATGCCTTGCCGTGCATATTCATACAGCGGCTTACCATCACGCTTTAAGGCCGAGTACATAGGTGGAATTTGTTGAATTTCACCTAAGAAGTCTTGCAATACTTGTTTTACTGCTTCTACGTCTGCACCGCCATCAGGCAGCTCTGCCGTCGCAACCACCGTACCAGTTAAATCACCAGAGTCAGTTTCTGCGCCAAAGGTAAGCTCTGCTTCGTATGCTTTATCAGCATCCAATAACAGTCCAGAAATCTTAGTCGCTTTACCAAAGCAGCACACCAACAACCCAGTAGCAAAAGGATCCAAAGTGCCAGTGTGGCCTGCTTTACGAGCATCCATCGCTCGTCGGGCGCGTTGCAATGCGTGGTTACTGGACAATCCCTCTGCTTTGTCCAGCAACAGCACACCATCGAGCACACGTCCGCGTTGTCGCCTCGCCATCGTATTTATTTTCCGCTAAAAAACGACGCGCCGACTCAGGCTTGGTCGTCGTCAGGATCGTCAGGAACAGCGTCAGTAGCCGTACTGAAAGAAGAACGGTTTGCTTCATCGATCAGTTTAGACATGGCCATGCCACGCACCACGTGATCATCGTAGAAGAAACGCAGAGTAGGAACAGTATGAATATGCAACAAGCGGTATAGCTGCGAGTGCAACCAGCCTGCCTTGGCATTCAGTACTTCAGTTGCAGTCTGTGGCTCAGCGCCGAAAACTGTGAAATATACTTTAGCGTGTGCGTAATCCGCTGACAGTTCAACTTCTGTCAGCGTGATTAGACCAGCACGAGACATATCTATCTCTCGCTGAATCAGCACAGCCAAATCTTTTTGAATTTGGTCGGCTAAGCGGACATTACGTCCGCCGCCAGCTTTATTTTTGTGTCTTGCCATGAATTACAGTGACCGGGCGATTTCCTTGATCTCGAAGATCTCTAGCTGGTCGCCCACTTGAATATCATTATTACCACGTAAGGTGATACCACAATCGAAACCTTGGCGTACTTCACGGACATCATCCTTGAAGCGTCGCAGGGATTCGAGATGGCCCGTCCAATGCACCACGTTGTCGCGCAGCAGACGTACCTGAGAATCGCGCTTGACGATGCCTTCGGTAACCATACAACCAGCCACACTCCCGATACGGGAAATGTGGTACACCTCGCGAATTTCTACCATACCGATAACTTCTTCGCGTTTCTCTGGTGTCAACATGCCGGACAAGGCTGCTTTCACTTCGTCTACCGCATCGTAAATGATGTTGTAGTAGCGAATATCAATACCGTTCAATTCGGCCAGTTTACGTGCGCTTTGCTCTGCACGTACGTTAAAGCCAATAACTACTGCGTTGGATGCGATAGCCAAGTTGATGTCGCTTTCGGAAATACCACCGACTGCGGCGTGCACAACTTGAACCTTCACTTCGTCTGTTGCCAGTTTCAGCAAGGAAGATACCAACGCTTCCTGAGAGCCTTGTACGTCAGTTTTGATGATCAGCGACAGAGTCTGTGCACCTTCACCAATATTCTCGAACAAGGATTCCAATTTCGCTGCTTGCTGACGAGCCAGTTTCACATCACGGAACTTACCTTGACGGAACAACGCAATTTCACGTGCTTTACGCTCGTCTTGCATTGCAATCAACTGATCGCCAGCGGCGGGAACCTCGGTCAGACCTTGAATTTCAACAGGCATAGATGGACCAGCTTCTTTCAAGGACTTACCTGTTTCATTCACCATCGCACGGATACGACCGAAGCTAGCACCTACCAACACGGTGTCACCGTGGTGCAATGTACCAGTTTGAACCAATACAGTTGCTACAGGACCACGACCGCGATCCAGACGTGCTTCAATCACAGTACCTTGTGCAGGAGTATTTATAGGTGCTTTCAGCTCTAGCATTTCTGCTTGCAGCAGCACTTGCTCTAACAGGTCATCAATACCATCACCAGTGCGTGCCGATACAGGTACGAAAGGCACATCGCCACCGTACTCTTCTGGCACCACTTCTTCCACCAACAACTCTTGCTTCACGCGCTCAGGGTTGGCTTCAGGTTTATCTACTTTAGTGATTGCTACAACCAGCGGTACGCCAGCGGCGCGAGCGTGGTGAATAGCTTCACGTGTTTGCGGCATCACACCGTCATCAGACGCTACAACCAGAATTACAACGTCAGTCGCTTTGGTACCGCGAGCACGCATGGCCGTAAAGGCTTCGTGACCGGGGGTATCTAGGAATGTAACGTTGCCACGTTCTGTTTTAACGTTGTACGCACCAATGTGCTGGGTAATACCACCAGCCTCACCCGATGCCACTTTCGTGCGACGGATGTAATCCAGCAAAGAAGTTTTACCGTGGTCAACGTGACCCATCACAGTAACCACTGGAGCACGAGGGCCCTCTTCGATTTCGCCAGTGAACTGGTCTTCCAAGAAGGACTCAGGATCATCCAGTTTGGCAGCAATGGCTTTGTGACCCATTTCTTCAACCAAGATCATGGCTGTTTCTTGATCCAGCACTTGGTTGATTGTCACCATTTGACCCAGCTTCATCAGATGCTTGATCACTTCAGCTGCTTTTACGGCCATTTTGTGGGCCAGATCAGCAACCGTAATGGTTTCAGGAACAGCAACTTCGCGAACAATTGCTTCTACTACCTGCTGTTGCTGCTCAGCTTGACCTTGACGGCCACGACCACGTCTACCACCACGAGTATTGGCATGCCATGCTTCGCGTTCAGTAGAGGCAGAAGCCACTTCAGCTTTAGAAGGTTGTTTACGACGGCTATCGCCTACCCAACCGGTTTCGCCTTTCACTGCAGGCTTAGGTGCTGCTTTCTTGGCGACATCGCCATTTTTAGTGTCTTTCTTCGTAGCTGGTTTGCCCGCTTTACGCGCAGCATCCTGGCTTTCAGCCGCACGCAATACTTTGCGAGGACGATTCAGCATCTCACTGATTGCTGCTGCTTCAGCTTCTGCTGCTGAGCGTGCGCGATCACGATCGCCGCCTTCACCCACTGCAGCCTGAGGAGCTGGTCGGCGTGTCGCCGCTGGATTGCCGCTAGATTGCGGACGGCCAGCACCTTGAGGGCGATCGGAATGACGGTTAGCACCGGACTGATTTTGTCCACTGCGCTGCGCATTCGCTCCACCTTGCGGTTTTGGGCTACGAGTTTGATTGTCAGCTTTCGCTGTAGGGGTGTCTTTGACAGGCTTGTTCTTAACGGCCACGTTATCCAGCTCTTCAGTTTGTTCTGCCTTCACAGGCGTTTCTTGCTCTACCTGTGATGTAACTTCAGGCACTTGCTCTTCAGACTGACTGACAGCGGGCGATACAGGTTGCCGTACCTGTTCTTCCTTGGCTGCTGTTTCTGCAGTCGGTTCGGTTTTTTGAGTTTCAACAACCGGTGCCGCTTTAACGGGCTCTGGCTGGGCCTCAACTTTAGTTTCCTGCACAGGAGCGGGCTCTTGTTTAGGAGTTTCTACTACAGGTGCTTCAGCCACTACTTCAGGAGTAGGTTCTGGCGCCGTAGTAGGTTTACTTGCTTCTACTACTGGAGCAGTATTTTCTACTGCTACCGGTGTGGCTTCAACGGATTCAGCCACATTTTGTTCTTCATCACGGGCTGCTTTAGCAGCTTCAGCAAGAAGCTCTGCCGGATCCCGTTTCACAAATACGCGTTTCTTGCGGGTTTCTACCTGAATAGTGCGAGAACGCCCTGATCCGTCAGCTTGGCGGATTTCTGAGGTTTTGCGACGAGTCAGCGTAATTTTATTACCACGCAATGACTCCAGCAGCTTCGCCTTATCTGCTTCGGTGACGGAATCGTCTACCGATCTGAGCTGAACACCTGCAGCACGCAATTGCTCCAACAACGATTCTGCAGGCATTTTCAGTTCTTGAGCGAACTGGGCGACTGTGTTACTCGGCATTCGACTCTCTCTTGCTTACAACTACTTATTCTATTAATAACAACCCCTGATAGTCGGCTCTCCTCTCTAGAGCAGGCCGACCTGCTGCAACGTTATCATGCGTCACCATCAAACCAGTGGGCTCGTGCACGCATAATTAGGTTGCTAGCGTCTTCGGCATTTAGGCCAGTCATTTCGGACAGTTCGTCTGTCGCCAACTCGGCCAAATCATCCAAGGTGGTGACTTGCTTTTCAGCCAGTACAGCCACGATATCAGGAGTGATCCCTTCAATTTCCAACAGGTCTTTCTCTACTGTTTGCACCAGCTCGTCTTTGGCAATAGCCTCAGAAAGCAGCGCGTTACGAGCACGTGTACGCAACTCATTTACAGTGTCTTCATCAAAGGCATCGATATCCAGCAGTTCTTGCAATGGCACGTACGCCACTTCTTCCAAACCGCTAAAACCTTCGTCGATCAGCACATCAGCAATGCCTTCATCTACATCCAAACGTTGCATGAACATATTTTGCAGTTCACGACGTTCTTCTTCCTGACGATTCTGGCTTTCTTCTGGTGTCATGATGTTGATTTGCCAGCCTGTTAGTTCGGAAGCCAAACGTACGTTTTGACCACGAGCACCAATAGCTTTAGGCAAGTTTTCTTCATCAACCACGACATCCATAGCATGTTTATCTTCATCGACCACGATGGATTCCACATGCGCTGGAGCCAAAGCACCAATCACGAATTCGGCTGGGTCTTCTGCCCATAGAACGATATCAACCTGCTCACCGCCCAGTTCGTTACGAACGGCAGTGACTCGCGACCCACGCATACCTACACATGTACCAATAGGATCAATGCGTTGATCGTAGGCAATAACGGCAATTTTAGCGCGCACACCCGCATCACGAGCAGCTGCTTTAATTTCCAGTAAGCCTTGTTCAATCTCAGGCACTTCGTTCTCGAACAGTTCCTTGATGAAATCAGGAGCGGTACGAGACAGAATCACCTGCTGACCACGTGCAGTGCGGTCAATTGTTTTTACCAAAGCGCGTACGCGGTCACCCATACGAATATTTTCTTTGGGGATCATTTCGCTGCGTGGCAAACGGGCTTCGATTTTACCCATCTCAATGATGGCATCGCCCTTATCAATGCGTCTAACCGTACCAGACACAATTTTTTCACCACGATCCAGGAAGTCATTCAACACCTGTTCGCGCTCTGCATCACGTATACGCTGCAAAATAGCCTGTTTAGCGGCTTGTGCACCGATACGTCCAAATTCTATAGGCTCCAAGGCCTCTTCAATGTAGTCGCCAATTTGCACATCAGGCACGATTTCAATCGCATCGCTGTACATTTCTTGACGATCAGGCTCTTGCAGGCCAGCCTCATCAGGCACCACTAACCAACGTCTGAAGCCTTCGTGCTCGCCCGTTACGCGATCAACCGCTACCCGTATGTCGGCATCGTCGTCGAAGCGTTTTTTCATTGCAGACGCTAACGCACCTTCTAGGGCGCCAAACACCACATCCGCTTCTACACCTTTTTCACGCGCCAGCGCATCAACTAGCAAAAGAATTTCGCGACTCATCGCTTTCTACCCTTGAAATCAAGAACGGGATCCAATTTGGCACGATCCACTTCGTCAAATGTGAAAGTCAGGTCTCTGACATCGCCAGAGGCTTGCTCTAGTTCCAACACGAATTTGGTGTCGGCGTCCACATTATCCACAGTGACGTCATCAGGGCTGATCAACACACCCTTAAACACTTTCTGGTTATCCACCGCCTCGTAAAAGCGCAGTTCTACCCTAGCACCGGCAAAGCGTACAAAGTCGCGCAATGTTCGCAGCGGACGATCTATACCAGGAGAACTCACTTCCAGACGACCGTAATCGACGTTTTCTACTTCAAAAACGCGCGACAGCTGTTTGGACACCCATTCACAATGGTCAATGCTCACCCCTTCCGGGTGATCAATCACGACACGCAACACGCCCAGCGGCGCGCGCTCTACATCGATCAACTCGATGTCGCTGCCTAGCAAGGCTTCCTGTGTTAAAGCGAAAATATCTGCCATAAAATCCAAAAAAAATGGGCTGACTGCCAGCCCACTGCTACCTTAAAAGCTTAGATCCGGTAAGTATCTGACATTACATACAATAATGATGATACCGTGCCAAGCTTTACATTTTAACAGAATTCGAGAAAAAATCCTGCCACATCCAGCGCTTAGCCCAGAAATAAAGCTATAGCCATACAGAAGCTGGACTACACCTACTTCGTAGCCCAGCCCTGTGGTGCATTAACGACGGTTAGTTCCTATGCGCGCCAAGCGTGACTCGTGCGCATTAGAAGAGCGTGGTTGCCAATCATCACCTGAACGACCACTCGTACGCGCGCCGCGAGCTGGAGCTCGTTTAGCCGCCGCACGTGGCGCTTGTTGACGTTCTTCCGTACCACGCTGCTCTGCACTGCGACGTCGTCGATTTGCCGGAGCCGCCTGAGGATCACGTTGATCACGGCTAGCCTGCCCTGCATTTCCACGTTGTGGCTGGCCACGACCGCCTGTGCGGCGACCTCCTCGGCCAGCCTCAGGATGACCATTAGCCAAACCACCACTGATCAACATACCGGTAGTAGCCGTTGGATCCACATAGCCACCGCTCTCGCCCGTACGCAGACGACCACGTCTATTAGTACGCGCACCGTTAGTACCGTTTTGCTCCATAGTACCAAACCCGGGAGGCAAAGCACTGTCATGGCTCAGCGGCTGACTATGACGACGAGCGCCACGGCGACCACCGCCCGCGCTTTCAGTTTCACCTGTATCACGCCACAACCCTACACGCAGCATCAATGCCGCAACCATATCCGCGTTTAGCTCTTCCCAACGACCGCGTCGCAGGTTACGTGGCAGCACCACTTCACCAAAGCGTGTTCGGATCAGACGACTCACCACCACACCAGCCGCCTCAAACATGCGACGCACTTCGCGATTACGCCCCTCATGCAAGGTCACACGGTACCAGCGGTTGCTACCTTCACCACCGATGAATTCCAACTCACCAAATTTGGCCTCACCGTCTTCCAGCTGAATACCAGTGGTCAGACGTTTAGCTTGATCATCCGCCAACTCACCCAATACGCGCACAGCGTATTCGCGCTCAGCGCCATAACGGGGGTGCATCATTTTGTTCGCTAAGTCGCCAGATGTCGTGAAGATCAACAGACCTTCCGTATTCAAATCTAGCCTGCCAATGGATAGCCATTTGCCCACGCGTACCTTAGGCAAGCGTGCAAAGACAGTTTCGCGACCCTCTGGGTCGTCGTGTGTCACGATTTCGCCCACAGGTTTGTGGTACAGAATCACACGAGGCGGCTTATTAGCATGAGGACGCGCAATCAGACGACCATTCACACGAACTTTATCGTCTTGACCTACGCGTTGACCTATATGAGCAGGCTCACCGTTTACCGAAACGCGACCCGCCACAATCAACTCTTCCATTTCACGACGCGAACCCACACCGGCATCCGCCAGTACTTTATGCAACTTGGGTTGTATCGCTTCGCTAGTCAGGTAACGCCCCAAGCGCTGGGACATTCTGGCTGTTTTATCCAAGTAGGAGAGTGCGTGATCCGCTTCTTGATCATCTTCTGCGCTCATCTGTACTACTGGTTCTTGCTCGTCCTGCACAGACGCCGCAGCCTTGGGAGTGCGTGTGCTGGTTTTTCGAGCGCGAGGCGCACGCGGTGCGCGCGGCTGATCCGCATTCGCAGCACCAGCAACCGGCTTACGTCTACCTTTGGCTACAGGTTTTTGCTCTGCAGTTTCTTCCTTAACATCCTGGGTGGAGGAAGAGTCATCACGGGTACGTGCACCAGCTTCGGCCGCATCACCTCGACGACGACGAAACGGCGTGCGCAGCTTACGCCCTTTGCCGCGCGAAGCTGATGCCGTAGAAGAGGACTCAGCCGCTTCTGCGCTACGCTCAGGCGCTTGTTCAATATTTTCCGTCATTGATTAAAAGACTCCAATTTTTCTCATTCATTATGCTTTGATGATAAGTGTTAAAAGTTTCACTTCTCATCGCTTTCTTCATGTTCCGTAGTGTCGGGCTCATGCAACGTCCCTTGCTGTGTGCTATCTAGCTCCACAAGCTGTTGCATAAACACATCCTGCACCTGCTCTTCATCCAAAGAAGGCAAGTCCTGTAAAGAACGTAAACCTAAATCATCCAGAAATTGTCGCGTTGTACCTAACAACGCAGGACGGCCTGGTGCATCTCTGTAGCCCAGAACCTCGATCCAACCCCGATCTTCCAACGTACGTACAATCTGAGTAGAAACACCCACGCCGCGTATATCTTCGATATCACCACGAGTAACAGGCTGACGCCACGCAATGATGGCCAGTGTTTCCAACACCGCACGTGAGTATTTGGGCGGACGGTCCGGATTAAGTCGCGCCAGATAAGGCTGCATTTCAGGCCGGCTTTGAAAACGCCAGCCGCTGGATAGGGATACCAGCTCAAGCCCTCTATCATTCCAATCCAGCTGCAACATTGCTAGATGGTGACGCATTTGATCGGCGGAAATTTCATGCACACCGAACAACTGCCGTAATTGTGACAGATTCAGCGGCTCTTCTGTACATAATAATGCCGCTTCCAACACTTTTAAAATCTCATTATCTGTCATACCTAGTCTATTTTCCACATGAAGCTTGCTTTTTTGAAACAGTCAGGTTACTATTATTTTTCTGACGCGGGGTGGAGCAGCATGGTAGCTCGTCGGGCTCATAACCCGAAGGTCGTAGGTTCAAATCCTGCCCCCGCAACCAAATTCCGAAAGGGCTGATTTCTTAGAAATCAGCCCTTTTTCTTTGCCTATTTCATTTGCACGCAAAATAAAGGCGCAACCCGCCCCTTGTTCCAGCACACAGCAATTGAACACGAAAGCATTTTGCGTTTTCATCTTTAGTACACATGCTTAGCTCGCACAACAACGATGCGACTAAACCAGTTTGGCTATAAGAAAAAGAAAGGAAGGTATGGGGCTTGCTGCGGTGTAGTCGGCTACTGCACTCACCGCGCTGGCACGCTTTGTGCCTGATTGCCCTGTTTCTATTAAAACTAGTGGGCAGCTTCCCACTAGTTTTGTCATTACATCATCAGAATCGCGCTTTACGCAAGACCGTTTTACTCTTTAGGTTTATGTGTTTTCTCTTTTGTAGGCGATGCAAAAGGGAAAGCCGAAAACAACCCGTACACCTGATCCTGCATCTGATCTTGCACTTGCGTGAACATTTTCTGGCTTTGCTCAGCGTAAGAGTTCATCATTTTTTGGATCATAGGCGTTTGCACTGTCATAAACTGCGCCCATGCCTCAGGCCCTACCGGCTTGCCATACACATGCTTAGATTGCGCCAGCAAGCGCTCTTGAATCTCGATGAAAGCTTGAATGTTTTGCTCTAGATAACTGCCCATCACACCTTGCATGGCACTGCCATAAAAACGAATGATGTTGGACAGTACCTCTGCTGAAAACATAGGCACATTCGCACTCTCTTCTTCCAAGATGATCTGCAACAGAATACTGCGCGTAATATCGTCATTGGTTTTAGCGTCTACCACGGCAAAACTCTCATTTGCCATCACCAACTGCTTCACATCAACCAGCGTGATATACGAACTGGTGCATGTGTCGTAAAGACGCCTATTGGGATATTTCTTAATCAATCTTACAGTTTCTGCTGCAGACTCTTGTGTCATAGACTACCTTTTCATTCTAAAAATACGGCACATCAGCCCATATGCAAACCACCGTTGACCGAGAAGTCAGCGCCGGTAGAAAAACCTGAATCATCAGAGGCTAACCACGCCACGATAGAGGCAATTTCATCAGGCTCACCCAGTCTACGCACAGGAATGGTGGCGACGATTTTCTCCAGCACATCAGGACGAATGGCTCGCACCATGTCTGTACCAATATAACCCGGAGAAACGGTATTGACTGTTACCCCTTTGCTAGCAACCTCTTGCGCCAGCGCCATTGTAAAGCCATGAATACCTGCTTTGGCTGTAGAGTAGTTGGTTTGCCCGAACTGACCACGCTGCCCATTAACCGAACTGATGTTAATGATGCGCCCCCAGTTGTTCGCCAACATGGGCTCCAACACCTGCTTTGTAACGTTAAACAAGCTATTTAGGTTGGTGTCTATCACAGAACGCCATTCCTCTAGGCTCATTTTACGGAACTGCCCATCGCGCGTAATCCCGGCGTTATTTACCAGCACAGCAACATCACCATGCTCACTACGCACTTTTTCAAACGCCTCTACGGTAGAGTCCCAGTCGGACACGTTCCCAGCAGACGCATAAAACTCAAACCCTAGTTGGCGCTGCTCATCCAACCATTTTTGCGCATCACGGTTTGGCCCACACCCTGCTACGACTTTAAAACCTTCACGCGCTAAGCGCTGACAAATTGCTGTACCGATACCACCCATGCCCCCGGTCACATATGCTAATTTTCCAGACATACACTTTCTCCTTGTAGTCCTCACTCATACAACAACACGAGTTGGCCTGTGCTGCACCAACGTTCTTTTTTTATCTAGCGGTTACGCCCTAACACGCACGTAGCTACCCGGCGCAGCACCCAACGATGGGTAATGCGCATTGCCCGTGTTTTTAGGCGCAGGCACATCGGCCCCGCTATGCATTTGCAACCACTGCATCCAGTCACCCCACCAACTACCGGGCAACTGCTGAGCCTGCTCAAACCACTGCTCAGAATCCAGACCTTTATCTAAACCGCCTGGTTGTACTTGCGTCCAATAATGACGCTTTTGATCTGCAGGAGGATTAATCACCCCTGCTATATGTCCTGACGCCCCCAACACGAAACGCACATCGCCTTGCAACAACTGCGCACTACGGTAAGCACTGTGCCATGGCACGATATGGTCGTCTTTGGAACCATACACATAGGTAGGCATCGACAATGTGTTCAATGTCAATGTATGACCATTAATACCTACGCCTTCTGGTTTCTTTAGGTTATTTTCCAGATATGTATTGCGGAAGTACCACGTAAAGAATGGCCCGGGCAAATTAGTGCCATCCGCATTCCAATACAGCAAGTCAAAGGCAGGCGGTGTTTTACCTTTTAAATAATTGTCGGTTACGTAATTCCAGACCAACTCTGCCGGACGCAAGAAGGCAAACGTAGTGGCCAACTCATTCGCTGCCAGCAATCCACCAGAACCTATTTGCCATTCCCTAAAACACGCCAAGGCCTCATCCACAAAGACCTGCAAAGCGCCTACGTCTTCGAAATCCAGCATAGTAGTGAGCAGTGTTAACGCATTCACAGGATGCTCACCCTGCGCTGCAGCCATGCTCAAGGCTGAACTTAATAACGTGCCGCCCACACAAAAGCCCAGCGCATTGATTTTGGACTGCTGCGTGATATCGCGCACCACATCAATGGCCTGTAACACGCCACTGTCTAGGTAATCGCCCCATGTTGCAGTGGCAATAGAGTCTTGATCATCTGCTAACGGGTTACGCCACGACATCAAAAAGACTTGATAGCCCTGCTCTACCGCATGCTTCACAAAGGAATTACGAGGCTGTAAATCTAAAATATAGTATTTGTTGATACACGGTGGCACGACCAATAACGGGGTAGCCTTAACCGTGGCTGTAGCAGGGCGATAATGCAGCAACTCAAACAAGGCATTGCGATACACCACATCACCCGCAGTAGTAGCTAGGTTCTCGCCAAGCTGAAACTGACTTTCATCGGTTTGGCTGAGCCTACCTTTTTGCAAATCTTCCCAGAAGTTCTTGGCGCCCGCCATCAAGCTTGCTCCTTGTGAGAACAACAAGTCTTGCTGTACGTCTGGATTCGTTGCCAAGAAGTTCGCGGGGGAAATAGCTTCTATCCATTGCATCAGCGCAAAGGAGAGCCGTTGCTGCTGCTCAACCCCTATAGAGGCTTGGTCTGCCAGTTTTTGTAGCGTGTCGGCGTAGAGCTCCCATACATGGGCAGCCATCAACGATTGGGGATGCGATTGCCACGCACCACTTTTGAAGCGGCGGCTTTTTGGGGTTCCCAAAGCCGCTTGCGCAGCGGCCTCTTGCAACGCCTGCCAGCGCTGTTCGAAGTCGGCACGAATAGCCTGTAAATCATCAGAGTCGATGAAAAAAGAAAGAGGGTGTACAGCAGCCTCAGCCATCGTAATTTGTCTCCCTGTTGCTAAAGCTATCTATGAGCTTTTATTGAACGGTCCAACAACTAATCACAGGCAGCAAGCTTGCATGACAAGAAACGCGCAACGCCTTTCACTTGCCGCCACACCTACACTTTGTAACATCCAGAATAAACAACTAGGCTTGGCTTTGCAACCACGCTACTGTCACGAGCCGCCCAGTGGATGCCTGACGCCTATAAGAGTAATAGCGGTCAGCACGCTCGTAGCTGCACTCACCACTTAAGGCTACAGAAATATTGCCATCGCAATGCTGATGCAAACGGTAGCGCGCAATGCCCGGTAAGTCGGCAAAGTATTTACCAGCAGTCCCTGCTGGCACGAAATACATGCCGTAGTGAGCATCGTTAGCTAGAAATGCCTCACGTACCTCTGCCCCTACCTCAAAGTGTTGCTGGCTGATTGCCGGCCCCACCCATGCGTACAACGGACCCGTAGTAGCGGTTTTAGACCACATTTGATCTACCATGCGCTCTAACACTCCCGATGCCAGCCCTCGCCATCCAGCGTGTGCGGCTCCCAGTACGCCTCCTAAGGGATCATACACCACTACAGGCAGACAATCCGCCGTCATGATCGCTAAAACCTTATTGGCTTGCGTCGTAATAGCGGCATCCGCTTGCGGCGTTTCAGTACCTGAGGGTACATACGCATCCGCATCCAAGACACCCGTGCCATGCACTTGCTGCAACCATACCGGCTCACTAGGCACACTTTGTCTCAGCAATGCACGGTTGGCCGCCACATCAGCAGCAGCATCTGAGCAATGCGCCCCCAGATTCAGTCCATCCCAGTCGCCCTGACTATAGCCGGGATAACGCAAACTGCTGAAATAAGAACAACCGGCCCATGTAGGGCCGGTAATCGTAGATATCTTTAAGGGATTTTCCATTCAATGCACTCCCGTACAGCGTTCATATCATCCGGTAACGCTGACTCGAACTGCACCCACTGCCCTGTTGCAGGGTCCTCAAAACCCAGCCCTCTGGCATGCAGCATCTGACGCTCAGCGCCCAACATATTTTTACCGCCATACAACTCATCGCCTAGCAGTGGGTGTTTTTGGCTAGCCAGATGCACACGAATTTGATGTGTACGGCCAGTCTCAAGTTTGCACACTACCTCACTAAAGGCAATACCGCGCTCGGCCAAGCCATGACGTAAACAGTGGAAATGCGTTATAGCTTCACGTGGTGCCGAACCATTCACCGCCATACGTACAGGCACATGAGGATCGCGACCTATAGGTATATTGATGGTGCCTTCAGGCGCTACAAAACCATGCACCAGTGCTCGGTACTCGCGTTTGACACTGCGGCTTTGCAATTGACGTACCAAATGCGTTTGCGCGGTTTCTGTACGGGCCACCACCATCAAGCCTGATGTCATCTTATCTAAGCGGTGCACAATACCAGCGCGTGCCACCGAAGCCAGCTCAGGATAACGGTACAGTAGCCCATTCAGTAATGTACCTGTCCAGTTTCCAGCACCCGGATGCGTCACCAAGCCAGCAGGCTTATTTACCACAATCCAATGCGCACTTTCTTCAAGCACTGGGAAATCCACAGGTTCTGCAGTAAAAGCAGTGGATTCAGGTGCCGCCTGTTCCTGCACCGTGATAACATCGCCGGGGTACAAGATATGGCGTGTACGCACTACTTGCTGGTTCACCTGAACATGCCCATCCTCGATCCAGGACTGCAGTCGGCTGCGCGAATGCTCTGGCAACAATAAGGCCAGTGTTTTGTCTAAGCGCTCTGGTTCCTGAGTGATAGGTAACACAAAGCGACGCTCCTCCGTTGTCTCGTCCAACAGAGGATCGTGTAAATTTTTTTCAGTATTAGTGTCTTGCATAGCAACAAATCATATAATCAGTCTGAAATGCTAACACCAAGGATGCTTCTGTGACTCGTCTTGCTCGTTTTTTTCTATCTCGGATCGCTAATCTTCAACGCTATGCCAAAGCTTTGGCAACACTCTGCGTAGTAGTAGCGATCGCGGGTTGTGGTGCCACCAAGCCTACCGTAGACCCTACTGCAGGCTGGACAGCAGAAAAGCTTTACCAAGATGCGCGTGAAGAAATGAACGCTGGCAACTGGAAAGCCGCCCGTACTCGATTGGAAGCCATTGAAGCTCGCTACCCATTTGGCACTTATGCGCAACAGGCACTGATTGACCAAGCCTACATTAACTGGAAAGACGAAGAGCCAGAGCAAGCCTTGGCTGCTATTGACCGTTTCCAGAAGCAATACCCTAATCACCCCGGCAGCGACTACATGCTGTACCTCAAAGGGCTGATTACCTTTACTCCGCCTAGCGCAATGTTGACGCGTTTCACACGACAAGACCCCAGCGAGCGTGATCCACAAGGTTTGCGTGAGTCGTACGAGTCATTTAACGAGCTGATCAACCTATACCCTGAGAGCCGTTATGCGGCTGATGCGAAACAACGTATCACCTGGTTGGTAAGCACGATTGCTGAAAACGAAGTACACGTTGCCGAGTATTACTACAAGCGTGGCGCCTATGTGGCTTCCATTAACCGTGCACAACGCGTCATTACCGATTTCCACGGTGTAGCCATTGCAGAAAAAGCGCTGTACTTGATGTACTTGTCTTACGACAAACTGGGTGAAAGCGCATTGCGTGATGACACCAAACGCATCATGGACGAAAACTTCCCTGATAGCATTTTGTGGAAACAAGGCTTGGATACGCCTAGCAACTACTGGAACCCTATTAACTGGTTCTAAGCGCGATTCACGAATAAAAAAAGGCTGCCAAAGGCAGCCTTTTTTTATTCCTCGTGTTGCTTATCTTTGAAAAAAGCCAATGCGCGTTGTGGATCACGTGTACGCGAAAAAGGTGGCAACCCACGCCACAACAATTTGCCATAGGGCTTATCGACAATACGCGCATCGCCTACCACCAACACCCCCCAATCTTGCTCCGTACGAATTAACCGCCCTGCCCCCTGTTTTAAGGCAATAGCCGCATCGGGCAATTGGTACTCCATAAACGGATTACCGCCTCGTTCTCTGCAGGCATTGATACGGGCTTCGAGCACAGGATCATCGGGCGGCGCAAACGGCAGCTTATCAATCGCCACCAAGGTCAGCGCATCACCCGGCACGTCAATACCTTCCCAGAAGCTAGCACTGCCCACCAACACCATGTTGTGACCATTACGAAACTCTTCCAACAGCACACGTCGTGAGCGCTCTCCTTGACGCAGCAAAGGCCTAGTGATGCCTAAGTCTTCAAATCGTTCTTGCAGCAGCTCGGCAATACGCTCAACAGAACGCAGTGTCGTACACAACACCAACACACCACCTTTAGCTTGCTGAATCAGCGGCATGAGCAACTCCACAAAGCGCTCATTGAATTGCGGCGACGACGGTATAGGCAAACTATTGGGCACAAACATCAGCCCTTGCTGAGGATAATCAAACGGAGACGGCCACACTTCGGTACGGGCTTGCCACAGGCCTAACTGGTGCACGAAGTGGGCAAAGTTACCGTGCACCGACAAGGTAGCCGATGTCAGCACCCATGCTTGATGCGGCTCTCGGTAGCGCGAGAATATCTTCGCTACCGACAGCGGCGCACTGTGAAAACGCAATGAGGTTTGTGTGTGCTCAACCCAACGCACCATTTCATCTGCCGCCGACTCTTTTAACTCGGCTGAAGCCGTATCAGGCGCTAACGCATGACGCCCTTGCCTATCCGGCTGACTCCATAAAAACAACCGCGCACGCAAGAGCAATGCTTGTTTATGGGCCGCACCCAAGTCAGGGTGTTTTTCTGCCAGCATATCCAGCAGCTTGATAATTTTGTCTAGTTTTTCCAGCAAAACCTCTAAAGCTTCATCAAAAGCCTCAGGCTCTGGAATCATTTCAAAGGTGGCACGCGCACCTGGCATCTTGGCTACCTCAGCCGTAGCCAACCGCAAATCCCTACAGGCTTGTTCTAACGCACCTGAAACAGCACTCCAGTCCACCACACCACGCGCATGCCCTAAACCCGCCACCTCGGTTTGACGCGCCAAATCTAGCAAGTGATGCAACGATACCGACGTACCTAAGAATCGGGTGGCCACATCAGGCAACTGGTGAGCTTCGTCAAACACCACCGTATCTACTGCGGGCAGCAAGTCGGTAATGCCCTCTTCACGCAAGGCTAAATCAGCCATAAAGAGAGCATGGTTCACCACCACTACGTCAGCCTCTTGAGCTTTACGGCGTGCTTTCAACACAAAGCAATCACCCACATAAGGACAATCTTGGCCTAAGCAGTTTTCACGGGTTGAGGTCACACGCGACCAGATCTCAGCATCTTCAGGAATACTCGCCAACTCTGACTTATCGCCTGAACTGCTGGTTTCGCTAAAACGTTGGATTTCACGCATCCACGCGACTTCTCGTCTCGAGGCAAAACCACGGCCGTCCTGCTCGGTACGCTCTAAGTGATAATGGCACACATAATTGCCCCGGCCTTTCAGCAACGCCACTTGCACAGGCAAACCTAAGGCTTTACGCAAGTGTGGCAAATCGCGCCTAAACAACTGATCTTGTAAGGTACGCGTACCTGTGGATACCAATGCTTTAGAGCCACTCAGGAATACAGGAACCAAATACGCCCAGGTCTTCCCTGTGCCTGTACCTGCCTCGGCAATCAGGATTTCGTGATCGGTAATCGCCTTATGAATAGAGCGTGCTAGCTCTAATTGGCCCATACGCAAATGGTAGTGCTGCACAGACTCCGCTAAAGGTCCACCCTCAGCAAAAATTTCGTCAAGTTCCTGTGTCAGCATAGTCATAGTTCTTTCAATATCTCTGCACGGCTCTATAATCAAAGCCGATCATTTTTACTGGGTTCCCGTTCATACACGGGATTCACGTCAGCCTCCGGCATGGCACCAAGCCCGACCTTTTGTTTTTTGGCCGTATTGAATCCATGACAACTACCCCCTCCCCTTCCCCGCGTACCATTGACCAAAACCGTATTTTGCAGCAGCTCGCAACCGAGTTGAGCATACGCCCTAATCAGGCCACTGCGGCAGTGGGTTTGCTGGATGATGGTGCCACCGTACCGTTTATTGCCCGTTACCGTAAAGAAGCCACCGGCGGTCTAGATGATGGTGTACTACGCGAGTTGGAAGTGCGCTTATTGTATCTGCGCGAACTGGAAACCCGTCGTATCGCCATTTTAGATTCGATTGAGCAACAAGGTAAGCTCAATCCCGAACTTCTTTCTGAAATCTCCTCGGCGGATACCAAACAGCGCCTAGAAGACTTATACACCCCTTACAAACCCAAACGTCGTACCCGTGCTCAAATTGCCCGTGAGGCCGGTTTGGAAGCATTGTTGCAAAACATTCTGGACAACCCCACCAGCGACCCGCTGGTACTGGCTGAAGCCTTTGTGGGTGAAGCACCGTTTGATAGTAGCAAAGCTGCATTAGATGGTGCTCGTGACATTCTGTCTGAGAACCAAGCCGAAAATGCCGATCTACTGGCCAAGCTTCGTGAATACCTATGGAACAGCGGTTTGCTGTATGCCAAAGTGGTAGAAGGCAAAGAGCAAGAAGGCAACAAATTCCAAGACTGGTTTGATTTTAGCGAAACCCTGCGCACCCTGCCTTCACACCGTACGCTCGCCCTACTACGTGGCCGCCAGCAAGGCGTACTGACGCTACGTTTAGGCCTAAGCGAAGAACAAGAGGCGCTACACCCTCACCCCTGCATCGAACGTATTGCCGAGCTTAGCGACAGCCCTGCGCGGTTTGACAGCCAAGCCACTGCACACGAAGCTTGGATGGCTGAAGTATGCCGCTGGACATGGCGTGTGAAACTCTTGACCTTGTTTGAAACCGAACTGATTACTCGTTTGCGTGAACAAGCCGAACAAGAAGCCACCCGTGTTTTTGCCGCCAACCTACGTGACTTGTTGCTAGCAGCCCCCGCAGGCCATAAGTCTGTACTAGGCTTAGACCCAGGTATTCGTACCGGCGTGAAAGTAGCCGCTATTGATACCACAGGCAAACTGCTGGATACCGCGACTATCTACCCATTCGAGCCACGCCGTGACGTAGAAGGCAGCTTGAAAACCTTGGCCGCTATCGCTAAGAAACACAACATTGAGTTGGTCGCAGTAGGTAACGGTACCGCATCACGCGAAACTGAAAAACTGGTTTCCGAGCTGCAAAGCCGTCACCCTGAACTGAAATTCACCCGTGTATCCGTCTCTGAAGCAGGTGCATCGGTATACTCAGCCTCTGAATTAGCAGCCAAAGAATTCCCCGAATTGGACGTAAGCTTGCGTGGCGCTGTATCTATCGCCCGTCGCTTGCAAGACCCTCTGGCTGAATTGGTAAAAATTGAACCTAAAGCCATTGGCGTAGGCCAATACCAGCACGATGTGAACCAACGCGAACTGGCTCGCTCGTTAGAAGCCGTTGTTGAGGATTGTGTGAACGCGGTAGGTGTAGATGTGAACACAGCTTCAGCCCCATTGTTGATGCACGTATCTGGCTTGAACGCCACCCTGGCTAAAAACATTGTGGAATGGCGTAACAGCAATGGTGCATTCATGTCCCGCAAGCAATTGTTGGATGTACCTCGTTTCGGCCCTAAAGCGTTTGAGCAAGCAGCAGGCTTCCTACGTATCCCGAACGCCGAAAACCCGCTGGATGCCTCTGCTGTTCACCCAGAAGCCTATCCCGTTGCCGAACGCATCTTGGCTCGTATTCAAAAACAAGCCAAAGAAGTGATGGGTCAAAGCGGTGCGCTGAAAGGGCTATCCCCTAACGACTTCACCGACGAACGTTTTGGTTTGCCTACTGTTCAGGATATTTTCTCTGAGTTTGAAAAACCTGGCCGCGATCCTCGCCCTGAATTCAGCACAGCTACCTTCATGGAAGGCGTCACCAAGATCTCTGATTTGATCCCCGGCATGACGCTAGAAGGCGTAGTGACCAACGTAGCTAACTTTGGTGCTTTTGTGGATGTGGGCGTACACCAAGACGGTTTAGTACACATCTCGGCACTGTCCGATCAGTTTGTGAGCGACCCACGCGATGTAGTGCGTGTAGGTCAAACGGTGAAGATCAAAGTACTGGAAGTAGACGTACCACGTAAACGCATTAGCTTAACGATGCGTTTGAACGATGATTTACCTAGCTCTGGTAGCAGTGATCGGCCGGCTAGCAACAAAGGCCAACGCAATAACAATCGCGCTCCACAGCAACGTCGTGAAGAACCAGTGGTGAACAATGCTATGGCTGCAGCGTTTGCCAAGCTGCGTAAGTAATACGCGTTAGGCTGATGTTCAAAAATGGCTCCTTTTAGGGGCCATTTTTTATTGCGAGGGACACAGCTACCATTGCTCAAGAAAGAGCTGTAAACCTCTCCTCATTCAGACCAACCCGGGGGACGGAGAGGAAACTTTTTTGATTTGGTAGTCAAATCACAAAAAGTATTCCTGCAGTCCCCAGCGTGTGCGATGAGTGCTGCACAAACGAACTCACCACTGGATGCAGTAGTTGGCACTGCGAAAAGTATTTTTTAATTTGTACACCAAATAAAAAAATACTTTCCTCCGTTTTCCCTTCATCGCTTGCAACGGTTTCGGTACGGTTGCAACTGAAGATGATGAGTACTTCTGTGGCTAAGAAAGAGTCATTCCTCCCATCCCTTTAACCAGCCCCCCCCCCTATCGCTAAGAGTAGATAAAAATAGCCAAGCGCTTCACAGAATGCCACAAGTCCCTCTCACTCAAAAAAGGGCTGTAAACCTCATCACATTCAGAACAACCTTGGTGGAGTGGAGGTGATTTTTTTGATTTGATGCCTCAACTCACAAAAAGCTTTTCCGCAATCTCCAACGCATGCAATGAATGCTGCCTCAACATGCTCACCAATAACAGCCATAGCTTGCAACGAGTTGTGGGTAAGTTGCCGTTGAAGGTGATGGATAGTTCTGTCGCTGAAAATACCGCGACTAAAGAAAGGGCTGTAAACCTAGCCACATTCAAAACAATCGGGGGACGGAGAGGAAACTTTTTTGATTTGGTGTCTCAAATCACAAAAAGTATTCCTGCAGTCCCCAGCATATGCGATGAATCCCTACCCACATACACCACAAACACTTGCTAAGGCATCAACCATTGCGACGCAACGAATGCAACCTCAGCATACTCACATTAGCGCCCCACAACACGTGTGCTATGCATGCCGTAATACCCCATCAGTCATCACCGCCTGACCAATAAAAAATGGCCCCTAAATTAGGAGCCATTTTTACTACTCAGACACAAGACTGCAGCGCTTACTCCGCCCGCATCCCCTCCAAGGTTTCCAGCAAAGCATCCAGCTCAGCAACTGGCAAGCTGGCAACTTTAGCGCCCTCTACCACTACCAACGCCTCATCACCAGCCACGTCAAATTGGCTACGATCATTCAGTGCAGCCAAAGCCTTCTGTGCCATCCCAGCCTGACGCGGATCAGCAAACACTTCGGATACCAACAACTCTGTACCCGCTGCGTCCAACAAACGGAAGCGGAAGCCTTCTTCTTCACGGAAGCTGACAAAGCGGCCTTTACGTGCTGCTTTTTTCTCGGCTGGTGCAGAAACTGCCACACGCTTTGCTTTACGCAAGCCTACCGCATCACGCACTTTTTCCATCAAAGGTTCTGTGTAGCGGCGTGCTTTAGCAGCACCGGCCAACAGAATGTCTTCGATATCATCAGGACGAGACAGCAAGTCTTGGTAATGATCACGCATAGGAGCCAAGTGATCATTCAGCAAGGTGAACAAGGCATTTTTAGCATCGCCCCAGCCCATGCCGCGCTCGAGTTCGGCTTTCAGCGCAATAGTTTGTGCATCACTGGCAAAGCCTTTGTAGATCTGGAAGATCATCGAAGCGTCGGCATCTTTAGGCTCACCAGGCTGACGAGAGTCCGTCACGATGCGCATAATGGCTGCTTTCAATTCTGCTTCTGAGCTTTCAAACAGCGGAATAGTGTTGTCATAGCTCTTGGACATTTTGCGACCATCTAGGCCCGGCAAGATAGCGACGTTTTCTGCAATCTGCACCTCGGGCAACACAAAGGTTTCACCATACATGTGGTTGAAACGCTGAGCGATATCGCGTGCCATTTCCAAGTGCTGAACTTGGTCACGACCTACGGGGACTTTGTTGGCGTTAAAAATCAGAATGTCAGCAGACATCAATACAGGGTAGCAATACAACCCCATCGTCACGCCGTCATCCAGCTCTACGCCTTTAGCCGCGTTTTGGTCTTGAGCCGCTTTGTAAGCGTGCGCACGATTCATCAAGCCTTTAGAGGTGACACAGCTGAGTACCCAATTCAACTCGGGGATTTCAGGAATATCAGACTGACGGTAAAACGTTGCTTTATCCGTATCCAGACCTGCGGCTAGCCACGTAGCTGCCAACGCTTGGCGCGAACGGGCCACCCGTTCTGGGTCATCGCATTTCACTAATGCGTGGTAGTCGGCCATAAAAAAGAAGGCGTCGTTACCCGTTTGGCGACTCATTTGAATCGCAGGTTGGATAGCGCCAGCATAATTTCCCAAATGAGGGATACCCGACGTCGTGATGCCTGTAAGAATACGTGTGCTCATCAGATCAAGACTTTTAAAAACAATTAGTAAGTTAGAGGGTCACGGCGCTGCGGCGCTCGGACTCCAGATACTCTTTAGACTGCATTTCTACCAGACGTGAGACTGTACGGTGGAATTCAGAAGCCATAGGGCCTTCCACATACAACTCATCTGGATCACATTCTGCCGAGATAATCAGTTTGACTTGGTGGTCATACAGCACGTCCACCAACCATGTAAAGCGGCGAGCAGCCGATGCATCACGCACAGTCATACGCGGCACATCAGACAATATCACCGTCTGAAAGCGGCTCACCAGATCTAAGTAATCGTTCTGGGAACGCGGCCCCTCACACAGCACATCAAAACCGAACCACGCCACACTACCACTGCGGGCAACCATCGGCAAGGTGCGATTTTCAATTTCAATGGTGGGTTCCATCGGAGCGGTATCAGACAACTTGTCGAAGACCGACTGTAGGTGCGCACGACTTTCATCATTCAGAGGCGTAAAATACGCCTTCACTTGCTCTAACGAACGGCGACGGTAGTCTACCCCTGTATCGATGGTCAACACGCTCATACGGCTTTTAATCAGCGCAATAGCCGGCAAGATGCGATCACGATGTAAACCGTCAGGGTACAAACTATCGGGTGGATAGTTTGAGGTCATCACAAAGCACACACCACGCTCATACAAGCCCAACAAGAGCTTATACAAGATCATGGCATCAGCAATGTCTGACACATGAAACTCATCAAAACAAATCAGACGGTAGCGATCAGCAATAACCTGTGCCACTGCCTCTAGCGGGTCTGCTTGGCCTTTGAAATTATTTAACTGCTGATGCACGCTGCGCATAAATTCGTGGAAGTGCAGGCGTGTTTTACGCTCTATGGGCACGCTACGATAAAACGCATCCATTAAAAAGCTCTTACCACGCCCTACCCCACCCCACAGGTACACGCCTTCGGGTGGAGCTTCTTTGGAAAACCAACGCTTCATCAATGAACGCTGACTACGTTCATAAGCCTGAAGTTCATCGGAAAAGCGTTGCAAGCGATCGATACCTGCCAATTGGGCAGCATCAGCCTCGTAACCACGCTCTGCCAGAGCATCCTTGTAATATTGACGAACAGACATGTAAATGCAGTGAAAACAGTAAAACGACCAGTATAAACCCTTAACTACTACGGGTCTGATCTAAGAAGCATAACGTCGCAAGACGCGTACAAAGCATGTGGCTGACTGCAACATTATGGCCATAAAAAAAGCAGGCCTAGGCCTGCTTTTTCCTGCACAAAACTGGATTAGAAGTTCAGCGCACGTTTGTCCACTGCCAAAGCGGCTTCTTTCAGCGCTTCGGACAATGTTGGGTGAGCATGGCAAATACGAGCGATGTCTTCAGACGCGCCACGGAATTCCATGATAGTCACGGCTTCTGCAATCAGCTCAGAAGCCATAGGACCTACGATGTGTACGCCCAATACTTCGTCTGTTTTCGCATCAGCCAATACTTTCACGAAACCGGTAGTATCGCCCAGCGCACGTGCACGGCCGTTAGCCATGAATGGGAAGCTGCCAGCGCGGTAGTCGCGGCCTTCTTTTTTCAGTTGCTGCTCGGTTTTACCTACCCAAGAGATTTCTGGGGATGTGTAGATAACCCAAGGCACTGTGTCGAAGTTCACGTGAGGGTGTTGGCCAGAGATACGCTCAGCCACTGCAACACCTTCCTCTTCGGCTTTGTGAGCCAGCATAGGGCCACGTACTACGTCACCCACTGCCCATACGTTAGGCAAGTTGGTCAGGCAGTCGTCATCTACGACAACGAAACCACGCTCGTCTAGTTTCAGACCTACGGTTTCAGCACCCAGACCATCAGTGTTAGGTACACGGCCAATGGATACGATCAGACGATCTACTTTCAGGGATTGCTCGGCACCAGCAGCATCCTCAAAGCTAACTTCTACGCCTTTGCCTTTGCTATCGATGCCTTTAACTTTGACACCCATCTGGATGTTCAAGCCTTGTTTGGTCAGCGCTTTCAGGGCTTCTTTAGCCACATCACGGTCAGCGGCTGCCAAGAAATCAGTAGCACCTTCCAAGATTGTTACTTCAGCACCCAAACGACGCCATACGCTACCCAGTTCTAGACCGATCACACCAGCACCAATCACGCCCAGTTTTTTAGGTACAGAAGCGAAACGCAGTGCGCCGTCGTTGGACACTACTTTTTCTTCGTCGAAAGGCAGGTCAGGGAATTGACGAGCGGAAGAACCTGTAGCCACAACCACGTGTTTTGCGATCAGCTCTTCAGCATCTTTACCGTCAACTTTAATTGACCAGCCTGCATCTACTTTAGCGTTGAACGCTGCTTTACCGTGGAAGAAACTAACTTTGTTCTTTTTGAACAGGTACAAAATACCTTGGTTGTTCTGAGTGACTACGGTGTCTTTACGACCCAGCAATGCGTCCAGTTTCAGGCCCAAACCTTTAACTTCGATACCGTGCTCAGCAAAGTGTTTGCCAGCTTGTTCGTAGTGCTCGGAAGACTGCAACAGCGCTTTGGAAGGAATACAACCTACGTTGGTGCATGTACCGCCAGGAGCTGCTTTACCACTTGCATCGCTCCACGCATCCACACACGCTACCGTCATACCCAACTGGGCAGCACGGATCGCAGCAATGTACCCACCAGGACCAGCACCAATCACTACTACATCAAATTGTTTTGCCATTTTCTTACCTTTAGCTTTTTCGTGCAGCTCAACAGTAGCCCTTGTATACACAAACAGGACTGGAGCTCTTCATTGCGAAGTACTGCACTGAAAATAAGACCGGCCAGATACGGTGCGCATCTGGCCGAACCATTAAAACATGATCAAAGACCCGATGCTAGATTAAATATCCAGCAACAAACGCTGAGGATCTTCCAGCGCTTCTTTCATGGTAACCAAAGCCAAAACAGCTTCACGGCCATCAATGATACGGTGATCGTAAGACATTGCTAGATAGTTCATTGGACGAATAACGATCTGACCGTTTTCAACCACTGCACGCTCTTTAGTCGCGTGGATACCCAAGATAGCTGACTGAGGTGGGTTGATGATTGGTGTGGACAACATGGAACCGAATACACCACCGTTGGAGATAGAGAAGGTACCACCGGTCAACTCTTCCAGAGTCAGTTTGCCATCACGAGCACGTGCACCGAAGTCAGCGATTTGCTGTTCGATTTCGGCAATGCTCAGTTGGTCAGCGTTACGCAGAATAGGTACAACCAAACCACGTGGGCTACCTACAGCGATACCGATATCAAAGTAACCGTGGTAAATGATGTCTTTGCCATCAACAGAAGCGTTGATGATAGGGTATTTTTTCAGCGCGGCAACAGCTGCTTTCACAAAGAAAGAAGTGAAGCCCAGTTTCACGCCGTGCTCTTTCTCGAACACGTCTTTGTACTGTTTACGCAGATCCATCACAGCCTGCATGTTCACTTCGTTGAACGTAGTCAGGATGGCGTTTTCTTGTTGAGATTGCAGCAGACGCTCAGCAACACGAGCGCGCAGACGGCTCATAGGTACGCGTTGTTCTGGACGGCCATCCAAAGACACACCGATAGGAGCGGCAGGCGCAGCAGCTTTTTGTGCGCTACCCGCTTGTGCGTTTACGGCGTCTTCTTTGGTTACGCGACCACCACGACCGGAACCTGCAACGTTTTCAACTTCCAGACCTTTTTCAGCCAGGATTTTTGCAGCCGCAGGAGAAGCAGCAGCAATCGTTGTGGATTTTTCTGCAGGCGCAGCGGCTGGTGCAGCAGCAGGCGCTGGAGCAGCTTCTGCTTTAGGCGCGGCAGCGGCTGTAGCAGCTGTATCAATACGAGCCAATACTTCACCAGCCAATACTGTAGCGCCGTCGCCTTTAACGATCTCTACCAGTACGCCAGCAGCAGGAGCTGGAACTTCCAACACTACTTTGTCAGTTTCAACGTCGATCAGAATTTCGTCAGCGCTAACGGCTTCACCAGGTTGCTTTTTCCACTCAAGCAAGGAGGCTTCAGAAACAGACTCAGACAGCTGAGGAACTACAACTTCGATAATAGACATAATATTTTCTTTCCGTAAATGTGTGTATTTGCTAAAAGTGGTCCCGCTTATTTAACCAGCGAGAAGCCCTTGATTCGTGGTGAAAAGGCTTGCTCTAGCAAGGCTTTATGTTGTTCTTGGTGTTTAGCCAAGTAACCCACTGCAGGCGAGGCTGATGCGGGACGACCTGCATAGCTCAACTTCTGACCTTCAGCCATATTTTCAATCAGGTGATGCTGTATGTAGAACCAAGCACCTTGGTTCTGAGGCTCATCTTGCACCCATACTACTTCTTTCAGGTTGGGGTACTGCTGAACAACCGATTGGAAGGATTTATGTGCAAATGGGTACAGCTGTTCTACACGAACAACCGCTACATCACCACGCTGCTGCGCTTCACGCTCGGCAACGAGGTCGTAGTACACCTTACCCGAACACACCAACAAACGTGTGACGTCTGCTGATTTGATGTCCTCGTTTACTTCGGCAATGATAGGCTGGAATTTGCTGCCTTCAGACAAATCACTCAATGGCGAAGTCGCTGCTTTGTTTCGCAGCAAGGACTTAGGCGTAAACAGCACCAGCGGTTTACGGAAAGGACGAATCATCTGGCGGCGCAATACGTGGAAAATCTGCGCACCAGTTGTGGGTTGAACCACTTGAATATTGTTATCAGCACAAGACTGCAAGAAGCGCTCAATACGTGCAGAGGAGTGCTCTGGACCTTGGCCTTCGTAGCCGTGTGGCAGCATCATGGTTAGACCACAATGACGACCCCATTTTGCTTCGCCGGAGCTGATGAACTGATCGATTACCACTTGGGCACCGTTCACGAAGTCACCAAACTGTGCTTCCCAGATCGTCAGAATGTTAGGTTCAGCGGAGGCATAACCGTACTCAAACGCCAATACTGCTTCTTCAGACAGTACAGAGTCGATCACCAAGAAAGAAGCTTGGTTTTCGGAAATGTTTTGCAGAGGAATGTAGGTACCATCATCCCAGCGCTCACGTTTTTGGTCGTGCCATACAGAATGACGGTGGCTAAACGTACCACGGCCAGAGTCTTGACCTGTAATACGTACGGCGTAGCCTGTATTCACCAAAGAGGCAAATGCCAAGTGCTCACCCATACCCCAGTCTACGTTCATTTCACCACGAACCATCGCACGACGGTCGTTCAACAAACGGTTAACCAGAGAGTGTACGGTAAAGCCTTCAGGTACTTCGGTGATGCGTTCACCCAAGCGTTTCAGTTCAGCCAGAGGCAAGCCTGTATCAGCTTGATCTGTCCATTTAGCGCTCAGGAACGGAGACCAGTCGGTGGAGTACTTGTTTTTGTAGTCTGTGAGCACAGGCTCAACAGTACGCTTACCGTCTTCCATCAACTGACGGTAGGCTTTCACCATGTCTTCTGTTTCTTCATCGGTCAGCACATTCTGGGCTACCAGTTTCTCAGCGTACAGTTTGCGTGTACCTGGGTGCTTACCAATGCTCTTGTACATCAGCGGCTGTGTCAGCGCTGGTGTATCTTGTTCGTTGTGGCCCAGTTTACGGAAACACACAATATCAACCACAACGTCGTGGCGGAATTGTTTGCGGTAATCCAAGGCCAGACGTGTCACGAACACAACGGCTTCTGGATCATCACCGTTCACGTGGAACACCGGTGCTTCGATCATTTTCACTACATCTGTACAGTACAGTGTAGAGCGCGCATCGCGTGGATCAGAAGTTGTGAAACCAATCTGGTTATTAATTACGATGTGCAATGTACCGCCTGTACCGTAACCACGTGTTTGGGCCAGGTTCAGGGTTTCCATTACTACACCTTGACCAGCAAACGCTGCGTCACCGTGTACCAGCACAGGCAATACTTGTTCACCAGTCGCATCACCGCGACGGTCTTGGCGAGCACGAGTGCTGCCCTCAACCACTGGGTTAACAATTTCCAAGTGGGATGGGTTAAACGCCAGAGACAAGTGAATTGGGCCACCACGAGTGGACAAGTCACTTGAGAAACCGTTGTGGTATTTCACGTCACCGTCAGTCAGACCTTCGGTGTAACGGCCTTCAAATTCGGCAAACAAATCACCAGGCATTTTGCCCATGATGTTTACCAGCATGTTCAGCCTACCGCGGTGAGCCATACCCACTACGATTTCCTGAATGCCGTTGTCACCAGCGTGGTTCACGACTTCGTCCATGGAAGCGATGAAGCTTTCACCACCTTCCAGCGAGAATCGTTTTTGACCTACGTATTTGGTGTGCAAGAAACGCTCTAGACCTTCTGCCTCAGTCAACTGCTGCAGAATGTTGCGTTTTTCGTCGGTATTAAATTCGAAAGAACCATGCACGGATTCTAGACGCTCTTGTATCCAACGTTTGGCTACAGGGTCGGAGATGTGCATGAACTCTGCACCAATGGATTGACAATAGGTGTCACGCAACGCTTTGAGCAAGTCGCGCAAAGTCATTGTCACATTGGTGGTGAAGTATGTGTTGGTGGCCGAGTAAACCTGATCTAGATCAGCTTCGGTCAAACCATAAAAAGAAGGATCTAACTCTGCAAAGCTCACACGCTCAGTGCGTTTCAGAGGATCCAACATGGCCAGCCTTACGCCCAAAGAGCGGTAAGCGGCGATCAGCGATTGTACCGATACCTGCTTAGCGGCAACACTCAAGTCCACTGAAGGAATGCGGGCAGCCAAAGCATTTGCTTTAGCACGCTGGGCAAAAGATTCTACGATTGGAGCGTGTGCTTGGTCACGTGTATGTTCACGACCATCGGTTGCTGGCAGATGCTGCAACTGGTCGAAATAATCACGCCATTCACCAGGCACCGCAGTGGGGTTGTCCAGATAAATCTCGTACAAATCTTCTACGTAGGCAGCGTTACTACCAAAAAGATAGGACGTGGACAGCAATTCTATTTGCGATGATGACATTATATGCTTCACCTGTCCGAGTGTTTCACTCGTAATGAGATGCAGGAATACCTTCCGCGATCACGGCCACGCCGTATAGCGGATAGCAGAGCAGAAGGCTACTTAACTACTTAACGCCTTTAAACAAGCCGTATGTAATTTAGTATACATGTGAGCCTTAAACTATGCACATCGGCTTCTTGAAAAGCCTTTACCAGAGCCACTTTGTTGCGCATACGCCAAAAAAATCAGGTCCACTTGGTACAATACATCTCTACGATTTTGTAGAACCACTTGGTTCTGCTCGCTCTTTTTGTTCCTGCCAGGCTTCAATACTTTTTCTATGTTGCGTTGCGACATGCATTACTTTGCACATTCACGCTATAACATGCAATTCACCGTAATTTGCCTGATGAACAAAAAAGAGCAAATCCGCTTTTAGCTTTTACACAGATAGATATCCCGCAGGAGCACATCAACAATGGTTGCCAAAGCAGATCTGGCCAAAATGGCGCTGGATTACCACGCTTACCCTACACCCGGAAAAATTTCGGTTACTCCCACCAAGCCTCTGGCGAATCAAGACGACTTGTCTCTTGCTTACTCCCCTGGCGTTGCTGAAGCATGTATGGCTATTCATGCAGACGGCAACGAAGCAGCGGCTAAGTACACATCCCGCGCTAACCTGGTAGGTGTGATCAGTAACGGTACTGCTGTACTAGGCCTAGGTAATATCGGCCCACTGGCATCCAAGCCCGTGATGGAAGGTAAAGGCTGCCTGTTCAAAAAATTTGCTGGCATCGATGTGTTCGACATCGAGTTGGCCGAAAACGACCCACAAAAACTGGTAGATATTATTGCTGCCATGGAGCCCACTCTGGGCGGCGTAAACCTGGAAGATATTAAAGCACCAGAGTGCTTCTACATTGAAACAGAGCTGCGCAAACGCATGAAGATCCCGGTCTTCCATGATGACCAGCACGGCACAGCAATTATTTCTACCGCGGCAATTGTTAACGGTTTGAAAGTTGTTAACAAGAAAATCGAAGACGTTAAACTCGTATGTTCTGGCGCAGGCGCTGCGGCGATTGCTTGCTTGAACTTGCTGGTAAGCTTAGGCCTGCCACGCGAACACATCTATGTGGCTGACTCTCGCGGCATTATCTGGAAAGGTCGTGAAGCAAACATGGAGCCTAGCAAGGCTCAATACGCTCAAGAAACCGACTACCGCACTTTGGCTGATGCGATTGTGGACGCAGACGTATTCTTGGGTTGCTCCGCAGCTGGCGCCTTGACACCAGAGATGCTGAAAACCATGGCTAACCAGCCATTGATTTTGGCCTTGGCTAACCCTGAGCCTGAAATCCGTCCAGAACTGGCTAAAGAAACTCGCCCAGACTGCATTATCGCTACAGGTCGTTCCGACTACCCTAACCAGGTAAATAACGTTCTGTGTTTCCCCTTCATTTTCCGTGGCGCGCTGGATTGTGGTGCTAGCGTCATTAACGAAGAAATGAAGCTGGCATGCGTGAAAGCTATTGCTGAACTCGCCGAAGCAGAGATCTATGATGACAGCGAACTAAGCTTTGGTCCTGAGTACATTATTCCTCGTCCATTTGATCCACGTTTGTTGGCACACATTGCCCCAATCGTTGCCCAAGCGGCCATGGACTCTGGTGTAGCCACACGTCCTATCGAGGACATGGAAGCCTACCGTCAGAAACTGATTGCGATGACCTATCGCTCCGGCCCTCTGATGCGCCCACTGTTCATGCAAGCGAAGCAAGAACCTAAGCGTGTTATCTACGCTGACGGTGAAGACGAGCGTGTATTGCGTGCTGTGCAATCGGCGGTAGACGAGCGTATCGCCAAACCAATTCTGGTTGGTCGCCCTTCTGTAATCGAAATGCGCATCAAACGTTTTGGCTTGCGTCTGCAACCTGGTGTAAACGTAGAAATCGTTGACCCAGAAAACGACGACCGTTTCAACGAAACATGGACCAGCTATTACCAACAACGCGCACGCTTCGGTGTAACACCTGAAGTAGCTAAAGCGACTATCCGCAAAAATAACACTTTGATTGGTGCTATGTTGCTGGAACGTGGTGATGCTGATGCCATGCTGTGCGGCGTAACCTCGCCCTTCATCAATGAGCTAAACCACATTGAAAACGTGATTGGCCTGCAAGAAGGTGCTACGACTTTCGCCGCCATGAATGCGTTGGTACTGCCTACACAAACCTTGTTCATTTGCGATACACACGTGAACGAGAACCCTAGCGCAGAACAAATCGCCAACATGACGATTCTGGCTGCACACGAAGTGCGTCGCTTTGGCGTAGAGCCTCGCGTTGCACTGCTGTCGCACTCCAACTTTGGTAGCCGCGATAACGTTTCGTCTAGAAAAATGGCTGAAGCACGTCGTTTGCTGGCTGAAATGGCGCCTGAACTGGAAGTGGATGGTGAAATGCATGCAGACTCCGCTCTGGATGACAACGTACGTTTCAAAGCCTTCCCAGACAGCACATTAAAAGCCCCTGCAAACCTGCTGATCACACCTAACTTGGATGCCGGTAACATTACCTACAACATCCTGAAAGTGACTGGTAGCGGCGGCGTAGCGATGGGCCCAATCCTGCTGGGTGCAAAACGTCCAGTACACATCCTGACCACTAGCGCTAGCGTACGTCGTATTTTGAACATGACGGCTATCGCCGTGTTGGATGCGATGGAAGAAGCAGAAAAAGCGAACTAAAAAATAACGCGACACTGCTACAAGCCCCCCCTCATTCAGGTGAGGGGTTTTTTTTATGCCTACTTCGTAACATCGTTTTTGTTCTGTAGCTAGGACACTTGCTTGCTTGCTTGCTTGCTTGCTTGCTTGCTTGCTTGCTTGCTTGCTTGCTTGCTTGCTTGCTTGCTTGCTTGCTTGCTTGCTTGCTTGCTTGCTTGCTTGCTTGCTTGCTTGCTTGCTTGCTT
>NZ_JBKQGY010000006.1:0-84712 GCF_050487225.1 Paenalcaligenes sp. Me131
CTTGCTTGCTTGCTTGCTTGCTTGCTTGCTTGCTTGCTTGCTTGCTTGCTTGCTTGCTTGCTTGCTTGCTTGCTTGCTTGCTTGCTTGCTTGCTTGCTTGCTTGCTTGCTTGCTTGCTTGCTTGCTTGCTTAAGCTTTTTTGTGGTTCTTTCGCTTGAACTGCTCTACAACACAGTAAGTTCTTCCAGCACTGTCACGCTCCCTCTATCGAACAACCACAAAAAAACCCAACCGTTCAATAACGATTGGGTTCATTACTTCAGAACTGCTCTCTAATAAGCGATTAGATATTGCGTTCTGTTTCGCCTGTGTACAACTGGCGAGGACGACCAATTTTGTAGCTTGGATCGGAGATCATTTCATCCCACTGCGAGATCCAACCAACAGTACGTGCCAATGCGAAGATGGCAGTAAACAATGGTGTAGGAATACCAATAGCGCGTTGTACGATACCGGAGTAGAAGTCTACGTTCGGGTACAGTTTACGCTCAACAAAGTATGGATCTTCCAGAGCAATACGCTCCAATTCCATTGCCAGTTTGAACAGAGGATCGTTTTCCAGACCCAAAGCAGCCAATACTTCTTTGCATGTTTCTTGCATCAACTTGGCGCGTGGATCGTAGTTTTTGTAAACACGGTGACCAAAGCCCATCAGACGCACGCCTGAGTTTTTGTCTTTGACCTTTTCCATGAATTCGCCAACTTTCTCTACACCTCCATTGGCTTGCAACTCTTCCAGCATGTTCAAGCATGCTTCGTTAGCGCCACCGTGAGCAGGACCCCACAAGCAAGCTACACCAGATGCAATCGCTGCAAATGGGTTAGTGCCTGAAGAACCGCACAGACGTACTGTGGAGGTAGAAGCGTTTTGCTCGTGCTCTGCATGCAGAATGAAGATACGATCCAATGCGCGCTCTACCACTTCGTTTACTTGGTAGTCGTCGCAAGGTGTACCGAACATCATGCGCAAGAAGTTACCGGTGTAGCTCAAGTCATTGCGTGGGTACATCAAAGGTTGACCCAATGTGTACTTATGCGCCATGGCTACCAGCGTTGGCATTTTCGCGATCAAACGGATAGCGGAAATACGACGGTGCTCAGGATTAGTGATGTCAGTGGAATCGTGATAGAAAGCCGACATGGCACCAACCAAACCGGTCAGAATAGCCATAGGGTGCGCATCACGACGGAAGCCATGCAGGAATGTCTGCATTTGCTCTTGAACCATCGTGTGGTGTGTCACCAGCCAGTCAAAATCAGTTTTCTGTTTTTCATCAGGCAATTCGCCATTCAGAATCAAATAGCAAACATCTAAGAAGTTGCAGTTCTGAGCCAATTGCTCGATTGGGTAGCCGCGGTACATCAGCTTGCCCTGATCCCCATCGATGTAAGTGATCGCGGACTCACAAGAGGCCGTTGCCATAAAACCCGGATCATAGGTAAACATACCTGTAGAACCGTACAGTTTACGGATATCGATTACGTCAGGACCCACCGTCCCTTTGTATACGGGAAACTCTACCGAAGGACTTCCATCGGAAAACGATAGTGTCGCTTTCTTATCAGACAGTTGCATCACATATCTTCCTCAAAAATTACAGCTCACGAATCTGAGCTACCAAACGCCGAATATCGGTCGTGTCATACTGGCCCTCAACTTCTTTTCGGGCCAGTAAAACATCGAGTAATTCCGTGTCATCCATTTCAAACAGAAGCGTCAGAGCAGAAACGTCAACGTCAGTTAGGGTTTCTTCATAACGATCCAGAAACTTCGTCACCATCAAATCGTTTTCAAGCAAACCTCGGCGTGCTCTCCAACGTAGGCGAGCTCGTTCTAACTGCGTTAACGTTCTCATTTCTACTCCTTACACGCTGCGGCGAACCAGCATTTCTTTGATTTTGCCGATAGCTTGTGTTGGGTTCAGACCCTTAGGACATACGTCCGCACAATTCATAATGGTATGGCAACGGAACAAACGGTATGGATCTTCAAGGTTGTCCAGACGCTCAGCTGTTGCCTCATCACGAGAGTCGGCAATAAAGCGGTACGCCTGCAGCAACCCTGCTGGACCCACAAACTTATCAGGGTTCCACCAGAACGATGGGCATGATGTAGAACAACACGCGCACAGAATACATTCGTAAACACCGTCGATCTCTTCACGAGCTCCTGGTGATTGCAGACGTTCTTTTTCTGGCGGTGGTGTTTCGTTGATCAAGTACGGCTTGATAGAGTGGTACTGATCAAAGAAGTTAGTCATGTCCACGATCAGATCCCGAATGACTGGCAAGCCAGGCAGTGGGCGCAGAACAATAGGTTGTTTCAAATCGTTCAAGTTAGTTGTACAGGCCAAACCATTCTTGCCGTTGATGTTCATGGCATCAGAGCCACAAACGCCTTCACGGCAAGAACGACGAATAGCCAAGCTGTCGTCCACATCGTTTTTGATGCGAACAATAGCGTCCAACAACATCTTGTCGGTAGGCTGGAGGGTAACCTCCAGCTTTTGCATGTAGGGGCGCTCGTCCTTGTCAGGATCGTAGCGATAAATTTCGAATTTGATAGTCCGTGTTTTACTCATGACAGCGTCCTGATTAGAAGGTACGTGGCTTAGGCGGAATAGTTTCGGCCGTTAGGGGTTTCATCTGAACAGGTTTGTAGTCCAGACGGCTGCCATCGGCATACCACAAGGTATGGCGCAACCAGTTCTCGTCATCGCGCTCAGGGAAGTCGTTCAGTGCGTGAGCACCACGGCTTTCTGTGCGGTTGGCAGCAGAACGAGTTGTGGCACGAGCCACTTCAATCATGTTGGACACTTCCAGCGCTTCAATACGTGCTGTATTGAATACTTTGGATTTATCCTTAAAGTAAATATCGTTAACTTCTGGCACCAGCTCTTCGATCATGCGCTCGCCTTCTTTCAGCAAGTCCATAGTACGGAACACGCCGCAGTGTGCTTGCATGATGGTACGCATTTTGCCAGCCACGTCTTGAGCTTTCTCACCGGATGTACGGCTTTCCAAGTGCTCAACACGTGCCACAGAGTAATCGATAGCGGATTCTGGAATCTCTTGGTGGCTGTGCTCTTTCTCTGGGTGGGAATCCACAATGTGGTTACCCGCCGCACGACCAAATACGATCAGATCCAGCAAGGAGTTAGTACCCAAACGGTTAGCACCGTGTACGGACGTTGCTGCACACTCTCCTACTGCGTACAAACCGTTAACCACGTTGGTCTCGCCATTTTTGTAATCAATAACTTGGCCATAGTAGTTAGTAGGAATACCGCCCATCTGATAGTGAATGGTAGGCACAACAGGGATTGGATCTTTGATGGGGTCAACGTTCGCAAATTTGATAGAAATTTCGCGAATGGATGGCAGACGTTTTTTGATCACGTCTTCGCCCAGGTGATCCAGTTTCAGAACCACGTAGCTACCATCACCACAACCACGACCTTCTTTGATCTCTTGGTCCATAGAACGGGACACGAAGTCACGTGGGGCCAAGTCTTTCAGGTTAGGTGCGTAACGTTCCATGAAGCGCTCGCCGTCTTTATTCAGCAAGATACCGCCTTCACCACGTACACCTTCAGTGATCAGCACGCCAGCGCCAGCCACGCCAGTTGGGTGGAATTGCCAGAACTCCATGTCTTCCAGAGCCAGACCTGCACGAGCGGCCATACCCAGACCGTCACCAGTGTTGATGAAGGCGTTAGTAGAAGCCCCCCAGATACGACCAGCACCACCAGTTGCCAATACAGTACGTTTGGCTTCCAGTACGAAGATCTGACCAGTTTCCATTTCTAGAGCAGTAACACCCAGCACATCGCCGGCTTCGTTACGCAACAGGTCTAGAGCCATCCACTCAACAAAGAAGTTGGTGCGGGAAGCTACGTTTTGTTGGTACAGCGTGTGCAACATCGCGTGGCCAGTACGGTCAGCAGCGGCACAGGCACGTTGTACAGGTTTCTCACCGAAGTTCGCAGTGTGACCACCGAAAGGACGCTGGTAAATAGTACCGTTAGCGTTACGGTCAAATGGCATACCAAAGTGTTCTAGCTCGTATACAGCATTAGGCGCTTCACGGCACATGAACTCAATCGCATCTTGGTCACCCAGCCAGTCCGAACCTTTAACGGTATCGTACATGTGCCATTGCCAATGATCTTCGCTCATGTTACCCAGCGAGGCACTTACCCCACCTTGAGCAGCCACAGTATGGGAGCGTGTTGGGAAAACCTTAGACAACACAGCCACGGACAGACCGGCACGAGCCAGCTGCAACGAACAACGCATGCCAGCACCGCCGGCACCTACCACCACCACATCGAACTGGCGGCGAGGTAATGATTTATGAATAGCAGCCACGGCTTACAGGCTCCAGATAATTTGTGCAAAGAAAATGATGGATGCTAGCAACCACAAAATGGTCAGGACTTGCAAAGTCAAACGCAAGCCAGTGGGCTTAACGTAATCCATCCAGATGTCACGTACGCCAATCCAAGCGTGCCATGCCAGAGACATGAAGAACAGGCTTGATAGCAATTGACCCAAAGGCAGTCCACCTACCTTGAATGCAAACAGGCTACGCCAGGACTGGTAATCCAAAGGCATGTTTACCAACAGACCTACCAAAAACACCAGGGTATAGATAATCATGATCACAGCGGTGACGCGCTGGATGATGAAATCGAATGTCCCGTAGTGGGCGCCCACTACCAGACGATGTTGCCCAACTCGTTCTGGACTCGCCATTACCATGCTCCAAACAGTTTCAAACCGAACACAACCGTCAAAGCAAGGCTGACGATGATGACAGACGCAGCCGTTTTACAGGCGCTATATTTATCTATACCTTTGCCCAGATCCAGTGCCAAGTAACGAATACCAGCACAGAAGTGATGCAAGTAGCCCCAGATCAACACCAGCAATACTAGTTTGAACAGTGGGTGACCTACGTAGGCGCCGATCTGGTTGAACCCTGCTTCGGAACCCAAGCTTGCTGCCAACAAAGGCAACAGAACTACAGGTAGGCTCAAGAACAACAGAGCGCCGCTAATGCGGTGCAGAATGGAGGTTTTGGCCGCCAACGGTAAGCGGTATGACAATATCTGCGGTATGCCGATATTGCGATACTCCGGACGCGGTTTGGATGCGGTATCAGACATTATGGCCTCTATAAAAACAAAATGAGTGCATCGTTACGTGAAGATTATAGTTTTAGTATTTTCGCCTATTTACTTCGCAAAGCGCCAGACTTGACGCAAACAAAGATCAATTCAGCAAGTTTCGGTAGTGGAATCGGTCCGTTATATACAACCCTCTACGTACTTCCATAGGACGGTCACCATAGGTATAGGCTACCCGTTCGACTTGCAACAGAGGGGATCCCTCTGTTACGCCCAGGTGCTCAGCGGCCTCTGCACTGGCAGCCACTGCTCGTATAGATTCGTCGGCGCGCACCATGCTGACGCCAAAACCACTCTCGAACCACGCATACATGGGGCGTTTATTCGCCGCCACACTCTCGGCAGTCACACCTTTAAATGCAGACCCTGGCAGCCAGATGTCATCCAAAATGGTTGGTGTACCGTCAAAAGACAAGACGCGTCGCACGTTAACGACCACATCGGCCGTACGTAACCCCAAGAGCACTGCGATATCGGCAGGCGCTTTAATACGCGAGCAGCCCAAAATAACGCTGCTGGTTGCAGGCTGGTGCCCGTCGTCGGGGGTCAAACGCAGAAAACGGTAACGTACTTTGGCTTCGTGGTGAGTGGACACAAAGGTGCCCTTACCTTGACGGCGTATCAACAGGTTGTCGGCCGCCAGTTCATCAATCGCCTTACGTACTGTGCCTTGGCTGACCTGATAACGAGCCGCCAAATCGAACTCACTGGGAATAGCCTCACCGGGCTTCCACTCACCTCTATCAAGACTTTGTAATAACAAAGCCTTGATCTGCTGGTATAACGGACTATATGCCGCACTGGCAGCATTTCGTTCCGACACCAACAAGCGTTCGGGTGTAGCAATGGGATCTGTCATAAGCCTGCTAGCCGGTTACTTGAAAAGTTAGCGACCGCGCACAAGAATTTAAACTGATCATATTTTCGCACGCTATACCGAATCTGTCTAACACTCTTCTGTCTTATATAAGATATAAGAGATTTGACTAGCCCCCCATTTTGGTCTAGTGTTCGCACCATGAAGTCTCTGTTCTGAGCCACATCAAAAATCACATGCATTTTTAGGTTTCAGCAGAGCAAACTGGCAGTACACTAGTTTCCAAGCACACTGTTTTTCCAACCCAACTGGAGTCAACTCTCATGTCCAAACCCGCAATGCGCGTTGCCGTTACCGGCGCCGCAGGCCAGATCGGTTACGCACTACTGTTCCGCATCGCTTCAGGCGAAATGCTGGGCAAAGACCAACCCGTTATTCTGCAATTGCTGGAAATCCCAGACGAAAAAGCTCAGAAAGCCCTGCAAGGCGTCATGATGGAGCTGGACGACTGCGCATTCCCTCTGTTGCAAAGCATGACTGCTCACAGCGACCCACGTACTGCATTCAAAGATGCTGACGTTGCTCTGCTGGTTGGCGCTCGTCCTCGTGGCCCAGGCATGGAGCGTAAAGATCTGCTGAGCGTGAACGCTAAGATCTTCACCGAGCAAGGCCGTGCACTGAACGATGTGGCTAGCCGCAATGTCAAAGTATTGGTTGTAGGTAACCCTGCTAACACCAACGCTTACATCGCTATGAAATCCGCACCTGATCTGCCAGCGAAAAACTTCACAGCTATGCTGCGCCTGGATCACAACCGTGCGTTGTCTCAATTGGCTCAGAAAGCCAACATCGCTGTTGCTGATATCGAGAACCTGATTGTGTGGGGCAACCACTCCCCAACCATGTACCCAGATATCCGCTTTGCTACCGTTAACGGCGCATCGCTGGAACAGAAAATCAACGACCAAGAATGGAACCGTGACACCTTTATCCCTAAAGTGGGTAAACGTGGCGCCGCCATTATTGAAGCGCGTGGCCTGTCCTCCGCTGCTTCCGCTGCTAACGCTGCCATCGACCACGTACGCGACTGGGTACTGGGCAGCAATGGCAAATGGGTAACAATGGGTGTACCTTCCGATGGTTCCTACGGTATTCCTGAAGGCATCATCTACGGTGTACCAGTGACAACAGCAAACGGCGAATACACACGTGTTGCCGGCTTGGAAATCGATGCATTCTCTCGTGAACGCATGGACTTCACTCTAAACGAGTTGCTGGAAGAGCGCGACGGCGTGAAAGACTTACTGGCGTAAGACTTTAGAACAAGGCCTGCTATATGCAGGCCTTGTTTTTATGTATGCTAGCTACACCAGCCACTCTTTTCTCTACCCCACCGCAACAGGATTACCAGCACTCGTTTAGAAACATTTTCCGGAGAAGTTCATGAACACCCTCGCTTCTACTGGCCCGCTGTTTCGCCGCCCCTGCAGCAACAACATTTCATCGCACTCCCCGGCTACTTCTAGCCCCCTTGCCGCATCTCGCGCATACCACTCTCCTCTCACCTGCCTCATCTTGTCTGCCAGCAGGTTTCTAGATTCTGAATTTTCAGCCCCTCAACCACGTATTGCACTCGGCACTCATCGCCTGGGCAACGCCGTAACACGCCCCAGCCTTACGTAGCAACACGCATGATGCATGGGCACAGCCCATATTCATTACGCGTGTAAGGCGCACTAGGGTTTTGCAGCCATCCCTATCTTTTCTTGCGCCAAAAGCCTCTGCTGCCGTTTACACCTATCACGGCACCAGAACACGACAACCAACCTTATGCACAACATGAGGCTTTGACTCGCGTATAGGCAATCACACCTTTGAATGTCCACGTTACAACAACCAAGCAGTTCAAAAGGAGACAAACATGGCAACAACACGACGCACCGCATCCAAAAGATCAGCAAAAGCGACGGAGCCCACCACAACGGCAGCACCTCCTCCAAAACCCAAAAAGTCGGTTGCTCTATCCGGCATTGTTGCCGGCGACACGGCACTTTGCACGGTAGGCCGTAGCGGTAATGATTTGCACTATAGGGGCTACGACATTTTGGATATCGCACACACCTGCGAGTTCGAAGAGATTGCCCACCTACTGATTCACGGCAAGCTCCCTACACGACCTGAGCTTAAGGCCTACAAAGACAAACTGCGTCGCTTGCGAGGGTTACCCGCCGCGCTAGTTGCCGTACTGGAGACCCTCCCCCCTGCGAGTCACCCTATGGATGTGATGCGCACGGCGGTCTCGGTATTAGGGTGTGTATTACCCGAAAAAGATGACCACAACCTGCCAGACGCCCGCGATATTGCTGATCACCTTATCGCCAATCTAGGCTCTGCCCTGCTCTACTGGTATCACTTTAGTCATAACGGTTGCTCCATCACTCTACAGACCGATGACGACAGCATAGGCGGACACTTTCTGCATTTACTGCACGGCCAAAAACCCTCAGACGATTGGGTACGCGCCATGCACACCTCGCTGATTTTGTATGCCGAGCATGAATTTAATGCCTCCACCTTCACCAGCCGTGTGATTGCCAGCACTGGTTCAGACATGTATTCCGCCATTACTGGCGCTATTGGTGCGCTGCGCGGCCCCAAACATGGTGGCGCGAACGAGGTGGCTTTTGAAATTCAGAAACGCTATAGCAACCCCGACGACGCAGAGGCCGATATACGCAGGCGCGTAGAAAACAAAGAGGTGATTATTGGTTTTGGCCACCCGGTGTACACCATTGCCGACCCACGCAACCAAATCATCAAAGAAGTGGCGTACAAGCTATCCAAAAAGCAAAGCAGCACAAAAATGTATGACATTGCAGAACGCTTAGAAACGGTGATGTGGGATGCCAAAAAGATGTTCCCCAATCTGGATTGGTTTTCGGCTGTGTCCTACCACATGATGGGTGTACCCACTGCTATGTTCACCCCATTATTCGTACTGGCCCGCACCGCCGGATGGGCTGCGCACATTATTGAACAGCGCATCGATAACAAAATCATTCGCCCTACGGCCAACTATGTGGGCCCCGAAGACTTGAAATTCGTCCCCATTAACCGTCGCACCTAACTCTGGAGCCGCTTGTTATGTCTGCACCCATTTCCAACATTCGCCCTGAGGCGGATCACGTTTTAGTCGATATTGCAGATTACGTGCTGAATTACGAAATCAACAGCACGCTAGCTTACGAGACAGCACGCAACTGCCTGATGGACACCTTAGGTTGCGGGTTAGAGTCTTTGGAATACCCTGCTTGCCGCAAACTATTAGGGCCTATTGTTCCTGGCACCATTGTCCCGAATGGCGCCAAAGTACCGGGTACACAGTTCCAACTTGACCCCGTGCAGGCCGCCTTCAACATAGGTACGATGATTCGGTGGCTGGATTTCAACGACACATGGCTAGCTGCCGAGTGGGGACACCCCTCCGACAACCTAGGCGGTATTCTGGCTACAGCGGATTGGTTATCGCGCAATGCCGTGGCCGTAGGTAAACCGGCACTCACGATGCGTGAGGTATTAACGGCCATGATTAAGGCCCACGAGATTCAGGGCTGCATCGCACTAGAGAACTCGTTTAACAAAGTAGGCTTGGATCACGTAGTTCTGGTCAAAGTAGCGTCCACGGCCGTAGTCGCCCACATGCTGGGACTAAATCGCGAAGAAATCATCAACGCTCTCTCGTTAGCGTGGGTAGATGGCCAAAGCCTGCGTACCTACCGGCACTCACCCAACACTGGTAGCCGAAAAAGCTGGGCAGCGGGCGATGCTACCAGTCGCGCAGTGCGTTTAGCCTTAATCGCCAAAACAGGTGAAATGGGCTACCCCTCTGTGCTGTCTGCCAAAACCTGGGGCTTTTACGACGTGTTATTCAAAGGTAAACCGTTCACCTTTCAGCGCCCTTATGGCAGCTACGTGATGGAAAATGTGCTGTTCAAGATTTCCTATCCCGCTGAATTCCACTCACAAACAGCGGTGGAATGCGCCATGACCATACACGAGCAACTGAAGGCTAAAGGTAAAACAGCCGAAGACATTACCAAGATCACCATACGCACCCATGAAGCGTGCATACGTATCATCGACAAAAAGGGGCCGCTTCATAACCCCGCTGACCGCGATCACTGCATACAGTACATGGTTGCTGTGCCGATTTTGTTTGGCCGATTAACCGCCGCCGACTATGAAGATCACATTGCTAGCGATCAGCGTATTGACGCACTACGCGACAAAATGGTGTGCGTGGAAGATCCTGCCTTTACAGCGGACTACCATGACCCCGATAAGCGCTCCATCGCCAACGCATTAACGGTGGAGTTCAGTGATGGCAGCAAACTGGACGAAATTGTGTGCGAATACCCCATCGGCCATAAACGTCGTCGCGCCGATGGTATCCCGTTATTGGAGGCCAAGTTTCGCACCAATCTGGCACGCATCTTTCCTAGCAAGCAACAACAGCGAATTTTGGACGTATCACTAGACCAAAAAGCACTGGAAAACATGCCCGTACATGACTACCTAGACATGTATGTGATTTAAGGTTTCTACGATGGCTCTGATGCGCTGAAGTTAGCCCAGAAACCGTCAACACTGACATCAAAGACCTACATAAAGGTCTGAAAATAGCTGGCGTTATGAGGCTTGCATTCCCTCGTAACGCCTTTGTTTTCCTAGCCGTACGCCATACCCAGCCAACCAAAAATCACTACAAAACGTTACCACTCCTGCCACACTACGTAGTTGTTACAACAGCTATGTTACAGTCATCAGAACACCGACTTTTTCCCTGTACTCACATGCGTAATGTCACTCATAACACTGCCGAACAACGTTTCGAAATTCTAGAAGATTCGTATCTGTGCACGCTGGAATATCAGCTACGGGATAACACACTAACCATTACTCATACTGTCGTCCCTCGTGCCGTTGGTGGCAAAGGCATCGCTGGCGAACTGGTCAAAACTGCGCTGGATTATGCTAGAGAACAACAGTTGCACGTTATACCGCAATGCAGTTATGCCGCCGTGTACGTACAGCGCCATCCTGAATACCAAGATCTTGTGTTGTAAAGCAAACAAGCGCATATCAGAAGTCTTATGTCTTATATAAGACCATTGCGTTGAACCCTGCTTACACCTACAATAGGGGCATTACAAGCCTCTTGTCCCACCCTTTACTTAAATAGGCCTGCAACATGCTGGATTCTTATAGCCAACACGTTGCCGAACGCGCCGCGTTGGGCATCCCCCCACTGCCGCTGACGGCACAACAAACCGCAGATCTGATCGAACTGATCAAAAACCCTCCTGCTGGTCAGGAAGAGTTTTTGCTGGACTTGCTCACCCACCGCGTACCAGCGGGTGTGGACGATGCCGCCAAAGTTAAAGCCTCTTACCTTGCAGCAGTCGCATTCGGCACTGAAAGCAACACGCTGTTTGATCGCAAACGCGCCTGTGAGCTGCTGGGCACCATGCTGGGTGGCTACAATATTGCTCCATTGCTGCAATTGCTGGATGACGCCGAGCTGGCTCCTACTGCTGCTGAAGCACTGAAACACACCTTGCTGATGTTCGACGCTTTCCACGACGTGAAAGAAAAAGCCGACAAAGGCAACAAATTCGCTCAAGAAGTGCTGCAAAGCTGGGCTGATGCTGAGTGGTTCACCAGCCGCCCTGAAGTGCCTGAAAGCATGACTGTGACAGTATTTAAAGTCACTGGCGAAACCAACACTGACGACTTGTCTCCTGCACCAGATGCATGGAGCCGTCCTGACATTCCTCTGCATGCATTGGCCATGCTGAAAAACCCTCGTCCAGGTATTACACCGGATGATCCAGGTAAAGTCGGCCCTATCCAGTTCCTGGAGTCCTTGAAAGAACAAGGTCACCAGATCGCTTACGTGGGTGACGTAGTTGGTACAGGTTCTTCCCGTAAATCCGCGACGAACTCCGTGCTGTGGTTCACCGGCGATGACATCCCATTTGTTCCTAACAAACGCTTTGGTGGCGTATGTTTGGGCAGCAAAATTGCACCTATCTTCTACAACACCATGGAAGATGCTGGCGCGCTGCCAATCGAATTGGACGTTTCCAAAATGGAAATGGGCGATGTCGTTGAACTGCGCCCTTACGAAGGCAAAGCCTTGAAAAACGGCGAAGTAATCGCCGAGTTCAAAGTAAAATCCGACGTATTGTTTGACGAAGTACGCGCTGGTGGTCGTATTCCTCTGATCATCGGTCGTGGTCTGACCACACGTGCTCGTGAAGCACTGGGCTTGCCAGCAACTGACTTGTTCCGTCTGCCACAAGCGCCTGTAGACAGCGGCAAAGGTTTCTCCTTGGCACAAAAAATGGTTGGTCGCGCATGCGGTCTGCCAGAAAACCAAGGTATTCGTCCAGGCACATACTGCGAACCTCGCATGACTACCGTTGGTAGCCAAGATACAACTGGCCCAATGACACGTGACGAGCTGAAAGACTTGGCTTGCTTGGGCTTCTCTGCTGACTTGGTGATGCAGTCCTTCTGCCACACAGCCGCCTATCCAAAACCTGTTGACGTCAAAACTCACCACGAACTGCCTGATTTCATCAGCACACGTGGCGGTGTATCCCTGCGTCCAGGCGACGGTGTGATCCACTCGTGGTTAAACCGTATGTTGTTGCCTGATACCGTTGGTACAGGTGGTGACTCTCACACACGTTTCCCTATCGGTATCAGCTTCCCAGCAGGTTCCGGTCTGGTCGCGTTTGCGGCAGCTACAGGTGTTATGCCTTTGGATATGCCTGAGTCCGTATTGGTACGTTTCAGCGGCAAAATGCAGCCTGGCGTAACACTGCGTGATTTGGTTAACGCCATTCCTTTCTACGCGATTAAGCAAGGTCTGTTGACAGTAGAAAAAGCTGGCAAGATCAATATTTTCTCTGGCCGTATTCTGGAAATCGAAGGTTTGCCTAACCTGAAAGTTGAGCAAGCATTTGAGTTGTCTGACGCTTCTGCTGAGCGTTCTGCTGCAGCATGTACCGTACGTCTAGACAAAGAACCTATCATCGAATACTTGAACAGTAACATCACACTGTTGAAGTGGATGATCGCTAACGGTTACGAAGATGAGCGTACATTGGCTCGCCGCATCCAGAACATGGAAAGCTGGTTGGCTAACCCTGAATTGATGGAACCCGATGCTGACGCTGAATACGCAGCAGTGATCGACATCAACATGTCCGAAATCCACGAGCCTATCGTTGCTTGCCCTAACGACCCTGATGATGTGAAAACACTGTCAGACGTATCCGGCACAGCCATCGACGAAGTGTTTATCGGTAGCTGCATGACTAACATCGGTCACTTCCGTGCTGCCTCCAAACTACTGGAAGGCAAACGCGACATCCCTACCCGTCTGTGGATTGCGCCTCCTACCAAAATGGATCAGGCTCAGTTGACAGAAGAAGGCCACTACGGCGTTCTGGGTACAGCGGGTGCTCGTATGGAAATGCCAGGTTGCTCGCTGTGTATGGGTAACCAAGCTCAAGTACGTGAAGGTGCAACAGTGATGTCCACCAGTACACGTAACTTCCCTAACCGTTTGGGTAAAAACTCCAACGTGTTCTTGGGTTCGGCTGAGCTGGCCGCTGTATGTTCCCGTCTGGGCCGCATTCCTTCCCGTGAAGAATACTTGGCTGATATGGGCATCTTGGAAAAAGACAGCGACAAGATCTACCACTACTTGAACTTCGACCAAATCGAAGAGTACAAGGAAATTGCTGACTCCGTCGGCATTTAAGCAACACACTTGCTCTAAAGTGTACAGAGGGGCTGCATTTATGCAGCCCCTCTGTTTGTGTTCTGTCACAAGACAGCCACCGCACACTACTTCAAGGGTAAACTGATTCTATTGTTACCGGTTTCCTACTTCTGGCATGCATCCATCTTTGTTACCTGACTATCAGCATCTGCATTCACATGCCCAACGCTTGTTGCAGTGCGCGGATGCGCTCAGCCACTCTGTATCCAAAGTAGAAGATTCCTACTGGGAGCATCTGGCCGAACAATGCATAGAAACGCTGCTGCTTTCTGACGAAAGCCCCATTATCGAACAGCTGTTTCAATACCTGAATGAGCACCAACTGACTGAGCATTTAGAAATCATCGCCAGTCTATTGGAAGGTTGCAGCGAATCCATCACGCTAGAAGATGCCCAAGGCTTGCGCCATGATGCGCTGCTGATCAGCATCCCTGTTACCGCGTGGACACGCTACAGCCTGCCCGAAGGCCCTATGGATTCCGAGCTTACACAGGCGTTGGAACAACAACTGCATAAGCTGGTGTTGGCCCCCAAGGTGCGTGTAGCCCTGCATCCCGAGCTGCTCTGCTTTGAGGACGTGCCGCACAACTTGCACCAAGCCCGTCAGTTGCTCGAGTCTTTAGCCAAACAAGCACTAGGACTGCACGGGAAATCCACGACAAAGTTGCCGCCTCGCTCACAGCACCCTACGCTGTTAGCGGATGCCCGCTTTGTCTTGGCGGTTATTGCCGCCCCAGCAGGTTCGCCCTTGTTTGCATGGCAACAAAGTAAAGAGCGTGCGCTGACGAAACAATTAGCCATTCTCAACACATGGCAACAACACAGCCAAGAACTCTTTGCTGGATTATTCACAGGCTGCCAAACCGAGTACTGGCTTCCTAATGCCTTTCATGCCAATAACCGCGTAGCTGAGCAGCATTTGCGCCCGCTGAACCTCAAAGCTACCGTGACATGGCTACAAACCGTTGCCCAAGTTCCTAAAGGGCAACTCACTGCCATACTCGCGGCATGTGGGCAGGAACAAATAGAAGAATATCGTATAGGTTTCTGCGTGACAGATAGCGATGTAGTCATACATGGTTGTATCTGGCCCCTGCTAGACCCCGACGACCAATCAGACACTCTGGCTCAAATCAGCGAACTGCTTAAAGAGCTAGAGAGTGGCGACGTATTATTGCTGCCCGGTCTCTACGAGCCCGAGTTCTGCGACGACTGCGAAACCCCGTACTTTCCCAATCCGGATGCCGAACTCGTGCACCCGGAATTCCCTGAACAAATAGATTCAGAACCTCCGCTTCTACATTAATATCCGTGTTTCATTTTGATATTTTCTGCCGTGTCGTTGATAACTACGGCGACATAGGCGTCTGTTGGCGTCTAGCTCGCCAATTGGCAGCCCCTCCGCATCAAAAAAACGTACGCCTGTGGGTGGACGACTTACAAAGCTTTAAACGCTTGGAACCCCGTCTGCAAACCGAGCTGAATGAACAGCACATAGACGGCGTTACCGTACACCCTTGGAAGGATGTGCAAGCTTTTACGCTGCCTCCTGCTGAGGTGGTAATAGAAGCGTTTGCCTGCGAATTACCCGACACCTACAAGGCTGCCATTACTGACCAGACACTGTGGTTGAATCTGGAGTATTTAAGCGCCGAAGACTGGGTGGAAGACTTCCATACACAGCCCTCGCCACAGCAACAAGGCCAACGTAAGTATTTCTTTTTCCCTGGCTTTACTGAACGTACTGGCGGTTTGCTACGTGAAGAAAATCTTAAGCAGCAACGCCTTAGCTGGCAGCAAGATCAACGTAATGCTCAAGCACTATGGACCAAGATTGGTTTATCTGAACGTACTCAGATTGAATTAATGCACGGCCAGCGCAGGCAGATTTTGTTATTTTCTTACCCTTCCGCACCGGTTATGGCGCTGCTACAGGCCTTGCAACAGGGCAATCACGATACGCTAGTGCTAAGCCCCACTCCGTTCACACCTGAACAACAAGTGCTGTCTAACGACCACCTGCAACTGCATCATTTCAATTTTGTGAGCCAAGTCGAGTTTGATCACTTGCTTTGGAGCAGTGACCTGAACTTTGTACGTGGCGAAGATTCCCTCGTTCGCGCCCTGTGGGCAGCTAAGCCATTTATTTGGCAGCCCTACGAGCAAGAAGAAGGGCTGCATACAAAAAAACTACAGGCATTACTGAATCACAGCCCCATGAATCAGGCCGTTCAGACACTGATGCACACCTGGAGCAGCCAAGACAGCCTGCAATTTACGGATCAATACTTGTCTTGTATGCAGGCTCCTATGTGGCACAGATGGCGCGAAGAAGCCCTGCAATGGCATAATACGCTGTTGCAACAGACAGACCTGTGTACGCATCTGCTGGAATTCTGTACGAAACACCAGCCTACACAGTAAAATAGTCTTCTTTACGATTTTTGCCCCACACCATCACGTGCGGGGCCATCCTTTACCGGAGTTTCTTTAGTTATGAAAACCGCTCAAGAGGTACGCGTTGGTAACGTGGTGCTCGTCAATGGCGAACCTTTAGTTGTACAGAAATCCGAATACAACAAGTCTGGCCGTAACTCAGCTGTTGTAAAAATGAAGTTCAAAAACTTGCTGACAGGCTCTCCTAGCGAAGCTGTACACAAAGCTGACGAAAAATTCGACATCGTTACGCTAGAGAAAAAAGAGTGCAGCTACTCCTACTTCGCTGATCCTATGTACGTATTCATGGATACTGAATACAACCAGTACGAGATCGAAGCAGACAGCATGGGTGATGCGCTGAACTACCTGGAAGAAGGTATGGAAGCAGAAGTAGTGTTCTACGAAGGTCGCGCGATCTCTCTGGAATTGCCTACGATGATCGTTCGTGAAATCACTTACACAGAACCTGCTGTGCGTGGTGACACTTCCGGTAAAGTGCTGAAACCAGCCACTATCAACACTGGCCACACTCTGCAAGTGCCTATGTTCTGCGAAATTGGTGACAAAATCGAAATCGATACACGCACCAACGAATACCGCAGCCGTGTGTAATCCACACATTCAGGCAAGCAAAAAGGATCGCTTAGCGATCCTTTTTTGTGTGTGTTGATAGCCTACTACTGCAAGCGATCATCATCCAGATAATCCGGTATAGGTACTACGGCAATGCCTTCCTCTACCAGCTCTACGCATTCTTCAGCGGTCGCACTGCCTCGTATAGAGCGCTCTTCAATTTCGCCGTTGTGCATTTTTCTGGCTTCTTCAGCGAAGTTTTCCCCTACGTTATCTGCTTGGCTTAATAAGGTGCGTACTTGGCGCATCACTTCGGCTTGCATCGCTGCGACGTCCGTAGCGGCTGATGGCGCCCCACCTGCTGCTGACGACATAGCAGCGGCTGACGCAGGCTTAGAGGGAGAATCTTTGAGGTGACGTAAATTCAACCGGGGTGCAGATAATTTTTTATGTACCACCACAGAGTGACACACAGGACAACTCAACAGCTTTTGTTCCAGCTGCTGCTCATAATTGTCTTGTGATTTAAACCAGCCCTCAAACACATGCTGGTTTTCACATTGAAGATCAAAAACTTTTAACGCCATACCCTACCTAGTGAAGGCTACAGTGACCGTAATAGCCCCATTATAAACGCTATACCTCGCCCAACGCCCTTGCTGCTTACAACCGTGGGACCGAGGCCAACAACTGCTTGGTGGACTCATGTTGCGGGTGTAATAGCACATCTTCAGCACTGCCATACTCCGCAATGCGCCCGTTATGCATCACCGCAACGGAATCAGCCAAATACTCTACTACACCAAAGTTATGGGTGATGAACAAATACGCCATGCCGCTGTCTTGCTGCAATTGACGTAATAAATTCAGTATTTGTGCCTGCACCGACACGTCCAACGCCGATGTAGGCTCATCGCACAGCAATACTTTAGGTTCTACCGCCAACGCTCGCGCAATGGCCACTCGCTGACGCTGGCCGCCCGAAAACTCATGTGGATAACGTTCAGCACTGTTCGCTGGTAAACCCGTTTGATCCAATAATGTTTTGATACGGGTGTGTCGCTGCTCTTTGCTGGTATGTGGATGCAACGCCCGTATGCCCTCATCCAATATATCGCCCACCAACATACGCGGGTTTAGCGAGGCATAGGGGTCTTGAAACACGATCTGTATTTGGCTGCGTAAGGCTTTAAGTTGCTGCCCCTGCGCCGCCAATAAATTCTGGCCATCTAACAAGGCTTCACCCTGTATGTGTGCTTGCCCATCTAGCAACCGCAGCAAGGCTTTTGCCAAGGTGGTTTTGCCGCAGCCAGACGCCCCCAACAATGCCAAGGTTTCACCCTGATGCAAACAGAGGTTCACATCCGTCACCACGGGAATGCTACGACGCTTACGCAACCATCCGCTGCCTGCCCAATACGATACATGCACGCCTGTTAACGCTAACACTGGCGTACGGGATGCCACATCGGTGGCGTCATTGTTTTCTACTGCTGACACAGGGGAAGCTCCCAGCCCTAATGGCTGACCACGTTTTTCATAGGTAGGAATAGCCGCTAACAACTCTTGCGCATAAGGATGATCGGGGTGTGCAAAGAACTGTTCTGCTGGGGATATCTCTACGATATTGCCCGCCTTCATCAACGCCACAGTATGCGCAATACGCTTCACTACCGCCAAATCGTGGGTAATCAATAAAATACCCAGCCCCATTTCTTGCTGTATTTCAGCCAGCAAATCCAGAATTTGCGCCTGTACCGTCACATCCAATGCGGTGGTAGGTTCATCCGCAATCAGCAAGGTAGGCTCGGCGGCCAAAGCCATCGCAATCATAATACGTTGCCGCTGCCCGCCTGAGAATTGGAAGGGGTATTCGTGTAGACGTTCACGCGCGTTGGGAATGCCTACTCGTTCTAACCACCAAATGACTTTTTCCCATACCGCATCACCACGCAACTGGCTGTGCAAACGTATGGTTTCAGCAATTTGTTCACCTATGCTCATGATAGGGTTTAAGCAGGTAGAGGGCTCTTGGAAGATCATACCGGCTTGCCCACCACGCAACTGCTGCATACGCTGCTCGGGCACATCAAATACCGCTTCGCCAGCCAGACTCACATCGCCTGAACTGATCCATGCCGCATCAGGAAGCAAGCGCACAATCGCTTGCGCCGTTAGGCTTTTGCCTGAGCCGGATTCACCCACCAAGGCAAACGTACGCCCCTGCTGCACGGCGAACTCCACCTGTCTCACCACTTCTTTGGCTTGATCTTCGGTCGCCACACTCACGCTAAGTTGAGACACATCCAGCAAGACATTATTTGGTTGCAGAGTTTGACTCATCGTGAGCCCTCCTTGGCTGCACTGGCCTTACGTCTGAAACGCTGTAGGCTTTGCAATCTGGGGATATGTAAACGTCGTGTGCGGGGATCAAAAGCACGCTGCACGGCATCTGAAAAAATATTGGCCGACAGCACCAAGGCCAACAAGAACACAAACGCCGCGAGCAAGTTCCACCAGATCATAGGATCGCGCGACATTTCTACACGTGAGGCATCAATCATGGTGCCAAATGAGGGCATGCTGGGGTCCACACCTATACCCAAGTAGGACAATACCGCCTCGTAAAGCACCAACCCCGAGAACTCTAGCACCATCGTAATCAGCACAATGTGCATGAGGTTAGGCAGGATGTGTTTAAGCATAATGCGCACGTGGCTCACGCCAAAGGCACGCGCTGCCTGCACGTATTCCATTTCACGCAGCTTCAAGGTCTCGGCGCGCAGCAGTCGGCATAAGCCCGCCCAACCGGTGAAGCCTAAAATTAGACACAGCAAAAACAAACGCAAATCGGCGCGCGCTGCGATGGTGTCGAACAGTTCGGGATGAGACTCTATATACACCTGCATCATCAGCACACACGCCGCGATCAGCAGCACGCCCGGCACTGAGGTCAAGGTGGTGTAGATGTATTGAATCAAGTCATCTATCCAGCCTTTGAAGTAGCCTGCTGCAATGCCAAAAAACAAAGCCGGTGGCAACATGGCGCAAGTTGTTAAGGTACCAATCACCAAGGCAGTACGTACACTTTTAAGCGCTAACGCGATAACATCATTGCCTGACCTGTCTGTACCCAATACGTAGTAATTACCGGCCAGCATAATCAGTGCCAACACCATAATCACCAAAATAGACAAGGCTATCCACGCGGCACGCCATGCCACGCGTTCACTGCCATTACGCCACCATAAACTGCGTGCGGCCCACCAGCCCTTGGACTGCTTGCGCGCACGCACAATACGCCACGCCAAGCTGTTCACCAGCGTCCACGACAACACTAGCCACAACAAGGCATACCCACCTGCAATTTTTAGTCGTTGGCGTACATCTTCATTACGCTCTTCTAGCGTGCCTATCCCTACAGCGGCTTGTTCCAATGCCGGATAGTCACGTACAGCTTGCCCATCTACCAGCTGAGATTCTTTAAAAAACAAGGTGAGTGAAAACGGTGCTGAATACGTACGCTCTACTTTGCTTAAGCCCGTAGCATCTAACACATCATCCAGAACGGATCTGGCAATAGGCGCGTAACGCTGCGGCGCATTCTGTGCGCTATCCAATGCAGGTAACGCCTGACGATAATGAATAGAATCCAGCATGCCTACCACGACAAAACTCAGCAACACTACGGCTGCTGCCGCTGCAGAAGGCGTACGCCAGACGCTGCCCCATGCAGCACGTAGCGCCGTAGTACGACGCACATGCCAGACGTAGCCCAAGGCCGCTAACAACGCCAGCCACAGAAAAATATCGGTCCAGAGCAAAGCAAATTTAGGCATGATCATGACCTTGTGCAGAATAGCTGCTCAACATTTATTCAAACCGGACACGAGGGTCCACCACGGTATAGGAAATATCCGCCAAGATCAGCCCGACGATGTATAAGGACGATCCTAAAAACACCATCGCGCGCACAATGGATAAGTCTTGCGCGTTAATAGCATCGATGGTGTAGCTGCCTAAACCAGGGATACCAAAGAAGGATTCTGCAATCAGGCTACCCATGAACAACAACGGTATGGCCGATACTGTGCCCGTCAAAATAGGCAGCATGGCATTACGTAATAGGTGTTTGAACAATACGGCTTGTTCGGATAAGCCTTTGGCGCGTGCGGTACGTATGTAGTCTTTGTAGGCTTCTTCTAAGAATAGACTGCGATAAAACCTAGACTCTGCCCCCAATCTGGACATAATGCCCACCAGCACTGGCAGTATCAAAAACTTAATGTTTTGCATGCCATCTAACCAACCAGAGTACGGCACCCACCGCAAGACTTTGGCAAACATCCATTGCCCGGCAATGATGTAGAACAGCCCTGAAATAGACAGCAACACCACACACACTACGACCCCCGTGAAGTCCACCGCCGTTGCCCTGAAAAACACCAACAACAAGGCAAACATGATGGATGCCCACAACCCCAAAATAAAGGTGGGTATGGCCAAGGCTAAGCTAGGCCCCATGCGTTGTGTGATCTCACGCGTAATGTCTGCACCATTGTCAGAAAAGCCAAAATCAAAACGCAGCAGTGGCACAGAGCGTTCGTAGAAAATAGTGTTGGTAAATGCTTCACTGCCGCTGGCCTCATCGTTATAAAACAACGGCTTGTCGTAGCCATGTACGGTTTTCCATTGCTCTACGGCTTCGGCGCTAACACGCTGACCACCAATCGCAAGACGCGCCATATCATCAGGCGTATTCACCGCAAAAAACAGCACAAAGGTCAGTAGATTTACCCCAAACAGAATCAACACACCGTACAGTAATCGGCGCAATACATAACGGATCATGGTTGCCCCTCCTTAGGTGATACGGTAACGGCACGCACAGTCTGTTGTTCTCGTTTTTTCACCTGACGCCACAAGTACACCGCTACGCCCCCGCCCAGCAACAAAGCCAGCCATAGTGGCCACCAATACGGTTGATTCCAACGCTGCTGGAACACCACCCTACGCTCAGGATCTATACGTAAATATTGCAGCGTATTACGCACCATTTGCGAGGGCTTCAAATTGTGTACCCACGAATGGGCCGCCCCACCCGACTTGGGGAAATACCCAAACATCCACACAGCATCGTCTTGCAAAATGGACACCATCTTGCGTATTACCGCTTCTTTTTCTGGGCCATCATCCAAATAACGCATAGCCCTGAATAGCTTGTCGTACTCAGGGTTTTCGTAATTAGCGGCATTTTCTCCGCCATGCGCTACCTTCGCTTGTGGGCCATACAACTGGAACAGGAAATTCTCGGCATCCGGGTAATCGGCTACCCAGCCCCACAAAAACAGCTGCGCTGAACCCTTGCTCATTTTTTCTTGGAAGCGATTGTAGTCACTGGCGCGTATCTCAAACTGCACACCAATAGCCTGTAGTTGCCTACGCATCCAGTCCAACGACGCGCTAGCCCCCATCCCCGTCATGGAGTCGTAGTACAAAATCAGCGGCGCGCCCGTCTCGCTATTGCGCCCATCGGGATACCCTGCTTTGGCAAGCAACTGACGCGCTTCGTCCAACGAGCGGCGACGTACGTGTCCGGCGTCTTCGGTGTATACCGTAGGGTTCATGCCCGCAGGCAGTGGTTCATAACCCACCACACCTGGTGGTAATGGGCTATGCGCGACCTCGGCTTGATCGTTTTGGAAAATGCTGACGAACTCTTCCCAATCAAAGGCAATGCTAATCGCTTGACGCAAATACCGGTTACGCTCGGCCTGCTCTGGCGTGTCGCCCTTACCGACAATCGGGTCTAACCAGTTAAAGCCCATGTAAAACAAACTGGCCTCGGTCGCACTGCTTAACTGCAACGCACGCTCTTGGTACAGCAGCGCCTTTTCGGGCGAGTCTTCTGCGGCGACCAGCATCGCCACCCCATACTCACCACGCTCTAGCTGTGGAATATCGTAGTAGCCCTGCAAGAACTTACCCATCAGCGGTACGCTTTCTTTTTCTATGCTGAATATGGCTTTATCAATAAAGGGCATAGGCTTACCGCAATCGTCTAATAAGCCAGCCGCTTTGTCTTCCGCACTGCCTTCACAGGGGTATGGCTCGCCACGGAAATTCGGGTTGCGTGTGAGTTCATGCCTACGATTAGGAATGTATTCCGTCAGCATATACGGCCCTGTACCTACCGGCCACCTACTGAATGACAACCCGTGCTGCGCCATGCCGGGCTGATGATAAAAACGATCAGCCTCCCACGGCACAGGGGCCACAAAAGTCATGGCCAACCAATATTTAAACTGTGGGTACTTACCCAGTACGCGTATGCGTAATGTGTGTTCATCCAGTGCTTGCACACCCGATAACTCATATTCGCGTAAATCTAACCACTGCTCTGCAGGCAGCGCTTGGTTGACTGCTTTCAGTTGCTCACCATAGTCACGCATGCCTTCCACATGCGCGGCCATCGTCGAAAAAATAGGCGACACCACACGAGGGCTGGCTAATCGCTTAAAGGCATACACCACATCGTCGGCCACCAACGGGCGCGTACCACTCTGAGGAAAATCAGGAATGGCGTACTTGCCTTCTAGCTGCTCTGGTGTAATAGGCCAATAGCTATACCCACCAGACTCTGAGCGTGCAAAAGCAGGGTGTGGCTGGTACAAAATGTCAGGGCGCAACCTAATGTCGTACACACTCATGGCTACCTGCTCACCATCGGCATCAGCCGGCAAGCGTTCGCCTTGCGCATCCAGATAATAAGGCTCCACCACCTCTACGGCAGCTCTGGGCATGAGCTTATAGGGGCGCTCAAGATAGTGATAGCCATACAACGGCTCAAACACCGAATAGGTGATGGGGGTTTCGTCACCAGAATAGCTGGTGGCGGAATCCAAGGTGCGCGGTGAACGCTGGGTAAACGCGGTATAGAACACGTTCTCAGCCACCTGCTCTGACGGATAGGGGTTATTCACCACCTCATCGCCGCAGCCTACTAGCCCCCCTACCAGTCCTACAACGACCACCAGCCAGAGTTTACGCATTAGTCACACTTCCTCTGTTGCCAGCATTGATAACGCCACACCCACGGTTCTACAGGTGAGGCATCCTGCCATATACCTTGTTTGTTTTTCTGCGCCTGCTGCTGCAGGTCTAGCATGTGTTTGTCTCGTAAGAAACGGCCACGCTTTTCTTGATTCGCCCAGGCATAACCAGCCGCGACCAACTGACGATTTAAGCTGGTCTCTTGGCCAGGTAGACTCACATCACAAATCTTTCTACCGTAATTATCGTCTTCATAACAATTGAGCTGCACGTTTTTGCCCCCTACCCGCTGATAGAGAAAATCTCTGGATGCTTGCGCATAAGGTTGGCCTGGCTGCTCGGTGCTTTTATGCGTTTCGGGGGCATCAATACTGGCAAGCCGAATACGGTACTGTTGCTTGCCTACTTGTACCGTTAACGTATCGCCATCCGCCACGCGTACCACCCGCCCTTCTAGGACGCCTGATTCACCCACAGTGATGGCACTAGGCTCTACCGAGCTTGGCAACCACTGCTCCCACAACCATGACAGCATGATCAGTGCCACAATCACTGCTGCACTCAACCCCGTCTTTTTTGCTTTAATTCGTCGCTGTTTCATCTGACCCATCACCTTGATTTCAGTTCCGGTAGTGCTTGATGATTATAAGTTCAACCACCCTTAAGTCCAGCGCCCTAGCCTGCTTTTTTCACCTGACAGAAAAGCCCTAATACCTGTTAAAGTAAAGCCTCATGTCGGCTTTCAATCACTGAATTACCTATGCAATCTAGAACTCTCTGCGGCGCAGGCGCCTTACTATTAACTATTGGCGTTGCCGCTGGCGCATTTGGCGCACACGCCCTTAAAGCCGTTCACGTTGACCTGCTTGCCGTTTGGCACACCGCCGTACTCTACCAATTGATTCACGGTCTAGGCTTGATTGCTTTGGCCGCTGCCCAACCGTTATTGCAACCTCGTACCGCCGCCCTTGCCGGCCCCATTTTGCTGGCAGGCTCGGTACTGTTTAGCTTCAGTTTATATGCGTTGGTCATGTTCCAAATCCCATTTTTGGCCTATTTGACGCCATTAGGTGGCCTTCTGATGGTGGCAGGCTGGGCACTGGTAGTAGTCGCTGCGTGGACACGCCCTCGTTCCTAATCTGTTTATCCGGAGATTCTTATGTTTCAACCAGCCACGGCCCTGCAAACCTTTTTGTGTGGTTTGCCTAAAGCAGAGCTACACCTACACATTGAAGGTACTCTGGAGCCCGAACTGATTTTTGAACTGGCTGAACGTAACCATATCCCGCTGAACTACCCTTCTGTAGAAGCCCTGCGCGCCGCATATCAATTTCAAAATTTGCAGTCTTTTCTGGATTTGTATTATGCCGGCGCCAGTGTGCTGATACACGAAGCGGATTTCTATGCCATGACCATGGCGTACTTTGCTCGTATCCATGCCGATGGTGTGACGCACACAGAGATCATGTTTGATCCCCAAACGCACACGGCACGCGGCATTGCGATGGAAACCGTATTCGCGGGTATTGCTACGGCCTGTAGGGATGCGCAAGCAAAGTACGGCATTAGCAGCTATTTGATACTGAGCTTTTTACGCCACCTTAGCGAAGAAGAGGCCTTCACTACGCTAGAGCAAGCACTGCCGCTACGTGAACACTACAGCGACCTGTGGATAGCCATAGGGCTAGACTCTGCTGAACAAGGTAACCCACCAGAAAAATTTGCCAAGGTGTACCAGCGCTGTAAAGAACTAGGCTTCAGGCTGGTCGCCCACGCTGGCGAAGAAGGCCCCGCCGAGTACATTACGACGGCCCTTGATCTACTCAACGTAGAACGTGTGGATCATGGGGTACGCAGCGAAGACGACCCTCAACTGGTACAGCGTTTAATCAAAGAGCAAGTGGCCCTAACGGTCTGTCCGCTGTCCAATTTAAAGTTGCAGGTGTTCGATGCCATGCATCAACACAACTTAGCAACGTTGCTGCGCCAAGGCGTAAAAATCACCCTCAACTCGGATGACCCTTCCTACTTTGGCGGTTACCTACTGGATAACTACCTAGCCTGTGCACACGCGCTAGACCTACACAGAGACGAATTGGTCACTCTAGCGATGAATAGTTTTACTGCCTCATTCCTGCCCGAAGCGCAAAAACGTGAATGGGTGGACCGCATCCAACGTTATGCGGCAGAACACTAGGCATGCCTATTTTGAACACGGCTTTACCGCGTGATTTTTACCTGCAAGACACCATAGAAGTGGCCCAACAATTGCTGGGCCACTACCTAGTCTACGAACATGCCGGACAAACACGCTACGGACGCATTGTAGAAACGGAAGCGTATTTAGGTGCTCACGATTTAGCCGCACACAGTTGCCGTGGCGTGACACCCAGAACACAAATCATGTTTGGCCCTGGCGGCTTTGCCTATGTGTACCTGATTTATGGCATGCACCATTGCTTCAACATTGTCACCGGCCCTGAAGGCCAAGGCAGTGCCGTGCTGATACGCGCCTTAGAACCTTTGGGCGATTTAGGAACCAACACCGCAGGCCCTGGCCGTCTCTGTAAAGCCATGGGTATTACGCGCGAACAAAATGGCTATGACCTCTGTGACTCGGCCTTATATGTCTGCCATCCCGAATCAGCCCTGATACATGACAACGAAACCATGGTTACTGCACCGCGCATTGGTGTGGACTATGCTGGTGAATGGGCAACCAAGCCTCTACGCTTTCTGCTGCAAGGCAATGCCTATATTTCTCGTCCCGCTCCTAAAACAGCCTGACTTGCCCTGAATACTATGACTGCTACTACTCCAATAGATCCGTTGCTGCAAATTGCTTTAGCACCATGGGTGCAAGTAGAACGCTTGCAACAAGTGGAACGATCCGCCCAACACATCACGCTGGATCTGTGCTTAGCCCCGTTATTACTGCAACACCCCGAACACTACGCGCACAGCTTGCACGCATTGGCAGGCAGCGCCATGAGTTGTTTGGTTGAAGGTGCATTGCAACCTGGTTTCACACAGCGCAATGTGGCCTTACATGCCAGCTTGATTCACCCCGAACCCAGCCAAATCGTCCAGGTACAAGCCAAGCTATGCCGACAAGGCCGCAGCGTCTCGTTTACTGAAGCCAGTTTGTACAATGACGAAAATATTGTGATCGCACATTACCAAGGCACCTATGCTCTATTGAGCTCAGTACAATAAAGACGTGTTGTAGCCGCTTTACGCAGTATCACCTCCAACCTTTTTTTGATGGAAAATACTATGGCTAAAGTTCTTGTACTCTACTACTCCTCTTACGGCCACATTGAAGCTATGGCGAATGCCGTCGCCGAAGGTGCCCGCGAAGCCGGTGCTCATGTAGACATCAAACGCGTTCCCGAATTGGTCCCCGAGGCAGTCACTAAATCTGCCCATTACAAACTGGATCAAAAAGCCCCTATTGCCACCATTGCCGAGCTGGCCGATTACGATGCCATCATCGTCGGTACAGGTACCCGCTTTGGGCGCATGTCCTCACAAATGGCTAGCTTCCTCGACCAAGCGGGCGGCCTGTGGGCACGTGGCGCGTTAAATGGCAAAGTAGGTGGTGCATTTACGTCTACTGGTACACAGCACGGTGGCCAAGAACAAACACTGTTCAGCATCATCACTAACCTGATGCACTTTGGCATGGTCATCGTAGGGTTGCCCTATAGCTTCCAAGGCCAATCCATCATTAATGAAGTCACCGGTGGCAGCCCTTATGGTGCAACGACCATCGCTGGTAGTGATGGTTCGCGCCAGCCCTCTAAAAATGAATTGGATGGTGCTAAATACCAAGGCCGCCACATCGCCGAAACCACCATCAAGCTATTTGGCTAGTCATAAAAAAAGCCCTTGCTCTTACAGCAAGGGCTTTTTCTTAAGCATCAGGCGATTAACGATCAAAACGCGCAGGGTCTAACAAGATACGTCGGTCTACATCCTGTATATCGCGTACACCGCACAACCCCATCGACACGCTCAGCTCGTTTGCCAGAATTTCCAGCGCACGAGTGACGCCAGCTTGCCCTGCCGCACCCAAGGCATACAAGAATGCTCTACCAATCATGGTGGCATCGGCACCCAGCGCTACAGAACGCAAAACGTCTTGGCCTGAACGCACACCGCTGTCTAACCAAATTTCAGTTTGGTTGCCTACAGCATCGGCAATAGCAGGCAAGCAGGCAATGGTAGAGGGCGCGCCATCTAACTGTCTGCCACCGTGGTTAGACACCACAATCGCATCTGCACCTGCATCTACCGCATGGCGGGCGTCTTCGGCTTCCATAATGCCTTTGAGCACTAACTTACCGCCCCAACATTTCTTGATCCACTCTACGTCATCCCAACACAAAGTAGGGTCAAACTGCTGTTGCGTCCAAGAGGCCAACGTACCCAAATCATCCACACCTGTTGCGTGACCAATAATATTGCCGAAAGTACGGCGTTTGGTTTTTAGCATGCCTTGGCACCAGCGCAGACGCGTTGCCAAGTTCAGCATATTCATCAACGTAGGACGCGGCGGTACAGACAACCCATTACGTATGTCTTTATGACGCTGCCCCAAGACTTGAAGATCCAGCGTCAACACCAAAGCAGAACAATTTGCGGCTTTGGCTCTGTTAATCAGTGCTTCGATAAACTGCCTATCGCGCATCACATATAACTGAAACCAAAAGGGAGCTTGTGTGTGCTCGGCCACGTCTTCCAACGAGCAAATACTCATGGTGGACAAGGTGAACGGCACACCAAAATCACGCGCCGCACGTGCAGCCAAGATTTCACCATCAGCATGCTGCATGCCTGTCAGGCCGGTAGGAGCCAGCGCCACAGGCATACTCACAGGCTGCCCCAACATCGTGGTCGCCAAATTACGACCTTCAATATTCACGGCTACGCGCTGCTTGAACTTCAGCTGTTGAAAATCTGACTCATTTTCTCTGTAGGTGGATTCTGTCCAGGAACCCGAATCTACATAGTCATAGAACATTTTAGGCACGCGACGGCGCGCCAACTGCTGAAAATCAGAAATACACGTAATCTTGGACAGATCTTCCACTTCGGCTCTCCAAAGGGCTCATAAATAAAGCAATACTACACACCTGCCAGCACGCAGATGTGCGAAAACATCAAGCGTAACGCTTGTACACACTACTAGGCCAGTGCAATCACCAGAATTTTGCTGTGCGGCCCTGAAAATACCGCCTTAGCAGCGACAGATCTGTGCTCCTCTCCTGAGAGAAGCATTATTTTCACACCAAAATAGACTTTCATATCAAAAAGCGTTGACACATTAAGAAATACAGTGCTATAGTTTCTTTCTCACAGCGGCTGTAGCTCAGTTGGATAGAGTACTTGGCTACGAACCAAGGGGTCGTGAGTTCGAATCTTGCCAGCCGCGCCATATTTAGTAAAAAAGCCATTTCTTCGGAAATGGCTTTTTTATTTTCTGTTAGCAGACGACATAAACAATAATTACTGGTCTCTAGCCATCATCTTAGCCACTCAAGCATGGCCTTAAGCTTGTGCGTGATGATCGTGTTTCCCTACTGTACGTGCGATACGTAATACATCATAAGAGAGTTCATTACTGATTCCCATATCAATGAACTCCTATGAGTTATCTTATGTATGGAGTTTCCTAGAACAACCTGTGTACGATATCTGCCATCAACTAAACATAGCCACAAGCGCTACCCTCACTAGCGCAACAGTGAGATATTAGAAGCATCCAATAAAGTTCTACAGAACATCGTTCAGCATCAGCCTATAGTCCGGCATTCGCTGTGATACAGACACATAAACGGCATAAATAGTTTTGTGATTAATTATCTGCCTGCTGTTTGTGAAATGTTATTTTTGCGACTTTTGTATGACAACCAAGATACTCGTAAACTGCTTCTGTTTTTATGACAAATTTTTCGTCTAGAGAAAACAAAACATCTATGAAAGATGCCATAGCCGCATGGTCTGCATCACTCATAGCAGCCACCAATCTTCTTTCTTTTTTCATATTAGAATCTGACACATACCCTATGAAATTTAATAAGTTATAAATGGCTCTTATTTTTTCATGTGTATGCATTTCTCTTTTGTATATTTCATTCCAAGATATACCAAGAAATTGCTCTATTGAGAAATTTTTGTAATCATCAACCCTTTTATATAGATCAAATATTTTCTCTATGACATTTGGTGGCTTTATGTTGTTGAGAATTTTTGGGGTTATTTCAACTTCTGACCTGTAGGTTTGTACTCCGGAAAATCCCAAGTCATCACTTACATATTTTTTCATATGCTCAGAAGACTGAGCAAGAGCAGCATCAAAAGACTCTTGAAACCCAGAGGTTCTGTTCTTTATTTTTTCATAAACATCTGGATTTATTTCTCTTATTTCGTTGTTTTTTTCTGATAAATCATTAACTAATTCAGAAAATGAATTTTTTTGATACTTATTTATCTCCTCGAACCCAACTCCATTTAGACCACCATACATTTTTAATAGTGATTTTATTGTTGACTCTTCTATACCCTCATAAATGGAGGACAGGTTTTCACAGTATTCAGAAAATACATCTTTTGGGCTAAGGCTGGTATAGTATGCAAAATTCGTTGAATCAAATTCATCTGTTAATATTATTCTTATATGCTCTGCTTCTAAAAAACAAAGAGCATCTATAAATCTAGGAGCTCCAAGTCCAGATCTTTTTATTTCCTTCAGGGTTGCATCAGAGTAAACTACCCGATAGTTATCCCTAATATATCCAAAGAATTCAAGCCAATAGCCCTTTGAGAGCTTATCAAGAAAGTTGTGATCAAGGTATGCTGTCTTTTTCTCTAAGCTTGCTGTCACAGTAAACAGTCCTAATATGATGTTCTAGAGGAATTTCTGGCTAACTCATGCTGTTAGAGTTGAGGGACAAGCACAAAACAATACTTCCCATTTTGATGCTCAATAGCCTCCATATCACTGCGAATGCCAGAGCCGCAGGCTCAGTGCAGAAAGATGCTCTACAGAACTTTGCTGGATACTGCTAAGACATCGCTGTTGCACCGGTGAGATAGAGTACCTTCGGCTATAGATTCAACTGACATCGGACTCCATACTCTGACCGTTCTAGACAACCACATACACAGATAGATCTTGGGAGTGCGATATTACTCCTCAGAAAGCTCTATACCATTGCCATCACCAAAGCCATCGTGCACCCATGCCACAACAGGCACGGCGTAGCTCCAACCACCGGCTTTCCACCAGCACTCGGCAAACCATGCTTGCGTCGTATTAGCGGCAATGGCCAAACCATCAAACTCCTCATCGAGGAAATAGTCTTCGTGAAAGCTATCCATCTTCTCTAAACCTATGGAAAGCTCCATGGCTCTGCCAGCAAAGATAGAAAGGTCGTTATTGTCGACTTTGTTATTCTCGCCGCTGTAGTAAATCCACGCAGATGGGGTTTCCAAACCGTCTTCGCCAAAGAAAATTTGCACTTCAGCGCTGAGCACAGTATCGGGCACTGGTCGTGTCAACAACGCACGTAACTCGTTGATAAGATGCTTGGATGCCTTTTCCAAGCAGCGTCTATAACGGGTTTGAAATTGCGTTGTACTTAGCCCAAATGGAACCATGCGTAGATACTCCTAATGCAGCGATAAGGCCGCTAGCCTAAAGACAAGGCTGCATCATAACATTCGACTTTGGCACATCCACACAGCCCTTTACACTGCCGTATACCCTATCTAGTAAATTATTCTTGCGCCGGTATTATATTTAGTGTTATAGTTTACTTCTCACAGCGGCTGTAGCTCAGTTGGATAGAGTACTTGGCTACGAACCAAGGGGTCGTGAGTTCGAATCTTGCCAGCCGCGCCATATTTAGTAAAAAAGCCATTTCTTCGGAAATGGCTTTTTTATTTCCCACTTAGCTAACGACTAAGTCTCGTTCTGCTATCACCGTACTAACTCAGTACACTCCCCCGCTCACACTCTCCAGCCGCTACAATTCAATTTGCAATAGCACTTCTTACCTGTGAGCAGCAGCATGAGCACATCTAAAAATTGGTTTGATCAAGGCGGGCAAGACTATGCACGCTTTCGTCCCGAATACCCTGCCGAACTGGCAAGCTTTCTTGCTTCTACTGTGCAAAAGCACCATCAAGCCCTAGATGTAGGGTGCGGCAATGGGCAGCTTACCCAATTATTAGCCGCGCATTTTGATACGGTTGTGGGCATAGATCCAAGCGCAGACCAGATCGCCAATAGCCCAGCACATGAACGTATACGTTATCAGTGTGCGCCTGCAGAAAAGCTGCCCCTAGCAGATAACTCTGTGAACCTGATTACCGCCGCACAAGCCGCTCACTGGTTTCACTTACCTAGCTTTTACCAAGAGGTTCGTCGCATCGCTAAGCCCAATAGCGTGCTGGCGCTCATTAGCTACGGCGTACTGAATTTAGAGCCTGAGTTAGACCAACGTTTCCAGCACTTTTACTGGAATGAAATCGGCCCTTACTGGCCCGCTGAACGTAAACTCGTTGATGATGGCTATGCCACGTTGGATTTCCCTTTTGAAGAAATTGCAGCACCCGCACTGGAGATTCGCGTGCAGTGGAACCTTGCTGAATTTTTGGGCTATCTGTTTACGTGGTCAGCCGTACGTCATGCCAAAGAAGCCGGTAGCGAAGATCTTATTCTGCAATTTGCCACGGACATTGCCATCGCATGGGGGGATGAAAACCGCCAACGCAGTATTGTCTGGCCCATCAACATGCGCATTGGCAAACTCTAAGCAACTGTTGTGTACCACGTGCCGTAATGCCTAGACGATTGACGGCACGCCTTTTGGCTCTGATTACTCTGTAGTGGGTAGCGGCAACAACCCCAACGCTTCCAAACGCGGTTCTTCATACACCGAATCTTCCGCTGGGTAGCGCAAACCCTCTACCCCTTTGAGTTTGGCATGTGCCCAAATAATGCTTTCCCCTGCAGGCAAGCTCTCTACTCCCGTCACATACAACGGGTCTTCAAATGCCTGTAATGGCGGCACAAAACTCCAGCCCTGCTGTTTGAAAGCCTGTATCACAGCAGGAATAGTTTCAGCATTAATACGATTGGTATGCAGCAGCAATACATGCGCAGAGCGTTGTTCCAGCACTTGTGTGCCCAATGTATCGTAATACGCCGCACGATCCAGCAAATGCTCTATATACGCTTCTTGCACTTGCTGTGCTTTGGCGGGTTCGCCTGCATCCATCCATGCGGAATAGACTTGGTTGTAATACCAGTCGCTGGCATCAATGGAAACCGGTGCCGCTTTATACCCGTGCAGGCGCATCCACTCACGTATGCCATCACGCTTCTCTACCGTATCGCCCTCTTTAAGATAAGGAAAACGCAGCATGGGTGTCCAATTGGGCAATGTGTTGAGTACTACATCGGCCTCAACCACATCCGCAATAAAGTCATCCAACGATAATTGAGCAGACGCCAAGCTACGATGTTTGGAGGTGTGATTACCAACAGCATGCCCTTGCTCGCCCCATTGCCGTATCAGGGCTAAACCTGCCTCGCCGCCCAAGCGATCCAGTGCAGGAAACACCATCGCTGTCACGTCGGCGCTTTTCAACGCATCTAAAATAGCCTGATTCCATGTAGACGCCTGCGGCTGTTTATCTGGGTTCAAACCATCGTCAAAGGTCAAACTTAAGGTTTGCGCTACGCTAGCTGTAGAGAGCAATGCAAACGTTACTGCAGAGATCAATTTAAAGGCTTTTCTCATCACACCGTAGCCATAAAAAGCAGAGATAAAAACAAAAAAGGCCCACGGTATTGTGGGCCCAACCATGCTACAAAGTTGGCTTTATAAATTCAACCACTATGTGAGTGACTTTACTCATACGGCTACGTCTGCCCTTTCTAACGCTGCCCGGGTTTCACGCCACGGCGCAAACACCATCACACTTAAGGCCGCCAAGGCGAATACGCTAAGCGCACCGTAGGTCATCACCCAGCCAAAGCCGTAAATCAATGCGGCATGCACGGCATCCAGCGGCGCAGATACATGCGCCAGTAACTCGGCATTTTGCGCTATGGCCGTCACATCGCCGGCTGCGATTTTCTCGGCTAAGAAGCGTGTTTCATCACTATCGGCCACATGCAACGTGTCCAACAGATAGGCTCTAATTCCCTCTACCAATACCAAGCCCATCACGGCAATATTAAATGCTAAGGAAATCATTCTGCCACTGGTATCGGCACCCGAGGCCATGCCAGCTCGATCGGCTGATACTGCCGCCGTAATGGTATTGGTAGCCGTCGTATTCGTTAAACCTAGCCCTATCCCCGCGAGTACACAACCGGGCAATATCCACCAACCCGGCTGCGCAGAGACACTGCCTATTTTCATCAATACAAAGCCCAAGCCGATGGTAGACAAGCCTAAGGGAATCACCACGCCAGGCTGGTATCGCAATGACAGTCGCTCTGCCAGCGGGGGAATAAACAAAGTGGGTAAGGTATAGGCTAATAACGCCATACCCGTCTGTACGCTGTCGTAACCCAAACCCACATGGAAATAAATAGGCAGGTAAATGATAAATGGCCAGAAGCTAAAGTTTTGCCCCATTGAGCCTAATAGCGCCCCTGAGAATTTCCGTATTCTGAACACCGAGAACTCAATCATCGGCCTAGTGGCTAGGCGTTCGGCAATAACAAAAGCGATCACACTGATGGCAGATAGCACGATGATCCCCAAGGCCGCCGCACTACCAAACCCTAAGACCGGGCCTTGTGTGACGAACAGCACCAAACAAAACACGGCAATGGATAAGGTCACAATGCCCGCTATATCTAAGCGTGTGGCGTTCGGGTCTACCGACTCTTGTACCCCCACAATGCTTAGTACCAACGTGATAACGGCCAAAGCACCATGAATTAAAAACACCCATTCCCAACTCGCTAAGGCCAAAATAGCCCCACCCACGATGGGACCAAAACCTAGCCCAGCACCAAACACAATGCCCCACCACGCAAAAGCCTTGCCGCGCTCTACGCCATCACGAAATTGGCTGGATAAAATCGCGATTTGGCAGATCAACATCATGGCTCCGCTTAACCCCTGCAAGAACCGCGCCACAATGAGCACCGCCGCACTTTCGGTCAGACCACAGATCAGCGAGGTAATGCCAAAGGCGACGATGCCAAGCACAAAGACGCGTTTGCGCCCATAACGATCCGCTAACGTGCCCACCGCCATCAAAATGGTCGTCATGGCAATGGTGTAGGCGGCCATCACCCATTGCAATTGCCTAAAACTCGCGCCCATCACCTGTTCTATGGTGGACAAAATAGGCGGTACGCTAGAGATTTCCAAACCCAGCATCAACGCGGATAAACACACCGCAATCAGGGCAAATTTGCGCTGCTGTAGAGGTGAAAGTGACATCAATAAACCTTTGAGAAAAACGATAATGCAGACACGCCCTGTGGCATGCCATCACAGGCTACTGATCTTAGTCATCCCACAACCATTCATCAATGCTATGCTTGAACATATCAGTAACAACAAATTTGAATAGATATGAGCAAGCCAATACTGGATGTGGACTCTGTACAGGCTTTTATCGCTATTGCGGATTTCCAAAGCTTTACCCGCGCAGCAGAAGCGCTAGGCAGCACGCAAGGTGCGATCAGCGTGAAACTAAAACGTCTAGAAGATAGGTTGGGCTATAAGCTACTAGAACGTACGCCGCGCCAAGTACGCCTGTCGGCATCGGGTGCGCTGTTTCTGCAACCTGCCCGTGATTTCATTGTGGCGCACGATCGCGCAGTACAAGCCTTATCGTGCGAGTGCAGGCGCTTTAGGCTAGGCATAGCCGAACATGTGGCCGGCCCTGAAATCCCCACGCTACTGGCCCGACTCAATGCTCGCGACCCTGCCCTAACCATCGAAGTGCGTATAGAAAACTCACGCTCGTTGCTAGACGCCTTTGATAACGGTGAACTGGATGCCGTGATTGTTCGACAAGAAGATGATCGTCGCGATGGCGAAGACTTAGGCCCAGAACACTTTGGTTGGTTTGCGGCTCCTACCTTTCATCAGCCGCCAGGCACACCGTTACGCTTAGCCGCACTCGCACCGTGCTGTGGCGTACGTGATATTGCCACCCGTGCCTTAGAAACAGCCGAACTGGACTGGAGCGAAGTGTTTGTAGGCGGTGGCCATGCGGCGGTCATGGCTGCGGTATCCGCCGGGTTAGCCATTGCCGCATTTTCGTGCCGCTTAGCGCCTGCCGATACCGTAGAGGTGAGTCAACGCATGGGCTTACCCACCCTCCCTTCATCACGCATTATGTTGCATTCAACCCTAACCGATACCCGTTCACGTGATGCCTTACGTACTTTAGCGGCCGCTTACAGAGAACATCGAACACCGTCTTGAGTACCGCCGCGCTGACCCGCCGTAGCACCTATGCTGGTGCTGCGCTGCTTCCTGTATGGCATCAGGCTACACACACCTAAAAAGGCCAACGCTATGCCTACCCACAATGGTGAACGTACACCGTAACCTGCGGCAATGCCTAAGCCGCCCATCCATGCCCCCACACCTAAGCCTATGTTAATCACGGATGTGTGGACGGTATTCACCAACGCACCTGGGTGTGCGGTGCGCATCACTCGCGCAATCATGGCAGGGTTCATCGGCACACCCACCATACCTATTACTACCAGAGCCCTACGCTCACTGCCTTGTACTCTCCCCATAGCGCAAATACGGTTAATGCCGCCATGAGTGTGCATAAGCCCCACAGCATGATGGGCATGGTATAGCGATCAGCATAGCGACCCACAATGCTGTTTCCCACCACATTGGCCGCGCCGTACAACGCTAATAACCACGGGATAGATGCTGCCGTAAAGCCTGTGACCTGAGTAAGAATAGGCGCAAAGTAGCTAAATGCGGCGAAGGTTGCTCCGATGATCAATGCACTGGTCGCATAGGCCGCCCACAAATGACGGTTTTTGAATTCTCGCAGTTCAGCTGCTAGGCTCACCACGGCCACCCCTTGAGAACGCGGCACCAGCCATACAATCAACAACATGCTCAACACGGCTAACGCCACCACCAACCAGAAGCTGGCTCGCCATCCCCACTGTTGATCAATGATGGTCGCCATCGGCACACCCATTACCGTTGCTAGCATTAACCCACCTACCACAATAGATGCCGCTCGCCCTCTGGCTTCAGCGGTCACGATGTCAGCACAAATCGCCAACGCCGCACCAAAACATGCGGAACCTGCCACGCCAGTCACTACGCGCGCAATCGCCATCAACTCGTAACTGCTAGCGGAAGCCGCCACGGATTGTGCTGCCGCATAAAAACCCAATAAGCACAGCAAGGCTTTTTTATTGGGAACGCCCAATCGTAGTAACAGCACGGTCAGCACGGGACCACCCACTACCATGCCTATGGCATATAACGAAATCAAATACCCTACTTGCGTTACCGACACATCGAACGCATGCGTCAGGGATGGCATCATGCCTGCCACCATGAATTCTGAGGTAGTGAGTGAAAAAATGGTCATTCCCAATATATAAACAACGAGTGGCATGGGTTATCCTCTTAATACTTTACCAATCAGTACAAAAACAAAACAAAAGAACCGGCACAAGGCCGGTCATCACATATCACACTTAAAACTTGGCCATAGTCGCGTTTAGCACATCATCTAAAAAAGCACGATCAGGCATAGATTGCCCCAAAATTCGTAAACCATAATAACTGGCTAAAAAAGCACGAGCTACGCTGGATGCCGGCCGGTCAGCATTGATATCGCCATTTTTCTGCCCTTCAGAAATCACCTCGGCCAACGCGGATTCCAGCCTACACACATAGGCACGGTTAATGCTTTCTACGGCTGGATCTTTGCTGCTGCGCTCCATTACCGAGAACAACGCCATGCAACCATGAGGCTGAGTAGAGTCCATATCGCCCTCTACGCCCCATTGCAACAAGGCGCGCAACCTGTCTTTAGCACTTCCAGGCCCATTCAGAATACGCGTTTGCGCTGTAATACCTAGTTCCTGATAATGCCGCAATGCTTGCTCATACAACTCTTGCTTGCTGCCAAACGCATGATAAAGGCTGCCTTTACCCAAACCGGTGCGCTCGCACAGTACTTGGGTAGAGCTAGCTTCGTAGCCATTTTCCCAAAACACATCCATAGCAGCATTAATCACTGCCGCGTCATCGTACTCCTTGGGTCTACCTATCATGCCTGCTCCTTGATCACACTACTACGGCGAAATTACATCACTAGTTTACCGATCGGTCAAGATGTATGTTTATTCAATTTACGAGCTAAAGCAGCCCCACCAAAACCGCTGCATCCTCAGGGCAATACACCACATCAGCACATGAAAAAGGCCACCCCAGCAGAGGTGGCCTTCTACACAGACTATCTACACAACCATTAGAACGTAATGTTCGTGGAAAGCCAGAGGCGTCGACCCGGTTCAACCATCCTATATTGGTTAGCATATGAATTACCTTCACGTTGGTAATCCACTGTGCTCGTGTCAAACACGTTATAAACCGCCATGTTCAAGGCAACGTTTTTGCTCACTCTGTATGTCCCACCCACGTGGGCCAGCGTTAACGATCGGTAATAGCGATTGCCACCATTTTCCCCTTGGTTGTCACGATAACGCTTGCCTCTGTACTCCAATCGCGTCCACAAACTTAAGGCATCATCGGGATGCCATGTCAGCTTAGCGTTAAACATATTTTTGGGTGTAGAGGTCAGTGGTTTGCCATCATCAGCATGGCCTGGGTATTTAATTCGGCTATAGGTATAGGTGTAGTTCGCAGAAATATCTACATTCTCTGTAATCAGATATTTAGCCTGCAGCTCAACCCCACGGGTGACGGCCTTAGAAAGGTTTGTGCGTCTATTGAATGTCGCTTGCTCTACGCCGTTGTCATCCGTCCAGCTACCTATATCCACGCACTCCTCGTCCATCGGTCTATCTGCGCCTGTATATCGGCAGTTCCATACTCGTTCTGATTCCAACTTATCTTTGAAATCCGTATTAAAGACCGTAGCCCCAACAGAGAAGTTGCTCAAGTTATCATAGATAAACCCAATTTCAGATGAGGTGCTGGTTTCAGGCTTCATATCAGGATTACCGCCAATAATAGGCCGTGTTCCCTGCCCCCCAACGTTCTGTATCCCTGGCGCTAACTCATTGACTTTTGGCGCTTTAAAACCGCGACTAATACCACCTTTTATGGTCCAGTTCGGCGTTGTATTCCACACCACATAGGCACGAGGACTAAAGTGGCCACCGTACCAGTTATGGTGATCGTACCTAGCACCTAGCGTGAGACTAAGATCGTTTGTTAAGGACCATTCATCCTCAGCAAAAATACCCCACTGCTTATGCTCCATAGGGCTTCCGACCAACGTGTCAGTCATCTTGGCTGACCACCATTGTCCACCTAGCGTAAACATATGGTTATCTGTACCCAGTGGCGTTACCAGTTTGGTATCAAACACGATATTGCGAATTTTCAGGTCACGAGGATCATTAGCCTCGGTACCTGCCGGACGGTGCTGAGCAGGCAGAACTTCTGGGATCAACCTACCAATGGTCTCGGTGGTGTTGTGCATAATGCTGCTATCCCAGGTACCAAAGCTGTAGCGACCTGTATGCGCCAAGGTATATGAGTCCCGATGAAAGCGTAATGCATCGCTTGAATAGCCCCCATTCCAGCGTCCCATCGGACCGCAACGCCCTAAGTTTGGCGTGTTTGGTGCGCACCACGAGTTATCGTACTTTTGTCTAGACCATGTGCCTTCCAAAACGATGTCATGGTCTTTAGTGGGGGTCAACGCAAATCGTAAGCCTGTGTCGTAACGACGATTAGGGACTTTATTACCACTAAAAGTAGGCGTGACCTCTTTACCTTCGTCATTGGTATAGGTGACATTATTTTCTTGATTATTGACATAAGCGCCACGCACGGACATGCCAAGCAGCCCCTGCTTCAATGGCCCATCAATATAGAAATCACTAGAGGTATTATTGCCAAACTCAGAATCGAAATTGATGGTGGTACCCAAATTCACCGCACCTCGCCACTCGTCTGAGATTTTGCGGGTAATGATATTCACTACCCCACCCATCGCATCCGCACCATACAGTGTGGACATTGGCCCCCTAATAACTTCTATACGTTCAATCGCCGAAATAGGTGGCAAGAAGTTGTTTTCAGTACGCTCAAAACTATTTGGCTGTACGTTACCCACGCTGTTTTGCCTGCGCCCGTCAATCAGAATCAGCGTGTAATCAGCAGGCATACCCCGTATTTGTATTTGCAAACTGCCTGATTTGTCTGTTCCATCAGTAACGTCAATCCCCTCCACATCTCGTAATGCCTCAGCAATAGAGTGAACCGGACGCTCCTCTAAATCTTCTCTCGTGATCACGGAAATAGAGGCTGGCGCATTCTTAATCTTTTGTTCAAAACCCGATGCTGTCACCACGACTCTATTTAACTGTGTGGCCATATTATTTGACTGTGCCAGTGCAAAATTTGATGCAAAAGCACTGGCCATCAGCACAATCAATTTTTTTTGTCTTACCGCTAACTTCATTTCAACTTCTCCCAAATCCCATCATTAACCATCCAACTGACGGTAACTATCTTCCCCTAAAAAAGGAACTAAACAATAACAGTTATCATTATCACTATCAATATTGATTGTGTAAGCCACAGACACATACAATCCCAAACACATGTCCATTTGTTACAAAGTAGTGAAATAAAGCCCGTCACACCAACGGCTCAACCATAAAAAAAGCCCCATAAAGGGGCTTTTTATTTACATCGTTGTGGGGTTTTTAGAACTCTATACCCAGGTTAGCGCGCACACCGTGATCGTTGCCATCACTACCCAACTGACCTTGGTATGACACACCCAAGGTTACCGAGCGGCTCAACTTCACGCCTACACCAGCTTCCAATACTGCGCTGTCACGCGACAGAGGTACACCGTACACCGTGAAGGCATTACCAGCCGAGAAGCGATGTGTGGATTCTGGCGTCACACCACCAAGCACATGGCGCCAGCCCAGAGAGGCATTAGCCATCACAGTGGTAGAGCCCACATCCATTTCAGTGCTGAAGCGTGAACCCAATGTCATGTAACTGATATTGGTATTGTCGCTCTTCACTTTCAGTGCAGCATCACCACCACGCTCGTTAAAACTGCTGCTATGCAGATTCACGTAAGCCAAGTTAGCAAACGGTTCCAACTGCACAGACCCCGCCTCAATGTTGTAGCCTACGTCAGCAAAGATCTGTGTAGTACGTGCTTTAGGCGAAGACTTCAGATCATCAGAGAAACCTGGGATAGAAACCGAGCGAGTGGCGCGCATTTCATGCCAAGTATGCGCTACCCCCATACGTACACCCAAGGCCTCCCACTGACCACCACCGTACAGACCTACGTGATAGTTATCACTCTTGTTGGTACTGCTTACATCGTTCGCATCGGCTTTGGTGTAGCTGTAACCCGCCAACGCCCCTACGCGGAATGCACCGTCACCCAGCGGGGTATCAGCACCCACCAAGAAACCGTAGGTACGACGTTTGAGTTTGTGGGCATTGCCATCGCTATCGGTATCACCCCAGTTTCCAAACGTCTGTGCCCATGCGGCAGTACCAGTAGAGTTAGCCTGAGCAACTTTTCTATCCGCCATCACAGCGCTACCGCTACTACCCGCACCACCAAAGGCGGAGCGCATACGATCTGTCGCGGCATCCCGTACAAAGCGGCTATCGTCAATCAGTGCTGTCTTAGTAGAAGCGTAGATCTCGCCTGACAAGGCATCTAAGCTGCGCTCAATCACCGCTGAATCATCAGGTAATTTAGCGATGGCCGTGTACACACCATGTGTAGAGGTGGAACCCATGCTCTCAATACCTCTGGCCGTAGCACGCTGGTTAGGTGTTCTACCACGCGCGTCAAAGGTCGTACCGTTACGTTTCAAGATCAGTTGTACTTCGCTATCGCTGTAGTTGTATTTCAGCTCTGGGTTCAAGAACGCGAAGTTAGATTTCACGCTATCAAAGGTACCATTTACCGAACCATCTGCAGTCAGGATCGTGTAGGCCGCGTTCAACTGGTAATTACCAGTTTCGCCAATATGGGCTACCCCACCCGACAATGTCGCATTACCTGTTACGTGTACCAAGTCAGAGGCTGTACCCACTGGGTCAACTTCTACATCGAAACGTGAACCTGACTGGAACACCAAGTCGCCATCTACTGTCAATTTATCAATAGAGTTACCGGGTGACAGTACACCACCTTTAGCAATGGTCACGGTAGCACCGTTGCCGCTACCGATGGTGCCATTACCCGCCAAGGTTGCGCCATCAGCAATCAGGGCTTGTTTAGCACCCAATTTGCCATTCACGGCCAACACGCCACTGTCTACATTCACTTGACCGTTAAAAGCAGAGCTATCGCCTGTGACTTGCAACATGCCAGCACCTTGCTTGCGCAGTTCACCTGTACCGGCCAATTGACCTGCGTATGCGGCATCAGCCGCTTGGTTCAGCGCCAAAGTTGCGCCAGAAGCGATGTTAGCGTTACCTGCAAAACGCTCGGCTGCTGTCGCCAACTGGCCAGCCTCTACATTCCAATCCAAGGCGGATTGGCCCGCAAGCGTCAACGTACCTTGGCCTTTTTTGACCATGGTCCCTTTCTGGTTGTTCAAAGCCTGAATGTCGTTCGCAAACGTCGCATCAGCGGCTTGATCCAATACAACCGTACCGGCGTTAGCAATATGCCCAGACACGCTACCTGCTTGCGCCACCAACGTACCTTCTTGCACTAGCGTGTTGCCATAGGCATTGGCAGTGTTACTCAACGCTAACGTACCTTGGCCTGTTTTCAGCAAATCGCCTTTACCCGTGACTGCACCGTCTACACCCATCGTTGCGCCAGCGGCTACCGCAACGTTACCGGTTTTGTTTAAGGTGAAATCATGTGTGCTGTTCAACGATGCTGTAGCAGCCAAGCTACCGCCTTCAAACACTACCGCACCACTGTTTGCACCCAAGTTAGCGGCACTGCTGATTTGTGTAATACCACCACCCAAGGTAGTGTCGCCAGCATAGCTATTTGTGCCTGCCAGGGTCAGAGTACCGGTGCCCACTTTAATCAGGCCACCAGCACCGCTGATATCACCTTGCAAGCCCAACTCTGTACTCGCTGCCACATCCACAAAACCTGTTTTGTTCAGTGCAATCTCACGCCCTGAGTTGAAGGAGGCTGTCGTTGCCAAACCACCGCCATCAAACACCATGTTAGGGGCTGTACCCAGTCTGGCATCGCTATCGATTTGCAGCGTACCACCCGCAATCGTGGTAACACCCGCGTAGTTGCTCGCACCACTCAAGACCAAGGTACCGGCACCGGCTTTGGTCAAACCACCCGCGCCATCAATGCTGCCCTGCCAATCCACTTTGGTATCGGCAGCCACATTCACAGCGGCTGTTTGTTGCAAGTCCATATGACGGCCAGAATTAAAGGAGGCTGTAGTCGCCAACCCACCACCATTCATGACCAAATTACTGCTTGCTGCACCCAGGTTTTTATCGCTGGAAATAGCGAGCACGCCACCTTGTACTAAGGTATCGCCGGTGTAGCTGTTATTGCCACTTAACACCAACGTACCAGCACCTGCTTTGGTCAGTGTTTTACCATCCCAACCAGTCAGTGGGTTTGCAGTTTGGTCACTAAGATCAGTGCCTACCAAGAACTGCTCGGCAGCAGTTGCCAGCGTGAATGTACCGTGTGCGTTATTGTTATTCGCCAACCAGCTCAAGCCGTACTTAGCGAAGAACTGTTTGCTATCAGCAGACTTACGTGTGCCCACCGTGAGGTAATCCACCACACCGGATGCACCACCTACGTTTACTGAAGCAAAGTCACCATTAATACCGTTAGTGGTATCAATCACCAGCACTTCTTGCTCACCTGCTTGAGACACGCCATTAAGCATAAAGTTAACATCGGAGCCCAACTGTACGCTCTTAGCCGTTAACACTGCACCGTTATCCATCGCACCCAGCGACAAACTCGTGTTATTAGCCATGTTCACATCACCAGCCACAGCCAATGTCGCTGGGCCCATTACGCCCAACGCACTGCCTGCACCGCTAACATCCAAATCACCTTGCAAACTATTGGCGGCGTTAGTGGTGCCATTACCGTATTCCAATGCACCGCCTGTTACTTCAGCGCTAGAACCTGCGGTACCCAACACCACCAATTTGCCTTCAGACACTTTGGTATGACCGGTGAAACCTGTATTTTGTGCACTTAGTGTTAGCTCACCTGCACCAGTTTTCTCTAGACTACCAGTACCCGAGATTGCACCCGTAAAGGTAGCATTTGTGGCTTGAGCGAACTCTACCGCGCCATCGTTTTTCAGATTACCTTTAATAGCTGCAGCCTCACCTTTCAGCAAGCCAGCTTGTACCTCTGTGTTGCCATAGGCATTGCCACTGTTCTGCAAGTGCAGCGTACCAGTACCTTTTTTCACCAAATCGCCTGCGCCACTGACCTTGCCGGACACAGCCAATTCGGTGCCACTTGCTACGTCAATACCACTAGTCTTGCTGACTTCTAAATCGCGGGCATTCGTAAACGACGCTGTCGTTGCCAAGGTACCACCACTTAAGGTGATGGCATCGGTGCCTGTACCCAAGTTAGCAACACTAGCTACCTCTAACGTACCTTCAGCAATGTTGTGAGAGATCGCACCATTTGTACCGCCTAGCGCCAGCGTACCTGCACCTTTTTTCAGCAAGGTAGTACCAGCACCTTTAACGTCGCCACTCCAATCCACAGACGTCGCTGCCGCTATAGATACGGTGGCGTCTTCTTGCAGATCTAGCTCGCGCTGCGTCGTAAAACTACCTGTGGTAGAAAGCGTTGTGCCTTGGCCTGCGATCTGTACTGCACCGCTGGCATCACCCAGGTTTTCATCTTTAGCGATTTCCAGCTCACCGCCTTCAAGTACGGTATCGCCAGCGTAGGTATTTGTACCGCCTAGTACCAATTTACCGGTACCAGCTTTGGTCAAACCACCTGCCCCTTCTATAGTGCCGTTCAACCCCAAGGTTTTGTCTGCGGCCACATCCACAGCACCCGTTTGCTGTAGGTCTACCTTGCGAGCAGAAGTGAAGGAATCCGTAACCGCCAAGCCACCACCGTTCAATACGAGGTTGCTAGCTAATGCACCCAAATTATCATCGCGGGAAACAGAGACCGTACCGCCTTCTACAATGGTGTTACCGGTGTAGCTATTCGTACCGCTGAGTGTCAGCGTACCGTCGCCTTTTTTGGTTAAGGTTTTACCGTCCCAACCTGTGGCTGCATTCGCAGCTTCATCTGTGAGGTTTTCGGTCACGTTGAATGTGTTCGACGCATTTGCCAGCGTGAACGTACCATGCGCATTGGAGCCTTTAGCTAACCAGCTTAAGCCATATTTAGCCAAATATTGTTTTTCATCTATAGACTTACGTGCACCGACAGTCAGGTAGTCCACAGTGCTTGAGCCATCTACGGTTACGGATGCAAAGTCACCTGTAATGCCTGTTGTGGTGTCAATAATGACGACTTCTTGGTTCATCGCCAACGAAGAAAGACCACTGAGGTTCAAGCTAACATTACCGGCCATGAGCATTTGATCGGCCGTCAACGCCGCGCCATTACTACCCAAGCTAATGTCCAGCTTGGTGTCATCCGCAAACATTGCAATACCATTTACTTTGAGCGTTGCTGGGCCATAAATAGCCAGCGTACTACCTGCATCATTCACGCTCAGTTGGCTAGCCACCGTGCTGAGTCCTCCTTCCGTACCATTGCCATACTGCAAGGTGGAACCACCATAAACCTGCGCCTCACCTGCGGTGGTGGCTTCAAGTACTACCAACTTACCGCTTAGCACATCCATAACGCCCGAGAAGCCATTATTCTGTGCGCCCAGAGTCAACTCGCCTGTCCCTAATTTCGTCAGTCGGCCGTTACCCGATATCACGCCGTTAAAGGTAGCATTAGAAACTTGAGCAAACTCTACCGTTGCGTTAGCCACGGTTTTTACGTTCCCTTTGATGGTTTCTGCCGTACCTTTAACCGTACCTGCGCGTACATCAGTATTTGCATACGCATTCGCTGCATTTTGCAACTCTAGTACGCCAGCACCCGTTTTGACTAGGTCCGCTGTACCACTGACTTTACCGGACAAAGCCAATGTATCAGCACTGTTGATAACTTCTATACCACTACCTTGGCTAACGTTGATATCTTTAGCGGTAGCAAAAGATGCTGACGCCGCCAATTTACCGCCACTGAGTGTAATGGCATCGGTGCCGGTGCCTAGGTTGGCATCACTACTAACCTGCAACTTACCTTCAGCAATGTTGTGAGAGATTGCACCGTTTGTGCCGCCCAGCACCAAGGTACCCTCGCCTTCTTTATTCAAAGTAGTGCCAGTGCCTTTGACGGTACCATTCCACTCTACCGAGGTATTGGCCGCTACTGATACGGTAGCGTCTTCTTGCAGATCTAGCTCACGCTGGGTCGCAAAACTACCGGTAGTAGAAAGGGTTGTGTCTTGGCCTACAATTTGTACTGCACCGTTGGCATTACCCAAGTTCTCGTTTTTAGCGATTACTAGTTCACCAGCGGCAAGCTGCGTACCACCAGCATAGGTATTTGTGCCACTAAGCACCAACTTACCCTCACCGGCTTTCGTTAAGCCGCCTGCGCCTCCTACCGTCCCTTTTACATCCAGCGTGGTGGCAGTTGCTACATTCATTGCACCCGTTTTTTGCAGATCAACCTTACGGGTTAAATTAAACGAAGCCGTAGTCGCTAAATCACCACCTTTCAACACCAGAGTACCTGCCCCTGTACCTAGGTTGTTATTTTGCGAAATCGAAACCGTACCGCCTTCTACGATAGTGTTACCAGAGTACGTATTAGCAGCGCTTAAGGTCAGTGTGCCTGCACCTTTTTTGGTTAATGTTCTGCCATCCCAGTTGGTGTTTGCAGTTTTATTACCTAAGACTGATACCACGTTATACGTATCCGTGGCATCTACCAGCGTGAATGTACCGTGCGCTTGTGCTCCTGTCGCCAACCAACTCAAGCCATATTTAGCTAAGTACTCTTTACCACTTTGAGATTTATACCCGCTTACAGTAAGGTAATCTACCGGACTTACCCCCTCACCAGCAGCAGCGCTTACCTCTCCAAAATCGCCTGTAATACCGTTAGTGGTGCGAATGACTACTCTCTCTTCATTCTCCTTCAGAGGAACAGATCTGAGCACCAATTTACCACCTTGCAACTCCACAGTATCCGCAGTCAACACTGGACCTTTACTAGATACCTCAACATCTAATGTGGTCCCACGCTCAAGATCAACACTGTTTCCTACTGATAACGTTGCCGGGCCATAAATGGCCAATGTACCCTCGTACCACACAGAAACATGATCAGTTATGGTGCTCGCGCCACCATTGACCCCATCACCAAACTGTAGGATGGCGTCACCATCGTCGACAAATACTCTATCGCCCCCAGATGCCAGCACGATCAACTTACCTTCTCTGGCATAGAGCTCACCAGTAAAGCTGGTATTATCTGCGCTCAGCGTCAGGTCACCAGTACCATATTTATATACTTCCCCAGAGCCAGTGATGTTCCCAGCAAATGTTGCATTGGTGTCTTGAGCAAACTCTACAGCAGCAGTGGCTGCATTCAGATGAATATTACCTTTAATGCTTACCGCATTACCGTTAAGCTTACCTGCCATTACCCTAGTGTTGGCATAGGCATTGGCGGTATTTTCCAACAGCAACCTACCTTCGCCGGTTTTCACCAAATCACCCGGACCACTCACTTTGCCAGTCAGCGTGAAGTCATAAGGCTCTCCTGCTTCTATAGTGCTGGTTTTACTCAGCAAAATTTCGCGCGCAATGTTAACGTGGGCTCCAGAAGTTGCCAGCGTACCGCCACTTAGGTTGATTGCATCGGTACCTGTGCCTAGGTTGGCAGCACTACTAATCTGTAGTCTACCTTCAGCAATGTTGTGAGAGATCACACCATTATTAGCGCCACTTAGCACCAAAGTACCTGCACCGGTTTTATTCAGTGTGGTACCTGTACTTTTTAGATCGCCTGCCCAATCAACCGTCTTACCGCTAGCCACCGACAAGGTAGCGTCTTGCTGTAAATCTATTTCACGATTACTTGTGAAGTCAGCAGTAGTCGCCAAGGTGGTGTTTTGCCCCGTCAGTCGCAGCACACTGTTGGCATCACCCAGATTACTGTCTTTAGAAATCTGTAACACACCGCCTTCTACAATGGTGTCACCGGTATAGCTGTTATTGCCGCTTAGGGTCAGCGTACCTTCGCCTTTCTTGGTTAAGGTCTTACCGTCCCAACCCGTAGCAGCATTTGCTTTCTCGTCTTTAAGATCCTCATCCGCATCAAAGCTTGTCCCCGCGTTAAGTGTAAATACACCGTTCGCTAGGTTGTTATTGGCCGTCCAGCTTAGGCCTTTCTTAGCCACATATTGTTTGCCATCATCAGACTTGCGTGTATTTAACGCTAAATAGTCTTCGGCTTGAGGCTGATAGCCGTGCACGATGACGGATGCAAAATCATTCTGAATACCAGATGTTGTATTGAATAACACCAAATCCGTACCCAACTGCGAAACGTTGGTAATACCACTGATGTCTAATACAGTACCTGCGCCAATCGTAAAGCTATCCGCCTGCACCACTGTAGCTGCACTAGGCACCACATCCATTTCTAATTTAGCGTTGTTGCTGATCGCTACTTGACCAGCTACCTCAAGCGCTGCTGTCCCTTTGATCAACAACGCACTATTAGCACCGCTTACGGTCAATGAGCTTAGGTTGCTCGTTTCCCCAACCCCTGCAGCACCGTATTGCAACGTACCGCCAGTAACTTCAGCCGCACCGCCCAATTTATTCTGAACGACTAACGTACCGCCAGAAACTGTGGTTTTTCCTTTAAACCCAGAGCTGTCGCCACTTAATGTCGTATGGCCAGAGATTTGATTCAGTTGATGATCTCCCGTCCCAGAGCTGATCAACGCAGATGTCAAAGAGTAGTCTGTATCGGTATGGTTCAGGTTTAGCTGACCCTTTTTTATCAAGCCAAAATCAATGCTGCCAACAGCTAGTTCACCTGCTGCTACAGCATCAGCCGCATCCAGTGACTCTGCCCCCACATAAATTGCAGCAGTGTAGTCTGCCGCAGCACTACCGACCATCTTAATGTCGTTGGCTTGTACTTTGGCACCATCTTGTACCAACAAAATAGCTTCATGACTGGGGGGAACCTCCCCTTCCATCGTAATGCCATCTGTTACGGTTAGCTGCGAACCAGCGCCTTTCGCCTCCAAACGAGCTTGAGCACCTGCACCACCAACAATCCTGACATTTTTGGCGGCTACCGATCCACCGCCCTCAATGATGACCTCTCCAGCATCACCAGGATTGGAACCCATCATTTTTAACTCACCAGACAACTGCACCGTAGAGCCTGCTCCCGACACCAGTAATCGACTACCTGTGCCCGACTCATTAATAAAAAACCTCTGTGCATTAAAGGCGCCGCCATTGGTGACCTCAACTACACCTTTACCATCATTGAAGCCCAGTCGTATCAAGGTGCGCAGATTAAAAACAGAGCCAGCGCCATCCACCACAATTTTCCCATTACCGCCCGCGCTTTTGCCCACTGTTACCGATTGCACCCCTGTAACATTGACTGTGGCACCACCTTTCAGTTCTAGTAAGCCTGTGGTCGAGCTTCCTACATCAATGGCTAATGCAGTATCCCAACTAGCGGCACCCACAGGAGGGGTGGGTGAGACACTTCCCGTCGCCGTAATGGTTCCCTGCGCCAACGCATTCACACTCACGAAAGCAGCCGCTGCCGTTGCCGCGACCAGAGTCGCTTTACGCCCTCCCGATTTTTTACGTGCTTTGCAGCTTTCGCTGGCTACTTGCCACAGCCCTAATTTGGCATTAAAAACAACTCGGTAAATACGGTTCATAGGTGCGCTCTCTGATAGGAAATTCGACGGTTTTTGATGCCTCGAATTATAAGAAGCACCCTGTCAACCATGATTTCCGAACCTGCGTACTATGTGCCTAGTTGTTACCTCATGCGTTTTTCTTTACGTGATTTTTTCACTACTTTTTGGACTGCTACAAGGCGCTAAAAACTGCTTTTCACCCTGCTCTGTATAGACGTTTTTAACATTACTTTTACTAATTTATATATGAGCAGTTTTCATAAGACTTAGTTATTCAAATCGTGTTGGTATCAATATTCGGTTTCAACTGATACAGATACCGTAGCCAATATGTAGCGGCTATTGCACCACACAGGGCTACGGTTTTTTTCTAACAACGACTAGCGCTGAACAACACACTAGAACCTTAACGTTGCCCCCACATAGAAACGGCGGCCATCCAGGATTTTGTCGTACCCATCATCACCGCTAATCTGCTTATCCAACAGGTTATAAATACCCGCAAACGCGCTGACATTTTTGGTGATGTCGGCATTAATACCCACATCTACCATGGAGTAAGACGGAATACGGCTGCTACCGCCCTCGATAGTGCGGCTCTTGTGCTTCCATTTCCCCCAGAAGTTAATGGCCTCGGTCGCCTGCCAATCCACGCCCAGATTAAACATATGGCGCGGTGTATTGTTCAACGGCTTACCTTTGCTTGCGCCGGAAGTGATTTCACTGTCCGATAAGGTGTAGTTGGTGTTCACGCGAACTTGCTCACCAATAGGCATGCCGAAGCCCACCTCTAGACCTTGCAGGCGAGCTGAATCCAGGTTGATGTATTGCTGAATGCTTTGGCGAGTTTCACCGTTATAGGTACATTCAGGAATGCTGCCAGAGCTTTGACACACATACTGCTTACCAATTTTGTTACGGAAACGTGTGTGATAGCCCATCACGCTAAAGCTGTACTGATCAGGCGTACTCCATACAAAACCCAACTCGTAGCTGGTACTTTTTTCAGGTTGTAAGTCTGGGTTACCCATATCCCATGAACGACCGCGTGCCGCATTTTCAACAATGCCATCATCGGCTTGCTTCAAGCTCGGTGTCTTGTAGCCGGCACTCACTCCACCTTTCAGCACCAAATCGTCACTCACGTTATACACACCATATAAGCGTGGGGTTACGTGATTGCCGTAATGCTGATTACGATCCAGCCGTAAGCCACCAGTTAGGGTGAAATTATCGGTCAGGTTATATTCATCTTCGGCAAACAAGGAAGCATGCCATCTCGATAAGTCCGTGTTTTTAGAACCTGGAAAACGGCTTGCATCGTGCAAGGTTTCTTCTTTCTTGTACTCGGCCCCTACCGTAATCGTGTGTGACTCCAATGGTAATAAGGTTCTGGTATTTAGAATGCTGGACCGGTACTCAGACTCTGTGCCGCCATTTTCAATGGTGACTTTTTCTTGTAGCCCATAGGTACGCGTATTGTTACTACTGCCCCAATTCCAATCATGCGTCACACCGTAATAAACACGTTTGTTATTCATGTCCATCTCGCTGCCAGAACGCTCTGGTGTACGCAAGTTATCGGTGGTTGTAATACCCCCGTCAAAACGTAAGCTGTGGTTGTCCGTCAGAATCCAGTCCAACCTCGCATTGTTATTGTTAATGCGCTGCTTACCATAGCCACTTGCCATACGGTCTTCACGCCTATGGTAACTAGAGCCTGACAGCATAATGCCTAGACGGTTAGCAATTAACGGGCCGCTCAGGTTATAGCGCCCTTGAAATGCGTTGCCTGACTCAGATCTTTTTTGTAAGGTTGCATCCAGTGTTACCTCACCCGTCCACTCCGGTGATATTTTCTTCGTAATGATGTTGATGACACCTCCCATCGCGCTAGAGCCATACAGCGACGACATAGGGCCACGGATCACCTCTATACGCTCTATCGCCGACATAGGAGGCAGCAAGTTAGTCGTTGCCCCACCCCCAAAGCCGTTGTAGTAGGCCTCGGACGACGTACCCAATGGCTTACCATCCACCAGAAACAGCACATAACTTTCACCCAACCCTCGTATGGTGATGCTAGTACTTTCAAACTTTCCGCTGGCACCACCCTCAATAGACACCCCTGGCACATCTTGCAAGGCATCCGTGATATTGCGATAGGCCTTACCTTCTAGCTCTTCTTTGGTAATGACGGTAATCGTTGCTGGTGCGTCCGCAATCACCTGCTCAAAGCCTGATGCCGTGACGACAATATTGCTGAGCTTATTGACATGCTGTTCTTGTGCATACGCGGGCAATGTCAGTGCCCCCAACACAGCGGCACAAAGCAAACGCTGCGGAAAGTGATGTATTGCAAAACCTTTCATAGTTGTAGTGGTCCAGAGAGCAAGCGTTAAGGCTTGTAATAGTTGTATAAATAAGAATCATTTTCATTATAAAAATACAACCTGACCACAACCTGACGAGCACCTGCTACTGCTGAAAATACAACCGTATGGTGCAGGGCTGCGTACTGACAAAACACGCATCACCACCCGCGTTACGCAATATACGCCGCACAATAGACAAGCCCAGCCCAGACCCCTCACTATCTGACTGCGCTTTCTGGAAGCGTTCAAACATGGCTTCCCATTTCTCTATGGGTACACCGGCGCCTTGATCTTGTATATCTAAAACCGCCTGCCCACCTACTGTATAAAGCCGCACCATCACATCCGCTTTGCCATGCAGTAACGCATTTTCTATGCAATTACGAATGGCATCCCGCAGTAAGGACTCTTGCCCCTTCACCTCTACATGTTCTTGTAAATGCACATGTATGGATCGATTTGCAGCGTCAAACAACGGCAACAAACCCAGTACGGTTTCACGCACCACACGTGTCAGACGTGTGCTAGACGTCGCATGCTGCTGGCGCTCTATATCTTGTTCTTGCCGTGCCAACAGCAGTAATTGGCCTACCAGTCTGCTTAATTGCTTAAGCTCCCCATCTATAGCCTGCCAATCAGCCTTACCTTCTACTCTGTAACGCTGCAGGCGTAAATCCAATACCGTCAACGGCGTACGCAACTCATGCGCGGCATCGGCAAGCACTTGCTGCTCTTTCTCGTATGCATTAGCAAAGCGCTCTAGCCCTAGATTAGCAGCATGCGCCAACGGACGTATTTCCACCGGTAAGGTTTCAAGTGGGATACGTAACTCGGGCGACTGCGGCCCTATAGAGCTAGCCAACCTAGCGGCCCGCTGCACGGGTCTTAATGCCCACTGCAACAAAAACCAAGCCAGTACCATCCCCAACACGCCAAAGGGCAAGAGCACAAATAAACTGCGAATAAACTGTGCGTGAAAGAGCGTATCCAGTAATTCGCGCTCCATGCGGTCTTCTTTGGAGACCATTAAGGTCGCACCATCGGTTAACACGACGGGAATACTAATCAGCCTACCGCTCGCTTTACGCCAACTAGGGTGCGAGAAATGCAGCCAGTTTCTGGCCTCATAGTGCTTAAGCTTTAATGGTCGGTCTAAAAAACCGCTGTACCACAGCAGTTCACCGGTAGCGTCATACAAGGTGTACGCCATAGGGCTGCCCGCATAGTAATCAGGCAGCTCAGCAGGACTACTCTGCGCACTCAGCCCTTTTCCTAACTCTTGTGCTTGTATGTAGATCACACTACGCCGTATCTGATCTCTGGCATCCAACAAATACAGCACCACAGCCGCCAAGCCCAGTAAAAACACTAGGCCAAACGACAACAGTAAACGACGACGCAAACTGGCCCTACGCATATTACACGTCAGCAACCAGTCGGTAACCTATGCCTCGTATCGTATCCACACGTATGGTTGCGCCGGCTACTTTCAACTTACGCCGCAAGCGTGACACTAAGGCCTCTATGGCATTGGGTGTCACCGCCTCGTGGTTCGTGTACAAAGCATCTTCAAGATAGTCTTTAATCACAGCGCGAGGCGAAGAACGCAATAAGGCTTCTAACAACATGGCTTCCCGCCTCGGTAAATCCAAGGGCTGCTGCCCCACCAATGCCTGTAAAGACTCAGGAATAAAGCTCAAATTACCGTGATTCAAGATAGCAGTTTGCTGAGCTGTGCGTCGCCATATAGCGCGTAACCGTGCTTCTAACTCTTGCATATCTATAGGCTTAAGCATGTAGTCATCTGCACCAGCATTCAGGCCAGCAATACGCGATGTAATCGCATCACGTGCTGACAAGATGATGCAAGGTGGCCTCGCCGCTATGCCTTGCAACAACTGCATGCCATCCATATCTGGCAACCCAAGGTCTAAGATCCATGCGTCATAATGCGTATGCGCAATCAACTCCAGGGCCGCACTACCCGATGCTGCCACGTCTACCACAAAGCCATAGCGTTGCAGATGCTGCTGCAAAAGTTCACTAAGCGGGGCGTGATCCTCTACTACTAATAGCCTCATATCTTCTGCATTCTTATTTGATAATGATTCTTATTATATTAATAGAAAGAAGATAACACAGGACGAGGCCGTAGGACTACTCGCCCCGGCTATTCGGGCTATGCCTAACTACCGTTATTGAGCCTGCAACTGATCCAACACTGCGTCTGTCGCAAAATGCTTGGCTTGTATGGCCCGCCACGGCCCCAATACCTCGGTGGGGTTAATTAACGCTACGTCGGGAAAAGTGGCCGCTGTTTCTTGAACAATGGCTGGATCCCGCACCCTATAGTTAAAGTCGCTCAACAGGCGCTGAGTATCCGGTGTGTACAAAAACTGCAAAAAAGCTGTTGCTACATCACGGCTGCCACGCTCATCGGCCACTTTATCCACCACCGCTACAGGAAACTCCGCCAACACACTGCTAGGTGGCACAATGATTTCGAAACCCTGATCTTGAAACTCTGGGCTAGCTAGAATATTTCGCTCTTCAAACTCGAAAGTCAGCAACACATCCCCCTGACCATTCTGAGCAAAGGCCACAGTTGCCCCTCGGCTACCAGTAGGGAAGTTCTCTACATTAGCCAATAGTTGGCCTACAAACTCTCTAATTTTTGCCTCATCACCATTAAATTTTTGATGTGCGAATAACCATGCCCCCAAATAGCTATAGCGCGCATTACCAGAGGTCTTAGGGTTCGAGAATACGAGACTGACATCGTCACGCACCAAGTCATCCCAATCTTTAATGTTTTTAGGATTGCCTTCACGTACCAAGAAGGTGATGGTGCTGTAGTAAGGGGAGCTATTGTGCGGCAGGCGCTGCGCCCAGTCCTCGGCCACGATGCCGCGCTCTACCAACGCCTCTATGTCGGTCACCTGATTAAAAGTCACCACATCGACTTTTTTACCTTGAATAATGTCTTGTGCTTGACGTGAACTGCCCGCAAAAGACTGATCTATCTTGATGCTCTGGCCTGTTTGCTGCTGCCAATGTTCTACAAATTTGGGGTTTACCGCCGCAAAGGTTTCACGCGCCACATCAAAAGAGGCATTCAATAAACTGCTGGTTTGGGCCATGACGGTAGAACTGCTTATCGCAGCGATCAGCGTGAACACCCCTGCCGTACTCTTCACATTCATCTTCTGCTCCACATAACATTGGCACTATCGCCAAATTATTTATTCATGCAGAGCATTATGGGTAACCCACCCTCAAATACGAACGATAAAGTCCTCATGCGCTTATAACTGCTTTTCTAAACACTTGCATTACGAATGCTGTATTGCATTATTTATGCTTTCATTTTCGCCATATACATAAAACACATAAACAAATTATTTTGATTATGGAGAGTAATGATTTTAAAAAATCTCAAAAATTAAAAATCAGCAATCACCTTTACCCGATCAGAGCATCACCGCCCCTACCATAGAGAAGATACGATGCACCACACGCCACCTTCTGCTAAAAACTCAGAAACCTGAACGTAAATTTTCAAACATCATGCCTATTATTTATAAAAATAATATTTTTTAATAAACGTCTCCATTTCATAAATTGAATGTAAAGATTCATTACGCTACCATTAACAACTAGGATTTATGAAACTCCTATAACAAATATTTTCAGCACTACGCGAGCCTGCACACTCACGCGTATACTGTATTGATATAGGAAACCACTGCAGTACCACGAACTCCACCAGAGCTGCCATGCTGACTGAATTTTTCGCTGGCCACACACCAGCCCCTTGCCCTACACCGCACGCTAAGCGCTCTCTTACTGCACAGCTTTCTTTTTCGCGCCGCTACAGCGCGGTTGCCTCTGCGCTCTTCGGGTGCGCACTACTTGGTGCCTCGCTCTCTACTGCCGTTGCTGCCACCAACAAAGACGAAGCGGCCTTATACAGGTTGTACGACGTACTCACCTCACAATTGCTGAGTGACCGACCATTAGAAGAGTCTCTGGTTGCCGCTTTTCCTATCAAGCGGCCTATTAGCTATTTCGAACAACAATTCAACGAGGAAACCGACAGCACCCAACTGTCTAAGCCTGATCAAAGCATTAGCCCAGATGAATGGAAAGCAATACAAAACTCTGACATCTCTGCCTATTCTGAGTCTGGCAACATTTCCTACACCCTGATGGATTTGGATAATGATGGCCAGCGCGACCTGATTATTGAAAGCTATATAGGTGGCACAGGATTATTCAGCTACACCGGCGTACTTAAGCGCGCTGGTGAGCAATTTGTACCGGACGCGGATGCTGATCAGAAAGATGACTCGTTCATGCCTGGCGAACTGTTGACCGAAAATGGGCGTGGCGCCAACCAATGGAGCACATGGTTGGATATAGACGGGCAAATTTATGCGCTATTTTTTGACGGCACCTTTGGTCAAGAAAAGTTCTACCTCTTACGACCTTTTCATCACAATGCCGAAGTGCCTGTCATCACCGTCAGTTATAAAACGGAATTTACCGGTGTTACCCCACCCGATAAAAGTGCTCGTACCAACCTTGCTGCCTATGTAGATCAAGCTAAGCTATTTAGCGAATTAGGCAATATGCAGAACACCCAAGCGGTGACTACAGATACGCCTACCCCACTGTGCCCCGTACCGGCAGACACTGCACCTGAAGACATAGAGTCTTACTCTATAGGCTCGGCATTGCATTACAGCGTAGATGGCATAGGGACCATACCCGTGTGGGCAGAATCGTCATGTTATGTAGGCTCGGTATACAGCTATTTCGGCTTGGCTCCAGGAGCCAGACGCGCCGAAGCGCAAATACTGCTACGCGACCCTTATGCACTAGACAGCGAAGAACTTTCTGAGATTACGGTATGGGGCGTTAGAAAATTGCATACTATGGCGGTGGGTTGGGAAAAGCTCTAACCCCTTAGCCATTCATCACATCTTATTCATTTTTTATGACCGTAACCGTTCCCTCTGAAGCCTCGCAGGCGCTACAACTATTGCAGCGTAGCTTGCTCAACAATCTGCATTCTGTTTACTTGCATGGATCAGCCGTTACACAAGGGCTGCGCCCGCGCAGTGATGTGGATGTACTGGCATTTGTTCACCAGCCGCTTTCTACAGAAACCCGCCAACGGTTAGCGCACGAACTGCTACAGATCTCTGGTCACTACCCCACGGATAAAGAGGGGCGACGCCCCATAGAGGTAATGGTTTTTGTAGCAGATAATCCTAGCGTGACACGCTACCCTGCTCGTTGTGAGTTTATCTACGGAGAATGGTTACGGGCAGACATAGAAAATGGTGACCTTGAAGATGCCAGCACAGACCCTGAATACACATTGATTTTGGCTCAAGCAGAACGGGCTGCGCTGCCGTTGTATACGGCTGCTAACGACCCGCAACTACCCACCATTCCCGCCTCTGATATACAGCAGGCCATCAGCGATTTACTGCCCTCATTGGTAGCGTCCGCTGAAGGCGATGAACGCAACGTGCTGCTAACGTTAGCGCGCATGTGGTACACCGCCAGCACGGGTGAGTTTGCGTCTAAAGACCACGCCGCCACGTGGGCCGCCGAACGCGTGGAGGTTGAGCACGCAGAGCTGCTACGCTATGCCAGAGACGGCTATGTGACTAGGATGGGGGAGGAATGGGCGGCGAAGTCTACACTGCTGCGAAACACCATGACCATCATGGAAAAACACATTCAGCAGCTACTTTACTGACAAAGCCCTCTACACGCTAAAAATCAATGAATTTTCTCAACTGGCTTTTACAACGCCGCCTTTATGGATGTTCATAGAGCTACGATATTCCAAACTGAGTGACTATTCACCACTTAGCTCCAGCAACGCACCCAACAGCGCTTTTTGCGGCTCTGGCGCTTGTTTATGCACTTTACGCAGCGCCGCTTCAGAGCCCCAGATAAAGTACAGCACCGTTTGCAGGGCATAGTTATCCAACGTGCGGCTTTGTTCTAGTAATAATTGCAACGCCTCTGCACTTTCAAATACAGGGGCCACTTTAGCCTTGAAGTCGCCATTCACGCGCCCTATGCCATCCACCACAATCGCGCTGTTGGCTGCGGTCATGCCGCGTTGTTCTAGCAAGGTTTTGAGAAACTGTTGGTGCACCATTTGGTGCTCGTCATCCACCTGCTGCAAGTAACGCTGTAGCAAGGGTAAATAGCGCCCATCTGCTAACGCCAACGCAAACACAGCATAGCTGCCAGGCATGGCGCAATATTCGTTTTCTTGGTCGGTGTACCACTCATACTCTTGCATGGCGGTAGTCGCATAGCGCTCTAATTCTGCATACAGCTCGGGATACTGCACTGCATTTGCAAAAAACTGCAGGGTTTTGCCTTTGCCCAATTTGGGTACAGGAAACGTGGCTTTAGCTTTGCTGCTTAAGCGTATTTGGTAGCTGTGTGGAAAACCTTGCTCCAACACATTGCTGAGGAAGTTCAAGGCAGCAGCATAGGCGGCGGCTCCCTCACGCAGAATTTTGATTTTGACCTGTGCTTGCACGTCGTTAGCAACGCACTCTACATCGTCAGTACGCAATGTCGTGTAGGCTGCATCGATTAAACCGCTACCAGTTTTTAACAAGTCATAAGCACGTTGGTAACCCAGCTCACCCGCATTTTGTAGATATGCCATACCGGTATCACGGCTGTAGTTAGGCTCGTATTGCAAGATCAGCACGGCGATAAAGGCCAATAGTTCGACGGCAGCTTGATCCTCTACCGCAAACGCTGCCTTGTTACGCACACCTATGTCGTGATCGGGTACCACAGAGAAGAACATGGATGCCCCATACAGCGGCTCTACCGTGTCAAAGTAACGCGGCAAAAACACCTTGTTTGCCCAGTGTTTCAAGGTGGTCAACATGGTATTGCGCACTTGTACCAAGCGCTTGGGGGATACCTTGCTTAGCTCAAGAATAGTTTTGCAGGCGCGTTCCACCAGCGCGGCATCTATAGCCGGATACAACAACGGGCTGACTAGATGTTGCAACAAGAACATCACATCCAAATCTTTGGGCGGATGCTTCGCTTGCCACAGGTTTTTGTTCAGATAATCGTCTATACGCTGACGTAAGGCGACTTGCCTCGCCTCATCCACATACTGCAGCAAAATGCCATGCGGCTGTAATGCCGGACCAAACTGTGCTGGGTACAAAAACTGCACTACGACGGTATGCGCCCAAAAAGCATCGCCTTTTTGCCCATCCAACCACTCGTACACGGCCTGACGCAAGGCTGGAATGAACGCCTGCTGTAGCTGTTCTGCTGTCCAACGTGGCTCTACTAGCTCTACTACGCTGTATTCTTGTGTGGATAACTGCACCGTAATACGCATCTTATTCGCATCCACGGTGTTTTCAATGCTGATCCCCAGCTCATCAAACATGCCGTCTTGCAGAGGGCTACGGCTCACAATGCTTTCAGGAGTGCCATTCAACTCACCCCGCTTGTGGGTGACTAATTGGTTGAGCGCGGTGATGATGGTGGCGACAAATGCGGTGGGCGAGTTCATGGCATACCTGACTATTTTCTAAGCCACGATTTTGCCACAGTACACCTAGGAAATTGTAGTAAAGGGTTTGCGCCGCCCTGTAGGCATACACCGCAAACCCTAGATCAATGCTAATCAGCCTTCTGCGCCATCGGCTCTAATGGTCAACAATGGTTTGCTGTAGTGGTACAAGAAAATCACGTAGGCCACGCTCCACAAGGTCACGCTAGCGTCATACACCGGCAAAACGATGGTAGGAAATAACGCCAGCAATGGCCCACGCACCACTGCAGCCATCAACATTAACGCTAATGCCAACCCTATGCCTGGCAAGGTTTTAATAACCCTGCCCGTGTGCCCTAAACTTACCCGCGCCATCATGGCCAGAATCATGGTGGACATGGCACCGATAGTGAGTGCATGTATAGCGATTTCGGTACGCATCCAGCCTAACAACGCTCCGGCCCACAGTAATAAACCAATGGCGATAAAGTAGTAACTGGCATGCAGCCCCCACAGCAACGGCTCATGCCAACAGCGCTGGCCTTCCCAGCGTAATGCTCGCCATGCGTTACAGATAGCGGCGGCCACACACACTACAACCATCATAGTAGGTGATACATTCACACCGAAGATCGCCAGAATTTGCCAAATCACCAGCGCTAACACTAACAGTATTGACCCCAGCTCTAGGGCTTTACGCGGTTTCACCGTATCACGGTTGAGTTTTCTGGAGGTGAAAAACGGGATGACACGACCACCCAGCACTACCATCAAGAGGGTAATGAGCAAAATACCCATATACACCGAGTGCTGTGTTAGCACAAAGTCAGCGCGCCAAGCCCCCACATGCATACCTATATTCGCCAAGGCCAACAAGGTCAGAATGGGCACAAACATCATATTGCGCCACAGTTTGGCACGCGCAACCAACCAGCCCATGATGAGTGCAACGGCCGGCAAGAAGGCCATGTCCACAAGGCCAGCAACGACTGTTAACCCTTGAGGTGGAAAAGCCATCAAGACTCGTCCTGCTAACCACAGCAGTACCAACAACAATAACGGCACACCCGTCAGGCTAGGCTGCCCAGTCCAATTACGCACAGCAGTCAGCAGAAAACCTGCTACCACCGCCGACACAAAGGCAAACAGCATTTCATGCTGATGCCACCACAGCATAGAACCATATGGCTGCAATAGTACTTTGCCATGCCAGAACAGTATCCATACCACCAAAAACACCACGCTACTTAAGGCCGCCAAGAAAAAGAAAGGCCTAAACGCCAATGCCTTATGAGGCATCCACCCTTTAGTCATGCTGCTATCGTGTGCCATCACTTACTCCGCCACCCAAAACATGCATCGTTGATGCGTTAGCCGCTACTCTTCTGCCGCCAAACCATGTTCTACGGCATACACGGCGATTTGTACCCTACTGGTTAAATCGAGTTTCTTTAAAATATTCTGTACGTGAATTTTGACGGTGCTTTCTGCCACATTCAGCGTACGCGCAATGGCTTTATTGCTATCGCCACGTACCAAACACTGCATGATTTCACGCTCGCGTTGAGTCAGGCGACTTTGCTGCTCATCACGCTCTTTGTGGCTGGCCACATTAGTGCCGTGCTGGCGAAACTGTTCCACCAACTTCACGGTCATCTGGTTATCAATGACTGGCTCGCCTGCTGCGGCTTTACGTATGGCAGAAGTCAGCGCCTCTACATCCATGTTTTTCAGCAAATAGCCTCTGGCCCCGTAGCTCAATGCTTGCGCCAACTCAGCCGCTTCTTCGGAAACAGTCAGGATGATCACAGCGCAATCCGGTAGTTCTTGTACCAACAGTTGCAAGGTATCTAAACCCGATAAGCCAGGCATGTTTAAGTCCAGCAAGATCACATCGGGTTTCAATGATGTCGCCCGTTTTAAGCCCTCAGCCCCATCTGCTGCTTCGCCCACTACTTCAAAATCGTCTTGACGCATCAACAGCAGTTTGACGCCGGAGCGAAACAAGCTGTGATCATCAATCAATAAAATACGTATGTTGCTCATCTTCTTATCTCTGTTTAGGTCATAGACCTTCTTGTAGCGGTTGGCTTTCCGATGCGTCTGGTCGAGGATGACTAGAAGCCAAAATCGGCAATACCAATGACACTTTAGCCCCCTGTCCGGGGCTAGACACTTGCTCTAGGGTTGCCCCTATGCGCGCTGCACGCTCTTTCATAATGCGTCGGCCCAGTTGCTCCCTAGCTTCATGCCGTAACGCACTTTCATCGTAGCCCACACCATCATCAATCACCTGCAAGGTGAAATCCACGCCCTCATGAATATGGACTTTCACTTTTCTCGCGTGTGCATGCTTGCGCACATTGGACAGCGCTTCTTGCAAAATAAACAGCACTTGCAACTGCTGCTCTTGCGTCAATGCAGACCCTTCATCCACCCCTTCGGTGTCCAGCTCTACCAACACATCCACTTGGCGCTGAAAACGCTCAATGGTTTCGCATACAGCATCCAGCAACTCACCTTCGCCCAACTTGCTGCGAAAATTACTTAACAGCTCGCGTACATCTTGATAGCTTTCATCTACCCCTGCGCGCAGCAAAGGTAGGATTTCTTTAGCCTCTTCAACCTGGTCATTTTTCAGTGACTGATCCAGCATTTGCAGCTGTAAGTTCAAGAAATTTAGGCCCTGCGCGATGCTGTCGTGTAAACCTTGCGCAAACAAGTTACGCTCTTGCTCCATGGCTAACTGGCGAGTTTGGCCTAATAAGCGCCGGTTCTGTAAGGCGACGCCTAAGTGCTTACCCAAGGTTTCTAACAAATGGCGTTCGCTCGCGCTGAGCTTACGGGTTTCTTTGAAATGCAACGAGAACGATCCCAACACCTCGTCTTGCGCCATGATCTGAAACACATTCAGACTATGGAAACCGTCATCAAAGCAATGAAAGGCTTCGGGTGCTTGTATGCGGGTGACGTCTTGAATAGACACTGTGCCACTGCGTGTGGCTTGCCCACAGAAACACGACCCGATTTTCATACACGACTCGTGCTTTTCGTGTGAGCCTGATAAACCTTGTGCCAGCACCAAACGCAAATTGTCATGGCGCGGATCTACAGTACGGATCGTGCCGCCATCCGCCTTAAACTGGCGCATCACACGATCTAAAAACCCTCGGCACACTTCTTCAACCTCACGTGGTTGACTTAAGAATGCCGCCATCTCATACAACGCCGATAACGACGCATTACGCAGCGCCAACTGTTGCGTTTTTTCTTCTACGCGACGGCCTAAGTCCACATACAAACTTTTGAGCTCTTTAGCCATCAAGTTGAAACCTTCAGAGAGCTCACCAAACTCGTCGCGTCGTTGTACAGGCAATGACACCGAGAAATCCCTATCTGCCATGCGGGCCACGCCACTGCGCAAGGCCGAGATAGGCAAGATAATCCACTGATACACCAAGTAAATGAGTGCTGCCGCCCCCGCCACGGCAATCACCAATAAGATCACCTGCAACAGTCGCAGTAAGAAGGTTTTTTGGGCATTGTCGACTTCTATCAAATGCACCAACAAATCGGCTTTGGAAAGAAACTCAGGCAAAGCGATTTGGTAACGCTTAGCCGCATCCCCCTTTAAGGCCAAGTGCACACTGGACGCCATCTGCATATGCCAATATTGTGTGACCTGTTCTAGCTGCTTATGCACCACCGGATCACGCGGTAACAATAAAGGGCGGCTTGGGTCCCCCTTACGCAACTGCTGCAATACAAAGGCTTGCCTGTTGAGTTGCCTTTCTAGTCGCTCCGTCGTTTTTGCTGTTGCATCATTGCTCAACGCCTCTAATGACAAGGCCACCTGATTCGCACGCATACGCAAGGTCCCAGCATCATTGATCGCCGCTGCTGCCCCCTCCATTTGCCACGACAACCACAACGTACTCCCTATCATGGCCAAAAAAATGGCAAGAGCGACTGCCACACTCGCTGTTAAGCGTGTAGACAGTCGCTCCCACCATTTCAAGTGATCCAAAGCCAACAGGCCTTTATCCATAGCGATGCCTCATCGTAAAAGGATGATGACTACAGCTTACACCGATGGCCACGTTACTGCGTTGCTTCACCGTTATTTCTCGCTATTGCATCAAGGGGCTATCGTCCGCCACAAAGTGCTCTAACCCCTCTATGCGAGCCTGACCTGCTAAGCGTTGTAGAAACTGCCGCCATGCGATGTCTTGATTCGCCGAGCGCAAGGCATCGCGTATGCTGTCACAGACTTTTTCATACGGTAGCACCTTACCCTCTGCCCGTCGTAACACCCTTACCACATGTAGGCCATGTCGCGTTTCGAGCAGACGAGGTAACACCTGACCTTCAGGCATGGCAAAGACGACGCGCTCAAACTCTGCTACGGTTTGCCCGCGAGACAACTGTCCTAAACTGCCCCCTACCGCTGCCGAACTGCAGTTAGAAAACTGCTTTGCCAGCACAGGAAGTTGCGTGGGATCACGCAACACTTCATCCAACACATCCTGTGCGCGCTGACGTAAGCTTTGTAAATCCACGTCAGGCGTTACCTGAAATAGGATGTGCTCTGCCTCTAAGCACTCACCCACAGTGAAGTGCTCAGGGTTCTGGTCATAGTGTCGTCTGCAAGTGTCTTCATCAGGCTGCGGCAAACTCACCTCTTTAGCAAGCAAAGCATCAATCACTTGCTCGTCTGTCTCGGCATACACACCCAAACGGTTCGCTTCATCCAACAACAAACGCCGTACCACCAAGGTGTTCAACGCCATTTCCAACGGGTTTTCCGTATCGTGGTGATACGCGATTTCTTGCTCGATTTCAGCATCAGTTAACTCAATACCGTTGACTTTGACTCCCATATATATCTCCTTAACGGCGAGGACGCACTAGCTGCCATGCACGCCCCAAGTAGAAAACCGACGCGAACCCACTCCATACGTGAACCAAACGCGTGAAGGGGAAGATCACAAACAAGGTCATGCCCATAAACAAGTGCGCTTTAAACACCCATGAGGCGTTCATAATGAAGCCGGCGGCACCTGCTCTGAAAGTCACAATATGCTGTGCCCACGACATCAACAGCACCATTTCTTCGCCGTCTAAATGCTGCATGGAAACAAAGATTGTGCTTAGCCCCAGCAACAGCGTGATCAGTAACCACACCAGCAGCACCTTATCGCCTACACGAGTCGTGGCGGCAATACGCGGGTTGGTCAAACGACGGTACAGCAGTATCAATAGGCCGGCCAAACACATCAGCCCCATGATGCCGCCAGCTGCCATCGCAAATACCTGTTTAGTGCTGTGCGAAATACCTAGAAAATCCCACACAGCTACGGGTGTAAGCAAGCCCACCAAGTGACCAAAGAACAAACCGATAATACCGATGTGGAACAGAATGTTCCCTAGGCGCAGGGAGCCGTGATACAGCAATTGTGAGCTATCACTTTTCCAGGTGTATTGCTCCCGCTCAAACCGCACCAAGCTTCCCAAAAAGAAGATCGTCAGCGCCACATACGGATACACCCCGAATAAGAACTGATTCAGGCTACTCATGCTGATTCTCCTGTTGATCGTTGTACCGTTCTGGGATGAAAGCGCACTACCTGTTCGCCCCCAAAGTTGCCGTGCAGTAAAGGCTCGGCACCATCGTTGCCCACCCCGAACATTTCTAATGCTTCATCCATATCTCGTATAGGCGGCATTTCCTGTTCTTCAGGCTGCACATCGGTACGCGTACGCAGTACAGTAAAAATCGTGGCATAAGGGCTTTGGTTAGTGGCTAACCGCTTGCCTATTGCTGCCAGCACATGAATGGCTTGATCCAATAATTCTTGGGATGCCTCTGCGCGCTGTAAGCTTAAAAACTCTAAGAACAACGGTACATAATCAGGTAGCTCTGCCGAAACCAAGTCAAAACCGTGTTGCTGGTATTCGTTAAGCAAATCCACCATGGCTTGACCGCGATCGCGGCTTTCGCCGTGTACGTGTTCAAACAAGTGCAAGGAGTGAGCCGGATTTCTATCGAAAGTGGCTACATAGTTTTCTTGCACAGCAATCAACGATTGTGAGGATAGAAAATCCAATAATGGCGTGAGCTGTTGTAGCGCGTCGGGATAATCGCTTAAGGCTTCGCGCACTTCTGGCAGCGCGTCCAACAACTCTTGATCGGGGTAATCCAATAAGGATGAGAGCACTTTATACAGCAGCATGTTTATCCTCCCCAGAGTTTTGTGCCACAGGTGTTCTGCGTACTTCCCTCGCAATCACAGTAGGAGCACGCTCCCCTGTTGCTGGGCCTTTAGGTTTATCCGCACGTTGGCGTGGTCGACCAAACAAGGTGGTTTCGGTGACCCCACCACTGCAACCATTACCAAAGGTGAAACCACAACTACCTTGATCATCGAAGCTGTCTTCCACCATCTCTTTGTGCGATGACGGAATGACAAACCTGTCTTCGTAATTGGCAATTGCCATGATTTGGTACATGTCTTCGATGGTTTCCGCATCCAGACCCACGGCAGAAATCACCTCGAGATCTGGCTGTTTGTGCACCACTTCAGAACGTTTGTAGGCACGCATAGCCAACATACGTTTCAGCGCCAATGTAATAGGCTCTTCTTTACCGGCTGTTAACAAGTTCGCCAGATAACGTACAGGAATACGCAAGCTATCTACGTCTGGAATCATGCTGGCAGCACCAATGGTGGCATGCGGCATTTGGCCAGATTCAGCCGCCGACTGAATGGGCGACAATGGTGGTATGTACCACACCATCGGCAAGGTACGGTACTCAGGATGCAGTGGGAAAGCGACTTTCCACTCACAAGCCATTTTGTACACCGGCGACTGTTTAGCAGCCTGCAACCACCCTTCAGGAATACCTTGCTCACGAGCTTTGGCAATCACTTCTGGGTCATTAGGGTCCAAAAAAAGATCTAACTGGGACTCGTACAAATCTTGCTCATCAGCAGTAGAGGCGGCTTCGGCAATTTTGTCGGCGTCATACAGCATCACACCCAAGTAGCGTATACGGCCCACACAGGTTTCCGAACATACGGTAGGCTGACCGGCTTCAATACGGGGATAACAGAAAGTACATTTTTCCGCTTTGCCGCTTTGCCAGTTGTAGTACACCTTTTTGTACGGGCAACCAGAGATACACATACGCCAGCCACGGCATTTGTCTTGATCCACCAGCACAATGCCGTCATCTTCACGCTTATATATAGAGCCAGATGGGCAACTGGCCACGCAAGTCGGGTTCAAGCAATGCTCACACAACCGGGGCAAATACATCATGAAGGTATTTTCAAACGTGGCGTACATATCTTTTTGCACGTTCTCAAATAACTGATCACGACTACGTGCCGCAAACTCGCCGCCCAAGTCATCTTCCCAGTTCGGACCCCAGGTGATTTTTTCCATTTTTTGCCCCGTCAGCACAGACACAGGTCGTGCTGTAGGCGGGGTACGACTTAAGGGTGCATTTTGTAAATGCTGATAGTCGTAGGTAAAGGGTTCGTAATAATCATCAATTTGTGGCAAGTTGGGGTTGGCAAAAATATTAGCCAAGATGCGCAATTTACTACCTTGTCTGGGTTTGAGACGCCCTTTGGCATCACGCACCCAGCCACCTTTCCATTTTCTCTGGTTTTCCCATTCTTTGGGATAACCCACACCAGGTTTGGTTTCTACGTTATTGAACCAGGCATATTCCACACCGTCTCTACTGGTCCAGACATTCTTACAGGTCACCGAGCAAGTGTGACAACCAATACACTTGTCCAGATTCAATACCATGCCTATCTGTGCACGAATCTTCATTGATGAACTCCTTTACGAATACTATCCAGACTGAGCGGCTCTTCCATCCAATCCACTTTATCCAGCTTGCGTAGCACCACAAACTCATCACGGTTACTACCCACCGTACCGTAGTAGTTAAAGCCGTAAGCTTGCTGTGCATAGCCACCAATCATGTGCGTAGGTTTCAGCACGGTACGAGTCACTGAGTTGTGAATACCGCCACGTTTTCCACTCAACTGAGAGCCTGGCACGTTCACAATTTTTTCCTGAGCGTGATACATGAAACACACACCAGCAGGAATACGCTGACTCACTACCAACCTTGCTGTCACCACACCGTTAACGTTAAAGACCTCTACCCAGTCGTTATCCACCAAGCCAGCGCGTTTGGCTTCGCTTTCGGCAATCCACACGTGTGGGCCACCACGGCTTAAGGTCAACATACGCAGGTTGTCGGAATAGGTACTGTGAATCCCCCATTTCTGGTGAGGTGTCACCCAGTTCAACACCAAGTCATCTTTACCTTTACCGTGAGCCTTGAACATAGGCTGTACGGTTTTGGTGTCTACCGCAGGACGGTACACGCAGAAGCCTTCACCAAAATCCAGCATCCAACGGTGGTCTTGATACAGTTGCTGTCTACCTGTCAGCGTGCGCCAAGGAATCAGCTCGTGCACGTTGGTGTAACCCGCGTTGTAGCTCACTTCTTCGCTTTCCAAGCCCGACCACGTTGGTGCAGAAATAATCTTGCGAGGTTGTGCCTGAATATCGCGGAAACGGATTTTCTCGTGCGATCTACCCTGCGCTAAATGCTTGTGTTCACGCCCAGTAATTCGCTCTAGTGCTTCCCATGCTTTTACTGACACATGGCCATTGGTTTCAGGCGCTAAGGTCAGAATCATTTCGGCCGCATCAATCGCGGTATCTAGCTGTGGACGACCTTGGCTTACACCGGCCTCCAATACACATTGGTTCAATGCACCCAGTTCTGTGATTTCATGCTCGGTATTCCAGTTAATCCCTTTGCCGCCGTTACCCAGTTTGTCTAACAGCGGGCCTACCGAGGTGAACTTCCTATAGATGTCGCGGTAGTCCCGTTTCACTACCATCATGGATGGTGCGGTTTTACCGGGGATCAAATCACACTCACCGTATTTCCAGTCTTTAGGCTCCAACGCTTGGCCCAATTCCCCGGGGGTGTCGTGCATCAAGGGGCTCAGCACCAAGTCTTCTTGCTCGCCCAAGTAATCGCCGCCAATTTCGCTAAAGCGCTTGGCTAACAGCTTGTAGATTTCCCAGTCGGTTTTGCTTTCCCACAGCGGCTGTACAGCTTCGCTTAATGGGTGGATGAAGGGGTGCATGTCAGACGTGTTCAGGTCGTCTTTTTCGTACCATGTTGCGGTAGGCAGCACGATATCGCCGTACAAACAAGTGGTGCTCATACGGAAGTCCAACACTGTCAACAAGTCCAACTTACCTTCGTGCTCTTCATCGCGATAGGCCACTTCCAACGGACGTATGCCGTCCTTTTCCTCGCTGAATACTGCGTTTTGTGTACCCAACAAATACTTCAGCATGTACTCATGGCCTTTACCGCTGGAGCCCAGCAAGTTAGAGCGCCAAATGAACATATTGCGTGGGAAGTTAGCAGGCAGGTCTGGGTCTTCGCAGCTCATACGCAAGGTGCCTTTTTTCAGCGCTTGCGCAGCATAGGCGACAGGGTCTTCGCCCTTGGCTCGTGCTTCAGCCACAACATTTAACGGGTTCGTTTCCAACTGAGGCGCAGATGGCAACCAGCCCATGCGTTCAGACTTGGCATTCATGTCTATCATGCTCATGCCGGCATAACGCGAGGTTTGAGCTGTAGGCGACAGCACTTCGTCCACCGCCAGTTTTTCGTGACGCCACTGACCGGTATGTGCGTAAAAGAAGGACGTACCGTTCATTTGACGTGGTGGTCTGGACCAGTCCAACCCAAAGGCCAATGGTGCCCAACCAAACTGTGGACGCAGTTTTTCTTGGCCCACATAGTGAGCCCAACCGCCACCGCTTTGGCCCACACAGCCACACATCACCAACATGTTGATGATGGCGCGGTAGGTCATGTCCATGTGGTACCAGTGGTTCAAACCTGCACCCACAATCACCATAGAACGCCCTTTGGTATCGTGAGCATTTTGTGCAAACTCGCGCGCAACTTGGATGACTTGCTGACGCGGCACAGTGGTATGTTTTTCTTGCCAAGCTGGGGTGTACGGCACATCGTCGTCGTAGCTACTGGCCACATTAGGACCACCCAAGCCCATATCTACCCCGTAGTTAGCCATCTGCAAGTCATAGACGGTGGCCACCAGAATAGGATTACCGTCAGCACCTATTAAGCGTTTGACCGGTACGCGGCGCTGCAACACCTCGTCGTGCTCGCCACCAAAGTACGGGAAAGCCACTTCTACGGCGTCATCGTGCTGCTGCACTAAACTAAGCTGTGGTGAGACTTCACGGCCGCTACTGGCATCACGCATTTCCAGATTCCAGCGCCCTACGTGTCCGTGCTCATGCTCGCCCTCACCCCAACGTAAACCAATAGCACCGTTAGGCACTACCAGTTCGCCAGTGGTTTCATCAATCAGCAGTGTTTTCCACTCAGGGTTATTGGTTTGGCCTAAGGCGTTATCCAAGTGAGACGCACGCAAAAAATGACCTGGGTGCAACATGCCATCGCGCGATTCCAACATCACCAACATAGGCATATCGGTGTACTGCTTTATGTAGCTGCTGAAGTACTCAGATTTATCGGGGCGGTGGAACTCAGACAAGATCACATGCCCCATCGCCAATGCCAAGGCAGCATCTGTACCTTGTCGTGGTGACAGCCAGATATCACCGAATTTCACCATTTCGCCGTAGTCACTGGATACCGCTACGGTTTTGGTGCCTTTGTAGCGTACTTCTGTGTAGAAGTGCGCATCGGGGGTACGTGTTTGCGGTACGTTAGACCCCCACACAATCAGGTAGTTGGCGTTATACCAGTCAGCCGATTCGGCCACGTCAGTTTGTTCGCCCCACACTTGCGGGCTGGCTGGCGGCAAGTCGCAATACCAGTCGTAAAAGCTCAAACAGGTACCGCCTAGTAAACTCAGGTAACGTGCGCCAGCCGCGTAGCTCACCATACTCATCGCAGGAATAGGCGAGAAACCTATCAAGCGGTCTGGTCCAAATTTTTTGATGGTGTACGCATTAGCGGCAGCGATTATTTCTGTCGCCGTATCCCAATCAGCACGTACAAAACCGCCCAAGCCCCGCACGGCTTTATAGCGACGAGCTTTTTCTGGGTCTTGGCTAATGGATTCCCACGCGGCAATAGGGTCTAAAGTTTTACGGGCTTCACGCCACATTTCCATCAGCGTGCCGCGCATCAAGGGGTATTTCACCCGTTGGGCTGAATACACGTACCAACTGTATGAAGCACCACGCGGACAGCCCCTAGGTTCGTGATTAGGTAAGTCGGCGCGCGTACGTGGGTAATCGGTTTGTTGGGTTTCCCACGTAATTAAACCGTTCTTGACATACACCTTCCACGAACAGGAACCTGTACAGTTCACACCGTGCGTGGAACGTACTATTTTGTCGTGCTGCCAGCGCGCCCGGTATGTGTTTTCCCACTGCCGGTCTTCATTGACCACCTCGCCGTGCCCATCTGCATACGTAGACTGCACACGAGAAACGAATTTCAGCCTATCGAGAAAATGACTCATACTGTTGTCCTCATTGTTCAGCCCACCGAACACATTGGACTGACGTAAAAGAATGGAGATTACGTACTACTGTAAAAAAGTTCTGCGCCGCTAACCATTCGCCACGCGGGTAACTTCCTACCGCAAAAGGAGTAGTTCTAACGCCATAGAACTACTCCTTTAGAACTAGTGGCCTAACACGGCATAGCGGCATTGCGTCGGGCGTAACACCACCAGGTCAACACCACACAACTCAAATAAAAACCTACAAAGCACCATAAAGCCGCACTCACCCCACCGGTCATGCTGATGGAAGTACCAAAGCTTCTAGGAATAAAAAACCCGCCATACGCACCAATCGCACCGGTGAACCCCAGTACCGCCGCAGACTCTTTACCTGCATCAATCAAGGCGCGTTTATGTGCTTCCTCGCCTTTGCCCTCTGCTTCACGCAGGCGCTCGGTCATGAAAATGATGGGAATCATACGAAACGTTGAACCATTGCCCACACCAGACAAGGCAAACAGCAAAATAAACAGCGACAAGAACACATAAAAATTGCCGCTTTGACCTTCAGCTGGAATCACAAATAGCAGGGCAATCACGCACAGTGTCATCAAGCTAAAGGTATAGAGCGTGACCTTGGCCCCCCCTACTTTGTCTGACACCCAACCGCCGGCAGAGCGCGTTAACGATCCTACGAGTGGGCCCAAAAAGGCATAGGCAACGGGGTTGTACTCGGGGAATAGCAACTTCGCCAACATGGCAAAACCAGCTGAGAAACCAATAAACGACCCAAAGGTACCTACATATAGCCAGCACATCAGCCAGTTATGTTTGCGCTTAAACACCACGGCTTGCTCTCTGAACGACGCCTTGGCATCGGCAATATCGTTCATGCCAAACCAAGCTGCTATCGCGGATAACGCAATAAAAGGCACCCAAATAAAGCCCGCATTCTGCAACCACACCGCTTGCGGTGCGTTGGCATCTACTACCATTTGCGGTGGCCCCGCCAATGCACCAAACATCCCCACGCTAATCACGAAAGGCACGATAAATTGCGCCAGCGACACGCCCAAGTTCCCAATACCGGCATTCAAGCCTGTTGCCATACCTTTGTGGGATTTAGGAAAGAAGAAGCTGATGTTTGCCATGCTGGAGCTAAAGTTACCGCCACCAAAACCACACAACAGCGCCAGAATCATTAAGGTGGTGTATGAGGTATCGGGGTCTTGTAACGCAAACCCCATCCCCAAGGCGGGGATCAACAACAGTGCAGTGGAAATCGCTGTCCAGCGTCTACCACCAAAAATAGGCACCATAAAAGAATAGAAAATACGCAGCGTGGCACCTGACAAAGCGGGCAACGACGTCAACCAAAACAGCTGGTTAGCCGAGAAATCAAAGCCCGCTTTGTTTAAGTTCACCGCCACAATGCTCCACAGCATCCAGATGCTGAACGAGAACATCAATGCGGGAATAGAAATCCACAAATTGCGGCGCGCAATACGATGGCCGGTGCTTTTCCAAAAAGCGTCATCTTCCGGTGTCCAACGCTTTAAAACATACTCGCCCATGACATGTTCCTTATGTAGTAACTCTGAGTGTGCTTAGGTGATAGCGCTAGGCCTCAGCCACTGCTTTTTTTTGTGGCGCTCTGAAACTGAAATGCATCCAGATCAACGACACACACACCGCTCCATACAACAACATGAAGCAGCTAGAACGTACGCCGGTCAGATCCAACAACAGACCAAATAAGATAGGCAGCACAAAACCACCCAGACCACCGGCCAACCCGACCAAGCCGGATACCGCACCAATGTTCTGGTCAAACTCATCTGAAATGAACTTAAACACCGAGGCTTTACCTATCGCCATGGCTATACCCACCACAAACATCAAGATGGTGAACGCCACAGGGCCTAGTGCTATATGGAAACTTTGAGGGCCATCCACAGTACGAATCGTGAAATCCGTATCGGGATAACTAAGAAGGAAGAAGGCTATCCAGCACACCCACATCACCCACCATGTAGTGCGATAGGCACCGAACTTGTCGGATACCCAACCACCCACGGCGCGCAACACCCCGCCAGGCAAGGAGAAACAGGCGGCTAAGAAGGCTGCCGTTTTCAGGCTAAAGCCGTATTCGCCTATGTAGTACTGCGTCATCCACAAGGACAACGCCACATACCCACCGAACACCACTGAATAGTATTGGCAGTAACGCCATACTCTAGGGTCGCGCAGCATGGCTAGCTGTGCAGACAAACTGGTGGTTTGACTGGATTGCTTGTGGCTAGGGTCCGTAGAGGTCAACAACCAGAAGATTCCGGCGGTGACCAACAAGGCGATGGAATACACCTGCGGAATGATGGTCCATGAGCCGCCGGCGGCAATCATTAACGCTGGTGCAACGAACTTAGTCAGTGCCGCGCCCGAGTTACCCGCGCCAAAGATCCCCATTGCCAAACCTTGGCGGTTTTTAGGAAACCAGCGTGCCACATACGGCGTGCCCACAGAAAACACGCCGCCCACCAAGCCTACAAACAACGCCAAAATCAGGAACTGCCAGTACTGCGTGGCGAAAGACATGAGCCAAATAGGGATTACAGCGACGAGCATCGTACAGAAAAACACGATACGACCACCGTACCTGTCTGTCCAAATGCCTAACGGCACCCGCACTAACGAGCCGGTAAGTACAGGCATAGATGCCAATAAACCAAACTGAGTTTCAGACAAGCCCAGTTGCTCTCGTATAGGAATGCCCAACACCGCAAACACCATCCAAATCGCAAAACAGATGGTGAACGCAAAGGTACTACCCGTTAAAACAGAGACCGCTTTTCTTGAGTGTGTGCTCATACGTATGCCCTCCAAGAGCAACTATTCACATCTACTCAAGCGTAGCTAACGGTCTTGTACTGCACTATTCCTCAGGTGAGCGGGTACAGCTACGCAAAGGAACTAGTTATTTAGAACTAGGTGCCTACTGACCGCTGAAAAAACATTGTCTCTAACGCCATACACACAAACACCTATCCTCGTCATGGCGATTCTCCTCACTTCAGATATTCTTTATTTTTTTATTTACTTTCAAACACTTGAAAGACTCAACCTTCTTTTCAGAGCAGCCACTGTAGCGAAAACGGAGGTTTTCAATGTCAAAACCTTGTTGCCAAAACACATCATCCTGTAATTCACCACACCCTAAACAATTATTAACACTTAGGCCGTTACATATCCACTCCTGTGTGGAAGGTCGAAAGTAATACAAAAGTTCCCCTGAAATTACCTTCCGATACAACCTTAAACCTTTAGAACACAAAAAAGGCCTGCCCCTCATACACAATACATTCAAAACAAAACACAGAAAAAGTTCCTGCCGTGTACAGGTTGATGGGTGATTTTTTATAGCAAGTTTAGTTCTAAAAAATGAGCATATGGTTAAAAAACAAAGTTGATCAAGGCAAAAACATAGAATAAGAATCAATCCACAAATAAACAGTTAACGCTATAAAAAATCAAAGCAAGGGTTAGAAATGAACATTTATAACTGGCAGGTTCAAGATTACAGAAAAACAATATGCAAATTCTTGAGCAGCAAAGAGATTATTTCCTACAAGGACTGGATCATAGATTCTAATCACTTCAATAGGGAGACTTCAGAGACTATACAAGCAGGATATTCCATATGGGCTAAACCTGTTTTAGCCTTCATGAAAAAAAGTAAAACCTTTGAAAAAATAGCATCCAAACCAGCCCAATGGCTAATTGAAGATATTAAATTCAAAAAGGGAATAAACAAAAAACCACACATTAGAGGTTATTTGTTTAGACACATCCTTTTTAACCCTATTTCCTGGTGTCTAGGAAATTTAAAATTGCTTGGTAATACTAAAGAAAACAAGCAAGTCGTAGCAGCAAACAAACGTTGATACAACGTTTATAACCTTAATTAAGGAAAACTCATTATGAAAAAACATGCATTGAACGTCGCTTTAGCTTCTGCTTTGATTTTGCCTGCAGCATTTGCAAACGCATCTACAGGTAACATCGACTTCGAAGGTGAAGTAACTACTGAGACCTGCTCACTTGAAGCCGATTCCGCACAAATCAACGTAGTTCTGGGCTCTTGGGCTGCGCACCACATCAACACTCTGGACCGCACAACTGCGAAAAAATTCCAGATCAAATTGACTGGTTGCGATCTGACAGTTGCTCCTTCTGGTGTTACTGGCCCAGTTTCCAAAGCAAACTTTGCTTTCAGCGGTGGTATCGCTAACTCCGATCCTAAACTGTTGAAACTGAACTCCGCTGGTGGTTTTGAAGCCAAAAACCTCGGTATCGGTATCAGTGCAAACCCAACTGACCTGACAACAGCTCGCGTACAGTTTGACAAACAAGCTCCTCTGACCATGGAACTGGTTGATGGTGACAACACCATGGACCTGTATGCGTTCTACGAGAAGTTTGGCACAGTTGAAGCTGGTCCAGCTAATGCTCAAGCAACCTTTGAAGTAACTTACAACTAATCTTTAGCGATTAGTGGCCATGCCGGTCTTTAGGGGCCGGCATGGCTCTCGCTTACTTATTATGATCAAAAAACTATCAACATTTGCTGCTGTTCTTTATGGCTGTTTGCTGAGCACTTCGGCTTATGCTGATACCACCAATATCACCATCACCGGATCTGTTCGAGCACCTACCTGCACAGCAGTCACGGCTAATGGTGGTCAAGCAGTCAGTTTTGGCTCTGTGGATTCTCGCCAATTGCGACGCGATGGCTTCACTAGACCAGTAGTGTTTTATATCGTTTTAGAAAACTGCACTACCGACATTTATAAAAATGCATCTTTTAAATTTGATGCCACAACAGTTACAGGCTCTAGCGATTACCATATTGCGCTAAGAAATATACCAAACTCCGCACAAGGTGTAGCTATCGCCCTTAAGGATGGACAAAATAGAGATATTAGATTTGATAATCAAAGTCCATTTAATTACCCCATTACTAATGGTAATAACTCATTGAAGTTTGAGGCATCCTTAGTAGCAACAGATACAGACTGGTCAACACTTGTACCAGGAAAAATTTCAGCACAAGCTACTTTTACAGTTAGCTATCTATAACGGTTACAGGAAACAAAGATGACGAAAAAGAAAAACATTCTAAAAATATTTGCTCTGGTAGCCTCTACACTTGTTTACACACAAAGTTTTGCAGCTATTCAGCTTAATAACACTAGAGTGGTTATCCGTGAGTCGAAAAACTCTGGAACTGTTGTAGCAAAAAATGTTTCCTCTGATCCATTTGTTGTTCAAAGTTGGATAGAAGGTCCGTCTGGGGAAATGGAAACCCCACTATTTGTTACTCCTCCATTAATTAGATTGGAAGGAAAAACAGATCTTGCTTTAAACATAAGAAAAATAGATGGCTCTTTGCCGGAAGATAGAGAATCCTACTTTTGGTTAAACGTCATGGAAATACCAAAAGAAAGCAAAGACTCTGAAAATACATTGACACTTGCGGTACGCACAAGAATAAAAATATTCTATAGACCTAATGGTATTGGCTCGCCTTCTGATGTAGATCAGGCATTAAATTGGGCACTAATCCGAAATGGTAACCAATGCCAAGTCAGCTTCGCTAACACCTCACCATTTAATGTCAATTTTTCGGATATTTCGGTAGGGAAAGTAGCCGTTTTTGGACAAGGCTATGTTTCTCCCCCTTTCAGCGAACAAGTGTCAGATACCATTCCCTGCCCTACTAATACCGATTTAGAGGCAATCATTGTTAATGATTATGGCGCATTCGTGACCCTGCCCAAAATCACTATCCAATAAAAGAATAATATGAAAAAAACTATCGCGATTCATCTTACGTGCGCGGGCTTATTGTTTACTAGCTCTTTTGCTGTACAAGCCGATGACGGAGAGTTTTTTGACAGTGGTTTTTTATTTCGTCCAGACAACCAAGAGTTACCTACAGACTTATCTATTTTCAGTCACTCCAACCGCGTTCTTCCTGGACCGCAACAAGTCAAAGTTGTAGTCAACGATCGTAACTTTGGTGATTACACTGTTAACTTCGTTGACAGCGAAAACGGCACAAAAGACGCCGTACCCTGCTTGACTATAGCCTTACTTCAATCAGTAGGGATCAAAACCATTGCATTTCCAAATCTGGCAGCAGAAGACGATAGCACCTGTGTGGATTTAAGCCTTATTCCTGCTGCTACGTATAGCTTTGATAGCAACACCTCTATATTAACGCTGTCCATACCTCAGGCAGCCTTAGATAACACTGCTCGTGGCATGGTACCCATGTCCATGTGGGACAGTGGCGAAACAACTTTTTGGGCCTCTTATCAGGTCTCACACTACCGTGCGACTAATAAATACGGTGGTGAGGATACTGATAAATCCAATAGTACCTTTGTGGGCTTGCGCGCAGGTTTTAATGCTGGTGCTTGGCGCTTCCGTTCTAACGGCACCCTGTATAGACAAGAGGGCGAACAGCACTGGAACACCTCTGAAACTTATGCAGAACGAGATATTAACGCCTGGCGTAGCCGTATACGTTTAGGGGATGTTACGACCAACAGCCGTAACAGCGCCTTTACCACTAATCGTATACGCGGTGTGCAACTAGCATCTGAAGATGGCATGCTAGCACCCAGTGAACAAGGCTATGCGCCTACAGTACAAGGCTATGCTAACTCTAGTGCCAAAGTAACGGTATACCAAAACGGTAATGTTATTTACTCCACCTTTGTGGCACCTGGTCCCTTCGCATTCAACGATTTGTACGCTATCCCTGGCGGGGGTGACTTAGAAGTAGAAATCGAAGAAAGCGGCGGCAAAATTACTCGTTATATGCAACCCTATTCAGTACTGCCGTCGATGTTGCGTGAGGGGCGTTGGCAATACTCAGCCTCTTTAGGTAAATACCGCTCATACAGCTCTGACTCCGACGAACCACTCGTTGCACAAGCAACTTTTGCTCATGGTTTGCCAGGTGGGGTCACTCTTTATGGTGGTTCAATGGTGTCCAAAAACTACTTTGCGAACTCACTAGGCGTAGCGCTAAACATGAGTGACTTTGGCGGTATATCGACGGACATTGTGCAGTCTCATGCTAAAGACCCTGAAGGCAAGCGCTTAAACGGTCACGCCATACGCGTGCAATACGCAAAAAACTTACAGGAAACCGGCACGGATTTCCGCTTGTTTGCATACCGCTATAGCTCTGATGGCTATAGGGATTTGGATCAAGTATTAAACAAAACCAGGATTTTCACAGACCCTGTTAACGGTCAAGTTTACGACACAACGCTGTGGAAAAAATCACATGAGTATCAGGTATCCATCTCCCAAAGCTTAGGGGAGTATGGTTCGGTTTCTGCCTCGTACTCAAAGATTCAGTACCACTCTAATGTTAAGGCATCCAATTCGCTAAATATCGGCTACAACACACAAGTTGGACCGGTAAACGTCTTTCTGTCTTACAACATGCTCGACTCAGAATGGCAGTCCCGCTCCCATAACATTATGCTGAACCTCAGCATGCCTATAGGCGGTGGTTCTACCTATGCGGGTTATAGTTTCTCCAGACTAAACGATGGTAATTACACGCATGATGCCACTCTTTCTGGCTCTACTTTAGAAAACAACGCCTTGTCGTATAACTTACGGGCGGGTGTATCTAAAGATGAACGCGGACGCGGTAACAATATTTATGCCAGCTCTAGCTACAAGAACTCCATCGGCCAGGTGTCTGCTAGTTACGCCCGCAGTCATAAAAACACCCAAACCCAGCTTAGTGTCAGTGGTTCTGTTGTTGTAGATAAAGGGGGAGTTCTGTTAGGGCAATACTTAACTGAAACCGCCATTATTGTAGATGCACCAGGGGCAGCAAATGTCACCCTACAAAGCCACCCAACTATCCGTACCAACAGTGCTGGTAGAGCACTCATTCCTTACGCCGCTGCATATCGTGAGAATTTAGTGTCACTGGCCCCTGATTACTACAACGACAACGTAACGTTGCAACAAAACATTCATTCTGTGGTTCCAACCTACGGTGCTATTGTAGTAGTCACATTTGAGACAGAGCAGGGGCGTTCGTATCTGTTCACCCTTAAAAATGATGACAGAAATGTGCCATTTGGTGCTGCTGTATACGATGCCGAGGGGCTACAGAAAAGTATCGTTGGACCTATTGGTCGCCTCTGGATGACAGGCATGCTAGAGCCACAGGTCTTTACCGTCAAATGGGGCACAAATGGCAGTGCAAAAAGCTGCACATTTTCAGTAGACCCTGAAACGTTACCTACCTCTACTGAAACTGTTGAGAAGGAAATGATATGCGAATAACCTCAGCTGCCCTTGGGCTAATTCTTTGCAGCAGTATGCTTTATGCTCCTCAAGCTATGGCACAAAAAATTGCTGGGTGCGATATTCATACCAACCAACTGAGTAATAAGTATGACCCCTATAAAACTAACCACTATAGGATAATCTTTGCTGGCAGCGGTATGAATAACATACCTGTCCCTGTGGATGCAGAGATTGGTTCGGTCATTTATAGGCTCACCGCCTGGGTAACACCTGATCTGCAGAGCATGGTAAACAACCAAAAAGCAGCTGCTGCATATATTCCACTAGCAAACTGCCCTTCTGGAGTCCAAGAGCGCTTTATGCCCACGGGCACGCCTGTTTCTTATGATGTGTTCAGACAGAACCTAAACACCATTGGTGTAAGAACCTATTACCCCCATGTAGGTAGTGGCCAGCCCGGTATGATTATCAACACATCCACTGGGACGTACAACATGCTGTACTTCCCCTTTGGGCAAGCAGTTGTTGAGTTTGTTTTGCTTAATCAAAACTGGGGAGCAAGCACAAGCCAAACACTGAACTTCCCTAGTAATCGGATCGCCACCACTACAGTCTCTGGTTGGGGTGCTGATGAGCTGTTGCGCTATGAAATCGCAAGTAGCCTTCGCTTCGTTCCAGAACCTTGCCAGTTCGTCACTGCTACAACTATGACGCAAACCTTAAACCCTGTAGACGCTGCTCTATTTACTACAGTAGGTACAAAACTAGAGCCTAAACAATTCAGCCTGCGTATGCAGTGCAATAGCTCTAGACCCAAACCTAAGGTCACATTCACTGCAACAGCAGAAAATGCGACTTTACCAGGCGTACTGAAAAATCAGGCCACTTCTAATTCAGCATCAGGCGTAGGAATATTGCTAGAACATATCCCCCCAAGTGGTTCCCCTACCCCTGTACCGCTAAACAATAGCAGTGGTGTTACCACTCTCGTTAATAATGGTTCATGTGGTGGTAGCACCTCTTACTGCGTTGAGTCACAAATCAACCTACAAGCCAGCTACTACAGCACTGCCGCTACAGTTACTCCTGGCACTGTACTTTCACGAGTAACCGTTACTGTAGAACACATGTAACTTCTATACGCTTTGTAACCATTCAGATCGCCGCCTCAGCGGCGATCTTGCTATGCTTGTTACAAACTCTAGTTTCAACAAGGAAAAGGCATGATTACACTTCCTGAGCGCCCCGAACTACGGGCAGCTTTAGCGAAAATTATTGCTGAAGTTTGCCGTTGTGATGAAGCAGCCTTGCTCAAAGACACTCCATTTAGTGACATTATTGAGCACTACGACTCTCTGGCCATGTTGGAAATTCTGTTAGGTATTGAAGCGCGCTTTAATATCAATACAGATGATATGTTGCCACCTGAATACCGTACACAAGAAGAAGTAGCTGAGCTTTTCCCCAAAACGCTAGATGAACTCGCCGACCACACTTATAGTGTTGCTGCCCGCCTAAATAAAGAAGAACAAGAAAAAGCTGAGGAAGCTGACAGTGCAGCCTCAACCACCGAAAGTGCTGAACTTACTCCACAAGCCCCAGCTAACGAACAGGCAGAAGCGACTACATCCGTATCGGGTACAACAGGCGAAACCGAAACACTAGAACCCACACCCCGTAAAACGGCTAAGAAAGCGGCCAAAAAGGCAGCGAAAAAAGCAGCGAAGAAGGCCGCAAAAAAAGCAACTAAAAAAGTAGCTAAGAAAGCGACCAAGACTGTCAGTCATACAGCGGAGAAAACCGACAGCGAAACACCTGAAAAACCCAAACGTACGCGAAAAGCAGCAAAGAAAACGGCAAATGACAGCGTTGAGGCTCCTAAACGCAGCGCCGCAAAAAGCACTCCCTCTACTAACTCCTAACTACCGAGTCTTGCTACATGAAACGTCGTGTCGTCGTCACCGCTATGGGTTTGACATCACCCATTGGGCACTCTCCCGAGGAGTTCTTTTCTGCGCTACGTGAGGGCCGTTGTGGCGTTCGCCCCCATACACAAATGGAGCTTAGTCACTCGGTAGGCTGGGTAGATGCTGACCTGGATAAGGACCTACCCGGTAACCAAAGCATCATGTTGGATCGCGTCAGTAAGCTAGCGCTATTTGCTGCCCGACAAGCTTTAGCGCAGCAACCCTTATCTGCTGAAGGTTTGCAACAAACTGGGGTGTACTTGGGTACTGGTATTGGTGGTATTAAAGCCATTTGTGATGCCTTTGCTGGGTACCACAACATTGGACCAAAGATTGTGCAGCTACTGATTCCTGCTGCCATGCCCAATGCCCCTACTGCACACATTGCACAATTAATGTCCTGCACCCAAGAAGCACAAACCTATGCCACAGCCTGCACTGCTGGCGCTGTGGCAATTGGTGAGGCTTACCGCCGTATTCGTGATGGTTATGTAGACAGCGCATTGGCAGGCGGTACTGAAGCGATGATTCAGCCTGAGCTACTTAGAGCCTGGGAACAGTTGCATGTGCTATGCGTAGATCAAGAAACAAATCCTGAAGGGGGGTGTAGGCCTTTCAGCCTAAAACGCAGTGGTTTTGCATTGGGTGAAGGCTCCGGCATGATCATGCTAGAAACGCTTGAGCATGCTGTGGCACGAGGTGCTACCCCCTTAGCAGAAGTGATTGGCTATGGTGTTAGCAATGATGGTACCCACCCCTTGCGCCCTAACCCCCATGGTCAAGCGTTAGCAATCTCTCGTGCGTTACAAGATGCCAAGATCAAACCCAAACAAGTGGAATACATCAATGCGCACGCAACCGGCACCATGACGGGCGATCGCATTGAAACCGAAGCGATTAAAAAAGTGTTTGGGGATCATGCCAAGAAGTTGGCCGTCAGCAGTATCAAAGGCAATATGGGCCACTTGATTGGTGCCTGCGGCGCGCTAGAAGCCATCAGCACCATCAAATCACTGCAAACAAAAATCTTGCCACCTACGCTGCACTTCGCTCCCGGTGATGAACTGTGTGATCTGGATTACGTACCTAACAAAGCTCGCCAACTGGATAAGCTGGATATTGCCGTCAGCAACTCCTTTGGTATGGGTGGTAACAACGCCGTACTCGTGTTTAAAGCCTATAAAGAGTAAGCATTAGCCAATGACCGATAACGGGCTGTGCCGCAGTGTGGCACAGCCCGTTTTGCATGGTGCTCCGTCTTATTCAGCCTATCGTGCCCCGCCCTCTTGCCGTCTTTTTTCTTTTCCACACACCCAGTAGAGTTATCCACGCCTGCTGTGAATAAGCTTGGGGACAGTGCCAGAACAAGCCTCGCTTAGCTAATCCACACGCCACTTTGCACAGGCATGGCTAGAGAATGCTCACTACTGCCGCCCTGCCCTACCTTGCCATGCTGACCTGGCAGTGCCATGATAAGTGTCTACGGTCCTACCTATTTTCTGGTGTTGCACATGCCGTAAGCAGCACCCGCTATGAAAAGGAAACACGATGAAAGCGATACAGTTATCCTACCCTGGTGGTATAGACGCCCTCACGCAAACCGAGCTACCTCAACCACCCGCACCGCAAGCTGGGGAAATTCAAGTACAACTGCATGCCAGTTCGTTGAATTTCCATGATCTACTGGTAGCCAAACACACGACGGCCGCACAAAAAGGGCGTATCCCGTTATCTGATGGTGCAGGGGTAGTGACGGCAGTAGGCACAGGTGTCACCGAGTTTGCCGTAGGTGATCAGGTCGTCTCGTGCTTCTTCCCCACCTGGCAATCTGGCACCGGTTTATTGGCCGATTTCAGTACCGTGCCGGGTGATGGCATAGATGGCTATGCACGTGAATACGTGAATGCCGCCCCTGCCTCTTTTACCCTTGCTCCCACAGGCTACAGCCATGCTGAGTCCGCCACGCTAACGACGGCAGGGCTCACTGCTTGGGTTGCCTTGGTAGAAGATGGCAAACTCAAAGCAGGCGATACGGTTTTGCTGCTGGGCACAGGCGGCGTATCTATTTTTGCATTGCAATTGGCGAAGTCCATGGGTGCGCACGTCATTGCGACCACCTCATCACACGACAAGGCTGCCCGCCTTAAAGAGCTGGGTGCAGACCATGTGATTCATTATCCTTCTACCCCTGAATGGGGAAATCGTGTGCTAGAACTGACACAAGGTCGTGGCGCAGATATTGTGGTTGAAGTAGGTGGCCCAGGTACTCTGGCACAATCCATTCGTGCCGCACGTGTGGGGGGACACATTGCCCTCATTGGCGTGCTAACCGGTTTCTCTGGCGACATCCCTACTCGTGAGCTCATGGCGAAACGCGTGTCACTTCAAGGTGTGTTGGTGGGCAGCAGAAGCGCACAGCAAGACATGGTACGTGCCCTGAACCAACAAACCTGGCGTCCCATCATTGATCGCAGCTTCCCCCTGTCGGAGCTCAGCAAAGCGTTCAGCTATCAAGAGTCTGGGCAGCACTTTGGGAAAATTGCGATAGCGATTTAAGGGCTTTTTAGGCCAGACATAATCTGGCTTTAGCTTCTTGATGAGGGGAAGTAACGACGCAGCAGCTCGTGACTTCCCCTAGTCCCTTTAGACGCACTGCTTTCTAAATGTGGACAACTGTTAGTGGGCTTGCTCAGCATATTGCACTGTAATAATCCCGCTTTCCTTTATGAGCGGTAATCGC
>NZ_JBKQGY010000007.1:0-14586 GCF_050487225.1 Paenalcaligenes sp. Me131
GTTCTCAACTTGGTCTTTTGGCACAGTAATCGACCACTTGCCATCTAATGCAGTCGTCTCATGCTTGTTACCACCAACCATCACAATGATCTTGTCACCATCCTGAACATCGCCACCCACTGTACCGTGGATCACTTGATCAACCTTGGACTCCGCATTGTTCAGCTTGCCATCACCACCGAAGAAGTCAGCATCAATCTTGATCTCCGCTGTCGGTAGGGTCGTATGTACCGTGTAATCCGCTGCATCATCTGCACTGTACGGGTTACCGTGGTCATCCTCACCGCTCACCTTCGCTGTGATTTCACCTGCTTTCAGGTTCTCAACTTGGTCTTTTGGCACAGTAATCGACCACTTGCCATCTAATGCAGTCGTCTCATGCTTGTTACCACCAACCATCACAATGATCTTGTCACCATCCTGAACATCGCCACCCACTGTACCGTGGATCACTTGATCAACCTTGGACTCCGCATTGTTCAGCTTGCCATCACCACCGAAGAAGTCAGCATCAATCTTGATCTCCGCTGTCGGTAGGGTCGTATGTACCGTGTAATCCGCTGCATCATCTGCACTGTACGGGTTACCGTGGTCATCCTCACCGCTCACCTTCGCTGTGATTTCACCTGCTTTCAGGTTCTCAACTTGGTCTTTTGGCACAGTAATCGACCACTTGCCATCTAATGCAGTCGTCTCATGCTTGTTACCACCAACCATCACAATGATCTTGTCACCATCCTGAACATCGCCACCCACTGTACCGTGGATCACTTGATCAACCTTGGACTCCGCATTGTTCAGCTTGCCATCACCACCGAAGAAGTCAGCATCAATCTTGATCTCCGCTGTCGGTAGGGTCGTATGTACGTCATAGCCACGATCAGTCGTCACAGTCGTGCTGTTACCCGCATCGTCTGTGGTCGTAACTTTGGCTTCCACTTTGTCGTTGTTCGCCAACTCGGAACCAGGAACGTCTACGTTCCATGTCCTACCGTCAGGGTTAACGGTGGTTTCGTATTCTTTTCCGCCAACAGTAACGGTCACTTTATCGCCAGGCTTGACGTCTTTACCTACGGTACCTGTGATCGTGATATCACCTTCGGACTCTGCCTTATTGATCACGTCATCGCCAGCGATGACGTCAATGGCAATCTCTGCCTCTGGGGGCAACGTGTCTACCGTAATGGTGTCTTCATCCCCTAAACCAGGAACACCCGTAGTACCTGTGTAGCTACCATCTGGAACGTGAACAACAATGTCGCCTTCGTAGTTATCAGGCACGATCAGATCAGCCACCCATTTGGTGGGGTCTGTGGGATCAGGGCGCAGATTTTCAATACGACCACCGCCAGACACATTGACGTCCGAAGCGTCAAAGCCCACGGGCAATTCGCTAAATTTGAAGGTCACCGTACCATCATCATTGATGGTGATTTTCAATATAGGCGTTGTAGACTCTACAGCCTCTTCACCACGACCATAACCACCCATGCGTGGCAATTCGCCTGATGCATGCAATGGTTTGGGATACGCCAACGCCAATGGTGAAGTCGCTTCTACAATGCTTACCAAACGCGTAAAACTGCTACCACCGGCACCATCGCCGCCCCCGCTATTTACTGCAGCAGTTGGATCCAACTGTTCAAAAGGGTCCTCACCTGCTTGCAATGCTGCCAACACACGTGCTGACTCAGGGTCCAGTTGTGCAGGGACAGTCTGGCCACTAGGGTCCACATCTGCATTTGCCAACTCATCACTCACCTGCAACTGGCGATTTTCACCTAATGTGATGGGCTGCATACCATCGCCTTGAAGTTGAACGGATGCACCACTGTCTGTTACTACTTCTGCATTCGCGGGGACACGCATACCTGCGCGCAGCGCCAACAACGAACCATCTGCTTGACGTACCCAAGCATTACCAGAAACATTGCCTACTAAAACTGTGTCGATAGCCATTTGCTATGCTCCGAGAGAATTGCGTTGTAAGGTTTTATACACAGACAACGCAATGAAAGAATTCTATACAAATTGCTATAAATTCTAGGAAGCACAGTGCCTTTTGGGTATTGTCGTCGACGACAGGTTAGAGCCTGTTTTTTACTTTCTTAACATTTTTTATACACAGGCAGCTACCTAAGTTATACATCTTAGGGGTAGAGATAGTGTATTACTGACGGAATACTCTCCCATGCCTTACACCCACACCCAGAGCCCTCAATTCATTTATGGCCTATATTCTTGTTAGCTCCTGCTTATTGGGTAACCCCGTACGCTATGATGCCTCTCACAAACGCTCGCATCATGACACGCTTCAACGCTGGGTTGCTGCGGGTAAAGTCATCGCTGTTTGTCCCGAATTAGCAGGTGGACTACCTGTCCCGCGCCCAGCTGCAGAAATTGCACAGGCGGCCGGGGGCAAGGCCGTTTGGCTACGCACTGCGCATGTCATAGATAATCACGGGGAGGATGTAACACCCGCCTTTATTTCTGGTGCCGAAGCAGCCCTACGCCTAGCCCAGAAATTTCACATTCGTATTGCTATTCTTAAAGAGGGTAGCCCTTCGTGCGGCTCTTCCCACATTTACGATGGCTCGTTTCGTGGCAACAAAATTGCTGGTCAAGGCGTTACCACCACACTACTGCGCGAAGCAGGTATGCAGGTATTCAGTGAGGACAAAATCGATGAGGCTGCTGCTCTACTCCTACAGCTAGAGCAACCATGATGCTTGCCTACAGCCCCCATACGCCTGCATTTCTTCCTGTTTCGCCCCCATAAAAAAACACCCCAAATTTCAGATATATTCCAAAATTTGGGGTGTCATACTACCTTATCCACTCACACTACTTACACTAGCGAATACCGTGTACTTTCAGACTCAACATTAAACGATCTGTTACATGAAGCTTCTCAAAAACAGCGGATAAGTGTGCACGAACTGTGCGCTCGCTAATACCTAGATCATCAGCAATCAACTGATTGGAGTGACCCAATGCAGCACGCTGTGCCACATCAATTTCTCGTGCCGTCAAACCAATATGCCAAACAGGGTTAGTGTTTTCTGGCAATTGATGACTAATAGTGCTCAGCAGTCGGCTTAACAAACTTTGGCCTACCCACACTTCACCGGCTTGTACGTGTTCCAACACGCGTTCCAACGTAGGGATAGGTGCATACGCATGAATGTAGCCACGCGCACCAGCGGCCAACACCTGTTGACCTTCCACATCATTAGGCGACGTGCTCGCCACCACACACTGCATACCCGCACTTACATCGGCCCACTGACTGTCTTGCCACAGTTTCAAGGCATGATCGATCACCACTAACTGACGGCCTGACTGTTTCCAACGCTGCAAATCTTCAAGGTTATGACCTCTAGCCAGCATCCAGTGAGATGCAGGTAAAGCACGCCAATGCTGCCAAAGATAATCATCGTTGCTGAGCATTAAAACAGAAACTACTTGCTGCATGCGGCAATTCCCTCGTTCAAAGATCGTGACGGTTCTTGATAACCGCCGCTAATGCCTGTTTTATATAGAACAGGCTCTTGGCACTGCCTTAGCGTTCAGTAAACGCGTTGGCTCGTGCTCGCAAAATAGGCTTCAACAGATACTGCATCACCGTACGCTTACCCGTCAGGATGTGCACTTCGGCTACCATCCCCGGCAAGATGGGGCGTTGATCTTCGCCCACATAAGCCTGATCGGTACGTACTTTGGCAATATAGAAAGCGTTGCCTTTTTCATCGACTATGGTGTCAGCACTGGTTTGCTCTAGCTCACCAGACAATCCGCCATACACGGCAAAGTCATACGCCGTAAATTTCACTTCTGCTTTCTGACCGGCATGTAAGAAACCAATATCTTTAGGATTAATGCGTACCTCTAACAGCAACGTATCGTCGGACGGCACAATCTCAATAATGTCTTTACCTGGCTGCACCACACCACCTACGGTATTGGCATACAAGCTTTTGATCGTGCCGCGTACCGGAGAACGCACTTCAGCCAAACGCACACGGTCTACCAACGCCAACTGACCTTGCTCCAACGACGACAACTTGGCACGTGTGTCGGCCAACTCTGTACGCGCTTGGTTGCGGAATGTGATTTCCACTTCGCTCAACCGACTTTGTGCTTCTTCAATAGAAGCTTCGATCCTGTGAATCTGTGCTGCTGCCGCTTTTTGCTCACCACAGTAACGTGCCACATCACGCTGCAAGCGCAGCAAGTCTACTTCGGACACTGCACCGCTTTGCAACAAAGGACGTGTCATCTGCAACTCACGCGATGTCAGTCCACAGCTAGATGCTGCTTGATCACGGTTCGCTTGTGTCTCTCGCAGTTCTTCACGACGTTGACGCAATTGATCGTTAGCCACTTGCAAATTAGTGCGTAGCTCTTCCGTGCGCGACATCCAGACATTGCGCTCGGTTTCGGCGATGTTCGGGGCTTTCGCTAGTACCTCTTCAGGCATCTTCAATGGCTCGCCAGTCGCAATCGCTTCTAAACGCGCCGCCTTCGCCATCAATGCCAAACTTTCTGCTTGATTTTCACCCAGTGAAGACGAGTACCGTGTAGGGTCTATGCGCAGCATGACCTCGCCCTCTTCTACCATCTGACCAGGGCGTACCAGAATTTCTTCCACCACGCCGCCATCCAGACTTTGGATCACCTGCACCTGACGAGATGGCACCACTTTGCCCTCGCCACGTACCACTTCATCAATCCACGCAAACGATGCCCACGTAACCAGCACAACGATAACGAACAAGGATACCCAGACCAACAAACGTGATCCTTTTACATCCTGATGCTCCAACGCCCACTTGGCGTTATCCGCCATGTTGCGTGATGGTGGCGTCAGTTGGTCTTGGCCTAGTTTCTTAAACCACTTACGCATCTTATGCAGCCCTCCGGGCACCACCAATACGACCTTCTTTCAACGCAGTCACGACTTGATCTTTTGGACCATCTGCCACAATGCGTCCGTTATCCATCACGATCAAGCGATCTACTAAATCTAGTAACGCTGTACGGTGAGTAACCAGAATCACCGTTTTATCCACACAAATATCTTTTAAACGCGAGCGCAACGCCATCTCGCTTTGGTTATCCATGTGGCTGCTGGGCTCATCCAATAGCAATACCGATGGACGATTCAATACGGCACGCGCCACCGCGATAGACTGACGTTGACCGCCAGACAAGGACTCACCACGCTCACTGATGATCATGTCGTAACCGTCAGGGTGTCTGGATGCAAATTGATCCACACCCGAAATACGGGCCGCCGCCAACATTTCCTCATCGGACGCGTATGGCGCCCCCATCGTGAGGTTATGTTTCAAGGTGCCGTAAAACAGCACTGGATCTTGCGACACAAAGCCCATAGAACGGCGCAAATCAGCAGGATCAATCTGGCGAATATCAATGCCATCCACCAGCACAGTACCTTCTGTAGGCTGGTACAAACCCAAGATCAGTTTAGACAGCGTGGTCTTACCCGAACCTATACGACCAATAATGCCTACCTTCTCGCCTGGCTTAATAGACAAGCTGATCTGGCTTAGCACTTTCTGATCGGTGCTAGGGTAAACAAAGCTCACATCCCTGAACTCTACCGCTCCATCCAATTGTGGACGTGGCACAAAGTTACGTTCTATAGGATGCTCCACAGGCATTTTCATGTAGCCATCGATGGAGTCTAACGACGTACGCGCATTCTGGTATTGCATCATCAACCCAGCCACTTGCCCCAACGGAGCCAAACAACGGCCAGCAATCATGGAGGACGCAATAATCCCCCCCATAGACAGCGCGGCATCTTGTACCAAGTACGCACCGATTACCACCACACTGATGGTGACCATCTGCTGCATAGTCTGTACAAAACCCACCGTGCTTGAGGAGGTCAATTTAATCTTGCCGCCAATAGAGGCCAAGAACTCTGTGGAACGCTCCCAGTTACGCTGTGCATGACTTTGTGCATTCAACACTTTCAGTGTTTCCAGACCAGACAGCGACTCTACCAAGCCAGCATTACGTTGTGCAGCGGCTTGGAAGGTTTGCTTGGTCAGCGTTTCCATGTGGCGCTGCGCAAAGTACGACACCGCCAACACGATGATGATTGCCACAATCGGCGGGATCAACATGTACGGTGAGATCCACGCCAACACGGCCAGAAACAACAACACGAATGGTAAATCTACCAACGTGGTCAAACTGGCTGATGCGATGAAGTCACGCACCGACTCAAAAGAGCGCAAGTTCGCCGCAAACGACCCTACAGAGCCTGGACGCGCTTCCATACGCAAATCCAGCACACGCTCCATAATCAATGCCGACAACCGCACATCCACACGTTTACTTGCTGCATCCACCACGTACGCCCGTACGGTGGTAAGAATGAAGTTAAACAACAGCACTAAGCCAATACCCAGCGTCAGCACCCACAGGGTTTCAGTCGCGTTGTTTGGCACTACCCGGTCATACACGTTCATGGTGTAGAGCGGGATCATCAGTGCAAAAATATTAATCAGTAACGCCGCGCCAATCGCATCGCGATATAAGCGCCAGTTTTCGGTAATGGTGGCCCAGAACCAATGTTTATTTTTTAATTCAGCAATGCCTTCTTTGGCGCGTGCTTCTACTCGGTACAACGGCCGCACTACCGCCGCCAAACCAGAGTAATCCTCTAACAATGCCTCTAGCGACATTTTTACAGGCGCTGGAGACTCGGGATAATGCACAACGGCATCATCACCATCTAGAGACAACAACACGCATGCTCTATTTTGTTTAAGCAACAAAATCACTGGCAATAAGGCGGTTGGAAAATTCTGCAATGGACGACGCACCACTCGTACAGAGCTGTTTGCTCTGGCCGCTGCACGAGGCAGCAAATGAGGAGTAAGACGATGGTCTGCCAATGGCAATCCAGCACTTAAATGCTGTGCTGAACAAGGGTGCCCATGCAATCTGGTAATTTCAACCAGACATGCCAGAAGAGGGTCATCGTGAGTAGTATGCGGCGCAGGCATACCCTCAACGTTCTGGCTCAGATGCGGATCAGAGGAGTCCATCGTCGTCGTCATTAATCAAATCAAGCGAAGTATTACGCAGGCGCTGACGCGTCTGTTTGCGGGCATGCAGTTTTTTGAGCGCTTCGGGAGGCAAGTCAGTCATACGAATCGTGCCATTACTAATCAGCACGTCGATCAAATCCTCCAGCACACGGATAAAGTCGGCATCTGATGCCGACAGTTCTTGTTTATATGAACGATCATTTTTCATGTGTGCTCTACCGCCCTATGCCAAGTTGGTCGTTGCACGACACCTATGTGTCATGCAACTTCAACTTATTACTACATATTACATCACGCTTAGTTTGCACCCACTTGACGTAGAACAGGTGGCTGCATGTTGTTGCGGTACTCCACCATTACGGGTTGCAGGTTAGCTGTGTCAGGCACAGGTTCCATACATACTTGCAATGCTTCTTGTGGGAAGATCAGGTCTTCAGCTTCCTCAGGCAACTCTTGGTTGTGAGGCTGTTGTAAACCCAGTGCTGGCAACAACTGGTGAGAGAAGGTCAACCAACGCAGCTCGGCCAATTTCAGGTCGTATTCAGCGTTACGCAGTGCGCGACGTGCATCGAACAATTCGTTCTCGGTATCCAGCAAGTCCAGCAAAGAACGCTGACCGATTTGGAACTGCTGCATGTACGCTACACGTACTTTAGATGTGGCCAATTCGTGGTCACGCAGGAAAGGAATCTGTTCACGCAGACGAACGATGTTGTTCCATGCGATAGACAATTCTTGCTGCACGTTGCGGCATGTGTAATCACGTACATCACGTGCTGCGTACGATTGCGCTTTGGTCTGACGTACACGTGCGGAGTCAGCACCACCACGGTACAAGTTGTAGGAAGCTACCAACTGCACGTTGGAGGCTTGTGATGTATGGTGACGGCCTGTCAACTCGTTAGGACGCTCGTTACGATCACGACCTGTAGACGCACGGAATTCCAATGTAGGCGAGAAGTTGCCACGTGCAACGTCTACACCTTTATCTGCCGCTTGCAACAACGCTTGTTTGGACAGAATGGATGGGTTAGCCAACAACGAGTTATCAAAATTCTCTGGGTTGCTTGGCAGCTTTTCATCAAATGTAGGTGCATCTACCAATACAGTAGGCGCAGGCTGACCAACGATACGACGGTAGCGTTGCAACACATCGTTCAAGTTACCGGATTCTGTCATCAGGTTACTTTGTGCCAACGCTTGGCGACCCATGGCTTGCTCCAAGTCCACGCCACGGCCAACGCCAGATTCGCTACGCTCACGTACTTGACCCAAGGTGTTCAAGTGCATTTGGTAGTTTTCACGTGCCAGCAATTCCATTTCACGGTAACGCTGAACGTCAATGTGCGCGGCTGCCGCTTCCATCGCTACGCTATCAATGGTAGAAACCAAATCGTAGTATGTGGACACTTTTTCCAAGCCCAACTGACGTACGGTATTCAGTGTGGAATTGCCATCAAAAATCAACTGACGCAGTTGCAGCGTGTAACCCTTGCGAGTCCAGTCGTGCGATTTGCTCAGTGAAGTACTACCGCGCCACTCTTTACCGATCCAGCCTTCTGCATTCACTTCCGGCAACAACCCGCCTTGGGCCACATTTTGGCCTTCTAAGCTAGATTGAAAGTCTTGGAATCGAGCACCCAATTCTGGGTTAGACGTAACAGCCTTCTCTACACTTTCTTGCAGAGATAATGCTGTTTGCGCAAAACTTGCGCCAGAAAATACCATAGCGACAGCCATGGCCATAATGGTTAGATTTTTTACTTGCATCTTCGCAGCTCCTGCATGTTTTTAGGTTTTTTTCATGAACAGTGAGTGCTGTTCATTGATGTGTACTACACATTGCATCTACGCAATAAACCAAACAGAGGCGGGCTACCGGAACGAACCCCATCGGTAGTCAGACTCTGTTTAGAGGGGGTTAGCTATTCCGTGTAAAGCTGGTGCTTGGTTGACGCAACACAGACCGTGCTGTCAACAGAAGCGTCCAAAACAAATTAGCGAATGTACGTAACGCCATTGCATGAGAGAGTTGGCAAGGCGGAGCTACAGGCTTCTGACCTGTATTCTTGGAGCATGACCTTGCGTCTTACAGTTTGTAAGTAAATTGAACTGCCAGAAACGAATTTACAAACTATTTTGCATTGTATCGATTGCCAGCAACAGTTTAGGAATAATAAATGTTAATAATCTTCAACATTTCACTAATATTTTTAACAATTTGTTCTAAATCAAAAGGTTAGGGTATATACCTAATCTGCAACATATTGCGACATAATACAACAGTGCTTAATAAACTCTTTTGTCTACGCACATTAGTTATATAGATATAGAGGGATAACTAAATAAGTTTTACGTCGTTCTGCGTGCCGCATGTCCTACCTAGAATCAATAGCATCACGGCCGCATTTTTGACACTGAAACTTATGAGCACTTTCCTTTTCCCCCTCTTCACTAACCTTGCTGGGCGCGCTGTCGTTGTTGTGGGTGGCGGCGAAGTGGCTTGGCGAAAAGTACAACTGCTCGCAAAAAGTCAGGCCGCTATTACCGTGGTGGCTCCAGAGCTAAATGCCTCGCTACAGCAATGGACAGAACAGGGCAAAATCCACTGGCATGCGCGTCCTTATGCACCCCGCGATTTAGATAACGTCTGGCTCGTCATTGCCGCCTCAGACGACGCTACGCTAAATGCTGTAGTGTCACAGGATGCCGAACAACGTCACATTTTTGCCAACGTTGTGGACGATGCCGAGCTCTCATCATGCCAAGTCCCCGCTATTGTGGATCGCGCCCCTATCACGGTCGCTATTTCCTCTGCCGGCGCAGCCCCCATGGTGGCCCGACGCATACGTGCGCGCATAGAAAGCAGCTTGGACCACTCATTAGGCGCATTAACCCAGTTGCTGCAACGTTATAGACAAGCCATAAAACAGGCATTCCCCCAGTTAAAAGCACGCCGTAACTTTTACGATTGGATTATGGATGGCCCAGTGGCCAATGCCATACAGGCTCAACAAGCCACGTTGGCTGCCACACTACTAGAAAGCGCCTTAGTGTCGCCGCCTACTACCACGATGGGCGAGGTCTTATTAGTAGGGGCTGGATCAGGTGATCCAGGCCTACTCACACAGCATGCTTTGCGTGCGCTTAACCAAGCTGATGTGATCCTTTATGATCGCTTAGTAGACCCTGCTATTTTGGAGCTTGCACGACGGGATGCCCTGCAAATATCTGTAGGCAAGCAAGTAGGCGAGGACCACCATGCTACTCAGCACCGTATTCACCAACTGATGGTAGAGCATGCTCAGCAAGGCCACACAGTAGTACGCTTAAAAGGGGGGGATGCCTTTATCTTTGGACGTGGCGGAGAGGAACTAGAAGTTCTGCGTGCTCACCAGATTCCCTATAAGGTCATTCCAGGCATTACAGCCGCGTTAGCCTGCGCTGCCTACAGCGGCATACCGCTCACTCACAGAGACTACGCACAATCCGTACAACTGATCACGGCCCATCGTAAAGACGACTCGCCCATAGAGAACTGGAATGCGCTCAGCGATCCCACACAAACGGTGGTGGTCTACATGGGTTTACAACAGATTTTGCACTTCATCACACGTTTGCAAGAGGCTGGCCGTACAGCTGATACGCCCTGCGCACTCATTGAAAATGGCTCACGCCCTGAACAGCGTACGTTACTAAGCCGTATTGATTCGTTAGCACACTACGCCAAGCAGCATCACTTCGCGTCGCCCTCACTATTAATCATAGGTTCAGTATGTTCCTTGGCTCCTACCCTGCATTGGTACGGTGAGCAAATCAACATGCTAGAAGACACCACAGACACAGCACCGCTCAATTCAGCACTCGCGTTACTTAGCTAAACTACAACGACATAGCGTAAAAAGTCACATGTTTCACGACAGACAAAAGACCTTTTGCTACTCTGCTTGTTTAGTTAATAGAAAGTGACCCTTTTGTCATGGAATACTCTACGCAGTTCTATGTGATATTTGTTGTGGCAGTTGCCGTAGCAGGTGTGGTGGCTGGGCTAATTGCTGGGCTCTTAGGGGTAGGTGGCGGGCTGGTATTAGTCCCCGTGCTGTTCTACCTATTTCATCAGATGGGCGTGGATCCCTCTGTCGCCTTACACGTCGCTATTGGTACCTCGCTCGCGACTATTATTGCTACCGCTATCTCCTCGTCTAGAGCACACTATAAAAAGGGTGGCGTAGACACTGAGTTACTAAAGCATTGGGCACCTTGGTTAATTATTGGTGCACTGATCGCCATGAGCCTTTTTAGCTCAATCAAATCAGCAGAGTTGGGCATTATTTTCTCGGTCATGACCTTCTCCATCGCCATGTATATGCTCTTTGGCTCATCTCGTAAAAATCCGGATGACTCCGTAGGCAATTTGCCTAACGGGCCTATACGTTGGATTACTGGTCTTCTCGTCGCTGGGCTATCCACCATCATGGGCATTGGCGGCGGCAGTCTGACCGTGCCACTACTCAGCTACTTTAAATACCCCATGCGCAAGGCGGTCGGCACATCGGCAGCCGTAGGCCTACTGATATCATTGCCAGGCGCTTTTGGTGCTGTTTTAGCGGGGTTAGGCCAAACGCATCTACCTCCTTTTAGCGTAGGTTATGTCAATATTGTCGCCTTTGTCATTTTGATTCCCATCACCGCATTTGTAGCCCCCTATGGCGCCAGACTCGCACACAGTGTGAACCCTCGCTACCTACGTTATGCTTTCGCTGCCTTCCTACTCTTCAACGCGTGCAACATGCTATACACAGCTGTCGCATCCTAATCACAAAAAAGAGACCAACTAATTAATTGGTCTCTTTTTTTATTAACGTTTACACCAACAATCCTCATACGATCAAAGAAACCATCCCTGATGGAGACCAATTAGATAAATAATTACCATTTGGTCTCTTATTAAGGTGTATTGGTCATGGAGTTTTCAGTAGAAACTATGCTCTACTTTGCTCTGGCAATTACCGGTGCGGGTGTAGCTGCCGGTTTGATTGCCGGTTTATTAGGTGTAGGTGGAGGCATCGTCTTAGTGCCTGTGCTGTTTTATCTTTTTACGCTGATGGGGTTAGACGATAATGTGCGTATGCATATGGCCGTAGGCACATCACTCTCTACTGTAGTGGCCACCGCGCTGTCCTCATCCCGAGCGCATTATGCAAAAGGTGCAATTGATGTGGCCTTACTACGAAGTTGGGGACCAGCCCTACTCGTAGGAGCCATCATAGGCATGATGTTATTCAGCATACTTAAATCTTCTTACCTGACATTGATCTTTGCGGTCATGACTTTGCTCGTAGCCCTGTACATGTTGTTTGGCCCCAACCGTCAAGACAGCGACACGGGTCAATTACCCACTGGTTTCTTACGTTCACTCTATGGCGTATTAGTTGGCAGCTTATCATCCATCATGGGCATTGGCGGCGGCACTCTCAGTGTGCCCCTGTTGACACTTTATCGCTACCCTATGCGCCGTGCTGTAGGTACGGCGGCAGCCATTGGTTTGATTATTGCAATACCAGGAACTATTGGTGCATTTATTGCAGGAATAGGATCTCCCGGACGGCCACCTTTCAGTGTAGGCTATGTCAACGTTTTGGCTTTTTTACTCTTAATACCCATTACTGGTTTTATGGCCCCTATTGGAGCCCGTATTGCACACAGCATTAACCCGCGCTACCTTCGCATAGCGTTTGCACTGTTCCTCATCTTTAATGCTAGCAATATGCTTTACACTGCATTTCGCCATTAGTCGCTTACATCCATGACACCTACTTCCCCTACGCTTACGGGTCGTTCCGCACATGTTCTACAGTCTTTACGCCAAATGCTGGAAAGCGCAAGCTACCAGCCAGGCAGTAAGCTACCGCCTGAGCGCGAGTTAGCCACGACATTAACAGCCAGCCGCCGAGTATTACGTCAGGCTTTGGACATTTTGGAGCAAGAGGGGCGTCTGGAGCGTGTGCCAGGTAGAGGTACAGTAGTGCTAGCACCACGCATACCGTTGCACTCACTAGAAAGTCTGACGCAACACACCAGCCCCATAGAGCTGATGGATGCACGCTTTGTACTAGAGCCTGCGATCGCTGCTGCAGCTGCTGTACATGCCAGCTCACACGACTTAGATGCGCTATCACACTGCTTTGAACAAACTAAGCAAGTACGCTCACACGCAGAGTGGGAGCAATGGGACAGTGCACTACATAAAGCTTTAGGTTTGGCTACGCATAACAAGCTGTTAGTGCATTTCTACGATGTATTAACACAGGCACGAGCGCAAACTGAATGGGGTCGCTTACGTCGTCATGTACTAACCCCTGAAGTGCGCGCACGTTATACAGAACAACATTCGCGCATTTTAAATGCCGTACGTGAACGATCCCCCGAAGAAGCAGCACAAGCCATGCGTGAGCATTTAAGCCTTGTTCGCCGTACCCTACAAGAACAGTTAGAGGCTACAGCTCCTATTATTCGCTCAGGGGAAGATTAGGTAGACCTCACCTACGCTAGAGTGCTCTCTAGCAGCAAATCTAAAAACGCCTGATGAATCTCACCATCAGACGTTTTTATTTTGTGGTCTATGTGTCTGATATGAGCATACTCTGGGGAGTGGAGTCATATCTGTAGTCAAGACTCTGCATATACACGTATCTCTCAACAAGATAACCTAAGCATCTGCAGCTCAGTACCTGGTGTCTGCTAGCTGCATCCAAAGAAAATGAATAGATGAATTTACAGATAGGTTGCCTACGATTGCCAAGCCGCTACGCACGCAGCCGTCTAAGCTAAAGGCTATCAATACCGATTCCTACTCAATAGAATACATACAACCAAAGGCCCTGCCCTAGCTGCTAGCCCGCAAAGCACAAGTTAGGCAGTAAAAACCTCAGCAGAGATTGCTATCAGCCTAATGGCCGGAGTTATTGTCATTAAGAACAGTTTATTCTTACTCAATAACATGCAGGTAGCTCTGCTAAAGAGACGCTAACTCAGTAGGCAGCATAGAAATAGTTAGCCCCGCTAAGGAAGCAGCTCTTACATAACTAAAGCGTCTGGGTTCACTAACGCGCAACTTCCATAAACAAGAAGATAATCCAACACTACCTGCCCATATAATCCACTCAAGATTAAGAAGTTCTCGTTCAGCAACCTAGAGAGCCATACACCTGCCGTTATTATCGTTCTTGGCGTTGGCTGCAGATAGTCCTGCTTTAGCGACTATGTTTGTCTGCCTAAGCTTGTATGCGTGTACCGCAACAGCCGCAGGCCCGTAGAGTCCTAGATCAGCCCTTAATTGGTTCTTTGCAGAGGAGTTATGCGTTTTGTCCAGACGTAAAAAAGCCCCGCATCGGTTGGATGCGGGGCTTTTGGTGTAAGAGCCTGACGATGACCTACTTTCACACACGTCCGTGCACTATCATCGGCGCGAAGGCGTTTCACGGTCCTGTTCGGA
>NZ_JBKQGY010000008.1:0-3096 GCF_050487225.1 Paenalcaligenes sp. Me131
TCTGGTTTAGCTGCAACGGCAGCGACCTGCTACTTCGGTAGCAAGTGTTCTTTAAAAATTTAACAGCCGATAAGTGTGGGCGCTTGGAATGAGTGGACCAACCTTCTCACGAAGGTTCGCCAAACATATAGATCAAGTGCTCACATAAAGAAAATTAGGTTTTTGCCTTGTGCAAACAACTCTAAATTTCTTTGAGTACGAATTACTCCGCTTTAGATAACTTTGGTTATTTGAAGCAAAATATACAGAGATTAAACTGAAGAGTTTGATCCTGGCTCAGATTGAACGCTAGCGGGATGCTTTACACATGCAAGTCGAACGGCAGCACGAGAGAGCTTGCTCTCTTGGTGGCGAGTGGCGGACGGGTGAGTAATGTATCGGAACGTGCCCAGTAGCGGGGGATAACTACTCGAAAGAGTGGCTAATACCGCATACGCCCTACGGGGGAAAGGGGGGGATCGCAAGACCTCTCACTATTGGAGCGGCCGATATCGGATTAGCTAGTTGGTGGGGTAAAGGCCTACCAAGGCGACGATCCGTAGCTGGTTTGAGAGGACGACCAGCCACACTGGGACTGAGACACGGCCCAGACTCCTACGGGAGGCAGCAGTGGGGAATTTTGGACAATGGGGGAAACCCTGATCCAGCCATCCCGCGTGTGTGATGAAGGCCTTCGGGTTGTAAAGCACTTTTGACAGGGAAGAAATGACAGGGGCTAATAACCTCTGTAGATGACGGTACCTGTAGAATAAGCACCGGCTAACTACGTGCCAGCAGCCGCGGTAATACGTAGGGTGCAAGCGTTAATCGGAATTACTGGGCGTAAAGGGTACGCAGGCGGCTAGGAAAGAAAGATGTGAAATCCCAGGGCTCAACCTTGGAACTGCATTTTTAACTACCTAGCTAGAGTATGTCAGAGGGGGGTAGAATTCCACGTGTAGCAGTGAAATGCGTAGAGATGTGGAGGAATACCGATGGCGAAGGCAGCCCCCTGGGATAATACTGACGCTCAGGTACGAAAGCGTGGGGAGCAAACAGGATTAGATACCCTGGTAGTCCACGCCCTAAACGATGTCAACTAGCTGTTGGGGCCGTTAGGCCTTAGTAGCGCAGCTAACGCGTGAAGTTGACCGCCTGGGGAGTACGGTCGCAAGATTAAAACTCAAAGGAATTGACGGGGACCCGCACAAGCGGTGGATGATGTGGATTAATTCGATGCAACGCGAAAAACCTTACCTACGCTTGACATGTCTGGAATTCTGAAGAGATTTAGAAGTGCCCGCAAGGGAACCGGAACACAGGTGCTGCATGGCTGTCGTCAGCTCGTGTCGTGAGATGTTGGGTTAAGTCCCGCAACGAGCGCAACCCTTGTCACTAGTTGCTACGCAAGAGCACTCTAGTGAGACTGCCGGTGACAAACCGGAGGAAGGTGGGGATGACGTCAAGTCCTCATGGCCCTTATGCGTAGGGCTTCACACGTCATACAATGGTCGGGACAGAGGGTCGCCAACCCGCGAGGGGGAGCTAATCTCATAAACCCGATCGTAGTCCGGATCGCAGTCTGCAACTCGACTGCGTGAAGTCGGAATCGCTAGTAATCGCGGATCAGAATGCCGCGGTGAATACGTTCCCGGGTCTTGTACACACCGCCCGTCACACCATGGAAGTGGGTTTCACCAGAAGTAGGTAGTCTAACCGTAAGGAGGACGCTTACCACGGTGGGATTCATGACTGGGGTGAAGTCGTAACAAGGTAGCCGTATCGGAAGGTGCGGCTGGATCACCTCCTTTAAGAGCGAAGGTTCACAAAGCGAAAGCGTCCACACTTATTGGCTGTTATAAAAGTTCATGACCAAGGTAGTCACCAACGAAGCAGTAACGAATTGGGTCAGTAGCTCAGTCGGTTAGAGCACCGTCTTGATAAGGCGGGGGTCGTTGGTTCGATTCCAACTTGACCCACCACGAATACCACGGGGGATTAGCTCAGCTGGGAGAGCACCTGCTTTGCAAGCAGGGGGTCGTCGGTTCGATCCCGTCATCCTCCACCACGATTTTTACGGTGGTGATTTGAAAATTGGTCATGAAATACAGTGAACGCAACTTGAAACGTCGAGTTGCTTGGGTACTGACAGTTTAACGAATAGCATTGTTTATGACAGTGTTACTCGTTGGGCTGATAAAGCTCATCGCTGGTTATGTTCTTTAACAATCTGGAAAAAGCACAACGAAGTGTATTCATGTATACACCAACTTAACTGTTGGCTGTATGAATAGACGGGTTGTGATTGCAAATCAACAATTTTGTTCAAACAAAGTTCTTTTTTGAATTCGAGAAATCGAATCCAAGCAAACTTGATGAACGGCACAATTGCTAAAACTCATAATCCTGTAGCCTTAAGTGTTATAGGATCAAGCGAATAAGTGCATGCGGCGGATGCCTTGGCGATCACAGGCGATGAAGGACGTGGTAGTCTGCGAAAAGCTACGGGGAGCTGACAAACAAGCTTTGATCCGTAGATGTCCGAATGGGGAAACCCACAGTAGCGATACTGTATCCTACACTGAATACATAGGTGTAGCGAAGCGAACCAGGTGAACTGAACCATCTAAGTAACCTGAGGAAAAGAAATCAACCGAGATTCCGGAAGTAGTGGCGAGCGAAACCGGACCAGCCTTAACGTGATAGTCGATTTGATAGCTGAAAAAAATGGAAAGTTTTACCGTAGTGGGTGATAGTCCCGTAAGCGAAATCAAATCGGTGGTACTAGGCGTTAGATAAGTAGGGCGGGACACGTGAAATCCTGTCTGAATATGGGGGGACCATCCTCCAAGGCTAAATACTCGTGATCGACCGATAGTGAACCAGTACCGTGAGGGAAAGGCGAAAAGAACCCCGGAAGGGGAGTGAAATAGATCCTGAAACCGCATGCATACAAACAGTAGGAGCACCCTTGTGGTGTGACTGCGTACCTTTTGTATAATGGGTCAGCGACTTACATTCAGTGGCAAGCTTAACCGAATAGGGGAGGCGTAGCGAAAGCGAGTCCGAATAGGGCGATTCAGTCGCTGGGTGTAGACCCGAAACCAGGCGATCTAT
>NZ_JBKQGY010000009.1:0-2284 GCF_050487225.1 Paenalcaligenes sp. Me131
CATGGTCAGGTTGAAGGCACGGTAACACGTGCTGGAGGACCGAACCCACTAATGTTGAAAAATTAGGGGATGAACTGTGGATTGGAGTGAAAGGCTAAACAAGCCTGGAGATAGCTGGTTCTCTCCGAAAACTATTTAGGTAGTGCCTCGTATATTACTGTTGGGGGTAGAGCACTGTTTTGGCTAGGGGGTCATAGCGACTTACCAAACCATGGCAAACTCCGAATACCAACAAGTACAGTACGGGAGACAGAGCACCGGGTGCTAACGTCCGGACTCAAGAGGGAAACAACCCAGACCGCCAGCTAAGGTCCCTAAAACGGGCTAAGTGGGAAACGAAGTGGGAAGGCATAGACAGTCAGGAGGTTGGCTTAGAAGCAGCCATCCTTTAAAGAAAGCGTAATAGCTCACTGATCGAGTCGTCCTGCGCGGAAGATGTAACGGGGCTAAGCCAGTTACCGAAGCTGCGGATGCACAGTTTACTGTGCGTGGTAGGAGAGCGTTCTGTAGGCCTGCGAAGGTGTTCCGTAAGGAATGCTGGAGGTATCAGAAGTGAGAATGCTGACATGAGTAGCGATAAAGGGGGTGAAAAGCCCCCTCGCCGTAAGTCCAAGGTTTCCTGCGCAACGTTCATCGGCGCAGGGTGAGTCGGCCCCTAAGGTGAGGCAGAGATGCGTAGCTGATGGGAAGCGGGTTAATATTCCCGCACCGTTGTAAAGTGCGATGGGGGGACGGATTGCAGAAGGTCATCGGAGTGTTGGATATCTCCGTTGGGGCATCGAAGAAGGCGCTTAGGCAAATCCGGGCGCGTAATTCAAGGATGTCACTGGATAGAGCTACGGCTCTAAACTGATTGGAAGTGGTCCCAAGAAAAGCCTCTAAGCTTCAGCTTTACAAGACCGTACCGCAAACCGACACAGGTGGACGGGATGAATATTCCAAGGCGCTTGAGAGAACTCAGGAGAAGGAACTCGGCAAATTAATACCGTAACTTCGGGAGAAGGTATGCCCCGGTAGTGTGATGCGCCTGCGCGCAAAGCATGAAAGGGCCGCAGTGAATCGGTGGCTGCGACTGTTTATTAAAAACACAGCACTCTGCAAACACGAAAGTGGACGTATAGGGTGTGACGCCTGCCCGGTGCCGGAAGGTTAAGTGATGGGGTGCAAGCTCTTGATCGAAGCCCCGGTAAACGGCGGCCGTAACTATAACGGTCCTAAGGTAGCGAAATTCCTTGTCGGGTAAGTTCCGACCTGCACGAATGGCGTAACGATGGCCACACTGTCTCCTCCTGAGACTCAGCGAAGTTGAAGTGGTTGTGATGATGCAATCTACCCGCGGCTAGACGGAAAGACCCCATGAACCTTTACTGTAGCTTTGCATTGGATTGTGAACCGGCCTGTGTAGGATAGGTGGGAGACGTTGAAGCGTGGACGCTAGTTCGCGTGGAGTCAACCTTGAAATACCACCCTGGTCTGTTTATGGTTCTAACCTAGGTCCCTTATCGGGATCGGGGACCGTGCATGGTGGGCAGTTTGACTGGGGCGGTCTCCTCCTAAAGTGTAACGGAGGAGTTCGAAGGTACGCTAGAGACGGTCGGAAATCGTCTTGATAGTGCAATGGCATAAGCGTGCTTGACTGTGAGACTGACAAGTCGAACAGGTACGAAAGTAGGACATAGTGATCCGGTGGTTCTGTATGGAAGGGCCATCGCTCAACGGATAAAAGGTACTCTGGGGATAACAGGCTGATACCGCCCAAGAGTTCATATCGACGGCGGTGTTTGGCACCTCGATGTCGACTCATCTCATCCTGGGGCTGTAGCCGGTCCCAAGGGTATGGCTGTTCGCCATTTAAAGAGGTACGTGAGTTGGGTTTAAAACGTCGTGAGACAGTTTGGTCCCTATCTGCCGTGGGCGTTGGATACTTGACGGAGCCTGCTCCTAGTACGAGAGGACCGGAGTGGACGTACCGCTGGTGTATCGGTTGTCATGCCAATGGCATTGCCGAGTAGCTAAGTACGGAAGAGATAACCGCTGAAGGCATCTAAGCGGGAAACTCGTCTGAAGATTAGGTATCCCGGGAACTTGATTCCCCTAAAGGGTCGTTCTAGACCAGGACGTTGATAGGCTGGGTGTGGAAGTGCAGTAATGCACGTAGCTAACCAGTACTAATTGCCCGTGCGGCTTGATCCTATAACTCTTAAGGTTATAAGTTTTAAGTGTCGTTCAAACAAATTTAGCAGTACAAAACGCAATCCCAAACATGAAACACTGCATCATACTG
>NZ_JBKQGY010000010.1:0-1027 GCF_050487225.1 Paenalcaligenes sp. Me131
ATGTTTGGCGAACCTTCGTGAGAAGGTTGGTCCACTCATTCCAAGCGCCCACACTTATCGGCTGTTAAATTTTTAAAGAACACTTGCTACCGAAGTAGCAGGTCGCTGCCGTTGCAGCTAAACCAGAAAAGTGAAATTATGAAGCATTTTGTTTTTGGTGTCAAGCGTTTATTTTCAAAACATTCAAAACCGAAACCACTTCAAAACCCACTCACAAAAATTAACCCTCAAACCTGAAAACTAAGTTTTGTGCTCTGCAGCAAAGAAAGAAACTTTAACATGGTTTTTTAAAACTTGTCAAGATTTATTTTCTTGCCACTCCACCCTTTCGGGTGAATCGCAATCCCCCGTAGAAGACCGCTGCCTTGTGAAGCAAACTGCTTTTCAAACAAGGGAGTGAACTATAGTCCTTTTCCCAGCTGCCTGTCAAACGTTTGTTTTACTTGGCCTTCGCTGTTTGAACTAGGGATCCACCTAGGGAAAACCCGTATGTCTTGCAACGAAGAAACGAAACTATAGCACCCTCTTTCACACCCACACAAGCTCTTTATGACAAATAAATGAAGATTTTATGAAGATATTTTCAAACCCTCATAAATTCAATAGGTTACGGTTTGAAATATTTTCGGAGTACATGAAGGCAAAACCGAAAGGACTAACCCGAGCCCCATCCACCTATCTAAAGCCACCGTTTATAGTGTTCATCCTAATCCCTTTACTGCCAAACCCTTCTAAGCAACTATTAGATAAACGGTAGCGTTACACAAAACCCCGCCCCAGACCGACCGACTGACTGGCTACTAGCTCTCACCTTACTCGAAGGACCTCCATTGCATACCGCATGAGACCGCAGAGACACAAAGCCATAGATCTCAAAGTAAGTACAGCACGCTTACTCTATCTATCTATCTATCTATCTATCTATCTATCTATCTATCTATCTATCTATCTATCTATCTATCTATCTATCTATCTATCTATCTATCTATCTATCTATCTATCTATCTATCTATCTATCTATCTATCT
>NZ_JBKQGY010000011.1:0-841 GCF_050487225.1 Paenalcaligenes sp. Me131
CTATCTATCTATCTATCTATCTATCTATCTATCTATCTATCTATCTATCTATCTATCTATCTATCTATCTATCTATCTATCTATCTATCTATCTATCTATCTATCTATCTATCTATCTATCTATCTAGAACCACCACACATAGCTCTCACCCCACCTTTCTTAGCAAGAAACAACTATGAACAACTAGTAGATAGGCCATAGACACCTACGGCCCCACATCCGTATCTTCATGCCACCCGGCCAACTGTTGTTAGCACTAGCCTCATTGACCATACCCCATGGCATGACGTACGCGGCTGCAGAAACATGAAGCCATTGATTTCAAAAACAAGCATCGCCACGCCCACTCTATATATCTAGAGCTTAATCACCCCTCTCTATATATAGAGCGACACATCAATCATCCCGCTCCCCACCTCTTCCTATTTATCTAATGAACCACACTGCTGCACTCCTTCTTGAGATAAGCCAGAGAACACACAGGGCTGACCACTGTAGATAGGTGGATGTGCTGTTACCCTCTCGCATTGCACTACAACCACCATCTTGCCCCCGCTATATATAAGGATCATGACGTACGGCTTATGCCCTCCACTCACAAGATAAGAACGACTAACTTGTTTATGAACCGACAGACTCCATAAAAAGAAGAAGAAGAAGAAGAAGAAGAAGAAGAAGAAGAAGAAGAAGACAACGCAGGATAGTGAGGATCCGTGGTAGTGGTAGTGGTAGTGGTAGTGGTAGTGGTAGTGGTAGTGGTAGTGGTAGTGGTAGTGGTAGTGGTAGTGGTAGTGGTAGTGGTAGTGGTAGTGGTAGTGGTAGTGGTAGTGGTAGTGGTAG